>NZ_KB904634.1 GCF_000380165.1 Wenjunlia vitaminophila DSM 41686
CGGGTTGAGACCAGCCCGGACCAGCATCACGCGTGCGGAGTTCTTGTCCCTGGGGGACACGGCTGCGCACGCGGTGCAGGCGTAGGTACGTTCCGAAAGAGGCAGTGCGTGCTTGGTTCTCGCTCCGCACGACGCGCAGTCCATCGTGGTGTGCGCGGGATGCACNAGACGCACATCCCGNCCGTGCTTGCGGCCCATCTCGATCAGAGCCGTCTTCGTGGCGCCGATCGCCGCGTCCGCCGCTTTGCGGGCCATGCTGGTTCTCGCGAGGAACCTCGGGCGGAAGTCCTCAACCGCGATCGCGTCGTGGTCGGTCACGACGCGTTTGGCCCACTTGCGGGCGGTGTCCTGCCGCTGCCGGGCCACCTTCTTGTACACCTTCGCCGTCTGCCGCTGCGCCTGCCGGTAGCCCCTGGAGGCCGCCTGTCCCCTGGCGGGGCGGCGGCGGGCCATCATCCGCTGATAGCGGGCGAGGCGCTGCGCGGCGTTCTTCCCGTGCTGGGCATGCGGCAAGTCGTGCGCGTCGGATGTGGTAGTGGCGGTCTCCTTGACGCCCCAGTCCACGCCGAGGACCCGTCCCGTAGCGGGGAGCGGCTGTGCCTGAGTGGCGACCACGAACGACGCGTACCAGTGCCCCACGCAATCCTGGTAGACGCGCACGCTGGAGGGTACAGCCGGGAGGTCACGGGACCACACCACGGTCAGGGCGATGCCGCCCGCGAGGTGGAGGCGGCCGTCCTTGAGCCGGAAGCCGCGCCGGGTGTAGTTCAGCGTCGGCAGCGCGTCACGCTTGCGCTTGACACGGGGCATCCCGGCGCGCTGCCGGACCGGCAGCTTCGCCTTGATGTCCTTCATGGCCTTGGCGCGGGCCTTGGCGAAGTCGCGGATGGCCTGCTGCTGCGGCACCGACACGCCCTGACGCAGCCAGGCCTTCGTGTTGCGGGCCTCGGTCAGCATCTTGTCGAGCTGGGCCGGGCCGCACGTCGTCTTCTCGGCCGTCCCCTGGTTCGCGGTGTGGACCTTGCGGGACANGGCCACGCACTCGTTCCACACCCACCGGCANCGCGCCCACTCGGCCATCAGGCCCNTGCGGGCGGTCGACGACACACGAAGCCGGTACGTGTACCGGNCATGCCCGGCATCCTCCCGCCACCCACCATGGTGTCGCCATGGCATCATTTTAGCATGGACAACGAGAAGCGGATCTCTCTCCGCCTACCAACAGACCTGCACGCACGCCTCGTTGAAGCGGCCCGTACCGACCGGCGATCGCTCAACTCCGAGATCATCCACCTGCTTGAGGCCGCACTCGGTCCGGCGGTCGAGGACGACCAATCACCCTGACAGCGATTGCCCTGCCCCATGCCCCGCTACGCGGGAGCTACGAATCCTCCCCGCCCTCAAGGACGGGGCATCCTCGAAGGAGACGCGGTGAACCGACTCCGGCCCGGGCGGGGGTGGTCACGCCCGGGCCGGTCATCCCGTCCGTGCGGTCGGACGGGTCGGCGGCGTCAGCCGGGCAGACCCTGGAGGAAGGCCGCCGCGACCGGTCCCGCGTCACGGCCACCCGACCCTCCGTCCTCGATGAACACCGCGAACGCCAGGTCGCCCCGGTAGCCGATGAACCAGGCGTGGGTGCGCGGCGGCGTCTCCTGGCCGTACTCGGCGGTTCCCGTCTTCGCTCCCGGTTCCCCACTGATGTCGCGCAGTGCGCTGCCGGAGCCCTCGGTGACCACGGCGCGCATCATCGTGCGCAGTTGCTCGGCGACGGCCGGGGCGAGCTGCTCCTCCGCCTGGGCGCGCTTCTTGACGGCGTCCGGGACGAGCACGGGCTGGCGGAAGGTACCGCTCTTGACGGTGGCCGCGACCGACGCCATGACGAGCGGGCTCGCCTCCACGCGGCCCTGGCCGATCATGGCTGCGGCCTTGTCGTTGGCGCTGGTCGCCACCGGGACGGAGCCGTCGAACGTCACCGCGCCCACGTCCCAGGTGGAGCCGATGCCGAAGGCCTTGGCGGTGGTGGTGAGGGAGTCGGGTGAGAGCCGGTCGCGGAGCGCGATGATGCCGGTGTTGCAGGAGTGGGCGAAGTCGTCCCTGAAGGTGGACCCGGACGGCAGCTCGAAGAGGTCCTGGTTCTCGAACCGCTGGCCGTCCACGGTCTCGTACTTCGGGCACGGCACGGGGGTGTCCGCGGAGAGCCCCCCGTCGAGCAGCGCGGCCGCGGTGACGACCTTGAAGTCCGAGCCGGGGGCGTAGCGCCCGCGCAGGGAACGGTTCTCGCCGGTGGGCGGGTTGTCCGCGGCGGCCAGGATGTGCCCGGTGCTGGGGCGCACCGCGACGATGGCGGCGTTCTTGTCGAGACCCTCCAGGGCGGCCTCGGCGGCGCGCTGGGTGTCCGGGTCGAGGGTGGTGCGCACGGGCGTGCCCTCGCGGGCGTCAGGACCGGTGTGCACGGTGCGCAGCGTCCGACCGGTGCTGGTGCCGACGATGGCCACGGTGGTGCCGGGACGACCGGTGAGTTGCTTGTCGTAGCGGTACTGCAGACCGCTGCTGCCCGGCACGCCCACCAGGGCGGGCGCGAGCCCGTCGAGCGTGCTGCCGTCGGCGGCCAGGACGTCGGCGCGTTCCCCCTTGCCGGAGCGCTGGGCGAGCTTGCTGCCCTCGGTGAGCCGGGGGTGCACCACGGCCGGGCTCCAGTGCACGAGCCAGCGGCCTTCGGAGCGCACGAGGGGGACGGTGGACGTGTAGGTCCAGGTGTCCGCCGCCGAGAAGCGCCAGGTGAGGCGGAAGGCGTAGGCGTCGCCCTCTTCGGTCCGCTCCCCCCGCTCGAGGGTGAGGCCGCGGTGCGGCAGGTCCTTGCGGAGCGCGGTGAGGCGCGCGGTGGCGTCGGTCGGGTTGTCGGTGCGTCGTCCCGCCGCCTGCGGGTCGCCCGCGGCCCAGGCGTCGAGGAAGCCGTCGACGGCGGCGGCCCGTTCGTCCCGTGTCTCGCGGTCGAGGAACCTCCAGGCGGCGACGCCCGCCACGGCGAGCAGGGCGAGGACCACCACGAGGACGAGGCCGGGGCGTCTGCGGCGGCGACGTGTCCGTGCCCCGCGCCGCTGCGGGGCGGGGCCGGCGCCGTACGGCGGTGTCGAGGAAGGATCGTGCATATGTACACGAGAACAGACGTATGACCTTCCTGTCCAAGAGTCCTATCAAAGGCATTCCCATAGTCGAATGACTATGATGGCTGGCCATGGACCTGGTCAGACATCTGCGCTACTTCGCGACGGTGGCGGACGAACGGCACTTCGGGCAGGCGGCGGCCCGGCTCGGACTGGCGCAGCCGTCGCTGTCCCAGCGCATCCAACGCCTTGAGCGGGAGTTCGGGGTGCGCCTGTTCGACCGTGGCGGGGCCGGTGGCCGGGGAGTCGAACTGACCGAGGCCGGTCGGCTGCTGCTCGCGGAGGCCCGGCTGGTCCTCGAGCGCGCGGACGCGCTGTTCGGGGTGGCGGCCCGGGTGCGCAGCGGCGAGGCTGGGGTGCTGCACGCCGCCGTCCCGCAGGACCTGGGCAGCACGGTGGTGGCGGCGCTGGTGGGCGAGTTCCGGGAGCGTTCCCCGGGGGTGCGGCTGGCGCTGCGGGAGGTGGCAGCCGAGGTGCAACTGGCCGAACTGGCCGCGGGGAGCCTCGACGTGGGGGTGCTGCGGCACCCGTGCGACGTGGCCGGACTGGAGCTCGGCGCGGTACTGTGCCGTCCGCTCGGCGTGCTGCTCTCGGCGGATGCCGGCGGGGAGGGGCCGGTGCACCTGGCGGACCTGTCCGGGCGCGAACTCGTGCTCTTCCCGCGCCAGTCCGGTCCCGCGCTGCACGACGACATCGTCAACGCGTGTCGGTTGCACGGCTTCGAACCGGGCGGGGTGATCTCCGGTCAGGACCCGGCCTTCGTCGACGGCATGGTGTTGTCCGGCCAGGCGGTGACGTTCGCCGCGCGCGGACGCGACCTCCCTGCCGGAATGGTGTGGCGGCCCCTCGTCGGGACGCCGCTGTGGGAGCGGGTGTCCGCCGCGTGGCTGCGGGGGCGGCGGGCCGACCCCGCGGTGCGGCTGTTCGCCGAGGTCGTCGGGAAGGTCCTGGAGAGGCAGGGGGGCATGGTTCCGGTGGCCGAGTCGGTCCGGGAACGACGGACCGTGCAGATCCGTCCCGCGACGGGGTTCGTCCGGTGAGCGGGAACGGCGGGGCACGGGCTCGCATCCGCGAGGTCTTCGCCTCCGCCGGCGTGACGGGCTGGCTGCACGCCACCGAGGTGGACGGGGTCCACGACGTGGCGGTGGACGCGGACACCCCGGTGTGCACGGCGAGCGTCCACAAACTGTGCCTGGCGGTGACGGTCCAGCGGTTGGCGGACGAGGGCAGGCTCGACCCCCGCGAGCAGGTGGAGGTCCCCGCGGCGGGCCGGACGCCGGGGACCACCGGGCTCTCGGTGATGCAGGACCCCGTCCGGATGTCGCTGCGCGACCTGCTGCTGTTGGCGCTGACGGTCAGTGACAACGCCGCGGCCCAGGTGCTGTTCGAGCGGGTCGGCCTCGAGGAGGTGAACCGGACGACGCGGTCCCTGGGGATGCGGCGGACCGTCGCCGTGCACACCCCCCGCGACCTGGTGGAGCTCATCGAGGAGGACGGCGCGGGGGACCTGACGTACCTGTCGGCCGACCCGGGCGCGCTGGCCGGGGTGCGCGTGCTGGACCCCGCGCGGACCAGTCGCAGCACCCCGCGGGAGATGACCTCGCTGCTGGCCGCCCTGTGGCGGGACGAGGCCTGTTCCGCGGGGCGTGCGCAGGAGCTCCGCGAGGCCCTGGCCCTCCAGGTGTGGCCGCACCGGCTGGCGTCGGGGTTCCCGTTCGACGACGTGCGGGTCGCGGGCAAGACCGGAACGCTGCCCACACTGCGCCACGAGGCGGGCGTCGTCGAGTACCCGGACGGCGGGCGGTACGCGGTGGCGGTGTTCACCCGGGCCGCGCGCACGGCGGCGAACCAGCCCGCGGCGGACGCGGCGATCGGCACGGCGGCGCGGATGGCGGTGGAGTCCCTGCGGCGGCGTGCCGCGCCGGGGTCCCGCCGCGCGGCCACCCCGTAGCGCCGGCCGTCAGCCAGCCATCAGCACCGGGGAGGGAACACCTGCTCAGAACGCGCGGAACTCCTCGAAGGGCGGCTCGAACGACGGGTCTGGCAGGCGCATGGCCCGGCAGCGAGTCACCGATCCGGCCCGGGGGTCGGCAGCCACCCTCGCCGTGGTTCCGCCCGGGAAGGCGTCGGGGACCTCCGTCCACCCCAGGTTCCGCTCGTAGTAGCGCACAGCGGTGAGCACCGACGGCGCCGCGGCGTCGTCCACGACGATCAGCCCGCCGGGGCGGACGATCCTGCGCAGGAAGTAGAGGTCGACGAAGACCTCGTGGAACCGGTGACTGCCGTCCACGAAGGCCGCGTCGGCGACGAGACCTTCAGCGAGGAGCCGCGGGAGCGCGACCGACGAGGGAACGGGCACGAGCGAGGCGATCGAGTCCAGGCCCGCGGAGCGCAGCAGGTCCCAGCCGACGTTGGACCAGTCGCGTTCCTGGAACGGGTCGATGATGACGTGCCGGGGGCGCGGCGGGTCAACCGTGACCAGCGCCTCCCCGATGGCGAGTGCCGAACTGGCGTAGGCGAGGCCGACCTCGACGACGGTCTGCGCGCCCTCGGAGACCAGCAGGTCGCGCAACTGGTCACAGTGGCGCTCGGGCACCGTGACCGTCTCGAAGTCCGCCTCCCGGTCCCGCGTCCGTGGCGGCCCCTCCCGCACGAGCCGACGGCGTACCTCTCCGATCCGCGCCCTGCGTTCCGCCGTTCCCAACGTGTCGTCCACCGTTCCACACTAGGGCCTGTCTGATAAATCCCGCCTGGGTCGTGACGCCTGGCACGCACGCTCGCTGCGTTGTCGGGATCGTCCATGTACGCCCAGTACGAGGACGACCCTCCGCCTTGCGATCGCACGCACCAGACGCCGCGACCCCCGCCCTCCGGGCGGACGACGCTACTTATCAGACAGGCTCTAGGGGAGCACCTCGTCCGACGGAGATCAGGAGCGGTTTCCCGGCGAGGGGCAGCTCCGACGTCCGCCGCGGCAGGCCCCGTGCGGCACCCACCTGCCCGCGCTGCTCCGCCACGGCCTACTCGCCGCACGCCCCGCCGTCGGCCGGGTTGACCGCGAGGCCCTTGAAGAACACGTAGTGGAACGTCCCGTCGGGCCCCGCGGTCCTGCGCAGGTCGGCGAGACCCCGGTCCCAGTCCTCCGGGGAGACCAGTCGGGCGGCGAGCGCCTCCTCCCGCACCCCCTCGACCATGGCCACGAAGGTGTCACGGGTGAAGCCCCGGACCAGCTCGGGACGGGACGGGTCGGCGTAGACGGTGCGCGGGGCGACCCGCACGTCCCGGTACCCGGCCGCGGTCAGCAGCGGCTGCAGTTCCCGGCCGATCAGCGCGTTGCCGCCGGCCGCGGCCTGCAGGCGCACCAGGCAGCGGACGGCGGCGCTCGCCCAGGCGCTGTCCGGGTGGAAGAACGCCGACCCGTGGTCACCCTCGATGACGGTGACGGTCCCTCCCGGCCGCAGCACCCGGCGCAGCCCGGCCAGGGCCCGCACCGGGTCCGGCAGGTGCTCGAGCACGAAGCAGACGAAGACGTGGTCGAAGGTGGCGTCGGCGAACGGCAGGTCGAACAGGTCGGCGCGGCACCACTCCACGTGGGCCTGCGGGGCGTGGGCCGCCACCCGCGCACGGGCCTCGGCGAGCGAGTCGTCGGAGAGGTCAACGGCGACCAGGCGGACCCCGGGGCTGCCGGTGACCAGGTGGACGGTCTGCGCACCGACGCCGCAGCCGACCTCCAGGACACGGCTGCCGGGCGGGTAGGAGGTGCCGGAGTGCAGCAGCGTGGCCAGGGTGTCCGCCTGGTCACCCAGGCGGCGGGCCTCCCTCCGGGAGTAGCCGTGCACATAGCCGGCCGCGGGGACGTCCGTTGTCAGGGGCGAGTTCATGACTCCGACTCTGCCCCGCACAATGGTCCGGTGGACAGGTCCAATGATGACGCCGTCGACAGGTCCGTAACGTCGGGGACCGACTTCCTCCAGCTCGACGTCCGTGACGCACCGGTGGGCGGCCTGTCCGACTGGCTGGCCGGCCGGCTCCGGCAGGCGATCGCCGACGGCCACCTGCCGTTGGGCAGCAGGCTGCCGGCCACCCGGGTGCTCGCGGAGGAGCTGCGGGTCTCCCGCGGCGTGGTCACCGAGGCGTACCGCAGGCTCACCGAGGACGGCCACGCGCTGGGGCGGGGCCGGGCCGGAACGGTCGTGGTCGCCGCCCCGTCCAGCGCCCCGGCCGTCCGGCGGGCGGACTCCGGCGCCGCGGCCACCGCGGACCCCGGCTCACGCCTGCGCGCGGTGCTTGGCGCTCCGCCCGGGCCGGACGTCTTCGACGCGTTCCGCGCGGCGCCGGCAGCGATCGACCTGGCCCCGGGGGTACCCGATCTCGCGGCGTTCCCCAGGGCGGCGTGGCTGCGGGCCGAACGCACCGTGCTGAACGGGCTGACCGCCTCGGACCTGGGGTACGGCGATCCGCGGGGAGCGCCGCCGCTGCGCCTCGCCGTCGCGCGCTGGCTGGCCCGGAACCGTGGGATCAGGACGGACCCGGACCAGGTGGTGATCGTGGCGGGCGTCGCGCAGACCCTCGGTCTGATCGCCCAGGTGCTGCGGGCGGAGGGGATCGACCGGATGGCGGTGGAGGACCCCGGGGCGCTGGGGGCCCGCCAGCACCTGGCGCACTGGGGCCTGGGCACCCCCGCGGTCCCGGTGGACGCGCGGGGGCTGCGGGTGGACGTGCTGCGCGACCTGGACGCGGCGGCGGTGTTGCTCACTCCGGCGCACCAGTTCCCCACGGGGGTGGTGCTCGACGGCACCCGGCGGCGGGAGCTGATGCGCTGGGCCGACGCCGGTGGACTGGTCGTCGAGGACGACTACGACGCCGAGCACCGCTACGACCGGCCGCCGGCCCCGGCGCTGCGGTCGATGCTGCCGGAACGGGTCTGCTACGCCGGGAGCGTGTCCAAGGTGCTGGCGCCAGGCCTCCGATTGGGGTGGATGCTGCCGCCCGCCCGCTACGCCGACGCGCTGGTCGAGGCGCGGCGCTTCGCTGACCTCGGCGGACCGGTGCTGCCGCAGCTCGTGCTGGCCCGGCTGATGGAGTCCGGCGCGTTGGAACGTCACCTGCGGCTGCTGCGGCGACGGCACCGTCGGCGTCGCGACGTCATGATCGAGGCGCTGCGCACCCACCTGCCCGACGTCAGCGTGCACGGGGCGGCGGCCGGGCTGCACCTGATGGTCACCTTCCGGGCCGGGTGCGGCGACACCGATCTGGCCGCCGCGGCGCTGGCGCTGGGGGTGAAGGTGCAACCGCTGTCCTGGCACCGGCAGCTCCCCGGCCCGCCCGGCCTGGTGCTGGGGTACGGGGCCTGTCCCCCGTCCCGCATCGCTGAGGGGGTGGCCGTCCTGGGCCGGGTGGTCGCCGAGGCCGGCGCGTCACCCCGGTGAGGTCCCACGCCCGTCCGCGGTCCCCTCCCCCACGTGGCCGTCCCGTGCCGCCCCCACCAGCGCGTCCCCCGTGGGGGTCCTGGAGTACAGCACGCGGCGACCGGCGCGCCGTCGCCTGACCAGGCCGGCGTCCAGCAGCACCCGCAGGTGCCGGCCCACCGAACCCAGGCCCTGACCGGTCAGGGCCACCAACTGCGTGGTGCTCTTCGGGGTGTCCAGCAGAGCCAGCACCGTCGCCCGGGCCTCGCCGAGCAGCCGCCCCAGGGCACCGGGTACCGGCGGCCGCCCTCCCTCGACCAGCACCCCCGAGCAGGGGTACACCACCGCGAAGCGGTGCGGGATGTCCCAACCGACCCAGCCGGAACGTGGGGTGACGGGGATGAACAGCAGTTGGGCGTCACCGACCTCCCGCGGCGGGTTGTCGAGGAGGTTGATCTGCAGGCGGCTGCCCCCCAGCCACCGCGTCCCGGGCCGCAGGGTGTCCAGCGCCGCGGCCCAGCCGCCCTGGCCCAGCCGCTCGGTCCTGGCGACGACGTCCGCCTCGAGTATCCGGCGCCGCCGCGGCCAGGACGGTTCCACCGTCTCCCGCCACACCCACTCCAGCAGGTCGGCGGCGCGCTGGGGGAGGTCGGCGCGGCGCAGTGCGGCGGGCAACGGACCGCCGAGGGTCACCGCCACGTCGTTCCGCGCGGTCCGTGCCGGGGTCCCGCGCACGGTGGCCAGTTCGGCGTCGAAAGCAGCCGGCGTGGCGCCGGAGGGCGGGAGGGTGAGGAAGTCGGCCGTCCACCGTCTCCCCAGGGCCGCCCGGAAGAGCAGCGCGGTGACCGGGTCGTCGGCCAGCCGGCGGCGGTAGGCGGGCAGGTGGGCGTCGAGCCAGGCGCGTTCGCCGGGGTGCGAGGCGACCCCGCGGTGCAGCACGCACAGGCTCGCCAGGGTCTCGGCCAGGGGCGACAGGGCGAACCGGCTCCCCGCCAGGGTGTCCGCGCTGACCTCCCAGTAACCCAACGTTTCGCCTCCCGGCGAAACATTAACAGCGCAGGTCGGGCATGCTGAGAATCAGCGGCGTGCGTACCTTCCACGACCTGTTCAGGACACCCGAGTTCACCCCCCTGTTCCTCTGCACCACGGGCCACGCGGCGGCGACCACGGTGAGCGGTCTGGCGCTGGGCACCCTGGTCTACTCCTCCACCGGGTCCCCGCTGCTCGCGGCGCTCAGCATGTTCGGCCCCTCCCTCGCCCAGGTGGTCGGTGCGCTGGCGCTGCTGTCGGCGGCCGACCGGCTGCCGCCCAGGGCCGCGTTGACGGGACTGTCCCTGGCCTTCTGCCTCGGAACGGCGGCCCAGGCCGTCCCGGGGATGCCGCTGTCGGTCAGGTTCACGGTCCTGGCCCTCATGGGCCTGCTGGCCTCACTGGTCGGTGGGGTGCGCTACGGCCTGCTCCACGAGATCCTCAGCCGGGACGGTTTCCTCATCGGCAGGTCCACCCTCAACATGACCGCCGGCACCATGCAGATCTGCGGCTACGCCCTCGGCGGCGCGCTGCTCACCACGGCGTCCCCCCGGGTGGTGCTCCTGGTCGCCGCCGCACTCCACCTCGGCGCGGCGGCGGTGGAGCGCGGCGGGCTGAGCCGGCGTCCGCCTCGGGCCGCCGGGCGCATCTCGGTCACCCGGACCTGGAAGAACAACGCCCTGCTGTGGTCCTCCTCGCCCCGTCGCCACGTCTACCTCGCGCTGTGGGTGCCCAACGGGCTGATCGTCGGCTGCGAGTCCCTCTTCGTTCCGCACGCGCCCGGGCACGCCGGTCTGCTGTTCGCGGCCGGGGCGTTCGGCATGCTCCTCGGGGACGTGCTGGTCGGCCGGTTCGTCCCGCGTCGCTGGCGCGTCAGGTTGGGTGCCCCGTTGCGGCTGCTGCTCGCAGCTCCCTACCTGGTCTTCGCGCTGCGTCCCCCGCTCGCGGTGTCGGTGCTGGCGGTCGTCGTCGCCTCGGTCGGGTTCTCCGCCAGCCTGCTGCTCCAGGAACGGCTGATGGAGCTCACCCCCGACGAGCTGAGCGGGCACGCCCTCGGGCTGCACTCGTGCGGGATGCTCACCATGCAGGGGGTGGGGGCGGCCCTGGCCGGGGCGCTGGCCCAGGGCACCTCCACGACGACGGCGATGGCGCTGCTGGCGCTGGCCTCGGTCACGGTGACCCTGGCGCTGGCCCCGGGGCTGCGGCCGGGCGGGACGGGCTCCTCCACCACCGGGGCGGCGGCGCCGGACCCCGTTCCCCCGTCGGGCGCGACGGGGGGTTGAGCGGGGGTGGCCGGCGGCTCAGGGCACCAGGACCGTGAGGGAGGTGTCGGTGAGGTGGAAGCCGAGCTCGTCATAGACGCGGCGGGCCGGGTTCGCGTCGCTCACCGCGAGTCCGATCTCGGTCAGGCCCCGCGCGGCGGCGTCGGCCAGGACGCGGCGCAGCAGCTCGGAGCCGAGGCCGGCGTAGGCGGGTCCCGGCTGCCGGAAGACGGTGGCGACCCAGGGCACGCCGTCGCGGTCCGTGACGATCGCTCCCGCGACCACCCGGTCGGTCCCGTCGACCGCGAGCCTGCTGCACGGCATGACCGGTCCGATCACCGATCCGGCCAGGAGCGGGGCCAGCTCTTCGTCGAGGGCCTGCTGGTCACTGGTGTGGCGGTGGTCGGGGTGTCCCGCGGAGAAGGCGGCACGCCACGCGGGGAACAACTCCTCGGCTCCCCGGTCACAGGGTGTGATGCGCAGCCCCTCCGGCGGGGGCGAGGACGCCCACGCGGGCGGGGGCGGGTCCGAGACGAGGTCCCGCCGCATGCCGTGGGCGTGCCGCAGGACCCGGGCACCGTGCTGGACGAGTTGTTCGCCGAGCTCCACAGATCCCGAGACCGCCCACCCGGACATGGCGTCGAGGACCCGGCGCACCGGCTCGGGACCCACCACCTGCGCCAGGTCGGCCCAGGGATGGCCCTCGCGGACACCTCGGACGTAGGTCAGGACCGGCGACCCGTCGTGATCGGTGAGGGTCTCGCGGCATGGGTCGCTCTGGGTCACCTGGACACACCTTCGTGAGTGAGCTGTTCGGCACGCCATGGTGCGTTGCTCCGTTCGGTGAGTCAAACGAGAATTCGCACCGGCACCGGCATCCGGGTGCACCGGCCGGCCGGGCGTCGCCGCGGCCCGGCCGACGGTCCGGGCCCTTCGTCGGTCAGTCCTCCGGACCCGCCCAGGCGGTGACGCGCAGTTCGTCGCCGACGGCGAGCGTCCCCGGCCGGATCACCGAGAGCTTCACCCCGAAGGTCACACCGCCGGAGGGGGCGCGACGGTAGTCGGCGAGGGTGCGCAGCGGTTCCGGGCCCGTCGTCCTGCCCCTCCGCTGGTCGACACGGGTGACGGCGCAGCGGACCGCGGGCTTGGCGTAGGCGAGTTGGGCGTCGCCGACGCCGAGCAGCCGGAGCCGGTCCTCGCGGTGTGGCTCGTCCCAGCCGTCCACCACGACGTTGGGCCGGAACCGGGACATCGGCAGGGCGGGTTCGCCGCGTGCGGCGAGCCGGCGGTTCAGCTCGGTGAGGGACGCGGCGGACAGCAGGTGGAGCGCCCCGCTGTCGGCGTACCCGCAGGTGCCGGGGGTCCGCCCGTCGGTCACCCGTCGGTGCTCCGGCGGTACCCGCACCAGTCTGCTGGGCGCGTCAAGCACCGCGGACAACCACCGGGCGGCGGCGTCTCCCTGGTCGATGCCCTGGTACGGCACGCCGAACAGCTCGACCCGGCACCGGGCCGAGGAGAGGTCCACGGCGAGGCGGAGCGTGGGTGCCCCGGGGGCGTCCAGGGCCAGCCGTTCCCCGTCGTCGCTGACCCGGGGGCTGATCACGGCCAGTCGGGGGTCGCGCCGCTGGCTGCGGAAGGTCCCGTCCTCGGTGACGACCATGAAGGTGCGGTCGTGCCGCAGCCCGGCCGCGGTGAGCGGGCACGCGCGCAACCGGACGCCGGCGCAGCCCTTGACGGGGTAGGTGATCAGTTCCACGGCTCTGGCCATGACCGCACCGTAGCGGCCGGGGACGACGCGGCACTCGATACCCGGACGTCACCGGCGCCCCACGAGGTCGTGCAGTCGGGCCGCCGTCTCCCGATCGGGGCGTCTGGCGATGACGCAGGTGTCGGCGCCGGCCAGGAGCGCCACGTCGGCACCCAACGGCTCGGCGCCCATGCCGTACCGGGCGAACAGGCTCAGGAACTGCTGGTGCTCCGGCAGCGGCGGTGGCTGCGGCACGGGCTCGCGGGGGTCCACGAGGACCCGCACGACCTGGTCGAACCAGTGCTGCGCCTCGCGCGCCTCGCCGCGCGCGGTGTGGTGGAGGTGCAGGCAGTAGGCGGCGACGCGGTCCCCTGCACCGGCGGCCAACTGCCACCAGAACTGGGCGCTCTCCGGGTGGCTGGCCAGGTGGAGCAGGCAGGCGAACACCAGCGCTCCCTCCGCTTCCAGGGGCTCCTCGTCGGCCAGCCGCGCCAACCGGGGCCCGGCCAGCGGTTCGTCCAGGACCCACCGGGAGACCACGACGAGCATGACCTTCGCCCGGCTGCCGGGGGTCGAGGCGGTGTTCCGGCGGGCGCGGGCGGCGTCCACGGCCAGGCGGCGCAGCGCCGCCCCGACGTCGAAACCACTCGCGGCGGAGGGCGGTACGGCGGCGCCGGCCAGGAGGTCGTGGATGGTCCCCCGGGTCACTGCTGGTCCCCTCCCCCGGTGCGCCCGGTCTCGGGAGGGAGACGCAGTCGCACGCGCAGTCTCTCCTTCCCCTGACGCCGGTGGTAGTTCACCGTCCGGCTGTCCAGACCGAGAATCCAGGCGATGGTGTCCGTGGGGTACTCCAGTACGTAGCTGAGAACGATGACGTCGAACTGGCGCGCGGGGAGGTCGGCGATGGCCTCGTACAGCCCTATGGTGCCCTCCACGCAGGCCAGGCGTTGCTGGGTGGCCCGCAGCACCTGGGCGATGGGGCCGAGTTCGATGAACGCCGGCCGGCGGTCCCGCCGGTGCAGGTGGCGCGCCACTTCGCGGCGCAGGACCGCCCAGGCGTGGGCCTCCAGGTTCGCCTCCCTGAGCAGGTCCCCCCAGGCGGCCAGGAACTGCAGGAACACGTGGTGGACGAGTTCCTCGGCGGCGCGGCGGTCGCCGAGTTGGGTTTCGGCGTACTCGTGGTAGGGCCGCTGGTGGCTGCGGTAGAAGGCCTCGAAGGAGAGCGGGAGTTCCTCGGGTGCGTGCACCAGGTGCGTGGTGGCGTCGAGGGCGTCGGCGGGGGCCTCGTCGGGGGGCTCGGTCACCGGGCCGCTCCGCCGGCGGGGACGGCCCCCGGGGTGGGTCTCGCCGCGCGACCTCGCGGCCGCGCCCGTCGGAGCGGGTCGCGCCCGGGCCGCCGGGAACGGCGATCGACACGAGGCGAGGTTGTCGTCATGGGGGTGTGTCCCCTTCGTCGAGGGTGTGGTCGGCACCGCCCGGTCTGCGGTGCCGCGGGCTGCTCGCCCATGTCTCCAGCTAAGCGATTTCCGGTCCGAATCACTCATCCGCCGGCCAGGAGAAATCACCATTCGGTCCCGGCCGACTACCAGGGGTAGCGGAGCTCGGGTCGCACTCCGTGGCGCGCCCCTCTGCGCTGGCAATTCACCAGTCGGTCAAGTGCTCGGTTGACCGCGCACGGTGACCGACCCCATGGCATGTGGCACAGATCACGCCACCTGGCCGGTCTTGTGACCGCCGACCCGCTGCCCGGACGGCGCCGTCCGGCGCTGTTGTCAGGTGCCGCGCAACACGGCTACGTTGCCGTGGTGTTCCGAGCGCTCCCGAACGGGACAGGCTTCCCGCACCCAGGTGACCGCGGAACGGCGCTGTGCCCATGAGTCCTCCCGCACTGCTGGTCACCGCCTTACGAGAGCACGCGGAACGTCGCGGTGACCGGCCCGCGCTGACCTTCGCGGGGTTCACCGACGGCCCGTCCGTTCCCCCGGTCACGCTCACCTACGCCGAGCTGGACCTGCGGGCCCGCGCGGTCGCCGGGCACCTCCAGGGCCGCGACCGGCCGGACAGGTTCGTCGCGGTGCTCTGTCCGCAGGGCGAGCACTTCGCCGTCGGTTTCCTCGGCGCCCTGTACGCCGGGCTGCCGGCAGTGCCGTTGGAGGAACCGGAGGTGTTCGGCAGCACCTCACGGCTCGCCGCCCTCCTGGCCGACTCCCGACCGTCCTGCCTGCTCACCACCTCGGCGGGCCAACCAGCGCTGGAACGGCTCCGGGCGACGCACCGTGAGCTCGGCGCGGCCGAGGTGATCCTGGTGGACCGGGTCCCCGACGACGAGGCCCGTCGCTGGACCCGGCCCGGGATCACCGGGGACACCCTGGCCTACGTGCAGTACACCTCGGGCGCGGTCGGCAGCCCACGAGGCGTCCTGGTCAGCCACGCCAACGTCGGCCACACCGCCCAGCAGTGCCTGTCGGCGTTCGGGCCCGACCCGGACTGCGTGGTGGTGAGCTGGCTGCCGCTCTTCCACGACATGGGCCTGGCCCTGGGGGTGACCGTCCCGTTGCTCCTCGGCCACCACACGGTGCTGACCACCCCGGAGGCGGTGATGGAGGACCCGGCGCGCTGGCTCCGGCTGCTCAGCCAGCACCGGGCGCACGTCACCGCCGGTCCGGGTTTCGCACTGGAGATGTGCGTGGCCGGGACCACCGACGAGGAGCTGGGTGGGCTGGACCTCAGCGCGCTCACCACCTTGATCAGCGGCGGGGAGACGGTGCGGCCCGCGACGTTGCGCCGGTTCACCCAGCGGTTCGCCCGTCACGGCTTCGTGGGCACCGCCCACCAACCCAGCTACGGTCTCGCCGAGGCCACCGTGCTGGTCAGCAGCACCCCCAGGGGCCAGGCACCGCGGGTGCTGCGGTGCGACCGGGAGGCGCTCACCCGGGGGGTGGCGCTGCCGGTGACGCGGGGCGGGCACGCGCTCGTCGAGTGCGGCACCGCGGTGGACCAGCGGATCGCCGTGGTCGACCGACAGCGGCGCCGGGAGCTTCCCCCGCTGCGCGTCGGGGAGGTCTGGGTGAGGGGGCCGAACGTCACCGGTGGGTACCACGGCCAGCCCGGACGCACCGCGGAGGTCTTCGCGGCCAGGCTCGAGGGCTCGCCGGCACCCTGGCTGCGCACGGGCGACCTGGGATTCCTGCACGACGGGCACCTCTACCTCACTGGACGCATCCAGGACCTGATCGTCATCGACGGCCGGAACCACTACGCCACCGACGTCGAGGCCACCGTGGAGGGGGCCAGTCCCCTGGTGCGGGCCGGCCACGTGGCGGCCTTCCCGATCCCCGGGGAGCACAGCCAACGCCTGGTGGTGGTCGCCGAGTTCGCCGGCACCGGCCCGGGAACCCCGGTCGGCCCCGTCGCCGAGGCGGTCCGCGAAGCCGTGCGGCGGCGCCACGGGGTGGCGGTGGCTGACGTGGTCCCGTTGCCACCGGGCTCGATGCCCAGGACCCCCAGCGGCAAGGTCCGCCGCTCGGCGTGCCGGCGCCAGTACCTGGAACGGTTCACCCTGCCGTTCCGGGCACGGTGACGCACGGCGGTCCGGTCGGACGGGGCGGGCGCGGCCAGGCGCGTGACACGCCGTTAGGATGCGGCCGACGGAACATCAACTTCCCTTACTCGGAGGACTAGTGCCGGATCTACCGGAAGAGACCCCGGAGTGGATGAGGCCGGTGGACGGGCAACGGGAGCCGGTCGACCTGCGCACCCACGTGGCGCACCCAGCCCGGGTCTATGACTTCGCGCTCGGCGGCAAGACCAACTTCGCCGCCGACCGGGAAGCCGCCGAGCGGACCATGAGCGCGTCCCCCAACATGCCGACGGCGGCCAGGGAGAACCGGGCCTTCATGCACCGGGCGGTGCGCCACCTCGCCGGGCAGGGGGTGCGGCAGTTCCTGGACATCGGCACCGGCATCCCCACCTCTCCGAACCTGCACGAGGTGGTGCAGGCCGTCGCGCCGGAGGCCCGGGTCGTCTACGTGGACAACGACCCGATCGTGCTGGGGCACGCCCGGGCCCTGCTGACCTCCACCGCCGAGGGCCGGACCGCCTACATCGACGCGGACCTCACGGACCCGGCGGCGATCCTCGCCTCCGAGGAGCTGGGGGAGGTCCTGGACTTCCACGAGCCGGTCGCCCTCACCCTGTTCGCGGTGCTGCACTTCCTGCCGGCCGACCTGGACCAGGACGAGATCGTCCGCCGGCTCCTGGAGCCCCTGCCGTCGGGGAGCTACCTGGCCATCAGCCACCTGACCGCCGATTTCGCCCCGGACCGCGTCAAGCGGGGCGTGCGGGAGTACAACACCCTGTCCAGCACGGCGCTCCGGTACGTCGACCAGCCGGGGATGGAACGCTTCTTCAGCGACCTGGAGATGCTGGAGCCCGGCGTCGTCCCGGCGCAGCGCTGGCGCCCCGACGGCCCGGTGACCGCCAGCGACTCGGACGTCTGCCTGTACGGCGGGGTGGCCAGGAAGCCGTGATCGCGCGGTGGCCGGCGCCCGCGGGGGCCGGCCACGGTGCACGCCCCCGCGCGCGGTGGGGGGTCGCTCAGGAGCGGGCCTCGAGCAGTCCGGCGCGCTCCAGGATGCTTCGGGCCTCGTCCACCCGGCCACCTCGGGCGATCACGTCGTAACGGGCGGCGACCAGGCTGCGGACGGAGGCGAAGTCCCGCCGGCCCCCGGTCGCCGCGTGCCCCACGAAGCCGAAGATGGCTCCCCAGATCGCGCCGATGAGCACCCCGCCGAGGATCAGGCCCAGCCAGATGGGGCCCCTGGTGAACAGCCCCACCAGCAGGCCGATGAACAACCCGAACCAGGCGCCGCTCGCGGCACCCGCGGCGGCGGCGCGCCCCTTGGTGAGCCGCCCGGTGACGTGTTCGATCAGGTGGAGGTCGGTCCCGACGATGTCGAGGTGTTCCACCGGGAACTTCTCGTCGGACAACCGGTCCACGGCGGCCTGGGCGTCCTCGTAGGCGTCATAGCTCGCAACCGTGTTCCAGGCGGCACTGACCCGGTTCCACGAGGTCGGCTCTATCTCGGACATCTCCCACCCTTTCCGGAGGATGGCCGTGTTGGCTACCTTCTCGGCAGCTTCTCACGGTTTCCTAGCGCCCGCTCGTCGCTCTCCACGGCACCCGCCGTGCCCGTCCAGCAGGTCCGGCCGCGGGCTGCGCGCCGCCGCCCGTGCTAGATTCGAGGTGGATGTCCCCGCTCAGCGACCGGACCGGTTCGTCGGTGTGGGACACGCCCCGGACGAGCGCGTCGTACCCGGCATGACAAGACGGCGTAGTAACGATCACTACTCCTCCGGAGGCCGTCGCCGTGCCGTGGATCATCCTCGTCCTGTCAGGGGTCATGGAGACCGTCTGGGCCGCCGCCCTGGCCGCGTCCCAGGGCCTGTCCCGCCTCAGGCCCGCCGTCCTCTTCGTCGTCGCCCTCGTGCTGAGCATGGGAGGGCTCGGCTACGCCATGCGGAGCATCCCCATCGGCACCGGTTACGCCATCTGGGTGGGCATCGGAGCCGTGGGGACGGCGGTGTACGGGATGGTGGCCCTCAACGACGCGGTGACCGCCGGGCGGATCGTGTGCCTGGTGCTGATCGTGGCCGGAGTGGTGGGGCTGAAGTTCATGCACTGACCCCGGGCCTCGATGACGTGGGTAGTCCGAGGGGTGGCCACGCGCTGACATGGACAGCGGAAAGGGCGTGCTGGGTCGGCAGCACGCCCTTTCGCACCCGTCAGCCGAGGGGCTGCGTCATTGTTCTGCCGAGGTCCGCGCCGGAGCCCAGCTGAAAGCTGGCTCGGCGGGTGCGGCCGGGGGCGGCGAGGGTGACGGAGACGGTCAGCCCAGGCTGGTCGGGGTTGGCGACGCTCACCACGGCCGCGCTGTCGGACTCCCTGAGCATGACGATGGCGGGCTGATCGACCCGCAGCGTACGGTGCACACCCAGGTCGAGGGAGCCTGCGGCATGGAAGGCAGCCATCGTCAGCCGCAGCCGCGGGTGGCGGACCGCCTGGACCTGCTCGTCGTTACGCAGGATCCTGACCGCCGGCCTGGCCGCGTAGGACCGCACCTTCTCCGGTGATGCGCCGGGCAGGACGATGTAGGCGTATTCGGCTCCCACTGGGGCCTGGCCGTGGTCGAAGTAGAGCGTGAAGGCATTCCGCGTCACCGGATCGCGGTCGATCCAGCTCCCGGTCTGCTCCTTGTTCGAGACCCTGAGCGGTCCGCCCTCGGGGAAGACGTAACCGATCTCGTCGTTGTACGCCCAGGAGGCGTCGGTGGCGGTGGAATCGGTCCCCGGGGGCACGCTTTCGCCTCCGACCGAGGCATTACTCCGGGCTGCGCCCTGGTTGACGGTCGTGTGGACGGCGTTTTCGGAAGTGGAGCTGATTCCCGCGCCGAGAGCGACCATCTCATCGTCGAAGTAGAAGTAGCTCTTGCGTCCGGTGGTCGAGGACCGGTCGAGAGTGAAGACGTCGGCTCCGTAGCGCCCGTCGGAGACACCACCCGTGAAGCTGCCGGCGTTGCGCTTACCCGACTGTGACATCACCTTGGCGTACGGCGCGGTGACCCCTGGGTAGTGGAACCAGTCGAAGGCGGGTACGAGGTCGTCGTATTCCCGGTTCGTGACCTGGACCGAGGTGGCGCCCTGCGCGTTCCAGTCGATCTCGTTGCCGACTTCCGGCCGGAAGGTGGAGCGGTACTCACTGCCGACCATGCGTGGCGAATTGATCCTGGTGAAGATTCCGTACCCGTCGCGCAGGTGCGAGGAGAACTCCGAGCGCCAGAAGTACTTGTGCCCGGTGACGCCGTTCTCGCGGGTCTTCCCACGGATGTTGTCGGCGAGCTTCTTGTAGGCCGCGGAGTTGCCCTCGTCCGCCCGCACCATCCGGTCGAGCGGATCCAGGAAGTCCGCCGCATAACTCGTGACGCCATCGATCGTGTTGGGGGGGCGGTACCCGAGGTACATCATCCCGATCTCCCCGCGGATCAACCAGCGCGTCCCGTCGAGGATGTAGAAGGCGATGGCGTCGACCTCCTCGTCGGAGAGGGCGAAGCTCGTGCCGCGCGAGACGTCGGCCCACGCCGCGACGATGGTGAACAGCGCCATGCCGTAGCCCTCGCTGTAGAGCTGCGCACCATGCGCCCAGAAGCTCGAGTCGACCTGCACGGCCTCCTTGATACCGCCGCTGCGGTCGACCGCGATGGTCTGCGACATGGTGTCGTAGCCCCGCTCGATCTCGGCGGTCGAGCGCTTGGCGACGGCTTCGTAGAGGTAGTTCTCCGTCCTCCAGGAGCCGTTCGCCCCGACCGGGTCGAGCCGGCCGGTGTTGTGTGCGTAGGTCACTTCGCGTGCCTCGGCGCTGAGTTCGTCGCCGACGAAGATCGACACTCGGCCCATGGCCATGGACTTGCCGATCTCGACCTCCCACCAGTTCTTGCTGGTCGGCTTGACACCGTCCCAGTACAGGAGTGCACGGTTCAGGGCCTCGATAATCTCCGGCCTCCCGTAGCCCGGGGCGTCCGGATCGCGGTAGGCGTGCGCCATCGCCATCATGCGGTAGAGCGCGTGGTACGGCGACCAGACCCGGCCGTTCGCGGAACTCGTGGTGTCGGCGTAGTCCACATTCGGCCATGAGCCATCGGCGCGCAGCGACTCGACGTACATCAGGGCTTCGGACGTACGGGCCAGGTAGATGAAGTTGGCGAGCTTGATCTGGTCACCCTGGGAGAGGAAACGCTGTTGTATGCGTTCGATGATGAGCTGGATATCGTCCGCCGCTGCGGGGCCTGCTTCGGCGGCCCGCGCGAGAGCCGGTGCCGACAGGGTCAGACCGGACACGCCTGCGGCAAGTCCGAGTCCGCCGAGCAGGACACGGCGTCGGTCGAGAAGGGGTGCGGCTCCGTTTTCGGGCATGCGGGCTCCTTAGACGCACCCGGTGGCGAGAACGCTGCGGGGAGGTGTGCGCCCGCCGGCTGAGGGGGGCTTCCGGGTGCTGATTCGGTCACGATCTGCGATAGGTACGCACCATTCTTCAAACCGGTTTGAAGCGATGCGTTCAAAACAGGTACCGGCTCCGACCTGGGTGCGTCAACAGTCGCGGCACAACAAATGTGGGCGGCATGGAGCCAGCTCGCTCGCAGCGGCAGCGCGGCGGGCGGCCCGAGCGGCCCGAGCCGGGTCTCCGGGCTCGGGCCGCGCCGTGACGCGAAGGCGGTGGGTACGGAGGCACGGTCACCCACGCGACCGGCGCGAGCGCCGCGGACCAACCGCCTGGACGAACCGCCCGGCACGGATCGGTACGCCGGCGACCTCACAGCCGGCGCACCGACCCGCACACAGGAGCTCCGAGTCGTAGCGGTGAGGTCACGACCGTTGATGACATCCGGCAGCGGGCACACGGCTTCCTGCCCGAGCGGGCCTGCCGCGGTCCGCACCGTAGCCGGGACACCGGCGCGGCCCGCCCGCGGCCGGGTCGGTGGGTCTTTCGGACTCAGCTCGCCGGCGGCGCCGTGCTGACGCGGACCACGAACTCGACCGGCGGGAGTGCGGGTGCCTCGAAGGGGTGCCCCTGGGTGAGGGAGACCAGTTGCTGCGCCGCGGCACGGCCCCATGCGATCACATCCTGGCGGATGGTGGTCAGCGGCGGGGCGATGTACTCGGCGAGCGGGATGTCGTCGAACCCCACCACCGACAGATCCTGCGGGACACGCAGTCCGCGACTGGTCGCGGCAGCGATCCCGGCGATGGCCATCAAGTCGTTGGCATAGAGGATGGCGGTCGGCGGATCGGGCAGGTCAAGCAACTGGTGAGTGGCGCGGGCGCCGCCGGCGCCGGTGAAGTCCGCGGCTTCGAGCGGCCCTTCGGGCAGACCGGCGTCGTCCAGGGCGGTCATCCAGGCGCGCCGTCGGGCCTCGGCGTGCACGTAGCCCTCGGCGCCGCCGACGTGCCCGATACGGCGATGGCCGAGCGCATGCAGGTGTTCGACGGCGCGGCGCACCCCTTCGGCGTCGTCGGCACCGATCGCCGGCACTGGGCTGTCCGGCCGACCCGGGCCGATGATCAACGCGGCCAGGCCCAGCCGGTCGGTGAGCGCTGGTCTCCGGTCGTCGAGTTGCAGATCGGTGAGGAACACGCCGTCTGCCCGGCCGTCGTGGCTCAAGCGCTCGTACGCGTTGCGCTCGGCCTCCTCGGTCTCGACGACCTGGAGGACCAGAGCGTAGTCGAGTGGCGACAGTCCACTTTCGACACCTGCGACGAACTGCGGGAAGAACGGGTCGGTGCTCAGCAGCTCGGGGGGCCGGCGGATCACCAGGCCGAGGGCCTGGGCGCGACGGGTGGACAACGCCCGGGCACCCGCGCTGGGCTGCCAGCCCAGCGCGGCGGCTGCCTCCAGGACCCGTTGCCGCGCCCGAGGGCTGACTCCGGCCCGGCCGTTGACGACGAAGGACACGGTCGCCTTGGACACCTGAGCCAGCGCCGCGACGTCCCCGATGGTGGGGCGGCTGCGCCGGCGCGGAGGCGTCGGTGCGGCGGGCTCCGGGGCGGTCCGCGCCGCGCTCGGCTCAGGGTGCTGCTGGGCCATGCTGTTCGCCTCCTTGCCGCCGCCCGGCACCCGGGAGCCCGGGGGGACGGACGGGCAGCCGATTACCGGAACGTTTCCTGCGATCCCTTGACGCTCAGATTTTAAACCGGTTTGAATGGCGCTCGTAACCCCGGCTCGATCACCTGCCGGGACCGGTCGAGGGCGTCGCGGGACGGTCAGCGGCCGTTACGTCCGGCATCTCTCCACCCTCACACCTTGAAGGGATCAGGCCATATGAAGCGTCATACGCGCATTGCGGTGCTGGTGACAGCCGCGGCGGTGGTCCTGCCACTGTCCGCCTGCGGGTCGGACGACTCCAGCGGCGGCAAGCCGACAGCGGGGCCGATCGACATCTGGTACTCGACCAACGAGCAGGAGCAGGCGTGGGCCAAGACGGTCGTCGACGCCTGGAACACCGAGCACCCCGAGGAGAAGGTTACCGCCCGGGCGGTGCCGGCGGGCAAGTCCACGGAGGACGTCATCGGTGCGGCGATCACCGCGGGCAACACACCCTGCCTGGTGTACAACACCGCGCCCGCCGCGGTCTCCGCGTTCGAGAAGCAGCGTGGGCTGGTGAACCTGTCGAAGACCTTCAAGGACGCGGAGTCGTTCATCGAGCAGCGTTCGGGCGACGCGGTGGACGGCTTCCGGTCCCCGGACGGCTCGCTGTATCAAATGCCGTGGAAGACGAACCCGTTCATGCTCTATTACAACAAGGACGTCTTCGCCAAGGCCGGGCTGGACGCGGAGCATCCCAAGCTGCGCACCTACGACGACGTGCTGGCGGCGGCCAAGGCGATCAAGAGCGCCAAGGCGGCGGACTTCGCTCTGTATCCGCCGGCGACCAGCGACTACACCAACTCGCTCTTC
Organism: Wenjunlia vitaminophila DSM 41686; assembly: GCF_000380165.1. GTDB lineage: Bacteria > Actinomycetota > Actinomycetes > Streptomycetales > Streptomycetaceae > Wenjunlia > Wenjunlia vitaminophila. The sequence goes on from NZ_KB904634.1 coordinate 23,118, forward strand.
GACTTCTACCCGCTGTACCTGGCGAACTCCGGCGGGACCCAGCTCGTCGAGGACGGCAAGGCCACCTTCACCGGCGAGGCCGGCCTGCAGACCCTCGGCTTCTGGCAGCAGATGTACGCCGAGGGTTACTCCTCGCCGGAGGCGTACAGCGGTGACATGTGGGCGGGCCCGTTCTCCGACGGGGTGGCCGCCATGGGCATCGCCGGACCGTGGGGCAAGGGACAGTTCGACGGCAAGGTGGAGTTCGGCGTGGTGCCGCTGCCCACCGCCGCCGGCGCGGAGGAGACGTCGACGTTCGCCGATTCGAAGAACGTCGGGATGTTCACCTCCTGCCGGAACCAGCAGACCGCCTGGGACTTCGCCAAGTTCTCCATGAGCAAGGAGAACGACGCGGCCCTGCTGGAGGAGACCGGCCAGTTCCCCACCCGCACCGACGTGACGACCGTCGCCGCCGGCTTCCTGAAGGAGAACCCGTTCTACGAGCCCTTCGCCGACGCCGTCCCGCGCGCTGTCGACGTGCCGAACATCCCCGGCTCCAGTCAGGTGTGGACGACCTTCCGCAAGGCGTGGGACGACACCGTGCTGTCCGGCAAGGGCGACGTGAAGGACGCCTTCGGCGCGGCCGCCCAGACCATCGACGACCAGGCCAACGGCTGACGAGGGCGCACCACCATGACCGCACCACATCCCCACCGGCAGGAGACGCGAGCCGCCGGGGGCTCGCCCTCCGGGCCGCAGCTCCAGGGCTCCTCGCGCCCCGTTCCCCACGCGAGCGCCCGGGCCGGCCGGCAGCCACGACCCAGGCGGGCGCACCGCGTTGAGCGCTGGCTGGGCCGGCACCCGTTCGGGCTCGCGCTCACCGCCCCGTACACGATCTTCGTCCTGGTCGTCTTCGCGATCCCGTTCGGCTTCGGCGTGTGGATGGCCTTCCACGACTACTTCTTCACCGCCCCGGGAGTGTCGGTCCCGCACCCGTTCGTCGGGTTCGACAACTTCACCGCCGTCCTGGGAGACGGGGACACCCAGCGCGCCTTCCGCAACCTGGGCGTCTTCATGGCGATCAACATTCCGCTGACCGTCGTGCTGGCCCTGTCGCTGGCGGCGGCGCTGAACGCGGCCACGCGATGGAGCGTGTTCTTCCGCGCCTCCTACTACGTGCCGTACGTCACCGCGTCGGTGGCCACCCTCGCCGTGTGGCTGTTCCTCTTCAGCGGCTCCGGTGCGGTCAACCACGCGCTCGGCGCCTGGGCGCCGGACCCGTCGTGGCTGGCGAACAAGCACCTGGTGATGCCGCTCATCGCCCTGTACGTGACCTGGAAACAGCTCGGGTTCTACATCCTGCTGTACCTGGCCGCACTGCAGAACGTGCCGCGCGAGCTGCACGAGGCGGCGCTCACCGACGGCGCGGGGCGCTGGCAGGCCTTCCGCGCGGTCACCCTGCCGGCCGTGCGGCCGGTGACCTCCCTGGTCATCCTCCTGTCGCTGATCACCTCCGGGCAGATCTTCACCGAGCCGTTCCTGCTCACCGGCGGCGGCCCGAACGGCGCCTCGCTGACCCCCGCACTGCTGATCTACCAGCGCGGCCTGGAACAGGGCGAACCGGACGCAGCCGCCGCGATCGGGCTGATCCTCGTCACCGCGGTACTCATCCTCGCCACCATCTCCCGGCGCGTCATGGAGAGGAACTGACATGGCCCGCACGCTGCGCCTGCTGCGTTACGGCGCGCTCGGTCTGGGTGCCGTCGCCGCGCTGCTGCCGTTCTACTACATGCTCATCGGCGCGCTGCAGAAGAAGCGCGACACCAGCCTGGGCGGGCTGCTGCCCGACCCGTCCAACCTGACCCTGGCCAACCTCTCCGGAATCGACGATTCCTTCAGCCTCACCACCGCCCTGCTCAACTCGCTCATCATGACCGCCGGGGTGGTGGCCTGCACCCTGGTCTTCGGGCTGCTCGCCGGATACGCACTGGCGATCCTGCACTTCCGCGGTCGCGGCCTGGTCTTCGCCCTGGTGCTGCTGGTCCAGGCCGTACCTTTCCAGTTGCTGATGATCCCGCTCTACGTGATGGTGGTGCGCTACTTCCACCTGGCCGACAGCTACGCCGGGATGATCCTTCCCTTCGCCATCAACTCCGTCGCCGTGCTCATCTTCCGCCAGTACTTCCTGCAGATACCCAGGGAGATATTCGACGCGGCCCGCATGGACGGCGCCAGCGAACTGCGCATCCTGCGCTCGGTCGCGGTGCCGCTGGTGCGGCCGGCGATCCTCACCGCGATGCTGGTGACCTTCATCGGCCCGTGGAACGAGTTCCTGTGGCCGTTCCTGATCACCAAGAACCCGGACATGCAACCCCTCGCGGTGAGCCTGGCGAACTTCTCCCAGTCCAACTCCACCTTCCAGGCCAACCCCATGGGCGCCGTGCTGGCCGGCGCGTGCGTGCTGGCAGTCCCGGCCGTGGTGCTGTTCCTGCTCTTCCAGCGCCACTTCACCTCCTCCAACCTCGGCTCCGCGATCAAAGGGTAGGTATGACCCAGCTCAACGCCGAAACCGCACTCCCCTACGCCCTGAAGCGCGTCGGCGTGCTCATGACCCCCGACCCGGCCGACCCGCTGGAGGCCGAGGGCGTCCTCAACCCGGCCACTGCCTGGGGACCCGACGGCTGCCTCTACCTCTACCCGAGGATCGTCTCGGCCGGAAACGTCTCGCGCATCGCCCGAGCCCGCGTGGTCATCGAAGACGGCGTCCCGGTCGGCGTCGAACGCCAGGGCGTGGTCCTGGCGCCGGACGAGGGCTTCGAGCGCGGCGCGCACAACGCCGGCGTGGAGGACCCACGCATCACCTTCCTCGCGGATCTCGGCGTGCACGTCATGACCTACGTCGCCTACGGCCCCCTCGGCCCCCGCCCGGCCCTCGCCGTCTCCGACGACACCGTCCACTGGCGGCGCCTGGGTCCGCTGCACTTCGCGTACCAGCCGGGCCTGTCCACCGACCTGAACTTCTTCCCCAACAAGGACCTGGTGTTCTTCCCCGAAGTGCTGACCGGGCCGAACGGGCGGCCCTGCTTCGCCATGCTGCACCGGCCGATGTGGGAACTGGACTGGCTGCGCCCCGGCGAAGGCGCCCCGGTCCCGGCCGGGATCACCGACCCCCGGCCGTCGATCTGGATCGCCTACGCGGACGCCGACGCCGTCCGTGCCGACGTGTCCGCGCTGACCTCGCTGACCCATGCCGCTCCGGTCGCGGGACCCCAGATGCCGTTCGAGGAGGCCAAGATCGGAGCCGGCCCGCCGCCGCTGCGCGTGCCCGAGGGCTGGCTGCTGATCCACCACGGGGTCACCGGACCGGTCGCCAAGGGCTTCGAACTGAGCCACGGGTCCGTCTACCAGGCCGGCGGCATCCTGCTCGACGCCCTCGATCCGTCCCGGGTGCTGGCCCGCAGCCGGCAGCCGTGGCTGTCCCCGCAGACCCGGGAGGAGACCGAGGGCACCCTCGGCAACGTTGTCTTCCCCACCGCCATCGAGGAGATCGGCGGCGTCCCGTACGTCTTCTACGGGATGGCCGACAGTTCCATCGGCGTCGCAGCGCTCGAGCGCACCGCCCCCTGACCCCGTCCCGCCCCCACCTCGCAGAAAGGAGTCTCGTCGTGACCGTTTCACGCCGGGTCTTCCTGGGTTCCTCAAGCGCGGCACTCGCCGCACTGATCATGGCCGGCGGCCCGCTGGGCCGTGTACCGTCGGCGTTCGCCGGCGCCACCGACGACCTCACCGACATCCGCTCGGCCCTGCTCGAGATCTACCTCGAACACGACTGGCTCGACGACGGCACCACAGCCCGGGTGGAATGGACGTACCAGAGCCAGGCCATGAGCTACCTGTCCGCCCAGCGGGCCGACGGCTCGTGGAGCGACGTGGACTACTCCGCCACCAACAGCGCCGCCAACGGGGCGGCGTGGTCGCCGTACCGGGCGCTGGACCGCATGCAGGCCATGGCCGCCGCCTACGCCAATCCGGCCGGACCGCACCACCGCGACCCCGCGCTGCTGGCCGGCGTGCAGAGAGGCGTCGACCACTGGTTCCAGGTCGAGCCGACCAACGTCAACTGGTGGGAGCGGGGCATCGGCATCCAGCTCCGCCTGGGGCGCATCGGCCTGCTCCTCCACGGACAGCTCGGCGACTCCCGCACCGCGGACATCGTCGGCATCCTCCAGAGCAGTTCGTCGGGCACCGGCCAGAACGCCGTCTGGTACGCGCAGAACGTCATCTTCCGCGGCCTGCTGACCTCTGACCCCGTCCTCGTCGCCTCCGGGCGCGACGCCATGGCCCGCGCGATCCTCCTCAACACGGGCGACGGGGTCCAGAGCGACCTCAGCTACCACCAGCACGGTGACCAGCTCCACTCGGCCGGGTACGGCCGCAGCATGCTCACCGACGTCGCGCAATGGCTGTACGTCCTGCGACGCACCTCCTTCGCCTTCGCGCCCGCGTCGGTCTACGGCTACACGAGCTGGGTCCTGGACGGGACCCGCTGGATGATCAACGGGGACCACGCCGAGTTCAACGTCTTCCTCAACCCCGCGCCGCGGTACCGCAGCAACGCCGAGCGCACCCTGGAAGCCCTCCGGCGGATGGACGACGTACTGCCCGGCCAGGCCGTCCACTTCGGCCAGCTACGGCGCAACATCGCCCTCCAGAGCAGCGACACGGGGCTGAGGGGCCACAAGTACTTCTGGCGCTCGGACTTCGCCGCCCACAAGCGCCCCGGCTGGGGCGTGACCGTCAAGATGGTCTCCGCGCGCACCATCGGCTCGGAGTGGCGCTCCTCCAACCCCCGGAGGCTGAACTACCTGTACTGGGTCCCCTTCGGCACCACGTTCATCGCCCGCAGGGGAGACGAGTACCGCAACCTGTTCCCGGTGTGGGACTGGTCCCGACTGCCCGGATGCACCAACCCCGCGGTCGTGGTCCCCCTGGAGGCGAGCAACCCGTACCGGCAGTCGACCACCTTCGTCGGCGGCGTGGACAACGGGCTCTACGGCGCGGCGGCCCTGGACTTGGACAAGTACGGAACCACCGCCCGCAAGGGCTACTTCTGCTTCGACGACGAGTTCGTCGCACTCGGCGCGGGCATCACCTCCTCCGATCCGAACCCCGTCGTGACCACGCTCAACCAGACGCGCCGGGTGGGCAAGGTCGTCGCCGCCGGAAGCACCGTCGAGCCGGGGGCCACCCGCACCCGCACCGGAACGTGGGCCCACCACGACGGCACCGGATACGCCTTCTTCGAGCCCGTCACCATGACCGTCAAGAACGAGACCGTCACCGGGTCCTGGGCCGACATCGCCACCGGCCAGGACCCCACCCCGGTCACCCAGGACGTGTTCGGCCTCTGGCTCGACCACGGCGTGGAGCCGAGGGACGCGACCTACGCCTACGTCGTCCGGCCGGGTGTCGACCAGGGCCAGGCCGTGGCGTACGCGCAGCACCTGCCCGTACGGGTGCTCGCCAACACCACGTCCCTGCAAGGCGTGCGCCACGACGGTCTGGGCATCTCCCAGCTCCTCTTCTACTCCCCCGGCACCGCCGACGTCCGCGATGGGGTGACCCTCGCCGTCGACCAGTCCTGCATGGTCATCCTCGACGAGTCGGGGCCCGGCGCTCCCGTCATCACCGTCTCCGCCCCGCAGGCACCCGGCGTCACCGTCGCCGTCACCCTCACCCGGTTCGGAAGGGTCACCCGCCAGACCGTCACCCTCCCCGACGGCGACCGACAGGGAGCGGGAGTCACCCTCGGCGCAACGGCGAACAACGTCGCCCTGCGCCGCCCGGTGCTCACCTCCTCCGAGAAGGACACCTCCGTCGGAGCCCACTTCCTGACCGACGGCAACCCCCGCACCCGCTGGGGTTCGGCGCCCTCGGACGGCGAATGGGCGATGGTCGACCTGCTGACGCCTCAGTTCGCCGACGCCGTGACGCTGCACTGGGACACCGCCTATGCGCAGGCGTACGCCGTCGAGGTCTCCCCCGACGGCGAGACCTGGCGGACCGTCCACTCGACCACCGCGGGAACGGGCGGCACCCGGACCCTGGCCATCACCCCCCAACCGGTGCGGTTCGTCCGCCTGAACCTCACCAAGCGGCACACCAGCCGAGGCTTCTCGCTGCGGGGCCTGGAGGTCCACGCTGCTCCGGACCTCGCTCGCGGCAAGCCCGCCACCGCCTCCTCGACCCGCGTCGCCGAACTGGCCCCGTCCAACGCCACGGACGGGCAGGCCAACACCCGCTGGGGATCCGACTACTCGGACCCGCAGTGGCTGAGCATCGACCTGGGTACCACGACGGCCATCGGCGCCGTGAAACTCCACTGGGAGACAGCCAGCGCCAAGAGCTACCGGCTCCAGGTCTCGGACGACGGCAGCGACTGGACCGACGTCCACTCCACGACCAGCGGAGCGGGCGGGGTGGAGACGATCCCCGTCTCCACCGACGCACGGTACGTCCGCATGTACGGAACGCAGCGCAACACCCAGTACGGATACTCGCTGTACTCGTTCGAGGTGTACGGCCGTTGACCCGCCATCCCCAACGCCGGCTCCGGGTGGGAGCGAGCGCCACGGCTGCCGGCACCCCGGTGGAGCCGTCGGAGGAGTTGACAGGTTTCCCCGCCACCGTGATAGTCGATCGATGAGTCATGTACATGCCAATCTCACACACCAAGGAGACCTGGATGCGCCCTTCCCGTTGGCTCGCCGGTGCCATTCCGTTGGGGCTGATCGGCGTACTCGCTCTCGGACAAGCCGCCACCGCCGCCCCGCCCGGTGACGGGCCCGCCGGCCCATCAGCTCCGCAGGCGGCGACGGCGGATGCGCCTTCCACGCTCGGCAGTGCTCTGGTGGGCGGCGCCGACCCCAGCGTCATCAAGGTGGGCAGCCTCTACGTCGCCGCCAAATCGGTGGACGGCGGGATCGCGGTGCGGACGGCGTCCACGCCGGAGGCCGTGGCCACCGCGCCCAAGCACCAGGTGTGGCAGGACACCGCGAACCTGGGCGAGGTCTGGGCGCCGGAGATCGTCCATCACGACGGCCAGTACCGCATCTACTTCGCCGCCGGCCGCGGTGCGGCCCACCGGATGTACCACATCAGCTCCCCGAACCCGACATCCGGATACTCCGCGGCCGTGAAGGTGGCCCTGCCCGGCGACAAGTGGGCCATCGACGGAGTGCCCTTCACGTTCGGCGGACAGCGCTGGTTCGTGTGGTCGGGCTGGTCCGGCGACACCAACGTCGAACAGAACCTCTACGTCGCCCGGATGAGCAGCCCCACGGCCTCCACCGGCAGCCGCTACATCATCTCGCAGCCGCGCGAGCCGTGGGAGCGCGTCGTGGGCAACCCGTACATCAACGAGGCGCCCCAGCCGATCGTCGACCCCAGTGGCCAGTTGCATGTCGTCTACTCCGCGAACGGCAGTTGGAGCGACAAGTACTGCATCGCCGACCTGCGGCTGAGGGCCGGCGGCGATCCCACCTACGTCTGGGACTGGTACAAGAGCAACGGCTGCCTGTTCGGCTCGTACGCGCCGTCCATGATGACCGGATGGACACCGACGGTGAACGTCAACGGCCCCGGCCACCACACGTTCATCCTTCCGGAGGGCGACGTCAACGCCGGCCCGCCGTCCGGCAACCGCTTCCCCATCCTGTTCCACGCGGTGGCCAAGGGCACTCCGTACACGTGGTCCAACCGCTCCTGGTACTCCGGGACGGCGGTCTGGTGGAGCAACACCACCTACCGGCGCGCCAACGTTCCCGGAAGTACCACCAACGTGGGCTACAGCCTGAAGTTCTTCGAGTAGACGCCGCCGCGCCTGGAAGAAGACGTTCGGGCACCACCCGCTGACGGGGTTCGTCGACCACGGCCGCGGCCGGTTCCAGCGAGCCGGTCGGGCCTGCTTCGGCGGTGGACGTGACCATCGGCAACGGTCCGCCGGCAAGCTGACGGGCCCCATGGACGGTCGAGGCCGAGCGGCGGGGTCACAGGAAGTCGTCGCTGCGGCGTCCGGCCAGGTAGTCCTCGACGTTGCGCACCGTGGTGCGGACGATCTCCCCCACCGCCTCCCGGGTGAAGTACGCCTGGTGCGAGGTGACCAGCACGTTGCGGAAGGTCATCAGCCGGGCGAGGACGTCGTCCGTCATCACTTCCATGGACCTGTCCCGGAAGAAGACCCCGGCCTCCTCCTCGTAGACGTCGAGGCCCACCCCGTCGAGCCGACCGGCGCGCAGCGTCTCCACCAGGGCGCCGGTGTCGATCAGCCCGCCCCGACTGGTGTTGATCAGGATGGCGTCGTCCCTCATGGTGGCCAGGGCAGCGGCGTCCACCACGTGACGGGTGTCGGGCACCAGCGGGGCGTGCAGGCTGACCAGGTCGGACTCGGCGAACAGCCGATCGCGTTCGACGTACTCCAGGCCCAGTTCCCGGCACCGGGGGTTCTCCACGACGTCGCAGCCGAGCAGGCGCATCCCGAACCCGGCGGCGATGCCGGCGAAGGCGGCGCCGATCTTGCCGGTACCCAGGACCCCCACGGTGCGGCCGTGGAAGTCCCTTCCCATCAACCCGTCGAGACGGAAGTCGAACTCCCTGGTCCGACTCGCCGCACGCACCACCCGCCGGTTGACCGCGAGGGCGAGCGCCCAGGCGAACTCGGCGACCGAGTGCGGCGAGTAGGCCGACACCCTGGCCACGGTGATGCCGAGGTCCCGGGCCCGGCCCAGGTCGATGTTGTTGTGGCCGGTGGCGCGCTGGGCGATCATCCTGGTCCCGCCGTCCGCGAGGACCCGCAGGACACCGGCGTCCAACGTGTCGTTGACGCTGCTGCTGATCACCTCGTGGCCGGCTGCGGTGGGCGCGGTGTCCGGGGTGAGGAAGAGGTCGAGACAACGCACCTGGTGACTCGGCGCGAATGCTTGTTCGAGCAGGGGGCGCTCGGTGGCGAGCACCCCATAGGCCACGATCTCCACCGAACCTCCCGGGTACGCCGATGCGGGTCTGCGCACCGTGGTACCCGGTGGTCGGAGGATCACAGCATCCCGGCCGGGACCGTCCACCGACCGGCGGGGCCGCGTCCGGCGCCACCGTTGAGCCCGCGCCCGTACTGGCGCCCGAGGGCTACAGCACGCGGGAGGCCGCGCGTATGCTGCACAACCATGGGGGACGGTGCCACTTCGCGGCCCGACGACATCACCGACAGCAGCGCCCGGGAACCCCCGGCCGATCCGTGTCCGGTCCCGTTCCGGCCCGGTCCCCGGCCCGGGGGTTCCCCTCGGTGGGGACACGGCGCTGACCCGCGCCCGTGTGCCGGATGGGCCGCACGCGGGGACCGGACGGCGCCCCCGGCCGGACCGTCCGCGCCGTCGCCGACCGCCGTGTCACCGCGGGTCCCCGGGTGGCGCGGTCTCCCCACCCCGCGGCGACCCGGCCACCCGTCGCCCGGAGTCCCCCGGCACCCCCGGTACGAGCCCGTCCCGCACGTACGAGCCATCCCGTACGGCGGCTGGAGCGTGGAGGTCCACGGTGGTGGCGGACGGAGCCCGGTTCCGCCCGGGCGCCGACGGGAACGGGCCGCCCCGGGCCCGTTCCGTTCCGGGAGGAAGGAGGCGAGGCGATGAGCGCGCAGACCACGTCGGACCGGGGGACCGGGGGGCGGCTGACCCTGACGACGACCCACCAGACCGACCCGTACGCCGCCGGTGCGGACCGGGACGTGCGCGTCTTCCTCGAGGTGACGGCGAGCGGTCTCGGTGCCGGGCCCTGCGGCGCGGTGGACCGGTCCGAGGTCGTCATCATCGACTGTTCCGGCTCCATGGCGCACCCCGCCGTCGGCAAGATCGGCGCGGCCCGCCGGGCGGCGGCGGAGGCGATCGCGATGCTGCCCGACGGCACCCACTTCGCACTGGTCGAGGGCACCGGCACGGCCAGGGTGGCCTACCCCTGGGTGGACTCCTGCTCCCCCACCACCGTCGCGGCCACCCCGCAGAGCCGGGCGCAGGGCAGTCGCACCGCGCGGGCGATGAAGGCCCACGGCGGCACCCGCATCTCCGCCTGGCTCGAGCTGGCCCGCAGGTTGCTGGTCACCCGCCCCAACGCCACGCTGCGGCACGTGCTGCTGCTCACCGACGGCCACGACGAACACGACACCCCCGATGCCCTGCGTCGGGTGCTCGACCGCTGCGCCGGCCAGTTCACCTGTGACGCGCTGGGCATCGGCGAGGACTGGGACGCCCACCAGCTCACCGAGATCGTCCACCGGCTGCACGGCAGGGCGGAGGCCGTGGACACGGGCGGGGAGGGCACCTCGGACGCCGGCGACACCGCACGCCGGCTGACCGGGTTGTTCCGCGAGCTCGTCGGGGCCTCGACCAGCCGGACCCTGCCCCAACTGGCCCTGCGGGTACGCCCTGAGGCTTCGGTGCGGGTCGCCCTGGTCCGGCAGCTCACCCCAACCGAGCGGGAACTGACCGGCGCGCCGGTGGACGGCGGCGCCGCCCTGGACCTGTGCACCGGGGCCTGGGGGGACGAGACCCGCTGGTACGAGCTGCGGCTGCGGGCGGAACCCGACCGGCCGCGTCCCCTGGCGGACGGAACCACCCCGATCGCGTCGGTCGCGCTGGTCGCCGAGGGCACGGAGCTGCCCGAGGAGCAGAAGATCACGGTCCGCTGGACCGGCGGGGAGGCGCCGCCCGCCGAACCGGGCGGGCTCCGGGCGCACTTCGAGCGGTACGACCGGCTGAACGAGGCGGCCAGGGACGGCGCCGACGCCCTGGTCCGGGGCGACCGGGGGGTCGCCGTCAGGGAGCTGGGCACGGCGGTGCGGCTGGCGCACCAGCTCCGGGACACCGACCGGCTGCGGCGCCTCGCCAGGTTGGTGACGATCGAGGACGCGGAGCGGGGCGAGGTGCGGGTCCTGGAGCACCCGGAGCGGCGGCACGTCCAGTCGGTGATCGTGGCCAGCAGCCACATCGAGGCCCCGCCGGGGACGGGCGGCGTTCCGGCCGTCGGCGGTCCGGGCGGTGACCCGCCCCGGGGGTGACGGGAGGTTCCCCGGGGCGGTTCCGCGAGGTCCGCCGGCACCGGTCGCGGGCGCCGTGACGCCGTGGGGCCTGGACCGCGGCCGGTGGTTCGCCGAGCGTCCCGGGCAGGGGCGCGGACCCTCCTAGGATGACCTGGTGGCTACCCAGCAATCAGCTCCCGTCCCACCCGTCCCCCTCCTCCCGCCCACCGGGGCCCCGGACCCGTTCGCGGACGGTGCGTTGGAGGTGCTGCGCCGGGTCTTCGGCTACGACACGTTCCGGGGGGAGCAGCAGGAGATCGTCGAGCATGTGATCGCTGGCGGCGACGCGCTGGTGCTGATGCCCACCGGCGGCGGGAAGTCGCTGTGCTACCAGGTGCCGGCGTTGGTCCGGGAGGGCGTGGGGGTGGTGGTCTCCCCGTTGATCGCGCTCATGCAGGACCAGGTGGACGCGCTGCGCGCGCTGGGGGTGCGGGCCGGATTCCTCAACTCGACCCAGGACCCGGACGAGCGGCGCATGGTCGAGGCGGAGTTCCTCTCCGGTGAGCTCGACCTGCTGTACCTGGCCCCGGAGCGGCTGCGGTCGGAGGCCACGCTGCGCCTGCTCGACCGGGGCACGATCTCCCTGTTCGCCATCGACGAGGCGCACTGCGTCGCCCAGTGGGGGCACGACTTCAGGCCCGACTACCTGGCCCTTTCCACGCTGGGGCAGCGGTGGCCCAAGGTGCCGAGGATCGCCCTGACCGCGACCGCCACGGAGGCGACGCGGGCGGAGATCGTCTCCCGGCTGGGGCTGGCCGACGCCCGGTCGTTCGTCGCCAGCTTCGACCGGCCCAACATCCAGTACCGGATCGTGCCGAAGAACGACCCCCGCAAACAACTGTTGGCGCTGCTGCGCGCCGAGCACCAGGGGGACTCGGGCATCGTCTACTGCCTGTCCCGCGCCTCGGTGGAGAGGACCGCTGACTTCCTGGTGCGGTCCGGGATCGAGGCGCTGCCGTACCACGCGGGCCTCGACCCCCGCACCCGGGCCGAGCACCAGTCGCGGTTCCTGCGCGAGGACGGCCTGGTGATGGTGGCCACGATCGCGTTCGGCATGGGCATCGACAAGCCGGACGTGAGGTTCGTCGCCCACCTCGATCTGCCCAGGTCCATCGAGGGGTACTACCAGGAGACGGGCCGGGCCGGCCGGGACGGCCTGCCGTCCACCGCCTGGTTGACCTACGGGCTCCAAGACGTGGTGCAGCAACGCAAGCTGATCGACGGCTCCGAGGGGGACGACGCCCACCGCCGCCGGCTCGCCGCCCACCTCGACGCCATGCTGGCGCTGTGCGAGACCGCGCGGTGCCGCCGGGAGCACCTGCTGGACTACTTCGGCCAGTCCGGTTCTTCCTGCGGCAACTGCGACACCTGTCTGAGCCCGCCGGAGACCTGGGACGGCACCGTCGCCGCTCAGAAGGTCATGTCCACGGTGGTCCGGCTGCTGCGGGAGCGCCGGCAGAAGTTCGGCGCGGGACAGGTCGTGGACATCCTGCTGGGCCGCAAGACGGCCAAGGTGATCGAGCACGACCACGACACGCTGAGTGTCTTCGGCATCGGTACCGAGCTGCGGGAGGCCGAGTGGCGCGGGGTGGTGCGCCAGTTGCTGGCCCAGCAACTGCTCGCGGTCGAAGGTGACTACGGCACGCTGGTGCTCACCGACGCCAGCGGCGAGGTGCTGCGGGGGCAACGCCCGGTGATGCTGCGCCGGGAGCCGGAACCGGCGCCGAGGGCCCGCGCGACCGGGGCCGGCGGGCGCGAACAGGGGGCCAAGGGCCGCCGGGCGGTGCCCGTCGACCTGCCGGACGCCGCGGTGCCGGTGTTCGAGCGGCTGCGTGCCTGGCGGGCGGCGACCGCGAAGGAGCAGGGGGTGCCGGCGTACGTGGTGTTCCACGACGCGACCCTGCGGGAGATCGCCGCCGGCGCCCCGTCCAGCCTGGCCGAGTTGGGGACGGTGTCCGGGGTCGGCGAGGCCAAGCTCGCCAAGTACGGCCAGCCGATCCTCGACGTACTGGCCGGGGACACGGAGCCCGCGGACAGCCCGTGACCGCGGCGGGAGCGGCGGGGCGCGGCGGCTGACGCGGCCACGGCGGGCGGGCGCCCCGGCCGCACGGAGCGGGGCCGAAGGGAGCTCCGATCCCTTCGGCCGGGGTGACCCGGGCGTTCCGGGAGCAGTCGGTCAGTATCCTGCCGGAATGCGTGTGCCGACACCTCGGGAAATTCGCGCCCTGCACGAGCGGTATGCCCCCACACCGCAGGTCCTGGAAACCGTGTATCGGCCACTGTGAAATCATCTGGGAAATCGCGGAACAACTCCTGGAACGGTTTGCGGGCGACATCGACGGGGAACTGGTGGGGGCCGGTTTCCTCCTGCACGACGTCGGTGTGTACCGGGTCATCGATGGCGCCGGGAGCCCCGACCGCAGGAATTACGTGCGGCATGGCCTGCTCGGGCACCAGATCCTCCGGTCCGAGGGGTTCCCGGAGGCGTTGCGCCGTTTCTGTTCGTGCCACACCGGCGTGGGGCTGACGAGGAACGACGTCATCCGCCAGCGACTCCCGTTGCCAGTGGCCGACCATCTCGCGGTCACGGCCGAGGAGCGGCTCGTCATGTACGCGGACAAGTTCCACAGCAAGACCACCCCACCGACGTTCCTCACCGCTCACGCTTGTGCCGCCCACGTCCGCCGCTTCGGGGAGGACGAGGTGGAGGCCTTCGGCGCCCTCCGTGAGCGTTTCGGGGTGCCCGACGTGACTGCCCTGGCCGGCGCGCACGGCCAGGGCGTTCAGGAGTGGCGCACCGGTTCGGACCGCCGAGGGCCCGCGACCCGGGAACCGGATGTGTCGGTCTGATCGGGGAGCAAGGCACGGGATACGGAGCATGGTCGAGCAAGTCAGGCGGGCCCCGGCAAGAAAGACATGACCGAGAGTTCCCCGCACACACCCATGATTCTGGCGAACGCATGACAAATGAGTGCCATAACGAGCCGGACTCCCGTTGTCCACACCTGTGCGGCGATACCACAGAAACCGCCTGATCCGGAAAATTCCGAACCTCGAAGGAAGGGGCCGGACGGGAGCAATTATCCCGGCCGTCCAGCAAAGGGTGGTTTCACTGGCACCCAAGGAACGCACATGCGTTCCTCAAGCAAACGTAAAGAGATCTGTCCCACACCAGTCGTATCTTGTGCTGTGCTGACCGACGCGGTCATGCAGATCGGTGGCGCGACGGACAATCGGCCTTCGAAGGCCTTACCGCGCCGGAACAGGGACCGTCCTCCCCCGTCACAATCCCGCCGCCAACTGCGTTCGGGGGCGTCGGTCGTCTGCTGGCTTTTGCACAGAGAACAGAGGCGTCAGGTTGAGTGTGGACGTGATTGCGGTCGGCTCACGACCGTGGGGAACCACCGCGTTCGTGGACTCCAGTGATCTGGACCGATCCCAGGTGTCAGTACCCCTCCCGATTCCGGCGCCCTCGGTCGCCGGCGCAGCGGGGGCCGCGCCGTGACGCGGCCGGAGCAGGACACCGCAACCCCCCTGGTGGCCGTCATCGGTGTCGCCCCGAGGTCGTTCGAGGCGGCCAGCCGGGCCCCGGAGTCAGAGGTGCCCCTGCCAGTCGGAGGCGAACGCGGCGCACTCGACCACGTGTTCTTCTCGATGGGTCGGGAAGAGGCCGCGGCCCTGCCCGCCCAGCGGAGGGTGGTGCTCGAGGTCGCCTGGGAGGCCCTCGAGCACGCTGGCTGCACGTCCGACCGGCTGGCCGGGCAGGACGTCACGCTGTTCGTCGAGCGCCGCGCCGACCCGCCCTGGGGGAGCGGGACGCGCCTCGGGCCGCTGGAGGTGGCGGTCACCACCGGGGACGACGCCGAGGACGTGCTGGGACGCGCGGTGCGGCGGCTGGGCGGTGCCGACGGGTGCGGTACGGCCCTGGTCGCGCTCGAGGACTCCCCCGGTGGCACCGGGTGCGCGGTGCTGGTGCTGCGGCGGCTGACCGACGCGGTGGCCGAGGGCGACCGGGTGTTGGCGGTGCTCGGGGCGGCGGCGAGCCGCGGGGAGCAGGACCCGGTCCCGCTGCGGGGGGCCGGCCCCGAGGGAGTCGTCCGGGCGGTTCACGCGGCACGGCGCGGGGAGGCGGGGAACGCCCTGGTGGGAGGCGGGGACGGGACACCGGTCCGGTTCGACGCGCCACCGCCTCGGCCCGCTCCCGTCGTCGCCGAGCCGCCCTCGCCGATGGTGTTCCCGCTCTCCGGGGCGTCGCCGTCCGGGCTGCGGGAGAACGCCGCGCGCCTCGCCGGGCTGCTGGCCTCCCCCGAGGCGCCGGAGCTGGCAGACGTCGCGTGGACCCTGACCCGGCACCGGACCCCGCTCACCGCGCGGGCGGTGGTGGTGGCCGGGGACGCCGACGAAGTGCGGGCCGGGCTGCGGGCCGTGGCCGCACAGGAGTCCGCACCGGGTGTGGCCACCGGGGCTCCGGTGGCCGGCCGCGGGACCGGTGTCGTGTGGGTCTTCTCCGGGGACGGCTCGCAGTGGACCGGGATGGGCCGGGAACTGCTCGAGCGGGAACCCGCCTTCGCCGACTTCCTCAACGAGGTGGACCCGGTCTTCCGGGCCGAGGGCGGTTACTCCCCCGTCGAGCTGCTGACCACCACGGACGTCGGCGCCGCCCGGGTCGGTCACATCCAGGGGCTGTGCTTCGCCGTGCAGGCGGCGCTGGCCGCGGTGTGGCGCGACCACGGAGTGGAGCCGGCAGCGGTCATCGGGCACTCCGGCGGCGAGATCGCCGCCGCGGTGGCCGCCGGCGCGCTGTCCCCGGCGGACGGCGCCCTGCTGGTCTGCCGCCGCTCCGCGCTGCTGCACCGGGTCGCGGGCCGGGGCACCATGGCGCTGGTGGACCTGCCGCCGGCCGAGGTGGACGCCTCGCTGGCCGGCCGGGACGACGTGGTGGTGGGGATCTGGGCGTCGCCGCTGTCCACGGTGGTCTCCGGTGACCTGGACGCCGTCCGGGAGCTGGTGCGCCTGTGGGAGGCGCGGGGACGGTTCGTGCGGGAGGTCGCCACCGACATCGCCCCGCACAGCCCCCACATGGACCCGCTGCTCGACGAGGTCAGGGCCCGGCTCGCGGAGCTGGCGCCACGCCGGCCGCTGGTCCCGCTGTACTCCACGTCGCAGCCCGGGCCCCGGGGCGCCACGGACTTCGGCGCCGGGTACTGGGCGGGGAACCTGCGCAACCCGGTGCGTTTCGACACCGCGGTCGCCGCGGCGGCGCAGGACGGCCACCGGGTCTTCGTCGAGGTCTCCGGGCACCCGCTGGTCACCCAGGCGCTCGGGGAGATCCTCGCCGACCAGGGGGTCACGGACGCCGTGGTGCTGCCCACGCTGCTGCGCAACCGGCCGGAACGCAGGACCTTCCACACCCACCTGGGGGCACTGCACTGCCACGGCGTCCCGGTGGACGTGAACCGGCAGGGCGCCTTCGGGCGGTTGGTGGACCTGCCCCCGTACGCCTGGCAGCGCGCCGAAGACGGGGACGCCACGGCCGGGGAAGGTCCCGAGGAGACCGTGGCCTGGCGCCTGCTGGCGCCGGACGATCTCGCCGAGTCGTTGACCGCCCTGGTGCGGCGGGTCGTGACCGGGCAGCTCGGCGTCGCACCGGCGGACCTGGACGACCGGCGGCCCCTCGCCGAGTACGGGATGGAGTCCCTGGCCACGCTGCGGATCACGCGGCGCCTGGCGGAGCAGGTGGAGCTGCCGCTCCCCGCCACGCTGCTGTGGAACCACCCCACCGTCCAGGAGGTGGTCACCGAGCTGTCCACCCGGCTCGGCGGGAAGGCGCCGCCCGGGCAGCGCGCGGAGGCGGAACCCCACCCGGTGGCGTCGGCGGGGACCCTCCCGATGCCTTCCGGATTCGAACAGCTCCTCGACGAAGTCGAGAGCCTGACGGGCTGACAGACAGGTCTGTGAACAACACGTACGGGGGTGACCGGTGAGCATCAGCCAGCGACTCGCCGATCTGACAGCAGGGCAGCGGGCGGTCCTCCAGGAGCGCCTCGGATCAGCGGCACGGACCGTGGCCGCCGAACCCGTCGCGATCGTCGGCATGGGCTGTCGCCTGCCCGGCGGGGTGAGCTCGCCGGACGGGCTGTGGCAGCTCCTCGCCGAGGGCCGCGACGTCGTCGGGGAGGTGCCCGCCGACCGGTGGGACGCGACCGGCCACATGGACGATCTCGACCTCGAGGTGCGCCGGCGACTGCACCGGGGCGGCTACCTCGAGGACGTCTCCGGCTTCGACCCGGAGTTCTTCGGCATCTCGCCGAAGGAGGCCGAGGCCATGGACCCCCAGCAGCGGCTGCTGCTCGAGGTCGCCTGGGAGACCCTGGAACACGCGGGTGTGGTCCCCGAACACCTGGCCGGTACGCGCACCGGGGTGTTCGTGGGGGCGTACTACAACGAGTACCTGCAACGCGGTCTGGCCGACCGCGGGACGCTGGACGCGTACACCCTCACCGGTGGGCTGCACAGCGTCCTGGCCGGGCGCCTGTCCTACACGCTCGACCTGCACGGGCCCTGCGTCGCCATGGACACCGCCTGCTCGTCGTCGCTCTCCGCCGTCCACCAGGCGTGCCAGAGCCTGCGGATGCGCGAGAGCGACCTGGCGCTGGCCGGCGGGGTCAACGTGATCCTCGACCTCGGGGTCAGCATGTCGCTCGAGGCGTACGGGCTGCTCGCGCCCTCCGGCCGGTGCCGCACCTTCGACCAGGGCGCCGACGGCATCGTGCGCGCCGAGGGGTGCGGGCTCGTCCTGCTCAAACGCCTCGCCGACGCCCTTCGGGACGGCGACCGGGTGCTGGCGGTGGTGCGCGGCAGCGCGGTCAACCAGGACGGGCGGTCCAACGGCCTGACCGCCCCGTCCGGGACCGCCCAGCGCGAACTGCTGCGGGACGCGGTCGCCCGCGCGGGGATCGATCCGGCGCAGGTCGGCTTGGTCGAGACGCACGGCACGGGCACGGCGCTCGGGGACCCCATCGAGGTGGAGGCGCTCGCCGAGGTCTACGGCGCCGGGGGGCGGGGCCGGTGCGCGCTGGGCGCGGCGAAGACCAACCTGGGGCACGCCGAGGCGGTGTCCGGCGTCGTCGGTCTGCTGAAGGCGGCACTCTGCCTGGACCGGGGCACCATCCCCAAGAACCTGCACTTCACCGGGTTGAACCCGAACATCACGTTGGACGGCACCCGGTTCTTCGTCCCCACGGAACACACCGACTGGCCGGTGGAGGGCCCCACCCGCCTCGCCGCGGTGTCCGCCTTCGGCATGGGCGGCACCAACGCCCACGTGGTGCTGGAGCAGGCCCCGGCACCGGCCGGGGCGAGCTCCGCGCCCCCGGACGAGGGCGCCCTGCTGTTCCCGCTGTCGGGCGCCACCGACGCCGCCCTGCGGGACAACGCGCGGCGGCTCGGCGACTGGCTGGCCGGACCCGGCGCCGACGCGGCCCTGCCCGACGTGGGGCACACCCTGGCACTGCGCCGCTCGCACCGGGCGTCGAGGCTCGCCGTCGTCGCCCGGAACCGCGCGGAACTGGTGGACAGGCTGCGACGGTTGTCCGCCGGCGAGGTCGCCGCGGGCACCAGCACGGGCTCGGTGGCCCGGGCCGCCGGGCGGGGCGTGGTGTGGGTGTTCTCCGGACACGGCTCGCAGTGGACCGGGATGGGCCGTGACCTGCTGGACTCGGAGCCGGCGTTCACCCGGGTCGTGGACGACCTCGACCCGGTGTACAAGGAGGAGACCGGGGTCTCGCTGCGGACCGCGCTCGCCGAGGACCTGCGGACGGCCCCGGCCGACCAGGTGCAGCCGCTGATCTACGCGGTGCAGGTGGGCCTGGTCGCGGTCTGGCGCCACTACGGGGTCCGTCCGGCCGCGGTGGTCGGGCACTCCATGGGCGAGATCGCCGCGGCGGTGGCGGCCGGGGCGCTGTCCCCCGCGGACGGCGCACGACTGGTCTGCCGTCGGTCCCACCTGCTGCGGGCCGTGGCCGGAGCGGGGGCGATGGCCTCGGTGGAACTGCCCGCCGACGAGGTGGAGCGGCTGCTCGGGGAACACCCCGGGCTGTCCGTCGCCATCCGGTCCGCTCCCCGGTCCACGGTGGTCTCCGGGCCGCCCGACGCGGTGGAGGCGCTGGTGGACCGGGCGGCGACCGACGGGCTCCCGGTGCGCAGGGTCGCGTCCGACGTGGCGTTCCACAGCGCGGCGATGGACCCGCTGTGCGAGCCGCTGCGCTCCGCCGTGCGGGACCTGGCACCGGGTCGGCCCGACGTCCCCTTCTACAGCGGCACCCGCGCCGCGCGTGACGCGGCGTCAGCCCGGTGTGAGGGGGTGCTCGACGCCGAGCACTGGGTGGCCAACCTGCGCGACCCGGTGGGGCTCGACGCGGCCGTGGCCCGGGCGGCGGACGACGGCCACCGGCTGTTCGTCGAGGTCGCGCCGCACCCGGTGGTCCGCCACGCGCTGCGGCAGACCCTGGACGACGCGGGCGCCGGGGACGCGGTGGTGCGGGGCACGCTCCGGCGGGACGAACCGGAACGGGACGTGCTGCTGGAGAACCTCGGTGCGCTGCACTGCCACGGGGTGCGGATCGACTGGTCCCGGGTGCGGCCCGGGGGGCGTCTGGTGGACCTGCCCACCACGGCCTTCCAGCGGCGACGGCACTGGCGAGCCGGAGTGGTGGTCGGGGCGGTCGGCGGCGTCACCCGCCGGGACGCCGACGCGGACCCGGTGCTGGGGACGCGGGTGGAACTCGCGGGACTCGAGGACGCCCAGGTCTGGCAGGGCTCGGTGGACGCCTCCTCCGCCACCGACCAGGGGCACTGTCTGGCGATGGCGGTGGCCGCCGCGCGGGCCGCCGGGTTCGCCGCCCCGGGGGTCACCGGCCTTGAGGTGCACCAGCCGCCGGCCGGCCCCACCGGCGCCGTCCGGTTCCAGAGCACCCTGCGGCACGGCGACACCGACCGCGCCCGCTGGGAGCTTCACCTGTCCACCGGCGACGGCGGGTGGTGGCGGTGCGCGCAGGCGGAGGTGTCCGCGGACGACGGGGTGCCCGCCGACTGGGTGTACCACACCGTCTGGGTGCCCCGGGCACTGCCGGCCGGGACCGGCGGGGAGGCCGGCCGGTGGCTGGTGGTGGCCGACGCCTCGGGGGTGGGCGAGCAGGTCCGGGCGGAGGTGGAGGCCCGCGGCGGCACGGTCAGCCTGGTGACCGCCGGCGAACTCGCCGACCTGCCCCCCGGGGCGTTGGCGCGGCGGCTCGCCGACGTCCCCGAGCTGGACCACGTGCTGTACTGCGCGGCGCTCGACACCCCGGCGGAGGAACCCGAGTCGCCGCGGTGGGCCCGCCGGTTGACGGTGGACCCGATGCGCCTGGCCCGGGTCCTGGCCGACCGCGGTCCGGACCGGCCACGGATGCGCCTGGTCACCCGGTTCGCCCAGTCCGTCGGCGGGGAGCCACGGGTGGCCCCGGCGCAGGCGGCCCTGTGGGGCCTGGGCCGGGGGCTCGCGGTGGAGCTGACCGAGGTCTGGGGCGGGCTGGTCGACCTCGACGACACCGGCCCGCGGGACGCGGCACGACTGCTGGTGGACGAGGTGCTCGGGTCCGACGGGGAGGACCAGGTGGCCTTCCGGGACGGCCGGCGGCACGTCACCCGGCTGGTGCGGGGCGCGCTGGGCCCGACCGGCGGGCGGCTCGACCCCGAGGGCTGCCACCTGGTGATCGGCGCCACCGGCTCGATCGGGCCGGTGCTGATCTCCCGGCTGGTCGCGCTGGGCGCCCGACACCTGGTGCTGCTGGGCCGCAGGGGACTGACCGGCCCGTCCGCCGAGGTGGCGCGGCGGCTCCGGGCCGAGGGCACCGCGGTCACCGAGGTGCGGGCGGACGTGGCCGACGAGGCCGCGATGACGGCGTTGTTCGCCCGTTTCGGGGCTGACCTGCCGCCGCTGCACGGCGTCTACAACGCCTCCCTCGCCGGCGGTTACACGGAGCTGGCCGACCTCACGGACGCGGACATCGACCTGATGCTGCGCCCGAAGGTGGACGGCAGCGTGCTGCTGCACCGGCTGAGCGCCGGCCACGACGTCCGGCAGTTCGTGCTGTTCTCCTCGACCGCGGCGCTGCTCGGCGCGCGCGGGCTGACCCACTACGCAGCGGCCAACTACTTCCTCGACTCCCTGGCCAGGCACCGGCGCACCCTGGGGCTGCCCGCCCTGGTCATCGACTGGGGGATCTGGGGGGAGGCGTTCGACCAGGTCCACTACCGGGACCTGATGTCCGACTCGGGGCTGCGGCCGATGCCTGACGCCACGGCGGTGCGCGCCCTGGACTCCCTGCTGTTCGGTGACCAGACGCACTGCGTGGTGGCCGCGGTGGACTGGCCGACGCTGGCCGACGCCTACCGTTCCCGGATCGCCCTGCACCTGATCGACGAGGTGGCGCCGGCCGGCGCCAGGGGCGGGGGCGCCGCGGCGGGCGGGCAGGCGCAACGCGTGCGGGCCGCCACCGGGGCCGCGCGCAGGAGGCTGCTCCAGGCCCTGGTTCGGTCCACCGTGGCGACCCTGATGGGGTTCGACTCGCCGCAGCGGCTCGGCGTGGACCAGCGGTTCTTCCAGATCGGAATGGACTCGGTCATGGCCAGCCGCACCCAGGCGCAGCTCTCCCGGGAGCTCGACTGCGACCTGCCGCCGGCCGCGGTCTTCAACTACCCCACGGTGGACGCCCTGACCGAGTACCTCCTGGGCGCGCTCGACGGCGGGGACGACGCGCCCGCGGCGTCCAGTGGACCGCCTGACGCCCAACCAGGCACCGCCCCTTCCACCTCCGCCGGCACCCCCGCGGCCGGCTCCACACCGACCGACGCCCCGTCGGGCGGCTCCGCGTCGGCCGACGACCCGTCGGAGGACGAACTCCTCCGCCGCCTCACCGAAAGGCTGGACTCCCTGTGACCGGCACGAACAGTCAGGGCGAGAACCGGCGCGCCGTCATCCAGCAGGCGCTGGACACCATTGAGCGCCTCGAGCGGCGTGCGCTGGCGGCCGAGGGCCGACTCACCGAGCCGGTGGCCGTCATCGGGCTGGGCTGCCGGCTGCCCGGCGAGGTCGACGGTCCCCAGGACTACTGGCGGCTGCTCGCCGAGGGCCGGGACGGCGTGGTGGAGGTGCCGGCGTCGCGCTGGGACGCGGCCCGGTTCCTCTGCGACGACTTCACCGTCCCCGGCACCATCAGGTCCGGCTCCGGCGGCTTCCTCACGCACTGGGACCCGGCGTCGTTCGACGCGTCGTTCTTCGGCATCTCGCCACGCGAGGCCGTGGCGATGGACCCCCAGCAGCGGCTGCTGATGGAGGTGGTCTGGGAGGCGCTGGAGCACGCCGGGCTCCCCGCCGACCGGCTGCACGGGACCCGCGGGGGCGTCTTCGTGGGGATCACGCTGCACGAGTACGCGGTGCGGCACTTCCAGGCACTCGGGCCGCAGGACGTGGACGCGTACACCGTCACCGGTGGGGTGCACAACGCCGCCGCGGGACGCATCGCCTACCACCTCGGCCTGCACGGGCCCGCGGTGGCCGTGGACACCGCCTGCTCCTCGTCGCTCACCGCGGTGCACCTGGCGTGTCAGAGCCTGCGGACCGGCGACGCCGACCTGGCGTTCGCCGCCGGGACGAACCTGATGCTGATGCCGGAGTCCAGCATCTCCCTGTCCAGGTTCGGGACCCTGGCCCCGGACGGGCGCTGCAAGGCGTACGACGCCTCCGCCGACGGACTGGGGCGGGGCGAGGGCTGCGGGGTCGTCGTCCTCAAGCGGCTCGCCGACGCCGAGCGGGACGGGGACCGGGTGCTGGCCGTGGTGCGGGGCACCGCAGTCAACCAGGACGGGGCGAGCAGCGGGCCCACCGTGCCCAACGGCCTCGCCCACGAGGACGTGATCCGCACCGCGCTGGACCGGTCGGGTCTCGGCCCGCGGGACATCGACTACGTGGAGGGGCACGGCACGGGGACACCGCTGGGCGACCCCATCGAACTCGAGGCGCTGGCCTCGGTGTTCGTCTCCGACCGGGACCCGGACCGGCCGCTGCTCGTCGGCTCGGCCAAGACCAACCTGGGGCACACGGAGGCCACCGCCGGGGTCGCCGGGCTGATCAAGTCCGTGCTCGCGCTGCA
Organism: Wenjunlia vitaminophila DSM 41686; assembly: GCF_000380165.1. Lineage (GTDB taxonomy): Bacteria > Actinomycetota > Actinomycetes > Streptomycetales > Streptomycetaceae > Wenjunlia > Wenjunlia vitaminophila. Next base: position 46,410 of record NZ_KB904634.1, read on the forward strand.
CCACCGGCACATCCCGCCGCACCTGCACCTGACCGAGCGGACCCACCGGATCAGCGAGCGGGCAGCCAGGATCGAGATCCCGGCGCAGGGCCAGCCGTGGCCGGACACCGGGCGGCCGGCCCGCGCCGGGGTGAGCGCCTTCGGGATCAGCGGCACCAACGCCCACGTGGTCCTGGAGCAGGCCGCCTCCTCCGGGGAGGCGCCGGCACACCGCCACGGCGGGCCGCTGCTGTTCCAGCTCTCCGGGGCCACCCCCGCGGGGCTGCGGGCGAACGCCGAGCGCCTCGCCGACTGGCTGGGCCGGAACGCGGAGGCGTCCCCCGTGGACGTCGCGCACACCCTGGGGCGCCGCCGCACCCACCTGCCGCACCGCGCCGCGGTCGTCGCCGACTCCCTCGCCGGACTCGGCCAGGAGCTGAAGTCGCTGGCCGCCGGCGAGACCACACCGGGCGCGGTCACCGCGGCCACCCTGCCGTCGGCCGGCGAGGGCGCGGTGTGGGTGTTCTCGGGGCAGGGCTCGCAGTGGACCGGCATGGGCCGTGAACTGCTCGCCACCGAGCCGGCGTTCGCCGAGGTGGTGCACCGTCTCGAGCCTGTGGTCGCGGCCGAGTCCGGGCTGTCGCTCGTCGAGCTGCTGTGCGACCGGGACCTGACTGACGCGCCGCTCGGTCACCTCCAGCCCGCGGTGTTCGCCATGCAGGTGGGACTCGCCGAGGTGTGGCGCGCGCACGGCGCGGAGCCCGCGGCGGTGCTCGGGCACTCCATGGGCGAGGTGGCGGCGGCCGTGGTCAGCGGCGCCCTCGAGCTCGAGGACGGCGCCCGGGCGATCTGCCGGCGTTCCCGGCTCTACCAGGAGCGGTTCCGCGGGAGCGGCCTGATGGCGCTGGTCGAACTGCCCACCGCCGAGGTTCACCGGCGCCTCGCGGGTCACGACGGGGTGTCCGTCGCGGTCAGCGCCTCGCCCCGGTCCACCGTGGTCGGCGGGGGCGCCGCCGAGGTCCGCCGGTTGGTGGAGGCGTGGCAGGGCGAGGGACTGCTCGCCAAGCTGGTCCCCGGGGTGAGCGTCCCGGCGCACACGCCGCAGGTGGAGCCGCTCCTGCCCGAGCTGCGGGCGCTGCTCGCGGACCTCGCCCCCCGCGAGCCGCGGGTGACGTTCTACTCGACCGCGCACCCCGACCCGCACACCACGCCGGTGTGCGACGCCGACTACTGGGCGGCCAACATGCGCAACCCGGTGCGGTTCACCCAGACCGTGGCCGCCGCCGCGGCCGACGGCTTCCGGGTCTTCGTCGAGGTCTCCCCCCACCCGGTGGTCACCCACTCCGTCAGCGAGACGCTGGCCGCGGAGGGCGTGGACGACGTCCTGGTGACCGGGACGCTGCGGCGCGGCGAGCCGGCCGGTCGCACGCTCCTGGTCAACCTGGGCCAACTGCACTGCCACGGGGCGCCGGTGGACCTCGCGCGGCTGCACCCGCACGGCACGCTGACCGACCTGCCGACCAACGCCTGGCAGCACGAGCGGTTCTGGTTCGACACCGACGGCGGCGGGGCCCAGGACCCGGCGGCCCACCCGCTGCTCGGCACCCGTGTGCTGGTCCCCGGTTCCCCGGTGCGGCACGTGTGGCAGACCGAGCTGTCCCCGCGGCGGCTGCCGTGGCTCGAGGACCACCGGGTGGCCGGGAGCGTGGTGGTCCCCGGCACCGCCTACTGCGAGGCGGCGCTCGCCGCCGGGTGCCAGGCGCTGGCCGCGGAACCGGACGCGCTGGAGCTGCACGACGTGGAGTACCGGTCGCTGTTGGTGCTCGACGGGCCCACCGTGGTGACCACGGAGCTCACCGAGACCGGCGCCGGGTGCGGCCGGGTGGAGGTCCGCACCCGGGACGGGGAGGGCGCCTGGACCACGCACGCCGTGGCCGGGGTCCGCCCCGCCACCGGGCCGCGACCGCCCGCCCAGGACCCCGCAGGTCCCGGGGCCCCGCACCACACCGAGGTTCCGGCCGAACGGCTGTACGCGTGGATGCGCGCGGCCGGGCAGCAGCACGGCCCCGCCTTCCAGGGGGTGGAGTCCGCGCTGGTCGATCCCGAGGGACGCAGCGCCGTGGGGCGCGTCACGGTTCCCGAGCAGGCCAGGGTGGGGTTGCCGCAGGCATCGCTGCACCCGGTGCTGCTCGACCTGTGCATGCAGCTCCTCGCGGCGGTGCCCGCGGCGGACGCGTCCCGCCCCGCGGGGGGCGACGCCCTGCTCCCGGTGCGGGTGGGGTCGCTGCGCAGGTGGGCGGCCCCGGAGACGGGCGGCGTGGTGCACAGCCGCCTGGCGCCGCACGGCCCCGACGGTGGCCTGCTCGGCGACGTCACCCTGCTGGACGACGGGGGCCGGGTGGTGGTCGAGGCCAGAAACGTGGAGGTGGTCCGGGTGCCCCGGGAGTCCGGCGGACACCCGCTGGACGACCGGGTGTTCGAGCTCTCCTGGGAGGCGGTCCCCCCGGTCGCCGCCGACACCGAGCCGCCGGGCGGCTCCTGGCTGCTGCTCACCGAACCCGGGGGCGCCCCGCTCGCCGAGCGGCTGCGGGAGGGGCTGACCTCGGCCGGCAGGCCCTGCCCCCTGCTGGACTCCGCGGCCGGCCCCGCCGCGCTCGCCGGCGCGATCACCGCGGCGGTGTCGTCGGGGGAGCCGCTGCGCGGGGTGGTGGTGGTCATGCCTCCCGCCGAGGACGACGAGCGGCTCCTGACCGGTGCCCCGGAGACCGCCCTGGACCAGGCGCGGCTGCGGGTGGCCCGGCTCACCGAACTGGTCGGGGTGCTGGGCCAGACGGCGGAAGGGTCGGCTGAGCACCCGGCACCGCGGCTGTGGGTGGTCACCCACGGAGCGCACCCGGTGGGCGCGGGAGACCCGGTGAGCCCGGCGCAGAGCGCCCTGCGGGGGATGGTCAGGACCCTCGGCTACGAGCACCCGGCGCTGCGGGCCACCCTGCTGGACCTCGGCCCCGGGGCGGAGGGCGGCACCGGCGCGTCGTCGGTGCTGGCGGAGCTGCTGGCCGACCCGGCGCAGGACGACATCGCCCTGCGGGACGGGCAGCGTTACCTGACCCGGTTCACACCGGCGCCACTGTCGGACCGGGCACGGCCCGCGGCGCGCCGCACGGCCCGGTACGGCGCGGACGGGTTCCGGTTGACCAGCCGCACCGCCGGACGGCTCGACGCCCTGGAGCTGACCGCCTTCGACCGCCGGCCGCCGGGGCCGGGCGAGGTGGAGGTCCGGGTGGCCGCCGCCGGCCTGAACTTCAGCGACACGCTGAAGGCGATGGGCGTGTACCAGGTCGCGGAGGGCGACGACCGGCCGATGCTGCTGGGCACGGAGTGCGCGGGAGAGATCAGCGCGGTCGGGGAGGGCGTCACGGGGCTGCGCGTCGGCGACCGGGTGGCGGCGTCCGGCTGGGGGTGTTTCGGCACCTTCCTGACCACCCGTGCGGACCTGGTCACCCCGCTGCCGGAGGGCATGACCGCGGCCGGGGCGGCCACCGTCCCGTCGGTCTTCGTCACCGCCTGGTACGGGCTGCACCACGTGGCCCGCGTCGCCGCCGGCGAACACGTCCTGGTCCACTCCGGCACCGGCGGGGTCGGCATGGCCGCGATCGCCATCGCGCGGGCGGCCGGGGCCGAGGTGCACGCCACCGCGGGCACCCCCGCCAAACGGGACCTGCTGCGCCGGATGGGCGTGCGCCACGTCTCGGACTCGCGCACCCTGGCGTGGGCGGACGACGTCCTGGCGGCCACCGGGGGCCGGGGCGTGGACGTCGTGCTCAACTCCCTGACCGGGCCGGCCCTGCACCGCGGGGTCGAGGTGCTCGCCGAGCACGGCAGGTTCGTCGAGATCGGCAAGCGGGACATCCACCAGGACGCACGGCTGGGCATGCTTCCCTTCTCCCGCGGGATCACCTTCGCCGCGGTCGACGCCGACCTGCTGGCACGGACCCGGCCGGCGGTGATGCGCCGGGTGCTCGACGAGGTGTTCGCGGAGTTCGCGGCGGGGCGGCTCGAACCGCTGCCGCACACCGAGTGGCCGCTGGAGCGGGCCGCGGACGCGTTCCGCACCATGGCCAACGCCGAGCACACCGGCAAGTTGGTGATCACCGTGCCGGCCTCGGGCACGACCGAGGTGGTCCAGGAGCCGGGCACCGTGCCCCTGGTCCGCGAGGGCGGGGGCTACCTCGTCACCGGGGGGCTCTCCGGCCTCGGCCTGTTCACCGCCGGTCACCTGGTGGACGAGGGGGCCGGTGCCGTGGTCCTCAACGGCCGTTCCGAGCCGTCAGGGCAGGCCCTGGAGGCGATCGAGCGGATGCGGGCCGCGGGGGCGCGGGTCAGCGTGGTCCTCGGCGACATCGCGGCCGAGGGCACCGCGGAGCGGATGGTCGCGGCGGTGCGGGAGTCCGGCGCGCCCCTGCGCGGGGTGGTGCACTCCGCGGTGGTGCTCGACGACTGCCTGGTGGCCGACCTGGACGCGGAGCGCCTCGAACGGGTGTGGCGTCCCAAGGTCGTCGGCGCCTGGCGGCTGCACCGGGCCACCGAGGACCTGGACCTGGACTGGTGGGTGGGGTTCTCCTCCACCTCCGGGGTGCTGGGCAGCGCGGGACAGGCCGGGTACGCGGCGGCCAGCGCCTGGCTGGACGGCCTGGCGCACTGGCGCCGCGCGCGGGGGCTGCCGGCGCTCTCGGTGGACTGGGGACCGTGGTCCGGCATCGGGCTCGCCCAGGACCTGGACGCGCGCGGCTACCGGCTCATCGAGCCGCAGGACGGGACGGCGGCCCTGTCCGCGTTGGTCTCCCACCGCCGCGCGCAGACCACGTTCGCGTCGTTCCACCCCGACGAGTGGTTCCGGGGACACCCCGCGGTGGCCGCCTCGTCGGTGTACGCCGGGGCGGACGAACGGACGGCCGACACCGGGCAGTCGGCGCCGCTGCTCGCCCGGATCGCCGGGGTCGGGGAGGAGCCGGAGGCCCGGCGGCTGCTGGAGGCGTTCGTCAGCGAACAGGTGCGCGGGGTGCTCCGGCGTGACCAGGGGACGGTGGACCTGCGGGCGCCGATCGCCAGCTTCGGCATGGACTCGCTGATGGCACTGGAGCTGCGCAACCGGTTGGAGGGCGGCACCGGGCTGAAGCTGTCCGCGGCGCTGGTCTGGTCCCACCGGGACCTGGCCTCACTCGTGGAGGACCTGGCCGGGCGCCTCGGGCTGGCCCCTCCCCCTCCTCCTGCCCCGGGGTCCGGGGCCGGCGGGGACACCGCGGCCACCCGGCCGGTGCCCGCCGCCGAGGAACCACCGGCGGCGCTGTCCGCCGAGGACACCGACGTGCTGGCGCAGATCCTGGCGGCCATGGGGCCGGAGCAGGGAACGGACGGCCACCCGGCGAAGGCGAACGAGGAGCAGACACCGTGACCGACCTCTCCAACCTCATCGGCAGGCTCTCGCCGCAGGCACGCGCGGCCCTGGCCCGCGAACTGGCCGCCGACCTGCCCGCGGCGGACCGGCCCGGCACCGACGAGCCCATCGCCGTGGTGGGCCTGGGCTGCCGCTACCCCGGCGGCGCCGACACACCCGACCGGCTGTGGGAGCTGCTGGCCGAGGGCCGGGACGCGGTGACCCAGGTGCCGCAGGGCCGCTGGGACATCGACGCCTACTACTCCCCCGACCCGGACATGCCGGGCCGGATGCCGCACGTGTGGGGCGGGTTCCTGGACGACGCGGCGGGCTTCGACGCCGAGTTCTTCGGCATCGCGCCCCGCGAGGCGCTGGCCATGGACCCCCAGCAGCGGCTGCTCCTCGAGGTGGCGTGGGAGGCGCTGGAGCACTCGGGAACCGCACCGAAGGGCCTCGGGGGCTCCCGCACCGGCGTCTACGTGGGCATCGCCTCACCGGGTTACCTCATCGAACGGCTCCGGGACCCCGAGGGCGTGGAGGACGTGCACACCGTCACCGGCGGTGCGCACAGCACCGCGGTGGGCCGGCTGTCGTACCTGCTGGACCTCCGGGGCCCCTCGGTGGCGGTGGACACCGCGTGTTCCTCGTCGCTGGTGGCGGTGCACCTGGCCTGCCAGGGGCTGCGGGCCGGGGACAGCGACCTGGCCCTCGCCGGCGGGGTGCACGTGATCAGCTCCCCGCTGACCACCATCGCGCTGTACAAGGCCGGCATCACCGACCCGGACGGCCGGTGCAAGACCTTCGACGCCGACGCCGCGGGGTTCGTCCGCGCCGAGGGGTGCGGGGTGGTGGTGCTCAAACGGCTCTCCGACGCGCTGCGGGACGGGGACACCGTGCACGCCGTCATCCGGGGCACCGCGATCAACCAGGACGGCCTCTCCAACGGGCTGACCTCGCCCTCGGCGGAGGCGCAGCGGGCGGTGCTGGCCCAGGCGGTGGCCAGGGCCGGGGTGCGGGCCGGGGACATCGGCCTCGTGGAGACCCACGGCACCGGCACCCCCATCGGCGACCCGATCGAGGTGCGGGCGCTCAGCGACGTCTACGGGCACGGGGGGCAGGGCCGGTGCGCCCTCGGCGCGGCCAAGACCAACATGGGTCACTGCGAGGAGGCCGCGGGGGTGCTGGGCCTGCTCAAGGCGGTGCTCTGCCTGCGCCACGGCCAGGTCCCGCCCAATGTGCACTTCCGCCGGCTCAACCCGGACCTGGACCTGGAAGGGACCCGGTTGTTCGTCCCCACGGCGCTGACCCCGTGGCCGGTGACCGGCTCCGGGCCCCGGCTGGCCGCGGTCTCCTCGTTCGGCATGGGCGGCACCAACGCGCACGTGGTGCTCGAGCAGGGGCCGCCGGCCGCCGAGCCGGACCGGGAGCCGGTGGCCGGTCCGGTGCTGGTGGGGCTCTCCGGGGCGTCGCCCCGCGGGCTGCGGGCCAACGCCGAGCGGCTGGCGTCCTGGCTCGGCGACCACGGCCACGTCCCGCTGCGGGACGTCGCGCACACCCTGGGCCGCGGGCGCAGCCACCTCGCCACCCGGGCGGCGATCGTCGCCGACTCGGCCGGTGAACTCGAACTGGGGCTGAAGGCGCTGCTCGCCGACGAGTCGACCGGGAACCTGGTCACCGGCACGGTGCTGCCCGGCGCCGCGGCCGGCGCGGTGTGGGTGTTCTCCGGCCACGGCTCGCAGTGGGCCGGCATGGGCCGCGAACTGCTGGAACGCGAGCCGGTGTTCGCCCGGGTGGTGGACCGGCTCGAGCCGGTGGTCGCCGCCGAGGCCGGGATCTCTCTGCGCCGCACCCTGGTTTCCGGCGAGTACGGCGACACGGTCGCCGCGCAGATCGCCATCCACGCCCTGCAGGTGGGACTCGCCGAGGTGTGGCGCGCGCACGGCGCGGAACCCGCGGCTGTGCTCGGGCACTCGCTGGGCGAGGCCGCGGCGGCCGTGGTCAGCGGTGCGCTGTCCCCCGAGGACGGTGCCCGGGTGGTGTGCCAGCGCAGCGCGCTGCTGCGCCGCGGCCTCGTGGGCAGGGGCACCATGGCGCTGGTCGAGCTGCCGAGCGACGAGGTCGAACGCTGGTTGGACGGGCACGAGGGCGTGGGTGTCGCGGTCAGCGCCTCGCCGCGGTCCACGGTGGTGTCCGGGCCCGTCGACGCCGTCGAGCGGCTGGTGACCGAGCTGACCGGACGGGGCCTGATGGCCCGGAGGATCAAGGGCGCGGACGGCGCCGGGCACAGCCCGCAGGTCGACGCGTTGCTCCCCGAGCTGCGCCGGGGGCTGTCCGGTCTGACGCCGACCTCCCCCGCGGTGAGGTTCTACTCCACCGCGCACCCCGACCCCCGCACCCCGCCGGCCTGCGACGCCGACTACTGGGCCGTCAACGCCCGCAACCCGGTGCGGTTCACCCAGACCGTGGCCGCCGCGGCGAGCGACGGCTTCCGGGTGTTCGTCGAGGTGTCCCCGCACCCCGTGGTCTCCCACTCGATCACCGAGACCCTGGAGGACCTGGGGATCGACGACGGCGCGGTGGTCCCCACCCTCCGTCGCGACCAGCCGGAGGTGACCACCTTCCTCACCCACCTGGGGCTGCTGCACTGCCACGGGGTGGCGGTGGACCCGGCCCTGGCCCTTCCCGAGGGACGGCTGCTCGACCTGCCGACCACCGCCTGGCAGCACCGGCGGTACTGGCTGCGGGAGGAGGGGCGGGGCGGCCCCGACACCCGGGCGGACGAGCACCCGCTGCTCGGTGCCCACCTGCGGCTGCCCGGCACGCCGGCGCAGCACGTGTGGCAGTCCAGGATCGACCTGGACCGGTTGCCGTGGCTCGCCGACCACTCCTCGCGGGACATCGTGGTGATGCCGGGCACCGGCTACTGCGAGATGGCGCTGTCCGCCGGTTGCGTGGCGTTCGGCGCCACCGCCGACGCGGTCGAGCTCCAGGACGTGGACTACCAGCAGCTCCTGGTCCTCAACCAGCCGGTGGAGGTCACCACCTGGCTCACCCGGCAGGACGACGGGAGCGGGCTGGTGGAGATCGCCACCGCGTCGGCGTCCGGGGAACGGGTCGTGCACGCCACGGCGCGGGTGCGCCACCTCGGCGGCGGGACGGCGGGGGCGCCCGGCTCGGCCGGTCCCGCCGACCGGGAGGCCGGGCCTGCGCTGTCCGACCTGATGGCGGCGCACCCGGAGTTCGGCGACCCGTCCGCGGTGTACGCGCGGATGCGCCGCTTCGGGCAGTTCCACGGCCCCGCGTTCGCGGGCCTGACCGAGCTGCGGCGCTCCGCGGGGGAGGGCCTCCGGGGGCTGCTCGCCTCCACCCTGTGCCGGGTGACCTGGCCCAAGGCCGCCACCCGCAACCCCCACTTCCGGGTGCACCCGGCCTTCCTCGACGCCTGTCTGCACGCCGCCGTGGCCGGGGTGCCCGAGGTGCCCGGCCGCAACCACCTGCCGGCCGGGATCGGCAGCATCCGGGTCCACGGTGACGTCGCCGCGGTGACCTACGCCCACGCCGAGGTCGGGGTGGCCGCGGAGGACACCGGCTACCTGGCCCGGTTGCGGCTCCTGGACGCCCGTGGCGAACTGGTCGCCGAGGCCCGGGACGTCTACTTCAAGGAGATCGACGAGTCGGCGCTGCCCATCTCGCTCCACGACAAGCTCTACGAGCGGTCCTTCGAGCCGGCGCCGCTGCCCGGGGAGGAACCGCCCGGACGGCCGCGGCACTGGGTGGTGCTGTGGGACGGGAACGGGCGGGACGAGCCCGAGGCGGCGACGGCGCCGCTCGCCGCGGCCGGCCACACCCTTGCCTTCGCCGACTGGCGCGACCCGGCGGCGGTGTCCGCGGCCCTCGCCGACCACCGGCCGGAACTCCCGGTGACCGACGTGCTGTTCGCCGCCGACGCCCCCGGGGTCGGGTCCGGGGACGAGGTGCTCGCCGAGGGCGCCGCGCGGGTCCTGGCAGCGGCCAACGCGGTGACGGCGCTCGCCGAGTACGGTGCGAGGAACCTCCCCTCGCCCCGGCTGTGGATGGTCACCAAGGGCGGGCTGCACGCCACCGCCGGCGAGCCGGGGGACCTGGCCCAGACGGCGCTGCGCGGACTGGCCAGGACCCTGCGGTTCGAGCACCCCGAGCTGCGGCCCACACTGATCGACCTCGACCCGGGCACCGGGGGGCTCGAGGACCTCGCCCGCGAGGCGGTGTCCGGCGCGGAGGACGACGAGGTGGCCTGGCGCGGCGGGCAGCGGCTCGTCGCACGGCTGACCCCCACCACCCTGCCGGCCGCCGAGCCTGCGGTGCCGGTGGTCCGCGAGGGCGGTGGCTACCTGGTCAGTGGCGGCCTCACCGGCCTCGGCCTGTTCACCGCGGGCTGGCTGGCCGAGCGCGGCGCGGGGTGTCTCGTCCTCAACGCGCGCTCCGCGCCCAGCGCCGAGGCCGAGGAGGCCATCGCCCGGATGCAGGCCGCCGGGGCCCGGGTGACGGTCGTCCGTGGGGACGTCGCCGAGGCGGACACCGCGCGGCGCATGGTGGACGCGGTCCGGGGGGCCGGCGCGGTGCTCCGCGGGGTCGTGCACTCCGCCGCCGCGCTCGACGACGGCGTGGTGGCCGGCATGGACGCGGAGCGCCTGGAGCGGGTGTGGCGCCCCAAGGCCGTGGGGGCGTGGCGGCTGCACGAGGCGACCGCCGGGGCGGACCTGGACTGGTGGGTCGGTTACTCCTCCATCGCCTCACTGCTCGGCGGCGGGGGGCAGGGGAACTACGCGGCGGCCAGCGCCTGGCTCGACGGCCTCGCGCACTGGCGCCGGGCCCGGGACCTGCCCGCGCTCAGCGTCAACTGGGGTGGCTGGTCCGAGGTCGGCGCCGCCCGCGACCTGAAGCTGGCGGCCTTCGGGATGCTCCGTCCCCAGGAGGGCGTCGAGGCCCTCAAGGGGCTGCTCGCCCACGGGCGCGTCCAGGCCGGGGTCACCCGCATCCACCCACGGCTGCTCGCGGAGAGCTACCCGGAGCTGACCGGTTCGTCGTTCTTCGCCCCGCTGCTCGCCGGCGGCGGCGCGGAGGAGCGGACCGCCGGCGACTGGTCCGGGCCCGACGCGCTGACCGGCCTGGACGGCCAGGACCTGCTGGACGCGGTGCGGGGGCGGCTGGCCCGGGTCGTCGCCGCCGCCCTGGGCTTCCCCAGCGGGGAACTGGACACCACCAGGCCCCTGGTGCGGATCGGCCTCGACTCGCTGATGGCGGTGCGGATCAAGAACGCGGTCCGCCGTGACTTCGGGGTGGACCTGCCGGTGGCCTCGCTGCTCCAGGGCTCCAGCACGGACCGGCTGGCGCGGGACGTGGTGGGCCGGTTGTCGCCGGGCCGCCCGGCGGCTGACGGCGGACCGGCCACGGACCCCGACGGCGAGGACGAGGTCAGGCAGCGGGCGCTGGCCCGGGCGGCCAGGCGGGGCCGTCGGCAGGACAGGAGGAGGGGCTGATGTCGAGCCACCGACCGGCCACGGACCCCGACGAGGTGCCGGAGGACGCCATCGCCGTCATCGGCATGGCCTGCCGCCTCCCGGGGGCGGACTCACCGGAGGAGTTCTGGGAGAACCTCTGCGCGGGGCGGGAGTCCATCGTTGACCTCAGCGACGAGGAGCTCCTGGACCAGGGGGTTCCCGCGGACGTGCTGAAGCACCCCGACTACGTCAAACGGGCGGCGCCGCTGGAGGGGTTCGACGAGTTCGACGCGGACTTCTTCGGTTTCTCCGCCCAGGCCGCACGGGTCCTGGACCCCCAGCACCGGCTGTTCCTCCAGGCCTGCTGGCACGCCCTGGAGGACGCCGCGGTGGACCCGCAGCGGTACGACGGCGACATCGGCGTGTACGGCACCGGCTCCGGCAACGCCTACTTCGCCTACCACGTCCTGTCCCACCACGACCCGCGGGAACTGCTCGGCGCGGGGATGAACACCGAGCAGCTCTCCCTGATGTCGGGCAGCGACAGCGCGTTCATCGCCACCCGGGTCTCGCACGCCCTCGACCTGCGCGGGCCGAGCCTGACCGTGCAGACCGCCTGCTCCAGCGCGCTGGTGGCGGTGCACCTGGCCTGCCAGAGCCTGCTGGGCGGCGAGTGCGACATGGCGCTGGCCGGCGGCATGACCGTCAAGGTGCCGCACCGGATGGGCTACCTGTACGAGCCGGGGGCGATCGTCTCCAGGGACGGCCGGTGCCGGGCGTTCGACGCCGCCGCCTCCGGCACGGTCTTCGGCAGCGGAGGCGGGGTGGTGGTGCTCAGGCCGCTCGCCGACGCCCTCGCCGCGGGCGATCGGATCCGCGCCGTGATCAGGGGGTCGGCGGTCAACAACGACGGGGCCCTGAAGATGGCGTTCAGCGCCCCCAGCGTCGAGGGGCAGGCGCAGGCGGTCGCCGACGCCCTGGCGATCGCCGGGGTGGAGCCGGACGACATCGGCTACGTGGAGACGCACGGGACGGGGACCGCGCTCGGCGACCCGGTGGAGGTCGCGGCGCTCGCCCGTGCCTTCGCCGGGCGCACCCGTCCCTGCCCCATCGGCTCGGTCAAACCCAACGTGGGGCACCTGGAGTACGCCTCGGGGATGCCGGGCCTGATCAAGACGGTCCTCGCCCTCGAGCACCGGACCCTGCCGCCCACCGTGCACTACACCGCGCCCAACCCCGAGCTGCGCCTGGGGGAGGTGCCGTTCCGGGTGCAGGACCGGCTCGAGCCGTGGACGTCCGAGGGGCCGCTCCTGGCCGGGGTCAGCTCGCTGGGGGCCGGCGGCACCAACGTGCACCTCGTGCTCCAGGAGGCCCCGCCGACCGGGGTGGAGGCCGACGCCGACGCCGTTGCGCGCCAGGCCCCGGAACCGCAGGTGCTGCTGCTCAGCGCGCGCGGCCCCGAGGAGTTGGACCGGACCGCCCAACGTCTGGCCGCACACCTCCAGGCGGCGCCCGGGCAGCGCCTCGTGGATGTGGCGGCGACCCTCGCCGACGGCCGGCGGGCCCACCCGCACCGCCGCGCGGTGGTCGCCCGGACCCACGACCAGGCCGTGCGGGCCCTGGCCTCGCCCGGGCACCCGTGCGCCCACACCGGCACGGCCCCGGACGGTGCCCCGTCGGTGGCGTTCCTGCTGCCCGGCCAGGGAACCCAGTACCCGGGCATGACCGCGGGCCTGTACCGCTCCGACGCGGGGTTCCGGCAGCACCTGACGGAGTGCGCCGAGGCGTTCTCCACGGAGCTGGGCCAGGACCTGCTGGCCGTGCTGTTGGACGGCGACGACGAGGCGCTGCACCGCACGGACGTGGCCCAGGCCGCGTTGTTCAGCGTCGAGTACGCGCTCGCCGGGTGGCTGGGCGAGCGGGGGGTGCGGCCGGACGCCCTCGCCGGGCACAGCGTCGGGGAGTGCGCCGCGGCGTGCCTCGCCGGGGTCGTCGAACTGCCCGACGCGGTGCGGATGGTGGCCGCCAGGGGACGGCTGATGGCGCAGGCGCCGCCCGGAGCGATGCTGTCGGTGCAGCTCCCCGGGGAACGGCTCGTCGAGGAACTCGCCGGGTCAGGGGTGGAGCTCTCGGCGGTGAACGAGCCCGGGGGCTGCGTCGTCGCCGGCCCGGTGGACGCGGTGCGGCGGCTGGCGGACCGGCTCACCGCCCGTGGGGTGGGGGTACGGACGCTGCGCACCGCGCACGCGTTCCACACCGGCGCCGTGCAGGACGCCGCCGACCGGTTCGCCGAGGAGATCCGGGGCATCCCCCTGGGCCCGCCCCGGGTGCCGCTGCTGTCCAACGTCACCGGCACCTGGATGACCGCGCAGGAGGCCGTGGACCACGGGCGCTGGGCGCGTCAGGTGCGGGCGACCGTGCGGTTCGCCGACAACGCCGCCGCGCTGCTGGCCGAGGACCGCCGGGTGCTGGTGGAGGTCGGGCCCGGCCGGGCCCTGACCACGCTGGCGCGCCGGAGCGAGGCGTGGCGGGACACCCACCGGGCGGTGCGCACGGTCCGGCACCCGTCGGAGCCGGGCGACGACGCCGAGGTGCTGGCCCTGGCGCTGGGCGCGCTGTGGGCGGCGGGCGTGGACGTCGACTGGTCCCCGGCCCGGGCCGGGCACGCCCCGCGCCGGGTGTCGCTGCCCGGGTACCCGTTCCGCCGGGACCGGCACTGGATACCCTCCGCGCACCTCGGTCCCGACGCGCCCGTGCGCCCGGTCGGGCGACGCGAGGCGGACCCGGTCCCCGAGGGGGTCGCCGCCCCGCCGGCCGGCTCCGCGGACCACCGGGGCGGCCCGGCGGCGTCCGGCACCCGCGAGGTCCTCACCGCCCTGTGGAGCGAGCTGCTCGGTGTCGAGGAGGTCCCGCCCGACGCCAACTTCTTCGACCTGCGCGGGGACTCCCTCATCGCCGTGCAGTTGGCGTCCCGGGCGACCAGGGCCGGGCTGGTGATGGCCCCGCAGGACGTGTTCGCCCACCAGACGGTGGCGGCGCTCGCCGACGCGATCGACGCCGCCACGGCCCGGGTGGCGCCGGGGGGTGGGCCGCGCGCCGCGGCGGACCTGGGTCCGACCACGGGCCCGGTGCCGCTGACGCCCTCCCAGCTACGGCTCCTCGAGCAGCCGCGGTCCAGCGGGTTCTGCGTGCCGCTGGTCCTCGACGCACCGGCGCGGCTCGCGCCGGAGGCGCTCGAGGAGGCGCTGACCCGGGTGGTGGCGTCGCACGACGGGCTGCGGTTGCGGGTCAGGCACCAGGACGGGGTCTGGGAGCAGGAGGTGACCGAACCCCCGCTCCGGGTGCCGCTGCTGGTCGTTGACGCGGCCACGGCGGACGCGCGCGCGGAGGCCGACCAGGCGAGCGAGCGGGTCGTCGAGGAGCTCACCCGGGCGATCGCCGAGGACGGCTACCGGGGCGGTGCGCTGCTGCGGGCGGCCTGCCTGCCCGGCGACGACCGCCGTCCGACCCGGCTCGTGCTGGTGCTGCACCACCTGCTGGTGGACATCGCCTCCGAGCGGCTGCTGCTCGAGGACCTGAACACCGCCTGCCGACAGCTCCTGGGGGGCGCCGCGGTGGAGCTGCCGCCGGCGACCACCCCCTGGTCGCACTGGGCGCGGCGGGTCGCGGCGCTCGCCGCCGACCCGGAGGTGCACGCCGAGCGCTCCTGGTGGCTGGCCCCGGAACGCCGGGCGGTGCGGTCCGCCCTGTCGCTGGACGACACCGGGCCGCCGCGGGGCGGGGCCGACGTGCGGTGCGCGCAGGCGGTGCTGGACGCGGACGTCACGACGGCGCTCCTCGCGGTCCAGCGCGACCGGCGGGCACCGATGGACGAGGCGGTCCTCGCGGCGGTGGCCGTCGCCCACCGGGAGGTGACCGGTGAGGACCGGCTGCTGGTGGACGTGGAGGGACACGGGCGCGCGGTACCGCTGCCGGACGTGGACCTGTCGCGCACCGTCGGTTCGTGCACCACGGTCCACCCGGTGCTGCTGAGCACCGGCGGGCGGGGCGTGCAGGGGGCCCTGGCCAGGAGCCGTGAGGCGCTGCGCGCCACTCCCCGGCAGGGGCTCGGGTACGGGGTGCTGCACCGGCTGCACGCGCCGACGGCCGCGCTCGTCGCCGCCCTGCCGCAGCCCGAGGTGATGGTGTGCTACCTCGGCGCGCTGAGCCACCAGGTGGCCGAGCTCGACGGGGGGCCGCTGACGCCCGTTCCCGGGGCGGCCACCGGCGCCCGGTCGGCCGCGGCCTGCCTGGGCAACCCGGTGGAGGTGCGCTGTTACCTCGACGGTGGCCGGGTGCACCTGGACTGGTGGTACGACGCCGGGCGCTGCTCCCCCGGACTCGCCGGCGAGTTGGCGCGGCGCTCCGCGGACGCGCTGCGGGCGCTCGCCAGGGCCACCCCACAGGTGCCCGCCGCCCCCCGACCGCCCGTCGCCGGACGACAGCCGGACGACGCGTCCACGGCCGCGCCCCCGGCGGCCACCGCACCCACCGCCGGCCCCCCGGGCGGATGGGACGACCTGACGGAAGACGAACTCGCGGAGCTGTTCGCCGAGCCTCGCCGACGCACGAAGGACCACCCATGACCACGGACCAGCAGCGCAGCGCCGTCACACCCGGCGGCGTGGAGGACGTCCACGTCCTGTCGCCCATGCAGGAGGGCATGCTTTACCACACCCTGCGCCACCCCGACTCCGCGGTGTACCTCCAGCAGGCGGCGGTCACCTTCCACGGCCCGCTGGACCCCGAGACGTTCCGCCGGGCCTGGCAGACCGTGCTGGGCCGGCACACCTCACTGCGCACCTCGTTCCGCTGGGAGCGCCTCGACAAGCCGGTCCAGGTCGTCCACCGCGAGGCCCGGGTCCCGTTGGAGGAGCACGACTGGACCGACCTGTCGCCGCAGGCGCGGCGGGCCCGCGAGGAGGACCTGCTCGAACAGGACCGCAAGAACGGGTTCGACCTGGAGCGGGCCCCGTTGATCCGCCTCCACCTCGCGCGGCTCGCCGACGACCGGCACCGTTTCGCGTTCAGCCTGCACCACATCATCCAGGACGGCTGGTCCACCGGCATCATGCTGCGCGAGGTGGGTGCCGCCTACCGGAGTCTGGCCCGCGGTGAGGCTCCGTCCCTGCCCCCGGTACGGCCGTTCCGCGACTACGTGCGGTGGCTGGCCAGCCGGGACCCCGCGGAGGCGGAGGCGTTCTGGCGGCGCAGGCTCGACGGCTTCACCGAGCCGACCCGGTTGCTGCGGCTCAGCAGCCCGGCACGGACGGGCAACGCGCAGCACGCCCGCCGCCACACCCTCGACGCCGGGGCGACCGCGGCGCTGACCGCGGCGGCGACCGAGCAGCGGGTGACCCTGAACACGGTGCTCCAGGCGGCGTGGGGGCTCCTCCTCTCCCGTTACTCCGGCCGCGCCGACGTGGTGTTCGGCGGGGTGTCCTCCGGCCGGCCCCCCGAGCTGGAGGGCGTGGAGGACATGGTGGGGCTCTTCGTCACCACGGTGCCCACCCGGCTGCGCGTGGACCCGGACCGCGAGGTCGGGGACTGGCTGCGCGAGGTGCAGGCCGACGCCCTGGCCGCCCGGGCCCACGAGCACGTGCCGATGACCCGTATCCAGGAGTGGAGCTCCACGCCCCCCGGTGTGGAGCTGTTCGAGAGCGTGCAGGTCCTGCAGAACCTCGACGACGACCCGCTCGCCGCGATCTGGCGGGGCTTCGAGGGCCTGACCATCGACGACTTCACGTACTACACGCGGACCAACTACCCGCTGACCCTCGCCGGGCTGCCCGGCGAACGGTTGGGGCTGCGCGTCTCCTACGACCCGACGTGGCTCGCCGACGACGCCGCGGAACGCCTCCTGGGGCACCTGGCCACCCTGCTCACCGAGCTGACCGCCGACCCGCGGCGCCGGCTGCGCCAGGTGCCGATGCTCACCGGGGAGGAGCGGCGGCACCTGGCCGAGTGGTCCACGGGGCCGGCGTCGGAGCCGGGTTCGGCCCAGCGCGCGGTGGCCGCCCACGCGGCGCGGGCACCGCAGGCGGTGGCCGTGGCGTCGGGCGGACGCCGGCTCACCTACCGGGAGCTGGACCAGCGGGTGAACCGTTTGGCCCACCACCTGGCCGGCCGTGCGGTGGGGCGGGACACGGTGGTCGGCATCCTGCTGCCGGACCGGATGGCGGAGGTGGAGGCGCTGCTCGCGGTCAGCAGGGCCGGCGGGGCGCCGCTGGTCCTCGACCCCCAGCTCCCCCCGGCCCGGTTGGCCGCCGAGGTCCGGCAGGTGCGACCGCACCTGGTGCTGAGCGTCGGTGACGCGGCCGGCGGGCTGCCCGCCCGGGACTGCCAGGTGCTGCTGCTGGACGAGGAGGCCGGGAACGTCGAACGGCAGCCGGCGGAGCCGCCCGCCACCGGGGTCGCCGAGGACTGGCTGGCCGCGGTGGTGACCACCGCGGGCGCCACCGGCGAGCCCAAGCCCGTCCTGCTGGACGGCGCCGCCGTCTCCGCGATGTCCCACGCCGCCGGCACCGGCTTCGGCCTGACCTCCGACGACGTGGTGCTGCACCTGGCTCCCCCCGGGTCGGCCGACGCCCTGTTCGAACTCCACCTGGCGCTGGTCAGTGGGGCCACGCTGCGGCTGCCCGAGCGGGCGGTGTCCGCCTCGGCGCTGCTGGCGGACCCGGCGGCCCTCGCCGGGGTGACCTGTGCCCGGGTGACCCCGGCGCTGCTGGCGGCGCTCCCCGGGGACGGGGCGCTGCCGGGGGTCCGCACCCTGCTGGTGTCCGGTGAGCGGTGCGCCCCGGGGACGCTGCGGCGGTGGGCGGCCGGCAGGGCCCTGTTCCACGTGTACGCCACCGCCGAGACCGCGGGCCTGGCCGCCGCGGCGCGGATCGGTGCGGAGCCGGACGCGCCCACCGCGCTCCGGCCGACCTCCGGGGTCACCGCACACGTCATGGACGGGACCGGCGAGCCGCTCCCGGTGGGCGTGCCCGGCGAGTTGCACCTCGGCGGGCCCGCGGTGGCCCGCGGCTACCTGGGCCGTCCCGCGCTGACCGCGGAACGCTTCCGCTCCGACCCGTTCTCCGACCGCCGGCACGCCCGGCTGCTGCGCACCGGGGACCTGGCGCGGTGGACCGGGGACGGCCGGCTGGAGGTGCTCGGCCGCACCGACCGCCGGATGACGGTGCGCGGACACGTCGTGGACCCGGCGGAGGTCGAGGACGCCCTGGTGTCCCTGCCCACGGTGGAGCAGGTCGTGGTGACCGCCGACGGCCGGGGCGAGGAACGCCGGTTGGTCGCCCACGTGGTGCCCGTCGCCGAGGGCACCGACCGGGGCGCAGCCGACCTGGAGGACGACCAGGTCGGGCAGTGGCGGGAGGTCTTCGGGCACACCTACGCCGGTCCTGCCGCGTCCGACGACGCCGAGTTCAACACCGTCGGCTGGAACAGCAGCTTCACCGGTGCCGCGATCCCGCAGGAGGAGATGCGGGAGTGGCTGGACGCCACCCTGGACCGGCTGCGGGCGCTGGCGCCGCGCCGCGTCCTGGAGATCGGCTGCGGCACCGGGATGCTCCTGCTGCCACTGAGCCGCGCCTGCGAGCAGTACTGGGCGACGGACCTGTCCCCCGCGGCCATCGACTACGTGCGGGGGCGGCTCGACCCGTCGGTGGCCGAGCGGGTGACGCTGCGCTGCCAGGAGGGCGACGACTTCACCGGTGTGCCCGAGGGCGCGTTCGACCTGGTGGTCATCAACTCGGTGGCGCAGTACTTCCCGCACGCCGAGTACCTGCGCCGGGTGCTCGACCGGGCCCGGGGGGCGCTGCGCCCGGGCGGGCAGGTCTTCGTCGGCGACGTGCGGAGCCTGCCGCTGATGCCGGCGATGCACCTGGACATCCAACTCGCCAACTCCTTCGACCACCGCGACGCCCGGGAGCTGGCCCAGGCGGTGGACCGGGACTGCCGCAGGGACGAGGAGTTGGTGCTGCACCCGGACTTCTTCCGGCGGATCGTCGCCGAGTCACCGCACGGGGGCGTCACCCGGATCACGGCCAAGCGTGGCCGGGCCCACAACGAGATGTCCCGCTTCCGCTACGACGCCCTGCTCACCTTCGGCACGGTGCCGGGGGACGCGGGCGCCGCCCCCGACGGGCAGCCGTCCCTGGTGCGTTCGACGTGGGAGGAGGACGGCGGGACGCTGGAGGGGCTGCGGGAGGCGCTGTCGAAGGGGCCGGACGCCCTGCTGGTGCGCTCCGTCCCGGACCTGAGGGCACACGGCCTCGCCGTGGCGGCACGCGCACTGGCCGAGGGCTCGGGCCCGCGGAACGCCGGGGCGCTGCGGGCGGCGATCGACGCGGACGACGCCGTCGAACCCGAGGCCCTGCACGCGCTGGCCGCCGACTGCGGGTACGCCGCCGAGCTGCTGGTCGGCGAGGAACCCGGCACCGTGGACGCGCTGTTCACCCCCGTAGGAGGGCCGTGGGACCAGCCCGGGGCCGCGCGGGTGGCACTGTGG
Organism: Wenjunlia vitaminophila DSM 41686; assembly: GCF_000380165.1. Taxonomy (GTDB): domain Bacteria; phylum Actinomycetota; class Actinomycetes; order Streptomycetales; family Streptomycetaceae; genus Wenjunlia; species Wenjunlia vitaminophila. The sequence goes on from NZ_KB904634.1 coordinate 65,851, forward strand.
TCGGCCGTGGACGCCGCTCGTCCGGTGCCGCTGCCCTGGCCGCGGTGCGCCAACGACCCGCTGACCCACCGCAGGGAGCGCCGGCTGCTGCCGAGGCTGTTCACCGCGCTGGAGGCGGCGCTGCCGTCCCACCTGGTGCCCGACGACATCGTGCTGGCCGGGGGCCTGCCCCTGACCCGGCACGGCCGCCCGGACGTCGCGGCGCTGCCCTCCCCCGAACGTCCCGCCCGTGCGGACGTGGAGGCGTTCACCCCGCCCCGGGACAGCACGGAACTGCTGATCGCCAAGGTCTGGGAGGACGTGCTGGGAGTGCGGCCGGTGGGGGTGACCGACAACTTCTTCGCCCTGGGCGGGCACTCGCTGTTGGCCATGCGGGTGATCTCCCGGCTCCAACGCAGGTTCGACCGGGACCTGGACCTCGCGGTGCTGTTCGGCAAGCCGACCGTCGCCGAACTCGCCGACGTGCTGCGCCCGGGGGACGGCCAGGAGGCCCGCTCCCCGATCGTCCCCCTGCGTTCCCAGGGCTCCAAGCCGCCGTTCTTCGCCGTGCACCAGACCGGGATGAACACCCTGGTGTACCAGTTCCTGGCCGACGAGCTCGGCCCCGACCAGCCGTTCTACATGCTCGAGCACCCTGACATCGCGCGATTCGAACGGCTGGAGGACCTCGCCGCGCACTACACCGCGGCCATCCGGGAGGAGTTCCCCGAGGGGCCCTACCGGCTGGGCGGGCTGTCCTTCGGTGGCCTCGTCGCCTTCGAGGTCGCCCAGCAGCTCGTCGATGCCGGGGAGGAGGTGGACCTCGTCACCCTGTTCGAGGCGTCCCTGGCCGGTACTCCCCCGGACAAGGGCAGCCCGCAGCGGCTCCTCGCCTACCGCACCCACCACTACGCGAGGGTCTTCGAGCTGATCTTCCACCGTTCGGTGCGGCTCACCGAGGAGGAGTTGCTGCCGCTGGACGAACAGGGCCAGCTCGAGCTGTTGTACGCGCGGGTGGAGGAGGTGCTCGCCGGTGACATCGGCATCGACCTGTTCCGCTCCACGGTCGAGGCGGTGCGCACCGCCCGCCGGATGGTCCAGGGCTACCGGCCCCGTCCGTGGGACCGCCCGCTGCACCTGTACATCGGTCTCGAGCCCATGCCCGAGGGGATCAACGACCCTGAGTTCTACCGCCCCGACCGTGCGCTCGGCTGGGACGCGGTGGCCCCCCGGCTGGAGATCACCGACGTGCCCGGCGATCACCTCACCCTGCTGAACCCGCCGCACGTGCAGGTCCTGGTGCGGCACCTGCGTCCGCTGCTCGGCGGCGGCGACCCCGAGGAGCGGTCATGACCGGCGGCGGGGTGCGGACCGCCGTGACCGGACGCGTCACCGGTCAACGGCGCTCCCCGTGGTTCACCTCGTTCGAGGACCGTCCCGAGGCGTCGCTGCGCCTGGTGTGCCTGCCGTTCGCCGGCGGGGGCGCGGCGGCCTACCGGTCGTGGCTGTCCCGGCTGCCCCGGTCCGTGGAGCTCAACGCCGTCCAGTTGCCCGGGCGCCAGGACCGGGTGGCGGAGAAGGCGCTGACCGGGCACCAGGAGATCGTGCTGGCCCTGGCGGACGCCCTGGCCGGGGAACCCGACGACCGCCCGTACGCGTTCTTCGGCCACAGCATGGGGGCCCTGCTGGCGTTCGAGCTGGCCCGGGAGCTGCGCGGCCGTGGTGCGCCGGCGCCGGTGCTGCTGGGGGTGTCGGGTCTTGCCGCGCCCAGCACCGGCCCGTTCCACGGCGCCATCACCCATCTGCCGGACGACGCGTTCCTGGAAGCGGTCGCCACCCTGGGCGGGATGCCGGACGAGATCCTCGCCTCGCCCAGCCTGATCGACTTCCTCCTGCCCACGCTCCGCGCCGACTTCGGCGTCTGCGAGGGCTACCGCTACCGGCGGCAGGCCCCGTTGGACTGCCCGCTGGTGGTGTTCAGCGGCATCCACGACCCGGCGACACCGCTGGAGGACCTGCGCGGTTGGCAGGCGGAGTCCACCCGCCCGGTGCGCCTGCGGCAGCACCCGGGGGGCCACTTCTACCTCCTTGACCAGCCCGACGCCGTGGTGGGGGCGCTGGTCAGCGAGGTTCGTGAGGCACTCGCCGCGGGGGCGGACGGCGCCGGGACGTCCGGTTGGCCGGTCCCCGACCGGGCGAGCGCAGAGAGGCAGCCATGACGTTGACGGGGCCCGGCGGAACGGCCGGGAAGATCGAGGAGTTCCACGCGCGGCGGGAGCGGGCCCTGTCCGCCGGCTCGACCTCCGCGGTGACCAAACAGCACGCCAAGGGCAAGCTGACCGCGCGCGAACGCATCGAGCTGCTGCTCGATCCCGGCTCGTTCACCGAGTTGGACCAGATGGCGCGGCACCGGTGCCACGACTTCGGCATGGAGCAGCAACGGCCCTACGGGGACGGCGTGGTGACCGGTCACGGCACCATCGACGACCGCACCGTGTGCGTGTTCGCCCAGGACTTCACCGTTTTCGGCGGGGCCCTCGGCGAGGTGTACGGCGAGAAGATCATCAAGGTGATGGACCTGGCGGCGTCCATCGGCTGTCCGCTGATCGGCCTCAACGACTCCGGCGGCGCCCGGATCCAGGAGGGCGTGGTCTCCCTCGCCCAGTACGCGGAGATAGCCCGCCGCAACGTCGCGCTCTCCGGCGTGGTCCCGCAGATCTCGCTCCAGATGGGCCCCTGCGCGGGCGGCGCGGCGTACTCCCCCGCCATCACCGACTTCGTCGTCATGGTGGACGGCCTCTCACACATGTTCGTCACGGGGCCGGACGTGATCAGGGCGGTGACCGGCGAGGAGTCCGACCAGGAGAGCCTGGGCGGGGCCCGCACCCACAACGAGGTGACCGGCAACGCCCACTACCTGGCGACCGACGAGCAGGACGCCATCGACTACGTGCGCACCCTGCTCGGCTACCTGCCCATGCACAACCAGGAGGAGCCGCCCGCCTACGACCACGCCGGGGACTGGACCCCCGGCATGCGGGACCCGTGGCTGGACTCCGCCGTCCCGGACGCGGAGAACCGGCCCTACGACATGCTCGACATCATCCGGCGGGTGGTGGACGAGGGCGAGCTGCTGGACGTCTCACCGCTGTACGCGCCCAACATGATCTGCGCCTTCGGCCGGGTCGAGGGCCGCTCGGTGGGGATCGTCGCCAACCAGCCGCTGCACGCCGGTGGCGCCATCGACATCGCCGCGTCGGAGAAGGCAGCCCGGTTCATCCGGTTCTGCGACGCCTTCGGCATCCCGCTGCTCACCTTCGTGGACGTCCCCGGGTTCACCCCGGGCGTCGAACAGGAACGCGGAGGCATCATCAGGCGCGGCGCCAAGCTCATCTACGCCTATGCCGAGGCCAGCGTTCCCATGGTCACCGTGGTGGTCCGCAAGGCGTTCGGCGGGGGCTACGGGGTGATGGGCTCCAAGCACCTGGGGGCCGACGTGAACCTCGCCTGGCCGACCGCGCAGATCGCCGTGATGGGTGCCCAGGGTGCGGCGGAGGTGCTGCACCGCAGGCAGATCGCGGCCTCCGACGACCCGGACACCCTCCGCAAGACGCTGGTGGCCGGGTACGAGGAGACGCTGTGCAACCCCTACATGGCGGCGGACCGCGGCTATGTGGACGCGGTGATCGCGCCGTCGGAGACCCGGGACCACGTCGTCCGGGCGATGCGGTTGCTGCGCCGGAAACACAAGGTCGGGCCGGTGCGCAAGCACGGGAACATCCCGCTGTGAGGGGGCCGACACCGTTGGGAACGACACGCGGACCGGAAGTGGGTGAGCAAGTGACCGGCCTACAGGCCAGCGCGCGCATGGAGGAACTGTTCCTGCGCATGGCCGCGGCGCAGCCCGAGGCGGTGGCCGTGGACGACCGCGGACACACGACGACGTACGCACGGCTGGCGGAGGACGCCCGGGCGATCGCCGGGGCGCTGGCGGACGCCGGGGTGCCGGGCGGGGGTCTGGTGGGGTTGCGCACCCACCGCGGGGTGTCGGCGGTCGCCGGCATGCTCGGGATCTGGATGCACGGCTGCGGCTACGTACCCGTCGATCCCCGCTACCCGGCCCCCCGCCAGGACCACATCATCACGGACTCGGCCGTGGGGCACCTGGTGGACGAGGAGCCGGGCACCGGCCGGCTGTCCGTGACGGCCACCGGGCGTTCCGCGGCCCACGCGCACGAGGTGCCCGAGGACACCGCGTACGTGATCTACACCTCGGGCTCCACCGGTCAGCCCAAGGGAGTGGTGGTCCGCCACGCCAACGTGCGGGCGCTGCTCGACGGCTGCACCTCGTACACGTTCGGTCCGGACGACGTCTGGTCGTTCTTCCACTCGCACAGTTTCGACTTCAGCGTCTGGGAGATCTGGGGGGCGCTCACCAGCGGAGGGCGGGTGGTGGTGGTCCCCGACGAGGCCACCACCGACCCCTCGGCGCTGGTGGACCTGCTGGCCGGGCGCGGGGTCACCGTGCTCAGCCAGGTCCCCTCGGTCTTCGGCTACCTGGTCAACGAGCTGGTCGAGCGGCCGGTCCCGCTGCCCGCGCTGCGCTACGTGGTGTTCGGCGGCGAGCCGGTCAACGTGCCGGCGGTGCTGCGCTGGCAGGACCTCGGCCTCGCCCCGCGGGCGGAGCTGCACAACATGTACGGGATCACCGAGATCACCGTGCACGCCACCGACAAGGTCGTCGTCCCCGACGAGCTGCGCCGGCACATGATGGGCACCCCCATCGGCCGTGCCCTGCCGCACCTGCGCATCGCCCTGCTGGAGGACTCCCGCCCGGTGCCTCCCGGGGTGCCCGGGGAGATGTACGTCGGCGGCGGTGGGGTGGCCCACGGGTACCTGGGCCGTCCCGAGCTGACCGGCCAGCGCTTCGTCCGCCTCGACCTCGGGGACGGCCCCCGGGTGTGGTACCGCACCGGGGACTACGCCCTGGAGACCGACGACGGCGAACTGGAGTACCTCGGACGCCGGGACGACCAGGTCAAGCTGCGCGGCTTCCGGATCGAGCTGGGGGAGGTCGAGGCCGCCCTGCGGGAGCTGCCGGGCATCCGGGAGGGTGCGGTGGTCCTGGCTGAGACCCCTGGCGGGGAGCCGGCGCTGGCCGCGGCCTACGTCCCGGCCGGGCCCGCCCCGGACGAGGACGTGCTGCGCAAGGCGCTGGGCGAGGTGCTGCCCCGGCACATGGTGCCGTCGGTCTACCTGCCGCTTTCGGCTCTGCCGCTGACCCTGTCGGGGAAGCTCGACCGTGCGGCCCTGGCCGCCTCGGTGGCCGACACCGTGGGGTGACCGTGCGCGGGGGGCGCCGCCGCGCCCCCCGCTCCGGGTCGTCCGCCGACGGCGGCGGCCCGGACCACACGGTCGGTCCGGGTCCTTCCCCGGGGCCCGCGTTCACTCCTTGACGGCCCCGGTCAGCATGCCCTCGATGAACCGGCGTTGCAGCGCCAGGTAGACGGCCACCACCGGCAGCGCCACCAGCACCGAGGCGGCGGCGAGCAGCGCGGTGTCGGAGTTCTGCTGTCCCTGGAAGAACGCCAGGCCCAGCGGGACGGTGCGGTGGGACTCGTCGCTGACCATCACCAGCGCCAGCAGGAACTCGTTCCAGGTCCACATGAAGACGATGACGACCATGGTGGAGATCGCCGGGCGGCCCATCGGGACGAGTATCCGCCACAGCGTCGTCCAGGTGCCGGCCCCGTCGATCCGGGCCGCCTCGATCACCGTGGGCGAGCTGTTCCGGAAGTAGGTGCGCATCCAGAACACCCCGAACGCCAGGGACTGCGCGGTCTGCGGCAGGATCAGCGCCCAGTAGGTGTCGGTGAGCTCCAGTTCCCGCAGGTCGAAGTAGAGCGGGATGACCAGGGCCTCCTGGGGGAGGGTCAGGCCGAGGACGAACAGGTAGAACAGGACGGTGGCCCCGGGGAACCGCATCAACGCGAAGGCGTAGGCGGCGAGCACCGCCAGGACCGTGGTGGCGGTCACCACCGCCACCGAGACCAGCACCGAGCTGCCGAGGTAGGTGCCGAAGTGACCCCGGTCCCAGGCGTCGGCGAAGTTCCCCCACTCGGGCGACCCCTCGGGCAGGGTGAAGCCGGTGCTCAACGAGGACTGCGGGCCCAGCGCCGTGGACAGGACGCCGATCACCGGGGTGAGGGCCACCAGGGAGAAGAACCCCAGGATGAGGTACGTCAGCAGGCGTTCGCCACGGGTGCTCATCCGCGCCGCCCTTCCACCAGCTTGGAGACGGCGACGGTGAGAGTGAAGATCATCAACGCCAGGGCCACCGCCACCGCGGCGGCCGAGCCCACCTGGTTGGTCTCGAACGCCCGGTGGTACACCTCGTAGGCCGGCACCGAGGTGGCGTTGCCCGGGCCCCCGCTGGTCGTGATGTAGATCAGGTCGAAGTTGCGCAGCCCCGCCACGATGGTCAGGGTCAGCGCGACCGCCACCTCCGCCCGGAGCCCGGGGAGGGTCACCGACCAGAACTCCCGGAACGCTCCCGCCCCGTCGATCCGGGCCGCCTCGTAGCGCTCCCTGGGGATGCGCTGCACCCCGGCGAGGAAGAGCACCATGCACAGGCCGGTGCCCACCCACGTTCCGATGCCGCCCACCGCGGGCAGCGCCCAGGTGCTGTCGCCCAGCCACGGCCGGGAGAGCGCGTCGAGCCCGACCGCGTCCAGGGTGTCGTTGAGCAGCCCGTCGGGGGCGAGGATGGAACGCCAGGCGACGCCGACCACCACCATCGCCAGGACCTGGGGCAGGAAGAGCACGACCCGGAAGAACGTCAGCCCACGGACCCTGATCCGCGACATGGTCGCGGCGAGCAGCAGTCCGAGGGCCACCGGCAGGGCCGAGTAGAACAGCAGCAGCACCAGGGCGTGCCAGAACGGGGCGCGCAGCGCGGGGTCGGTGAACAGGTCCCGGTAGTTGTCGGAGCCCGCCCAGGTGGCCGCGGTCAGGCCGTCCCAGTGCAGCAGGGACAGCCACACCGACTGGCCGAACGGGTAGAGCAGGAAGGCCCCGTACACGACGAGCGCGGGCAGCACGTAGAGGTAGCCGACCGCCCGCGGCTCGCCGGGGGCGCGTCGGTGGGCCGCCCTCACCGTTCGTCCTCGGTCCCGGCCCGCCCGGCGCGCCGTTTCGCGCTGAAGGCGTCGTACTCCCGGTCCAGGGTCGTGGCGAGGCGGTCCGGGGAGACCTTGCCGCCGATGACGTCCTGGAGGTTCTTGGAGAGCGTGTCGTAGAAGGTGGGGGTGGCGTAGTCCAGGTACGGGACCAGCCCGTCGGCGGCGTTGAGCCGCTTCCAGCCGGCGATCATCTGCCCGTCCACGGTGTCGGGGGACACCCGGTCAGCGGCCCGGCCGGGCACCGCGGGAAGCACCCCGTGCCTGGTCATCACGTCCGCGGCGTGCTCGTTGGTGATGAAGTCCAGGTAGGCCGCCGCCACGTCGGGGTGCTTGGTGCCGGTGGTGACCGACCAGGCGAGTCCCTGGCCGCCGGTGGTGACCGGGGGGCCCTCCGCGGTGGCCGGGGGCGGCGGCATGAAGCCCAGCCGGTCCCTCATCGACTTCTTCAGGTCGGCGAGCAGCCAGGTACCGGTCAGCAGGTAGGCGCCGTCCCCGGAGGCGAACTGCTTGGCGGCGTCGTCGTAGCCGAGGCCGTTGGCCCCCTCGGCCAGGTAGCCGCGCTTGGTCCAGTCGACGATGGTGGCCGCGGCCCGCCTGGTGGACGCGTTGTCGAAGCCGTCTCCGCGGCCGAGGACGGTGTCCCGCGCCTGGTCGGCGTCGAACTGGTCCTGGAGCACCCCGAAGGTGTGGATCGCCGGGAACTGGTCCAGGTTGCCGAACTGGACGGGCAGCTCGCCCCGCTGCTTGAGCCGGGGCAGGCTCGCGGTGAAGTCCGCCCAGGTCCTCGGGGGCTCCAGCCCGGCGTCGCGCAGGACGTCCTTGTTGTAGTACAGGCCGATGTACTCGCCGGTCTGGGAGATGCCGTACAGCCGGCCGGTGCCGAAGGTGCTGCCGTCGGCGGAGACCCGGTTGAGGTTGAGCAGCGTCCCCGGGTAACGGGTGTTCCAGTCGTAGATGCCGGCGTAGGTGTCGAGCGGGAGGATGAGGCCGGCCTGCACGAAGGCCACCATGTCGGGGTAGCCCTGGTTGGCCTGGACCACGTCCGGGGGGTTGTTGCCCGACAGGGCGAGCTTCAGGGTGGTCTTGAGGTTGTCGAAGCTGCGGACCACCCGTCGTATGCGCACGTTCGGGTACTTCTCCTGGAACTCGTCGTTGAGTTCCTTGATCGCGCCGTTGGTGCCGCCGCGTATCTCCTGGTCCCACACGGTCAGCGTCACCTTCCCGGCCCCGGCCGGGTCGGGTATCGCGGTGCTGGCGCCGGGGCCGCCCCGTGTGGCGTTGGAGCCGTCGGTGCCCGGCACACAGGCGGTGGCCAGCAGGGCGGCGCCGAGGGCGAGTCCGGCCACGGCGCGCGCCCGGCGGAGGGTTCCCCGGCGGGTGGTCCGGGGAGGAGCCGGTATCCGCATGGTCACTTCCCCCTGAAGCCGACGGTGGGCAGCGCCCGCGGTCGGGGCCAGCAGCGCACCGCACACGGCATCAGGTCGTCGAGGAAGCCGTAGCGCCGGGCCACCTCCACGTCGCTGGCCCGCCCCCTGGTCCTGGCCAGCGCGGTGGCCTGGCTCCACCACGCCGCCACCTCGGGCCAGCCGGGGGCGGACAGCGAGCCGCCGAAGTGCTGCACCGACAGCGCGGCGGTCAGGTTGGCGAAGGCGAGCCGGTGGGCGAGGGGCCAACCGGCGAGGGTCCCGGTGACGAACCCGGCGATGAACACGTCACCGGCGCCCGTCGGGTCCAACGCCTCCACCTCCAGGCCCGGCACGTCGGCCGTCTCCTGGGTGAGGGAGTCCACCGCGACGGCGCCCCGGGCCCCCCGGGTGACGACGGCGACCGGCACCAGGTCGGCCAGGGCACGCACGGCGCGCTCCGGGGTGTCGGTGCGGGTGTAGTGCTGGGCCTCGACCGTGTTGGGCAGGAACGCCTGGCAGTACGGCAGGTCGGCCAGGGTCGCGGGGTCCCACCGGCCGCTGTCGTCCCAGCCCACGTCGGCGAAGATCTGACTGCCCTGGGCGTGGGCCCGCCGCACCCACTCGTCCCGCCGACCGGGTTCGAACGCGGCGACGCAGGCCCGGGACCGGGGCGGGAGGCAGTCGTCGCCCAGTGCGGGAGCCGGGTGCTCGTGCGTCACCATGGTGCGCTCGCCCTCGTAGGCCATGGAGACGGTGACCGGCGAGTGCCAGCCGGGCAGCCGCCACGACGGGGAGAGGTCCACCCCCTCGCTGACGGCGAGGCTCTCCCAGCAGTAGTCGCCGTACACGTCGGTGCCGAAGACGGAGGCGAGGGTGGTGTGCAGGCCGAGACGGGCCAGCGCGGTGGCCATGTTGGCGATGCCGCCGGGGCTGGACCCCATCCCGCGGGCCCAGGACTCGGTGCCGCGCACGGGGGCGTGGTCGAGGCCGGTGAAGATGATGTCGAGGAACACGGTACCGGTGAGGTAGACGTCGCACTCGGGGTCGCCAGGGGCGCGCAACGCCGCCAGCGGATCGATCGGTTCGGGTGGTTCAGCAGTGCTCACCGTGTTCCCTTCCCTGTGGCGCTGAGGAGTTCCCCAGTGTGCTGGACGTGTGCTTGGCGCACGCTTGACGGGACGTTGCCGCGCGCGGGGCCGCCCGGAGGAGCCGAATCTCCCGCGTCACCGGGGTCTTGGTGCGCACCTTGCACGCCGGACGGTCCGATTGCAAGGGGATGATCACTCCCGCGGGCGTCGCCCGGCGGAAATGCGGGCGCCCTCCTCCCCGAGCGGGCTCAGGAACGAGGTCGCGCCTGGCGTGCCGGTGCCGCCGGCGCCGTCCGGGGCAGTGTGCGGATGCGCTCCCACCGCCGTCCCGAAGGGCCGCGCACCGTGCAAGATCAGAGGTAGATTGCGCGCATGTGGTCACGCGTCGGCCGCGTCCGCGACGTCCGTTGCCCATCGCCCCGCCGTCGGGCGGTGACACGCGCGTCCGGTGCCGGGCGGCGCCGAGGTGGGGAGGTGAGGACCGGATGAGGTTGACGGTGCTGGGCGGAGGCGGGTTCCGGGTGCCGCTGGTGTACCGGGCGCTGCTCGACGACGCCGGGGACGACGGTTCCGGGGCGCGGGCGGGGCGGTGCACCGAGGTGGTGCTGTACGACACCGACCGGCGGCGTCTCGACGCGATCGGCGCGGTGCTCGCCGAGCAGGCCAGGGGCCGCGGGGCCGCGCCGGCGGTGCGCGCCACCACCGACCTCGACGACGCGCTGCGGGGGGCCGACTTCGTCTTCTCCGCGATCCGGGTCGGGGGCCTCGCCGGCCGCACCCGCGACGAGCGGGTTCCACTGAACGAGGGCGTGCTGGGTCAGGAGACGGTCGGCGCCGGGGGCGTGCTGTACGGGCTGCGCACCCTGCCGGTGGCGATCCGGATCGCCGAGCGCGTGGCCACGGTGGCACCGGACGCCTGGGTCATCAACTTCACCAACCCGGCGGGCATGGTCACCGAGGCGATGCGGCGGGTGCTCGGCGAGCGCGTGATCGGCATCTGTGACTCCCCCGTGGGGCTGTGCCGCCGCGCCGCGCGGGCGCTGGGGGTGGACCCGGACCTGGCGGAGTACGACTACGTGGGCCTCAACCACCTGGGCTGGCTGCGGGCGCTGGTCGTGGACGGACGCGACCACCTGCCGAGGCTGCTGGACGACCCGGCGGCCCTGGAGTCGTTCGAAGAGGGCAAGCTGTTCGGCGCGACCTGGCTGCGGGCCCTGCGTGCGCTGCCCAACGAGTACCTGCACTACTACTACTTCAACCGCGAGGCGGTGCGGGCCGTGCTCCAGGCACCGGCCACCCGGGGGGAGTTCCTCCACCAGCAGCAGGAGGGGTTCTACGCCGAGGTGGGCTCGGGCCGGGGCGGGGCGCTGGAGGCCTGGGAACGCACCCGGTCGGAGCGCGAGGCGACGTACATGGCGGAGAACCGCAGCGCGACCGGCGACTGGGAGCGGGACTCCTGCGACCTGGACGGCGGGGGCTACGAACGGATCGCCCTGGCGCTGATGCGGGCCATCGCCCACAACGAACGGACCACGCTGATCCTGAACGTGCCCAACCGCAGCGCCGTTCCCGGCCTGGACGCGGACGCCGTGGTGGAGGTGCCGTGCCTGGTGACCGCGGGCGGGGCGCGTCCGCTCGCCACCGGGCCCGTCGCCGCGGACCAACTCGGCCTGATGCTGAGCGTCAAGGCGGTGGAGCGGGCCACCATCGAGGCCGCGCTCACCGGCTGCCGGGCCGCGGCGCTGCGCGCCCTGGCGCTGCACCCGCTGGTGGACTCGGTCCGGGTGGCCGAGCGGCTGCTCGCCGCCTCCGGACTCGCCCCGGAGCTCTCCGACCACGTGGGGTGACCGCGCCCCGGCGCGCCGAACCGGGGACTCCCGTCGCCCGACCGTCCGGGTGCGTCCCCGGTTCCCGGGAGGACGTGGCCGTGAGCCGGCCGCGTCCCCGGACGGATCAGCCCTTGCGGCGTTCCATCACCTTGCGCACGGTGTCGCGGGTGCGGTCCATCACCGAGGCGAAGGGACCCATGGCCATGTTCTTGGCCGCGCCCTCCGCACCGGGGTGCGGATGGGTCGGCGCGGTCGCCTCGGCGGCCCTGACCGCCTTGGCCATCATCGCGAGCCGTTTCGGCTCGGTGTGCGCCCGCAGCTCCTCGAACTCGTACCTCTCCTCGGCGTCGGCGTGCGCGAGCACCGCGTCCCGCAGCCTCCTGAACATCGCCATGAACTCCGGCTCGTCCGGGTTCATGTTCTCCAGGTCACGCAGGAGCCGCTTGGCCTCCCGCTCCTCCTCGAGCCGGTGGTTGACGACCTGCTTGCCCTGGTCGAACGCCCTGCGGGCCGCCGGGTGCACCACCTCCTCCTCCGCGGTCTCGTGCACGGCCAGCAGTCGCACCAGCTCACCGAAGCGCTCCCGGCGCTCCTGGCCGCTCGCCGTCTCCACCCGGGTGAACTGCTCGCGGATCTGCTGGTGCTGGTCCTTCAACAACGCCACGACGTCCTCGACGTCGCTGTGTGTCTGAGCCATCGGTACTCCATTCGTGTGTTGGTTCCCGCTGGCGAAGACCTCCAGGTACCCCGAATCGGGTGGAACAGTGCTCCTCGCGACCATTCCGCCGTCCGGAACCACGCACGCTCCCGTGGGTAGGGCCGGCAGCAGCCGCGGGCGCCCGCCGGGCGCCGGGAAACACGCTTTAATGGGTCAGTCAAACAAATTAACGATGGTCTCGGACGAGGCAAGCGAGGATGCCCTCAACAGAAGGGTTTCTGCGTCGAGTTGAGGGGAACCTTCCCCTCGGTTAATGAGTCCTAAGTAGCCAAAACAGCGCTACTCTGGGCCCATGACCGCCCACCCGCCGCCGAAGGGGTCCCTGGTCCTCACCGAGAGCGAACGGGTCACCCTGAGTTCCTGGGCCGCGAGTGCCGACGGCGTGCTGAGCCTGCGCAGCCGCATCGTGCTCTGCTGCGCCGACGGCCTGAGCGCCAAGGCAGTCGCCGCCCGGCTCGAGGTGAGCCCGGCCACCGTCAGCAAGTGGCGCGGCCGGTTCCTGGAACGCGGCATGGACGGGCTCGCCGACGCCCCGCGCCCCGGGCGTCCGCGCAGCCCGGCACGCCCGGAGGCGGAGCGGCTCGTCGCCGCGGCCCTGGCCGACGCCAGGCGGGGGGTGCCCGTCCCGTCCACCCGGTCGCTGGCCAAGGCGGTGGGCCTGTCGCAGTCCACCGTCGCCCGGATCTGGCAGGAGCGGCAGCGGGCGGAGGGCGGGCCCGTCATCGGCGGCGCGGGCGGAGGGCGGGCCCGGGCGCGGGACGAGCCGCCACAGCGCCGGCTGCTCTCCGACCGGGTCTACGAGTTCCTGCGGCGCGGCATCGTCAGCGGTGAACTCGTCCCCGGCCAGCGCCTCGTCGAGTCGGAGATCGCACGCCAGTTGGGCACCAGTCAGGCCCCCGCCCGCGAGGCGATCAAGCGGCTGGCCCACGAGGGGCTGGTCAGGTCCGTCTCCCACCGCGGCAACTACGTCGCGGAGATCACCGAGGAGCAGGCCCGGGAGGTCAGGGAGGTGCGGGCGCTGCTCGAGGAGTACGCCATCAGGGCCGCGGCGTCCCGGATCACCACCGAGGCGCTGCGGCTGCTCGCCGAGGACGTGGACGCCATGCGCCGGGCGGCCGACCGCGCCGACATCTCCGACTTCCAGGACGCCGACACCTCCTTCCACCGCCGGGTCTGCGCCGCCAGCGGCAACTCCTTCCTCGCCCGGCTCTGGCGGACCATCGAGCCGAGCCTGTCCGGGCCGCACCTGACGGAGGGTCCGCCGCACACCGGGGGGTGGCGGAAGATCGCCGAACACCACGCCGACCTGTTGACCGCCCTGGCGACCGGCGACCCGGACGCGGCTGCCGAGCTGCTCCTCACGGACGCGGGCACGGCGGCCACCGCCGGGGCGCACACGGACGTGCCCGGCGGCGACTGACCGCCCGGGCCGCGCAGACCGTGTCCCCCCTTCCCGTCCGCCCCTCCCGTCCACTCAGCGGTGTTGGGCCCCGGAGGGCGGGGCCCCGGAGGGCGGCGCGACGAAGGCCAGCCGTTCGGGTACCGGCACCGGCGGGGGCAGGCGCAGCCGGTGCCGCCCCGGAGTGATGGACCCCAGCACCGACGGGCCCCGGGCCCCGGTGCAGCCCGGCTCCGTGCCGGCGAGTCCGTGCAGGGTGAGCCAGCCGAGCACCGCGAACGCGTGGGCCTCCTTGTCCGCGGCGGGCAGGCCGAGGTCGTCCGAGACGCGCAACGGCACCTCGCCCAGGGCCGCGCGGAGCCGGGCCATCAGGGTGGGGTTGCGGACGCCGCCGCCGGAGGCGATCACCTCGGTGGCCCCGTGGGACCGCACCGCCTCGGCGACGGTGCGCGCGGTCAGCTCGGTGACCGTGGCGACGACGTCCCGGCCCGCCAGCGGACCGAGGCCCTCGAGCGCGGCCCTGAGGTACGCCCCGTTGAACAGCTCCTTGCCGGTCGTCTTCGGGGGTGACAGGGCGTAGTACGGCTCGTCCAGGAGCCGGCGGAGCAGCACCGGGTGCACGACGCCCGCGGCGGCGATCCGCCCGTCCCTGTCGTGGTCGAGCCGACCGCCCGTCAGGTGGGTGACGGCGGCGTCGATCAGGGCGTTGGCGGGGCCGGTGTCGAACGCGCTGGGCCCGGCGGGGCCGCGCGGCACCGTGACGTTGGCGATGCCGCCGAGGTTGAGCGCGACGGGGACGCCGGGCCGGCCGCGCAGCCAGAGCAGGTCCACCAGGCCCACCAGGGGCGCGCCCTGTCCCCCCGCGGCGACGTCCCTAGCCCGCAGGTCCGAGACGACGGGGCAACCGGTGCGTTCGGCGATCCACGCCGGCTGGCCGAGTTGCAGCGTCCCGCGCACCAGGCCGTCCTGTACCCAGTGGTACACCGTCTGGCCGTGGGAGACCACCAGGTCGGCCCGCCCGCCGCACAGTTCCCGGTTGGCCCGGTCCGCCACCGCCGCGAAGGCCTGTCCGATCCGGGTGTCCAGCGCGCACACCTGCCGCATCGTGGTGGCGGCCGGGGGGAGCGCCGCCGCCAACTCGTCCCTCAGGTCTGCCGGGTAGCCGGAGCCGATCCGGCCCAGTGGGGTCAACAGTAGCGTCCTGCCGTCGGGCACCAGTTCTGCGGCGGCGGCGTCCACCGCGTCGTGGGAGGTGCCGGAGAGCACCCCGATCACCCGCATGGCCGTACCTCCTGGTCGTTGGGTGGGCCCGGTGGTGGGTGGCCGACCGCGGACCCGGCGGCCGGCCGGTCGCCGAGGCGGTGCCGGTGGGCGTCGCCGCGCAGGGTGAGCAGGGCGGGGATGCTCACCGCACAGGTCGCCGCGGCGTAGTAGGCGGGTACGTCCACGCTGCCGGTGTGTTCGACGGTCTCGGTGATGATGAGTCCGGCGGACCCGGAGAAGACCGCGTTGGACAGGCCGTAGGCCAGGCCGAGCCCGGTGTAGCGGACGGAGGTGGGGAACGCCTCGGCGAGCATCGCCGGGCCGGGGCCGGCGAGCAGTCCCACCACCGCTCCGGCCAGGAAGACGGCCCCGCCCCGCACCGGCTGGGGGGCCGCGGGGTCCTGGAGGAGGTTGAGCAGGGGCAGGGCCAGCAGGGTCACCAGCACGGCGCCGGTCAGCATCACGGCGCGCCGGCCGATCCGGTCGCTCAGCGCCCCCGCGGGCAGGATGCTGGCGGCGAAGCCGAGGTTGGCCAGCACCGTGGCGAGCAGCGCCTGGCGGAACGTGGCGTTCAGCGAGGTCTGGAGGTAGGCGGGCAGCACCACCAGGAAGGTGTAGCCGGCCGCGGACCAGCCCATGATCCGCCCCACCCCCAGCGCGATGGCGCCGGCTGTTCCCCGGGGCAGCGGTGCGGCCCCGTCCTCGACGGGCAGCCGGGCCGGCGTCGGTCCCGGGGCGGGGACCGGCGGCGGGGGTGGGTGGGGGCGGGACCGCCGGAAGGACGGGGTCTCCTCCAGCCGCAGCCGCAGCCACAGCGCGACCAGGCCCAGCGGCAGCGCCAGCAGGAACGGCACCCGCCACCCCCACCGCTCGAGCTGGTCCTGGGTGAGCACGGTGGCGAGCAGGGCGGCGAGACCCGCCCCGGCGAGCAGCCCCAGGGCCACGGTGAACGACTGCCAGGCCCCGTACAGTCCGCGGCGGCCGGGCGGCGCGAACTCCGTCATCACCGACACCGCCCCGCCGAACTCGCCACCGGCGGACAGTCCCTGGAGGACCCGCAGTGAGGTGAGCAGCCAGGGAGCGGCGGCACCCACGGTGGCGTAGGTGGGCAGCACGCCGATCAGGGTGGTCGCCCCGGTCATCAGCAGCAGGACCAGGATCAGGGTGGGGCGCCGGCCCACCCGGTCGCCGACCCGGCCGAAGAGGGCGGCGCCCAGGGGGCGGAAGAAGAACGCCAGGGCGAACGACGCGTAGGTCTTGACCAGCCCCTCCACGTCACTGGCCCCCTCGGGGGTGAAGAACGCCGTGGCGATGATCGTGGCGAAGTACCCGTAGGCGCCGAACTCGTACCACTCGATGAAGTTGCCGACGGAGCCGGCGAGCAGGGCGCGCCGCGATCGGGGCGGTTCGACGGTTCCGGCGCGCTCCTCCGGTGGGGTTGCCGTCATCCTGCGATGATGCCCCGTCACCCGGTTCGGGACGCCGCGGCCGTTCCCGTCGGGCGCGATCCGGACACCGACCGCCTCAGCGGGTCACTCAGACCCGTCCCGAGTTGCCCATTATCAGACAAGCCTGCATGATTGCCTGTAATGTCTGACTTCTTGACAGCACCAGTGCTACGCCGGGCCGCTCCCGCCGCTCCCCCGGCGTCGGACCTGCGCGTGGCCCTGGTGACCGGGGCGTCGTCGGGGATCGGCACCGCGGTCGCCGAGCGGCTGGCGGCCGAGGGCGGATGGCACCTGCTGCTCAGTGGGCGGGACCGGCAGCGGCTCGACCGGGTGGCCAGGAGGACCCGGGGCACTGCCCTCCCTGCCGACCTCGCCACCCCGGACGGCAGCGCCCGGCTGGCCACCCGGGCACTGGCCGTCGCCGGCCGGGTCGACCTGCTGGTCGCCGGGGCGGGAGTGGGCTGGGCCGGTCCCTTCCGCACCATGCCGCCGTCCGCCATCACCCGCGTCCTGGAGGTGGACCTGCTCTCGGTGCTCCACCTGACCCGGCTGGTCCTGCCCCCGATGGTGGACCGCGGTCAGGGCCACCTGGTGCTCGTCGGGTCGATCGCCGGGCAGCTCGCGGTGCGGGAGGAAGCGGTGTACTCCGCGGCCAAGGCGGCGCTGACCGCCTTCGCCGACAGCCTGCGCTACGAGCTGGCCGGGACCGGAGTGCGGGTCTCGCTGGTGGTCCCCGGCGTGGTGGACACGCCGTTCTTCGAACGCCGGGGCGCCCCCTACCTCCGCTCCCGGCCCCGGCCGGTCCCCGCTGACCGGGTGGCGGACGCGGTGTGGAGCGCGGTCCGCCGGGGCCGGAGCGAGGTGTACGTTCCGGGCTGGCTGCGCCTGCCGCACCGCCTGCGGGGTGTCGCCCCCTCCCTCTACCGCCTGCTGGCCGCGCGCTTCGGGTGAGCAACCCGGGCCCGGCTCCGCGGCGGGCTCAGTCCCGGCGTCTGGCCATGCTGGAGTCCCGGACCACCAGTTCCGGCTGGAAGACGACGCTTCGGTGCTGGTGGTCCCGGGCGTCCCCGGAGGTCTCCTCGATCAACAGCTCCGCCGCGGTGCGGCCGATGCGGAAGGCCGGCCGGCGCACGGAGGTCAGCGGGACCGTGGCCGCCGCGGCGAACTCGATGTCGTCGTAGCCGACCAGCGACACGTCCTCCGGCACCCGCACCCCGGCCGCGTACAGCGCCTGGAGCACTCCCAGCGCGATCAGGTCGTTGGCGCAGAACACCGCCGTGGGCCGCTCGGGCAGACCCAGCAGCCGGGCGCCGGCGTCCCGGCCGGCCGCCACGTCCAGCCGCTCCGCGCCGACCAGCACCACACTGTCGCGGGACAGCCCGGCCTCGGCCGCCGCGAGCAGCGCACCGCGGTACCGGTCCTGGCACTGGGTCAGGTGCATCGGGCCGCTGACGTGGGCGATCCTGCGGTGACCGCCGGCCAGCAGGTGCCGCACGGCCAGGGTGCCCCCGGTGACGTCGTCCATGGAGACCGAGCACACCTCCCCGGCCGGCGCCGACCGGTCCGCGAGGACGAACGGGATGCCGTGGCGGCGGAAGTCGTCCAGGTTCCGCCCGCTGGTTTCGGCCGGGGTCACCAGCACCCCGCGCACCCGTTGCTCGGCGAACAGGGCCAGGTACTCCGCCTCCTCCCGGGGGCTCTCCGCGCAGTTGCAGACCATCACCCCCAGCCCGGCGGCGCGGGCGGCCCGCTCCGCGCCCCTGGCCAGCTCCACGAAGAAGGGGTTGCCCATGTCCAGCACCAGCAGGGCGACGATCCTGCTGTGTCCGGCGCGCAGGTGCCGCGCGGACTCGCTGCGGACGTAGCCGAGCAGCTCGATCGCCGCCAGTACCCGGCGGCGGGTGTCCTCGGCCACCATCTCCGGCCGGTTGATCACGTTGGACACGGTGCCCACCGACACCCCGGCCCGCCGGGCCACGTCCTTGATGCTGGCCATTCCCACCGCTTCCGTCCCCGAGTCCCGACCACCTCGATCCGCGCCGATCCGCCCGGGCGGCGGACCGGGTTCAGGCCCCGACCGTCACCAGGTCCAGGCCGGTGAGATCGGCCAGGCACCTGAGGTCGGGCAGGAGGTGCCCGACGGCGAGCGTCCAGTGGTGCCCGACACCGCTGCCGCTCCACTCGTCGGTCCACTCCCCCGGGTCCCTGCCGAAGTCCACCCGCGAGGTGGTGTTGCCGATCTGGAGCAGGGGACCACCGACGACCTCCCCCTCGGCGGCGACCAGGCGGTACCGTCCGTCGCGGCCCTGGCCGACGCCGAGCAACGTCACGGGGCCCTGCCGCACGTCGAACTCCACCGACACGCCCCAGCCGCGTTTGCCGTGGTAGACACCGAGGCCACGCAGCAGCGGCCGGCGCTCGCTGATCGCCAGGTGACCGGGCCCGTCGTGGCCCATCTCCACCACGCCGTCCCGGAAGTTCAGCGCCTGGAGCTCGGTGAAGGAGCCCCCGGCGCCGAGCCGGTCCGCGATCAGCATCGCCAACGACGTCCGCAGCTCGTACTCGCCGCAGGCCGGCACCCCCCGGGCGGTCAGCAGCGAGGCACCGAGGATCACGCCGGCGCCCAGCCGTTCGTGGACCTCCCCCTCAAGACCGCGGTGGTAGTAGGCGAGGGTGTCCAGGTCGAAGTCGGCGACCAGGGCGTCGAGACCCACGGAGACCCGGGCCGCCCAGCGCAGGTCCTCCTCGACCACCGAGTCGGCGAGCTCGAACGTCCCGCGCGCCTCGGCGAGCTTCGCCGCGACCTGCTCCTCGGTGGCCTCCTGGACACGCACCCGCAGGTCGTCGAACTCCAGTACCTCCACGTGCCCGCCGAGGTTGGCGCTGACCATGGTCAGGTCCGTGGAGACGTCGTACATGCCCGGGTAGAGGTGGCCCATCAGGCCGTGCCGGCCGTGGCGCAGCACCGACCGCACGCCGGCCGCGCGGACCCAGCGGCCGATCCGGTCCCAGGCCCGTTCGTCCTCCAGGTAGCCGGAGACCGAACGGAAGGGGACCCCGACCCGCTGGAACGCGTTGGCCATCTCGGGCAGCGGGCAGGCGCCGCAGTAGGCCAGCCACTGACCGGTGTCGAACGAGGCGTGGTCCATCGCCTCGGTGGGCTGGAGGTTGATCAGCAACACCGGTGCGCCGCCCCGTTGGGCGATGGGCACCAGCATCGTGGCGGTCATGTACGTGGTCAGGAAACCAACGATCACGTCGCAGTCGGCGGCGCGCAGCCGCTCCGCCGCCGCCGCGCCCTCCTGGGCGTCGGAGACGAAACCGACGTCCACCACCTCGGCGTCGAACTCCCGCATCCGCTCGGCGACCCGGGCGGCGGAGCGGCGGAGCTGTGGCAGGAGGTCGGGGAACTGGGGCCAGTAGGCACCCAGCCCACCCGCCACCAGGCCGACCTTCGGTTTGCGGGCGGTCGCCGGGACACGCATGGGGCTTCTCCTCACTGCTGGCTGGGGCGTCGGCCGGGGCTGCCGACGGTCTCGTGGGGCACCGGCCCCTAGGGAAGGTGGAACACCTCGGGCAGGGGCCGCATGGCCTCGTCGGGGCGGGCGCCGCCCGTCCCTCCCACGCCGCCGTCGTCCTCGAAGAACCCGGCCATCTCCGCCTGCCAGCGGGCGTTGACCTCGGTGGCTGCCATGGCCGCGCGGGCGGCGTCGAAGTCCTCGGTCTCCAGGTAGCCCACCAGCAGGCCGTCGTCGCGCAGGAAGAGCGAGTAGTTGCTCCAGCCGCTCGCGGACAGCGCCTGCCGCATCTCGGGCCAGACCGCCGCGTGCCGCTCCCGGTACTCCTCGATCCGGTCCTCGCGGACCCGCAACACGAAGCACACCCGCTGCACTGCGCCTCCTTCGGTGGTGGGTGGGTGGGTGACGTCTCGGGGCCGGCGCCACCGCGGGGCCCGCCGGGGTCACCCTCCCCGCCTCGGGGTCGGCAGCGGCGGGGAGGGGAGCGGGGGCGCGCACGGCGGCGCCGGTGGACCGACGGATCAGAAGTCGTACTTGTCGATGTTGCTCTTGTCGAAAATGGTGGGCGGGCCGAGGATCACCTCTCCGTCCTTGCCCACGGTGAACTCGCCCAGCTTGCCGGCCTTGTAGGTCTCCCCCTCGGCGCCGGTGATCTGACCCGAGGCGAGGGCCGCGGCGGTGTACGACGACAGGTAGCCCAGGTCGTTCGGGTCCCACAGGGAGAACTGCTCGACCGTGCCGTCCTTGACGTACTTGCGCATCTGGTTGGGCGTGCCGAGCCCGTTGATGACGACCTTGCCCTTGTAGGACGAGTCGCTGACGTAGCGGGCCGCCGCCGCGATGCCGACGGTGGTGGGCGAGATGATGCCCTTCAGGTCCGGGTACGCCTGGAGGAGCCCCTGCGTCTGCTGGAAGGACTTCTGGTCGTCGTCGTCACCGTAGGCGACCTTGACCAGTTCCATGCCCTTGTACTTGGGGTCCTCCAACTCCTTCTTCATGAAGTCGATCCAGGTGTTCTGGTTGGTCGCGTTCTGGGTGGCCGACAGGATCGCGAACTTGCCCTTGTAGTTGAGTTGCTTGCCGAGGTTGCGCACCAGGCTCCGGCCGATCTCCTCGGAGCTGGCCTGGTTGATGAAGACCTGGCGGCAGTCCTTGGCGGTGTCGGAGTCGTAGGCGACCACGGCTATGCCCTGGTCCATGGCCTGCTGGAGCGGGCCGCAGACGGCGTTGGGGTCGTTCGCCGCGATCAGGATGGCGTCCTGCTTCTGCTGGATCAGGGTGTTGATGTAGGACACCTGGGAAGAGGCGCTGGCGTCGGACGGGCCGACCTCCTTGGCGTCCCCGCCGTACTCCTTGGCCGCGGCCATCCCGGCCTTGTCCACGATGGTCTCGTACGGGTTGTTGATCTGCTTGGGCAGGAAGGCGACCTTCAGCCCCTCCTTGATGGGGGCGTCGGGGTTCGCCGTGGCCTCGGTCTTCTTCTCCGGCTTGGTGTTGTCCTCCTCGGAGTCCTTGGTGGTGCCGGAGCACCCGGCCACGACGAGGAGGGCACAGGCCACGGCGGTGGCAGCGGTGCCGCGGCGCCGGACGGTGGAGCGCGTGGTCATGAGGGGCCCTTCCGGGGTTGCGGGGACATGATGGGGTGTCAGCTCTCGTCGTCAGCCGGTTCTCGTCGAAAGGCCGGGACGTGGGGACGGGGGTGGTGGGGTCGGCGCGTCACCGGCCCGCAGGGCGCGGGACTGGCGCCGGGTGGTGACCGACTCGACGAGCCGCGGGGTGAGCACCGACAGGACCAGCAACAGCCCGGTGACGATCACCTGGACCTCGTTGGTCACGTCGTTGAGCGTCAGCAGGTTCTTCAGGATGCCGATCAGCAACAGGCCGGCGACCGCGCCGCCGAGGGTGCCCCGGCCACCGTTGAAGTCGACGCCGCCGAGGAGCACCGAGGCGATCACGACCATCTCGAGCCCCAGGCCGTTGTCCGCCCGGGCACTGCCGTAGCGCAGGGTGTAGACGATCCCGGCGAAGGCGGCGAACAGGCCGCTCACGGCGAAGAGGACGAGTTTGATGCGGCGCACCCGGATGCCGGCGAAGAACGCGGCGTCCTCCTGCGAACCGATGGCGTACAGGGATCGGCCGACACCCGTGGCGTGCAGCACCACCGCGGTGACCACGGCCACGACGGCGAACAGGGCGATGGGGTAGGGGACGAAGGTCCCCGGCACGTCCTCCCTGACCCAGTCGGTGTAGGTGGCGGGGAACTGGGTCACCGCCTCGGTGCCGAGGACCACCGAGGCCAGTCCGCGGAACAGGGTCAGCGTGCCGATGGTGACCGCGAGCGAGGGCAGTCCGACGCTGGTCACCAGCCATCCGTTGAGCAGTCCGCCGAGCACGCCCACGACCAGGACGACCGGGACGATGGTCTCGAAGGTCCAGCCGGCGTCCCACAACTGGCCCACCAGGGAGCTGGCGAGGCCCAGCATGGAGGCGACCGACAGGTCGATCTGGCCCGCGACCACCAGCAGGGTCATCGGCAGCGCGATCAGCCCCACCTCGGCGATGTCGTTGAGGGCGAAGGACAGGTTGCTCGAGCTGGCGAAGTCGCTGGTGCTGCCGGCGCCGGTGGCGAAGACGGCCACCAGCAGGATGCCCACGGCGACGTCCCAGCGCAGCAGCCGGCTCCACTCGAAGGCGATCGGCGCGGCCTCGCCCGCCGCGGGCCCCGTGGGTTCAGGCGCCATGGCCATGGCGGGCGCTCCTCTTCCTCAGCGCACGGGTCATGCGCACGTTGACGATCCGGTCCGCGGTGATCGCGGCGAGCAGCAGGGCGCCGGTGATGGCGTCCTCCCAGAAGGGGTCCACCTTCAGCACCACCAGGGCGCTGCCGATGGTGGTGAGCAACATGGCACCCAGCGCGGCGCCCCAGACGGTGCCGACACCGCCGACGATGGCCACGCCGCCGACCACCACGGCGCTGACCACGGTCAGCTCCCAGCCGTGCGCGTTGTCCGCGACCACGGTGCCGAAGCGGGCCAGCCACAGCGCCCCGGCGAACCCGGCGATGGTGCCGCACAGCACGTAGGCGGTGAGCACCCGGCGCCGGATCGGGACGCCGGCGAGCCGGGCCGCGTCGGGGTTGGAGCCGATCGCGTAGAGCTCCCGGCCGCTGCGGTAGCTCCGCAGGTAGTAGGCGACGGCGACCAGGACCGCGGCAGCGATCAGGGACAGGTAGGGCAGCCCGATCACGCTTCCGCTCCCCAGGTCGAGGACGCCCTCGGGCACCTCGGACGCGTTGATCTGCTCGCCGTGCGCCCACCAGTGGTCGATGCCCTGGATGATGTAGAGCGTGCCGAGGGTGACCACCAGCGCCGGCACCCGGCCGAAGCTCACCAGGAATCCGTTGACCAGCCCGCACACCGCTCCGATGCCCATGCCCAGCAGCAGCACGAGCACCGCGTTGCGGTCGGTGTCCGAGACGAAGGTGCCGCAGGCGAAGGCCGACAGGCCCACCACCGAACCGACCGACAGGTCGATGTTCCGCGTGATCACCACCACCGACTGGCCGACGGCCAGGAGCACCAGGATCGACGCGTTGAGCATCAGGTCCTTGGTGCCCTGTTCGGACAGGAACCGGTGGTTGGTCAGCCAGGTGCCGAGGACCAGCAGGACCAGCGCCCCGGCGATGCTGATCTCCCGCGCCCGGAAGACGGTGTCCACCAGCGAACGAGAGGAGCGTTCGGACGCCCCGGGCGGCGCGGGGGTCTGGAGCGTCGTGGTCATGCGGCCCTCCCGCTGTGCGTGTTCCGTCCGGTGGCCGCCGCCATCACCGACTCCTCGGTGGCCTCGCTCCGGGGGATCTCGGCGACCAGGAGCCCCTCGTGCATCACCAGCACCCGATCGGCCATGCCCAGCACCTCGGGCAGGTCGGAGGAGATCATCAGGACGGCGAGCCCGTCGGCGGCGAGCGCGGACAGCGCCCGGTGCACCTCGGCCTTGGTGCCGACGTCGATGCCGCGGGTGGGCTCGTCCACGATGAGCACGGACGGCTTGGTGGCCAGCCACTTGGCCAGCACCACCTTCTGCTGGTTGCCCCCGGAGAGCACCTCGACGCTGTCCGAGAGGCGGTTGTACTTCAGTTGCAGCCGGGCCGCCCAGTCCGCGGCGCGTCCCCGTTCCAGGGCACGGCGCACCAGGCCACCACGGCCGAGCGAGCCGAGGCCGGTGAGGCCGATGTTGCGTTCGATGGACATCTCCATCACCAGGCCCCGCTGCCTGCGGTCCTCCGGGACGAGGGCGAGACCGGCGTCCATCGCCGCCGTCGGTGAGGCCGGCGGCAGTGCCCTGCCGTCCACCCGCACCTCGCCGGCGTCCGCCCGGTCCACCCCGAACACCGCCTGGGCGACCTCGGTGCGCCCGGCACCGACCAGGCCCGCGAGCGCCACGATCTCCCCGCGGCGCACCTCGAACGAGACGTCCCGGAACACCCCCTCGCGGGTCAGCCGGCGCACGGACAGGGCGACCTGACCGATCGTGGTCTGTTGCTTGGGGTACAGCTCGTCGAGGTCCCGGCCGACCATCCGGCGCACCAGGTCGTCCTCGGTCAGCCCGGCCACCGGCTCGCTGGATATCCAGCGGCCGTCCCGCAGGGTGGTGACCCGCTGGCACAGGCTGAAGATCTCCTCCAGACGGTGCGAGATGAACAGCACCGCGGCACCCTCCGCGCGCAGCGCCTCCACCACGGAGAACAGCCGGGCCACCTCGCTGCCGGTGAGCGCCGCGGTGGGCTCGTCCATGATCAGCACACGGGCGTCGAAGGAGAGGGCCTTGGCGATCTCGACGATCTGTTGGTCCGCGATGGACAGGCCGCGCGCCAACCGGTCGGCGTCCAGGCTCACCCCGAGCCGCCGCATCAGCTCCCCGGTGGTCCGCCGGACCGCCCGGTGGTCGATCCGGCCCAGCGACCTTCGGGGCTGCCGCCCCATGAAGATGTTCTCGGCGATGGTCAGGTCGGGGAAGAGCGTCGGCTCCTGGTAGATCACCGCGATCCCCGCGTCGCGGGCGTCCTTGGGTCCGTGGAAGACGACCGGCTCGCCGTTGAGCAAGACCTCGCCGACGTCCGGGCGGTGCACCCCGGCCAGGGTCTTGATCAACGTGGACTTGCCGGCCCCGTTCTCGCCGGCGAGCGCGTGCGCCTCCCCGGCGTGCAGCTCGAGGGACACGTCCCGCAACGCCCGTACCGCGCCGAAGGACTTGCTCACACCGCGCAGAGCAAGGACGGGCGGCCGAACGGAGTCGGACTTGTTCATGGTGGGGCTCCTCATGGGCCTGCCTCGGAGGTCGCCAGCCAGTGAAAGGATTCAATGCTGATTTCCCGGAAATTACGCGTCCATGAATCACCACGTCAAGGGGTCGCGGCTCGAAACTTCCCAGGACTTCGCCAGCGTCACCCAATCTCGCGTGACAGGCAGGGGTGACACCGCGGCAGCGCCGGGCGGTCGAGCCGCGAGCCATCCCCGGGGCGACACCCGCCGTTTCATGAAACGATTCACGAGAAGCTGGTCACAGCGGCGCACAGCGGGAGTCCCACCGGGGGCGGAGGCCGGCGCGGGCGAACGACTCCGGGGGGCGGAACACGGTCGCCGTCAGGGAACCGTGGCGACGGACGGCGGGGCGACGACGGACGGCGGGGCGCCCACCGCGACGGCGGCGCCCAGGGGTCACCGGGCGGAGGCCGCCTCCTTGGCCACCCGGTCCAGGAACGGGTCCATCACGCCCACGGCGACCTGCTGGACGATCGCGTCCAGGGCGCGGCGTTGCCGGCCCAGGGCACGGGCCTCCCGTTCCGCATGGGGCCGGTCCCCCGCCCGTACCGCGAGCAGCGTCCGCACCGCCGTGCGGCCGGCCCGACCGTAGGCCGCCAGCTTGCCGATCCAGGGCCCGGCCTGCTCGACGAACGCGACGAGGCCCGGCTCCCGGGCGAGTCCGTGCGGCACCCTGGTCATCCGCTGGAAGTAGAGGTCCAGGTCACGGGCCGCGGCACCCAGGTCAACGGCGCCGTCCCAGCCTGCCCAGAAGGCGTCGACCAGGGCGGTCAGCGCCGGCGACTCGGTCGGGGAGAGCTCGCAGGAGCGGCTGTTGTCCACCAGGACCCGCAGGGCGGACGCCGCGGAGCCGCCGAGGTCGGCGACGGCCGCGTCGAGGGCCGCCTCGGCGTCATAGGCGTCGGCGTTCCAACCGAAGCCCGCGCTGGTGAACAGGGCGATCCGGGACGGGGCCTCCTGGTTCATCGGGTTCGCCGTGATCCCGGCGAGGAGCCGGGCGGCGCCGGCATCACGGCCGGTGTAGGGGCCGAGGAGCAGGCGGGAGGTGACGTAGTCGTTGGTCGGGTAGTTGTCCCACAGCAGGACCTGGTGACCGTAGGTGGCCATGGCCGCGCGGGCCTGCTCGGCACTGACCAGCGGCGCCACGACCCCCTCACCGGTCCACTCCACGACGATCCCGGGGTCGAGGTGCTCGCGCAGTGCCTGCTTGTACGGCCTGTCCCGCACCGAGGCGTAGGCGGTGGGGACCATCTGGAGCGGGTGCGCGCCCGGGTGTGTGTCGATGAACGCCCGCTTGACCTCGTTGAGCAGGTGGGACTGGGCCAGGCCGAGCGCCGCCTCGCCGGCGCCGAACCTCGGCGCGTCCTCCTCGTGGGGGAACCGGTCGATGGGGACGTCGTCCAGCGGCACGGCGAAGCTGCGCACCCCCAGGTCCCACATGACCTGGAACTTGTCCAGCAACGCCCGCAGGTCGGCGGGCAGGGAGTAGCAGACGGTCAGGCCGGGTGAGAGCGCGTAGGTGAACTCCACGTGGTTGGCCCTGGCCCGTTCCACCAGCGCCCGCAGCGGCCCCAACCAGTCCTCCGGGTAGCGGTCCCGCCACCGCTCCCGCAGATAGGGGTCGTCCTTGGGTGAGTACACGTACGCGTTCTGCTTGGTCCGGCCCAGGAAGTCCAGGTGGTCGAGCCGGTCGCGGTGCGACCAGGGAGCACCGTAGAAGCCCTCGATGGTGCCGCGCAGGGCCACGTCCGGCCAGTCACGGATCTCGATCCAGGGCAGGCCCGCGGTTCCGTCGGACACCGCGGGACCCCGCCCGTCGGGCCCGACGCCCAGCAACTGGCGCAGGCTCTGCGCCGCGTAGAAGGCGCCGGCCGGGTCCACTCCGTGCAGCACGAGGTGCCGCACCCCGCCGCCACCGGTACCCGTGGCGAGGACGTACCCACCCGCCGGCAACCCCTCCGGGCCGCGGACCCCCAACTCGGCCAGGACACGGCCCGTGGGGTCCTGGGGAGCGTCGTCACCGAGGTGGACCACGGTGTCGGCGTGCCGCCCCTCGGGCAGCACCTCCACCCCCACCGCCCGCAGGACGGCGTGCACCAGCCCGACCGCCGCCCGGTCGGCGCCCCGGCCGGTGACCAGGGCCACCCGGGCCGGCAGCGGGAAACCCCCCGGCCGAGGGAGCACCACCGACTGGGGGGTGGGCCAGACCGGCGTCACCGCCGCGGGGGCCACGGCCAGGCCGGCGCGGGGAGGTGGGAGCCAGCCCGGTCCGGACCGGCCTGAGGAGTGGCTCATGTGCTCTCCGTGAGGGCGGGTGGGTGCGGGGGGAACCCGCGGGGGCCTGAACCGGTCCCGGCGATGCGTCCGCGCGGTCGCGCCGGTGCCGCACCTGATGTGGGAACGATGCCAGATGAGAACGATGCCACTTCGGTCCGGGAAGTGGGAGCAGTCGCCGCGCCCCCTCCGCGGGAGGCGCTGGAGCACGCCACGCTCACCAGTCGGAGGCGAGCGACCGCGCCGGGTGAGACCGCCGACGCCATCGGCCACGGTCAGTAGTCAGTCACCGGCGATTGCGCCGGCCCAGGCGCGTTCCCGCCCGTCGAGCGGACACCCGGCGTCGAGCACTCGGGCACGCACGGTCACCGGGACCGGCGGCCTCCCGGTGGCCGCACCCGCTGTGATGTTGGGCACACGGCCACGGCCCGCCCTCCACACCGACGCCGTACCCGCGGCTGGGTGTCCGCGGTGGGAGCACGGGCCGGTGTGGCTCCCGTGGCGCTGCCGGCAGGGGAGCCACGTGCGCACTCAGCCGCGCGGCGGCGGTGTCGGCGCGCGGGCGAGCGCGTTGCCGACGCGCTCCGCGTGGTCCGGCAGGTGCCTGGCGGCCCAGCGGGTGGCCGGGTCCAGGAAGTCAGCGAGATCCTCCTCGGCGCCCGCCAACAGGTGACGCGCGGTGGGACCCGGTCGGACATCGCTCCCGGGCGGCTGGATCGTTGACCCCGGGTGAGGCACCGGACCGGGGAGGAGCGGCGGGTCGAGGGAGGAGGTGTGGAGGACACCTGCGGGGGCCTGACCAGGTGGGTGAGGGTGTGGCGGCCTGGACGGCGCGGGCGCGTCGGGTCGGCTGGATCAGCCGTGGCGCGGGGCGGCGACGTCCAGGACCCAGGTGACGCCGAACCCGTCGGTGAGCATGCCGTACAGCGGCGCCCACTGCGCGGGCTCCAGCGGACGGACAATGGTCGCCCCTTTTGCGAGCTTGTCCCACAGGGCGCTGATCTCCTCGGCGTCGTCACCGCGTACGGAGACGAAGAACGGGTTCTCGCCCTGGTCCCAGGGCAGCTTCGAGGGCACGTCGTAGGCCATGACGTGGAAGCCGTTGTCGCCGACCACCTCGCCCCACATCACCCAGTCCGCCTCGCTCTCGTCCCGCACGGCGCCCGCGTCCCCGTAGGTGACCGCGACGGTGCGTCCGCCGAAGACGGACTGGTAGAAGTCCAGCGCCTCGCGTGCGGCGCCTCGGAAGTTCAGGTGGGTGGTGGTCGTGACGGACATGACCGGCTCCTCGCCTCGATGTGACGAACACGCCGCCGAGCATCCGGACCGGCGGCTGCCGTGACCGGGTGCGGTGCCTTCCCGGGCGGCTCGTGTGCCACGATGGCAGACGTAGCGGACAGGTTCTGTCCTGTACTCGGGCGAAGGTGTGTGTCATGCAGAAGACGTCCTCCCGCCTGCTCGCGCTGCTCTCGCTCCTTCAGACGCGCCGTGACTGGTCCGGCGACGACCTCGCCGAGCGCCTCGGCGTCACCTCGCGCACCGTGCGCCGTGACATCGACCGCCTGCGCGAACTCGGCTACCCGATCAGAACCGTCAAAGGACCGGCCGGCGGCTACCGGCTGGAGGCGGGCACCCACCTGCCTCCCTTGCTGTTCGACGACGACCAGGCCGTAGCCCTGGCCGTCGCGCTACAGACCGCGGCACCCGGCACCCCCCTCGCCGAAGACGCCACCCGCGCCCTGGCCACCCTCCGCCAGGTCATGCCACCCCGCCTACGCCACCGCATCGACCTGCTGCGCGTCACCGCCGTCCAACCGCCCGCGGCCGGCGGCACCCCCCAGGTCGACGCTCAGGTCGTGACGGCCCTGAGCCACGTCATCGACGCCCGCGAGGAACTGCGCCTCGACTACGCGCCGGGCTCGAGCGCCCCGGCCGACAACCCCCGCCGCGTGCAACCCCACCACCTGGTCACCTGGCGTCACCGCTGGTACCTCGTGGCCTGGGACCTCGACCGCGAGGACTGGCGCACCTTCCGCGTCGACCGCGTCCACCCCCGCACCCCCACCGGCCCCCGTTTCACCCCTCGCCAACTCCCCGGCGGCGACGTCTCCACCTTCATCACCAGCCGGTTCCGCGGCAACGACGGCACCACCACCGAATGGCCCTGCCTGGGCGACGTCGTCCTCCACCTCCCGGCCGCCGACGTCGCACCCTTCGTCCAGGACGGGATCGTCGAGGCACTCGGCCCTCACCGCTGCCGACTCACCCTCGGCGCCTGGTCGTGGACCGGACTCGCCGCGGCCATCGGCCGCTTCGACACCGATGTCGAGGTCATCGGCCCACCCCAACTGGCCACCGCGTTCGCGGACCTCGCCGCCCGCTACGCCCGCGCCGCTCGACCCCTTCGAACGTCGGGCACAGGCCCAGCGCTCATCCACACCACTCGCCGAGCACGCCAAGCTCGAGGCACACCCCGGCCCGAAGGCCGGGGTATCCACGAAGGAGACCCGATGAACGCACCGCCCACGCTGTCCGCCATGGAGATCACCACGGATCGACTCAGGCTGCGGAAGGCGCACAACACCGACATCGACGGCCTCATCGAACTCCAGACCGATCCGCGGGTCCGGGCCCACCTCGGCGGCCCGCGGCCCCGTGACGTCGTCGAGCAGTACTTCGACGCCAACGGCGTCAGCGCCGTCGCCAGCAGGCCCGGCACCTACGTCATCGCCGACAGGGAAACCAACCGGTTCCTCGGGACGCTGGTGCTCGACCGCCGTTCCGCCGACCTTCCCGGGCACGTCACCGAGGAGGGCGCGGAGCTGGAGCTGACCTACCTGCTCCGGCGCGGCAGTTGGGGTGCGGGGCTGGCGTTCGAGGCCGCCACGGCTGTGTTGCGCGCCGCCGCCGACGAGCTGCCCGACCAGCCGGTCCTGGTGGTGACCCAGACCGCCAACGCGCGTTCACTCAGGCTCGCCACCCGCCTCGGTTTCCGGCGCGTCGGCACCTTCGACGCGCACGGCGCGGAACAAACCCTCGCCGTAGCCGACCTGCACTCGTTCACGGCTGATGGCGGAGGGACCGGCAACCTCGCGTGATCCGCCGGCCACCAGCCACCCCGAACCGGGTCCGGACGTGGCCGCCGGCACCGGGCCCGCGTCAGACGTGCGCGAGGAGGCGCTCCAGCGGCCGGGGAACGCGCTCGAGGTGCAGGTGCGCGACCAACGCCTGTGCGTAGAGCGCCTTGCGACCGCTGTGCGTGCCCAAGAAGCGCCGTAGCTGGTGCTCCACGGGCCGTTCCCGCTGTGCCGGCTGCCCCTGGAAGGTGTGGAAGGGGCGCAGCTCGCCCTGGGCCTCGATGACCCGCTGCACGCCCTCGGCCCCGACCGCGCGGATCAGCTCGTCCTCCAGGTCGGCCACGCACACGTGGAACCCCAGGGTCTCCAGTTCGGCCCGTGTCAGACCGGACCCGAGACCGACCCGCTCGAGGTGACGCCGGAAGTGCCGTTCCTCTCCGACGTCGCACAGACCGGCCAGCGGGAGGCCGAGCCCCGAAGGGCCGCACACGTCCAGGAAACGCCCGATGCCCGTGGCACCGCCGAGGGGTACGACCGCGACGCCCTCTGCGCCGAGGTCGCGGCCGTGGCGCGTCGCCAGCGCTTCGAGCGCGACCTGGTCACTGCTTCCCTCGACGAGCACGACCGTCCGCACGACGCCGCCGGCCAGCTCCCGCGCGACCGCGGCGGCCGCACCCGCCTCCGCTCCGCCCGCCGCCCACGCCACCAGCGCCTGGCGGAACCGCTGCACCTCGTCCACGCAACCTCGCTTCCCCGGACCGTCCTGGCACCGCCGTGATCCGTACGCCGCACGTCTCTGCCTCCGGCGGGTCGGGTGCGCTACTGCCCCACCCGGCCGTCGATGCGTTCGCGCAGCAGGTCGGCGTGGCCGCAGTGGCGGGCGTACTCCTCGATCCGGTGCACCCACAGTTCGCGGACGGAGTTGCCGTCCTTGCCCACCCGGGCGCCCAGATCCGCGTACTCGGCGAAGGCCGCGTCCGTCGCCGCCTGTTCGCGAGCCAGATCGGCGAACGCGCCCTCGACCAGCGCCTGCTCCGCGGCGACCCCGTCGAAGTCGGCGTCACGCGCCCCGTACAACTTCGGTGCCGGGTCCCCCGGCACGATCCAGTTGCGCCAGTCCCGCTCCACCTCGGCGAGGTGGCGGACCAGGCCCAGCAGGGACATCGTTGACGGCGGTACCGAACGGCGCGCCATCTGCTCCGGCTCCAAGCCCTCGCACTTCATCCGCAGGGTCAGTCGGTAGCCGCGCAGGAAGTCCTGAAGCGTCGCCAACTCACCGTCCGGGCTGGCTCCGTCGCTGTTGCGGGGATCCTCGTCAGGGTCCGCCCACATGTCGGGGTAGACGCTGGCCCGGCTCCACCGCTCGGGTATGCCGCTCATCGTGCGCATGATCCTGAACAGCGGTCCGACAGGCAAGTGATTATTCAGGCGTGGCGGGCGTTGCCGGCGGGCTCGGGCTGCCGGCGAGGCACCCGGGTGACGGTCGGCTGCCCCGCGGGTGCTCGGTGGCGCCCTGACCGACGGAACCGCGGCACCCATTGATGGCCGCCCGTGCCCGGAGCACCGAATTCAACCTCCGAGTGAACTTTTCACTGGGTTTGCCGCCCGCCCCTCCCGGAACCTCACCCAGGGTATACGCATAGCGCTACACAGCATTTCGTCGCATCAATACGACAACATGAGCAACTAGTCAGTATCTGGACATTCGGGAGTGAATTCCAGCCGTGCCCGCAAGGCGGATTGCCCGGCACCGCATTCTCACCGGATCGTGGTCCGCGCAAGCAGAGACAAGGGGACGTGATGGCCGCACGGCGGGGTCATGGATATGCGCGTTCAGCCAGATTCCACTCACGGTGGCTGCGAACTGAGCCCCCGGTGCGCCATGCAAAGTAAGGAGAACTTGTGATCTCACATGCCAAGAGGGTCGCGCGTTCCGTGACCGTGGCGTTCGCTGCCGCTGCCGCGTTCACCATGACCGTGCCGAGCGGCAACGCCTTCGCCATCGACCACGTCCAATGCCGTGGCGGGGAGAACTTCCTGAAGATCTGGTCGCACAGTGGCGGGCGCCAGAGCGTGGACTGCTACGCGAACCGCGGGAAGACCTCCTTCGGTGGGTGGTGGGTCGACAAGATCTCCACCGGGAACAACGACTTGATCTACTACGACGCCAATGGCGATTCGGTGAAGATCGAACGGTGGCGTGAGATCACCTTCCCGAACCGCCCGCCGAAGGTCAACGCCATCGAAATCCTGTGACGGGTTGACGGCCGGCGCCCGGGACGGGTCTTCGACAGCCCGTTTCCGCCGCTTCCCGGGCGAGCATCGGGTTTTCCGTTCCGTGAATCCGCTCGCACCCGGCTCACTGGTGCTGGCCATGCCTTTCGGGGCGTGGCCAGCACCGGCTGGTTCTCCACGGCGGTAGTTCGTCGCCAGTTGCGGGGTGCGGCGAGTTCGGGAACTCGGGTCATGACGGCCGCCCGCCGAACTGCCAGTTGTGCACCTCGATGTCGGCGTACCGGTCCGGGGTCAGGATGGCGCGTGCCGCGTCCGGGTCCGGCGCCCGCAGCAGCGCCGCCGTGCCCAGCCAGGTGGTGCCGTCGTCGGACAGCAGCGGCCCGTAGGCGACCAGCTCGTCCTGGTTGGGCGGCACGGCGAGGTCGGCGATCTGCCCCAGGCCGAGGCCGAGCACGAGGTACCGGTTGCCGCCGGTCCGTCCGCCCGGGAAGTCCCACATGGTGCGTCCCAGGGTGTTGTGCCACCGTCGCAGCAGCACGTCCCGGTAGGCGCCGGCCTGGTAGTTGGGCTCGTCGAAGGCGAACGCGCGGGCGGCGGCGGGATCGGGCAGGCCGACGATGTGCACGCTTCCGGTGGGTGTGTCGCCGTCGTCGGCGAGGGTCGGACCCCGGGCGATCATCGTTTTGGCATACCGGTCCATATACGACCAGTGCTCTTCCAGTAGCTCGTGGCGCAGCGGCAGCGAGCCGGGACGGTCGCGGTGGTAGCAGAGGAACTCCATGCCCACAGGGTCCCGTCGAGGAGGCGACAGGGCGAGCGGGTTTCCCCGGTGCGCGCTCGGCGGAGGCCCGGAACCCGGAACCAAGGGGGCGACTCCGGGTGGCGGTCGTCACCGCTGGCGGCGCGTACCGAGCGACCCGGCCCGGCAAGGTGGCCACGGGCGCGGCCGAAGGGACGTACGATCCTGTGCCCTAGGTCACCACTGCGGGATCACGTGGTGCGATGACTTCCGCGCCCCACGACGGTCTGAACAACCGTAGTCCCGTAGCGAACAGAAGGAGCAAGTCCCATGCGGATCGTGGTCAGCGAGTTCATCAGCCTGGACGGCGTCGTGCAGGCCCCGGGCGGCCCCCAGGAGGACACCGACGGTGGTTTCGCCCACGGCGGCTGGTCGGGCCCGTTCTTCGACCCCGAGGTCATGGGTCCCGTCTTCAACGACGTGATGACCAAGGCCGAGGCTCTGCTGTTCGGGCGCCGCACGTGGCAGACGATGGCCGCGGCGTGGCCCGAGCGGGCCGGTGACCCGTTCGCCGACCGGATGAACGCCATCCCCAAGTACGTCGTCTCCTCGACGCTGAGCGACGCGGAGCTGACCTGGGACAACACCACACGCATCCCCGGTGAGGAGGCCGTCGCCGGCATCCGGAAGCTGCGGGACTCCGACGGGGGCGACCTGGTCGTCATGGGGAGCCCCACGCTCGTGCGCGCCCTGCTTGGCGAGGGGATGGTGGACGAGCTCCGCCTCATGATCGAGCCGGTGATCCTCGGCGGCGGCAAGACGATCTTCCCCGACAACGGCGTGCTGCGGACCCTGGAGCTGGTCTCCACCGTCACCAGCAGCACGGGCGTGCACGTCTGCACCTACCGGCTGGCCTCCGAGGGATAGGCCGGAGCGCGGTGGTGGACGGCCCACGGGCGTCCCCAGCGGGCCTTGAGGCAGCCGGCCCGCTTCGCGCCGGGCGTCGAGAGCCACTGTCCGACCCGGTGCCTAGGGTTCGGGTCATGACGTTGCCTCCTCGCCCCTCGCGCGCCCGGGGCGGCACCCCCCTTCACGGCGCGGGCCGCTCCACGGTGTCCGCCGGCCACGGTCCGCTACGGGGCGCGTCGGCCAGCAGCCGCGGCGGCCGGCGCCACTCCCTGCTGTGGCGCGCGGACGAGGAGGCGACGGGGGACTCCTGGGCGCGGCTGCTTCCCGCGCACCGGACGACGGGGCTGTGGCCGGTGCTGCTCGGCGGGCGCCGCGGGCGTCCCTGGGACCGCGCGCCCGCCCCGCACCCGGGCTCCGACCCGGGCGCGTTCGACGCCGAGGCGCTCCTGCGGTGGTGGTGGGCGCGGCACGTCCCCCCGGCCCCCCACCAGGCCCCCAGGACCTGCTGGGAAGGCACCTCTGCCTCCCCCCGTCCCCGGTGGCCCGGCCTGGCCGCCACCCCGCCGCCCGAGGACGATCCCGACGTGGTGGCGGCCAGGGTCGCCGGTGAGCTGGTGGAGCACGCGATGCTGTGTCGGCCCCGGGTGGGCCTCGTTCCGGCGGGGCGTGGGGCCGACGTGTTGGCCGCCGTCGGTTGGACCGGCCGGCCGGGGGGCTGTGACGGCCACGACGCCGCGCAGTCCAGCGCGGTGCTGCGGAGCTGGGAGGACAGGTTCGGGGTGCGGGTCGTCGCGCTGGAGGAGCACGGCGTGCTGCACGTCTCGGTGGCGGGGCCACCGCGGACGCTCGACCAGGCCGTGGCGGTGGCGGCCGAACACCTCGCGTTCTGCCCCGACAACGTACGGCGGTGCGGAGGCACGCTGGCCCGCTACGCGCGCGAGCATCTGCGGGGCAGGGACCACTGGTCCTTCCGCTGGGGCTGATCCCGGGAGCCCCTGCGGCGCGCGCCGGTCCGCTAGGGCCTGTCTGATAAATCCCGCCTGGGTCGTGACGCCTGGCACGCACGCTCGCTGCGTTGTCGGGATCGTCCACGTACGCCCAGTACGAGGACGACCCTCCGCCTTGCGATCGCACGCACCAGACGCCGCGACCCCCGCCCTCCGGGCGGACGACGCTACTTATCAGACAGGCCCTAGGGGCGGCTCCTACGATGGGGGCCATGCGACCCCCCAGCGTGCTCGTGTTCACCCGCACCAACGGGTACCGCCACGACTCCATCCCCGACGGTGTCGCCGCGTTCCGGGCCCTCGGTGCCGAGCACGGCTTCTCGGTGCGGCACACCGAGGACCCCGACGCCTTCACGGACGACCTCGGCACCGTCCGGGCCGTGGTCTTCCTCTCCACCATGCGGGAGGTGCTCACCCCCGAGGCGCGCGACGCCCTGCGCGGGTACATGGCCGCGGGTGGTGGCTTCGTGGGGGTGCACTCCGCCGCGGGAACGGAACTCCACTGGCCGTACTTCGGCGAGCTGATCGGCGCCCGTTTCACCCACCACCCCCCGCTGCAACCGGGGGTGGTGGTGGTCGAGGACCACGACCACCCGGCCACCCGGCACCTCGGTGACACCTGGCCGCTGGTCGACGAGTGGTACGAGTTCCAGGACAACCCCCGTGGGCGCGTGCGGGTCCTGCTCCGGGTGGACGAGGACAGCTACGGTTCCGGCACCATGGGGGCCGACCACCCACTGGCGTGGTCCCGCGAACTGGACGGCGGCGGCCGGTCGTTCTTCACGTCCCTCGGCCACACCCGGGAGATCTACGCCGACCCCGACTTCCGCCGCCACCTCCTGGGTGGGCTGCGGTACGTCGCCCGCCTCGGCGGTCCGTCGGGGTCCGGGACCGCCGGCTGAGACCGACCACCACCGAGGGAGAGCACATGACCGTCCCGCAGGACGCCGCCCGCCCGCCCTTCCACGAGGACGTCTCACCCGGCACCGGTGGTCTGCCGCCGCGCGCCTGGTACCCGTCGTCCGATGCCCGCCGGTTGAGCCTCAACGGCTCCTGGCGCTTCCGGTTCGCCCCGACCGCGACCACGTGGGACGAGGCGTTCGTCCGGCCCGACCACGACGACTCGGCCTGGGACACGTTGCCGGTGCCCTCGCACTGGTGCCTGCACGGGTACGGCGCTCCCGCGTACACCAACGTGCGGTACCCCTTCCCGCTCGACCCGCCCCGGGTCCCCACCGAGAACCCGACCGGTGACCACCGCCTGGTCTTCGACCTCCCCGGGGACTGGCCCGACGGTGCGGCGGTGCTGCGCTTCGACGGCGTGGAGTCCTGCGCCCGGGTCTGGTTCAACGGCCAGGAACTCGGGTCGTTCAAGGGGAGCCGGCTGCCGCACGAGTTCGCGGTGGGGGACCTGCTGCGCGACCGCGGCAACGTGCTCGCGGTCCGGGTGCACCAGTGGTCGTCGGGCAGCTACCTGGAGGACCAGGACATGTGGTGGTTGCCCGGGATCTTCCGGGACGTCACCCTGCTGCACCGACCGCACGGTTCGGTCGCGGACTTCTTCGTCCACGCCTCGTACGACCACCGCCGCGGACACGGAACGCTCCGGGTGGACTGCTCCCCCGCGGGCCGGGTGACCGTTCCCGAGCTCGGCCTCGACCTGGCCACCGGGGAACCGGCAACGGTGCCGGTGCGGCCGTGGTCGGCCGAGGAACCGCGGTTGTACGACGCCGAGCTGAGCACCGGCGGCGAGCGCATCCCGCTGCGGCTGGGTTTCCGCACCGTCCGGGTCGAGGACGGGGTGCTGCGGGTCAACGGCCGGCGTGTCCTGTTCCGCGGGGTCAACCGCCACGAGTTCCACCCCCGCACCGGTCGGGCGTTGGACGCCGACACCATGCGCCGTGACCTGCTGCTGATGAAGCAGCACAACATCAACGCCGTCCGCACCAGCCACTACCCGCCGCACCCGGCGTTCCTGGACCTCTGCGACGAGCTGGGGCTGTGGGTCATCGACGAGTGCGACCTGGAGACCCACGGCTTCGCCACCGTGGGCTGGCGGGGCAACCCGGTGGACGACGACCGCTGGACCCCCGCGCTGCTGGACCGTGCCGAACGCATGGTGGAGCGGGACAAGAACCACCCCTGCGTGATCATGTGGTCGCTGGGCAACGAGTGCGGGACCGGTCGGGGCCTGACCGCGATGTCGGCGTGGATCAGACGGCGCGATCCGGACCGGCCGATCCACTACGAGGGAGACCTGTCCAGCGCCGACGTCGACGTCTACTCACGGATGTACGCGTCGCACGCCGAGGTGGAGCGGATCGGTCTGCGCGTCGAGGACCAGCCCGTGGCCCCCGACGGCACCTCCGCCCCGCTCGACGCCTGGCTGGCCACCGGCACCGCCGATCCGGAGCTGGTAGCCAGGCGGCGCACCCTGCCGTTCATCCAGTGCGAGTACGGCCACGCCATGGGCAACGGGCCGGGCGGCCTCAGCGAGTACCAGCGGCTGTTCGAGGCCCACGAGCGCTGCCAGGGCGGGTTCGTGTGGGAGTGGATCGACCACGGACTGGTCAGGCGCGCCGCCGACGGCACGCCGTTCTACGCCTACGGCGGTGACTTCGGTGAGGAGGTCCACGACGGCAACTTCGTCTGCGACGGCCTGCTGTTCCCCGACCGCACCCCCTCCCCCGCCCTGCTGGAGTACCGGAAGGTGATCCAACCCGTCCGCATCGTGGGCGGCCCGGAGCCGGGGACGGTGCGGGTAACCAACCTGCACGACATGGTTGACCTGTCGCACCTGAGCTTCTCGTGGTCCCGGGAGGTGGAGGGCGCGGCGGTGGACGGGGGACCGCTCGCGGTCCCCCCGCTCGCGCCCGGGGAGTCCGCCGGGCTCACGCTTCCCGCGGCGCCGCTGTCCGCCTCGGCACCGCCGGGAGAGGCATGGTGGACCGTGCGGGCGGTCCTGGCGTCCGACACCGCGTGGGCGCCCGCCGG
The DNA here is from genome assembly GCF_000380165.1 of Wenjunlia vitaminophila DSM 41686. Lineage (GTDB taxonomy): Bacteria > Actinomycetota > Actinomycetes > Streptomycetales > Streptomycetaceae > Wenjunlia > Wenjunlia vitaminophila. The sequence continues at coordinate 104,236 of NZ_KB904634.1, forward strand.
TCACCTGGTGGCCTGGGGGCAGTTCCCGGCGGACCGCGGCCCCGGGCGCCGAGCGCTGGCCGGGGGCCGTGCTGCCCCCGCCGCGGCCGTCCCCCGCGACCGCGGCTCGGTGGTCGTCCTGGGTCCGGCCACCTTCGACACCGCGTCGGGCACGCTGGTGCGGCTGGGCTCCCTGGACCTCACCGGCCCCCGCCTGGACGTCTGGCGCGCGCCCACCGACAACGACGAGGGGGCGGCCTCCCCGTCCGAGCCCTGTCACGCCCTGCTCTGGCGGCAGGTCGGCCTGCACCGGATGCAGCACCGGGTGGACGCGGTGACGCTCCGGGGCCGGGAGCTCGTGGTGCGGTCCCGGGTGGCACCCGCGGCGACGGACGTCGCCCTGCGCACCACCTACCGGTGGACAGCCACCGGGGAGCTGCTCCGGCTCACCGTCCGGGTGGACCCGGAAGGCCAGTGGCCGTGCACCCTGCCGCGGCTCGGGGTGCGCCTCGGCGTTCCCGCGGCGCTCGACGCGGCCACGTGGTTCGGCGGTGGCCCCGAGGAGGCGTACCCGGACTCCAGGGAGGCCGCCGCGGTGGGCCGCTGGGAACGCTCGGTCGACGCCCTCCAGACCCCGTACGTCCGTCCCCAGGAGAACGGCGCCCGCATCGACGTGCGGTGGGCCCGGCTGTCCGACGCCGAGGGCAACGGACTGCGCGTGGACGGCGAGCCGACGTTCTGGTTCACCGCGCGGCGCTGGACGAGCGAGCACCTCGACGCCGCACGGCACCCCCTGGACCTGGTCCCCTCCCGGGACACGGTGTGGGTGAACCTGGACCACGCCATGCACGGCGTCGGCAGTGCGTCCTGCGGCCCCGGGGTGCTGCCGGAGCACCAGCTCCGCCCGGAGCCGGTCGAGTTCACCCTCACGTTCCGCACGGTGTCGGCCGAGCCGCCGCTCTGACCGGCGACGGCGCCCCGGGGGCTGGTCTCCGGGCCGTCTCAGGGAACGATGGCGTACTCGGTGAACGTGCCGCAGGAGTCGAACCCCAGCCGCCGGTAGACGCGTTCGCCGTCCGCGGACGCCTGGAGGACCGCGGTGCGCGCGCCCTCGTCGTACGCGGCGCGCACGGCGGCCAGGGTGATGGCGCCGCCGTGTCCTCGCTGCCGGTCGGTGGCCAGGGTGGCGATGTTGTAGATGCCGGCGACCCCCGCGTGCAGGAACACCTCGGCCGAGCACACCGGTCGGCCCTCGACGTAGCCGACCAGGTAGCGGGCCGGGCTCGTCGGGGCCAACGCCCACGGGGCCGCCTCGGCGAAGAAGCGGCGCACGGTCGCGGCGGGTGGGTCCCAGTTCGCGGCCAGGACGGCTGAGAAGTCGGCGAGTTGCCCCTGGGTGGTCACCCGGCGGATGTCCAGGCCCCCGGCGCGTGGCTCGGGCAGGGGCTCCTCGAGGTCCCGCCACATGCCCGACTCCGTCCCGGACGCGTGCACACCGGCGGCCTCCAGGAGTGCGGGGAGTTCGGCCGGTGTGGAGGCGGGTCCGACCCACCAGGAGAAGGGGCGTCCCGTGGCGGTCAGGGACCGGACGGTCTGCCTGACCCGGGCCGGGGCCGTGTCCGGGGCGAGGCGTGCCGCAGCGACGATGTTGAAGGTGTCGTCGTCCAGGCCGCTGTCGGCGACCAGCAGGTCGTCCGTCTCCACGACGGTGCAGCCACCCAGGTGCCGGTGCAGGTGACAGGCGTGCTCGGCGAGGTTCTGCTCCACTGCGTCCCACAGGTCGGGGTCACCGCCGGTGGGGTGTCGGGGTCGGTCCATGGCGGGCATCACAACATGCCGGCCCACCGGCCGGCATCTGGGTTTCCCGCCGGGGAGGGTCCCCGGGGGCCGGTGTGCGGGAGCGCGATCGGGGGTTCCGCCCCGTGCACGGCGCGGTGCTGCTGGAATGGTCCTCCGCGGCCTCGTTCCCGGTCGCGCCCGAGTCCGACATCCACCACGTCCACGGAGTTCCCACGATGCCCGCGATCGTCCTCGTCCACGGCCTGTGGGCCGACGGCTCCTGCTGGAGCGAGACCATCACCGCCCTGCGTGCCCTCGGCCACGAACCGGTCGCCGTCCAGTTGCCGCTGGAGTCCCTCGACGGCGACGTCGCGGTCGTCCACCGGGTCCTGTCCACCGTCAAAGGCCCCGTCCTCCTGGTCGGCTGGTCGTACGGCGGCGCCGTCGTCACCAACGCGGCCCGCGGCCGGGACGACGTCGCGGCCCTCGCCTACATCGCCGGGTTCGCGCCCGACGAGGGCGAGACGGTCGGCGACATCGTCCGCCGCCATCCCGGCAGCCTGCTGTTCCAGCACCTGAAGGTCACCGAGGACGGCTACTCCTACCTCGACCGCCCGGACTACGGCACGGTCATGTCCGCCGACGCCACCCCCGAGCGCAACGCGATCGCCGGCGCCGTACAGAAGTTCCCCCGCCTGGGCATAGAGGCGAACCCCTCCGGGGTTCCCGCCTGGCGCGACCTGCCCACCCACTACCTGGTCGCCACCGAGGACCGGGCGCTGCCGGTCGCCACCCAGCGGGAACTCGCCGCCCGCATGGGAGCGCGGACCACCGAGTGGGACACCGGTCACGGCCCGATGTACTCCCGTCCCGCGGACCTCGCCGCGTACCTCGACACGATCGCGGGGGGCCTATGACCTGACGGGACGCACGGCCGTCCGGTTCACCACCCCTGAATTCGGACACCAGTTCCCCGACAGTGCTCGCCGCGGGCACACAGAGCACGGACCGTAACGGACCGCAGGGGACGGACGAGCGTTCGGCGCCCCACCGGTCCAGCAACGCGCGGACCGGAGGGGCGCGGCGGCATGGCTGGCCTGTCCAGGGGTACTACCGACGGCTATGGCTGGCATAGAACTCCTCAGCGCCGCGTTCAGCGACCACACCGTGATCCCCCGTCGCTACGCCAAGGACGGGGACAACGTCTCACCGCCGCTGACCTGGTCTGACATCCCCGAAGGCACGGCAGAACTGGTCCTGCTCTGCGAGGACCCGGACGCCCCGTCGGGGAACTTCCTGCACTGGCTGGTCACCGGCATCGACCCGGGAAGCGCCGGCACCGAGGCAGGACAGACACCCCTCGGCGGCTCCCCGCACACCAACGGCTACCGGGAGCGTGGCTGGGGCGGCCCCCAGCCCCCGACCGGCGATCCGGCGCACCGGTACTTCTTCCACCTGTACGCGCTGCCCGAGCCGGTCTCCATCCCGGACGGCGCCTCGGCCGACCAGGTGCACGACATCGTCGACAACCGGCAACTGGCCAGCGGCACCCTGGTCGGTCTCTACCAGCGTTGAGTCCCGACCAGGAACGAGGACGACCATGCGCCACGACGAACTGATCGGTCAGGTACAGGCGAGAGCGGGGTTGCCGGACCGCGGCGCCGCGGAACGCGCCGTTCGGGCGACGCTGGAGACCGTGGCGGAACGGGTGCCCGACGGGGTGGCCGAGCACCTCGCCGCCCAGCTCCCCGCGGAGGTGGGCGAACACGTGCTGCGGGTGACCGCGGCACACGACCGGACCCGCGAGCAGCGGGGCAAGGGTGACCGGTTCGACCTCACCACGTTCCTCGGCCGGATCTCCTGGCGAACCGGCTCCCCCGAGGACGCCGCGATCCGGGACGCCACCGCGGTGCTCGAGGTCCTCGACGCCGCTGTGTCACCCGAGCTCATGGAACGCCTCAGTCGCGTCCTGCCCAGGGACATCAGGACCCTGATGCCCACGACCCGCGCCGACGAGACGGGGCGGCTGTGAGTACCGCCGGCATCGTCGTCATCGTGGTCGTCGTCCTGGTCGTGCTCATCCTGGCGATGATGTCGGTGCGGATCATCCCGGAGTACGAACGGGCCGTGATCTTCCGGTTGGGGCGGGTGACCGGGGGGGCCAAGGGGCCGGGGTTGTTCTTCCTGATCCCGTACGTCGACCGGATGGTCCGGGTGTCCCTGCGGACCGTCACCATGAGCATCCCGCCACAGGACATCATCACCAAGGACAACGTCACGGTCCGGGTGAACGCGGTGGCGTACTTCAACGTGGTGGAACCCAACCGGTCGGTCCTGGCCATCGAGGACCACATCAAGGGCACCTCCCAGATCTCCCAGACCACGCTGCGCAGCATCCTGGGGCAGGTGGACCTCGACGAGCTGCTGGTCAACCGGGAGGCGATCAACCAGCGGTTGCGCAACATCATCGACGACGTGACCCAGCCCTGGGGTGTCAAGGTGTCGCTGGTGGAGGTCAAGGACGTGGAGCTGCCCGAGGTGATGCGGCGGGCCATGGCCAGGCAGGCGGAGTCCGAACGGGACCGGCGGGCCAAGGTCATCCACGCCAAGGGGGAGTTCGAGGCGGCGGCGACCTTGAGCGACGCCGCCGAGCGCCTGGAGGGGCACCCGGCGGCGATGCAGTTGCGCATCCTTTCCACGATGGCCGAGGTGTCCGCGGAGCGGAACTCCACGCTGATCTTCCCCCTGCCGATGGAGCTGCTGCGCGTGGTGGACATGCTCCGTCCGGATCACACGAAGCAGGCTCCGGCCAGCGGGGACGGGCAGACCCTGGTCAGCGGGGACGGGCACGCCGCGGTCACCGGGAAACCGCACAAGAAGCAGGGCTGACGACCCGGAGGCCCCCAGGGGCGTGGCCACCGACCGGTGCCGGGTCGGCACCCCGTGCCGGCCAGCGGCATGTCGGTGCGGTGGGCTCCGGATCGACAGCGGTGGGTCAGGCGGGCACCGCGGGCGACTTCTGCGACCGCGCCGCGGCCCGCTGGCGTTGGATCAGCGAGTCCAGCGCCCACCTTCCGGGCCCGCTGAACGCGATGATGAGGAAGGCCCAGCAGAACATCGCCGCTCTCTCCCCGCCGTTCTCCAGCGGGAACAACGCCTCACTCTGGTGCTCGACGAAGTACGCGTAGGCCATCGACCCCGAACACAGGACGGCTGAGGCACGGGTGCCGAGCCCCACGGCGACCAGGGCTCCGCCGAACAACTGGATGACCGCGGCCCACCAGTCGGGCCAGGCGCCGGCGCCAGGCACCTGCCCGCTGTTGGGCCCGCCCAGCACGTCGAACAACGTCGCCGCCCCGTGGCAGGCAAACAGGAACCCCACCAGGACGCGGAACATGGCGAGGATGTAGTCCCTACTCCTGTCGAACAGACCCATGTTCATGACCCATTCCTGACTGTCGCTGGACAACCGGCCTCTCGGTCCGGCTGCGAGTGGTGGGTGGCTGATGTCCACCCAGAAGGGGTACTGCCAGTGGGGCGCCTGGGGTTTCGTTTTGGCCGCGGAAGTTTTCACCGGCAGCGACGGGAACAGCTCTGCGCGGGTCCTCCGCCGGGCCGCACCGGGTGAGTGCGGCCCGATTTCCCGGGTATTCGCCCATGAGTCAGCATTGAGGTTTTCGCTGCTCTTCGACCCGGTTTAACGGGGCAGAGGAGTGGTATTCACGGCCGGTGTGAGCCGGGACAAGCATCCAGAGCGGAGCAGTCCATGAAGTACGGAGAGATAGTCGCGGCGGTCCGCGACCGTGACGAGTACGCCGCCGACGAGGCGGGTCGGATCACCGAGGCCGTGGTGGCCACGCTGGGCAGGCGGCTGACCCCCGCGTCGGCCGAGCACCTGGCCGACCAGCTCCCACCCGAGCTGGCCGAGGCCCTCAACCAGGCCGAGGCCGCCCCGCAGAACTGGGGCGTGACCGAGTTCATCCACCATGTGGCCGAGGCCACGGGTGATGACGAGCGGATCGCCGACATGCACGCCCGGGCGGTGCTGTCCGTGCTGGGCGAGGACGTCAGCGGCGGCGAGGTCAACAAGCTGATCAGCCAGTTGCCCTCCGGGTTCGCCCAGTACTTCGGCTGGCCGGAACTGACGTGACCGTCTCCGGCCCCCGGGTGCGGCGGTCCCGCGGGCGCCGGGGGCCGGGGGCAGGGGTCACTGACCGCAGTACTCCTGGATGAACTCGGCGACCTGCTTGGGGGTCAGCAGGTTCTGGGTGTCGCTCTCCAGGATGTCGAAGCACAGCTCCCGCTGGAGTGTCTCCAGCAGCAGGCGCAGGCTCGCCTCGTCGGCGCCGAAGTCGTCGACGAAGTGGGAGGTGTACCCGACGTCGCCGGGGGCGACGCCGAAGTGCCGGGCGACGATCTCCTTCACCCGCTGCTCGTGGGTCTTCATCGCCGCTCCTCCGTGGCTCGTGGCTCCCGCGCCGGCCCGCGGCGCTTCCCGGCTGCCAGCGGCGCGGCGCGGTGGGCAGCCGTGGTCCGTCACGCCAGTACCACGTGCCCCGCGCCGGCAAACCCGCCCCGGCCGCGGGGTGCCGGTGCACCACCCGCTCAGGTCAGGATCTGCCGGCGTCGGGCACGCAGCCCCTCCACGATCGCCGGAGCCGCTGTCGCGGCGCACCCCGGCGCCACGCCGTGCGGTGGCTGCGGTGCGTACTCCAAGCCGAGTTGGATCGTCCGTGCCACCTGCTCCCCGGCGATCCGGTCGGCCAGGGACAGCGCCATGTCCATCCCGGCGGAGACACCCGCCGCGGTGAGGTACTTGCCGTCCGCCACGAACCGCTCGTGCACCGGGATCGCACCGAGGTCCGCCAACTGGTCGATCGCCAGCCAGTGGGTGGTGGCCCTGCGGCCGACGAGCAGGCCCGCCGCCGCGAGCAGCAGCGAACCGGTGCACACCGACGTGGTGTGCGCACTGGTGGCGTCCACGGCCCTCAGCCAGCTCAGCACCGGGCCCGGCGCCATGCACGCCCCCTGGCCCGGGCCACCGGCGACCACCACCACGTCGGGCCGGGGCACCTCGTCCAGCGCGGCGTCGGCGACCAGGGCCAGGCTCCCGGTCTCCGCGCGCACCGGCCCGCGGGACTCGGCGGTGAACACCACCTCGGCTCCCGGCAGCCGGCTGAGGACCTCATAGGGTCCGACGGCGTCCAGTGCGGTGAACCGGTCGAAGACCAGGATGGCGATCTGCACGGGGGAACTCCTTGTCGGTGGTCGCTGTCCGCGGGGGACGGACCGGGGACCGGGCACGGGGCGCCGGTGTCGTCCCAGGGGCTGCGCCGAGCGGCCCGAGCCGCGGTCCACGGAAGTGCTCAGGGGGTCGCCGGGGAGGAGGCTGCCGGCGAGAACCGGCGCCGGTACTCGGCGGGCGAGACGGCGAGCTCGCGGTGGAAGGCCCGGCGCATCGCCTCGGTGGTCCGGTAGCCGCAGGCCTTGGCCACCTCCTCGATCCCGTCCCGGGTGTCCTCGAGCAACCGGCGGGCCGCCTCGAGCCGCACCCGGTCCACGTACCTGCCCGGCGGCACGCCGACCTCGGCCGCGAAGGCGCGGGCGAACTGCCGGGGGGACAGCGCGGCGCGGCGGGCCAGCGCCGCCACCGACAGGTCGTCTGCGGGGTGCTCGGCGATCCACCGCTGCACCTCCCGCAGCGGCTCCCGGTGCGCGGTCTGGGCCTCCAGGTGGCTGCTGAACTGTCGCTGGTTCCCCGGCCGGCGCAGGAACACCACCAGGTGCCGGGCGATGGTCAGCGCGGCGTGTCTGCCCAGGTCCTGCTCCACCAGCTCCAGGGCGAGGTCGATGCCGGTGGTGACGCCGGCCGAGGTGAACACCGCGCCGTCCCGGACGAAGACCGGCGCGGGGTCCACGGTCACTTCCGGGTAGCGGGAGGCCAGCGTGTCCGCCAGGGCCCAGTGGGTGGTGGCCCGGCGTCCGGCCAGCAGTCCGGCCTCGGCCAGCAGGAAGGCGCCGGTGCACACAGACGCGGTCCGGGCGGCCCGTGGAGCCTTCCCGCGCAGCCAGGCGACGACCCGTTCGTTCTCGTGGCGCAGCGCCCCGTCCCCGCCCGGAACGATCAGGGTGTGCGGCGCGGAACAGCGTTCCAGGTCCGCGTCCGGGCTCAGGCGCAGCCCGCTGGAGCAGCGGACCGGCGTGCCTCCCGGTGAGGCGGTGCGCACGGTGTAGCTCCGGCCGGCCCCCCGGGCCTCCGTGTACTGGCTGGCCCCGGCGAAGACCTCGAGCGGACCGGTGACGTCCAGGCTCTGCACGCCGTCGAACAGCACGATCAGCACGGAACGCGTAGACATCTCCCCATGGTCAGCGGGGACGGCGATGGCGACAAGGTCGAGTTTCCCTCCTTTCCTGCCATGGACCCGTGGGTCCTGGCGGCCCGCCGTGGGTGACTCGACATCACTCACCACTCACTCAGCGTCACCATTCCACGGCGTCGGTCACTCACCCTCCGTCACCGCTCACCGCCTCATTGCCCCGTTCCGTCCCGCGGAGTGGAATCCTGCCCGGCCTTCGCCCGTCATTCCCCGGGGTGAGGTTTTGGCCCCCGGGTGGCGGCTAACCCGGCGCTTGTGGAGCAAATGCCTAGGAGGTGGTCACTGTGACCACGACTCGCATTGAACACCACCCCGATCTGGTGGCCATGCGGGCCCAGTACGAGCGGGCGGCTTCGACGCCCGTGGCTCAAGGGATCGAGGGGCTGAGTCTGCTCACCGGTCTTTACCTGGCGGTCTCGCCCTGGATCGTGGGCTTCAACGGCGCCACCACGATCAGGACCAACAACCTGATCACCGGACTGGCCCTGGCGGTGCTCGCCTTCGGCTTCGGCTCGGTCTACGAGCGGACCCGGGGCATGAGCATGGCCGCGGCGGCGATCGGCGTGTGGACGATCATCGCGCCCTTCGTGGTGGCCGGCAATGTGGACACCAAGAGGATCATCATCAGCAACGCCATCGCCGGAGGTGTGGCGGTGCTGCTTGGGTTCGCCACGGCTGCCGTGGGGAGGATGCGACGCTGACCTGACGGCGCCGGCGAACGGTGCCCGCACCCCGGGTGCCCGCGAAGGCGACACGTCGTCACGTGCACCCGGTGCGCGCCCGGCCCGGTCCGTCGGCACAGACCGACGGACCGGGGCGACCGGGACCGCACACCGGATCGTTCACGTGCGACGGCCGCCGGCCGGGTGCGACGGGGGTCCGGGCGTCGAGCGGCGCGGCGAACCAGCGCAGGACACACCCATCCACTGCGAGGAGAAGTCGTGGCTCAGCAGGTACGCGACGTCATGACCGGCGCCCCGGTCACCATCGAGAGCCTGGCCTCGGTCACCGAGGTCGCCCGTCGGATGCGGGACGAGGACATCGGTGCGATCCTGGTCGTCGAGGGCGAGCAACTGCAGGGCCTGGTCACCGACCGGGACCTGGTGGTGCGCTGCCTGGCCGAAGGACGCGATCCGGACCAGACCACCGTGTACAGCGTGTGCAGCGGTCCGGTGGTCACGGTGCAGCCGGAGGACGACGCCGCCGCGGCCGTGCAGTTGATGCGCAGCAACGCGCTGCGTCGGCTGCCGGTGACGCAGGACGGTCACACCGTCGGCGTGGTGAGCATCGGTGATCTGGCGATCGAACGGGACGAGCGGTCGGCGCTCGCCGACATCAGCGCGGCGCCACCGAACCGGTGATCCACCGGCGTTCCGAAACACGGAGCCAGCACGGAGCGGTCGGGCCCGGCCCCGGGATTCCCCCGGGGCCGGGCCCGTCCGCGGTCCGCGTCGGCTCGTGGCGAGCACGGGCCGGCGCTCAGCGGCTCAGGCGTTGGAAGCGGCGCACGGCCAGCGGCAGGAAGATCGCGGTGAGCAGCAGCGGCCAGCCCACGGCGAGCAGCGTGGCGTGGTCGTCCGCCCAGCCACCGCCGCTGGCGACGGGGTTGCCGAACAGGTCCCGGGTGGCGGTGACCGTGGCGGACAGCGGGTTCCAGGTGGCGATGGCGCCGAGCCAGTCGGGCATGAGGCTGGGCGCGACGAAGACGTTCGAGATCATGGTGAGCGGGAAGACCAGGGCGTACAGGTTGCCCGCGGTCTCCACGCTGGGTATCAGCAGGCCGAGGAAGACGCCCACCCAGAGCAGGGCGAAGCGCAGCAGCAGGAGCAGGGCGAACCCGGCGACCGCCGCCACGGGCCCGTCGTCGGGCGACCAGCCGATCGCCAGTGCGCACAGTCCGAGGATGACCAGGTCGATGCAGGCGCCGATGATGTCGGCGATGCCCCGGCCGGTGACCACCGCCGAGGGAGCCATCGGCATCGAACGGAAGCGGTCGGTGACGCCCTTGGCCTTGTCGGAGACCACCGCGGTGGCCGTGTTCATGAACCCGAAGGCCATCGTCATGACGAACATGCCGGGCATCAGGAACTCCTGGTAGTCCCCGCCGCCGGGCACCGTCATGGCGCTGCCGAAGACGTAGCCGTACAGCAGTACGGAGACGATGGGGAAGGCGAGCTGCCAGACGATGCCGGCCGGCTCCCTGACCCGGTGGATCAGGTCGCGGCGGACGATGGTCAGGCAGTCGGCGACCGCCCAGTAGGCACGGCTCCGCGGGAGCTGGACCACGGGGGGCGTCGGGGCCAGGGGGCTCGGGGTCGGGTTGGTGACGGCGGTCATGCGACGGTGCTCTCCTTGTGTGTCCGCTGCCCGGCCGGGTCGGTTCCGGCGGGCTCCGCGGGTCCCCCACCGGGGGCTGACTGTTCGGCGCGGCGCCCGGTGAGGTGCAGGAACACCTCGTCAAGGGTGGGCCGGCGCAACCCGATGTCGGCCACGCCTATCCCCTGGTCCTCCAGGGTGCGCAGCACCTCGGTGAGGGTGGCCACCCGGTTGACGACCGGCGCGTGCAGCCGGCGTTCCTCGGCGTCCACCTCGGGCTCGGTACCGCAGGCGCGGACCAGGATCCGGGTGGCGGCGGGGACGTCGGCCTGGTCGTGCAGGACCACCTCGACGCGGTCCCCACCGATGGCGCCCTTCAGCTCGCCGGGGGTGTCGTCGGCGACGACCCGCCCGTGGTCGATGACGGCGATGCGGTGGGCGAGCTTGTCCGCCTCGTCCAGGTACTGGGTGGTGAGCAGCACGGTGGTGCCCCCGGCCACCAGGGAGCGCACCGCCTGCCACACCTCGTTGCGGCTGCGCGGGTCGAGGCCCGTGGTCGGCTCGTCGAGGAACAGCACCCTCGGGGCGAGGATCATCCCGGCGGCGAGGTCGAGGCGCCGGCGCATGCCGCCGCTGTACTGCTTCACCGGCTTGTGGGCGGCGTCGGTCAGCGAGAACCGCTCCAGCAGCTCGTCGGCGCGGCGGGCGGCGCCCTGGGCCCCGAGGTGGAGCAGACGGCCGAACATGGTGAGGTTCTGACGGCCCGTGAGGACCTCGTCCACGGCGGCGTACTGCCCGGTCAGTCCGATCTGCGCACGGACCTGGCGGGCCTGGCGCACGATGTCGAAGCCGGCCACCTCGGCGTGGCCCTCGTCGGGCCGGAGCAGGGTGGTCAGGATGCGCACGACGGTGGTCTTGCCCGCGCCGTTGGGCCCGAGGAGACCGTGCACGGTGCCCGCTCGGACCTCCAGGTCGAAGCCGGCCAGGGCTTCGGCGCGCCCGAAGCGCTTGCGCAGGCCCTGGGCGCGGATGGCGTACGGGGAGGGTTTCACGAGGACACCTCTCAACTGGGTACATCGTATGCAGTTAGGAGAGTACACCATACGCAGTTTCTCTTCCCCACGGCCGCGGGGGACGCGGGGACACGACGCTGGATCAGTCGGGGTCACAGAAGCCCTGGTGACGCCACGCCATAGGCTGGAGTCGATCAGGAGGGCCGAACGATGACGACCGCACACAGCGGGGGCGGGGACATCTCACGCAGCATGGAGCTGCTGTGGGGGCTGGGCGAACGGCCCACCCGCGGCCCCAAACCCGGCCTGACCCTGGAGCGGATCGTCACCGCCGCGGTGTCCGTCGCCGACGCCGAGGGCCTGGCGGCGCTCTCCATGCGTCGGGTCGCCAGCGAGCTCGGCGTCGGCACCATGTCGCTCTACCGCTACGTGCCCGGCAAGGCGGAGCTGCTCGACCTGATGCTCGACCACGTCAACGGCGAGGGCCACCCACCACGGCCGGAACGCCTGTTCCCCGCGGACACCGACTGGCGCACGGTGCTCGAGCGCACCGCGCTCGGCATGTGGGAGCTGTACCACCGCCATCCGTGGCTGCTCCAGGTGGACCAGGCCCGCCCGCTGCTCGGCCCCAACGCGACGCGGGGGGTGGAGGCCGTCCTCGCCGGCATCGAGGGGATCGGCCTCACCCAGCCGGAGATGGTGGCCGTGCTGGTCACCCTGGACGGCTTCGTCAGCGGCGTGGCCAGGACGTCCGTCAACGCCACCACGGCCGAGCAGCGTACCGGTGTCAGCAACGAGGACTTCTGGGCCGCCCAGGTCCCGGTGCTCGAGCAGGTGCTCACCAGCGAGGACTACCCCACCCTCAGCCGGATCAGCGAGGAGGCCTGGCGGAGCAGGGGCTACTTCGAGTTCGGGCTCGCCCGGCTCCTGGACGGACTGGAGACGTACCTCACCGGTGAGCACGGCCGGCCCCGGGGGGCCACCGACCAGGCGGCCTCCAGCCCCGGTCAAGTCCCGTCCGACTAGGGTCTGTCCGCAAAGCTGGCGTCGGCCGGGCGGCTGCGTCGACGGCGGTCCCGAAGCCGATCCGCTGTTCGGTGCCGTTGTTGGAGGCAAGTCTTGGTCGTCCCCCGCCCCACCCCGATCTCCGGGCCGCTCCGTCGCTCGTCGCAGTACCTGCGCAGCATCGCTGACCTCGCGCAACACCCCTACACCGGGGCGGAGAACCTCTACCGCACCTACGGTCCCGTGTGGCAGCTCGGCACCGGACGCCACTCCTGGGTGTACCTGCTCGGCCCGGAGGCCAACCGTTTCGTCTTCGCCAACTCCCATCTGTTCCGTTGGCGCGAGGCGTTCGAGCAACTGATCCCCGTGGACGGGGAGACCGCCCTCATCGTCAGCGACGGGGAGGACCACCGCCGCAGGCGCCGGCTGGTCGCCCCCGCGTTCCACCGCCAGGCCATCGACGGCTACGTGGACGTCATGCGGGACCGCACCGACGCGGCGATCGACACCTGGCTGCCGGGTCGCACCCTGGACCTCTACCAGGAGCTCCGCACGGTGGTTCGACGGATCACCATCCAGGTGCTGTTCGGCAGCAGGCTCGCGGCCGACGAGGACGAACTGGGCCGTCTGCTCCAGCGGGTGCTGGACCTGATCAACGAGTCCCCGATCGTCCAACGGGTGCAGCGGCTCGGCCTACCGTCCTACCGCCGGGCCATCCGGGCCCGCCAGGAGGTGGCCCGCCGGGTGCTCGTCGAGATCGACCACCGCCGCCGCAACCCCGGTACGGACATCCGCGACGTCTTCAGCCTGCTGGTGGAAACCCGGGACGAGGACGGTGGGGCGCTCAGCGAGGTGGAGATCCTGGACCAGGTGATCAGTCTGATCGCCGCGGGGTACGACTCCACCAGCGCCGCCGTCTCCTGGGCGGTGCACGCCATGGCCCAGTCCCCGAAGATCTGGCAGCGGGCCAAGGAGGAGGTCGAGCGGGTGGTGCCCGACGACCGCCCGCTGACCGCCGCCGACGTCCCCCGCCTGGAGTACCTGGACCGGGTGGTGAACGAGACCATGCGGCTGTACCCGGCGGCGCCGTTCAACGCCCGCAAGGCCGCCGTCCCGTTCACCTTCCAGGGGCACCGGATTCCGCAGGGCAGCCTGCTGGTGCTCAGCCCCTACGTCACCCATCGGCTGCCGGAGGTCTATTCCGACCCGCTGCGCTTCGACCCCGACCGGTGGGACCCGGAGCTGCCCGGCTACCGCAAGCCGGGGCCGCACGAGTTCCTCCCCTACGGGGGCGGGCTGCACCGCTGCATCGGGGCCACCTTCGCCACCGTGGAGATGAAGGTCATCCTCGCCCGGGTGCTTCGCCGGGTGGAGTTCCGCTTCCCGCGGGCGTCGTACGGCAAGCCGATCGGCTTCACCGTGATGCGCCCGGACCGGCTCCCCGCCCGGGTCGCGGCGTAGGGCAGGCGTACCGGGAGCCGGCGCCGCCCTCCTCGGCGGGCGCCGGCTCCCCGCGGGTCACGGCACCAGGATGACCTTGCCGACGTTGCGGCGTTCCTGAAGCCTGCGGTGCGCCGCGGCGGCCTCGGTGAACGGCATCACCTCGTCGATCCGTGGCCTGATCTGCCCCTTCGCGTAGAGCTCGAGCACCCGTTCCATCTGCGGCAACAACAGCTCCCGCTGGTCCCACAGGTGCCCCAGGTGCACGCCGGCGACCGTACGGTTGTTGTCGGTCAGTGAGAACGGGGAGAACAGTGGCACCCCGGCGAGCTGCTTGACCATCCGGGGGATACTGCGTCGCCCACCGCCTGCCATGTTGCTGAAGCCGTACATCACCAGCCGGCCGGCCGGGCGCAGCAGCCGGTAACCGGCACGCCAGTCCCGTCCGCCCAGGGCGTCGAGCACCAGGTCCACGCCCTTGCCGTCGGTGAGCCTGCGCACCTCGCGGGCGTAGTCCAGGGTGCGGTAGTCGATCGGGTGGGTGCAGCCCTCCTCGCGCAGCGCCTCGTGCTTGCCCGCGGAGGCGGTGCCGAAGGTGGTGACTCCCTCCACCGTCCGGCAGAGCTGCAACAGGGCGGTGCCGACGCCTCCAGCCGCCTGGTGGACCAACACCCGGTCGCCGGGCTGGATGCCACCCACGCGGAAGAGCAGGTGATGGGCGGTCAGGTAGTTGACCGGGAGCGCGGCACCCTCCTCGAAGGTCATCTCGTCCGGCATCGGCGCGGTGCGGTCCGCGGGGACGCACACCGCCTCGGCGTGGGCCCCGAAGTTGCAGGCGGCCAGCACCCGGGAGCCGATGGCCGACTCCTCCACGCCGTCGCCGACCGCGTCCACCACGCCCGCGGCCTCGTACCCCACGATGCACGGGGGCTTGGGCGCCTCCCGGTACAGGCCCATCCTCGCCATCAGGTCGGAGAATCCAAGCCCGGCGGCCCGCACTCGAATCCGGACCTCACCGGGGCCCGGTTCCGGGTCGGGGGTCTGGCGGACCTGAAGTGTCTCGGGCCCTCCGACCCGGGTGATCCACACGGCGCGCACGGGCAGCCTCCTGATGTTCTTGGCGCGGTGACCCACGGCGCTGCGCCACCGCGGGACAACAGTGCAACGGTCATGTGCGGCCACTCTTGCAGAGCAGGACGGGCGGCGTACGGCTTTTGACCGGCACGAACGGCGGGCTCGGGCCGAACCTGCGCGGAAGCCCACCGAGGGCCCCGCGCGGTGACGGTCCGACAGCGAGCGGTGGCCCGGAGTCGCACGCCGGGCCGGACCGCGGCCCTGGATTCCGGCCACCCGGCGCAACCGGCACAGAACTCCGTGAACGTGATCCACTTCACAAAATAGAGAACAACGCGTACTCTAAAGGATGTGGCAGCGATATCGGACCCCTCCCCCTCCCACCCCCGCCCGGATCAGGTCCCGGATCAGGACCCGGATCAGGATCAGGACCAAAAGCAGGAACAGCACCAGGAACGGGGCCAGGACCACCGCAGCAGACCGCGCAGGCGGGGCGACGTGTTGCGCAAGGCCATCCTCCAGGCCGCCCTGGACGAGTTGCGCACGTCCGGTTATGCCGGGCTGAGCATGGACCGGGTCGCCGAGCGCGCCCGGACCAGCAAGGCGTCCCTGTACCGCCGCTGGCCCAGCCGCGTCGCACTGGGCCTCGAGGTGGTCGCCTGGGCCCTGCCCGACAACGGACGCCTGCCGGACACCGGCGACCTGCGGGCCGACCTGTTCGCCCTGCACCGGGGGATCGCCGACCGCCTGGACGGCCCCCTCGGCGAGGTGGTCCGCGGGGTGACCGCGGAGACGCTGCTCGACCCGGCCGCAGGGGAGATGGCGCGCAACGTGATCACCCACCCCACCCTCCAGGAGATGCTGGGCTTCCTCCGCAGGGCCGCGGACCGCGGTGACCTGCGACCCGAGGCGGTGAACCCCTGGGTGGCCAGTACGGGACCGATCATGCTAAGGCACTACTTCCTCACTTTTGGATCACCAATTCCTGATGCGGTCGTTAGAGGAATCGTCGACCAGGTGCTGTTGCCCCTGATGCGGCGCGAAGACCAGGGCACCGACGCGGGGCCACCGCGGAACCAGGCCCCTGACCCAAGGAGTGATCACTTATGGTCGCCGTGAAAGTCTCCCAACTGCGCGTGGTGCGCGGCGGGAGAGAAGTCCTGCACGGCATCGACTGCTCGCTGCCGGAAGGCACCATCACCGGACTGATCGGCCCCAGCGGGCAGGGCAAGTCCACCCTGATGCGCTCCATCATGGGCGTGCAGATCGTGAAGTCAGGTGAGGTCACCGTCCTCGGTCGGCCCGCGGGCCATCCCGAGTTGCGACACCGGATCGGATACGCACCCCAGAGTCCCGCCCTGTACGGGGACCTGACCGTCACCGAGAACCTGCGCTACTTCGCCTCCGTCCTGCAGGCCCCGCGCAGCGCGATTGACCGGGCGATCCGGGAGCTGTCCCTCGAGGACTGCCGGCACCAGGTTGCCGCGTCGCTCTCCGGTGGCCAACGCTCCCGGGCCAGCCTGGCCATCGCCTTCCTCGGCGACCCCGAGCTGCTGGTCCTGGACGAGCCGACCGTGGGCCTCGACCCGGTGCTCCGCCACGACCTGTGGGGCATCTTCCACCAGCTCGCCGAGTCCGGCACCACGTTGGTGGTCTCGAGTCACGTCATGGACGAGGCCAACCGCTGCCAACGGCTGCTGCTGCTGCGCGACGGCAACATCCTGGCCGACGACACCCCCGAGGGGTTGCGCCAACGGACCGGGGCGGAGGACCTCGAGCAGGCGTTCCTCTCCCTCATCCAGGAACGCCAGGCACACCACAACCGGCCCTCCCAGCGGCAGGGCCCGTCCCAGCAGGGGTTGGTGCAGTCGTGAACGCCTCCGTCACCCTGTCCACCGCACGCCGCGTCCTCGGGCAGTTGCGCCACGACCGCCGCACCGCCGCCATGGTCCTGATCATGCCGGCAGTGCTGATGGTCCTGCTCCGCTACGTCTTCGACTCCCAACGGCAGTTCGAGAGGATCGCCCCCGCCCTACTGGGGATCCTGGCCTTCCTGGTGATGTTCATGGTGACCTCGGTGGCCACGCTGCGCGAACGCACCGGGGGCACCCTGGAGCGGCTGATGACCACCCCGGCCGGGCGCTTCGACCTGCTGTCGGGTTACGCCATCGCCTTCAGCCTGCTGGCGGTCGCCCAGGTCGCCCTGGCCGTCGGTGTCTCCCTCACCTGGCTGGGGCTGGAGATCACCGGCTCCACCGTGATGGTCTTCGTGGTGGCCGCGCTGGACGCGGTGCTCGGCACCGCCCTGGGCCTGTTCGTCAGCGCGTTCGCCCGCACCGAGTTCCAGGCCATGCAGTTCATGCCGGTGGTGGTGCTGCCGCAGGCCCTGGTGTGCGGACTGTTCACCCCACGCGAGGACATGAACCAGGTGCTCACCTGGTTCTCGGACGCCATGCCGCTGTCCTACGCCGTGGACGCGATGAACAAGGTGACCCGCTCGTCGGAGTTCACCCAGAGCCTGTGGGTGTCCCTTGCGGTGATCGTCGGGTCGCTGTTCGTCTCCCTCGTCCTGGGTGCGGCGACGTTGCGACGACGAACCCCCTGAACGACGCGCACACCGGCGCGGGTCGCGGTGCGGACGTCACGCACCTGGACCCGCCCGGCGTGCGATCCACGCCGCGGCGGCGGGATCCGACGGGGGACGAACCCCGTCGCCGCGGCGGTCCGACAGGCCAGGGCAGGACCAGTCGGAAGCTGAGCCTTGATTCACTAAGCGGTGAATTACTGCTCGCCTCAAGATTAGGCACTTCTGGCTTGGAGTCAACCCCCCACCCGCCGGTCAACCGGAGGTGTACCAGCTTTCCCTATTTCTACGAGCGCGGAATTCCGTCGGCACACCCCCGCATCCCCCCGGACGCACACACCCTGGTCAACCCGGCTCCCGCTGGGGCAGAACAGGGCAATCACCGGCCAACTCGAGCAAGCCTCGAATCCTTCCGTGCGCCACCCCCGTCGGCTCTACGCGCCCCGGGGGCGGGGTAGGGCCAGCACACGGGGGAACGGAACGTTCTGTTCCACAGGTGTTCACGCAGTTCGAGGACCACCGGGGGGTCCACCATGGACGCACTCATCAGTCACCCTCAGGATTCCGACCTCACCGTCTCCGAACGGGTCGAGCGCTGGCGCGACTACTGCCTGCGGTTACCCGTGCCTGTCCACGTCGATCCGGACCTGTCCCACGGGTTCCGGGTGGAGATGGCCCGGGCTGATCTCGGTCCCGTCCAGGCGCTGGCGATGGCCGTCTCCTCCAGCGAGGTGCGTCGGACGCCGCACCTGATCCGCAGGTCCTCCCCCGACATGCTCCAACTCGACCTGTTGCTCGAGGGCGACACGGTCCTGCGGCAGAACCGCGCCGACGTCAGCCTGTCCTCGTACGGTCTGGTCCTGTACGACGCGTCCCGGCCGTACCGCATCTCCTCCACGGCCACGGGCGACGCCGTGCGCGGGGTGGTGGTCACCTTCCCACGCCGCCTGCTGCCGCTCGGCGACCACCAGGTGGAACAGTCCCTGGCCACGCCGCTGCCGCTCCACGACGGGCCCGGCGCGCTGCTCTCAGGCTACCTTCAGGGGCTGATGGCGAACCGTCGGCACTACGAGACCTGCAACGCCGACCACCTGGGCAGCGCCGTGATCGACCTGCTGGCCGCGCTGCTGTCCGACCGCCTGGACACCGAGGCCGCGTTGCTGCCCGAGGCCAGACAGCGCGCCCTGCGGCTCCAGGTCCGCGGGTTCATCCT
The DNA here is from genome assembly GCF_000380165.1 of Wenjunlia vitaminophila DSM 41686. Taxonomy (GTDB): domain Bacteria; phylum Actinomycetota; class Actinomycetes; order Streptomycetales; family Streptomycetaceae; genus Wenjunlia; species Wenjunlia vitaminophila. The sequence goes on from NZ_KB904634.1 coordinate 123,016, forward strand.
GCGCCACCTGAGCGACCCGCGGCTCGACCCGGCCAACATCGCCGCGGCCCACCACATCTCCGTCCGCTACCTGCACAAGCTCTTCCAGGACGAGGAGCTCAAGGTCGCCGACTGGATCCGGCAGCGCCGACTCGAGCGCTGCCGTCGCGACCTCGGCGACCCCGCGCTGCTCGAGCGTCCCGTCCACGCCATCGCCACCCACTGGGGCTTTCCCAATGCCGCGCACTTCAGCCGCGCGTTCCGGGCTGCCTACGACCTGTCACCCAGTGACTACCGGAACCTGGCACTGCGACACCGCAGTCTGCACGCCGAGGCAATCCACCTGCACGGGGCCTCCACGACCTTCTGACCACGGCTCCCCCGTCCCCGAGGAAGGCGGCGCGCGGAGTGCGGAGCGGGCGGCCTGCCGGGCGCGTCACCCAGGTCTCGTGCTCCCTCCGTGCCCGGGCGCAGACCGCGCCCGTCCCCGCGCTCGACGGTCAGGGGCACAACGCGCGTACCGCTTCGCGCCCCTGAAGAGAACGTGCTGGTCACAGGGCTGATTGCAGCCTCAGGCAAGGACTGTGCGCGGACAGTCAACGACTTCGCCCCGCGCGTTCCGCACGCTGGATCAAGGTCGTCTCCGCACCGGCACAGCCCGGGAGCCGCGCCGTGGGCAGCGGAGTCACGACCGAATCGTGGCGTACCACGACGCGCCGGAAACGAGCGCGCTCTCCCACCGAAGGACCCGTCATGAACCTCATCCCAGCGTCACGCCGACAGCAGTTCGACGTCGCGATCCTCGGTTCCGGCATCGGGGGCGGCATGCTCGGTGCCGCACTCGCCCGGAACAGGGTCAAGGTCCTGCTGATCGACAGCGGCGTCCACCCGCGGTTCGCAGTCGGCGAGGCCACGACCCCCTACACCAGCGTCACCCAGCGGGTCATCGCCGCCCGCTACAACGTGCCCGAGCTGGTCAACCTGACATCCCTGCAGGACATCACCCGAGCCATCGGCCCGAAGTTCGGGACCAAGACCCACTTCGGGTTCCTGCGGCACGAGCCGGGGCGCCCGCAGAACCCCCGGGAGACCAACCAGTTCCACACCCCGGAGATCCTGCACGAGGCCCACCACCTGTACCGACAGGACGTGGACGCCTACGTGTTCCACGTCGCGGTCAAGGCCGGCTGCACCCCGCTCCAGGACTTCCCGGTGCACGACGTGGAGTTCGACGGCTCGGGAGTGACCATCCACGGCGGCGAGGGCGAGTCCTACCGGGCCCGCTACGTGGTGGACGCCAGCGGCTACCGCTCGCCGCTGGCCAAGAAGTTCAACCTGCGCGATGAGGTGTGCGCGTACAAGCACCACTCGCGGTCGATGTTCACCCATGTCCTCGGCATCACGCACACCGACGACCTGTGGCCGGACCGCCGGCCGGAGTACGTGCCGCCTGTCCCCTGGTACGAGGGCACCGTGCACCACCTGTTCGACCGGGGCTGGTTCTGGGTGATCGGGTTCGACAACACGCCGTTGTCCCGTAACCCGTTGTGCTCCGTGGGGCTGACCCTCGACCCCCGGATCTACCCGAAGGACACCTCGTTGACGCCGCACGAGGAGTTCATGGCCTATGCCTCGCGCTTCCCGGACGTGGAACGGCAGTACGCCGGGGTCAAACCCGTACGCGAATGGGTCTCCACGGACAGGTTGCAGTACTCGTCGAAGCAGACCGTGGGTGACCGCTGGTGCCTGCTCTCGCACGCCGCCGCATTCATCGACCCGCTGTACTCGTTCGGCCTCGCCAACACCGGTGACGCGGTGAACTACCTCGCCTGGAGGCTCATCCGGGCCTGTCAGGACGATGATTTCTCGGCTGAACGGTTCGAGTTCATCGACCGTTGGCAGCAGGCACGGTTCCACTACAACGACGAAATCGTCAACGCGGGTTTCACCGCATTCGACGACTTCGAGTTCTGGAAGACCGTCTTCCGTGTCTGGGTGTGGGGCAACAACGCCGGATCGCTGCGGATGCAGACGGCGCTCACGGCCTACAAGAAGACGGGTGACGACTATCTCTTCCGCGACCTGGAAGAGGCCCGGTACCTGGGGTCCGACTGGCCGGACCACGAGGGCTACCAGCACATGCTGGGCGTCATGACGGAACAGGTGGACGCGGTGAACGCCGGTAAGACCACCCGCAAGGAGGCGGGGGACGTCATGTGGGACCTCATGGAGAACACCAACTTCATGGCCGCCACGCTGGGATTCCAGTTCCGCAACGTCCACTTCATGCACCCGTCACGCAAGACGCTGCTGCACACGGGGCGGTGGATCCTGCGCCACGGCGATCCCGACATGCGCCGGCTGACGATCCCCAATGCCCGTGAGGCCATCAAGCACCGGCTCCGTGGGGACAAGATCTTCTGACTTCCACCGGACGACGGTGCGGGCCGGGTGTGAGGGTGGCGCCGTGACCACGGCGCCACCCCAGTCCTACGCCGGTTCGAAGGAAATCAACCAGGCCGGCAGCTCCCTGGGTTTCCTGTCGATCGGCAAACGCACCCGGAACACGCTGTCAGCCATGGACACGAGGTTCCAGTGCTCCGCGAAAGCCGCACGGATCTGGTCCTTGTCCGGCGGGTCGAGCCGCTCGAGGATACGCCGCTGCATCCCGAGTCGGCCGAAAACCCCTTTCACTTCGTTCCGTGAGTCGACACTCATGGTCAGCAGGTGAACCCTTGCGTCGTGGGTGCACACCCGCCGCAGAGCGGCAGCGTACTTCTCCCGGCTCTGACTCGGCAGCGAGGGGAACATGCCGCAGTCCACGACGGTCTGGAACCGGCTTTCGAAGCCCGCGAGCTCGATGACGTCGCCGACGAGGAACGTGGCTGTCACGCCGCGTTCCTCGGCCGCCTGCCGGGCCTGCGCGATGGCCGTTGGTGCCAGATCGATGCCGGTGACGGAGAACCCCTGCGACGCGAGGTAGACGGACAGGGCTCCGGAACCACACCCGACGTCGAGCACCTCCCCGCCGACAGCCCCCGAGTCAACCAACTCGACGAATGCTTGCTGGGGCCCGCCGATATTCCATGGCGGACGCTTTCCAATCGGTAGCTTCCCCTGGTAGGCGCGCTCGTACTGAGCCGCACTCAGTTCGCTCATGCTTCAACCCTGCGAGGGAATAGTCCCCATTGTCAACATCCCGGCACGGCATTCACCGGGACAAGGCGGGCCAGGCCGCCCCCCACCTCGCGAAATACCTGGACAGACAGCCCACGGCCCGCGGTTGAACGGAATTCACAGATTGTTTTCGAGAGACGGGCCCTAATTTTCCGAAAGCCAATTCGACGCTTTTCGAGTGCGCTCACCGGCCAGCCCGCGGCACAGCGGTCCGCCCGGGCGCGGAACGGGGGCAAAGGTGCGGCCCCACGGCGCGCGGTGGCACGCGACGCCCGTGTCCGACACGGCGCCGCACCGGCGCGCCCGCACCGACTCACCGTGCGTGCTGACATGATTTGCGGAGTGTGGTCCCGGTACGTTCCCGGCGGCACCGGGTGCCCGCACCCCACCGAGACATCCGGGAGCTTCCTTGTCCCTCCGCGCCTTCCGTGGACCAGCGGCCGTCCTCGCCGCGGTCGTCGCACTCACCTCCGGCGCCGTGGCTCCGGCCACCGCCGGGCCCGCGCCGGTACCCCCGCACCGGGCCCCGGCCGGCACGCCGGAGCCGGTGGTGCCTCCGTTCCCGGACGACGCCGACGCCACCTGGCCGTTCGAGGAGGGTGCCAGCTCGGCCCCCACCCACACCGAGCGCCTGGTGGCCCCGGGGGTCCGGCTGACCTCCTACGACCGACTGGGGCCCGACGACTCACTGCGCGCCGACGCGCTCTCCATCGACCTGACGTCGGGTGCCGAAGCGGACTACCTCTCCCCCGGCGCCGTCGCCAGCCGCCGAGCGCTGTCGCGGATGGCGGCGGAACACGATCCCGGCCCGGGTCGCCGCACGGTGGCCGCGGTCAACGCGGACTTCTTCGACATCAACGAGACCGGCGCCCCCCAGGGGTTCTCCATCAAGGGAGGAGAGGTGGTCAGCTCCCCGGTGGCCGGGGCCAACCGGGCCGTGGGCATCGGCCCCGGTGACAGCGGCCGCGTCCTGGAGCTGGACTTCCAGGGGACCCTCTCCCTGCCGACCGGCACCCGGCCCCTCGCCTCGTTGAACGCCGCCAACGTCCCGGAGGACGGCATCGGCGCCTACACCAGCGGCTGGGGTGCCGCCCACCGGGCGTTGACCGTCAACGAGTCACGGCACACCACCGAGGTCACCGTGGTGGACGGCCGGGTGGCGAGGACCGCGGGCGCGCCGGGAAGCGGGCCGGTCCCACCGGGCACCACCGTGCTCGTCGGCAGGGACGCGGGCGCCGACGTGCTGGCCGCCCTCCGGGCCGGTGACCCGGTGTCATGGTGGTACCGGCCACGGCCGAGCAGCGGACAGGTGCCCAGGACCGCCGTCGGTGGCCGCGAACTCCTGGTGGTGAACGGCGGGGCGATCGACCACGAGGGCGAGGGCAACAACAAGGCCGCCCCGCGCACCGCCGTCGGTTTCACCCGCGACGGTCACACCATGCTGGTGCTCACCGTGGACGGTCGGCAGCGCGACAGTGACGGGGTGACCCTCACCGAGCTGGGACTGCTGATGAAGCACGTCGGTGCCCACAACGCGCTCAACCTGGACGGGGGCGGCTCGTCCACCCTGCTGGCCCGCGCCCCGGACGGTGACTCCCTGCGGCTGGAGAACTCCCCCTCGGGCGGCAGGGAGCGGCCGGTCCCCAACGGGCTGGTGTTCACGGTGCCCGAAGGCGCCGGCCCATCGCCCGCCGGTGGCCGCCTCGGTGACCTTCCGTAGCACCGCGCCAACACGCTCCGGACGGCCCGCCGCCTGCCCGAACCACGGCACGGCAGTGGTACCGGTGCCCTTGACCCACCTTCACTACGCCATACAGGCGCCAATTCCGGCATAGCGACAGATACCAGGCTATAGATGGTAGGCGACGAGGCGCCTGTCAGCGGCTCGGCCCTCCCTACCCAGATCGCAGGAGCCCGATTCCCCCTGCCCAACGGTGGGGGTTTCCACAGAGGAAGCCCGGTGAACGGTGAGTGAGTACGAGGCGACGCGGCGGCTCGAAGCCCTACCCGAGCTGGTGTTCAACGAAGCCAGTGACCTGCGGACGATGCACCGGTGGCTACCGAGCGAGGTACGGGTGGAACCCCAGGAGCCACCCGCCGCGAACGTGACCGTGCGGCACGACGGCGAGGAGGTCAGGGAACGGGCGTTGGCCGAGGCCAGGAAGGGCCAGTTGCGTCTCGAATGGGGGACCCGGGACGAGGACCGCTACGCGGGGTGGTTGCAGGTGGCCGGGATCGGCTCGGGGGCGAGCGAGGTGACCGTGCACCTGTCGTTCTTCGATCCGGACGCGGAACCACCCCGCCCCCAGGTGGAGGCCGCCCTCGAGCGCAGCCTGGCCCGGCTCGCCGAGCAGGTGCGGCTGCGCACCCAGACCCCGCTGTAGTCGGGGCCGGGTCCGCCGCGTCACGCCGGGGGCCGTGGACGCCCCTGTGGCCCCTCCGGCACCGAGCGCTGGAGGGGCCCGGGTGTGCCGCCGGTCCGCGCGGCCGGGGCGCTCCGGTCCGGAGGTCGTCCCGTGGCGGCCCTCTCCCGGGCCGTGGTCCCAGATCCCGCCCATCCGGTCCCCGCGGCACCGGTCCCCGCGCTCCCCGGCGTGCGGGTCAGGCCCGCACACCTGGGTCCCACGGCACACCCCGCCCTTCTCGTGGCGGTCAGAACTGCACGTCGGAGCAGGCGTAGAAGGCGTTGCCCGTGTCCGCGATGGTCCACACGCCGAGGATCAGGTGCTTGCCGTGCTTGCCCGAGGGGATGGTGCCGGAGTGGGTCACGGTGTAGGGCGGGATCTTGCCGTTGAACGGCACGGTCAGGAACGGCGTGGTCTCCAGCGCCGAACGGGTCAGCGGCTGGGTCGGGTCGTAGCCGTCCTTGGTGATGTAGTACTTGAAGTCCGTGGTGGCGTGTGCCGCCGTCAGCCGCCAGTTGAAGGTGTAGCTCTGGCCACCGCTGACCCTCGTGGCCGGCCAGGTTCCCCCGCGCGGGTCGTCGAGCTGCGCGAACCTGCTGTTGCCGCCGGCGCAGATCCTGCCGTCCGCGGGTCCGCCGCTGGGGAAGCCCTTGGGGCCCTCGACGCTCTGCGGCTCCCAGATGATCTCACCGCAGTTCGTCATCCCGCCGTTGGCGCACACCTTCTGCCGGCTGATCGGCGAGTCGGTGTAGCCGTGGCCCTGTGCGCTGCTGGTGGCCAGGACGGGCAGCCCGATGAGGCTCAGGCCGACCAGGGTGGCGCCTAGTTTCTTCCGCATGCTTGAGCTCCAGGTGAACGTGGGGTGTTCGGTGAGCTGGCGAGCTGCGCGCAGCTTGGTCTAGACCAAGAGGAGCGTAGCCCTCGTCCATTTAGCATGTCCATACCAATGTCCATACCAATGGCGATGGAATCAGCGATTCCGGTCACGGTGACGAGTGGCATGTTCCTCCGCATTTGCGACCATGGAGTCATGACCAACCGGACCCCGGTCGCCACCCCAGTTCCATGCCGTCCCTCCGGCGCGCGGCCGATCCGGCACTCCGCTCCCACCCAGGGCTGCCCGTGCTCACCCAAGGTGGCCGGAAACCGCTGGACGGCGAAGGCGCCGCCCACCGCGCCGTCTAGCGGCGCCGCACCCGTCGCCCGGGGCGACGTCACCCGGACGCCGGCCGGCCCCCCGCGTGCGGTCCGTCGCACCGCCCGCTCGCACGGCCCAGCGACGCCCGGCTGACCCGGCGACATGAGCGGCCCCGCCGGACCACCCCCGCCCCCCGCAGGTCCACCACCCCCGGCCGCGGGGCGTCACCCGGTCCGCACCCGCTTCGTCAACTCGCCGTTCCCCGCGGCCATCGTGATCGTCCTGATCCTCTCCGCGGCGGCCGGGCTCTTCGCCGGCTCCTACTGCTTCGCCCTGGCCAACCCCACCCCGCACCGAATCCCCATCGGGGTGACCGGCTCCTCGGAACACGGCGGCCGACTGGTCACCGGACTCGAACGCGCACTGGGCAGTTCCCTGCCACCACGGCGGTTCCCCGACGACCCGGCCGCCCTGGCCGCGGTGGACCGCCAGGAGATCTTCGCTGTGCTCCGCCTGCTCCCGGGGCACGCCGAACTCCAGGTGGCGAGCGCCTCCGGAGCCTCGGTCGCCAGGGTGCTGCGCCAGGCCGGGCCCCCGGTGGGCAGGCAGGTCGGCGTCCCCGTCACGGTGCGGGACGTCCGCCCCCTGCAGTCCACGGACCCACAGGGCCTGGCGCTGTTCTACGTCTCCCTCGCCGCGGTGCTCGTCGGATTCGTCGGCGCCGCCCAGCTCAGCGTGCACGCCAAGGCGTTGCACCCGGTGGAGCGGGTGGCCGTCACCGCCACCTACGCGGGGCTCGGCGGTCTGTCCATCTGCCTGGTGGTGGACCCACTGCTGGGGGTGCTCGACCTGCCCCTCACCGAGACCTGGGGGATCCTCACGCTCACCATGTTCGCCTCGGGCATGGTCTTCACCATGTTCCAGACCCTCGTGGGTCGCTGGGCGATCCTGCCCACCTGGGGACTGATGGTGCTGATCGGCAGCCCCTCGTCGGGCGGGGCGGTCTCCTGGGCCCTGCTGCCCGAGCCGTTCGGCACCGTCGGTCGCTGGCTGCCGCCCGGAGCATGCGTGAACGCCGTACACAACGCCGTCTACTTCCCCCACCACCAACAGGCCGCTCCCCTGTGGGTGCTGGGCACCTGGGCAGCGCTCGCCACCGCTGTCTTCCTCGTGTGGCGGGAGCGCCACCCCGGGGGGCGCGCACGGCGCGGCCGGGCGACCGCGGCACCGGCTCCTCCTCCGTGACGATCAGAGCTGGCACGCATCGTCAATCACATGGCACCGTGCGATAACGAAAAGGCATGCGACACTGCCCACACTCATCCACAGGTCCTCGAGATCGATTCCGCTGGCCGGGCACGACCACGGCACCTCGCACGGTGCCCGCCTCCAGCGGACCTTCGCCGGGAGACAGGGGGGCTGCCCATGGCGAGGAGAGTAGTCGTCGGCGTCGCGGGCGACCCGGTCGAGCCCGCGGCGCCGGCCCGTAACGGGGGCCGGTGGTCGCCGCGCCGACCATGAGGTCGCCACGCACGGCCACGGGTCCGGTGGGACCCGACGGGCGCGGAACGGCTGCCCGGCCCACGGCCCGGGCAGCGGTCCACCGGGTGCCGCGGCGGGTCCACCCGCCGGGCGCCGGTGGAGCGGCCGAGCGAGGTGCCGGGCGCCCTACGCCGTTCCCGGCGGCCAGGCGCCCCCCGCGAGCCAGGGGATGTGTGGTGACCCGGAGCAGCAGGCAGACGACCAGCAGCGAGATCCTGGACTTCGTCTTCCGCTTTCGCCGGCTGGCCGCGGGTCACGACCGCGGCTGCGCGGCCCGGCCGTGCGCCGACTGCCACGCCCCGCACCTGGCCAGGGTGGAGCGGCAGGTGGCCGCCGGGGCGCCACTGCACTTCGTCCTGCCGGCCTTCCCAGCCAAATCCCCCAATCCGCACAAGGTCCTGGGAACCCTGCCGGACCAGGGGGAACGGCTGGCGCTCCGGTTCCTCCAGTCGTTCTGCGAGGCCCTGGGCCGGCTACACCCGCCGGGCGCGCGGGTCACCATCTGCTCGGACGGGCACGTGTTCGCCGACGTGGTCGGCGTCTCCGACGCCGCCGTCACCCACTACCGCCGCGAACTACAGGGCATGGCGGGCGAGCTGGGCACCCACTGCGTGGACTTCTTCTCACTGAGCGACGCCTTCGGCGGCTCGGGTCACACCGACGCCCGGCTGGCCCTGCTCGCCGGCTACGCGGAGCCGGTGCCGGAGCTGCGCGAGCGGGCCCGCGAGGACGGCGACCTGCGGCAGACATTCAACGGCATCCACCGGTTCGTCTTCGAGGACCGCGTCCCACTCAACCCCGGGGTCAGCCGCAACCGGGTCCGCCAGGAGTGCAAGGCCCTCGCCTGGAACGTCATCCAGCGCAGCAACGCCTGGAGCCGGCGGGTGGCGGAATCGTTCCCCGATGCCCTGCGGCTCTCGATCCACCCCCAGCCGCCCCACTCCGAGAAGATCGGCTTTCAACTCCTGCCCGCCAAGGACCGCTGGATCACGCCCTGGCACGGCGTCGTCCTCGAGACGGGCGACGGCACCTGGCTGACCAAGCGCGGTCACGCGGAACGCCTGCACGCCTCCCTCGTATGGAGGGACAACCGCCCCAGCCACTTCGTCGCGCCGCACGTGTCCTTCCGGGAGGTTCTCATATGACGGCGTCCGTCCCGCTCGTGCCATGGGTCGCCGACGGTCTGCGTCGCACCGCACTCGACCCGTTCGGCCTGCTGGTCCAGCCGAAGGGGGTCACCGAGCTCACCGCGCTGCCGCCGGCCCTGCTGGCCCGTTGGGTCGGCGAGTTCCGGGTGGTGGTGCTGCGCGGGTTCGACGAACTGCCGGCGAGCGGCCTGGCCGACTACGCCAGGTCCTGGGGCGCCCTGCTCACCTGGGACTTCGGTGAGGTCCTCGAGCTGGTCAACAAGGAGGGGTCGGGGAACTACCTGATGGGCTCGGGCCCGGTGCCGTTCCACTGGGACGGCGCCTTCGCGGGCCGTGCTCCCAGTTACCTCCTGTTCCGGTGCGCCCTCGCCACCCAGCCCGGCACCGGCGGTGAGACGTCCTTCTGCGACACCACCCGGGTGCTGCGGCAGGCACCCCCGGAACGGCAGCGGCTCTGGGAACGGGTACGGATCACCTACCGCATCGGCAGGACCGGCCACTTCGGCGGTACCACCTCCAGTCCGCTGGTGGTGCCGCACCCGCTCACCGGCCACCCCACGCTCCGCTACGCGGAGCCGTTGCCCGCAGAAGAGTTCGAGAATCCCATGACCCTCGGGATCTCCGGCATCCCGGCGGCTGCCCGCGAGGACCTCCTCGGCGACCTGAGGGAACGGTTGTACCGCGGCGGAGCGCGGTACAGCCACCGCTGGCAGACCGGGGACTACGTGCTCGCGGACAACCACACCCTGCTGCACCGGCGGGAACCCTACCGGCGTGGCGCCTCCCGCCACCTCCAGCGCGTGCACATCCTGTGACCCCCGCGGGCGGCGCCGACCCCGCGCCGCCCGGCTGCCCGGCGGTCCCCGAGGGATCTCGGCTGGGCACGTCCACCCTGGGGGTTTGAACGATCCACTGATGGTCTGGCCGATTTCGGCTGGCCGGGAGAGCATGGTGACGCACCGAGGACACACCGCAACTATGCTGCCGTGATCGTCACCACCGGGAGGGGCACGTGAGGACGGTGCGCGAGATCCAGGGGTCGCCCACGGACGAACGGCCTCCCCACTGGCGCGAGGAGGTCACCGGGCTCGCGGTGCCCGTGGAGGTCACCTCGGACTGCGAGTGGTACCACGCCGAACTGGGCATGGTGGAGCTCGGCCCGGTGCAGGTCACCTCGGTGCTCACCGCGCCGTGCACGGTCCACCGGCCCTCCCGCCTGATCCGCCGGTCCGACCCGGGGTTGTTCCAGCTCAACCTGATCTGGAGCGGCGGCAACGTGCTGGACCAGGACCGGAGCCAGACCCCCGTGGCCTCGAACGAGATGGTCCTGTACGACACCTCGCGCCCGTTCCGCATCGCGGCCAGGCCGACCGCACCGAACTCCGTGGTGCAGGGCGCGGGGATCATGTTCCCCCGTACGCTGCTGCCCCTCACACCCGCTCAGGTGAACCGCTTCACCGCGACCCGGCTCTCCGCCCGGGAGGGAGTGGGCACCCTGCTCTCCGAGTTCGTCGCCCGGCTGCTCCACGACCCCGAGCAGTACCAGACCGACGACGCCATCCGGCTGGGCACCGTCCTGGTGGACCTGCTCGCGGCGCTGCTCGCCCAGGAACTCGACGGGGACTGCGCACTGCCCGCGGACACCCGCCAGCGCACCCTGTTGCTCAGTGTTCAGGCGTTCATCCACCAGAACCTGGGGGACCCCGAGCTGTCTCCCAGCCTGATCGCCTCCGCGCACAACATCTCGGCGCGCTCACTGCACCGGTTGTTCCAACCCCAGGGCAGCACCGTCGCGGAGTGGGTCCGTGCCCGGCGGCTGGAGCGCTGCCGGCGCGACCTCGCCGACCCGTCGCTGAGCCACCGGCCCATCCACGCCATCGCCGCGCGCTGGGGCCTCACCGACCCCGCGCACTTCAGCCGGCTGTTCCGCGCCGCCTACGGGGTCAGCCCGCAGGACTACCGCCACCAGCACCGGCGGCCCGGCGGTTCGAGGGTCCACCTGTCCCTGCCCGCGGTGCCACGGTGACCCGAGCCGGGTCCCCCAGCCGTCACCCGCGGTTCCTGACCTCGTAGCGGGGGCCCTGGTCGGGGTCGTCCACCTCGGACAGCTCCCGGGCCACCCGGTGGGTGACCACCAGGTCGTGCAGGAGCGGCCGGGTCGCGTCCCTGGGCAGCCCCGCGGCCCTGGCCACGTCCTCGAGGTGCACCGCCTGGCCCCGGTGCTCGTTCACCGCCCGGGCCAGCGCGGCGAAGACCTGCTCGTGACGTTCGGAGTACTCCGGGTGCCCCCGCCCGGCGAACAGCGGGACGGGCTCCTTGGCACCGGGGTCGTGCACCTCCTGCTCGGCGGTCTCGTCGGGCCACTGCTGCTTGCCCCGGTGCACGGCGGCGAGCCGGTCCTCGTGCGAGGCGGACCCGCCGTGCCGCTGGTGGGAACGCTGTTTGGAGGCTCCCTTGGTGGCCTGGTCGGCGCTGGGCTGGTCGCCCGCCCGGCGGGCCCTGCGGCCCGCGGCGCGCCGCTGTTCCTCGTTGCCCTCCATCTTCTTGCCCACCATCGCGACGATCCTCTCCTCGGTGGTGCTGCGCACCGGAAGGGGTTCCACGCCGGAAGCGGGCCAATCCTCCCGGACAGCCGCGGGCGGCCCCTCGGCCCACCGGGGGCGGGCACGGGTCCGGGGAGTGGCCGGACGGTCACCGATCGTCGTCGAGCAGGCCCGCGTCATGGACCAGCAAGGCGATCTGCACCCGGTTGTTCAGGTCCAGCTTCGCCAGTATCCGCGACACATGGGTCTTGACCGTGGCGACGCTCATGTACAGCGCCGCCGCGACCTCCGCGTTGGACCGGCCCCGCGCCACCGCCGCGGCGACCTCGCGTTCGCGTTCGTTCAACCGGTCGAGCGACGCCTGCGCCCTGGCCTTCCGGTCGTCAGGAACCCCACCGACCACCCGGCTGATCAGTCGTCTGGTCACCGAGGAGGACAACACCGGCTCGCCCGCGGCCACCCGTCGCACCGCCGCCACGATCTCCCCGGGCGGGGTGTCCTTGAGCACGAAGCCGGCCGCCCCGGCGCGCAGTGCCCGCAGCACGTGTTCGTCGGCGTCGAAGGTGGTCAGCACCAGCACGTCGGGCGCACTCGACCGGCGGCGCAGCAACTCGGTCGCGGTCAGCCCGTCCACCGTGGGCATCCGAATGTCCATCAGCACCACGTCCGGGGCGAGCCGGTCCACCAGGGGCAGCACCTGGGAGCCGTCCGCCGCCTCGCCCACCACCTCGATGTCCGGGGCGCCGCCGAGCATCATGGACAGCCCCATCCGGACCAGCGGGTCGTCATCGACGAGCAGCACCCGGACGGTCGGGCTCGGCTGCCCGGGGGGCGAGCGGTGGGGCTCCTGGGCGGGGGTCATGCGGGCCAGGGTAGCCAGGCGTGCAACCGGAAGTCGCCGCGGGACGTGCGGCCGTGCTCCAGCCGCCCGCCGACCAGGGTGGCCCGTTCGGTCAGGCCGAGCAGCCCCTGTCCGGCGCCGGGGATGTCGGAAGGAGCGCAGCCCGCGGCGGGCAGCGGGTTGCGGACCTCGACGGTCAGGCCGCGTCCAGGGTCGCCCTCGACGGTGACCGTCACCTCGCCCCCGGGGGCGTGCTTGCGGACGTTGGTGAGCCCCTCCTGAACGATCCGGTACGCGGTGCGGCCCACCGTGGCGGGGACCGCCTCCGGGTCCTCGAGCCGGTCGTCCAGGGTGACGGCGGTGCCTGCCCGCCTGGACTCGGCGACGAGGTCGGCCAGGTGGGACAGTGCGGGTTGGGGGCGTTCTCCGTCTGGCCCCGCGGGCTGCCCGCCGGGGTCCGCGTCCTCCCCGACGGGGGCCCGCAGCACGCCGATCACGTCCCGCAGGTCCTGCAGGGCCTGGTGTGCGCTGTGCCGGATCACCCCGGCGGCACGGCTGACGTCCTCCGGTGAGGCGTCGGGGTGGTACTCCAGCGCACCGGCGTGCACGCTCAGCAGGGACAACCGGTGGGCGAGCACGTCATGCATCTCCCGGGCGATCTGCTCACGGGCCCGCCGTTGGGCCTGCTCCGCCCGGAGCCTGGCCTCGGACTCCGCCCGCCGGGCCCGTTCCCGCAGCGAGAGCACCAACTGCCGCCGGGCCCGCACGAACATCCCCCAGCCCAGCACGGTGACGGTCAGCACGACGCCGAGCAGCGCCAGGAGGGGGAACGGGAGGTCCGGGTCCGCCCGCACCAGGCCGTACAGCGGCACGGTCGCCAGGCCGAGCCCGCACACCGGAGCGGCGACCCGGAACGGGCGGTGCACCACGACGGTGAACTGCGTGATCAGCACGGCTCCGCCCACCAGGTCGGAGAAGACGGCGAGCGGGGTGAGGGCCAGTGCGACCCCCACGGGCCAGCGGCGCCGCAGCCACAGCGCTGCGCAGCCGAGGACCCCGGCGAGCAGGTCGGCGCGCACCACCCAGGGCGAGGGGGCGGGGCTGGGATCGGTGGCCACGACCAGGGCGATCACGCCGGCTAGGAGGAACAGGCCGAGGTCCACGAGCCAGTCCCGCACGGTGCGCCGGACCCGGCGGGGGGAGCCGGGGTCCGCGGTGTGCTCCTCGATGAGGGTGGACGGTAGGAGCCGCGGGTGGTCCGGGCCGGTCAGGCTCGTTGGCGGTGTTGCGGTCGACGCCTCGCTCATTCCCGGGGATGGTACCGGGCGGTGCGTGCGGGTGGGCCCCGGTGTCGTCGGCCACGGGGGCCGGTGGTCCGGGCCCGGCGTCCGCGCAGGTCACGGGCGCCGGGCTGCGGGGGTCGCCGTCGGCCAGGTGGGTGGTGGGCTGCGGCGTGCCGGGGGTGCCGGGGGTGGTGGCGCGGGCATATTGGACCCATGGAGCTGACACCTCGTGAGCGGCGGGCGCTGGACGGCATCGCGGCCGACCTCGGCGCGGACCGTCGGCTGCGGCGGTCGTTGCGCGGGTTCCACCCGCCGCTTTCCCGGCGCAGGGTGGTCGCCACCCTCGCGGTGCTGTGCGCCCTGACGGCGGCGGGGCCGTGCATCGCCGTGCTGGGTGTGGGGCCGCAGTCGGTGGCGGTGCTCGCCCTCGCGGTGGTGTTCGGGGCGGTGGGGCTGCTCCTGTGGATCGCCAGGGGCGGATGAGGTGCGGGCGCGGGTCGTCGCCCGGGCGTCGGGACCTCCCCGCACGGTCGGCGGCTGACGCCGCCGGGCCCAGCGGTCTCAGCCGTCCCGGCCGGTGTCACCCTCGCCCGGCGTCTGCTTCCCCGCCTCCCCCCGCTCGATCCCCCGGTGCCCGGCCTTCGTGCGACCGGCGGCGCCGACCGGCCTGACCTCCTCGTGGTAGGGCGCCTCCAGGGTGGCGACGTCGGGGTGGTGCAGGTCGAACGCCGGTGACTCGGAGCGGATCCTGGGCAGGGTGTTGAAGTTGTGCCGGGGCGGCGGGCACGAGGTGGCCCATTCCAGTGATCGCCCGAACCCCCACGGGTCGTCCACCTCGACCCGGTGCCCGCGGTGGGCGGTCAGCCAGACGTTGTACAGGAACGGCAGGGTGGACAGTCCGAGCAGGAACGCGCCGATCGAGGAGACGGTGTTGTAGACGGTGAAGCCGTCGGCGGCGAGGTAGTCGGCGTAGCGACGCGGCATGCCGATCACGCCCAGCCAGTGTTGGACCAGGAACGTGGTGTGGAAGCCGACGAACAACGTCCAGAAGTGGATCTTCCCTAGGCGCTCGTCGAGCATGGTTCCGGTGAACTTGGGCCACCAGAAGTAGAAGCCGGCGAACATCGCGAAGACCACGGTGCCGAAGAGCACGTAGTGGAAGTGCGCCACCACGAAGTAGCTGTCGTGGACGTGGAAGTCCAGCGGTGGGGAGGCCAGGATGACCCCGGTGAGTCCGCCGAACAGGAAGGTGACCAGGAAGCCCACCGCCCACAGCATGGGCGTTTCGAACGAGAGCGAGCCCTGCCACATGGTGCCGATCCAGTTGAAGAACTTGATGCCCGTGGGGACGGCGATGAGGAACGACATCACCGAGAAGAACGGCAGCAGCACCCCGCCGGTGGTGAACATGTGGTGCGCCCACACGATGGCCGAGAGGCCCGTGATCGCCAGGGTCGCGGCCACCAGGCCGATGTAGCCGAAGATCGGTTTGCGGGAGAACACCGGGAAGACCTCGGTGACGATGCCGAAGAAGGGCAGGGCGACGATGTACACCTCCGGGTGGCCGAAGAACCAGAACAGGTGTTGCCAGAGCAGCGCCCCTCCGTTGACGGGGGCGAACACCTCGGAGTGGAACTTGCGGTCGATCTCCAGCACCAGCAGCGCGGCGGCCAGCACCGGGAAGACCATCAGCACCAGTACCGAGGTGAACAGGGTGTTCCAGGTGAAGATCGGCATCCGGAACATGGTGAGTCCGGGCGCGCGCATGCAGATGATGGTGGCGACGAAGTTGACGGCCCCCAGGATCGTGCCGAACCCGGCGAAGACCAGGCCCATGATCCACAGGTCGGCGCCGATGGTCGGGCTGTGGATCTTGCCGCTGAGCGGGGTGTAGGCCGTCCAGCCGAAGTCCGCGGTCCCGTTGGGGATCAGCATGCTCCCCAAGACGATCAGGCCGCCGAAGAGGAAGGCCCAGTAGCCGTACATGTTCAGCCGGGGGAAGGCCACATCGGGGGCGCCGATCTGCAGGGGCATGATGGCGTTGGCGAACCCGGCGAACATCGGGGTGGCGAAGAGCAGCAGCATCACCGCGCCGTGCATGGTGAACATCTGGTTGTACTGCTCGTTCGAGAAGATCTGGGTGCCCGGTCGCGCCAGCTCGGCCCGGAGGAGCAGGGCGAGCACCCCACCGACCAGGAAGAACACAAAAGCCGTGATCATGTAGAGGTGACCGATCCTCTTGTGGTCCGTGGTCGTCATCCAGGCCACCACCACCGCCCCGCGCCGGCGTTTGCGGACGGGTGGCGGGGCTGACGAGGTCTCGGCCGACGTGGCCATGCGGGCTCCTTGACTCGACACGATCACACGGAGAGGTCATCCGCATGCTTTCCGTGGTCAACAGTGACCAACATCTACCGGATCGTGGAGGTATCGACAGACCGCTGGGCGGGCGTGTCGCGGCCCGCCCCACCGCGTCACCCCCCGCCCCCCGCGGCGGTGGGCCCGCCGGGGTGCGGGCCCACCTTCCACTCGGGGTCGAGCCGACACCGGTGCCGCGTCCGGCCCGGGTCAAGCCGGACGCCCAGCCGGCGTGCGGCGACGGTGAGGGCGGCCTCGACCGGCCTCCGTCCGCCGCCAGAGGTCTGCACCGGTGAATTTCCTTTCCGGCGGGAACATGGGTTGACGCGCGTAGCACATCCCCTCCACCCTCTGGTGTCACACCCCTTCGGCATGGAGGTTCAATGACCGGCCGCCTCACCAGATTCGTGCTTTCGATTGTCATGATCATTGCAGGTTCGCTCGTCGGCACCGTCGCCACCGCGTCCTCCGCGCACGCGGACACGTGTTACACGTGGAGCCGCACCCTCTCCGAGGGCATGTCCGGATCGGACGTCACCCAGTTGCAGATCCGGGTCGCCGGCTACCCCGGCTACGGAGGCGTCCTGGCCATCGACGGCCAGTTCGGCCCCGCCACCAAGGCCGCGGTCACCCGTTTCCAGCAGGCCTACGGGCTGTCCGCCGACGGCGTCGCCGGCTCACAGACCTTCAGCAAGATCTACGATCTGCAGGACGGCGACTGCACCCCGGCACACTTCAGCTACGCCGAGCTGAACGACTGCAACAGCGACTGGTCCGGCGGCGCCGTCTCGGCCAGCACGGCCAAGGCGAACGCCCTGCGCAGCATGTGGAAGCTCGAGGCGATGCGGCACGCGCTCGGCGACCAGCCCATCACGGTCACCAGTGGCTTCAGGTCCTACGCCTGCAACTCCGCGGTGGGCGGTGCCAGCAACAGCCGCCACCTGTACGGTGACGCGGCGGACCTGGGCTCCGGCCCGCACTCCCTGTGCACGCTCGCCAAGCAGGCGCGCTACCACGGCTTCAACGGCATCCTCGGCCCCGGGTACCCGGGCCACAGCGACCACACCCATGTGGACCACCGGTCCAGCAGGTACTGGTCCGCGTCCTCCTGCGGCATCTGATCGGACCGGCCCCCGGCCGGCTTGGTCCGACTGCCCGGTTCGAGTTGCCAGCGAGCACGGCACGGCCCCAGCGTGGGAGCGTGTCCATACTTCAGACCGCCTCTCGGCGTGAGCCGGTGCCGCACTCCGTCGACCGCCGCCCGTCCCGCTTCTGGCTGGGACCGGCGGCGGTCGCGGCCGGGTTCGTCATAGCCCAGGTCATCCTGGTCATACCAGGGCTGGGGATGGGTTGGGACGAGACCGTCTACGCCAGTCAGGTCGATCCCCGCTCCCCCACGGCGTTCTTCAGCGCGCCCCGCGCCCGCGGCATCACCTACCTCATCGCGCCGGTGACCGTGCTGACCCCGTCGCTCCTCGCGCTGCGGATCTGGTTGGCGCTCCTGTCCGGCATCGGGCTGCTGCTGGCCCTGCGGGTCTGGCGGCGGCTGCTGCCCGCCCCGGTGCTCACCGTGGCGGGGGCCCTGTTCGCCAGCCTCTGGATCACCGTCTTCTACGGGCCGCAGGCCATGCCCAACCTGTGGGTCGCCCTGGGGTGCCTGGCCGCGGTGGGCTACTTCCTCAGGTCCGGGGCCGTGCGCACCGGCACGAGCCGCGTCGGCACCGTCCGGCTCGAGGCCCTGCCGCTGCGCCGGGTCGATCCGGACCGGCACGCCCTGCTCGGCCTCGGCGCGTCGGTGACCGCCGTCGGGCTGATGCGCCCCACCGACGCGGCCTGGCTGGTCCTGCCCCTGGGCCTGGTCGCCCTGGTGGGCAGGGTCCGACCGGCGGTCCTCGCCGTGTTGGCCTGCGGGCTGGCCCTCGGTTGGGCGGAGTGGCTCATCGAGGCGTGGGCGCGTTACGGCGGGCCGAGGAGCAGGCTGCACCGCGCCAGTGAGGTCCAGGGCGGCATGGGCTGGAACTGGGCCGTCGACGACCAGGCGCGCTCCCTGGACGGCCGGGGCCTGTGCCGCCCCTGCGACGTGCCCTGGCCCCACCCCTCGGTGACCGCCTGGTGGTTCCTGCTGCCCCTGCTGGTCCTGGCCGGACTGTGGGTCGCCCGGCGTGCCGGGCGGGGCCGGCTCGTGGGCACGGCGACCCTGACCGGAGGGGCCCTCGCGGTGCCCTACCTGTTCCTCATCGGGTACGCCGCACCACGCTTCCTGCTGCCCACCTACGCGCTGCTGGCCGTGCCCACGGCCGAGTGCCTGCTGCGTCTGACGGCGTCCGCACGGCACCGCAGGCAGGTACTGGCCGCGCTCGCCGCCGTCCTGAGCGCGCATCTGGCCGTCCAGTACGCCGTGCTCGCCAAGACCACCCAGCGCAGTGACGCCGCGCGCCGGGACGTCAAACGGGTCGCCGAGGAACTGCACCGCCAGGGCGTCCGGCCCCCGTGCGTGGTCTCCGGGCACCAGGCCGTCCAGATCGCCTACCAGGCGGGGTGCGCGTCGCGCCAGACCCGGGGCAACGACACCAGCATCACCCCCCGGGCACTGGTGGGCCTGTCCGCGTCCCGTCCGGTCGCCGTCGTGGTGGTGGGCCGGCGTCCGCCCCCCTCGTTCGCCCGCGACTGGCGCCGCCAGGCACTGCCCGACCTGGGCTCCACCCGTGGGGTGCGCGCCTACCTCTCCCCGTCCGCCGTGCCCGGTCCGACCTCCGGCGGCTGACCCAGGGGCCCCCGATCCACCCTCCGCGACCCGTCGCGGGCGCGGGTGGGCGTCTGGCAGGCTGTCGGCATGCCGTTCGACCACAACGACCACTACCACCGCCTCCTGCTGCGTCAGATACCCGTCGGCTGCCGCACGGCGCTGGACGTGGGGTGCGGCACCGGTCGGTTCGCCCGACGGCTCGCCGGCCTCGGCATCGAGGTGACCGCGGTGGACGCGTCGGCGGACGTGCTCAGCGCGGCCCACGCGGCTCACCCAGGGCAGCGCCAGCCCCGCTACCGGCAGGCCGACGTCACCACGCTGGAGCTGCCCGCGGGCCACTACGACTTCATCAGTTGTCTGAGCAGCCTGCACCACATGCCGTTCGACACCCTGGGACGACTGCGCGACGCGCTCGCCCCCGGTGGGGTCCTGGCGGTTCTCGGGCCCTATGCCGAGCGCACGGCCGCTGACTACGCGTGGGCGCTGGCCGCTGTCCCGGTCAACGCCGTCGTTCGGACCGCCGTCGCCGCGAAGGACCTGGCCTGCGCCACCCCGGTCCCGCTCCGGCCCCCGGTGCGGCCGGCTGACATGCCGCTGGCCGTCGTCCGCCGCGAGGCCGCCGCCCTGCTCCCCGGGTGCACCGTCCGGCGACTGCTGTTCTGGCGCTTCCTGCTGGTGTACCGGCAGGAAGCGGTGACGGCACCGCGGCCGGCCGGGGAACCGCGGGCGTCGCGGCGGCGGGACGACGGGGACGGAGTCCCGCCCGTGCCCGAGCGGGGCAACCGGGCGCAGGGCCGCGAAGCCACCCCGTCAACCGGGTGAACCCCTCCCCGAACAGCCCAAGCCGGCGAGGCCCACCCCTGCGACCCGGGTGACGATCGGCTGGACACCCCCGAAGCGAGGAGCAGGCCCGCCATGCTGGAAAGCACCCGCCCCCAGAGCCACGTCGAGGGCCCCTCCGCGGGCCCTTCCGACCGCACCGTCACGCAGGTCGGCGTCGCGGGCGAAGCGGAAGGACAGCGGCCGGGGGCACAGCCTCCCGTCCGCCGTCCGGACGACGCCCGGACGGTCACCGTGGCCCCGTCGCCCGAGCCCGGCCGGGGGCGCCATCGCGCCTGCGGCGACTACTGGTTCGACGAGCACGAGAAGCGGACGGACACGGCGGCCCCAGGAGCGTTCCGCTGATCTGACGGCACCGCCGTGCGCGGGAGCGCCGCCCCTCGAGCGGCGCGACCTACCGGTGCCGGTGGCAGTGCCGGTGGCGGGCGCGCCGGAGCGCCAGGACGGCGACGGCCAGTCCGCCGGCACCCGCAGCCACCCTGGTCGCGTTGCACCGTGCGGCCTGGGCGACCCCGGCCAGGGTCTCGCCGGCCAGGGCGGGTTCCTCCGTGCCGCCCTCCACTCCGGTACCCGCGGCGCCTCCCGCGGCCCCCCGCCGGGGCACCCGCTCCTGCACCGTCTGCGTGGCGTTGTCGACCTGCTGTCTGGCCCGGGTTCGCAGGGCGGCGGCCCGGTGCAGGGCGCGACCCTTGACGTCGGCCTTGGCCGCGAGCTCCTCGACGGTGCGCCCCAGGCTCTCACGGGTCTTCTCGATCTCCTGGCGCAGTTCCTCGGGGCTCGTGCCCGGGGCCGCGCCTCGTTCCGGCTTGGTGCTCATCGGTGGGCCCTCTCCCTGATCTGTTCCATGTCTGCCTTGACGCTCTCGATGAAGTCCGGCGGTGTGGACGGCGTCGCGAGCTTCACCTGGGCCACACCGATCAGCGCCATGCAGGCCGCGAGGAGCATCAGGGCTCCGAACATGACGAGGGCGGCGGCCCACACCGGCAGTACCAGCGCGAGTGCCGCCGTCCCCGCGCCCACCAGGGGCACCAGGGCGAAGAGAGCCACCACGCCGGCGCCGCCGAGCATCCCGCCGCCGAGGCCGAAGCGCTTCCCCTTGGCGGCCATCTCTGCCTGCGCCAACCGCATCTCCTGGCGGACCAGGAGGGTGATCTGTTCCGACGCCTGCTTGACCAGCTCACCCGTGGAGTGCTCGCGCACCGTCGGCGGCGCTTCCGCCGCGGTGGGCCGGTCCTGGACGACTCCAGCCATCGGTCATTCGCCTCCCGTGTGCGTGTGTTCTCCGGCTACCCAGGGCGACGCGGGCTACCCCCGGCAGCGAACACAGATCCGACCGACAGGCGGTAAAACCCGCAAAAGCCCGATTTACCCCATCAGAGAGCGCATCATCGTGTCCGGGAATAAAGGCCGTAAACCGGTCAAAAGGAGTCATTAACGTGCGACGATGGATGTCGATCCGATCCCCGGGCACGTGCCCCCCGGGGATCGGAGCGAGACGTGGCAGGGCCCGGTACCGCGGGTCCCTGGCCGGGCGGATCACGCCCCGGGAGGGCCGCCGATCGAAGTCGGGGGCCCGCCGTGGTGCCGTGCTCGCCGCGGCGGTGCTGGTGGCCGGGCTGGTCCCGCTGGGAGTGGGTGGCGCCCCAGCCACCGCCGGAGGATCGGTCGTGGCCGCGGGGCCGGTCATCGCGGGCGATCCGTCCACCATGGACGGCCCCCTCGCGGTCGAGGAACCGGCCGCGGCCGGTGTGGCGCCACCGCGGCTGCTGGACGGCTTCGAGGGAGAGACGCCGTTCGCCACACCCCCGGCCGCCGGGATCTACCCCTGGGGTGCCCACACCCGGGACCGCCCCACCCTGAGCCTGCAGAGGCGCGCCGACGCCCCGGAGGGCCACGCGGTGCTCCACGGAAGGTACGAGATCAGCACCCGCGGCGGCTTCACCCGCAACGTCAGCAACGACGACGCCCCCCAGGACTGGAGCACGCACCGCGGGCTGCGCTTCTGGTGGTACGGGCAGAACGACGTCCCCCTCCCCGCGGGCACCGGGAAACGCATCCGGATCGACATCAAGGACGGTGGTGCCGACGCCGAGGCGTCCGAGCTGTGGACCACGTCGTTCACTGACGACTGGCAGGGCTGGCACCTGGTGGAGATCCCGTTCTCCACGCTGCGGTACCGCACCGACTACCAACCCGTGGGCGGCATCGACCAGATCCTCGACCTCACCCGCGTGTGGGGCTACGCCGTCACCCTGCCCAGTGGGGGCAAGGCCCAGTTCGCCATGGACGGGGTGGCCCTCTACGGAACCCCCGATCCCGAACTGCGGGCCAGTGTGCGCACCGACGCCGCGGTCTACCCGGTGAACGAGGGCGACACGGCCAAGGTCCGGATCTCCCTGGTCACCGCGGGCCACAGGCCGCTGGCCAAGCCGGTGACGGTCCGCTACGAGACCGGTGGGGGAAGCGCCCAGGACGGCAGCGACTACACGCCCGTCTCAGGCAGCTTCACCTTCCCGGTCGGTGCCTCCTCCGGCTCGTCCAGGACCGTGACCGTGCGCACGGCGGGCAACGGGCGTGCGGAGACCGCCGAGACCGTGCCGTTCACGATGCGGGTCCACGGCGCCAGGCCGCCCGCGGACCAGCCGAAGATCGCGATCAACGCCCACGACCTGCCCTACCTGGACCCCGGGCGTCCCGTGGGGGAGCGGGTCAAGGACCTGCTCTCCAGGATGACCCTGGAGGAGAAGGTCGGGCAGATGACCCAGGCGGAGCGGAGCGCCCTGCGTTCCCAGGACGACATCTCCACCTACGCGCTGGGGTCGCTGCTCTCCGGCGGCGGCTCCGCCCCCACCCCGAACAACCCGCAGGGCTGGGCCCGGATGGTCAACTCGTACCAGCTCCGCGCCCAACAGACCCGGCTGCAGGTCCCGTTGCTGTACGGCGCGGACGCGGTGCACGGACACAACAACCTGCACGGCGCCACGATCATGCCGCACAACATCGGGCTCGGCGCCACCCGTGACCCGGCCCTGGTCCAGCGCACGGGTGAGGTCACCGCCCGGGAGACCCGGGCCACGGGGGTCGCCTGGACCTTCGCCCCCTGCCTGTGCGTGGTCCGCGACGACCGGTGGGGCCGTTCCTACGAGTCGTTCGGTGAGGACCCGGCACTGGTGGAGTCCATGGAGACGGTCATCCAGGGTCTCCAGGGCCGGGTCGACGGCCGCGACCTCGCCGACGGCGACCGGGTGCTGGCCACCGCCAAGCACTACGTCGGCGACGGGGGTACCGTCTACGGCTCCTCCACCACCGGCAGCTACACCATCGACCAGGGGGTGACCACCGTCACCCGGGACGTCCTGCGGAGGGTGCACCTCGCCCCGTACGCCGAGGCCGTGCGGCGCGGCGTGGGAACGGTGATGCCGTCGTTCTCCAGCGTGGACCTGACCGATGACGGCAAGGGCCCGGTGAAGATGCACGGCAACGACGAGTTGATCAACGGGGAGCTGAAGGGCCGGATGGGCTTCCCCGGCCTGGTGGTCAGCGACTGGCAGGGCATCGACCAACTGCCCGGTGACTACCCCAGCGACGTGCGGACCTCGATCAACGCCGGCCTCGACATGATCATGGTGCCGGACGCCTACCAGGAGTTCGTCCGCACCCTGCTGGACGAGGTCAGGGCCGGCCGGGTCGACGAGGCGCGGATCGACGACGCCGTGTCGAGGATCCTGCGGACCAAGTTCCAGCTCGGCCTGTTCGAGAAGCCCTACGCGGACACCACCCACGCGGACACGATCGGCTCCGCCCAGCACCGCGCGGTGGCCCGGCAGGCGGTGGCCGGCTCCCAGGTGTTGCTGAAGAACCGCGGCGGACTGCTGCCGCTGCCCGCCGACAGCAAGGTCTACCTGGCCGGCAGCAACGCCGACGACCTGGGCAACCAGGCCGGCGGATGGACCGTCACCTGGCAGGGCGGGTCCGGGAGGACGACCGTGGGAACCACCATCCGCGAGGGCATCCACCAGGTCGCCCCGCGCGCCTCGGTCACCTACAGCAAGGACGCCTCCGCACCCACCAGGGGTCATGACGTGGGCGTGGTGGTGGTCGGCGAGACGCCCTACGCGGAGGGCATCGGGGACGTGGGCAACGAGCACGACATGTGGCTGGGCAAGGCCGACCAGCGGGCCGTGGACACCGTGTGCGGCGCGATGAAGTGCGTGGTGCTGGTCGTCTCCGGCCGCCCACAGCTCCTCGGCGACCAGTTGCGGTCCATCGACGCCCTGGTCGCCTCGTGGCTGCCGGGCACCGAGGGCGCGGGGGTCGCCGACGTGCTGTTCGGCCGACGCCCCTTCACCGGGCGCAACCCGGTGTCGTGGCCCAGGACGATCGATCAGCAGCCGATCAACGTCGGCGACGAGAGGTACGACCCGGAGTTCCCGTACGGCTGGGGGCTGACCACCGAGCACCAGGTGCGCGCCGCGCTGTCGCAGGCCGGCGTGGGCCGCAGGGCGCTGGCCGTCCGGGACTGGGACCGTCACCCGCGACAGGTGTTCCGGTCGTTGTGGCGTGCCGCCGCCATCCTCCAGCACACCCCGCACTCCTGGCGCGAGCGGAACGCGGTCGTCGGTGCCGCACGCCACCTGGCCCAGCGGGCGGTCGTCGCCCATGACGCCCAGTCCGCCACCGCCAAGCTGACCGCGGACGCGGAACACCGTCTGCTGACCGGTGACGTGGTGGGCGCGGTGTCCCTGCTGGCCGAGGCCCACCGGACGGCGGTGGGGTGACGCCCGGCCCGTGGGCCCACCCACCGGGTGGACGCACGGGCCGAGGCCCCGGCAAGGAGGGCCCCGCCGAGGCGGGGCCCTCCTTGCCGGGGCGTGACCTGCGCCGCTGGCGGTGGCCACGGCCCAGGGGTCAGTTCAGCGACACGTCGTACGCGTTGAGTGCCTCGTCCACGGGCTGGAAGTAGGTGATTCCGCCCGAGGCGCAGTCCCCGTTTCCCCCCGACGTCAGCCCCAGGGCCTGACTGCCGTGGAAGAAGGGCCCGCCGCTGTCGCCGGGCTCGGCGCAGGCATCGGTGCCGACCAGACCCGTCACCGTCCCCTGGGGGTAGTTGACCGTGGTGCCCACACTGATCACGTGTCCGCCACGCACCCCGGTGGTGCTGCCGCTGCGCTGCACCGACTGGCCGACGAACGCCGTGCCCACCTTGTCGATCTTCTGGGACCGCCCGTCGTGCAGGCTGACGTCACCGGGACGCGGGACCCAGGCGGTGGTGCGTTCGAGCAGGCCGTAGTCGTTCCCCGGGAAACTGCTGCCGACGGTGTCCCCCAACTCCTCCTGGCCGCGGGGGTCGGTGAACCACTTGCCCCTGCCAGCGGTGCAGTGCCCGGCGGTCAGGGTGAAGTGGCGGTTGCCCCGGTGGACGTTGAAACCGGCGGAGCACCGGATGTTGCCGGCGTAGATGGGCTCCCCGCCGGCCAGGTAGGGGCTGAACCTTCCCCGGTGGCGCTCCAGTCGGGCCGCGTCGCCGAGCGTGGTGATGACGCCGTTGAGCTGGGCGAGTTCGGTGTCGGACACCGTCTCGTCCGCGCGCACCACCACCTGGTTGGACTGGGGGTCCGCCGCCCAGGCGGTGCCGGGGATGCGGGCGCTCTTCTCCAGCGTGCTGAGCGCGGCGGCCAGTTCCACGCCGCTGCGCCTGACCACGCGGGGTGTGGCCCCGGAGGCCCTGACCTGCTCCGCGGCGGTGCTGCTGGTGACGTTGACCACCATCCGGCCGACCGAGTCACGGTAGTAGCCGGCGGTGCTCTCGGGCCCGAGCAGCGACTCGAGGGTGGCCACCCGCCTGACCTCGAGCTCGTCGGCGGGGGCCGCGGTGGCGCCGTGCACACCTGAGGTGGTACTCGTGATCAGGCCCACGGCCGCGAGGGCGACGAAGGGCGCGCGCGGTCTGGCTCTCGGCCGGCGGGGTCTGCTTGCGCTCATCTGAACCTCCTGGGTCGGAGCCGCTGACGGGCTCTCGGATCGCAGCGATCCGTACCCGAAGCACCTTCACCGAACGCCGGGGTGACCACCAACGGAGTACGTCAGGTGACGGCACGTGACGCGCCCTCGCGGCCAGCTCGGACACGCGGGTGAGGATCAGGTGACGTGCCATCAACCAGGTGAGAACCCGTGGTCGCCCTCGACCACGGGCATCCCCGGTCAGGTGGGGCCTCTCGCTGCGCCGTGGGGCGGGACCGCGTCGGGAAGCGGGCGTTCAGGAGGCCTGGCACTGGTCGCCGACGGCCCGGAGGTCGGGTTCCGACCGCGGTGACAGCACGGGCGCCAGCGACTGCGACGGGGTCGGATCACTTTGGGTGTCGGAGCCCTGCGGCTCTTCCCCAGGCGTCTCCCGTTCGACCTCCCGGTCGAGGGTGTCCCGTTCCAGGAACAGCGAGAGCAGCCCGCTGATGGGCACCCCGGCCTCCGCCGGGTGCCGGAACCGGCTGTCTGCATGGACGGTGTAGCGGTTCCGCCGGCCGATCCTGGTCCGGGTGATGCAGCCCGCGGCCTCGAGATCGGCGACGATCGCCTGCGCCGCCCGCTCGGTGATCCCGGCGGTTGCGGCGACCTCCCTCAGCCGCACGTCGGGATTGCGGGCGATCTCAAGCAGGACACGGGCATGGCTGGTCAGGAACGTCCAACGTGCCGCCCGGCGGCCCTCGAGGTCGGCCATGTCCCCATCATACGGTCGCGGGGTCGGATGTCAGCCCTCCACGTCCCCCTCGATTCGCGAATGGTCATTGGCGAATTAAATCTCTGGTGTTGTGTTGACTCCCCGTCGGGAAACGGACCACGATCGAGGGACGCGCCGTTCTGGCGCGAACGGGCTCGATCCCAGCCGGCCACGGCCGGGCCAGGAGAACCCGACCGGATGCGAGGAGACATTGACCACCACCCCACTGTTCGGCGTGCGCGCCACCCACGACGACCACACGGCCCACCTCGCCCTGGACGGCGAGATGGACATGGAGGCCGTGGCAGTGTTCCACTCCCAGGTCTGCCTGTGCCTGTCCTCGCGGCCCGAGGCACTCGTCCTCGACCTCGGCCGGCTCAGCTTCTGCGACTGTGCGGGACTCAACCTGCTGCTGTGGGCGAGGGAGCGGGCCCTGGAGAGCGGAGCCTCCTTCACCCTGCGCCACGTCCGCACCCAACCGGGCCGCCTCTTCGCGGTCTCGGGCACCGCCCATCTCCTGGGAACGGGTCAGAGCACCGTGACGCTCGCCTCGTGACGCCCCCGGCGTTCCCCTGAAAGGGTGCATCGAGGGCTGAACGGCATCAACCCCCACCACCCGGGGCAGGTAGCCCGACAAGGGTCGCGGTACCGGCCGCGCCGCCGTACCGCCCCGCTGCCTC
The DNA here is from genome assembly GCF_000380165.1 of Wenjunlia vitaminophila DSM 41686. Classification (GTDB taxonomy): domain Bacteria; phylum Actinomycetota; class Actinomycetes; order Streptomycetales; family Streptomycetaceae; genus Wenjunlia; species Wenjunlia vitaminophila. The sequence goes on from NZ_KB904634.1 coordinate 150,411, forward strand.
ACCGTGGGAGGTGACCGCCGTGGCCACCACGTCCCCGTTGGACGGCCCCCAAGGAGCCGAACGGGAGGTCCGCTTCTGGCCCATGCGTGACCTCGCCGGGCTCGACTTCGACCCGCTGCTGGCCGAACTGCTGGCGAACGACCCGGTCACCCGAATCCGACTGCCCCAGGGCGAGGGGGACGCCTGGCTGGTGACCCGCTACCGGGACGTCCAGTTCGTCTCCAACGACCCGCGGTTCAGCAGGAAGGCCGTCAGGGGACGCTCGGTGACCCGGGTGGCGCCCCACTTCATCCCGCTCGACCAGGCGGTCAACTTCTTCGACCCGCCGGAGCACACCCGGGTGCGCAGGACCGTGGCCAAGGCGTTCGCCGCGCGACGGATGAGGGCGTTACAGCCCCGGGTCCAGCAGTTGGCCGACGAACTGCTCGACGCCGTCGAGCGACACGGACCACCGGCCGACCTCGTCGCCATGCTGCACGCCCCGTTCCCGCTGGCGGCCCTGAGCACGCTGATGGGCGTGCCGCCGGAGGACTGGCCGCGCATCGACGACTGGACCGAGAGGGTGCTGTCCGCGGCCCGGGGCCGGCAGGACAGCGACCGGGCCAAGGCAGAGATGGGCGCCTACTACGCGGACCTGCTCAGGCACCGGCTCGCCGAACCGCGGGAGGACCTGGTCAGCACGCTGGCCCGAGCCGTGCGGGAGGAGCAGGCGACCGAGGAGGAGATGGCGGCGACCGCGGTCCTCATCCACTCGTCGGGCATCCACGCCGTCCGCAACAACAGCGCCAACATGGTCTACGCGCTGCTCACCCATCCCCGGCAGTTGGACAGGCTGCGGGCCGACCGGTCACTGCTCCCGCAGGCCGTGGAGGAGTTGTTGCGCTTCATCCCGCACCGCAACGGCGTGGGGCTGTCCCGCATCGCCGTGGCGGACGTCGAGGTGGGCGGGGTACTGATCCGCGAGGGGGACGCGGTGTACGTGTCCTACCTGTCCGCCAACCGGGACCCGGCCGTCTTCGCGGACCCGGACGCCCTGGACTTCGACCGGCAGCACAATCCCCACCTGGCGTTCGGCCACGGTCCGCACCACTGCCTCGGCGCCTCACTGGCGAGGATGGAGTCGCAGATGATGCTCGCCGGGCTGCTGGACCGCTTTCCCGAGCTGCGCCTGGCGGTGCCCGTGGAGCAGGTGCGGTGGCGAGCGAGCGCCCTGATCCGGGGGCCGGTGGCCCTTCCCGTCACCTGGTGAGCCCGGGCCCCGGCGACCGACCGCCGGGCACGCGCCGGCGCGCCGCAAGGCAGCCCGCTATGCCCTCTATGTACGATATATGGACGTGCACCCTCACCAGGCCATGCCCATGCGAGCCCGAGTGTGCTCCTCAACCTCTTGGGATTCCCAGGGTGGCGAACCGGCCCTCGCGACGGCTGCGCCCGCCCCAGCACAGACAGGAGTGAGACCGTGGCGCACCTCCGCTACACCGTCCCGGGAATGACCACGGCCGAGGCCGGAATGGTCATCGACACCCTCAGGATGCGACTGCACTCGTTGAACGACCTCGCCCTCACCCTCAAACACATCCACTGGAACGTGGTGGGCCCGCACTTCATCGCCGTGCACACCATGCTGGACCCGCAGGTCGACGCCGTCCGCACCATGGCGGACCAGACCGCAGAGCGGATCTCCACCCTGGGCGCCTCCCCCTGGGGAACGGCCGGGGTGCTGGTGCGCGAGCGCAACTGGGACGACTACACCATCGGGCGCGCCGACGCGATCGAACACCTCGGCGCCCTGGACCTGGTCTACTCCGGGGTGATCGCCGACCACCGGGCGGCCGTGGTCAAGTTCGACGAACTGGACCTGGTCAGTCAGGACATGATGATCGAGCACCTGCGCAAGCTCGAGCTCTACCACTGGTTCGTCCGGGCCCACCTGGAGAACGCCAGCGGCGCCCTGGTCGAGGGGCGGGCCGGGGCCCGGGAGGAGGCCGCAGCGGCGAGGACCCCCAAGGCACGCAAGGCCGCCGTCCGCAAGACCGCCGCGCGCAAGCCGGCGACCAAGCGCGCGTCGTCCGGTGCGGCCAAGTCCACCGCGCCCAAGGGCAGGGCGACCAAGACGACCAAGACCGCCAAGCGGAGCACCGCGTCCAGCAGCAAGTGACGGCGCCGAACCCGGGACGGGCCGGAACCAGAACCGGCCCGGCAACGACGGGGGAACGCTGCCGAACCGGTTCTACTCAAGAGTAACTGGCATGACATCCCTTGCAAAGACGAGTCCCCGCGGCACCCCCGTCACCGTCAGGTCCGCTGCGGCGGCGCGGTGAAGGAGACGTCGCCGACGTAGGAGATCGGCCCGGAGGCGATCCTGTTCTCCCGGACCGTGACCCGGCTGATCCCGGCACGCGGCACCGCACGCACCCCGATGGCCAGCCGGTCCGTGTTCGGGTCAAGACTCACGCTGTTGCCGGTGACGGTGACCCCGTCCAGCGGGTTGGGGGTGACCGACCTGACGTGGATGCCACCCCAGCACCCCCGGATGTCGTTCTCCGAGATGACCAGTCCGTCGGTACCGATCGGGCCGATGGCGTCCCACAGCGTCTCCCGGACGGTGTTCCCCTCGATCCGCACGTACCGGTGCCTGATGCCGTCGGCGAAGGTGTGCGACCCCAGCAGCGTCCCCCAGGAACGCCTGGTGGTGGAGGGGCCGCACCGGTTGTGCACCACCCTGATCTCCGAGCAGGGGGTGAGGTCCGCCGCTCCACCCCAGACGGTGGCTCGGGTCGCGGTGTCGAGCTGCACCGCCTCGCCGTGCCACAGCCCGACCGTCGGCGCCTCCACCCATCCCTGGAGCAGACAGCACCGCACGGTGGCGTTCCGCACCGCGTTGAACTCCACGGCGTGCCACCACTTGACGTTGCGGACGACGACGTCCTGCACGACGACGTCCTGGGTGTGCTGGAAGGTGAGGGCGTTCATCGGCGGGGCGCCTGTGGCACGGTCCAGGTCGGGACCGGGCGCCTCGTCGCGCAGGTAGTGCTCGGTGGGGTCCCAGGTGCCGCCCCTGACCACGATGTTGCCCGGCGCCTGGTAGCCGCGGGCATCCGGGGCCACCTCGTTGATCAGCATGCTCGCGGTGCGGACACCGCGTGCGGTTCGCACCCCGGTGAAGCGCGGCGGATAGGGCGGTTCCGGGCTGTGCCGGTGCGTCGGGTCGGGGTCGCGTTCGTAGGTCGCGGGCACCACGGGGAAGTCAGCGACGAAGTGCGCCCCAGTGGCGTCGAGGTGGGTGTTGCCCCCGATGACCAGGCTGTCCCTGAGGACGTGGCGGGTGGCGTCGGCCCTGACCACGATCCGGCCGCGGCCGTCCCGCCCGCCCGGACCGACGACCCCGCGCGCCGCCTCCGCCAGCGCCCGGCGCAGCCGGATGGTGGGACGGTCCTCACCTTGCACCGGTCCGGCCTCCTCGTCCGACGTGCGCACGGGCGCGTAAGTCGGGTTGACCCTATGCGAGTCCGACGCACCACCCGCGCGGATCGCCTGGGACGGCACCGGGTGTCCCGCACCGGTCATCCGGGCGCAGTAGCGGACCGGTCGGTGCTCGGTGACCCCTGACCGGGCCGGTGCGTCCGCGGGGCCGGGGCGACGGCGCGGCGGCACGCCACCAGGAGGACAAAACCCAGATAACCGGAATACCCGGCTTCTCACTGATTCAGCCTAAGCATCCGTGACGTGGCGCCTCGTCGGCCGTTGTTGGTGGCACCGCCGCTTCACCAGCGGTCAGCATGGAAACCGATGAAAGGACACGACTTCATGTCGCGTATCGCCAAGGCCGCCGTTCTCGCTGCCGCAACCGGCCTTGCCCTGAGCGGCTCGGCGGGTGTCGCCGCTGCCGACTCGGGCTCCGAAGCCACGGTCAGCCACAGCCCCGGCTTCCTTTCGGGCAACGCGGTGCAGGCCAACCTCCCCGTCGATGGCCGCAACCTCACGGACGACGTCCTCAGCCTGCTCAACACCACCCAGGGAAGCACCCGCCTCCAGGACGGCGGCCAGTTGACGGCCCACACCACCGCGCACCACTACTACCACCGGTAGAAGCGCACCGCCGCACGTGCCGGACCTGTGCCCCACGGCGGCGGCGTACCGAGGCCGTGGTCTCCCCGTGGACGTCCCAGGGGGGACCACGGCCGTGCCGTCGTGCCGGTCGGACGGGGCGGCGGGGGCTGGGGGCCTACGTGCCGCTGCCCTCGGCCAGGGTGTGGGCCACCAGGGCGTTGGCGTGGCCGTGCCCCAGTCCGTGCTCGGCCTTGAGCCAGGAGACCAGCTCCATGTGCCTGGTCAGCGGAGACGAGCGGATGAGCGCCTTCCAGTGCTCGATCGGATGACCGTACTTCTTCTCGATCGAGGGAAAGTAGCTGGCGGGGCCCTTCACCGTTGCGGTCATGCGCGCACTGTCCTGTCTGTCCGTGGCGGCCGTCGTCGATCACCGTTGACCCGGAGCGCCTGGAGACCACCGCCTCCGCGCCGTCACCGCGTTGCAGTCGCCGCCGGACGAGCCATGCTGGCCAGGGCCCGTGGCAACGGCGCCCGTCCGGCGCGGACCCGTCCCGCTGCCCGGTGCGGCGGTCCTTCCGTCCCTGGTCCGGGCCGTCCCTGGTCCCGGCCGCTCTGGTCGGCGCAGCTCCCGCCGGGACGGCCGGGGTGGTCAGAGGTGTACGCCGTGGCGACGCAGGTATGCCACCGGGTCCACGTCGGAGCCGTACCCGGGCCCGGTGCGCACCTCGAAGTGCAGGTGCGGGCCGGTGGAGTTCCCGGTGGTCCCGGAGCGGCCGATCTGCTGGCCGGCCCCGACCTGCTGGCCCTCCGAGACCGTCAGCGACGACAGGTGGGCGTACTGGGAGTACATCCCGTCAGCGTGCCGCAGCACCACCTGGTAGCCGTAGGCGCCGCCCCAGCCGGCGCTGACCACGGTGCCGTGGGACATCGCCCGCACCGAGGTGCCGACCGGCACCGGGAAGTCCATTCCGGTGTGGTGGCCACTCGCCCACGACGAACCGGGCACCCCGTAGGGGGTGCCCACCGTGGCGACGACCGGGGCGACGGCGGTGGGCGCCCGGCGTTGGGACCTCGCCGGCTTCTGGGCCGCCGGTGCCGGCTTCGGCCTCGGCGCCTTCCTCGCCTGGGGCGCCGCCTTCTCCCGGTGCGTCTTGGGGTGCGCGGGGGCCGGCTTCGCCTTCGGGGCGGCCTTCGGCGTCGGGGCGGGCCTGGCCTTGGGGGTGCTGTGCCTGGCGGTCGGCGCCGGGGTGTCCTGGCGGGCCCTGGTGCTCTCCGGGCTCGGCTCGCGCTTCGGTTGCTGCCGCCCCTCACTCGTTGACGCCGGCCGTCGGGCAGCGGGTGTACGGGGCGCCGCCTGCTCGCGCTCCGCGCCCGCGGGCATCCGCAGCCGCTGACCGGGGAAGATCAGGTCCGGGTCGGACCCCACGACCTCCCGGTTGGCCGAGTACAGCCGGGGCCAACCGCCCCGGACGTCGTGCTCGTCGGCGATGCCGGAGAGGGTGTCCCCACCGACGACCTGGTACGACCGCGCCGCGGCACTGTCCTCGCCGGCCCTGGTGTCCTTGGTGGCCCGGGCCGACCTGGTGCCCCTGGCGTCCCTGGTGTCCTTGGCCTTGACGTCCCTTGCTTTGGCGTCTTTGGCTTTGGCGCCTTTGGCCTGATTGGTGGCCTTGGGAGCCTTGGGAGCCTTGGGAGCCCTGGTGGCCTCGGGGGCCGGGGTGCTCCTGGTGCCGGTCGTCGACGCCGTGACCCCGGCCCGCCGGGTGGGCCGTTCCGCACGTTCCCCGGTGTCCTCCCGACCCGCCTCGGGGGTGGGGGCCTTCCACGTGGTGGACCGCTGGTCACGGCCGAGTCCCGCCCTGGGCCCGCAGGTGGGCCAGGCCCCCGGGCCCTGCGAGTCCAGGACCGCCTCGGCCACCGCGATCTGCTGCTCCTTGGTGGCCAGGTCAGCGCGCACGGCGTACTTGGTGCCACCGTGCGCCTTCCAGGTGGAGAGGGTGAACTGCAGGCCCCCGTAGAAGCCGTTCCCGGTGTTGGTGTTCCAGTTCCCGCCGCTCTCACACTGGGCCACCTTGTCCCAGGTGCTGGGCGCCGCGGCACCGGCACCGGTGGCGCTCAGCAACGGAAGCGCCATGCCCGTGCCCGCGGTGACCGCCAGGGACACCTGGGAGAGCCGGTTGGGCGGCTGGGGGCGGCGGTGACGTCCGCGAGGCGGCATGGGCAGGAGATCCTCTCCACTGCGGCGACCAGCTCCTCCGCCGATCCCCGCGGGACGACGGACGTACCAAGTAATCAGGCGGATCTGTGAGCCACAAGAGGTCCAGTGAGCATGTACGTGATTCACCGTAGGAACATCTCGGGCGCATCCCCACCATCGGGGCTCCCGCGGGACCCCTGCGGGACCACGCCCGCCAGCGCGCTCCGGTCGGCGGCGGACGACTCCTCAAGAGCCCGGGTTGGACCTGCGCGGAGGGTCCGCCGGGTGGCGGTCCACCAGGCGGAGGCAGTGCGGAATGGTCCGGGCGAAGTCGGGAACTGGAGCGTCATGTCAGTTATGCGGCAAGTCGCGCGTCCCATGCTGGCCTGGATCTTCATCCAGTTCGGTTTCAACCACCTGCGTGACCCCTCCGCCGCCGCCCCGGCGGCCGAAGCGGTCGTGACTCCCCTCGCCGAGTACCTGCCCGGTTTTCCGAAGGACCACGAGCAGGCGGTACGGCTGAACGGCGCGGTGCAGGTCGGCGCCGGGGCCATGCTGGCCATGGGGCGGATGCCCCGGGCGGCGGCCCTCGCCCTGGCCGCGTCCCTGGTGCCGACCACGGTCGCCGGGCACGCCTTCTGGAAGATCGAGGACCCCCAGGAGCGCAACCAGCAGCTCGTCCACTTCCTGAAGAACCTCTCCATGCTCGGTGGTCTGCTCCTCGCCGCCGCCGACACCGGTGGCCGTCCCTGCCTGGCCCGGCGCTCGCGCGCCGCCACCGCACACGCCCGGCGGGACGTCCGACTGGCCTGCCGTTCCGCTCAGGCCGCGAACACCGCCCGGGGCGTCAAGGAACGACTGCCCGGCCGCTGACGGTCCGGACCCGCACCGGGGGCTCCCGCTCGAGCACGGATATGACGTCGTATCAGTACCGAGCGACGTATCCCGTTATGCTGCGGGGCCACAACGGCCCGCGCACAGGGCGCCGGCTGCGGGGAAGGACGACAACGCTGACCATGGCCCACGACATACGCGGGATCGACCTGGAGATCGACAAGCCGCACCCGGCCCGGATCTACGACTACTGGCTCGGCGGCAAGGACAACTTCGCCCCGGACCGGGAGGCAGCCGAGTACGCCATCAGGACCTCACCCGACGTCCCCATCGCCGCCCGGGAGAACCGCGACTTCCTCCGGCGAGCGGTCCGCATGTGCGCGCAGGCGGGGATCCGCCAGTTCGTCGACGTCGGCGCGGGACTCCCCACCCGGGGTAACGTGCACGAGATCGCCCAGCAGGTGGACCCCGACACACGGGTCGTCTACGTGGACAACGACCCCATCGTGCTGGCCCACGGCCGGGCCCTGCTCGCGGACAACCGCACCACCACGGTGATCACCGCGGACATGCGCGAACCCCAGGCGCTGCTCGGCCACCCCGAGCTGCTCGAGCACATCGACTACCGGCAACCGGTGGCGGTGCTGCTGCTGGCCGTCCTGCACTTCCTCGACGACGAGCAGGCCGCGGCGGCGGTGGCGGCGGTCCGCGAGCGGATGGCCCCGGGCAGCTACCTGCTGATCTCCTTCAGCTCCGACGAGTCCAACCCGGAGAAGGCCGCCGAGATCGCCAAGACCTGGAAGAACACCACGACGGGCATCGTCCTGCGGCGACGGGACGCGCTGGTGCGGTTCTTCGAGGGGTTCGACCTGGTCGATCCCGGCATCGTCCACCCCCCGTTGTGGCGGCCGGAGGGGTCCACCGAGGGCACCACCACCTGGATGTGGGCGGGAGTGGGACGCAAGCCCTGACCCCGCGTCGCGCCCCGTCCGCCCGGTCGACGACCGGTCGACGCGCGGCGGGTCACTGGTGGGCCGGCGGTGGCCCGGCGGTCGGCGCGCGGTGGAGCCCGGGTGGACGCCCCGCCCTCTCCCGCTCGGCCCTGACGGTGGCCTGCGCGGAACCTGCCTCGACTCGCCCGACGTGGCCGGTCGGCGGCGGCGACGGCGGGGCAGCGGCATCCCTTTCCCTGGGGAACGGCCCTGCATAAACTACCGGCGCTAGCAGCACCCGCCCAGGAGACCGCACGCCCACCGATGGATGGGCCAGCGAGACCAAGGAGCACGCGGTGGCACCCCACGACGGTTTCTACATCGACGGCGACTGGCGGCCACCGTCACGCGGTGACGTGCTGGAGGTGGTGAACCCGGCAACCGAGCAGGTCGTCGGTACCGCCCCGGCCGGGTCGGCGCAGGACGTGGACCGGGCCGTGCGGGCCGCCTCGGCCTCGGCCGCCGCCTGGGCCAACACCGAGCCCACCCGTCGGGCGGAGCACCTGGCCCGAATACGGGACGGTTTGGCGGCCCGACAGGAGGACCTGGCCCACTGCGTCGTCGCCGAGATGGGCTCCCCCCTCACGTTCTCCCGCAAGGTCCAGGTCGGTCTCCCGGTGACGGTGGCGGCGTCCTGCGTGGAGCTGCTGACCGGCTTCGAGTTCGAGGAGAAGATCGGCAACTCCCGGGTGCTCCACGAGCCCGCCGGCGTGGTCGCGGCGATCACGCCCTGGAACTACCCGCTCCACCAGATCGTGGCCAAGGTGGTGCCCGCCCTCGCCGCCGGGTGCCCGGTGGTGCTCAAGCCCGCGGAGAACACCCCGCTGGTGGCCCAGTTGTTCGCCGAGATCGTGCACGAGGCGGGGCTGCCCCCGGGGGTGTTCAACCTGGTGACCGGGGTCGGCTCGGTGGCCGGCGCCGCGCTGGCGGCGCACCCCGGGGTGGACCTGGTCTCGTTCACCGGCTCCACCGCCGTGGGTCGGGCCATCGGCCGGGTCGCCGGCGAGAGACTGAAACGGGTCGCCCTGGAGCTGGGCGGCAAGTCCGCAACCGTCGTCCTGTCCGACGCCGACCTGGAACGCGCCGTGCGGGCCGGGGTGGGCAGCGCGTTCGCCAACGCCGGTCAGACGTGCAGCGCCTGCACCCGGATGCTGGTGCCCGCCGACGTCCACGACGAGGCCGTCGAGCTCGCGGTCCTGGCCTCCGCCAGGTACCGGCCCGGCGACCCCACCGACCCGGCAACCCGACTCGGCCCGCTGGTCTCCGCGCGCCAAAGGGAGCGGGTGCGGGGCTACCTCGCCGAGGGCCCCCGGTGCGGCGCCCGCCTGGCCGTCGGCGGCGCAGAACCGCCCGACGGCCACGACCTGGGCTACTACGTGCGGCCCACGATCTTCGCGGACGTGCCGCCGGACTCCCCCATCGCCCAGGAGGAGATCTTCGGCCCGGTCCTCTCGGTCATCCCGTACCGGGACGAGGACGAGGCGTTGGCCATTGCCAACGGCACCCCCTACGGTCTGTCCGGCGCTGTCTGGTCCGCGGACGAGGACCGCGCGGTGGCCTTCGCCCGCCGGATGCAGACCGGTCAGGTGGACATCAACGGCGGCGCGTTCAACCCCCTGGCGCCGTTCGGCGGTTACAAGGACTCCGGCGTCGGCCGGGAGCTGGGCCGGCACGGTCTGGTGGAGTTCCTCCAGACCAAGTCGCTCCAGTTCTGAGCCCGCCGTCGCCCCGGGTCCGACCGGGCTGCTCCCCCGCCACCCGTCGCCCTCACAGAACCGGAGAGTCATGGTCCACGCCATCGTCCTGACCGCCGTCGGCGCACCCCTGGAGCTGTCCGAGATCGACCTCCCCGAGCCGGGCCCCGGCCAGGTCAGGGTGCGCCTGGCCGCCGCCGGCGTCTGCCACTCCGACCTTTCGCTGGGCAACGGGACGCTGCGCCAACCCGTCCCCGCGGTCCTGGGCCACGAGGGGGCCGGCACGGTGACCGCGGTGGGTCCCGACGTCACCCACGTCCACCCGGGCGACCAGGTGCTGCTCAACTGGAACCCGTCCTGCGGCGCGTGCCACCCGTGCACGCTCGGCGAGCCCTACCTGTGCGCCCGGTCGAGCGAGGGTGCCGCCACCCCGTACGCGACGCTGCGCGACGGCACCCCGCTGTACGCGGGCCTGGGCACGGCGGCCTTCGCCGAGGAGACGGTGGTCGGCGCCCGGGCCGTCCTCCCGCTGCCCCCCGGGGTGCCGCTGACCACGGCCGCCCTGCTGGGCTGCGCGGTGCTCACCGCCAACGGCGCGGTGAACAACGCGGCCCGGCTGCGCCGTGGCGAGTCCGCTGCGGTGTACGGTCTGGGCGGCGTCGGCCTGGCCGTGGTGCAGGCAGCCAGGATCGCCGGGGCCGACCCCATCATCGCGGTGGACGTCTCACCGCAGAAGGAGGAGTTGGCCCGGGCCCAGGGGGCCACCCACTTCCTGCTCGCCGACGAGGGCACCCCCAAGGAGATCCACGCCATCACCGGCCACGGCGCCGACCACGCCTTCGAGTGCGTGGGGCGCTCCTCCACGATCCGCGCCGCGTGGTCCTCCACCCGTCGCGGCGGCCACACGACCGTGCTGGGCATCGGCCGCCGGGACGACCAGGTGACCTTCTCCGCCCTCGAGCTGTTCCACCAGGCCCGCACCCTGACCGCGAGCATGTACGGCAACAGCGCACCGGACAGGGACCTCCCGGCCCTCGCCGAGCAGGTCCGCACCGGCCTCCTCGACCTCGACGCCCTGGTCACCGACCGCGTCGGGCTGGACGGCGTCCCCGCCGCGTTCGACCGCATGCTCGCCGGTAGGGGCGGGCGGACCCTGGTCGTCTTCGACTGAGGGTCCGGCGGCCCGAGGCTCCCGCCAGTGCCGCCGCCGTCCCCGGGCGGCTCACCCGGAGCCGGGGTGGCACTCCTGGGTGGGGATCTGCACCGTGGGCTCGTCGGGAAGCGGCGGCAGGGGCCCCACCACCGCCTCGTAGCGCAGGGACAGGCCGCTGATCAGGGCCTCGAGGCCCACCTCGAAGGCCAGCTCGTCCACCTCCTGCTGGTACCGCGGCAGCAGGTGCGCCTGGGCGAGCGCCGGGTAGCGCTCGCGGTACAGGTCGGCGTCGTCGACGAAGCCACGGGCGAACGAGCCCAGGGCGGAACCGGCGATGAAGTAGCGCATCATGGCACCGATCCGGGTGGCGTGCGGCACCGGCCACCCCGCGTCGCGCAGCCCGCCGAACACCGCGTTGGCGAGGCGCAGCGAGGCGGGCCGACGGCCGGGGCCCTGGGCGAGGAAGGGAACGATGTTCGGGTGGGCCGCGAGGGCCGCGCGGTAGGAGCGGCCCCAACGGCGCAGTGCCACCCGCCAGTCGCAGGAGCCGAACATCGACAGGTCGACCTGGGCGACGACGCTGTCGGCGGCCGCGTCCAGGATCTCTTCCTTGGTGGCGAAGTGGTTGTACAGGGAGGGTCCGCTCACTCCCAGTTCGGCGGCGAGCCGACGGGTGGACAGGGCCTGGAGACCCTCACTGTCCATCAGGGCGAGCGCCGCCTCGACAATGCGTTCCCGGCTCAGCAGTGGGTGGCGGGGCCTCGCCATGGCTGCGGGGTCCTTCACGGTCGTCACAGGTGGGGCGAGGCCCATTGTTCCATCTTCCGAGGGGTGGTGGACCACAGTAACTAGCAGTGGTAGTTTCCTCCCCCCGCACCGTACGCTCCGTCAGCCGATGACCGCGAGACGCCACCGTGGCCGCCGACAGCGACGGCCACTTCGCGACAAGGACCGAGGGACCCGCGATGAATCTGGAGCTCTCCGACGAACAAGCGGCCGTGCGCATGCTGGCCGCGAGGTTCACCGACCGTGAGATCATCCCGCACGCCGCCTCCTGGGACCGCGCCGAGTCCGTGGACCGGGCCGTCATCGGACACCTCGCCGCACTGGGCTTCCTCGGCCTCACCGTGCCGGTGGAGCACGGCGGTTCCGGCGGCGACCACCTCTCCTACTGCCTGGTGCTCGAGGAGTTGGGCCGGGGCGACTCCTCCGTGCGGGGCATCGTCTCCGTCTCCCTGGGGCTGGTCGCCAAGTCGATCCACACCTACGGAACACCGGACCAGCAGCAGCGGTGGCTGCCGGCCCTGTGCGCCGGGGAAGCGCTCGGCTGCTTCGCGCTCACCGAGCCCGACACGGGGTCCGACGCGGCCAACCTGAGTACCCGTGCGGTGCGGGACGGCGGTGACTGGCTCCTGCACGGCACCAAGACGTTCATCAGCAACGGCACCTGGGCGGACGTGGCGCTGGTCTTCGCCCGCACCGGCGGGGCGGGGCACCGGGGCATCACCGCGTTCCTGGTGCAGACGGACGCCCCCGGCTTCACCCGGGCCGACCTGCGCGGCAAGCTGGGGCTGCGCGGACAGGCCACCTCCTCGCTGTTCCTTGACGGGGTGCGGGTCCCGGACTCGGCGAGGCTCGGAGCCGTCGGGCAGGGCTTCACCGTGGCGATGTCCGCGCTGGCCAAGGGCCGGATGTCGGTGGCGGCCGGATGTGTCGGGATCGCCCAGGGCTGCCTGGACGCGGCGGTGCGGTACGCCAACGAGCGCACCCAGTTCGGCCGACCCATAGCCGGGCACCAGTTGGTGCAGGAGCTGTTGGCCGACATCGCCGTGGACACCGACGCGGCCCGCCTGCTGGTGTGGCGGGTCGCCGACCTGATCGACCGCGGCCAGCCGTTCGCCACGGAGTCGTCCACGGCCAAACTGTTCGCCAGCGAGGCGGCGGTGCGCGCGGCCAACAACGCGCTCCAGGTCTTCGGCGGCTACGGGTACATCGACGAGTACCCGGTCGGGAAGTTCCTCAGGGACGCCCGGGTGACCACGCTCTACGAGGGCACCAGCCAGATCCACAAGCTGCTCATCGGCCGGTCGCTGACGGGCGTGAACGCCTTCACCTGAGCGCCCCGGGCGCCCCGGGGGTGGCGGGAGGTCGTTTAGCCGCGGCGCTGCTGGGCAGTCGGTGGCGTGCCCAACGGAAGGTGACCGCCATGCCGCTGCCTCCGCTGCACGCGTCCTACTGGATGGACTCCACCCAGAGCACCGACTTCCCCTGTCTGGACGAGGACCGGGAGGCTGACGTCGTCGTGGTCGGCGGTGGCATCGCCGGGCTCTGCACCGCCTGGGAACTGGTCCGCGCCGGTCGGGGCGTGGTGCTGCTGGAGGCCGGGCGGATCGCCTCCGGGGTGACCGGGCACACCACGGCGAAGCTGTCCTGCCTGCACTCCCTGATCTACGCGCGGCTGCGGGCCGCGTCGGGAGCCGACGCGGCCCGCTGGTACGCCACCTCCCAGCGGGAGGCCATCGACCGCGTGTTCCGGCTCGTGGAGGACCTCGGGGTGGACTGCGAACTGGAGACCGCGGACTCGTACACCTACGCCGTCACCCCCGACACCGCGGCCCGGGTGCGGGAGGAGGCCGAGGCGGCTCGGCAGGCCGGGCTGCCGGCGTCGTTCGTCACCAGGACGGAGCTGCCCTTCCCGGTCGCCGGCGCGGTGCGGGTCGCTGACCAGGCCACGTTCCACCCCCGCAGGTTCCTGCTCGCGCTCGCCGCCGACCTGGTGGCCCGTGGGGGCCGGATCTTCGAGGGAAGCCGGGTGACCGGGCTGCGCGAGGGCGAGCCGTGCCGAGTGACCACCGAGCCCGGCCCCGCGGTGACCGCCGCGGACGTGGTGGTCGCCACCCACTACCCGGTGTTCAACCGCGCGCTGTCCTTCGCCCGGCTGGAGCCGCGCCGGGAGCTGGTGATCGCCGGCCCGGTCCCGTCGGACCGGGCCCCGGCGGGGATGTACCTCACCCCGGACCAGAACACCCGCTCGGTGCGGACCGCCCCGTACGGCGCGGGGCAGCGCCTGCTGATCGTCACCGGTGAGCACTTCGGGCCGGGCACCGGCAGGGTGCGCGAGAGGCAGGAGCGGCTGACCGCCTGGGCCCGGGAGCACTTCCCCGACCTGGTGCCCACCTACCAGTGGGCGGCCCAGGACAACGCCACCACCGACGGCCTGCCCCACGTCGGGCCGTTCCACCCCCGGGCGCGCCACGTCCACGTCGCCACCGGGTTCGGGGGCTGGGGGATGAGCAACGGTGTGATGGCCGGCGGGCTGCTCGCCGCCCACCTCACCGGGCGGGAGCTGCCACCGTGGGCGTCCCTGTACGACCCCCGGCGGCTGCACCCGGTGCGCGAGGCGCCGGCCCTGCTGGGGTTGCAGGCGTCGGTCGCCCGGCACTTCGTGGGGGACCGCCTGCCGGGGGCCACGACGGACTCGGTGGCCCGGATCGCGCCCGGGGGCGGCGCCGTGGTCCGGTGCGGGGGCCGCCACCTCGCGGTGCACCGGGACGACCTCGGAGGGCTGCACGCGGTGCAGGCGCGCTGCACCCACCTGGGCTGCCTGGTCCGGTTCAACGACGCGGAACGCACCTGGGAGTGCCCGTGCCACGGTTCCCGGTTCGACGTGGAGGGACACGTCCTGCAGGGGCCCGCCGTCCGTCCGCTGCGTCCGGAGCCGGTCCGCGACGATCCCCGCACCGACCCGGGCACCGACGCCGGGACGCCGCCGCACTGACCCGGCCCGCGCCGCGGGCCGGCGCCTGGGCTACCGCAGCGCCTGCTCCTCCTCGCGGTCGATCCGGGCGTTCCACTCCTTCTTGGACGCCCGCCAGCCCTCGTCGTCCACGTCGCAGCGCCAGTAACCGGAGATCGAGAGCTGTTCGGGCGCCATCTGGTTCTCCACCCGCAGCCAGCGCCGCAGGTTCCGCACGAAGTGCGCCTCGCCGTGGACGAACGCCTGGCCGCGTCCCCCGGGCAGGGGCCGGGCCCGCACCTCTTCCACCAGGGCCTCGCCGAACGGCCTGCCGGCCCGGTGCACCCAGACCACCTCGACGTCGCCGGAGGCGTCGAGCTTCAGTTCCTCCTCGGCGTCGGCGACCTCCACCAGGACCCGGGCGGGGACGGCGTGGGGCAGCCGCTCGACCGCCGCGGCGATCGCCGGCAGCGCACTGGTGTCGCCGACCAGCAGGTGCCAGTCCGCCGCGGGGTCAGGGGCGTAGGCGCCCCCGGGGCCGAGGAAGGAGATCTCGTCCCCGCGCCGCGCCGCGGCTGCCCAGGGCCCGCCAAGGCCGGTGTCGCCGTGGTACACGAAGTCGATGGTGAGTTCGAGGGCCGCCGGGTCGAAGGCCCGCACGGTGTAGGCGCGGGTCCGCGGCCACTGGTCGGGCGGCAGCTCGGCGCGGACCGCCTCCAGGTCCAGCGGGCGGGGGTACTCCACTCCCGGCCGGGGGAACACCAGCTTCACGTAGTGGTCGGTGTACTCGCCCACCTCGAGGTCCGCCAGTTCGGGTCCGCCGAGGACGACCCTGATCAGGCGGGGGGTCAGCCATTCTGTGCGCAGCACCCCCGCGGTACGCAGCCGTGGCTTTCGACGTTGCGGTCGGTCGGACAACGAGCACTCTCCCACTGCGGTGACGGGGCCGGGCCCGGCTCGGCCAGGCGACCGAACACAGCCAGTTAGGCAAGCCTAACTTACACAGCGCGCCAGGGCGACCCGGCGCCCCTCCCTGGGCCCCCGGCGCCCGGACCGGGGTGCTCCGCTCTTCGAGATGCCCTACGAAGGAGAAGCCATCAGACGGCGCACGCCCACTCCTGCCACCCGACGGGGCCGCCGGTCGAGACGTCCGGTAGCGAACCTTGTCAGTGACCGCTGGCAGGTTTACGGTGCCCCGTGCCGGAGTCGGCCGCGCACCGGCGCGCGCGCCGCGACGACCCACACCCTTTTCCCGTTCACTTCTTCACCGGCATTCGACGGACAAGCGCGGTGGGCGGCGTCGACTCTGCCTTTTCTGCATTTCCGGCAATTCGCAACCACATCGCGGTCAATAAATCATCACAACACCCCTTGCCGGGGCGGTGCCGTGTCCCGCATCATCGCTACCAGTCGGTAGCTTTCTTTCGCGGCGTGGTCCGCGTGCCGTGGCCTTCTGCCGCGATCTCCTCATCACAAAGGACGTGAACCATGAGGGACTCTGAGGGTAGACAGGTCACGGGACGGGTGCGCTGGCGGCGTTTCGCCGCGCTGTCCGTTCCCGGATTCGCAGCAACGGCGGCGCTTGCCGTCGCCCTGGCCAACGGCGCCATCGCGGCGTCCTTCGCCGTTTCCGGCCAGCAGTTCAAGGTCTCCGCCGACAAGCTCGAAGGCACGGGCTTCGCCCAGTACGGGAGTGTGGACACCAACGCCAGGGACGAGTTGTTACCGGTGATGGTCACCGCCATCAAGGACTCGGACATCCACAACCTGTGCCAGTCCGTGGTCACGTCCCTGCCCATCATCGGCGACATCTCACTGAAGATCTCCGCGGGCGGGGAGGGCACCCCCGTCGAGGCCAAGGACCTGTTCGTGGACGCCACCCAACTGTCGGGAAACGCCTCGTTCACCAACATCGAGATCGGCCGTGACGCATCCACCCTGGACAAGGGCCCCAAGGGGGCACGGGGTTGGCAGGACGCGTTCGCCCAGCAGTCGGACACGGTCAGCATCACCGACCTGGAACAGGTCGCCTGGGCCACCAACGCCGGAACGTTCAAGCTCACCGATCTCAACATGAAGATCAGCAAGGGCAAGAAGGAATGCTTCTGAGCGGACGCAGGGGGAGGTCACGGTGAGGGCGGTCCTGGCACGTTGGAGACGTTGGCGCAGGAGCCGGCCGTTCTGGGGCGGGGTGTTCACGGTCGCAGCCGGCGCTGAAATCTGCGCAATTCCGCTCGCCCCCATGGAGGTCATGCTGCACGAGGGAATTGCCGGTTTCTACTCGATCCTCCTGGGACTGCTTCTGATCCTGATGGGACTGACCTTCTGGTTCGCGCCCCACTTCCGGTCCCTGGCCGGAATAGTCGCCGTCATCCTGGCCGCGGCGTGCCTGGTGCTGTCCAACCTCGGTGGTTTCTTCCTGGGCACCGTCGTGGCCATCATCGGCGGCAGCATGGGATTCGGTTGGCAGCCACACCCGCACCGCCAGGACGACGCCGCCGCACCCGGCGAACCGCCCGGGGAAGGCGGTGCACCACGGGCCGAGGACGGCGCCACCCCCCGGTCCGCACCACCCGCACGTTCCACCCACCCTCAGTAAAGGAGTGCACTCGGTGATGAGCCATTCCTTCTCGTCGAGCGATGGCGGGTCACGCACCATCCTCAGGGCCACCACCGCGGTCGCCGCCGCGTTGGGGCTGACCATGGCCGGGACCGGGCTCGCCGGAGCCGCCGGCGCACCGGACCTGGCCCCGTCAACCACCGTCACCCCGGCCGGGGCGTACTTCTCCGCCTCCCTCGTGCCAGGCACCAAGGCCACCTTCAGCGCCGGAGGCGTCGTGGTGACCTGCTCGGTCTCCGAGACCGTGCCCACCTCCCCCCTCGGCACCGACACCAAGAACCAGGTGCCGGCGGCCAACCACAACGCGGACGGTCCGGTCACCTCGGGACTCAACGCGCCCACGTACTCCTCGTGCACCACCAACGCACCCGGGGTGAGCGCCACCGTCACCACCAGCGGAGCGTGGTCCATCGACATGCAGTACAGCCCGGACGGCAGCAAGGGCACGTTGACCGTTCCCGTCGGCGGAGTCGTGGTCAAGACCAGCGGCATCGCCGTGTGTACCGTGACCACCGCCCCGGACGCACCGGCCCAGATCACCGGTGCCTGGACGGGTGGCAACCCGCCCACCCTCGCGTTCGACGCGGCGGTCCCGGTGCGGGTGGACGGCGGGTTCGGTTGCCCGACCAGTTCGAAGGCCGCCCAGTTCACCGCCACCTATGAGATCAACAACGTCAGCGATCCGACCGCGCCCGTCACGGTCGGCCCCTGACCCCGCGCCGGCACTGAACCACCCCGGCCGGGCGACCACGATCACCGTGGCGCCCGGCCGGGGCCGGGGCGGACACCGGCCGGAGGCACGACCCGACGCCCAGTAGGAGCAGGAGGCAGAGACCGCGTGAACGAGCCAGGTCAGAACGGGCCCACCACCCAGGAGGAACGCGTCGGGGAGGACCCGGCACGCGACGGCCGCGCCCACGACGGGGGTTCCGTACGCCGGCACGGCCACGGCACCGAACGCGGCGGACCGGAGGTACCCGGGACGTCGCGGTGGGTGGCCTCCCCCGACGGGACCCGACTCCACGTCAGGGAGTACGGGCCGCCCCGCGCACCCACCGTCCTGCTGGCGCACGGCTGGACCTGCTCGGTCGAGTTCTGGGCGCCGGTGACCCGCAGGCTGCTGTCCCGCGGACTGCGGGTGGTCGCCTACGACCAGCGCGGCCACGGGCGCAGCGACGTGCCGCGGCGCGCCGGGTACAGCACCAATGCCCTGGCCGACGACCTGCAGACGGTGGCCCTCTCCTGCGTCGCGGAAGGGGACTCGGCGGTCCTGGTCGGGCACAGCATGGGCGCGATGAGCATCCTGGCCGCCAGCGGCCGTCCCGCTGTGCGGGACCGCGCCGCGGCGGTGCTGCTGGCCAGCACCGGCTGCTGCGACCTCCTCGACGGCCTGCGGGTGCTGCCGGTGCGCGGTCCGCGGCTGCGGGCCGGTCTGCACCGGGTGTTCCTGAGCGCCCCGCTGCCGCTCGGCCCGCCCACCGCGGTCAGCCGACGGCTGCTGAAGTACGCCACCATGGGGTCCGCGGCCACCCCGGAGCAGGTCGAGCTCTGCTGTCGCGTCGTCAACGCCTGCCGGGGCCTGCCTCGTTCCCGTTGGGGGCGGGTGCTGGGCCGGCTGGACCTGCGGGCCAATGTCCCCGAGCTCTCCGTGCCGACCACGGTGCTGGTGGGCACCTCGGACCGGCTCACCCCGCCCGCTCACTCGCGGCTCCTGGTCGAACGGCTGCCGGAACTGGTGGAGTTCGTGGAGCTTCCCGGGGCCGGGCACATGACCCCGGTGGAGCGGACGGACGAGGTGGTCGGGGCGGTGTGGCGCCTGGTGCGCGACCACCTCCCCACGGGGGGAGCCACGCTCCCCGCCGGAGGAAGGGAGACGGTGTGAGCACGGGTCGGCGGTTGACCGGACGGGTGGCCGTGGTCACCGGCGCGGCACGGGGCGTCGGCGCGGAACTCGCCAGGACCCTGCACGCCCGGGGAGCGCGCGTCGCCCTCCTCGGCCTGGAGCCGGAGGAGTTGGCGAAGGTCGCCGCGGGCTGCGGTGAGGACGCCGGGTGGTGGGAGGTCGACGTCACGGACAACGCGGCGCTGGCCCGGGTGGCCGCCGAGGTCGCCGAGCGGTTCGGACGGGTGGACGTGGTGGTGGCCAACGCCGGCATCGCCGTGGGCGGTCTGTTCGAGCGCGCCGACGCGACCTCCTTCGACCGGGTGGTCGAGGTGAACCTCCTGGGGAGCATAGCCACCGCCAGGGCGTTCCTCCCGCACCTGGTGCGCTCCCGGGGGCACCTGCTCCAGGTGGCGTCGTTGGCCGCGCTCACCCCGGCCCCGCTGATGGCGGCCTACTGTGCCAGCAAGTCCGGCGTGGAGGCGTTCGCCCACTGTCTGCGGGCGGAGTTGGCGCTGAGCGGCGTCACCGTCGGGGTGGCGTACCTGAGTTGGACCGACACCGACATGGTTCGGGGGGCGTTCGCCCAGGAGGGGATGGCCAGGCTCCGCGGCACCCTGCCGTTCCCGATGAACCGGGTGCATCCCCTTGCCCCCGCCGTGGAGCGCATCGCCGACGGGGTGGTCCGCCGGAGCGCGCACGTCTACGGGCAGGGCTGGCTCCGCCTGCTCCAGCCGGTGCGGGGCGTGGTGCCCGCGGTGCTCTCGGCGGCGGCTCCGCGCCGGCTCGCCAGGTTCCGGGACGTCCTGGAGTCGGTGCAGCCCACGGGACCGGTCGGCGCCGGAGGGGAGGCGGACACCCGGGCGCGCTCCGGTGCCGCCCGGGACGGCCGGTAGTCGCCGGGGCCGCGGGCTCCCCCGCGGCCCACTCCACGCCGTGTCGTTGACGGCCGGTCGGCTACCGGACCTGTGGCCCGGGCGGCGGGAGGGGCGGGGGCGACGGCCGTGGTGGGAGGGCCTTGCGCGACAGGAGTAGGCTTTGGTCATGCCCACGGCGTTCATCACCGGTGCCACCGCGGGGATCGGGGCGGCGTTCACCCGCCGGCTCGCTGCGGACGGCTTCGACCTGGTCCTCCTGGCCCGTGACCGCTCCCGCCTGGAGGAGGCCGCCGAGAGGTACCGCACCACCCACCGGGTGCGGGTGGAGACCCTGATCGCGGACCTGGCCACGGACGAGGGCCTGGCCGCGGCCGAGGACCGGGCCCGCCACGGGGTGGACCTGCTGGTCAACAACGCCGGTTTCGCCCAGCGGGGGACCTTCCTCAGGACCGACGTGGGCGAGGAAGTGGCCATGCTCAGGGTGCACTGCGAGGCCGTGCTGCGGCTCAGCCACGCGGCGCTGCCCGGCATGATGGAACGCGGCAGGGGCGGCGTGATCAACGTCGCCTCGGTTGCCGCGTTCTTCACCCGGGGCACCTACAGCGCCTCCAAGGCGTGGGTGGTCAACTTCAGCGAGAGCGTGCTGCGGGACATCGCGGGCAGCGGGGCCCATGTGATGGCGCTCTGCCCGGGTTGGACGCACACCGAGTTCCACGACCGGGCCAGCATGGACATGTCCGGTGTGCCGGGGTTCCTGTGGTTGGACGCCGACGAGCTGGTGGACGCCGCGGTGCGTGACTTCCGCCGCGGCGTCCCGGTGAGCGTCCCAGGACTGCCGTACAAGGCGTTCATCGCCCTGGGCCGGGCGCTGCCACACGGTCTGACCACGCGGATCTCCACCCGGGTGGGTCGGCGCTACCGCTGACGGCCACCGCGCCGGCCGGTTCCGCTCACTGCCGCACCACCTCGAGCCACTTCGCGTCGCCGGGAGCGATCACTTCGGCTTGGCCGTCCAGCACCACCCGGATCGGGAGCTGTTCGGACGCCGGCACGCTGACCCGCACCCGGTTGCCGCACAGCCGCACCCCGACCCCCCAGTGCCCGCGGTAGCGGATGGAGAAGGAGAACTCCGACATCTCCGGCAGCGGCGCGGGGTTCAGCCACAACCCGTCGGTGCGGCCCTCGAGCCCGGTGAGACCGCGCTGCACCAGGTCCAGGGTGCCGCCCATGGCGCCCAGGTGGATGCCCTCCGCGGTGGTGCCGCCCTGCACGTCGGCGACGTCCTCGGCCAGCGCCTCAAGGACGTACTGCCAGGCGTCCACGCGTCGTTCCCTGGCCAGCACCCAGCCGTGCACCAGACCGCTCAGGGTGGAGCCGTGGCTGGTGCGGGCCAGGTAGTAGTCCACCGTGCGGTGCCAGTCGTCGTCGTCCAGGCGGTGGCCCAGGCTGCGCATCAGCCCCGCGAGCTCCTCGGGGGCGAAGAGGTAGCCGAGCATCAGCACGTCGGCCTGTTTGGACGCCTGGTAGCGGTTGACCGTGTCGCCCTCCGCCTCCAGGATGCGGTCGAGCCGCCGGATGTCGCCGTAGCGCCTCCGGTAACCGTCCCAGTCCAGCTCCAACAGGTCGCCGTAGCCGTCGAACTGGCTGATCACCCCGCGGTGGAACGGCACGTACAGCCCGTGGGCCACCTCCGCCCAGCGGTCCAGCTCCCCGTCCTCGAGGCCGATGCGCTCGAACAGCTCCCGGCGCCTGGGTTCGGGGAGGGTGGCTGCGAGCTCCAGGGCCCGTTGCAACACCCACGACGCGGTGACGTTGGTGTACGCGTTGTCGTTCACCCCGGGCCGCTCGGCGTCGGGGTAGCCGTCGTGGTACTCGTCGGGACCCATCACCCCGCGGATGCGGTACCGACCCACCTCGGGGTCGAACGCGGCCAGGGCGGCCCAGTGGCGGGCGATCTGCGTCAGCATCTCGGCGCCCTTGGTGTGCAGGAACTCGACGTCCCCGCTGGCCCTGGAGTACTGCCAGACGTTGTAGGCCACGGCCGAGCCGACGTGGTGCTGCAGCCGGGAATGGTCCGGCAGCCAACGTCCGGAGCGCGGGTTCAGGTGCAGCCGCTGGGTCTCCTCCCGGCCGTCGCTGCCGCTCTGCCACGGGTAGCGGGCCCCGGCGTACCCGGCCTCCCGGGCGGCGCGGCAGGCCTGGCGCAGCCGCCGGTGGCGGTAGGTGAGCAGGGCCTTGGACACCTCCGGGAGGTGCAGGTTGAGGTAGGGCAGGACGAAGAGCTCGTCCCAGAAGACGTGGCCGCGGTACGCCTCGCCGTGCAGTCCCCTGGCCGGTACCCCCACGTCCAGCTCCGCGGTGTGCGGGGAGAGCGTCTGGAGCACGTGGAACAGGTGCAGCCGCAGGATGTGCCCGGCCTCACCGGGCACGTCGAGCTCGTTGCGCTGCCACAGGTGCCGCCAGGCGGCGCGGTGGGACGCGAGCAGGGTGGCGAAGTCCGGGGCCAACTCGACTTCCTCCAGGGCGGCCCGCAGCGGGTCGGAGACCGCGGTGTCCCGGGACGTGTGCAACGCGACGACCTTCTCCACCACGGACGGCTGGTCCTTGCCCACCGCCAGTTCGGTGCGCTGGGTGGCCCTGCGCTCCATCAACCGGGGGAACACCGGGGTGGGCCCGGCCCCGTCGGTGCCGCGGACCCGGGACGCCAGGGCCACGGTGATGCCCGAGGTGGTGGTGCGGCAGCGCAGCCAGGCCGTCTCGGGGCTGTGCATCCCGGTCTGGACCCCGTTCAGGTGCCGGCCCTCGAGGTCCCGGTAGCGGGCGACACCGTGGTTGGTGACCGTCCCGTCCAGGGTGCACTCGACCTCCACGGTGCCGGACCAGTCGTCGGCGGAGAACACGGTGTGCAGCGCCGCCACGTGCGGGTCCCCCATGTGGACCAGCCGGGTCTGCTCCACGCGCAGCAGCCGGCCGTACGGGTCCCGGTAGGTCATCCGGCGGGTGAGCGTGCCCCCGCGCAGGTCGAGGGTCTGCCGGTAGTCCAGCAGCCCGGGGCCGTCCGGGGACAGCCAGGCGGTGTCGGCGCCGCGTTCGATGGGCCCCTCGGCGGGTCGGTCGTCCGGGGGCAGGACGCGGAACCGCAGCGGCAGCCAGTTGGGGAGGTTGACCAGGTCCTCGTTCTCCACGGCCCGGCCGGCGACGTCGGACACCAGCCGGTTGTAGCAGCCGGCGACGTAGGTGCCGGGGTAGTGGTGGGGTCCCGGGGCCGCCTCCGGGCAGGCGCCCCGGGTGGCGAAGTACCCGTTGCCGAGGGTGCACAGCGACTCGCGCAATCCCTCGTCCTCGGGCCGGTAACCCTCGTACTCCCAGGTCCATCGGGACATGGTTCACCCCTCCCGGACGACGAGACGGGACAGGTCGTCCACCACCAGGTCGGCGCCGTGGGCCCGCAGCCCGGCGGCGCCCGACGGGTCCGGCCCGCGGTCCACCCCGACCACCAGGCCGAACCCGCCCCGCCGGCCGGCCTCCACACCGGCCAGGGCGTCCTCCACCACGGCCGTGTCGTTCGGCGGGACCCCCAGCCGGTGCGCCGCCTCGAGGAACAGCGCCGGGTCGGGCTTGCCCGGCAGCGCGAGCCGCGCCGCCTCGTCCCCGTCCACCAGCACCGGGAGCAGTTCCCGCACCCCGGCCGCGGCGAGCACCTGCCCGGCGTGCCGGGAGGCGGAGACGGCGGCGCGGGGCACCCGCTCCCGTTCCAGGACCCTCAGCAGCCGCACCGTCCCGGGCCAGGTGTCGACCCCCTGTTCGCGCAGTGCGCGGGTGAACGCCTGCTCCTTGCGGGCGGCGACCGCCCACACCGTGTCGGTTCCGGGCGGGTCCTGCGGCGTGCCCGTGGGGAGGTGGACGCCCCGGGAGGCCAGGAACGCGGACGCCCCGTCCAGCCTGGGCCGGCCGTCCACGTGCTCCCGGTACTCCCCCACCGGGTCGAAGGGCCCGCGCTGGGCGGGGTCCCGCGGGGGGCGTTCCCGCAGGTAGCCGTCGAACGCGAGTTTCCACGCGGCGGCATGCGTCCGGGCCGAGTCGGTGAGCACACCGTCGGTGTCCAGCACCACGGCACGAACCGCCCGCAACGGCGGCGCCAGGACGTCCCGCCCGGTACCCGCCTCCGGCGGCGGGCCTGCGGACCGTGGCCGGTGCCCCGGCGCCCCGGATGGGGGTGACATGGCCGCTCCTTCCTCCCCACCGTGCGGCGGGAGGTCCAGTGGCCGGTTGCGGTACCCCCATTTCTCGACCTGATGCGCGGACGCCCGCGTCATCTCGGCCGGCCCCCCCGCCGTGCCGGGTGCCGGTCCCACGCGCAGCGCCCCGCCCCCACGGGAGGCGGGGCGGGGCGCGTGGTCGCGACGACCGGCGGCGGGGGCTCAGCGGGTCAGTTCCGCCACACCCTCGGGTTGCCGTCGGGCCCCGAGGGACGGGTGGACTCCCAGACCTTGCGCCAGTCGGCCACGGGCCTGCCCCGTTCCACCGGGGTCCTGGTGACCGGCAGCGCGGGCTCCCGGCCCTCGGGGAGGTGCAACTTGCCCTCCTCGGCCGCCCGCAGCGACTGGTACCAGCCGAGGTCCTCCTCGGCCCACAGGGCGGCGACCTGCTTGAGCATCCTGGCCTGGAACTCCGCGGTGCCCTCCTCCTTGCCCGGGTACAGCGGCCGGCCGAAGCGGACCACCAGACGGGTCGCGTTGCGCGTCGGGAGGCTGGCGCCGCGGGGCATCGCCGCGAACGTGCCGCGCACCGCGATCGGCACCGCGGGGACGCCCATGCTCAGGCAGAGCCGGGCGGCACCCCGCTTGAACGCCGTCATCCAGCCGTCGTGCGAGCGGGTGCCCTCCGGGAAGAGCAGCAGGCTCCACCCGTCGTCGACGAGCTGGGCCGGCAGGCTGGGGCCGCCGCGTCGCCGGCCGTACCGGTCCACCGGGAAGGCGTTGAAGACCAGCGTGGTGGTGACGCTGACCGCCTTGGAGGTGAAGAAGTAGTCCGCGGCGGCGCCGACCGCGGTGCGGTCGGAGATCCTGCGGGGCAGCGCCCCCAGGATCAGCGGCGTGTCCAGGTGACTGGAGTGGTTGGCCACGAAGACCGCGGGTCCGCGCAGGCCCTCGAGCAGGTCCAGGCCCTCGATGGTGGGCCGGGTCTTCGCCCAGGCGTACGGCTTGAGGACGCCGCGCTGCAGGATGTTGCGCACGGCCCCGGCGGCCGGGGTGCGCGCCCACGCGGTCGGGAACGTCGTGGTGTCCTCGTCCCCGCTGCCGTAGCCGCCCGTGCTCCCGCTCGCCGTCGGGTAGCCCCGCGGGGTCATGGCGCGGCCCCGCAGGTCCCGGTTCTTCCGCAGCATCGCCAGGTCGCCGCGCAGGCTTCCTCCGGTGCGCCTGGCCCCGCCCTTCTTGGCGCCGCTCATCGGACCGACGCCAGGGTGAGCGGGGGCATGTGCTGGTAGGTGATCGACGGGCTGGTGCCCACGGTGTGGGAGGCCAGCTCCAGCGCGTCGTTGAGCGTGGAGGCGGCCCGGAAGCCCAGCCGGGCGGCGGTCTTGCGGTCCGCGCCCACGAAGATCACCTCACCGAGGTGCTGCATGGCGTGCGCACCCCAGTACCACATGTAGAACGGGTGCACCCCGTGGTACGCGTAGCTCTTCCGGTACAGGTGGGTGTACCAGGGGTCCGTGGCGAACTGCTTCTCGTACTTGGCCTCGATCACCGCGGGGTCGGTGGTCTCGGCCAGGATCTCCTCGTAGAAGTCGATGTAGCTGGGGTGGTGCACCGGGTGGAACTCGTTGGGCATCGGGTGGTAGAAGATCGCCACCCCGCCCTCCCGGACGATGGGCTTGTTCACGTAGAGGTTGAAGAAGTAGCCCAGGCCCAGCGACATCACCAGGATCGGGTTCATCACCGAGTTGACGTTGTACGGGCCGATGTAGGGCAACCCGTAGACCGCCACGTCGGCCTGGCCGTCCACCTCGGTGAGCTGCTGCCGGTGCACGTTCTTCAGGGTGAGCGGGTGCACCTCGCTCGGCGCCCCCGCGTGCACTCCGGTGACCCCGTACGGCGCCTCCGTCTTGTGCCACAGCCGGCGCCGCATCGCCGGCTTCAGCAGGCCGTTGCCCCGCCGGGTGGCGAGGTAGGTGGCCTGGTCGGCGTAGTTCCACTCCCACTCGCGCTTGTTGAGGAAGCGTGCCGCGCTCGGGAACGTGTCGTTGTTGAGCGTGGTCTCGATCGTGAAGATCTTGACGTGGCCGCCGAGCAGGTCCGCCATCCGGTGGTACGAGTGGTGCATCGCCGAGTTCGGCGGGTCGTTGAACGACCGCGAGTGCTGCAGCGTGTGCACGTTGTGGTGGTGCCGCAGGCTGCGGTAGCTGGCCAGTCCCACCGCCACCGACTTGGGGCCGCCGCTCATCGCGGTGGAGGTGATGTTGACGTACACCACCAGGTCGCTCTCCGCCGCCCGGCGGTTGATCTCGACGTCCTCGCCCTCGTGGGTGTTCCCGAGGTGGACCAGGTTCTCCCGGTCCTCCGCGTCGTGGTTGGTCAGGTGCTTGGGGAAGAACGACCGGAACACCCGCTCGCCCACGATGTGCTTGAGCTCCGCCGGGGTCATCCTGCGGTGCAGGGCGTTGGCGGCGATCAGCTCGACGTCGTCCACGCCCTTGGCCGCGGCGAACTCGAGGACCTGCTCGATGATGCGCTGGCGCACGTCAGGACTGCGCATCGAGGGAAGCGGCAGCGACAGGTCGTCGAAGACGATCGTCAGCCGCATCCCCGGCGTCAACAGCTCGGGCAGGGGGTCCATCCCGTGCGGGTTCAGCAGCGCACGGCGGATCGCTCCGTCCAGGTCCTTGATACCCGGCAGCGAGTCCGGCGGGTAGATCACCCTGCTGCCGTGGGGCAGCCGCTCCAGCCGGAAATTCTCGCCCTCGTGCACCAGCAGCGGCGGGGTACGTTCATCGACTTCCAGCACGAAGCCTGGTCTGCTCACACTCTCTCCTCGTCGTGGTCGCCGGCACGACGCCTCGGGCGACGGTGCATGCGGTTGTGGTGCGGTGGCCGGTGCGACCGCCCTGTCTGCGGTGCTTCCGCCCTGCCATTCCCCGCGGTCAGCCCTCCAGCGACAGGTCGAAGGCGATCTTGATGGACCCCGCGGAGCCGGCCGAGGACGCATGCTCCAGGGCCTGGCGCCAGTGGTGCAGCGGGTAGCGCTCGACATACCCGTCCAGGGGTGCGGACGCCGCGAGCGCGACGGCCTTGGCGAAGTCGGAGCTGGTGTCCTCCTCCGGTCCCCCGGGCTCCCGCTGGCGCGTCGCGTACGCCCCCACCAGGTTCAGTTCCCTGAACCACAGCGGCGTGAGGTCAGCACCCGCCGTCGGCATGCCGGACAGCAGCACCGTACCCCCGGCCCGCACCGACCGCAGGGCGGTGTCCAGGCCCGAGGAACCCCCGGTGCACTCGAACGCGAAGTCCGCACCTCCGAGCAGGAACTCCGAGCCGATCTCCGGCCGGTGGGCCAGCGCCGAGGTCATCCTGCGCACCGCGCGCAGCGCCCGGCCCGGCTCGACCACCTCGGTGGCCCCGAGCTGCCGGGCCTTCTCCTGCTGGTGGCGGTACTTGGCGACCACGTGGATGGAACCGGCCTCGGTGAGCTGGCGCAGCGCCAGCACGGTGAAGAGCCCGACGGTGCCCGCCCCGACCACGAGCACGGAGGCACCCGGTGGGATCGGCACCCGGCGCACCGAGTGGATGGCGCAGGCCAACGGCTCGACCAGGACGGCCCGCTGGTCGGACAGCGAGTCCGGGATCGGGTGCAGTTGCTCCTCGTGGGCCACCATCCGCTGGCTCCACCCGCCGCCGGTGTCCGCGCAGAACCCGGTCTGCAGGCCGGGCGCGAGGTGGCCGGAGGTGATGTGGTCGCAGCGGTTGGTCTGCCCCTCCTGGCAGGACTCGCAGGGCGGCAGCCCGCGCACCCGGCAGGACAGCACCGAGTCCAGCACCACCCGGGTGCCCTTGGCGATCCCCGGCAGGTCGTCCAGGGTGGTGCCGACCACCTCGTGGCCGAGCACGAACGGCGGGGAGGTCAGCGGCCCCAGGTAGGGGGAGGCGGTGCCGTGCAGCAGCCCGAGGTCGGAGCCGCAGATCCCGGAGAGCGTCGGGGACACCCTGGTCCAGCCGTCGCCCTTGGGGAGTTCGGGGTCCCCGTTGCGGACCAGCCGCAGGGGAGCGAGCGCCCCGGCGAGGGTGCCGCCGACCCGGCTGCGGGTGCGGCTCAGTCCGCGGGCGGCCAGGAAGCGCCCGGGAGAACGGTGGTACTCAAGCGCCAGGCTGCTCATCGGGCCTTCTCCTGGTGAGTGGTGCCGGCGGTGGGCAGGGCGTGCACGGAGAGGTCCTGCACGGGCCGCGGGCGGGTGTGGGCGACAACGGAGTCCGACACGGTGTCCCAGCGGCTCGCCGTGTGGGTTCCCCAGCGGGAGATCTGCCAGTGCCGGCGTTTGGCGTGCCGGAACAGGCGGGTGTCCGGGTTGACCGCGCAGGGGTTGCCCACCGCCTCGAGCAGCGGCCGGTCCGAGTAGCTGTCGGCGTAGGCGTAGGAACGCGCCAGGTCCAGGTCGTGCTGCTGGGCGTGGTGCCGCAGCCAGGCCGCCCGGGCCTCGCCCACCACCGGCGGGGTCTCCAGGAACCCGGTCATCACCCCGTCCTCGGTGTGCAGCCGGCAGGCCGAGATGTGGTCGAACAGCGGTCGCAACGGCTCCACCAGCAGGTCAACGCTGCCGGTGATCAGGATGGTGCGGTGTCCCGCGGCCCGGTGGGCGCGGATGCGGCGGACCGCCTCGGGCATCACCCGGTGCAGCAGCGCGTCGCTGAGCTGCTCGTCGACGAGACGGCGCAGCTCCTCCACGTTGGCGCCGGCGTAGCGGCGGAAGAAGGTCCGGGCGAAGTCCCCTCGGTCCCGACGCTCGGCGATCAGGTAGCGCGGCGCGTCGCGGAGCAGGTCCCAGAACTCCGGCGCCCACTTGCCGCGGGGCAACGAGGCGAGCCGGGCCCACAGGTAGGACTCGACGATGTCGGAGGCGAGGATGGTGCCGTCGAGGTCGAACACGGCGGCGATGCCCTCGCCCGCCGGCAGGTTGACCCGCCCCCCGCGCGCGGTGGAGCCCCGCCCCCCCGTCCTGGCCCGCAGCGGGGCGGTGACCTTGGGGCAGTGCACCTCCTCGAGGTACACCCGCCAGTCGATCTCGCTGGGGTCGAAGCCGTGCTCGGCGGTCCGGTCCGCGGGGAGCGACTCGTGCAGCGCCCGCAGCTCGGTGTCGTCGTAGACCACCTCGGTGCGGGTGTAGACGCCGTACAGGTCCGAGTACTTGCGCAGGGTCTCCAGGGAGCGCTTCTCCCGGTGCAGCTTGGTCGCCCACTCCTGGGTCCGCTCGGTTCCCGGCAGGTGCCCGAGGAGCTTCTCGGCGGCGTTGGCCGCCCGCTCGCCGGCGGTCAGCGCCAGTTCCACCCGGGAGGCGCCGGGGAACGTCCAGGCGGGGGCCTTCACGTGGCCGCGCCCCGTGCTCTCCGGCAGCGGGTGGCGACCGAAGTAGCTGTACACGTGCCCGTACATCTGCCGCAGCGTCAGCGGGTTGGTGGCACCCGAGCCCACGTGGAAGTAGTGCGGCGCGTCCGGCGGCGGGGGCGCCGCCGCGGCGGCCAGGGTGGCGTTGACCACCAGGTCCACCGGGATCACGTCCATCACGGTGTCGGGCTGCCCCGGGATGTCCCGCAGCAGGCCGCTGCCGTAGGCGATGATCAGCGGGTCCGCCATCTTGTAGCCGTCGATCCAGCCCGGGTACGGGTGGCGCAGGGCGCTCTCCACGATGGCGGGGCGGACGACGGACAGGGGCTTGCCCGCCCACAGCTCCTCGGCTGCGCGCTCGGACATGGCCTTGGTGAACGTGTAGACGTCGGGCCAGCCCAGGATCTGCGCCCGGGTGCGGCCGTGGTCCACCAGGCGGTCCTCCACCCAGGCGCGGCGGGCCTCCTCGGCGTCCCGGGCGGCGGTCTGC
This sequence comes from Wenjunlia vitaminophila DSM 41686, assembly GCF_000380165.1. Lineage (GTDB taxonomy): Bacteria > Actinomycetota > Actinomycetes > Streptomycetales > Streptomycetaceae > Wenjunlia > Wenjunlia vitaminophila. The sequence goes on from NZ_KB904634.1 coordinate 180,528, forward strand.
GGACCGGCCTTGCCGTGGGCGCGGTTGGCGCTGCGCAGCGTCTTGCGCAGCACCTCGGGGCGGCGGGAGTCGCGCTCCACCTCGGCGCGGGCGGCGAGGCCGAGCGCGAGTTCGGTGCGCCAGTCCACGTCGTGGGTCAGTCGGCCCTCGTGGATCAGGCCACGGCCACCGCTGGAGACGTACGCCGTGGAGATGTGCACCACGTGCGGCGGGCGTTCCTGCTGGGCGAGCTTCTCGTACAGCGAGACGGCACCGGAGACGTTGGTGCTGAACGCCTCGTCGATGGGCGGGTCGAAGGACACCGTGGACGCGCAGTGGATGGCCACGTCCACGTCCCCGGGGATCTCGGCGGTGCCCAGGTCGCCCTCGAGGACGTTGACCCGCTCCAGCGCCTGGGCGATGGCCTCGTCGGCGCCGAGCTTCTCGCGCCAGGTACGGAAGACGTCCTTGCGCAGCAGCCTGGTGAACCGGTCCTGGGCGGTGCCGTTTCCGCGGGGTCGCACGATGACCGAGACCCGGGTCTCGGGGTACCCGGACAGCAGTCGCTCCAGCAGCGCCTGTCCGATGAACCCGGTGGCTCCGGTGAGGAGGATGTGCGAGCCCCCGAGGTGCCCGATCCGGTACTTGCTCGGCACTCGTGTCCTCCTGGGGTCGGGATCTGGTGGTTCGGTGGGTGGGCAGGTTGATGGTGCCAGGTCCGGACCGGCGGGCACGCTCATGCGAGGGACCGCGCGGCCACGGACGGGGTGAGGTCCTGACGGTAGCGGCTCACGGCAGCTTCGCACACCGCGCGCACCGGCCAGCCGAGCGCGGTCGCGGCCAACTCCGCGTCCGCCAACTCCGGTTGCACGGTCACCGCACCGTCGGGTCCATCGGCGACCTTAACGGTGACGTGCTGTGCGGAGTCGGGCGGGCCGACGGAGACGGTCACCTGACGGCGTCGCAACATCACCCGCTGCTGTGCGACCCAGCGCACGCCCAGCGTAGTCGTGTGGCGGAACAGCGCCTCGGTGACCGCCGGGCGCACCTGGTGGGCGCAGAGCGCGGTGACCACCCGGCCCGGGCGGCCGTGCCGGCCCACGGTCTCGGTGGTCCAGCAGTCCCACGCGCCGGCGTCCCGCAGGGCGGCGAGCACCGAGGGCCACAGGCGGGGGTCGAGGTCGTCCACGGTGGACTCCACCACGACGACCTCGTCGGGGACGGGTTCGCTGGAAGCCGCGGCGCTGGCCCGTCCGACCACCACCCGGGTGACGTTGGGGCGGTCCCTGGTGTCCCGGGACCCACCACCCGTGCCCACGGCGCGCACGGTCATCGCCGGCAGCGGCCCCGGGGTGGCCAGTGCCGCGACCAGCGCGGCCCCGGTGGGAGTGGTCCGCTCACCGGCGAGCTCCCCGCCGGTGAGCTCGAGGCCGGCCCGGGCCGCGAGGAGGAGCACCGCGGGCACGGGGACCGGCATCCGGCCGTGGGCGCAGTCCACGCTGCCGCTCCCGGCGGCCAACGGCGAGCAGGTGACCTCGCTGCCCTCGGCGAGCAGCCCGAGGTCGTCCAGGGCGGCGGCGCAACCCACCACGTCGGCGAGCGCGTCGTAGGCGCCGACCTCGTGGAAGTGCACCGCGTTGGCGTCGGTGCCGTGGGCCTCGCCCTCCGCCTTGGCGAGCAGGGTGAAGACCCGCGAGGCGAACGCGGCGGCGCTCGGGGAGAGCCGGGCCCGCGCCACCAGTTCGAGCACGTCCGGCAGATGCCGGTGGTGGTCGGGGACCGAGGGCCGGGAGACGGTGACCCTCAGGCAGCCGAAACCGCCGCGGCGGTCCCTCCCGACGGTGAGGTCGAGGTCCGGCACACCGAGGGAGAGCACGGCCCCGCGCACCCGGTCATGGTCCGCCCCCGCGTCCAGCAGCGCGCCCAACAGCATGTCCCCGGCCACACCCGCGGTGCAGTCCAGGTGGGCGGCCTTGCGTTCATCCACCGTGCATCCTCCGCACGATCTTCGCGGCGTGCGCGGCGGCACCGAAACCGTTGTCGATGTTGACCACGGTCAGTCCGGGGGCGCAGGAGGAGAGCATCGAGGCCGCGGCGGCGCGCCCGCCGTCGGCGAAGCCGTAGCCGACCGAGGTCGGCACCCCGACCACGGGGGCCGGTACCAGGCCGGTCACCACGCTGGGCAGCGCCCCGTCCATCCCGGCGACCACGATGACGCAGTCGGCGTCACGGATGTCGGCGAGGTGTTCGAGCAGCCGGGGCAGACCGGCCACCCCGACGTCGTCGAGCAGGCGGGTGCGCACACCCCAGGCGCTCAGCGCGGCGACGCACTCCCGGGCCACCGGGAGGTCGCTGGTGCCGGCGGTGAGCACCGAAACGGAGCCGTGCTCGGCGGGTGGGTCACCAACCGTGACGGTCCTGGCCACGGGGTCCACCAGCACCGGCTGTCCGGGAAAGGCGTCCGGGGCCGCGGCGAGCACCTCCTGGGGGCACCTGGTGGCCAGCGCGGGTGTCTCCGGGGCGCGGTCACGGAGCTCGGCAAGCAGCCGCAGGGTCTGCTCCGGGGTCTTGCCCTCGGCGAACACCACCTCCGGCACGCCGGTGCGGCGCTGTCGTCCGGTGTCGAGTCGGGCGAAGTCCCCGACCCTGGCCACGGCGCCGTCGAGCAGGTCCGCGAGGGTCGCGGCGAGGGCGGAGTCACCCCGCTCGGGATCGGGGTCCCGCTGCGGCGACGTCTCCTCGACCTCGATCATGGTGCTGGTTCCTCTCGTGCTGGCCCGGCGGATCCGGTTCGGGACCCGGCGGCTGACGTGCTCACCGCCCCGGAACTGTACGGCCCCAGTCTCCCGGTCCCCATCGGCCCCACGGCGCCGACCCCCTCGAGCAGGGCGTGGGTAAGGCCGGGGCGGGCCTCGGCGAGGCGTAGCGCGGGGGCGTCCAACTCGATCCGGAAACCTCGGTCAAGGAGCCTCACCCGCACGTCCCGGGCGTTGACCCGGTGCTCCGCGAGGGTGGCCTGGACCCGGGCCTCGGCCTGCTCCACCAGGTGCAGGCGGTCCCTGGAGACGGTCAGGCCCACCGCGATCCGTGAGGCGAGGCAGGGCATGCCCGGCTTCTCGGAGACGCTCAGCCCCCAGTGCCGGGCGACCGCGCGCACCGCGGCCTTGGTGAGCCCGGCGTCCGCGAGCGGCTCGACCACGGCGAGTTCACGGGCCGCGCGGAGCCCGGGGCGGTGCGGGGCGGACCGGTCGTCCAGGTGGGTGCCGGTGGCGACGTGCTCCAGGCCCCGGGCGGCGGCCAGCTCGGACACCCGGCCCAGCACGGTCTGCTTGCAGAAGTAACAGCGGTCGCCGGCGTTGGCCCGGTACCCGTCCACCGAGAGCTCGTCGGTGGCCAGGACGACCAGCTCGGCGCCGAGCTCCTCGGCGGTCCGCCTGGCCAGGGCCAGTTCGTCACGGGCCAGCGCCGGGGAGTCGGCGATGGCCCCCACCACGCGGCCGTGCGGGAGGGCACGCACGGCTGCGGCCAGCACGACCGCGGAGTCCACGCCGCCGGAGAACGCCACCGCCACGCTGCCGAGCCGCTCCACCTCGGTGAGCAGGGCGGCTTCGGCAAGCGCGGGATCAACGGGTTCCGACGGCGGCGCGGGTTCCCCGTGTCGGCCGGACGGGCCGGCCGACACGGGGAGGGGTGCGGAGCCGGTCATGCGGAGAAGCCGAGTGCCGAACGTCGGCGGTTCTTGGCCATCTTGGTTCCGACCACCTTGGCGGCGCCGGCCGCGGCGGCGGCCCCCGCCAGCAGCCCCAGCGGCTTGGCCAGGGGCTTGCTCGTCTTGGGCACCACGGGCACCGGGACGCCGGCGCCGAACGCGGCGACACCCTGCTGCACCAGCCTCAGCCCCTCCATGCCCGGCAACTTCTCGACCTTGTCGTCGATCTTACGGATCGCCTCGGCGCCCGCCTCGTCACCCAGCAGGTGCTGGAGGACGAACCGGGTCTCCTCCTCCGGCTCGATGGTGGAGCCCACCGGCTGCCAGAAGCGCTGGGTGATCCACCGGGTGATCGCCCTGGCCCGCTTGGAACGCTCCAGGCGCTCCCTGGCCTGGCTGGCGTAGAACGCCAGGTGGCGGGTCTCCTGCCGCTGGATTCTGGTGAGCAGCTTGGTCAGCTCCGGGTGCTGCTCCTTGGCGATCAGGCTGCCGTAGGCGGCGTGCGCGGACCACTCGTTGATCGCGCCCCACGTCATGTGCACCGCGACGAAGTCGTCCCCGACCGTGTTGGCCGCGAGCGACTGGTAGATGGGCGACAGCCGGTCCTTGATGCCCTGGGCCAGCCGCACCGACCGGATGTGGTCGTAGTCCGCCTTCACCCCGTGGGTCCGCAGCACCGCGTCGAGCGCCTCGCCGTGCCAGAACTCCTCGAACGCCCACATCGACATGAACGCGGTGACGTCGGGGTCCCGGTGCGAGGGCGTCACCAGGACGTCCCGCAGGTAACAGATGGTGTGGCTCTCCACGTCGGACATGTAGCGCAGGCAACGCAGCGTCTCCGGCGAAAGGGGGCGGCGCACGAATGCCTCATGGTCCAGATCATCGACCTGCACCCGCCCGGCGTTGTTGATGTAGCCGGTTATGTCGAAGGTCATGGCTCTCGTCATCCTCGGGGGTCGAAAGGCGGAACACGTCCTGCACTGCACCGGACATGACGGTCACGTCCCAGGCACACTCTGTATCCCAAACGCGCTGAGTCCATCACGGTACTTGGTTTTATATCAACAGCAGTTGAGTTGGGGTGAGTATGGTCCAGAAGCGCCTTCCGACGCCACCGGCGACACTGGAGCGCGACTCGCGTCCGTCCCGCTCCCCGGGCACGCCGGCGCACCCACTCCCCGTCTCCCTGCAACGACCCACGATGCCCTGGCAGATGGCCATTCGGAAGTCGGATTCGGTGATGCGGAAAGGGCGCGGCCGAGTCCCGGTCGAACGGCTGCGCCAGGAACCGCCAGCTCCTCGCGCCGAGTTGTCCGGGCCGCTGTACGCCGCGAGCGAACAGCGGCCGTGACCAACGCCACGTCGGCTTCGGGCTATTCCGCGCCACCGTCCAACCCACCGGGACGGTTCCAGGACGCGGACAGCGGCAGCGGACCGAACAGATAAGCGTCGATGGTGGCACCGACGAACCGCGCCAACTCGGCGAGCGGCAGGTCGGCGAGCGGCGCCATCCGCACCACATAACAGATCATCGCGGTGCCCACCAGGTGCGAACTGGCCAGCGCCGCCCGCAGTTCGGCACGGTCCGCCACGGCGCGGTCCGCGACCTTGCCCACCAGCTCACGGGAGACGAACTCGCGCAACATGTCGGCGGCCGGCCGGTAGGAGGCCGCGGACATCAGCATCGCCTGGAGCGGCCCCCGGGTCTCCACGTCGTTCCACAGCCCGAAGTAGTAGTCGGCGATGCGTTCCCCGACCCCCATCGAGGCGTCGCCGACGATGCGCCCCACCACCTCGTCCCCCGGCATCACGTCGGCCATGGCCGCCAGGTAGAGCCCCTCCTTGTTGCCGAAGAACTGCACGACCAGGGACGGGTCAACACCGGCCTCCCGAGCCACCGCGCGCAGGCTGCAGGAGGTGTACCCCTGTGCGAACTGGCGCTTGGCGGCGCGGATGATGTCCGCCCTGGTGTCCGGGCGTCCGGGGCGGGGCCCGAGCGGCCTGAACCCAGGTCTCGTCGCTCGTTTCCTGGCCACGGTTGATTATCACCCTGGAGAAGCAGGACTCGGGGTGCGACTTTGGTGAACCTTGCCCCATCCCTGACCAGCACCATCCCTGACCTGGCCAGTAACCGGCGGGACCGGGTCGCGGCCCCGGGCGGGTGGCGGTCCGACCAATCGGGGGCCGCGCCGGTTTTGCCCACTCCTGGACGGGTACGCGGTGGGCTCGGATTCCTCGAGGGGCAGGCGCACCATGAGCGAGTGGAACACCGGCCGCCGGGTGGCGGTGCTCACCGGAGCCGACTCCGGCGTCGGCCGGGCCACCGCGCTGCGCCTGGCCAGAGAGGACGTGGACATCGGCCTCACCTGGCAGGCCGACGCGGAGAGCATCGAACGCACCGCCGAAGAGGTACGACGGACCGGTCGCCTGGTGGCGGTCGAGCAACTCGACCCCACCCGGTTGCCGGAGGCGGCTCAGGTGGTGGACCGGCTCGCGGACTCCCTCGGCCGGGTGGACATCCTGGTCAACCACGCCAGCACGGTCGCCACCGCGCTGTTCCTCGACGTCACCCTCGACCGGGTGCGCGAGGTGATCGACGCCGACCTGATCGCACCCTTCCTCTGCGGGCAGCGCGCGGCCCACCGGATGATCGCCCAGGGCAGGGGCGGAAGGATCATCAACGTCACCAGCGTCCACGAGCACGCGCCCCTGGTCGGCGGGGCCCCGTACTGCGCTGCCAAGGGCGGCCTGCGGCTGCTCACCCAGGTGATGGCACTGGAGCTGAGCGAGTACGGGATCACGGTCAACTCGGTGGCGCCGGGGGAGATCACCAGCCTGACGCCCAGGGAGGAGGAAGCCACGGCGCGCCCCATGGCCCGGCCGGGCATTCCGCTGGGCCGCGCGGGTGACGCCCACGAGGTTGCGGCCCTGATCACCTTCCTGGCCAGTGAGGAGGCCGGCTACATCACCGGCGCCTCCTACGTGGTGGACGGCGGGATGCTGCACATGGGGCCGCACGCCGGCCAGCAGTTGCGCGACTCGGTCTGGCGCCTTCCCTGAGCCGGCGGGCAGCCGGCACGGCCGGCGCCGCTACACCCTGGCGATCCCGCCGTACCAGGAGACCTCCGCGTGCGACGGCCGCTGGCCCTCCGTGAGGCCGGAACGCCAGTCCGACACCACCTGCACCCTGGGCTCGACCAGCTCCATCCCCTGGAAGAACTCGAGGAACTGGGCCCGGTCCCGCAGGGTCAGCGGCACCCCCTGGGCCCGGTAGGCACGCTGGACACCGAGCGCCGTCTCCGGGGAGATCTCCGCCGTCGCGTGGGACAGGACGAAGTAGCTGCCGGGGGCGACGGCGTCGCGCAGCGTCCGCAGGATGCCGATGGGGTCCTCGTCGTCCCCGATGAAGTGGAACAACGCCACCACCAGCACCGCCATCGGCCGGGAGAAGTCGAGCAACTGCCTGGCCCCGGGGTGCTCCAGGATCGAGCGGGGCTCGCGGACGTCCGCCTGGATCACCGTGGTCCTGGTGTCCTCCTCCAGCAGTGCCCGGCCGTGGGCCAGCACGATGGGGTCGTTGTCCACGTACACCACCCGCGCCCCCGGGGAATGGCGCTGCGCCACCTGGTGGACGTTCTCCGCGGTCGGCAGACCCGAGCCGATGTCGAGGAACTGCTCGATTCCGGCCTCGCGCACCAGGTACTCCACCGCCCGCCCCAGGAACCGACGGTTCTCCTCGGCGGCGATCCGCAGCGTCGGGAAGGCCGAGAGGGCTTTCTTGGCGGCCTGGCGGTCGGCGGCGAAGTGGTCCCTTCCCCCGAGCAGGAAGTCGTACATCCGTGCTGCGTGTGGCTGATTGGTCCGCAGGTCCGTCGTCGGCTGGTACCCGGCGTCGTCCAGGTGCCCGCTGCCGGTCTCACTGATCTGAGCCACTCGCCCTCCACTCGCTCGATGACGCCGGGGCGAACGGCCCCGCGCCGGCTGAAACACACCCTTCCCCGGTGTCGTACCAAAAACGAGGGGCGGCCGTCCCGGACTTGGTCCGCTCCGGAAGCGGCACGGACCCGTGGCGGTGGGGCGGCGGGGCCGGGGCGGGGCGGGCACAGGGCAGGCGGCGGAGCCCCCGCGGGGCGGCTGACCTAGGGTGATCGGCATGAACTCCACCGAACCCACTCCGGGTGCCCCCGGCCCGGCGCGGCAGGTCAGGGTCAGGCCCTACCGCCCCGAGGACCGGGGCGACGTGTACGACATCTGCATCCGCACCGGGGACCGCGGCGGCGACGCCAGGCACCTGTACCCGGACCACGACCTGCTGCCCAGCATCTTCGCCGGCCCCTACGTCGAGTACGACCCGGAGTTGGCGTTCGTGCTGGACAACGGCGAGCGCGCGGTCGGCTACGTCATCGCCACCGCGGACACCGTGCGGTTCGCCCAGCAGTTCCGGGACCACTGGCTGCCCTCGCTCGCCGACCGGTACCCGCGCCCCGCGCCTGACGCGTCCCCGCGGACGCCGACCGACCAGATGCTCCACCTGCTGCACACACCGGAGAACATCGTGCTCCCGCAGGTGGTCGCGGAGTACCCGGCCCACCTGCACATCGACATCCTCCCCGAGTACCAGGGGGCTGGTCACGGCCGGGCACTGATGGCGGCCTGCCTGGCCGCCCTGGCGGACCACGGCGTTCCCACCGTCCACCTCGGGATGCACCCCTCGAACACCCGGGCCCGGGCGTTCTACGACCGGCTGGGGTTCACCGAGATACCGGTGCCGGACCGCGAGGACGTCACCTTCCTGGGACGCCGCACCGGGGAACTGTGAGGCAACGGCCCGGCCCTCCCCCGGAGGCCGGGCGCGGGCACTCAGTCGATCGGGGTCAGCCAGCCGTGCAGCACCACGGTCCCGGCGCCGTACCGTCGGTCCAGTTCGCCCCGCAGCTCCTCGGTGGCGACCCGGACGTGGGCCGCCACCTCCCCGTCGCGCACCTCGCTGCTCAACAGGTCCGGGTGGTCCCGGTGCAGCTCGCGCTGGATGCGCAGCAGTTCCGCGTGGCTGTGCGCCCCGGCTGAGGGGCGGTCCGCGGTCCTCCCCCGGTCCGGCTCGGAGCCGCCGTCGTGGCCGGCACCGGGCGCCGGGACGTCGGACCCCGGCCCGTTCCCGGCCGCGTCCCGGGCGGGTTCCGTGAGGGTGAACCGTGTGCCGTCCCAGGTCCCCACCAGGCGGTACGTGCCCCAGGTCGTCCCGGACCCGGTGTCGGACGTCACCCCGTCCCACGTCCAGCCGACGATGTCGGGGCCCGAGCACTGCGGGGGCCAGGACTCCATCACCGCGTCGCAGAGCTGGGGCCCGTGGTCCGGGCTCTGCAACACGGTGGCGTGGACCCGGTAGCGGCCGCCGTAGCCCGCCGGGACCAGGTTCCGCCCGGCGTCCTCCCCCGGCGCCGCGCCGTCGGTCCCCCGGCCGCCCCGGTCCCCCGCCGGGTCCCCCTTGTCCGTGCCCGCGGCGACCTGCCGCGCTCCCGAGCCCCGGGGCTGCTCTCCGCAGCCGGCCAGGAGCAGGGCCGCGCACACGGCGAGCACCGCGCCGCCGAGGTGTGTTCCCGTTCGTGTCATGCCGCTCGGACGGGACAGCGCCCCCGCTGGTTCCCAGCGGGAGCACGTGGACGGTTTTCACCCGGACGAGTGACCCAGCACGCCGCCCGGGTCACCCGAAGGAGTGCGGGGTCAGCCGGCGGTGAGGAGCTGCGCGTCGTGGGCCAGCAGGGCGACCACCGCGTCACCGTAGGCCCTGGCCCGTTGCCAGACGGCCGCCAGGTCGTCACGGGTCTGCTCCCGCTGGTCCTCGCCGGGGCCGAGCCGGTGGGCCAGCTCACTGGCCCGCAACGTGCGGGCCGCACGGGCCACCGCGTACCTGAGGTTCGCGTGGTCGTCGGCGCCTCCCGCCCCGTCGTCCCCAGGGACCGTCACCGGCAGGTACCGCCAGATCCTGGCGTCCCTGGCGTGAACCGAACGCACCCACGACGGCAGTGGCCTGCCGCCGGGCGGACGCATGCCCCTGGGCCAGCGCAGCGGCGGCCACTGCCCCGTCTGGAAGTGGTCGAGGAGCAGGCTCGCGGCGCGCAGGTACGCCACGTCGAGCGCCTTGGACACCGCCTCGTGCGCGGCCAGCACCTCGGCGAGCCGCCGCCTTCCCGGTTCCTCGGCCGCCGCCAGTTCCGCTCGGAGCTGCTGGACCCGTGCGTCGGCCCGCCAGGCCGCCGTGCCGCGTTCCCGCAGTCGGCCCACCGCGGTTGGCCAGTCCCGCTTCCTCATGTCATGCAGTATCGGCCCGCGGGGCGTCCGGGTACACCAGGGCGCCGGCGGAGCGGCGCGGTCACCGTGCGGTCAACGGCTCCCCGCGGGCGCCGCGTCCGGCGCGCCGGTGCGCCTCAGCCACAGCAGGCCGGCGATCGGCAGGGCCAGCGGGATGCACACGTAACCGCTGCCGAAGTGCGACCACACCGTGGCGTCCGGGAAGGCGTCCGGGGCCAGGAAGCTCACCGTGCCCACGGCCAGCACCCCGGTGAGCTCGAGGACCGCGCCGGCCCAGGAGATCCGCCGGGCGGTGGGGCCGCCCCGGGCCAGGGTCACCGTCATCACGGCGTACACGGCGGCGGCCAGGGCGGAGAGCAGGTAGGCCACCGGCGCGTCGCCGAAGCCGGTGGAGATCTGGACCGCGCTGCGCGCTCCCGCCGCCACGGTGAACACGCCGTAGAGCCAGACCAGCAGACGCCCGGGGCCGGCGCCGGTGGGCGCGGGGGACGGGGCGGTCGGGGACACGGGCTCAGGCACCGGCGCCGTCCCAGATCTGCTGCAACCGCACCACCAGCACGGGCAGCAACAGCCCGGCCACGGCCACCACGGCGGAACCCCAACGGGTGCGTTCCACCAGGGCCAGGAAACCAGCGGCCGGAGGCAGCAGCGCGCACCCCAGCAGGTAGAGCAGGAACATCGCCTTGGCGTCGGGGTCCCCGCCGGCGACGGCGGCGATCCCCACGGCGAGTTGCACCAGCGTGACGGCCTCCACCGCGGCGCCCGCCACCAGGTGGCTGCGGCCCGCGGGTCGGTTGAGGGCGCAGGTGAGCGCACCCCATCCGGCAACCAGCAACGACAACACGATCAGCGTCAGGGAAATCCCGTCACGCACCCGCCGCCCACCCTTCGTCTCCCCGCCGTCCTTCGCTGGGGCCGACGCTACCAACGCCCGTTCGGGGCCCTGTCGCGCCCCCGGCCCGCAGGGCCGACGGGAGCGGCCGCGGTGTCCGGCGTCGGCAACAATGGTCGCATGCGTGTGCGACCCATCTCCCCCGACCTGCTGGTGGACGAGCTGGCCGACCGGATCGCGGCGCTGCCCGGACGTCCCTGGTCGCGGGTGGCGGTGGACGGCGCGCCGGCCGCCCGCCCCCAGGCGCTCGCGGACGACCTGGTGGAGCCGTTGCGGCTGCGCGGCCGTCCGGTGCTGCGGGTGGGGGCGTGGGACTTCCTGCGGCCGGCGTCGGTGCGCCTGGAACACGGGCACACCGACCCCGACGCGTACTACGAGGACTGGCTGGACGCCGGGGCGCTGCGCAGGGAGGTGCTTGACCCGCTCGCCACCGAGGGCGGCGACGGCCGGGTGTTGCCCTCGCTGTGGGACGCACGACGGGACCGGGCGACCCGGGCGGAGTACGTCACCCTTCCCGAGGGCGGGGTCCTGCTGGTGGACGGAACGCTGTTGCTGGGGCGTTGGCTGCCGTTCGACCTGGTGGTGCACCTGTCGCTGTCGTCCGGCGCGCTGGCCCGCCGCACCCCGGACGAGCTCGCCTGGACGCTCCCGGCGTACGACCGCTACGCGACGGAGGTGGAGCCGACCCGGCAGGCCACGGTGGTGGTGCGGGCGGACGACCCGCGGCGGCCCGCCCTGGTGGAGCCCTGACGGCGGGCCCCCGCCGGGCCGGCAGCGGTCGGCACGGGCCCTGGGCGGTCAGCCCGTGGGAACGGTGCTGCGCAGCGTGGAGCCACGCCGGCCCCGGACGACGCTGAGCTGCGTCGGGATGCGCTGGCGCAGCTCCGCGACGTGGCTGACGATGCCCACCGTGCGGTCCTGCTCGCGCAGGGAGTCCAGCACGTCGAGCACGTCGTCCAGGGTCTGCGGGTCCAGGCTGCCGAAGCCCTCGTCGATGAACAGGGTGTCCAGACGGACCCCACCGGCCTCCTCGGTGACCACGTCCGCGAGGCCGAGGGCGAGGGCGAGGGAGGCGAAGAAGGACTCACCGCCGGAGAGGGTGGCGGTGTCGCGGGTGGTCCCCGTCCAGGAGTCCACGACGCGCAGGCTCAGCCCGGAGCGCTTGGTGCCGGCGGCCTTGGCATCGGAGTGGACGAGGGTGTAGCGGCCGGCGGACATCCGCTGGAGGCGGTGGCTCGCCGCGGACGCGACCTGTTCGAGACGGGCGGCCAGCACGTAGGACTCCAGGCGCATCCGCAGGGTGTTCTCCCCGCCGCCGGAGGCGAGGTCCGCCAGTTGTCTGGCCAGCGCCTGCCCGTCGAGGAGGGGGCCGAGGCCGCGGGCCCTGGCGGTCAGGTCCCGGCCGAGCCGGTCGAGGTCGGCGCAGCGGGTCACGGCCGTCTGGTGGGTGGCGGTCGCCTGGCGGAGCGCGGCGGTGGCCTCCTCGAGCCGGCGCTCGGCCGCGACCGGATCGGCGGGGGGCGCGGCCCGTGCCGCGGTCAGCTCGGGTTCCTCCAGCGCGGCTCGGACGGCGGCACGCTCCGCCCGGTGGTCCTCCAGCCGCCGGTGCAGCGCCTGGGACGTGGCAGGGTCGNGCGCGGCGTCGGCCACGGCCCGCACGGAGGGGAATCCCGCGGCGACGGCGGCCCTGGTCGCGTCGGCGCCGGCGCGGTCGGCCCTGGCGAGGGCGTCGGTGGCGGCGCGGGCGGCCTCGACGGCTGCGGCGCAGCGGTCGGCCAGGTCGCTGAGCCGGGCGACGCGCGCGGCGATGGTCGGGTCGGTGCCACGGAGAGCGGCCAGCCGTTCGGCGAGCTGACGCCGGGCCCGGTCGAGGTCCTCGATCCGGGCGGTGCGGGCGGCCAGCAGCTCCCCGGCCTCCCGGTGTTCCTCGAGCCGACGGGCGTGCTCGGCCTCGAGGCGCTGGAGGTGGGAGGCGGCGGCCACGGCGTCCGCGGCCAGGTCACGGAAGGCGGCGTGCTCGTCGGTGAGCCGGGTGACCCGGTCGGACAGTTCGTCACTGCCCAGACCGCCGCTGGCAGCGCGGGCCAGGGCCGCCTGTTGCTGGGTTTCCCGCAGCTCCTCCGCCGCCGTCCCGGCGGCCCGCTCCAGCTCCCGGTAACGGTCCCTCGCGGCCCGCTCGTCGGCGCCGGTGACCTGGCCCCGGGTGGGCCTGGCGGGGTGGGGGTGGTCGGGGGCGCCACAGACCGGACAGGGCTGGCCGGGGGTGAGCCCGGCGGCGAGTTCCGCGGCCATGCCGTCGAGGCGCTGCTCGCGCAGCGCCAGCCACTGCTCCCCGGCGGTGACCGCCCGGGCCCGGGCGTCGTGTTCGGCCCGTTCCGCGACGGCCACCGCGGTGTCCAGGTGGTCCGCGGCGCGAGCCGCGTCCCGCTGGCGGGTGGCGGTGTCGAGCTGGTCGGCGAGGTCCGTGGCGCGCTGGGCTGCCTCCTCGGCCCGGCGCAGCCTGCCCGTTGCCTGCTCCCGCAGCGTCGGCCACCCGGCGAGCCAGCGGGCGGCCTCGTCCCGTTCCGCCTCGGCCCGTTCGGCCTCGGCGCGCAGCCGGTCCCGTTCCGCCTCGGCCCGGTGCCCTTCCCTCTCGGCCTCGGCGGCGTCGGCGAGCCGGGCCAGCTCCTGGCGGATGCCCTTCTCGGTGAGGGCCAGTTCCTCGGGGGCGGCCGTGCGGTGCTCCGGGGCGAGCCGCTCGCGGGCGGCTGCCTCGCGGGTCGCGTCGGCGGCGGCCTCAGCGGTGGCGGTCTCGGCGATCCGGACCAGCGGCAGCACCTCGGCGGCCCGGCGCGCCCGGTCGCAGCGGTCGGCCACCTCCGCCATCTCCTGTCGCGCCGCGTCCAGCTCCCGGGCGCGGTCCCGGGCCCGGGCGGCGCGGGACTGCCGGTCGGCCAGGGCCCTGACCCGCTCGGCGTCGAGGGCCGCGGCGCGGTGGCGGCGTTCCGCGCTGGCCAGGGCGATGGCCGCGTGGTCCCGGCGTTCCCGTGCGTCGCAGCGCAGCCCGGCCGCGGCGGTGGTCACCGACGCGACCAGGTCGGGCCAGGACGGGGCGGAGCCGGCCACTGGCGTCCGTTCCGCGCTCCCCGCGGCCTGGTGGGTCCGGTGCGCGGTGTGCAGCAGTTCGTCCACGGCGGCACGGGCGGCCTTCTCGGTGGTCAGCCGTCGCTCGGCCAGCCAGCGTTCCACCGCGGAGAACCGCCCGGTGTCGAAGAGCTGCCCGAGGAGCCTGGCGCGGTCCTTGGCGTCGCCGCGCAGGAACTTGGCGAAGTCCCCCTGCGGAAGCAGCACCACCTGGCAGAACTGTTCCCGGCTCATCCCGAGCAGCAGTTCGAGCTCCGCGCCGACCTCCTGGTGGGAGCTGCTGATCGCCGTCCAGCCCGGCGGGGGGCCCGCCCTCCACTCGCGCAGCAGGGTCTGCCCGCTGACGGTGGTGCTGCCGCCCCTGCTGGTGGTGCGCCGGTACGGGGCACGCCGGGTGACTTCCAGGCGCCGGCCGCGGACGGTGAAGTCGAGCACCACCTCGGTGGGCACGCTCGGCGAGGCGTGGTCACTGCGCAGCGCGCTGCCCTGCCGGGCACCGGGCACCTTCCCGTACAGGGCGAAGCAGACCGCGTCCAGGACGGAGGTCTTGCCGGCGCCGGTGGCGCCGTGCACCAGGAAGAGGCCGGCCTCGGCGAGCGCGTCGAAGTCGACGGTCTCGGTGCCGGCGAAGGGGCCGAACCCCGAGATGACCAGTCGGTGCAGTCGCATCAGCCCACCGGCCCGGCGCCGTCGAGGCGGGCCGCGTCGAACGCGGCGGCCAGCAGGGCCCGTTCGGCCCCGTGGGCCGGGCGGCCCCGCACGTGGGCCACGAAGTCCATGCCGATCTGCACGTCGTCCCGCCCCCGCAGGCGTGAGCGGTAGCTCGCCCCTTCGTCCTGCGCAGCCGGGCGGTCCGGCTCGAACTCCAGGTGAACGGTGTGCGGGAACCTGCGGCGCAGCCGCTCCATCGGGGTGGCCGGCCGCTCGGCGTCGGTGAGGGTCACCTGGACCCACGCCTTCTCGTGCCGGGCCAGCGCCGGGTCGGCGAGCAGGTCGGTGAGGGGTCCGCGGAGCCGGGCCAGCGGGCGGGGCACCGGGCAGTCCACCCGGGTGGCGGTGACCTCGCCGGAGGGGCCGAGGTCCACCAGCCACATGGTCTTGCGGTGGGTGGCCTCGGAGAAGCTGTAGGCCAGCGGGGAGCCGGAGTAGCGCAGCCGGGGGGTGAGCGTCTGCGCCCCGTGCAGGTGCCCCAGGGCCACGTAGTCCACGCCGTCGAACACCCGGGCGGGCACGTTCTGGATGCCGCCGACGCTGATGTCCCGTTCGCTGTCGCAGCCCTGCCCGCCGACCACGAACGCGTGCCCGAGGACGACGGAACGGGTGCCCGAGCGCGTGGCGACGTCGGCGCGCACCCGGTCCATCGCGGCCCTCAGCACCGCCGTGTGCCTGGCCTTGGGCGCCCCGAGCCGCTCCCGGACCAGGGTCGGCTCCAGGTAGGGCAGGCCGTAGCAGGCCACCGGCCCGTGGTCGTCGGCCAACAGGACCGGGACCCCGGCGGCCAGCGGGTCGGTGCGCAGGTGCACCCCGGCCCGGCCGATCAGCCCGGCGGCCACGCCGAGCCGCCTGGCGCTGTCGTGGTTCCCGGAGATCAGCACCGTGGGCACGGCGAGGTCGGCGAGCCGGTGCAGCACGTCGTCGAAGAGGGCGACCGCGTCCAGGGAGGGCAGCGCCCGGTCGTAGACGTCCCCCGCGACGAGCACCGCCTCCACGCCCTCGGTGCGCACCACGTCCACCAGGTGGTCAAGGAACGTTTCCTGCGCGGCGAGCAGGCTCTCCCCGTGGAAGGCGCGGCCCAAGTGCCAGTCGGAGGTGTGCAGCAGGCGCATGGGCCCCGACCCTAACGCCAGCCACTGACAGCCGGGCACGCCGCCCCAGTGGTGCTGACGCACCGTCACCCATGACGAGCGCGGGGCTACACCTTTTCAAGCGGGCGGTGTGGCGGCGGGGGCAGGATGACCTCGACCGGGTCGCCGGGGCGCACGACGCCCTCGGTGAGCACCACGGCCATCACCCCCGCCCTGCGGACCACCCGACCCTGCTCGTCGCGGCCGAGGACCTCGCGGAGCAGGCCCGGCTGGAAGTCGTTGATCTGCTGACAGGGGTTGCGCAGACCGGTGATCTCCACCCTGGCGTCGGCGCCGAGGCGCAGCACCGTCCCGGTCGGCAGGTCCAGCAGTCCCACCCCCCGGGTGGTCACGTTCTCGCCCATCTCGCCGGGGCCGACGTCGAAGCCGGCGGCGCGCAGCTCCTGGTGGAGCTCCTCGTGGATCAGGTGGACCTGCCGCAGGTTGGGCTGGGTCGGGTCCGCCGCCACCCGGGACCGGTGCTGCACGGTCACCCCCAGGTGCGCGTCACCTTCCACGCCGAGTCCCGCGAGCAGGCGGACGCTGTCCCGCGGCTGCTTGCCGAAGGTGTGCTCCGGACCTCGGCACACCGCGGTCACCCTTGCGCCGTCTGTCACGTTCGTTCCGTTCTCGTTCCGTGCTTGCCGGACGCCGGCGACCTGGTGCCCGCCCAGCCCGGCCCGTCACCCCAGCCGGGGGTCGAGCACCCGGGACAGCCGGTAGGCCACCGGTTTGAACCCGAGGTTCGGCCAGTGACCGGCCGAGAGCCGCGAACCGCTGCGCCAGCGCGCCGTCACGTACCGGTAGCCGCTGTCGTAGGCCCAGGCCAACGCGGTCGCGAGCAGGACCCGGCTGATCCCCTCACCACGGGCGAAGGGTTCCACGAAGGCCTCGGCGACCTCCACGGTATCCGGCGGCACCACGGGGCCGGCCGGCGCGGGGGTCAACACCACCATGCCGACGTCCTCGCCGTGGCGCAGCGCCAGCCAGGCGGCCTGGCGCGGCTCGCGGAGGGTGTCCGCGTAGCGGTCGCGCAACGCGGCGAGGACGGGCTCGGGCTGCGGCACGAACACCGCGGACTGCTCCTGGCAGCGGGCCGACTCCACCGCCATCCGTCCCACCTGCGCCAGGTCCCCCGGACCCGCCCGGCGGATGGCCAGGCCCTCGACCTCCCGCGGCTGGCGTCCCCGCACCTTGATCGGCATCAGGCCGCGGACGTGGTCCAGGCCGAACCCCAGTCGGAACCAGGCCATGGCCACCGCGTCGTCGGCCGGCATGTCCACGTGGTGCACCAACCGGCGCTGGACCACCAACCGGGCCGCGACCGGCACGTACAGCTCCCGCAGCGCCTCCGGTTCGTGTCCGGTGACCACCGCGAAGCCCCCCATGCCGACGCGGGCCGCACCCGGCTGCACCGACAGGGCCCCCTGGCCGTCCTGGTCCGTGTCCAGGGGCGCCGCCACCAGGAACCCCGAGGTCGCGGAGCGCCGCGTGACCGCGGCGGCCACGCACCCGGTCTCGGCGAGCCGGGCCTGTACGAGCTCGAGCCCCGGGGGGAACCCCCGGCCGGACAGGTGCGGCAGGGCCCGCCGGGCCCGGCCGTACCAGTGGTCCACCAGGTCCGCGGCCTCCGGAACCCGCTCGGCGGTCAGCGGCGACAACTCCCATGTCATGGTCGAAGGACGCTAACGGGGCGCCGCCCGGGCCGCAATGCCCGCCGCTGGATCCCCACAAGCCGTCCCCGGACCGGTCCCGTCCGGATGCGGGTGGGTGAGGCGCCGGGCCACCGCCACCGTCGGCCCCGTCCCGGAACCCAGGACGGCGCCCGGCTCCTACAGCGGCTTCCCCATGCAGATGCACGACGGTTCCGACCGGTAGATCCCGAACTTGGGGACGTCGGTGTAGCCCGACGACGCGTACAGGGCCACCGCCTCGGGTTGCGGGGTGCCCGTCTCGAGCACCATCCGCGACCGCCCGGCCTGCCGGGCACTGGCCTCGAGGGCGGCCAGGATGCGCCGGGCGAACCCACGACCGCGCATGTCGGTGGCGACGTACATGCGCTTGATCTCGGCGTCCCCCTCGAGGAACCCCTCAGCGGAGGCGTCCCGGGCGCGCCAGCCCCCGCAGGCCACCGGAGCCCCCTCCGCGTAGCCGAGGAGGAACACACCTCGGGGAGGAGCGAACTGGTCCGGGTCCACCGGGGTGCTGTCCTGGCTCCCGTACCGGTCCAGGTAGATCTGCTGCAACTGTTCGGTCAGCTTCAGCGCGTCCGGGTGGTCGTAGCGGGCCACTTCGATGTTCACCGAGTCATCATACAAACGCCAGTTCGGGGCACGGCCCGTGAAGGAGCCCCCGGGTCACTGCGACTCGGAGGCGTCGAAAAGGTCCAACAGCGCGTCCCGGCCGAACATCCGGGCGGTGTCGACCGCCGACGGTTGCCCCCGCCGGGGGTCCGCGCCCGCGGACAGCAGGGCCCGGACCACCTCGTCCTCGCCCTTGAAGACCGCGCCGGCGAGGGGGGTCTGCCCGCGGTCGTTGCTGCGGTTCGGGTCCGCGCCTCGGGTGAGCAGGGCCGTCACCGCCTCGGTGTGCCCGTGGTAGGCGGCCAGCATGACCAGGGTGTCGCCGCGGTCGTTGGTGAGGTTCGCCGGGACCCCGGCGTCCACGTAGGCGGCGAGCGTCCCGGCATCTCCCCGCCGGGCCAGCTCGAACACCTTGGCGGCGAGGCGCAGCACCTCGGGGTCGTGCTCCTGCCGCTCGGCCGGCTGCGCCTGCTCGTCCGTCATCCTCGCCCCGTCCCGCGCCTCGGTCCCGCGTCTCCGCCGTCTGTCAGGACAGACCCTAACCATCCCGTCTCCACCCCGGACCGCACGTGCCTCGAGGACACGGGCCGCGCGCCGCCCCCGCACACTCCGAGAGAATCACCCGATCTCCTCTTTTTCTTAATAATTACCATTTGTCACCATAGAGCCACCGTGTGTACCGCACGCCCCCGCGCCTTCCCTCCCCAGGAGGAACCTCATGGTCCTGTCCATCTCCGGTGTCGTGCTCCTCGGCGTGATCATGTTCCTGTTCTTCCGCAAGGACGGCATGAAGGTGTCCCACGCCGGGGTGTGCGCCCTCTTCGGCTTCTACCTCGCCGGAACCGCCGTCGCGCCGAGCATCAAGGCCGGTGGCGCCAGCCTCGCCGGCCTCCTGGGGGGGTTCACCCCCTGACGGTCAGGCGACGAACACCTCCGTCTCCTCCGCCGCCCCGCCCTCCCGCACCTCGCTCGCAGCCGTGACCAGCCGGGCCACCGCCTCCCGCGCCACCGCCTCCCCCACCGTGAACGGCAACCGCAGGAACGACTCGAACGCGCCGTCCACCCCGAACCGCGGCCCGGAGGCCAGCCGCACCCCCAGCCGCTCCCCCGCCGCCGCCAACCGCGAACCGGACAGCCCGGCGGTGCGCACCCACAGCGTCATGCCGCCGCCGGGCACCGTGAACTCCCACTCGGGCAGTTCCCGGCGCAACGCCACGGCCAGGGCGTCCCGGCCGGCCCTGAGCCGATCGCGCTGGGCCCCCAACACCGGCTCCAGGTGGTCGGTCAGCAACCGCAGCACCACGAGCTGCTCCAGCACCGGGGTGCCCAGGTCCACACACACCCGCGCCGCCGCCATCCGCCGCACCAGCGCCGGAGCCGCCCTGACCCAACCGATCCGCAGCCCGCCCCAGAAGACCTTCCCGGCCGAGCCGACCGTCACCACGGTGCTCCCCGCGCGGTCGAAGGCCGCCACCGGGCGGGCGGGCGTGATCCACGGGTCCAGGGCCAGGTCCACCATCGTCTCGTCCACCAGCACCACCGCCCCGACCGCCCGCGCCCGCTCCACCAGCTCCCTGCGCTGGTCGTCGCCGACCAACACCCCGGTGGGGTTGTGGAAGTCCGGGATCACGTACGCCAGGCGCGGCGCGGCCTCCCGCAGCACCCGGCGCCACGCCTCCATGTCCCAGCCGCCCGCACCGATCCCGACGGGCACCCGCCGCGCCCCGCACCGGGCCAGCATGGCCAGTACGTTGGCGTAGCCCGGCGCCTCCACCGCCACCCGGTCCGCCGGGCGCACCAGTAGCCCCATCAGCAGCGTCAGGGCGCCCATGGCCCCACCCGAGCTCACCAGGATCTGCTCCGGTGCCGTGGGCACCCCACGGGCGGTGTACCGCGCCGCGAGCTCTTCGCGGAGGGCCGGCAGCCCCGCCTGGTAGTAGCCGTGGGAGCCGGTGAACGCGGCCAGTTCCTCGGCGGCCCCGCGTGCCGCGAGGGACAGCCACGGCTCGGGCGCGGCCAACGCCGCGCTGCCCAGGTCGATCACCCGCCCCGCGTGCTCGACGGCCACCGGGTGGACCCCCTGCGCCGGCTCCACGTGTCCGCTCGGCAACGCCGTCCAACTCCCCGCCCCGCGACGGGAACGGAGGAAGCCCTCCTCCCGCAGCACCTCGAACGCCGCGGCGACCGTGGTGCGGCTCACCCCGAGGGCACGGGCGAGCTCCCGCTCGGCCGGCAGCCGGGCGCCGACCGGGACGCCGCCCTCGGTCACCAACGACCGCACCCCCGCCGCCAGCCGCCGATACGCCGGGCCGCGCCCCGGCCCCCCGGATGCCAACAGCCGGGCCATCCGAGCCGCCCCCACTGAGGAGGTCCACTGCGCCATGGGGAATCAGTCCACTTCGAAGCGATTGGCCATGGAGCCGGCATGACTCCGGGCCACAGAGTGACACGGGCAAGGCCACACAGAGAAGGAGCTCCCGTGTCGCTCGTCCGTCGCCTCGTCCAGCTCTACGCCGGGCTCGTCCTGTACGGAGCCAGCGTCGGCCTCCAGGTCGAGGCCGGCCTCGGCCTCGACCCCTGGGACGTGTTCCACCAGGGCGTCGCCGAGCACACCGGGCTGTCCATCGGCACCGTACTGATCGTCACGGGGGCGCTGGTCCTGCTGCTCTGGATACCCCTGCGGCAGCGCCCGGGTCTCGGCACCGTCTCCAACGTGGTGGTGGTCGGCCTCGCCCTCGACGCCACCGTCGCGCTGCTCCCCAGCCCCCAGCACCTGGGGGCACGGGTACCGCTGCTGCTCTCGGCCGTGGTGCTCAACGGGCTGGCCACCGGCCTCTACATCAGCGCCGGGCTGGGCCCCGGCCCCCGGGACGGCCTGATGACCGGACTGCACCGGCGCACCGGGCGCTCCGTCCGGCTGGTCCGCACCGCGGTGGAGCTCACCGTGTTGGCCGTCGGCTTCCTGCTGGGCGGCAGTGTCGGGGTCGGCACGGTGGTCTACGCGCTGGGCATCGGACCGCTGGCCCAGGTCTTCCTGCGGCTGTTCGCTCCCGCGGAGGGGGCCCGGGCACCGGGAGCGAACGACGGACCGGAGGCGAAGGGCGGGGAGACCGACGGCGCGGGACCGGTGCCAGCAGCCGAGGGGGCGCGGTAGCGGGCGGGGCGCGGGCCGGGCAGGGGGCGGTCCGCGAGCCGTCCGCCCCACCGGCCGGGCTGTCATACTCGCCGGGTGATGAGCGCGCCCGGGCCCCGGCACCCGTTCCTGGACCACCCGCTCCCCCTGGCCTTCGCCCACCGCGGCGGGGGCACCGCCGGGACGGAGAACTCGCTCGCCGCCTTCGCCGACGCGGTGCGCCTGGGCTACCGGTACCTGGAGACCGACGTGCACGCCACCCGGGACGGGGTCCTGGTCGCCTTCCACGACCTCACCCTGGACCGGGTCACCGACCGGCAGGGGGCCGTCGCCGACCTCTCCTGGCACGAGGTGAGCCGGGCCAGGATCGGCGGCACCGAACCGGTGCCGCGGCTGGAGGAGCTGCTCGACGCCTTCCCCGAGGCCCGGCTGAACATCGACGTCAAGGCCGTCGCCGCCGTGGTCCCGCTGGTGGAGACCGTCCGGCGGGCCAATGCCTGGCACCGCGTCTGCGTCAGCTCGTTCTCCGAGCAGCGGCTGGCCCGGGTGCGCGCCCTGGCCGGGCCCCGGCTCGCCACCTCGCTCGGCCCGCGGGGCGTGCTCGCGCTGCGCGTGCGGTCGCTCACCGGCCGGGTGCCGGTCGACCGCCTGCTCGGTCCGGTGCTGCGCCGGGGCGCGGTCTGCGTCCAGGTCCCCGAGCGGTCCTCCGGGGTGACCGTCGTGGACCGGGCGTTCCTGCGCGCCGCCCACGCCCGGGGGCTCCAGGTCCACGTGTGGACGGTGAACGACGAGCCCTCGATGCGGCGGCTGCTCGACCTGGGCGTGGACGGGATCATGACGGACAACGTGCGGGGGCTGCGCGCGGTGCTGGTGGAGCGCGGGAGCTGGCCGGCGACCGGACGGTGAGCCGCCGCTGCGGGCGGTTGGACGGTCTGGTCGGCTGTGGCGGACCTTGAGGCGTTCGCGACGGTATCCCCACACACTGTCCCGGGGACATATGGGTGTGCGTCGGCGGGATCAGGGTAGGGAGCTGCCAGAAAATGTCTACGCGTCATCGGTGCGGGCGGGTAGTGTACGCCTTCAGCACGCTGGATGAGTCGTTGCTGCGCGTATCTGGTCCGAAAACGCTGGGTGATATCAGGTGCCGGATGTGACAAAACCGGCGGCTATGGGTACAACAGGGGCGGCACGACGGGCGACGCACGTCCCGAATCGGGAATCTTCTCCGCCGACCGGACGTTGACCTGACTGACGACGACAGTGGACGACTGTCCTGTGGGCGACAAGCCCGGGAGGCACGATTCATGAGTGAGCGAGCTCTCCGCGGCACGCGACTCGGCGCCACCAGCTACGAGACCGACCGCGGTATCGACCTGGCGCCCCGCCAGACCGTGGAATACGCGTGTGTGAACGGACATCGGTTCGAGATGCCGTTCTCGGTGGAGGCCGAGGTACCGCCGCAGTGGGAGTGCCGCGCATGCGGCGCGGAAGCCCTGCTGGTCGACGGTGACGGGCCCGAGGAGAAGAAGATCAAACCGGCGCGCACGCACTGGGACATGCTGATGGAAAGGCGCACCCGCGAGGAGCTGGAGGAGGTGCTCGCGGAGCGGCTGGCGATCCTGCGCTCCGGTGGCATCAACCTGGCCGTGCATCCGCGCGACAACCGGAAGTCCGCCTGACCCGACCACCCACCCACGGAACCACCGGCGAGTTCCCCACCACACCGACCCACACCGGACCGGCCCGCCCCACGGGCGGGCCCCTGATCCCCCGGGCCGCGGCGCATCCCCCCCCTGCGCTGCGGCCCGGGCTTTTGAGCTGCTCGGGGGCTTTGAGCCGCTCAGGCCCGGGGACCGCCCTCGGGCCCGGCGGGGGCGTCGCGGTCGATGACCTCGCCCTGGATGACCTGGCCCCCGGGGTGGTGGATGCGGGCCTGCTGGTACGCGGTGCCCAACGGGCCGTGGCCGGTGGGCACCGCGTGCACCGCGCGGCGCAACAGGGCTCGGGTCACGGGGAAGAGCAGGAGCAGGGCGACGGCGTCGGAGGCGAACCCGGGCAGGATCAGCAGGGCGCCGCCGAGCATCACCAGGCCCGCACCGGTGGACTCCGGGACGGTGGTGGCTCCGGCACGCACGGCCGCGGACAGCGCGCGCCAGGCACGGACCCCGGCACGCCTGATCACCAGGCCGCCGAGCACCGCGCCCGCGACGAGCAGCCCGAGGGTCGCCGGGACACTGGTGGCCTGGCTGACCAGCCCGATGAGCCAGACCTCCAGGACCAACCAGGCGACCAGCAGCAACGGGACGACGATCCGGGCCCGGGAACGCCGGGCGGGCCGCTGCCCGCGTGAGGTGGAAAAACTGCTCATCTTTCAATTGTGCCTGTTGCGTCGCATCCGCCGGGTGCGATCGCGGAGCCCCCAGGCGGGAACCCGCCAGACCGCTTCGGCGACGATGTCACGGCTCATCTTGCTGTCGCCGAGCTCGCGCTCGACGAACGTCACGGGCACCTCGACCACCCGGTAGCCCGCCGCCAGCGCCCGTCGGGTGAGGTCGATCTGGAAGCAGTAGCCGTGGGAGGCGACGTCGTCCATGCCGAGGCCGATCAGCGTCTCCTTGCGGAACGCCCGGTAGCCGGCGGTGACGTCGCGGACCGGGATGCCGAGCAGCAGCCGGGCGTAGGTGCTGCCGCCGCGGGAGAGCACCTGCCGGCGCCTGGGCCAGTTGACCACCCGCCCCCCGGTGATCCAGCGGGAGCCGATGACCAGGTCCGCGCCGCGCAGCGCGGTGAGCAGCCGCGGCAGTTCCTCCGGCTGGTGGGAGCCGTCGGCGTCCATCTCGCACAGCACGTCGTATCCGTGGTCGATCCCCCAGTGGAAGCCGGCGAGGTAGGCGGCGCCCAGTCCCTGCTTGCCCTCGCGGTGCATCACGTGCACCGAGGAGTCCTCGGCCGCGATGCGGTCCGCGATCTCACCGGTGCCGTCGGGACTGTTGTCGTCGGCCACCAGAACGTGCACCTGGGGTGCCGCCTTGCGGACCCGGGCGACGATCGACTCGACGTTCTCGGCCTCGTTGTAGGTGGGGATGATCACCAGCACGTCGCCGAGCGGACCGTGGCCCTTGTTCACGCTTGCCCCTTCTGTCCGTTGCGTGCCCGCCGGTCGAGGATGGCCACCGCGAGCCAGGCGAGGAGTCCCACGATACTGATCGTCCACTCAGGTGCGGCGCCGACGCGGTCGGCAACGGTGGTCCCGTCCCGCAGCGGCAGGCGGGCGGTCAGCACCTCCTGGGTGAACTCGTCGGCGCGCTGCTCGACCGTGCCGTCCGGCGCGACCACCGCACTGATGCCGCTGGTGGCCGCGGTGACCACGGCGCGGCCGTGCTCCACCGCCCGCAGCCTGGACATGGCGAGCTGCTGCTCCGGCTGCCCGGTGCGCCCGTAGGTGGCGTTGTTGGTCTGCACGATCAGGGCGCGGGCCCCGGCGTTGACGGTGTCCCTGACCACGCCGTCGTAGGCCACCTCGAAGCAGATCACGTCGCCGAGCCGGGCCGGGCCGACCTGGAGCACCCCGGTCTCGGTGCCGTGCCAGAAGTCGCGGGGGACCCGGTCGAGTCGCGAGATGACCTTGCTGAGCTGCGCGCGGAACGGCACGTACTCGCCGAACGGCACCGGGTGCTGCTTGGTGTAGCTGGCCCCGGGCCCGGTCCTGGGGTCCCACACGATGCCCTGGTTCTGCACGTGGGTCTCGTCCGGCCCCTCCACCAGCGCGCCGACCAGGATCGGAACGTCGATGGCGGCGACCGCCTGTTCGATCCGGGCACGCGCCTCGGGGTTCCGGTACGGGTCGAGGTCGGAGGAGTTCTCCGGCCAGATCACCAGGTCGGGCTTGGCCTTCCGGCCGGCCCTGACGTCCGCGGCGAGGTCCAGGGTGGCGTTGACGTGGTTGTCGAGGATCATCATGGGGCGGCCCAGGAAGTCCATGCCGGGCTTCTGCACGTTGCCCTGGACCACCGCGATGTCCACGGTGTCGTCGGCGTCGGTCGGCACCGGGACCGCGAAACCGGCGGCGACGAGGGCACCGGCCCCGGCGGTCGCGGCGACCGCGACCAGGTCGAACCGGCCCCGGGCCCGCCACAGCCGCCACGCGGCCCAGGCGAGCAGCCCACCGGTCAACGCCACCGCGAAGGTGACCAGCGGCGCACCCCCGAGGGCGGCCAGCGGGGTGTAGGGCGAAGCGGTGTTGGCGAACGCCAGTCGGCCCCAGGGGAAACCGCCGAACGGCACGCGGTCCCTGGCCCACTCCTGCGCCACCCACAGGCAGGCGCCCCACAGGGGAGCCCCCGGCAGGCGCCAGGTCACCGCCATGCCGGCGCCCATCAGCACGAAGAACCCGGACTCGATGGCGGAGAGGCCGAAGGTGGCGTCGAGGCCCACCACCCGCAGCCAGATCAGCAGCCAGCAGAAGAACGGCAGCCCGAACGCGAACCCGAGCCAGGCGCCCTGCCGCGCGGTGCGTCCCCGGACCACCAGGGCGAACGCCGCCACCGACACCACCGACAGCGGCCAGACGTCGTACGGGGGGAACGCGGCGGCCAGGCCGAGCCCGCTCACCGCCGCCACGGCGCTGCTGGGGGCCGCGGCCCGGGCCGTGCGGGTGAAGCGCTGCCAGCGGCCGGGCCGCGGACCGCCCGCGGGCTCCTCAGCCGCGGCCACCGGGGGTGCGGTGTCGCTCCCGGACGACTCCGACCCGACCGCCGCCTGGTCCCGACCGCCGTCGGCCGGCTCGTCAGCGGGAGCCGCGAGGGCTCCGGAGCCGCCGTCGGGGCGTTCGGGGGGCGCGACGGCGGGGGATTCGGGACGCGAACGCACGGGTCGCCGCCTTCCTGCTGTTCCGGTTGGTGGAGTGACCGTACAACGTATGACCGCTCACACCGGATTCCGGCTGCGGACGAGGACCCGGAACACCCTTCGGGCCGGCCCGGAACCCGCTGGCTGCGGATCGACGACAAGCCGTTGTCTACTGAGCGTCCGGGTCCCGTCCGCGTCGCACCCGTCGACCGGACCGGACGGCCACCGTCGAAGTGGTCGGGCGCTGGACCTGGCTCGGACGAGGCGGTACGCCTGTGCGGCGCGCACCGCCTGTGGCCCAGGGGCGACTGGCACTCCAGGTGTGCGGTTTTCCCGGTCGGACGTCCCGTAGGTGGACGCCGCAGAACCTACTCGCCCGCGCCCGTTGCCTGTCAACAACCGTCTCACCTGCGTGGATACGGAAAATCAGCAGGTCAGTGCGGGGTTGGCGGGCTCCGCAACACAGGCTGAGGGCACGTCGTTCGGCGGTATCTCCCGCTCGCGTTCACCCGTTCGGCGCGGTGAACACCGGACGTCCCGCGACCACGGTCCTCAGACAGCGGGGCAGGTCACGGCCCGGGGAGAGGTCCGGGAGACCCGGGGTCCCCGAGCGCGGGTCGGTGGACCAGCCGGCGACCCGGTCGTCCGGGACCTGGACGACGAGGTCGCCGGCCGCCCAGACCGCGTAGTGCGCGGGCGCGCCGGGGAGCAGGGCGCCGGTGTCGTCGCGGCCCAGGGCCCGCCAGCCGCCCCTGGTGTGCGCGGTGAACGCGGCACGGACGGAGATCCGGTGTTCCGGGGTGCGGTGGAACGCCGCGGCGCGGACCGACCCCCACGGGTCGAGCGGGGTGACCGGGGAGTCGGAGCCCAGGGCGAGCGGCACCCCGGCCCGCAGCAGGCTCGCGAAGGGGTTGAGGGTGCGGGCCCGGTCGGCGCCGAGCCGCGCGGCGTACATGCCCTCCTCGCCGCCCCACGCCGCGTCGAAGGCCGGCTGGACGGAGGCGATCAGCCCGAGCTCGGCGAAGGCGTCGACGGTCGCCGGGGTGAGCATCTCGGCGTGCTCCACCCGGTGCCTGGCGGCTGCCAGCCGGGTCGGCCCCAGACGTTCCGCGACCCGCCTGGCGCCGGCGACGACGCTCTCCACGGCGGCGTCGCCGATCGCGTGGAACCCGCCCTGCAGGCCGGCCTCCGCGCACGCCGTCAGGTGTTCCGCGACGCCGTCCGCGTCGAGGAACGCGGTTCCCCGCCGTCCTTCGGCGTCGGCGTAGGGCTGGTTGAGCAGCGCGGTGTGCGAGCCCAGCGCACCGTCCACGAACAGGTCGCCCGCCGCCCCGACGGCACCGAGGTCACGGATTCGGGCCGCCCCGTCGGCGTCGCCCGCGGTCAGCGCCTGGGCCCAGTAGCCGAAGACCAGCGGGCCGGGTTCCTCCGCGGCGAGCCGCAGCAGGTCCGTGAGGTCGTCCTCGTCGGAGATGTCCGGTCCCGCGCACTCGTGCAGTGCCCCGATGCCCAGGCCGGCGGCGTGGCGCAGGGCGGCGCGCTGGGCGTCCCTGCGCTGTGCCGGGGGCACCGCGGCGCGGGCGGCCCGCCGGGCGGCGTGGTGGGCGTCCCGGGTGAGGGTCCCGTCGGCCTCGTGCCCGGGCAGGGCCGCGATGTCGGGGACGGCGGCGAGCAGCGCCGGGGACACCGCTGCGGAGTGCATGTCCGTACGGGTGAGGTAGACGGCCCTGCCGGGCGCGGCGGCGTCGAGCTCGGCGGGGCTGGGGGCGCGGCGCTCGGGCCAGCGCGCCGAGTCCCAGCCGTGGCCCAGCACCACCCGGTGGTGCGGGTGCGCGGCGGCGTGCGCGGCGACCCGGTCCAGCGCGGTGGTCAGCGAGGGGCAGTCGGTCAGGTCGAGGCCGGTGAGGGCCAGCCCGGTGGCGGTGGCGTGCACGTGGGCGTCGGTGAACGCGGCGGTGACCAGCGCCCCGTGGAGGTCCACGCACTCGTCCGCCCCGTCGGCGAACGAGGCGGCGGCGTCGTCCGAGCCGATCCAGGCGATCCGCTCGCCCTGGACGAGCATCGCGGTGGCGAACGGGTCGGCGGGGCTGTGGACGGTGCCACCGCGCAGCAGCACGGTGCGGGCCGGGTGCTCAGTCATGCGCCCAGTGTGCCCGGCGGGTCCCGGGCCGCGGGGACCGGTCAGGTGATCGGCGGCCTGGCCTCGTACGGGGTGCTGAGCACCACGGTGGTGCGGGTGGAGACGCCGGCCAGGGACCTGATCCTGGCCAGCAGGTGCTCCAGTTCGCCGGGGGCGGCCACCCGGACCTTGAGGATGTAGTTCTCGTCTCCCGCGACGCTGTGGCACGCCTCGATCTCCCGCACCTGCGAGAGCCGTTCCGGCAGGTCGTCGGGGGCGCTGGGGTCGAACGGCTTGACCGAGATGAACGCGGTCAGCGGCAGCCCCACCGCCTCGCAGTCCACCACCGCGGTGTAGCCGCGGATCACCCCCCGCTGCTCGAGTCGGCGCACCCGCTGGTGCACCGCCGAGGTGGACAGGCCGGTGGACCTGCCCAGGTCCGTGTAGCTCATCCGCCCGTCGGCGAGGAGCAGTCGTACGATCTGCCGGTCGAGGTCCTCCACAGCGGATCAACCTACTCGGGTCAGCGGGGTCGGCGCACCCACCGAGCTGCGCGGTCTCGATCCGTGGACCCCGCGCACCGGACCGCCGGCCGGACGGGGAGGTGCCCCCGGAGGACGGCACGGGCTGTCGGAGGTGCCGGTTACCTTGACGCCCATGGCTGCTGTGACCAGGTTCTCCGGCGTGCGGGGGGACAGCCCGGGCTCCTCCGGGCCCGCGGGTCCCCGCGGACCGCGCAGGGACGGAGCGGACGGCACCGGCGGTGCGGCGGACACCGGTGGTGGGGGGATCAACGGGGGGTCCGGTGGGCCCGGTGGTCGTGGGGGGCCCGGCGACGCGGGCGGCCCCCGCGACGCCGGTCTCGCCGAGCTGGACCGGGTGGTGGGCGAGTTGGTGGAGCGCCCCGGGGTGAGCGGTGCGCGGGCGCGTCAGCTCCGCTGGGTCGCCGGTGAGATCCGGCGCGCCAGCGGGCACCGGGAGTTCCCCGCCGGCGCGGGCGCCTCACTGGCCGCTCTGCTCGACTCCCCCGCCGTGACCGCCTACCTGGCCCTGGCCCGCCGGGGGGAGCTGCGTACCCGGGTGGTGCCGGACCCGGCCCGGGTGTCCGACGCCAGCATGCGGGTGCGCGCCGACTGCCTGGAGTTGGTGGCGGGGGCGGCGGGGCTGCCGCCGCCCCCCGCCCAGCGGCCGGTGGCGCCCGACCCCAGGCCGGTGGTGCCGTCGCGGCAGCGGTCGCTGCTGCGACGGCACCTGGCGGACCAGGCCGGGCACCGGGACGCGGACGCGGGGCGGGTGCGCCTGCTGGCCCTGGTGGGGGTGGTGCTCGACACCGGGGCACGGGCGGGTGAGTTGTGCGCCCTGCGCGTGGACGACCTGGCGGATGACCTCACGACGGTGCGGATCGTGCGCCGCCCCCAGGCCCGGTCGGTGAGTCCGCCGGTCACCGAGGTGTTGCCGCTGTCCGCGCCGTCCCGCGCGGCCCTTCGGCACTGGCTCCCCGCCCGCGAGGAGTTGGTGGCCGGTCTGCAGGGCGCGAAGACGGCGCTGTGGGTGTCGGTGCGGAGCAACCACGCGGGCGTCCTCGACGAGGACGGGAGGGCCAGTCGGCGCCCTGCCGGCATGCCGTTGATGCCGCGTGGTCTGGCCCGCGCCTACACCCGGGCGGTGGTGCGGCTGAACGCCGAGATGGCTGGCCGTGCCGGCTGGGAGCCGCTGCCCTACCGCCTGGAGCAGCTCCGCAGGGCGGTCCTCCAGGACCCCCGCACCAGCCCGCCGTGACCGCCGCGCGGTGGCCGGCGGGCAGCTCGGTGACGCTTCGTGTGACGAACGCCACACCGAGTGCGATCCACGGCGTGAGACCACGGGATTAGCCAGGTCACGGGACGGGAAATGCTCGCTATGGCCGAGGCAGAAGGCCCGCCAGGCCCACCTCGAGGGGGAAGTCATGCGCAGTTCTGAGCCATTGCGCCCATCCACCAGCGACCAGTCCGCCGACCCCGGTGACGGTTTCGCAGGAACGGGCACGACCGATGAGGACATGTGGGAGATCTTCCGCGTGGTCTGTCCCGACTGCCGGCAGCCGATCGCGCTCCTGGCCGACGAGGAGGTGCTGCCCGAGCACGCCCTGTGTCCCACACCCTGGAACCCGTTCGGCCTGAGCGTGTGCCGGGGCTCCGGGCGCCCGGTGGAGGACGCGGGCCCGGTGGTGGACGTCCTGGACACCGAGGACGAGCACGTCGCCGCCGCACTGCTCACCCTCCCCGAGGGCCTCGACTGGAGGACGCAGCCGTTCTCCCACGCCAGCGGCGCCGTCTGCCGCCCCATCAGGGTGCCCCGGCACGGCTGATACCTTCCCGTACGTGCGTACCTCCGACCGGGTCGCCGCCGCACTGGCCATGGCCGCGGTAGCCACCGTCGCCCTCCTGGCCGGCGGCTGTTCCCCGGAGCCCACCACGAAGACGCCGCCGCGACCCGCGGTCGAACCGCCCCCCACGGGCGGCGCGTTCGACTACCAGATCACCGAGGGCTACCCGCCGGCCGACGGTGTCCGGGTGGTCGCCCGCGACCGCAGGGACCGGCCGGCGCCCGGCGCCTACTCCATCTGCTACGTCAACGCCTTCCAGGCGCAGCCCGACGAGCTGGCCTGGTGGCGGCGGAACCATCCCGACCTGCTGCTCAGGGACGAGCAGGGCTCCCTGGTGATCGACCGCGACTGGGACGAGGCGTTGCTCGACCTGTCCACCGCGGCGAAGCGCGGACGCGTCGCCACGGTGGTGGGCGGCTGGACCGACGGCTGCGCCAGCAACGGTTTCCAGGCCGTGGAGTTCGACAACCTGGACTCGTACTCCCGCTCAGGGGGTCGGCTCACCCAGGAGCACGCCGCCGACATGGCCCGACTGCTGGTGCGCCGAGCCCACCTGCGCGGCCTCGCCGCCGCCCAGAAGAACACCGTTGAGCTGCTCGACCGGCGTTCCCGGATCGGCTTCGACTTCGCGGTGGTCGAGGACTGCGCGCGGTACCGGGAGTGCGGCGCCTACCTCGACGCCTACCCCGGCCGGGTGTTGGACGTGGAGTACCGCACGGTGGACTTCCGCCGGGCGTGCGACACCTGGGGAGAACGGCTCGCGGTGGTCCAGCGGGACCTCGCGGTGTCCACCCCGGGTGACCCCGGTTACGTTCACCGCTCCTGCTGACCCGGGGCGGCCCGGGTCGCGGCGACCTCCTTCCGGCCGGGGGCCAGGGCCAGCGCCGCGGTCCTGAGCTGCGGACCGACCAGGATCACCGCGTTGGCGGCCAGCACCACCGCGACCCCGACGAAGGCCAGCGCCGACCACGAGTAGTCCTCGAAGATCGTCGAAAGCAGCAGGGACACCAGCGGGAAGACCACGGTGGCGAACGCGGCGCGGTCCGGGCCGATCCAGCCGAGCAGGGTGAGGTAGGCGACGTAGGCGAACGCGGAGCCGAACAGTGCGAGGTAGGCGAGTCCGGCGAGGTACGACCAACTCATCTCCACGGTGAACCGCTGGCCGGTGGCCAGACAGCCGAGGGAGGTGAACAGCGAGCCGTAGAGCATGCTCCACGCGGTGGCCTGCACCACCGGCAGCCCCGCCTGGTGGTTCTTGGCCGAGACGATGTTCCCCAGGGAGAACGAGGCGGTGCCGCCCACCCCCAGCAGCACCCCGATGGCCAGGGTGTCCGAGCCGCCCGCCGCGGAGATCTCCTGCCAGAACACCAACACGAGCCCCAGCACCCCGGAGCCGGCCGCGGCGACCACGGACAGCGTGACCTTGCGTCCGAGGAACGCCACCCCGCCGAGGATGTTGAAGCCCACCGACAGGGCGAAGACGATGGAGACCAGGCCGGACACCATGTGGTCGGAGGCGTAGTAGAAGAGCACGTAGTTGCCGCAGTACTGGAGCAGGCCGACCAGGGCGAACCGCAGGTGCGTGGTCCCCGGGAACCGCAACGGCAACCGGCGGGCGAAGCACCACGCGAACATGCACGCCTGGGCGAGCAGGAAGCGGTAGGCCACCGACACCGCCGGGTCCACACTGCCGAGTTGGAGCTGGATGCCGATCCAGGTGGAGCCCCACAACGCCACGATCAGCGCGAACAGCAGGACGGGCAGGGTCTTGCGCTGCACCGTGGGCCCGGATGCGGGGGCGCCGGCCATCAACTCTCCTTCGTTACTGGCCCGATGACGGTGAACGGGCGTGGCGTCAGGGGTGGTGCGGGGGGTTGCTCAGTGCCGCGGGCGGTGCCCCGGGTGGCGCGGCCCGCGGCGGCGGGCGGCCGTCATCCGACGGCCAGGCGCTCGTGCACCAGGGCGGCGAGCCGGTCCAGGCCCTCGTCGATCTCGCTCGGGGTCAACGAGCTGCAAGCCAGCCTGAGCTGGGTGCGTCCGCCGTCGCCCTCGTAGAAGTGGCTCATCGGCGTCCACAGGACCCCGTGCCGCCGTGCCGAGTGCTCCAGCAGCGTATCGTCCGCCGCGAAGGGCACCGTGACCACCACGAAGAACCCTCCGGCCGGCGTGTTCCAGCTCACCGTCGGGACCCCGGCGAACCGCTGCCGCAGCCCGTCGAGGACCCGGGCGAGGTTCTTCCGGTAGATCTCGGCCTCCCGGGCGCTGGCCCGCAGCAGGCTGCCGTCGTGCTCGAGCAGCTTGCCCGCGGCGACCGCCTGGCTCACCGGCGAGGTGTTCACCGTGAGCATGCTCTTGACCTTTGACAGCTCGTCGGCGAACAGGGACTCCGTGCCGTCCGCGGCCACGACCCGCTGGTCGGCGACGGCGAAGCCGATCCTGGCCCCGGGGAAGCAGGTCTTGGCGAGCGAACCCAGGTAGACGACGCCGCGTTCGGTGTCGAGCGCCTTGAGCGTGGGGGGGTGGGTCCCGTCGGCGGAGAACAGGCCGTAGGGGTTGTCCTCGAGCAGCAGCACCCCCTCGTCGGCGGCGACCCGCAGCAGCTCCCGGCGGGTCGCCGCCGACAGGCTGACCCCGGCCGGGTTGGAGAAGTCCGGCACCAGGTACAGCGCCCGGGGGCGGACGCCGGCCTGCCTGGCCGTGCCGATCTTCGCCCGGAGGTCGTCCAGGTCCACCCCGGTGCCGTCCTCGCGCACCGGCAGCACCGGCATGTCGAGCAGCCGGGCCGCCCCGGTGAGCCCGACGTAGGTCGGGGAGACGGCCAGGACGGCGTCCCGTTCGTCCGCGCGCAGGGCACGCAGCGTCAGGAAGAGCGCCTCCTGGCAGCCCACGGTCACCACGATGGACTCCGGGTCCACCTCGATCCCCTCGTCCACCGCCAGGTTCCTCGCGATCAGGTGGTGGATGACGCCCTTGGTGCGGCCGTACTGGAACAGGGTGCGGCGCACCCGCTCGTCGTCGTAGTGCAGGTCCCGCGCCAGGTGGTCGCAGAAGCGGTCCAGGTACCGGTGGAGGTCCGCGACGTCGAACCCCGCCTCGCTGGGCCGACCGGGCGCGAACGAGACGGCGTCGGGGAACCGGTTGGCCACCTCGTTGAGGAAGTTCATCGACAGCAGGGCCGGATCGCCGAGCGACGGGTGCAGGTCGTGCAGGTGGAGGCGCCCGGCGGCCACGGCCGGCTCGACACGGCTGGTCATGCGGTCGGGCCCGCCCACGTCTGCGGGCAGTAGCGCGGGTCGGTGTAGTCCGGGTTGCCCTGCGCGTCGCGGCGCACCACGTGGTCGTGGTTGTAGCTGAGCACCGACCCGTCGGCCAGGGGGTACCGCTGCCAACGGTTGTCGCCGTCCTGGAGGTGCAGGGAGATGGCCCGACGGGGCCGGTCGCTGCGGTTGGCTCCGCTGCCGTGGTAGGTCTTGCAGTGGTGGAAGCTCATGTGTCCCCGGGGGATCACCATCGGGACCTTGGTCACCTCGGCCCCGTTGTGCTCGGCGTTGGCGGCGAGCATGGCCTCCAGCTCGGACCGGTCCCGGTCGGCGAAGTGCCGGGTCACCGAGTCGTCCGCGCCGATCTCCTTCCACTGGTGACTGCCGTCCACCATGGTGATGGTGCCCATCTCCTCGGTGCAGTCGTGGAACGGTATGAAGGCGGTGAGCATCCGCTCCGAGGTGCTGGTGGACCAGTAGTGCTTGTCGAAGTGCCAGGGCACGATGTTGCTCTGCTCCTCGGGCCGCGGCGGCTTGTAGATCATCGTGGCCTGGAAGACCCGTATCGCCTCGGCGCCGGCCAGGCGGGCCGCCACCGCGCCGATCAAGGGCTTGGTGAGGACGCGGCGGATGGCGTCCACCTCGACGTGCACGTAGTCGTTGTGCCGCTGTACCTCGCCGTGCTCCGGGGTCCAGTAGGCGATGCGCGGGGGGTGGGTGGGCAGCGGGTGGTCGCGGTGGCCGGCGTAGAAGTCGTCGCTGGCCCGGGTCAGGGCGTCCACCTCGTCATCGGTGAGCAGCTTCTTGCTCAGGTACCAGCCGTGTTCCTGGTAGAAGCGCACGTCCTCGTCGGTGGGCAGCAGGTCGAGTTCGGTGTCGGTGAGCACGAACGGGTTCGTCGTCATCGGGGTTCCTCCGTGGATGCCCCGCCCTCCGGGCGGACGGGGGACGAGATCGGTTCCCAGCGCGCCCGGGGCGGTGCGTCGGGGGTGTGGCACGGCCCGTTGACCAGCCGCAGGCGCCGGACGGCGGACGGGTCGGCGCAGCCGGACAGGGCCATGGCCTCGCGCAGTTCCTCGTCGAGCAGCGACAGCGCGGTACGCACCCCCTCCTGCCCACCCGCGGCCAGGCCCCACAGGGCGGGGCGGCCGATCAGCACCCCGCTGGCGCCCAGCGCCAGGGCCTTGAGCACGTCGGTCCCGTGGCGCACCCCGCTGTCCAGCAGCAGGGCGCACCGCCCGGCGACCGCGTCGCGCACCGCGGGGAGGGCGTCGACGGAGGCCACCGCGCCGTCGAACTGTCGGCCGCCGTGGTTGGACACGACCAGGGCGGCGACGCCCAGGTCGGCTGCCCGGTCGGCGTCGTCGGGGTGGAGCACTCCCTTGAGGATCAGCGGCAGCCGGGTCCGCTCCCGCAGTCGGGCCAGGTCGTCCCAGCTCAGGGTCGGGTCGAAGGCGGAGCTCGTGTGGTCGGCGACGGCGGACGCCCCGGCCCGGCGGTCCTGGGGTCCGCGGGCGACCTCGGGGCTGAGGTTGACCGCGCTGACGCCGACCGGCAGGGCGAAGTCGTTGCGGATGTCCCGCAGCCGCCGGCCCATCCGGGGGACGTCCACGGTGACCATCAGCGCCCGGCACCCGCTGTCCTCGGCCCGCTGGACCAGGTCGTGCACGAGCCCCCGGTCCCGGAGCCAGTAGAGCTGGAACCAGGGCGTGCCGCCGAGCGCGGTGATGTCCTCGATGCGCTGGCTGCTGAGGGTGCTGATGGTGAACGGGACCCCGGCGGCTGCCGCGGCCCCGGCGGTGGCCAGTTCTCCCCGCGGGTGCAGCATCCGCTGGTAGGCCATGGGTGCGATGGCCAGGGGGAGCCGGGCGCGGACGCCGACCAGGTCCCACGCCCCGGGGCCCTCGGGCTGGCCGGCGAGCACCCGGGGCACCGCGCGCAGCCGGTCGAAGGCGGCCCGGTTGCCGGCGAGGGCGGACTCGGTGCCGCTGCCGCCGCTGACGAAGTCCCACACGTCGCGGGGCAGTGCCCGTCTGGCGGCGTCGGCGAGGTCGTCCAGACGCAGGGCGCGCCCGACGGCGTCGGGGACGGGCGGGGAGGGGGTGACGGCGGCCGCGTCGGGGGTCACGCCGGGGTTCCCTGGGCCCTGAGCCGCTCGGCCTCCACGGCCTCGTAGAGCGCCTTGATGTTGCCGCTGCCGAAGGTCCGCGCCCCGCACCGTTCGATGACCTCGAAGAACAGGGTGCCGCGCGGGTGGGTGGAACGGGTGAAGATCTGGAAGAGCTGACCGTCGTGGTCCTCGTCGGCCAGGACGTTCAGGTCGCGGAGCTGCTCCACGTCGTGGGCGACCAGTTCGAGGCGCCCGCGCATCAGGTCGTAGTAGGCGTCCGGGGTGCTCAGGAACCGCACCCCCGCCTCTCGCAGCGTCCCCACGGCCCCGACGACGTCGTCGGTGCGGAACGCCAGGTGCTGGACGCCGGGGCCGCCGTGGTCCCGGAGGAACTCGTCGATCTGTCCGGGGGCGGCGGAGGTGTCCGGCTCGATCAGGGTCAGCACCACCTCACCCGCGGCGCTGCGCACCACCTTGGAGTTCATCGCCTGGCGGCCGACGGCTATGTGCTCGGTGAAGATCGTCGTGAAGCCGAGGACCGTCTCGTAGAACCGCACGGTCGGTTCGAGCTGCCCGGGTTCCAGGCACACCGCGAGGTGGTCCAGGGCGTTGAGCAGGTGGGTCCGCGGTTGGTCCTGGAGGTCCGGAACCGGGGTGAAGCCCGGCGGCAGCCCGTCCGGGGTGTCCGCGGACCGCTGCACCAGGGTGTGCGTGACGTCCCCGAAACCGCTGATGGTGGCGGTGACGCTGCCGTCGGCGAGGGTGTCGGGGCCGGCCACCACCCGGCCGCCGGCGCGGGTCGCCTCCCGCACCGCCGCGGGGACGTCTCCGGTGGTCAGGGCGATGTCGGCGACACCGTTCCCATGGGCCAGGACGTAGCGGCTGGCGGGGTGGTCCTGGCTGAGTCCCCTGGTCAGCACCAGTGAGATGGCTCCCTGACGCAGCGCGAGGGAGTAGCTGTCCCCCTCGGCCCCCCGTGATCCGGCCCAGCCGACCGGCTGGAATCCGTACCGTGCGACCAGGTCGGCTCCGGTGGCGGCGATGTCGGTGACGAAGAACTCGATGTGTCCGAGCCCCAGATCTAATGGCATGCGCAAAACCGCTCTCCTCCAGGCGATGCGTCGGGCACCGGTCGGAGAGGGAAAGGACATGCCGCGATGGCGGCGTGGCCGGTACCGATCCCCCATTCGCCGCCGACGCAGTGCTCGTGGATCTCACGTGGTGTGTCGTAACGACAGCGGGCAGTACTCAGGAATCCTGGGCCTGGGCGGTCCGGAGTGTCAATGTGACAAGATCACGACCAATATTGACCAGAAGTCAACTCAAACATGAACCGCATATTTATGCACCCATGTCAGTTTTGTTGCTTTGCAAAGTTGCCGGTCGTTACGGTGCTCCCTGCCACTTCCGCTGACACATTTTCAGCCAAGGGAGCGAACGATGACGGAGCTTTCCAGGCGCACCGTGCTGGGCACGGCGGCCATCCTCGGTGCCGGCACCGCGCTGGGCGGCTACGCGCCCGCGGGCGCCACGGACCAACCGTTCGCCACCGCTTCGGCGAACGAGGCGCTGGTGCGGTTGCTCGGCCCCACCCACGCGGCGCAGTTCCAGCTCGTTCCGGTCCCGCGCTCCGACTCCCAGGAGGAGTTCGTGGTCTCCGGCCCCGCCGGACGGATCGAGGTGCGGGGCACCTCCCCGACCACGTTGTTGACCGGTGTCCACTGGTACCTGAAATACGTGTGTCGGGCCCAGGTCTCCTGGACCAACGACCAACTCGACCTGCCGGACACGCTGCCCGCGGTGGGCCAGACCCTGCGGCAGCGGACGACGGTGCCACACCGGTTCGCGCTGAACGACACCAACGACGGCTACACCAGGCCGTACGGCGACTGGTCGCACTGGGAGCGGCTGATCGACGTGCTGGCCCTGCACGGCTGCAACGAGGTCCTGGTGATCGCGGGGATGGAGGCGGTCTACCACCGGGCACTGATGGAATTCGGCTACTCCGACGCCGAGGCGCGGGCCTGGATTCCCGCCCCCACCCACCAGCCCTGGTGGCTGTTGCAGAACCTCAGCGGCTACGGCGGACCCATCAGCGAGGAGTTGCTGGCCACCCGCATCGAGCTGGGCCAACGGATCGCGGAGCGGCTGCGGGCCCTGGAGATGGAACCGGTGTTCCCCGGCTACTTCGGGCAGGTTCCGGAGGGGTTCGTGGACCGCAACCCCGGTGCGCGGGTGGTGCCCCAGGGCACGTGGCAGGGGTTCCGCCGCCCGGACTGGCAGGACCCGCGCACGGCGGTGTTCGGGGAGTTCGCCGCCTCGTTCTACCGGCACCAGAGGGACCTGTTCGGATCGGCCCGGTACTTCAAGATGGACCTGTTGCACGAGGGCGGCACCCCCGGTGACGTCCCGGTGGGGGACGCGGCCCGCGGCGTGGAACGGGCACTGCGCGCCGCCCACCCGCAGAGCACCTGGGTGATCCTGGGCTGGCAGAACAACCCGCGCCGGCAGTTGCTCGACGCGATCGACAAGCAGCAGATGCTCATCGTGGACGGGCTCTCCGACCGGTACGACGCGGAGGCCGACCGGGACGTGGACTGGGGCGGCACGCCCTACGCGTTCGGCACCATCCCCAACTACGGCGGACGCACCACCCTCGGCGCCAGGACCCACCGGTGGCTGGACAGGTACTTCGCCTGGCGCGACAAGCCCGGCAGCGCCCTGGTGGGCACCGCCTACCTCCCCGAGGCGGTGGACCGCGACCCGGCGGCGTTCGAGTTCTTCAGCGAGTTGGCCTGGCGGGACGAGCCCATGGACGCCGAGCAGTGGTTCGCGGAGTACGCGGACCTGCGCTACGGAGACCGCGACGGACACGCCAGGAAGGCCTGGTCGGCGCTGCACCTCAGCGCGTACCAGCACTCCGCGCGCCAGCGCAGCGACCCGCACGACAGCCTGTTCCAGGCACGCCCCTCGCTCACGGCCAACTCGGCCGCCGTGTTCGCACCCCAGACGCTCACGTACGACCCCTCCGTGCTGGACACCGCGCTGGACGAGTTGCTGCGGGTGCGCCCGGAGCTGCGGGAGCGGGACTCGTACCGCCAGGACCTGGTGGACGTCGCCCGCCAGGCGCTGGCCAACCGGAGCCGGCAGTTGCTGCCGGTGCTCAGGACGGCCTACGCGCGCAAGGACCTGGAGACGTTCCGCGACATCACCGAGCTGTGGCTGCGGCTGATGCGGCTCAGCGACGAACTCGCCGGCACCCACCGGCACTTCCTGCTCGGTCCCTGGCTGGCCGACGCCCAGCGCATGGCGTCGAGCGCGTCGGAGTCGGCGGAGCTGGAGCGCACCGCCCGGGTGCTGGTGACCACCTGGGGCCACCGGGCGGCGGCGGACGCCGGCGACCTGGCCGAGTACGCGAACCGGGAGTGGCACGGCCTGATCAGCGACTTCTACCTGCCCCGCTGGCAGCGGTACTTCACGGAGCTGGAGGACGCGCTGGTCGAGGGCAGGGCCCCCAGGTCGATCGACTGGTACGCCATGGAGGAGCCGTGGACCAGGGACCGCACGCCCTACCCGCAGCGGCCGGTGGCGCTCCCCCACCCGGCGGCGCAGCGGGTGCGCGACGTGCTCGCCCGCGCCCCCCACCAGGGGAACGTGACGATCAGCGCGGAGCCCACCACCCTGTCCCCCGACCGGCTCACCCTGCTCACCGCCACCTTCACCAACGTCAACGGTCTCGCCCCCACCGGCAGGGTGGACCTGGAGCTGACCGGTCCCGACGCCCGGCCCGAGGGCCCGACCTGGCTGCCGCAGGTCCCCGCGGGCGGGCAGGGAACGGTGCGGTGGCAGGCCACCGCACCCCAGGGGCCGCTCGACCGCCCGCTGCGCCCGCTGCCGTACGAGTTGACCGCCACCTACGGGCCGCAGGGCCAGCCCCGGGTGCGGACGGTGCGTTCGGGCAGCCTCTACGTGGCCGGGCCGCTGGACGCGGCGCTGACCACGGTCACCAACAACGACGCGGTCTTCGGGCAGCTCGGTGAGCGGTACGCGATCGACGGCGCGGGCAACGACCTGTGGACCGCGCAGGCCCACTTCGGGGCGATCGTGCGGGCCGGCGCGATGGGCGACGGGACCTCGGTGACCACCCGGGTGGACAGCCAGGCCGTCACCGGTCCGTGGGCGCGGGCCGGGATCATCGTCCGGGACAGTCTGGCGACCGCCGGCTCCCGGGGGTTCGTGAACCTGTCAGTGACCCCGGCGAACGGCGTGGTGCTGTCGTTCGACGCCAACGGCGACGGAACCCTGGACACCTACCGGCGGGTCACCGGGGTCAAGGCCCCGGTGACCCTGCGGCTGACCCGGTCCGGCGCCGCGTACACCGGCGAGTTCTCCACCGACGACGGGGTGACCTGGCGGACCGTCGCCACCGTCACCGCGCCCGGCGGCACGGCCGGCGGACAGGACGTGGGCCTGTTCATGTCGGCGGCCAACGGCGGCAGCGGGGCCAGGGGGCTGGTGGAGTTCACCGGTTTCACCGTCAACTCGTGACAGCGGGGTGAATCCCTCCGGGTGTCGCCGCCGTACAACCCCTGCAAGGGGGCACACCTCGGCGACGACCTCGGAGGAACCGCGTGGAAGCCACCGACTACCGGCTGACCGGTGCCGGCCCGCCGGGTCTGCGACTCGGGTACCCCCGGCAGCGGGCGGGGCGCCCGTACCCGGCGCCGGAGGAGGGCCCGGGTCCGGGCGCCCCCTTCCACCGCACTCCGCGGCACCGTCGGCCCCTCCCCGTCACCCCACCGCCCACCGGCACCGGTGCCCAGGGGCCGAACCCGCGGACGGACTGGGACTCCTCCCTCTCCGCCGCGGGGCCCCGGGCGGTGTGACCCGTGGCGGCGCTGTCCCCGCAGGAGGGGGAAGGGACCGCCCGGGCCCACCCCGCCCAGGAGGTGTACGACGTCCTCCCCGGCGGTGCCCACCGCCGGGGGCTCCGGGCCACCGCTGGCCGTGTCCGACGACCGGCTCGGGGCGGACCCGGTCGACGCGGCGGGCCGGCTCCGACATGATGCGGCGACGACAGGAGGGCGGGAGCGATGTCCACGCGTGGGGCAGGAGACCGGTGGGAGCGCTGACAGACGAGTCTTTACTGGCCGGAATGGCCACCCGGGACCCCGAGGCCACGGCGGCGTTCGTGCGCCGCTACCAGTCCCGGGTGTTCGGCATGGCGATGGCCATCGTCGGGTCCCGGGCGGTGGCCGAGGAGGTGGCCCAGGAGGCGTTCGTCCGCGCCTGGCGGCACGCCGCCACCTATGACCCGCGCCGGGGCCGGGTGGCCACCTGGCTGTTGACCATCACCAGGAACCTCGCCATCGACACGCTCCGGCTGCGCGGCGAACGTCCCATGGACCCGCACGTGCTGACCGCGGCGCTGGTGTCGGGGGAGAGCGGCACCGAGACGGCGTCGGACTACGCGGAGCGGGAGCACCTCCGCACGGCGCTGCGGGCGCTTCCCCCGGAACAGCGCACGCCCATCGTGCTATCGGTGTTCCATGGCATGACGGCCAGGGAGATCGCGGAGAAGGAGGGCATCCCGCTGGGTACGGTGAAGACCCGGATCAGGCGCGGCCTCGCGAAGCTGCGGGATGTGCTGGGAGTGGTTGATGACTGAGCGGCCGGAGTGCGCGGTGACGCGGCAACTCGTCCCCGAGCTCGCGGCCGGCACGGCCGCGGGGGACGAGCGCGCGGACGCCCTGGCGCACCTCGGCAGGTGTCTCGACTGCCGGCGTGAGCTGGCCGCGACCACGGACCTGATGGACGAGTTGCTGCTGCTCGTCCCGGAGGAGGAGCCAGGCACCGGCTTCGAGTGCTCCGTCCTGGCCCGGTTGAACGAGGAGGACGACGCCGGCGCGCCCGTCCCGTCGCCCGTCCCGTCGCCCGTCCCGGCGCCCACCGCCCCGGTGGCGGCCTCCGCGGTCCCCCCCGGGCGTCCGTCGCGCTGGTCGCGCCTGGCCTGGCTCCCACCGCCGGGCCGGAACCGGTTGACCCTGCTGGGCGTGGTGGCAGCGGCGACGGTCGCGCTGGCCCTGCTCGCCGCCGGTCTCGTCTGGCGGGCCACCGAGGACGACCGGGAGTTGGCCGCGGCCTACCGGCACACCCTGGAGGTGGCACACGGTCAGGGGCTCAGCGCCG
Source organism: Wenjunlia vitaminophila DSM 41686 (assembly GCF_000380165.1). GTDB lineage: Bacteria > Actinomycetota > Actinomycetes > Streptomycetales > Streptomycetaceae > Wenjunlia > Wenjunlia vitaminophila. The sequence continues at coordinate 222,711 of NZ_KB904634.1, forward strand.
CACCGCTGCGGACCCGCAAGGGAACCGAGATCGGGACCCTCTTCGCCTACCAGGGCGAGCCCTCCTGGGTCTACGCCACCTTCCGCAGCCCGCCCGACCCCGGCAACTACCAGGTGCACCTGTTGTCGAAGGACGGCCGTTGCCTGGCGCTGCGGCCGTTCGAGGCGTCCACGAAGGCGATCGCCTGGGGCGGCAAGATCCCCGTGCGGGTCAGCGACATCCAGTCGGTTGCCTTCATCCAGTCAGACACTCCGGTACTGACCGCCCACTTCGGCTGAGACGCACCGCTCGATCGAACCCCAGCCGCCCGCCGCACCCGCGCGCCGGGGTTCGTCCACGCCCGTGGCGCCGCGCCAGCGCGAGCGGAACCCCTGGTTTCCCCAGTGGTTCCGGCGCGGAAACGGCGTGGGCGGTAACACTTCGGCGACGTGATACCGGAATTCGCTCCCCCGTGCGCCTGCCCACTCTTCCCGCTGCGACGATGTGCACCGGAAACCTCCACCCGAAAGAAGCGGAGCACAGGTGATATCTCGTACCTCCGGAGCGAAGCGGCTCGGCGCGGCGGTCATCGCGTCCGGCCTGCTGGTGACCGGGGCACCGGCCGTGTCGGCCTACGCGGCCGACTCGCCACAGCCGTCGACCTCGACGGCGACGACCACCGCGACCTCGTCGTCCGCCTCCACCCTGGCGACACTGCCCAGCATCTCGGCCAAGGGCGCTTACCTGCTGGACGTCAGCGCCAACAGGACGCGGTACAGCAAGGCCGGCACCACGAAGCGGCCACTGGCCAGCACGACCAAGATCATGACTGCGATCGTGGTCCTGGAGCAGTCCAACCTCAACCTCGACCGGCTGGTCACCATCAAGCAGACCTACCGCGACTACGTGGTCCGCGAGGGGGCGAGCACGGCGGACCTCAAGGCAGGGGACAAGCTGACGGTTCGCCAGCTCCTGGACGCGCTGATGCTGCCCTCGGGCTGTGACGCGGCGTACGCGCTCGCCGACACCTTCGGCCGGGGCACCAGCATCAAGGCCCGCACCACCTCGTTCATCAGCCAGATGAACAGCAAGGCGGTGGCGTTGGGGATGACCAGGACCAAGTTCGACTCCTTCGACGGCATCTCCCCCAACGGCTACACCTACTCCACCCCGCAGGACATGGCCAGGCTCGCCAGGCGCGCGATCACCAACAAGACGCTGCGCGCGGTGACGACGAAGAAGAAGTCGGTGCAGAGGGCCACCAACGGCCGCACCTACACCTGGTACAACACCAACAAGCTGCTGGGCTCCTACACCGGGGCGATCGGCATCAAGACCGGAACCGGCACCGCCGCCGGGCCCTGCCTGGTCTTCGCCGCCAGCCGCAACGGCCACGTGGTGGCCGGTGTGGTCCTCAACGACACCAACCGGTACACCGACGCGGCCAAGCTACTGGACTACGCCTACGGCAGCAGCACCGCGAGCACGATGACGCTGCGGCAGCTCCCGGCGGGCGCCCAGCAGGACTAGGGTCCGTCCCCGTTCGGGCACCCCCGCGGGGGTGCCCGAGCACGACCGCCGCCCCGCCAGGGGCGGCGGTCCCTCGTCCCGGGCCGAAGGACCCAGCCCGCCGGGGAGCGGGCCGCGTGGGGCAGGGCGCCCGCGTGCTACGCCAGCAGGTCCCCGAGTCCGGCGCCGTTCGCCCGCAGTTCGAGCTCGTCGAGGGCCCGACGGGCGTGGTCGGCCGCCGCCGGGTCCCGGTCGGCCAGGCCGCTCGCGGCGAACTCGTCCTCGTCAAGGCGCAGCACGGTGGCACCGTCCGCCGAGACCCACAGGTCCAGGTCCAGGTCCTCGGAGACCACCTCCCCGCCGGCGATCGCGGCCGGGCGGGTCACGTCGCAGTACCAGCCCTTCAGCGTGCCGTCGCCCGCGCGGACCTCTTTCACCGCGTACCAGCGGTCCCTCCAGTAGTGCTCGGTGAGGACGTCACCCGGCTCGAAGCGGACGAAGCCGAAGTCCCGCGCCCCCTCGGCGGCCCAGGCCGCGCGCACCGTGAGCCGGGTGCCGTCGTCGGAGACGACGGTCGCGGGATAGCGGAGCTTGGTGCGGCCGGCCTTCACCAGCACCACGTCAACCGAACTGCCGAACACGACGCACCTCCGTCGCACAGACGTCGCCACCGAACCGGCCCTCGCCGTCGGGCGGTGCCTCCGGCGGCGGCAGCATACCGTTGGCCGGGGCTGCCCGCCCCGTGCTCGTCGCGGCCCCCACCGCTGGACGAGTCGGTTGGCGTGCCGTCCGCCGCCGGACGGCGGCCACGTCCGCCGACGTGGCCGCCGGGTGTCGGTCAGACCGGCACGACGAAGATGGGGTTGGCGTAGAACCACAGGTCCAGCCACGGGTCGGCGTCAGCGACGACGTCCTGGGCGGGGCCCGCGGGGTCCACGTCGGCCCCCATCAGGCCGGGCGCGGTGCGGTTCCCGTCGCTGCCGCGCACCCGCAGGTACAACGGCTCCTCCACCGGACCGAGCGAGTAGACCAGCCGGAACGCCCCGGTCTGGGTGCTGGCGTCGTAGGACTTCACCACCCGGGTCCTGGGGGTGGTGAAGGTGTCCTTGTCCCTGACCGGTCCGGTCACCGCGCCCTGGATCACGTCCACCTTGGCCAGTTTGGGTACGAACCCGGCCCAGTTGGGCCGGTTGGCCGGGGTGATGTCCATCACCAGGTCCACACTGGTGCCGCGGGCGACGGTGAGGGTGCCGCCGAGGCCGGCCAGCCGGCCGCCGCCCCGGGCCCGGATGTTCAGGTCCTTCAGCAGCGCGCCGTGGTCCACCCAGACGCGGCCCGCCCGGATTCCCGCCATGACCGCGAGGTACCCGAAGCTGTCCGCTCCCACGTGGGTGCGGGTGTACTGGCCGGGCCAGAAGTCCACGCCATCCAGGTCGAGCGTGCCGCTGTACACCGGGTCGTTGAGCTTCCCGTTGGTCGCGAAGTCGCTGCCCGGGCCGACCTTCGTGGTGTCCGCGTACACCGTGTGGGAGTCGGAGTTGGCGGTGATCCACCAGGGCTTGCCCTCGGCGAGCAGGCTGTCCCACAGGCCGCCGACCGTGGCGGTCATCCAGTCGAACCCCCCGTGGGTCCGGTAGCACTCCGCGGGGTAGTCGGGGAAGGAGTCCACGGTGGGCTCCATCCCGTACAGGCCGCGGGCCTGTCCCGGACCGAGCGGCTTGGGGATGCCGGCCGCCTGGTGCCCGGGGGCGGCCTCCATGCCGACGGCGATGTGCGGTGCGGTGTCCCTCCAGGCACGCAGTTCGTGCGGGGAGTCGATGCCGCGGCGCGCCGGGTGGTTGGCGACGAACAGCGCGTCCTGGATGCGCTTGGCGCGCACGGCGTCAGCGAGCCAGTTGACGCCGGCGATGGCCAGCGCCTCGTTGGTGGGGGTGGAGCTGGTGGCCCGGTTGACGAGGCCGTCGTAGGCGAGTTCGAAGTCCTTGAGGACCGACACCTCCTGGGAGCTGGGGGGAATGATCACGGTGCCGTGCTCGGCCGCCGGGATGTTCCACTCCAGGCCGTGGAAGACGAGCGCCCTCGGGTACTCCTGCCGGGCCGTCCTGATCTCCGGGTTGATCTTGTCCACGCCGATCTTGACGTGGGCGTCGTAGCCGTGGTCGGTGATCACCATCCAGTCCAGGCCGTGCAGGTGGCCCTGGCGCACCTGGTCGATCACCCGGTACTTGCCGTCCGGGGAGTACTGGGTGTGTATGTGGTGGTCACCGGTGAGCCACTGGTAGCCGCCGCTGTTGGTCTCCGTGGTGGCGGCGCCCCCGCTGTCCTCGGCCGCCGCGGTCCCCTGGCCCTGCAGCACGCTGCCGGCGGCCACCGCGGCCCCCAGCAGGCCGGCGGAGCGCAGCATCCCCCGCCGGGACACCTTCTTGGGGTCCAGCTCGGAGTCGGGGATCGAGGTGTCCAGCAGCTCCGGCAGGTCCGTGGACCCATGGTGCTCGTGGTGGCTGTGGTCGTGGTGGTGTCCGTGAGGGTGATGGTGGTGACCCATGGATCGTGTTCTCCTGAGTTGCGAAATGACATGTCCGCACAGGACGGACGGCTCGAGAGGGCCTCTCGGGCCGGGGTGGCGGGGCGCGGGGCGGGATCGGTCCCGGGGGTGCACCTCTCGGCCCCGCGCGGCGGCCGTGGCGCGGTGACCCGCGCACCGTGCCGCGCGATGGGGCAGCGCGGGCAGGCGGGTACCGCTCGTGGTGGGTGAACCGGGCCTGGCGGCTGGCGGCTCGTCAGTCACCCCAGTACGGGTCCCCACACCGGGACCCGTTGGGCAACGGGGGTCGGCGGCAGGTCAGAACCGGAAGCGCAGGGTGCGACGGAACAGGTCCAGCACCTCGTCGCCCCAGGCCAGCACGGACAGCGAGGAGTCCAGGTTCGCCGGCGGCCGGTTGATCAACGTGTCCCGCCTGATCAACCGGCGGAAGTCCACGGTGACCGGCGCGGTGCGCGGCGTGCGGCCGTCAGGGCGGCGGAACTCCACGCCCGCCCCCTGCATGACGTTGATCAGTTCCTGGGCGATCAGGCCGTAGCCGACGGTGGTGGGGTGCACCCCGTCCAGGGAGAACAGCCCGCCGCGGCAGCGACGGCCGCCGTCCACGGACAGGAACCGGGAGTCGGGCGGCGGGTCGAGGGCGGCCACTTCCGGCGGCAGGGGGTAGGGCTCCCACCAGTCGGGCCTGGCCAGCGGGTCCTCCAGGTAACGCCGGCAGGCGAGGCGGTCCAGGACCCCGGCGACATCCAGCAGCAACCAGTCCCGGCCCTCGCGGCGGGCCGCCCGCACCACGGCCGTGATGTCCTCGTTGTACTGGTCCACGGCCAGGTCGATGTCCCGCGCCTGGGCTCCCGTCAGGTGGGGGTCCTGGTCCGGGTCGAAGTCGTCGTCGCTGATCCAGGGGCGGGTGTAGTAGGGGAAGTACCGGGAACCCGGGCGGACCTTGGCCCGCACACCGCGCGCGATGGGGGCGATGGTGACGTGCGGGACCGTGCACCAGATGACGTGCCTGGCCCGGATGGCGAGCACCTGCGCGGCGAGCTCGGCCAGCTCGGCCCGGAAGTGGCTGGGCCGCCACACCGTGAAGTCGCGCTTGCGCTCGAGGTCGTCATAGCCGTCGTCGCTCCAGACCACCTTGAGCTGACTCACCGCGGACAGGGCGTTGTTGGCGCCGAGGAAGACGACCAGCGTCTCCACCCCGTGGTCGGGGTCGCCGCCCGGGCCACCGACCTCCTCGCCGAGTTGGGCTGCCGCCGCGGGGACGGTCAGGGAACGCTCCTCCGGGGTCATCGACGGCAGGACCCGCAGCGCGGCGCGGGCGTTGTTGTGCTCGATGACCTGCCTCAGCAGGTGGTCCTTGGGCCTGCGCAGTTCGTCCGCGCAGCTCTTGGCCGTGCGGTCGAGCACGTCCCGCAGGTCCCAGCCGTAGATCCCCAGGTTGTGGTTGATCCCCTGGGTGAGGGGCCGGACGGTGCCGGGGCCGCGCTCCCAGTAGTCCTCCACCCTGTCCATCAGGTCCCGGGCGTGGAAGACCGCCCCTGGCGCCTCCCACCAGTCCAGTTCGGCGCCGTACCGCCGTTCGAGGTCGCGCAGCAGCACCTCGATGTTGAGCGGGAGTCCGCCGAGTCCGGGGTAGTTCGGCCGCCGGAAGTGTTCGCTCCAGCCCAGCTCGTGGGCGATGATCGCCGGGTAGGAGAGGTCGGTGGCGAAGACGGCGCCGCTCTGGAAGCCGTGGGTGAGGGAGTCGCCGATGGTGACCAGGCGGTGCCTCGGTGCGCCCTGCCAGGTGGGCCGCAGCGGAACGCCCACGGTGGGATCGGTCACCGGCGCCCTGGGCCCTGATCCCGCGAGCCGCCGGACCTCGTCCGGAGTGTCCGGAGCGTGCTCCGGGCCCCCTGTCGAACCAGCCATGCGCCCTCCCCCGGGGTTCCCGTGGACGCGTCCACGAGATGGTGATTCCCGCCGGGCAGGGGTCTGTCACGTCCTGGGCAACATGAACATGACTTCGACCACTGACACGGCTCCCCGCGAGCCACTGACACCATGGCACATCCACGGGCGCGTCGGCCGGCGCGGCGACCGAAGGACGCTCGAATCCCGCTCGAGAGACCGGGCCGTCGCCTTGTTGACATGAGCACAGGGGCCCGGCCCGGCGTCGGCAGGCCCCGGGCTCAGCCGGCGAAGGCGTGCCCCGGGAGCCCCTGGCCCGCGTCGGGGATGACGAGAACCGACCCGGCCAGGGGCTGCTCGGCGCGGGCCGTCCGGTCGAGCCCCAGGGAGGCCGAGGTGACGAACAGGTCGTGGAGCCCGGGGCCACCGAAGGCGCAGGCGGTGGGGAACTGCACCGGGAGGTCGAGAACCCGGTCGAGGGTGCCGTCCGGGGCGTAGCGGTGCACGGCGTACCCGTCCCAGAGCGCCACCCAGACGCAGCCGTCGGCGTCCACGGTCAGGCCGTCGGGCGAACCGGCGGTGTCGTCGGGCAGCACCACCAGCGGACGGCGGTTCCGCACGTCACCGCTGTCCGGGTCCACGTCGAAGACGTCGATCCGGCGGGTGGGGGTGTCCACGTAGTACATCAGCCGCCCGTCGGGGCTCCAGCCCAGCCCGTTGCTGCACGTCACCTCGTCGAGTACCGTCACCGCGGCGCCGGACGGGGCGACCCGGACCAGGGCGCCGCCGCCCGGGGCGTTGTCGTAGCGCATGCTGCCGGCCCACAGCGTGCCCAGGGCGTCCACCGCGGCGTCGTTGCCGCGGCGCCCCGGCACCGGGTCGTAGTGCAGCCAGGCGAAGCCTCCCGCGGCGTCGTAGGTGCCGACGCCGTCCCGCAGGTTCACCACCAGACCGCCGCCGGCCCGGGGTTTGGCCGCCCCCACGTGCTGTTCGGTCCGCAGGACGGTGTCCTCGCCGGTGCTCGGGTCGGTGGTGTGGACCTCGCAGCCCAGGATGTCCACCCAGACCAGCCGGTTGCCCACCGGGTCCCAGGTCGGGCCCTCTGCCAACTCGGCGGCCGGGACGGGCAGGCGGTCGGGGGTTTCGCTGTTCATCGGGCCTCCGGGGACCTGGTCGCGCTGGCGGTTCCGCCGGGTCGACCCGTCGTTCGGTACGACGCACAACGTATCCGGGGCTCCCGGCCGGGGCAACGCCCACCGGGCGCTGGTCCGGGCGGGCGGCCCCGGGCCGTCGCCGCCGTTCAGGGGCGGTCGGTGAGGTAGCCGCCCATGGTGCGGAAGTACGCGAGGGCGTCGAGGTCCCTGCCGTCCTCGGTGCGCACCCGGCGCAGCACCAGTCCGGGGTTCCGCCCGCGGTGGGCGTCCGCCCCGGTCACGATGACCACCCCGTCGTCCTCCGGGATGAAGATCCGGCCGGGGGTACCGCCGTACGCCTGGCGGGAGACCCGGGCTGACAGCACCCGCAGCCGCTGCCCCCGGTGGTGGGTGAACGCGTTGGGATAGGGGTCGGACTGGGCCCTGACCAGGCGTTCGATGGCGGCGGCCGGCCAGGTCCAGTCGATCAGGCTGTCCCTCAGGGCCCGCTTGTGGAAGAAGCTGGCCCTGCCGCGGTCCTGGGGGGTCCAGTCGGTGCGCCCGGAGGCGATCAGTGCCAGCGACTCGGTGACGATCGGACCGATCAGGTCGCAGGTGCGGTGGAACAGGTCGGTGGCGGTGTCCTCGGGCCCCACCGGAACGGCGCGTTGCAGCACGATGTCACCGGCGTCGAGTTCGTCGTTCATCAGGTGCGCGGTGACCCCGACCTCGGGCTCGCCGTTGATCAGTGCCCAGATCAGGGGGGAGAAGCCCGCGTAGGCGGGCAGCAGCGAGTCGTGCACGTTGAGGGTGCCGTGCCGGGGCAGGGTGTGGATGGCGGGCGGCAGCCAGGTGCGCCAGTTGTTGGCGACGATGAGGTCCAGGTCCGCCGCCCTGAGCGCCGCCATCAGTTCCTCGTCGTCGGGGCGGTTCCGCAGTAGCACCGGGACTCCGTGGTCGCGGGCGAGGTCGGCGACCGAGTCGTCCCAGATCTTCTCGTAGGCGTGGTCGCTCCTGGGATGGGTGACCACGAGGACCACCTGGTGCCCGGACCCGAGCAGGGCCGTCAGAGTGCGGTGTCCCCAGGTCTGGTAGCCGAACAGGGCGACGCGCATGAGGGGAACTCCTCGTTCCGGGAGGGGATTGACGATCCGCGTCAAGTTAAGCAAGCCTTACCTAACTAAGCAATGCCCGGACGGCGTCGGCACGTTGGGACGGCCGCCGGGTTCCGGTGTCCGCCGAGCGATGGGACAGTCATGTCAGCTCCTTCCGGCGGCGAGGTCGACGTCCACGACCTCGTCGGTGTCGGTTTCGGCCCCTCCAACCTCGCGTTGGCCGTCGCGGTCAGCGAGCACAACGCCCGGGTGGGGACGAGCGGGGCCGTCCGGGCGCGGTTCGTGGAGCGGCAGCGGGAGTTCGGCTGGCACCGGGGCATGCTGATCGACGACGCCACCATGCAGGTCTCGTTCCTCAAGGACCTGGTCACCCTGCGGAACCCGGCCAGCGACTTCAGCTTCCTGAGCTACCTGCACCAACGGGACCGGTTGGTGGACTTCATCAACCACAAGACGCTGTTCCCCCTTCGGGTGGAGTTCCACGACTACCTGCGGTGGGCCGCGGACCGGGTCTCCCCGGTGGTGGACTACGGCCACGAGGTGGTCGCGGTGGAACCCGCGGCGGAGGGGACCTGCGTCGACGTGGTGGTCCGCGCGGCCGGATCGGCGGCGCCCGTCCGCCACCGGACGCGCAACCTGGTGATCGGCACCGGACTCGTCCCGCGGCTGCCGGACGGCGTGGTCCGCACCGACCGCGTCTGGCACACCAGTGAGCTGCTGCCCCGGATCGCCGAGCGCGCCGGCACCGCGCCCTCCCGGTTCGTGGTGGTGGGCGCCGGACAGAGCGCGGCGGAGGCGGTGGCGCACCTGCACCGGGAGTTCCCCCGGGCGGAGGTGTGCGCGGTGTTCTCCCGGTACGGCTACAGCCCCGCGGACGACTCGGCGTTCGCCAACCGGATCTTCGACCCGGAGGCGGTGGGGCTGTTCCACGCCGCTCCCGAGGAGGTGAAGGAGATGTTGCTGCGCTACCACGGCAACACCAACTACTCGGTGGTGGACACCGACCTCATCGACGACCTGTACCGCCGGGTCTACCGGGAGAAGGTGCTGGGGACCGCACGGCTGCGGCTGTTCAACGTCGCCCGGCTCGCCGAGGTGGTGGACACCGGGTCGCGGGTGCGGGTCACGGTGGAGTCCAGCGCCACCGGGGCCACGACGGTGCTCGACGCGGACGCGCTGGTCTGCTCGACCGGCTACCGTCCGATGGACCCGGGCCGGCTGCTCGGCCCGGCGGCGCGGCACTGCCACCGGGACGACGCCGGGCGGCTCGTGGTGGAACGGGACTACCGGGTGCGCACCGGGCCCGGACTGCGCTGCGGGATCTACCTCCAGGGCGGCACCGAGCACTCCCACGGCATCACCTCGTCGCTGCTGTCCAACACCGCGGTGCGGGTGGGCGAGATCCTGCGTTCCCTGCTGGACCGCCGACCGGCCCGCCGGCCCTACGCGATGGCCGGCGAGTAGACGAGCCGTCCTGGAGCGCAGCCGGTCCGGGGCGCCAAGCCGCCGGCCTCAGCCCGGCTCGGCCCCGTGGTGCCGGCCCATCGGCACCACCAGGGGGGTGCCGCTGACCGGGTCGGCGGTGACCTGGCAACGCAGTCCGAAGACCGTCCGCACCAGCTCCGCGTCGATCACGTCGGCCGGGGGCCCCTGGGCCACGATGCCGCCGGAACGCATGGCGATCACGTGATCGGCGTAGCGGCACGCCTGGTTGAGGTCGTGCAGGACCATCACCACGGTGCGGCCCTGTTGACGGTTGAGATCGACGATCAGGTCGAGCACGTCGATCTGGTGAGCCAGGTCCAGGAACGTGGTGGGCTCGTCGAGGAGGAGCACCTCGGTGCCCTGGGCGACCGCCATGGCGATCCAGGCGCGTTGCCGCTGGCCCCCGGAGAGCTCGTCCACCGGCCGTTCGGCGTGCTCCTCCATGGAGGTGGCGCGCAGTGCGCCGAGCACCGCCTCCTCGTCCGCGGCCGACCACTGCCGCCAGAGCGTCTGGTGCGGGGCGCGGCCCCGGCTCACCAGGTCGATGACGGTCAGTCCCGCGGGGGCCACCGGTGACTGCGGGAGGATGCCGAGCTGGCGGGCCAGCCTGCGGGTGGGGATGGACGCCAGGGCCCGCCCGTCCAGGGTGACCGTGCCCGACCTCGGGGTGAGCAGCCGGGCCAGGGCCCGCAGCAGCGTGGACTTCCCGCAGGCGTTGGCGCCGACGATGACGCTGATCCGGCCCGGGGGCACCGCCAGGTCCAGGTCGTTCACCACGACCCGCCCGTCGTAGGCGAGCGTGAGGCCGGTGGCGCGCAGTTCCGCCCGGCCTCCCGCGCCACCCCGGTCGGGAGCACCGGCCCCGGGGCGACGCGGGTCGCCGGACGGGCGGGGGGAACCGCTGGACGCTGTCCCGGTGGTCACGATCAGCCTCCTGAACCGGCACGGTTGGCACGGACGAGCAGCCAGAGCAGCAGGGGCGCGCCCAGCACCCCGGTGACCACGCCGACCGGCAGTTCGGTGCCCGGCAGCTCGCGGGCGACCAGGTCGCCGCAGAGCACCACCAGGGAGCCGGTGAGCGCGGAGGCCAGCAGCGGCGGGGCCGCGGTCCCGCACAGGCGCTGGGCGATCTGTGGCGAGGCCAGCGCCACGAAGGTGACCGGGCCCGCGGCGGCGGTACCGAAGGCGACCAAGGCGACGCCGGTCAGCAGCAGGGCGAGCCGGGCGGTCTGCACCGGGGTGCCGAGGCCCGTGGCCACCTCGTCCCCGAGTTGGAGGGTGCGCACCCAGTGGTGCAGCAGCAGCGCGACGGGGAACAGCAGGGCCACGGCGAGGGCGAGCGGGCGCACCTGGGTCCAGGTGCGCCCGTTGAGGTTGCCGACCAGCCATCCCAGTGCCTTGTGCGCCTCGTGGATCTCGGCCTCGGTGAGCAGGTACTCCGTGGCGCTGGTGCACATCCAGGACATCCCGATGCCGACCAGGACGATGCGGTAGCCGGTGGTGCCGCGGTTCCAGGCGAGCAGGTAGATGAGGGCGGCGACCAGCAACCCGCCGACGAGCCCCAGGGTCTGGGTGCCGAGACCAGGACCGACCCCCAGCACCATCCCGGCGACCACCGCGGCGCCGGCACCCTGGGTGATACCGATCATGTCGGGGCTGGCCAGGGGGTTGCGGGTCAGGTTCTGGAACAACGAGCCGGACAGTCCGAACGCGGCACCGGCGAGCAGCCCGACCAGCGCCCTGGGCAGGCGCAGCTCCCGGACGACCAGCAGGGTGGTCCGGTCGCCGGAACCCCACAGCGCGGGGATCACGTCGAGGACGGGCACGGACAGCCCGCCCCTGGCGACGCCGAGGCAGAAGACGGCGCCCACGGCGACCGCGAGGCCGGCGTTGGCCAGGAGCAGCCTGGGTCGCAGCACCACGGAGACCCGCGGGCGGGTCAGCCGGACCACGGTGCGGCCGGCGACCTCGCGGGTGGGGATCGGCTGCTGGGTCACGGTCACAGCTCCGCGAGTCGACGGCGGCGGACGAGCGCGATGAAGAACGGCCCACCGAGGAAGGCCATGACGATGCCGACGGCCATCTCCCCCGGCTGGGCGACGAGGCGGCCCAGGACGTCCGCGGCGAGCAGCAGGCCGGGGGCGATCACCATGGACAGCGGCAGCAGCCAGCGGTGGTCGGGGCCGACGCCGGCACGAGCCGTCAGCGCCCTGGCGAGGTGCGGGACGACCAGGCCGACGAAGACCAGTGGCCCGACCACGGCGACCGCCCCGCCGGTGAGCAGCGTCACCGCCACGGCGCCCTGGACCCTGACCCAGCCCGTCCTGCGCCCCAGGGCGACCGCGACCTCGTCACCGAGCGCCAGGCTGTTCAGCGCCGGGGCCAGCGCCAGCGCCCCCAGGAGCCCGCACACCAGGAAGGGGGCCAGCCGCAGCACCACGGAGGTCTCCTGCCCGGCCAAGGACCCTGCCGCCCAGAACCGGTGACGGTTCAGCGCCTCGGTGTCGGTGAGGGTCACCGCGCTGGTCAGCGAGTTGAGCATGGCGGTGACGGCCATCCCGGCGAGGGCCAGTTTGACCGGGGTCATGCCGGTCCGGCCCACCCCGCCGAGCAGGTACACCAGGGCGCCGGCGGCCAGCGCCCCGGCGAACGCGAACCAGACGTAGCCGTAGAGGGAGCTGACGCCGAGCACCCCGACGGCGAGCACCACCGCGAACGAGGCGCCGCCGGTGACCCCGAGGATGCCGGGGTCGGCCAGGGGGTTGCGGGTCAACGCCTGCATCAACGTCCCGGAGACGCCGAGCGCGGCGCCGGCGCTGAGCCCGAGCAGGGTGCGCGGGACCCGCACCGACCGGACGACGGCCTCGACCTCCGGGTCGTGGGGGTCCACCAGCGCCTGCCACACGTCGCCGGGCGGGATGTGCCGGGCGCCCACGGCGAGGGAGAGCGCGCAGAGCAGGAGCAGCACGCCCGTGGCGCCCAGCAGCAGCGCCCAGAGTCGGCGCGTGGCCGGCCCCGGGGGGCCGGCGCGTTCGCGCCCGGAGGGTGGTTCCGTCACGTGCGACACGTCGTCACCGCCGCTGGCTCCCAGGTCAGATGGGGTGTCGTCGGAGGGTTCACGGTGGCGGGGGCGCTCGGTCACGGCCCTTCCACCCCGAAGTGACCCTCTTTCAAATTAGGTAAACCTTACCTTAGTATGCGCCGTGACCCGTTGTGGAACCCGACGACGAGGAACCCATGCCACCCATGTCACCGCCCACCGGGCGGTTCGCGCGGACCGCCCGGAAGCTACCGTCAGCCGCCGCCGCCCTGACCCTGGCCCTGACCACGGCCGCCTGCGGAGGTGACGGCTCCCCGGCCCCCGAGGGCGCGGACCGTTCCGCGGACTCCGCCCCGGCCTCCCCCGGGGCGGCGGACTTCCCGGTCACGATCGAGCACGTCCACGGCGTCACGCAGATCAGGGAAGAACCCAGACGGGTGGTCACCGTGGGACTGGCCGACCAGGACGCCGCGCTGGCCCTCGGGGTCAGGCCGGTGGGCGTCGTGGACTGGCTCGGGGAACGCCCCTACGGCACGTGGCCCTGGACCAAGGAGCTGTGGGGCGACACCAGGCCGGTGATCGTGGGTGAACGCGAGGACTTCGACTACGAAGAGATCATCGAACTCCGACCCGATCTGATCCTGGGGCTCTACACGGGCATTGACGAGGAGAAGTACCGGACGCTGTCGAAGATCGCGCCCACCGTCGCGTGGAACGGCGACCACCCGCCCTACGGAACGCCCTGGCAGGACATGACGCGGACGGCGGGCCGGGCCCTGGGCAAGGAAGCCGAGGCCGACCGGCTCATCGAGGACGTCGACCGGAAGTTCGCCGCGGTGCGCACCCGGCACCCGGAGTTCGCCCGGCAGACGGCGCTGGTGGCCGACACCTACCAGCCGGGTGAGTACTCCGGGTTCGCCCCGCACGATCCCAAGTCGGTGTTCGTGAAGGAACTCGGCTTCGAGCTGTCCGAGCCCATCGCGGACCTGGCCGGGGAGGAGAACGCCGCGACGGTCGGTTCCGAGCGGCTCGACCTGTTCGACGTGGACCGGCTGATCTGGCTGAACTGGGACGCCACGAGCCAGAAGCGGATCGAGGCGGACGACGTGTACCGACAGCTCCGGGTGGCCAAAGAGGGCCGTGACGTCTTCCTCAGCTACTTCGACCCGCCCGTCGGCGCGGCCATCACCTACAACACCGTGCTGAGCATCCCCTACGCCATCGATCAGACGGTGCCGCTGCTCGCCGACTAGCGGGCACCACCGTTACCCCCTCCCGTTGCCGGTGCCGGTGCCGGTGCCGGACGGCGCCGACGGGCCGCTCCCGGTCCGTTCGCGCGGGTGCCGTGCCGACGGCACCCCGATCCTCGGCCCCCACACTGCCGGAAAGGCGTGGTCACCCATGTCCGAGAACGTGACGGCGCACCGCTGCGCGCGGGACCTGGAGCACTGGCGGCGGCGACTCACCCCGCCGCCCCAGGAGTTGGCGCTGCCCACCGACCTCCCGCACCCGCGGGTCCCGGGGCGTCACCGCCGCCACCGCACCCTGCGACTTCCCGCCGGACTGTCCGCGTCGCTGTCCGCGTTCGCCGACGGCCGCGGGGCGACCGTGCCCGAGGTGCTGCTGGCCGCGTTCTGTGCCCTTCTGCACCGGTACTCGGGCGCGGCGGACATCACGGTGGCCGGTCCGGTGGACGACGCGCCCGGGGCCCAGGTGCTGCCGCTGCGGCTGGACCTGGGTGGCCGGCCGTGCCTGGGGGAGGTGGTGCGCAGGGCCGTTGGCTGCCGCGACGAGGCCCGCCGGCACGCCGCCGTGACGCTGGACGCCCTGGTGGAGGAGCTGGAGCCGGAGCCCACCCGCGGCGGCGCCCGACTGTGCCACGTCGGCTTCGCGGCCCCGGACACCAACCCCCTGGACCTGGTGCTGACCGTGGTCGTCGGCCAGGGGGGTCACACCCGTCTGGGGTTGCGGTACCGCCAGGACCTGTTCCTGGACGCCACCGCCGACCGGGTGCTGGGCCACCTGCGGACCCTGCTCGCCGACGGGCTCGCCCGGCCCGAGGTGCCGGTTGCCGACCTGGAGGTGCTGCCGGAGGCCGAGCGGGAGCTGATCCTCACCGGCTGGAACGACACCGCGCACACCGTCCCGGCCACCACCCTGCCCGCCCTGTTCGAGTCGCGGGTGGCCGCGGCACCCCGGGACGTCGCCCTGGTCCTCGGGGAAGCCGAACTGAGCTACGCGGAGCTGAACGCGCGGTCCAACCGTCTGGCGCACGCGCTGATCGCCCGCGGTGTCGGCCCGGAGCGGGTGGTCGCCCTCGCCCTGCCCCGCTCCCCCGACCTGGTCGTCGCCGAACTGGCCGTGCTCAAGGCCGGCGGCGCCTACCTGCCGATCGACCCGGAACACCCCGCGGACAGGATCGCCTTCCAACTCGCCGACGCCGCCCCGCTGTGCCTGGTCACCACCACCGAACTGGGTCCGTCGGTCCCCCGCGCCGAGGGGGTCACCCGGCTGCTCCTCGACGCCCCCGACACCGTGGCGGAGTTGGCCGACCGCTCCACCGCCGACCCCGACGACACCGACCGCGGCGTGCCGCTGACCGTGCACAACGCCGCCTACGTGATCTACACCTCCGGCTCCACCGGCCGGCCCAAGGGGGTGGTCCTCTCCCACTCGGGCGTGGCCAAGCTGGTGGCCACCCAGACCGAGCGGCTCGGCGTCGGACCGCACTCCCGGGTGCTCCAGTTCGCCTCGCCCAGCTTCGACGTGGCGTTCTGGGACCTGTGCCTGGGGCTGCTCTCCGGTGGCCGGCTCGTCATGGTCCCGTCCGAGCTGCGCTTCCCCGGGGCGGAGCTCGCCGACTACGCACGGGCGCACGGTGCCACGTTCATGATCCTTCCGCCGGCCCTGCTCGCCGCCCTCCCGGACCACGCCGCGCTCCCCGCGCCCGCCACCCTGCTCGCCGGCACCGAGCGGGTCTCCCCCGAACTGGTGGCCAGGTTCGCGCCCGGCCGGCGCATGTTCAACGCCTACGGGCCGACCGAGGCCACCGTCAACTCCACCCTCGGCGCCTGCGACCCGCGGGAGCCCACCGGGTCCACGGTGCCGATCGGCGTCCCCGACCCCGGCACCCGCGCCCATGTGCTGGACGCCGCGCTGAGGCCGGTGCCGGCCGGCGTGGTGGGCGAGCTCTACCTCGCCGGGGACGGGTTGGCGCGCGGCTACCTGCGGCGGCCCGGGCTCACCGCTGAACGGTTCGTGGCGAACCCCTTCGGCGCCCCGGGCGAGCGGCTGTACCGCACCGGCGACCTGGTGCGGTGGCGCGCCGACGGGCGGCTCGAGTTCGTCGGACGGGCCGACGACCAGGTGAAGATCCGCGGTTTCCGGGTGGAGCCCGGCGAGGTCGAGCACGTCCTGTCCCAGCACCCCCTGGTGGACCAGGTCGCGGTGGTCGCCAGGGAGGTCCGTCCCGGCGAACGGTGCCTCGCCGCGTACGTCGTCCCCGCGACCACCGCCCGCACCGAAGGACACCACGTCGGGGGCGGGGCAGAACGGGGCGCGGGCACCGGGGCGGACCGCGCGGACGGACGGGACCGGGACGCCGAGCACCGACAGGTGGACCAGTGGCGACGGACCCACGACCTGCTCTACGCCGCCGCCGGGTCCGAGAGGCTCCGCGAGAACTTCGCCGGTTGGAACAGCACCTACGACGGCCGCCCCATCCCGTTGCCCGAGATGCGGGACTGGCGCGCGGCCACGGTGCGGCGGATCGCCGCGCTGCGGCCCCGCCGGGTGCTGGAGATCGGCGTCGGCAGCGGCCTGGTCCTCGGCCAGATCGCGCCGCGGTGCGACAGCTACTGGGGGCTCGACGCCTCCGCGCAGGCCATCGCCTCGTTGCGGCGGCAACTCGCGGCGGAGCCCACGCTCAACGACCGGGTGGAGCTCCGTGCCCAGCCGGCGCACGACACCTCGGGCCTGCCCACCGGCTTCTTCGACACCGTGGTGGTCAACTCCGTCGTCCAGTACTTCCCCGGCGTGGAGTACCTGGTGGACGTGGTGCGGGCGGCGGTGGACCTGCTGGTGCCCGGCGGCGCCCTCTTCGTCGGGGACGTGCGGAACCTGCGGTTGCTGCGCTGTCTGCGGGCCGGCGTGGAGGCCGCGCGGAGCTCCAGGGACGTCACGGGCGACGCCGTCGAGCGTGCGGTGCGGTGGGAGGGTGAGCTCCTGCTGGACCCCGACCTGTTCCCCGCCCTCGGCGCGGCGCTCCCCACGGTGGCCGGCGTGGACCTGCGGATCAAGCGGGCCACGGCACACAACGAGCTGAGCCGCTACCGCTACGACGTGGTCGTGCGCACCCACCCGGAGCCGGGAACGGCCCACCCGGACCCCGGCCCTGAGCCGGACACCGTGGTGTGGGCCTGGGACGGGGAGCTGGGCGACCCGGCGGGCCTGGCCGCCCGGCTGGCCGAGCGGCGGCCGGGCCGGCTGCGGGTGACCGGGATACCCAACGCCCGGCTCGCGCGGGACCTCTCGGCGCTGCGCGCCCTGGACGGCGGCGGGCAACCGGTACCGCCCGGGGTTGACCCCGAGGCGCTGCACGCGCTGGGGGCACGCCTGGGCTACCGGACGGCCACCACCTGGACGGGCACGGCGGACGACGGCCGCGTCGACGCGGTGTTCACCGCCCTGGGGGTGCCGCTCGCGCAGGTGTACCGGCCGGGCCGCACCGCGCCCGGAGCGTGGGACCGGCTGGCCAACCGGCCGGTGGCCTTCCGGGACACCGCCACCCTGGTGCGCACCCTGCGCGCCCACACCGCCGATCGGCTCCCCGCCCCGCTGGTGCCCGCCGCGTTCGTGCCGCTGCTGCGACTGCCGGTGACCCCCAGCGGCAAGCTGGACGCCCGGGCGCTGCCCGCCCCCGACCTCTCCGTCGCCCGTACCGGTCGGCCACCGGTCAACGCCCGCCAGGAGACGCTGTGCCGGCTGTACGCCGAGGTGCTCGGCGTGGACGGGGTCGGGGTGGACGACGACTTCTTCGCCCTCGGCGGGGACAGCATCGTCGCGATCCGCCTGCTGGCCGCGGCCCGTGCCGCCGGTGTCGCGCTGACCTCCCGCGACGTCTTCCAGCACCGGACGGTGGCGGCGCTCGCCGCGGTCGCGGGCGAGTGGCGGCCACGGGCGCCCCGGGACGCGGCGGCACCGGACGGGGACGCGGCCCTGGTCACCGTGGACCCCGAGGAGCTCGACCGGCTCGGGGCCGGACTGCCGGGGCCCGTGGAGGTGCTGCCGCTGGCGCCGCTCCAGGAGGGGTTGTTCTTCCACGCCCAGCTCGACGACGCGCCCGTCGACGTCTACCTGGTGCAGCAGGTGCTGGAGCTGAGCGGGCCGCTGGACTCCGGGGCCCTGCGCCTGGCCGCCCAACGGCTGCTGGACCGGCACCCCCCGCTGCGGGCCGGCTTCCACCAGGTCGCCGACGGACGGGTGGTGCAGGTGGTGCCGGGGAAGGTCACCCTGCCCTGGCGGGAGGTGGACCTCACCGGGGACCCGCGGGGGTTCGCCGGGGTCGCCGCCGAGGACCGGGCGACCCGGTTCGACCTGGCGGACCCCCCGCTGGTGCGGTGCGTCCTGGCGCGGACGGCGCCGGAGCGGCACCGTCTGCTGCTGACGTTCCACCACATCGTCGCCGACGGGTGGTCGGTGCCGGTGATGCTGCGGGAGCTGCTCGCCGGTTACGGGGGGACCAGCCCCTCCGCCCCGCCGCCCCCGTACCGGGACTACCTCGCGTTGCTGGCCCGCCGGGACCCGCGGCCGGCCAGCACGGCCTGGCGGCGGGCCCTGGCCGGGGTGGAGGGGCCGACCCGGCTCGCGCCGGCGCTGCCGCGGGCCACCCCCGCGTGCCCGGACCACCTGGAGGTGAAGCTGTCCCCCGGGGACACCGAGGGCCTGCGGTCACTGGCCGTGCGGCACGGGCTGACCCTGGGCACGGTGGTGCAGGGCGCCTGGGGACTGCTGCTCGGGCGGCTGACCGGCCGCCGCGACGTGGTGTTCGGCACCACCGTCTCCGGCCGGGACGCCCCGCTGGACCGGATCGAGTCCATGGTGGGGCTGTTCATCAACACCGTGCCGGTGCGGCTGCGCTGGCACCCCGGCCAGTCGCCGGTGGACGTCCTGACCCGGTTGCAGCGGGAGCAGGCCGCCCTGCTGGACCACCAGCACCTCGGTCTGGCCGAGATCCAGCGGGCCGCGGGGGTCGGCGGCGACCTCTTCGACACCCTCGTGGTGTTCGAGAACTATCCGGACGACGACCCGCTCCGCGACCCCACCGGGACCCTGCGCGTGCGCGACCTGGACTTCACCAGCCCGGGTCACTACCCGCTGTCGTTGCTGGTGCTACCCGGCCGCCGCCTGCGGCTGCGGCTCGGCCACGACGCCCACCGGATCGACCGGGCCGGCGCGCGGCGGATCGCCGACCAGTTCGTCCGCCTGCTGGAACAGGTGGTGGCCGCGCCGACCCGTCCGGTGGGCCGGGTGGACCTGCTGTCCGAGGAGGCCGGGGTCCGGCAGGCGGCCCAGCTCACCGGCGCCGTGGAACCCGTACCGACGACGTCCCTCGCCCAGACGTTCTCCGCCCAGGTGGCCCGCACCCCACGGGCCACCGCGGTGATCGCCGCTGACGGCACCGCGGTCGGCTACGCCGAGCTGGACCGTGAGGTGGACGCCCTCGCCCGGCGGTTGCGGGCCCACGGTGCCGGCGCGGAGACCGTGGTGGCGGTGGCGCTGCCCCGCTCGGTCGAGCTGGTGGCGGCGCTGCTCGCGGTGGTTCGGGCCGGTGCCGCCTACCTCCCCCTGGACGTGGACCACCCGGCGGAGCGCCTCTCCTTCCTGTTGACCGACTCGGGCGCCCGGATCGTGCTGACCACCCGGGAGGTGCTGCCCGGGCTGCCGGAGGTGCCCGGCGTGACCCCGTTGCTCGTCCAGGACGACGCCCCGGCGGCCGTGGGCGCCCCCGGGGCCCTCCCGGACGGGGCGGGCCCGCCCCCGATCGACCCGGAGCACCCCGCCTACCTGCTGTACACCTCGGGCTCCACCGGCCGTCCCAAGGGTGTCCTGGTGCCCCACCGGGCGATCTGCCACCAGATCGCCACCACCCAGGCCCGACACCGGCTCGGCCCGGGCGACCGCATGCTCCAGAAGGCGTCGGCCGGCTTCGACGCCTCCGTGTGGGAGATCTTCTGGGCCCTCGGCAGCGGCGCCGCCCTGGTGCTCACCCGCCCGCGGGACCACCACGACCCGGTGTACCTCGCCGAGCTGGTCCGCCGGCACCGGGTCACCACGCTGCTGTTCGTCCCGTCGCAGATCGAGGCGTTCCTGCGCACCGGGGAGGTCACCGGCGACCCGTCGTGGAACGCGAGCCTGCGGCACACCTTCAGCGGTGGCGAGGCGCTCGGCGGTCCGACCGCCCGGCGCTGGCAGGAGCTGACCGGGGCCCCGCTGCACAACCTGTACGGGCCCACCGAGGCGGCGGTGGCGACCACCCGTTTCCCGTACGACGGCTCCGCGGGGGCGACGGTGCCGATCGGCCGTCCGGTGGGGAACACCGGGTTGCGGGTGCTCGACACCTGTCTGCGCCCGGTGCCGCCCGGGGTGCCGGGCGAGCTGTACCTGGCCGGGCCCCAGCTCGCACGCGGCTACCACGGCCGCCCGGGGCTCACCGCGGAACGCTTCGTCGCCGACCCCTGCGGTCCTCCGGGCACCCGGATGTACCGCACCGGGGACCTGGTGTGCCTGCGCGACGACGGCGCGCTGGTGTTCCTCGGCCGCACCGACCACCAGGTGGAGGTCCACGGGGTCAGGGTGGAACCGGGAGAGATCGAGAGCTGGCTGACCGCCAGGGCCGGGGTCTCCCAGGCGGTGGTGTCGCTGCACCGGGACGGGCCCGGCGGGGGCGCGCGGTTGGTCGCCCACGTGGTGCCCGCGGCCGGGCACCGCCCGGACCCCGAGGAGCTGCGGGCGGCGGCGACCGCGGCGTTGCCCGGGCCGCTGGTGCCCGGCGCCTTCGTGGTGCTCGACGCGTTGCCGTTGAACGCGGCGGGGAAGCTGGACCGGGCGGCGCTTCCGGCGCCGACGGTCCCGGTGGCCCCGTCCCGGCCCCCCCGCGACGACGTGGAGCGGTTGCTGACCCGGATCTTCGCTGAGGTCCTCGAGCTCCCCGGGGTCGGGGTGGACGACGACTTCTTCGTGCTCGGCGGGGACAGCATCTCCTCGATCGCGGTGGCCGGTCGGGCCCGCCGGGCCGGGCTCGCGTTCGGTCCGCGGGAGGTGTTCGAACACCGCACCCCCGCGGGGCTGGCCGCGGCGCTCCGGCACCCGGGCCCCGGCCGGCGGTCGGCGGCGGCGGAGACGGCCGGGGAACCAACCGCGGAACCGACCGCCGGGGCGGCCCGGGGGACGGCCGGGGCGCACGGGGCCGCACGGTCCCGCCGGGGTCGGTTGGCCACGGGTCGGGAACCGCTGCTCGCCCTCACCCAGGACGAGATCGACCGGGTGGCGCGCGGGAGTCGGCGGCCCCTGGCGGACGTCTGGCCGCTCTCCCCGCTCCAGGAGGGCCTGTACTTCCACGCCACGTACGACCGTGGCGGCCTCGACGTCTACACCGCGCAGCACACGTTCGACCTGGACCACCGGGTGGACGCCGGCCGGATGCGGGCCGCCCTCGCCGCGCTGGTGGCCCGCAACGCGGCGCTGCGGGCCGGCTTCACCAACGAGGGGCTCGACCGTCCCGTGCAGTTCGTCACGGCCACCGCCGACGTCCCGTTGACCGAGGTGGACCTGACCGGACTGCCCGAGGAGGAGCGCGGCGCCGCGGCGCGGGACCTGCTGGACGCCGACCGCACCCGCAGGTTCGACCTGGCCGACCCGCCGCTGTGCCGGGCGCTGCTGGTCCGGCTCGGCCCCGGCCGGGACCGGCTGGCGTTCACCGTCCACCTGATGCTCTGGGACGGCTGGTCCGCCTGGCTCTTCATCGAGCAGTTGTTCACTCTCTACTCCCAGGGTGGCGACGACCGTGCGCTGCCCACCCCCGGCACCTACCGGGACTACCTGGCCTGGTTGACCGACCAGGACGGCGGTGCCGCCCGCCGGGTCTGGCGCGAGGCCCTGTCCGGGCTCGCCGAACCGACGCTGCTCGCCCCGGACCCCACCGGTCGGGACCCGGTGATCCCCGAGCGCCGGGAGCTGGAGCTGACCGAGGAGCTGAGCGAGCGGCTGCGCGGGGAGACCCGCCGGCACGGACTCACCCTCAACACGGTGCTCAACGCCGCCTGGGGACTGGTGCTCAGCGGGCTCACCGGTCGGGCCGACGTGGTGTTCGGCCAGACCGTGGCGGGCCGCCCGGCCGCGGTTCCCGCGGTAGAGGACACCATCGGCCTCTTCCTCAACACCGTGCCCACCCGGATCACGTTCCGCCCCGAGGAGGCCGTCCTTGACCTGCTGCGCCGGATACAGTCCGAGCGCGCCGCGCTGATCCCGTACGAGTACGCCGGCCTTGGGGAGCTCCAGCGTGAGGCCGGGCACCGACGCCTGTTCGACACGCTGTTCGTGCTGCGGAACGTCGGTGGGGGCGCCGCCCGGCTCGACGAGCTCCGCCGCCGGCACGGCGTCACCGGCTCCGAAGGGGTGGACGCCACCCACTACCCGGTCACCCTGGTGGTCTCGGCGGAACGGCGGCTGCGCGTCCTGCTCGACCACCGCCCGGACGTGCTCACCGAGCCCGCGGCGCGGGGGCTGCTGGCCCGGTTCGCCGCGGTGCTCGACCGACTGGTCGCGGACGTCACCGCCCCGGTGGGCAGGGTGGACCTGCTCGTCGAGGAGGAGCGGGGGGCCCTGACCGCCGAGTGGTCGGCCGCCGAGCACCCACTGCCCGGCACGACCGTGGCCGAACTGCTGTCCGCGCAGGCCCTGCGGACCCCGAACGAGGTGGCTCTGGTCTTCGGGTCCACCCGGCTCACCTACGCGGAACTCGACGCCCGGGTCAACCGGCTCGCCCGCTTCCTGCTGGCCAGGGGCGCCGGCCCGGAACGGGTGGTGGCGCTGGCGCTGCCCAGGTCCGCGTCGGTGGTGGTCGCGCTGTTCGCGGTGCTGCGCACCGGTGCCGCCTACCTGCCGCTCGAACTGGACCACCCCGAACGGCGACTGGCCCGGATGCTCGAGGACACCGAGCCGATGTGCGTGCTGACCACGGCGTCGGTGCGGCTGCCCGAGACAGCCGCCGAGGCGGTGCGGCTCGACGACCCCCGGGTGGTCTCCGAGGTGGCGGGACTGCCGGCGGAACCGCTGACGGACGACGAGAACCCGGCGTTCGCCGCCTCGGTTCCGGGCCGCCTCGACCACCCGGCGTACGTGATCTACACCTCCGGCTCCACCGGCCGGCCCAAGGGCGTGGTCGTCCCCCACCGCGGGCTGACCAACATGCACCTCAACCACCTGGACACGATCTTCGAACCGGCGGTGGCCGCGGCGGGCGGGCGACGGCTGCGGGTGGCGCACACCGTGTCGTTCGCCTTCGACATGTCCTGGGAGGAACTCCTCTGGCTGGTCCAGGGCCACGAGGTGCACGTCTGCGACGAGGAACTGCGGCGCGACGCCGAGGCGCTGGTCGCCTACTGCGACCGGCACCGGGTGGACGTCGTCAACGTGACCCCCACCTACGCCCACCACCTGATCGAACAGGGCCTGCTGGAACGGGGCCCGGGGCGGTGGCGCCCCACGCTGGTGCTGCTCGGCGGCGAGGCGGTGTCCGACGCGGTGTGGGCCCGACTGCGGGACACCGAGGGGACCTTCGGCTACAACCTGTACGGGCCGACCGAGTACACCATCAACACCCTGGGCGGCGGCACCACAGACAGCGCCACCCCGACCGTCGGCCGGCCCGTCCGGAACACCCGGGCGCACGTCCTGGACGGGGCGCTGCGCCCGGTCCCGCCCGGTACCCCCGGCGAGCTGTACGTCGCCGGGGTGGGGCTGGCCCGCGGCTACCACCGGCAGCCCGCGCTGACCGCCCAACGGTTCGTCGCCGACCCGTTCTCCACCGTCCCGGGGGCACGGATGTACCGCACCGGCGACCTGGTCAGGCGACGGCCGGACGGGAACCTGGACTTCCTGGGCCGCACCGACGACCAGGTGAAGATCCGTGGCTACCGGGTGGAACCCGGAGAGGTCGAGGCGGTCCTCGACGCCCACCCCCGGGTGGCGCACTGCGCGGTGGTCGCCGACGCCTCGGCGCCGGACGGGGTGCGCCGGCTCGTGGGGTACCTGGTGCCCGCGAACGGCGACCGGCGGACCGCCCCGCGGGGCGGTCCCGCGGCGGACGACACCGACGCGCTGCTGCGTGAGGTGCGCGCCCACGCCCGGCGGCACCTGCCCGACCACATGGTCCCGGCCGGGCTGCTGGCCGTGGACCGCCTGCCGCTGACCGTCAACGGCAAACTGGACGTACGGGCGCTCCCCACACCACAACCACCCGCCCGGACGGACGGCCGCAGGCCGCGCGACCAGCGGGAGGAAGTGCTGTGCGGGCTCTTCGCCGACGTCCTCGGGGTTCCCCGGGTCGGCATCGACGACGACTTCTTCGCACTCGGCGGCCACTCCCTGCTGGCCACCCGGCTGGTCGGCAGGGCCCGTGCCGCGCTGGCCGCCACGCTGACGATCCGTGACCTGTTCGAAGCGCCGACGGTGGCCCAACTGGTCGGGCGCTGCACGGGCACCGACACCCGTCCGGCGCTGCGGACCCGCCCCCAACCGGCCCGACCGCCGCTGTCCTTCGCCCAACGGCGGCTGTGGCTGCTCCACCAACTGGACGGCGGCTCCGCGGCCTACAACTTCCCGATCGTGGTGCGGCTGCGCGGCCCCCTGGACGTGACCGCGCTGCGGACGGCGGTGACCGACGTCGCGGCCCGGCACGAGCCGCTGCGCACCGTGTTCGC
Source organism: Wenjunlia vitaminophila DSM 41686 (assembly GCF_000380165.1). GTDB lineage: Bacteria > Actinomycetota > Actinomycetes > Streptomycetales > Streptomycetaceae > Wenjunlia > Wenjunlia vitaminophila. The sequence goes on from NZ_KB904634.1 coordinate 247,385, forward strand.
GGAGCACCGGGGCGAGCCGTACCAGCGGGTGCTGCCGGTGGACCGGGCCCGGGTGGTGACCGAGGTCGTGCCGCCGGGGCCGCGCGGGGTGGCCGGGGTGGTCCGGGACGCCGTGACCCGTCCGTTCGCCCTCGACCGGGAGCTGCCGCTGCGGGTGACCGTGGTCCCGGTCGCCGCGGACGAGCACGTCCTGGTGGTCCTGCTGCACCACATCACCACCGACGCGTGGTCCGACGGTCCGTTCCTGCGCGACCTGGCCACGGCGTACCGGGCCAGGTGCGCGGGCGGGGCACCCGACTGGCGCCCGTTGCCGGTCACCTACGCCGACTACGCGCTGTGGCAGCGGGAGCTCCTCGGTGACGTCGCGGACCCCAACGGCCTGGCGGCACGTCAGCTCGACTACTGGCGCGCGACGCTGGCCGACCTCCCCGAGGAGATCCCCCTGCCGGTCGACCGGCGGCGCGGCGCCGGGGCCGCGACCGGTGGGGCAGCGGTCCACGTCCGGCTCCCGGCCGCCGCGGGCGCCGGGCTGCGCGCGGTGGCCCGGCGGAGCGGGGCCAGCATGTTCATGGTGCTCCAGGCCGCGGTCGCGGCCCTGCTGCACCGGCTGGGCTGCGGCCCGGACATCCCGCTGGGTGCCGCGGTCACCGGGCGGTCCGACGCGGCCCTCGACGACCTGGTGGGGTTCTTCGTCAACACGCTGGTCCTGCGCACCGACCTGTCCGGGGACCCCGGGTTCACCGAGCTGGTGGCCCGGGTGCGCCGGGCGGACCTGGCCGCGTTCGCCCACCAGGACCTGCCGTTCGAAGCGGTGGTGGAGGAGCTGAACCCGTCCAGGGCCCTGGGTCGCAACCCGCTGTTCCAGGTGATGGTGGGGTACCGGGACCGCACCGACGTGACGTTCCGGCTCGGCGAGTTGACGGTGCGGGACGAGCCGTTCGACGTCGGTACCGCCGTGTTCGACCTGGTCTTCGCGTTCCACGAGTACGGGCCCGCCGACCCCGGTGCCCGGCCCCCCGGGGGACCGGCCGACCCGGGGGCGGACGCCGGTGTGGGGTGCCGGATCGAGTACCGGACCGACCTGTTCGACCGGGACACCGTGGAACTGCTCGGTGAGCGGCTGGTGGCCCTGGTCGAGGCCGTGGTCGCGGACCCGGACCGGCCGGTGGGCGCGGTGGACGTCCTGGTGCGGGACGAACGGCACCGGGTGCTCGCGGAGTTCAACGACACCCGGCGCCCGGTGCCCGAGGCGACCCTGGCCGAGCTGTTCGAGGCCCAGGCGGCACGGACGCCCGGGGCCGTCGCCGTGGTGGACGCCGACGGGGAGCTGGGGTACGCCGCGCTGGACCTGCGGGCCAACCAGCTCGCCCGGCTGCTGCTGCGCAGGGGCGTGGGGCCGCGCGACGTGGTGGGCGTCGCCCTGCCCCGCACCGCGGAGATGGTCGCCGCGGTCCTCGCCGTGCTCAAGGTGGGCGCGGCGTACCTGCCGCTGGACCTGGGCCACCCCCGGGAGCGGATCGGCTACCTCCTCGAGGACTCCGGGGCGTGCCTGGTGGTCACCGACCTGACGACGGTCTCCGTGGTCCCCCCGGTCGCCCCGCCGGTCGTGCTGGACGACCCGGCGACGGCGTCGGAGGTCGCAGCGCTGGCCACCGGCCCCCTGGCCCCTCACGAGAGGTTCTTCCCGCCGGGCCTGGACCACGCCGCCTACGTCATCTACACCTCGGGTTCCACCGGCCGGCCCAAGGGCGTCGTCGTCACCCACGAGGGCATCGGCTCGCTGGTCGCCACGGCCGTGGACCGGATGGGCGTGACGTCCCGGAGCCGGGTGTTGCAGTTCGCGTCGCTCGGTTTCGACGTGGCGGTCTTCGAACTGTCCATGGCGCTGTGCACCGGCGCCGGTCTGGTGCTGGTCCCGGAGCCGGCCCGCACGGACCACCGCGCGCTCACCGCCTTCGTGAACGAGCAGCGGATCACCCACCTGGTGCTGCCGCCGTCCCTGGTGTCCGCGCTGCCCGCCGACTGCGGGCTGCCGGAGGGCGCCACCGTGCTGGTGGGCACCGAGACGGTGCCGCCTGACCTGGTCGCCCGGTGGGCGGGCAGGCTGCGGCTGTTCGCCGCGTACGGGCTGACCGAGGCGACGGTCAACTCCACGCTGTGGACGGCAGAACCCGGGTGGCGGGGGGCCGTCCCGATCGGCCGCCCGGACCCCAACACCAGGGTGTACGTGCTGGACGAGCGGCTGCGCCCGGTGCCGCCCGGTGTCGCCGGGGAGCTGTACGTCTCGGGCCGCGGCCTGGCCCGCGGCTACCTGGGCCGGCCCGGACTCACCGCGGAACGGTTCGTGGCGGACCCGTTCGGGCCGCCGGGCGGCCGGATGTACCGCACCGGGGACCGCGCCCGCTGGCGGGCCGACGGGAACCTGGACTTCCTCGGGCGGGTGGACGACCAGGTGAAGGTCCGCGGCGTGCGGGTCGAGCCGGGCGAGGTGGAGGCCGTCCTCGCCGCCCACCCGGGGGTGGCGCAGGCGGTGGTGGTGGCCGACCGCGGCGGCGAGGTGACCCGTCTCGTCGGCTACGCGGTGCCGGCGGCCGGTGCCCGACCGGACCCCGGCGACCTGAGGGGATGGGTGGCCGGGCGGCTCCCGGGGCACATGGTCCCGGCCGTGGTGGTCGTACTGGACGGGCCGCTGCCGCTCACCAGGAACGGCAAGCTGGACCGGGCGGCCCTGCCGGCCCCCGAGTGGGCGGCGGGGACCGGGGACGCCCGCCCCGTCGGGTACCGCCAGCGCACCCTGGCCCGGCTCTTCGCCGAGGTGCTGCGGCTGCCCGAGGTGGGTGCGCACGACGACTTCTTCGCGCTGGGCGGCCACTCCATGGCGGCGATGCGGCTGCTCGCCCGGGTTCGTTCGGCCTTCGGGGTGGACCTGTCGGTCCGCGACGTCTTCGACACACCGACCGTGGCCGGCCTCGCCGACCTGTTGGCGGAGGCGGGCGCCGCTCGCCCCGAGCCGGTTCCGCTGCCCCGCCCTGAGGTGCTGCCGCTGGCCCCCGGCCAGCGGCGGCTGTGGGAGCGGTACCGGGCGGCAGGGGACCGGGCGCACTGGGACCTGGCGTTCGCCGTGCGCGCGCCGGGCGGGTTCGACGTGCGGGCGCTCAGCGCGGGAGTCGCTGACGTGGTGGCGCGTCACGAACCCCTGCGCACCAGGTTCCTCGAGGACGCCTCCGGGGTGCGGCAGGTGCCGGTGGAGCCGGGCCGGCCGGTTCTGGACGTCCTGCCGGCGACCGACGGCCCGCTCGGTGCCCGTCTCGCCGAACTGGCCGGCACGGCTCCGGACCTGACTCGGGAGCCGCCGTTCCGGGCCCGCCTGGTCACCGCGTCCGACGGCGACCAGGCGCTGCTGGTGACCGTGCACCACCTGGGCGTGGACGAGTGGTCAACGGTGCCGCTGCTGCGCGACCTGACCGTCGCCTACCGGGCCAGGGTCGCCGGTCGCGCCCCGGCCCTCGAGCCGCTGCCGGTCGGCTACCCGGACTACACCCAGTGGGCCCACCGGGCGCTGGGCGACCCGACCGACCCGGCCAGCCCGTACGCCCGCCAACTCGCCTACTGGACCCGGACGCTGGCCGGTCTGCCGGAGGGGCTGCCGCTGCCGGTGGACCGACCGCGTACCCCCACGCGGAGCCCGCACGGGGACGCCGTGGAGTTCGCCCTGCCGCCCGCGCTGCACGCCGGGATCGACCGGCTCGCCCACGCCACCGGCACCAGCATGTTCATGGTGGTCCAGGCGGCGTTGGCCACGCTGCTGACCCGGCTCGGGGCGGGGACCGACCTGCCGATCGCGACCTGGGTGGCGGCCCGTCCCTCGGACCGGCTGGACGACCTGGTGGGCTCGTTCTTCAACACGGTGGTGTTGCGCACGGACACCTCGGGGGACCCCGACCCGGCGACGCTGCTGGCCCGGACACGGGAGACCGACCTGACCGCCCTGGACCACCAGGACGTCCCGTTCCAGGACGTCGTCAACGCCCTGGACCTGCCCGCGCCCCGGGTGCTGCTGATCCACCACGAGCAGGCCGGACTCGCCGATCTGGGCGCCCTCACTCCCGTGCCGACCGGGGCGGCGCCCGCTGACCTGACGTTGAGCTTCTACGAGCCGGTGGGCGAGGGACCGGTGGACTGCGTGCTGCGTTACGCCACGGACCTGTTCGACCGGTCCACCGCGGAACGCCTGGCGCGGGACCTGGTCGGGGTCCTCGCCGACATCGTCACACCGTGACACCTCCAACACCTCCAACACCGTGAACACCGCCAACACCGCCAACACCGTGAACACCGAGGAGAGGACGACAACGCCATGACCAACCCCTTCGAGGACCCGGACGCCCGCTACCTGGTGCTGGTCAACGAGGAGGAACAGCACTCCCTGTGGCCGGCGTTCGCCGAGGTGCCTGCCGGGTGGACGGCCGTCTTCGGCGAGGACTCCCGCGAGGCGTGCCTGCGGTACGTGGAGACGCACTGGACCGATCTGCGCCCCAGGAGCCTGCGGCTGGCGATGGAGGGCGGCGCGGGCGGCTGACCCCCGGCCCCCGGCCCCCGACCCCCGGGCGCGGGGACCGGCTGGGCGGCTCAGCGCTGGGCGGCTCAGCGCTGGGCGGACCAGGCCTCCCACAGCGCGGCGTAGTGGCCCCGTGCCGCGACCAACTCCAGGTGCGTCCCGGTCTCCACGACCCGCCCCCGGTCCAGCACCACGATCCGGTCCGCCGTCCTCGCCTGGGTGAGCCGGTGGGCGACGACCAGTGCCGTCCTGCCCTCCAGCGCGACCGACGCGGCGTCCTCCAGGGTCCGGGCCCCCGCGCTGCCGGCCTCCGCCGTGGCCTCGTCCAGGACGACGATCGGCGGGTCGGCGAGCAGCAGCCGGGCGAGGGCGAGCTGCTGCGCCTGGGCCACCGTCAGCCGGTGCCCGCCGGCACCGACCACGGTGGCCAGTCCCTCCGGCAGGGCCAGCGCCCACGGAAGGGCCCCCACCCGGCGAAGCGCCTCGGTCAGCTCCGCGTCCGTGGCGTCGGGGCGGGCCAGCCGCAGGTCCTCGGCGAGCCGGCCGGCGAAGACGTGCACCTCCTGGGTGATCAGGGCGACGGTCCCGCGGAGCACCTCGGGTCCGAGGTCGGCCGGGGACGCCCCACCGAGCAGCACGCTCCCCCGCTCCGGCCGGTGCACCCCGGCGACCAGCCTGGCCAGGGTGCTCTTGCCCGCCCCGCTCGCCCCGACCAGGGCCACCCGCTCCCCCGGCGCCAGGCTCAGGGTGACGTCCCGCAGCACCGGGTGACCGGGCCGGTAGGCGTGGCCGAGCCCGCGGACGACGACCGAGGCGTCGGCGGGGGCGGCGGACCGGGGGGACCGTCCCGGAGGGGCGAGGTCGGCGACCCCCACGAGCCGGGCCAGTCCCGCGGTTGCCGCCTGGGCGTCGTCCACGAGGCCCAGCGCGGTGTTGACCGGGCCGAACAGGCCGTGGACGTACAGGGCGGCGGCGGTGGCCGTGCCGATCGACACCGCGTCCTGGCGCACCAACCAGAACCCGCTGGCCACGACGGCGACCAGGCCGAGGTACTCGGCGACGTGCAGGCGGCTGTAGAAGCGCAGCACCAACCGGATGCCGGCGAGCGCCAGTTCCACCGCCGCCGCGGACCGGCGGGCGACCCGTTCGGTGTGCTGGTCGGCCAGCCGCAGGGCCCGGACGGTCGCCGCCCCGCCCACCGTGTCGAGGAGCTGCTGCTGTTGGGCGCCGGTGGCCACCCGCTGCCGGGCGTACAACGGCACGGCACGGCGGGCGTACCAGCGCGCGGTGTGGAGCTGAACCGGAACCGCGAGCAGGGCGGCCAGCAGGAACCGCCAGTCCAGCACGGCCAGGCCGACCAGGGTCAGCGCGACGGTGAGCAGGGAACGGGCCAACTCCGGCAGGGCGTTGCGCACGGCCCGGGCGACCACCGCCACATCACCGGTGACCCGGGAGGTGAGGTCGCCGGACCCGGCCCGTTCGACCTGTTCGAGCGGCAGGTGCAGGGCGCGTTCCACGAAGCGTTCCCGCAGGTCGGCCAGGACCGTCTCGCCGAGCCCGGCGATCCGGGTGAGGCCGAGGCCGGTCGCCGCGCCCTGGACCACGGCCACCAGCGCCAGGGCCACGGCACAGGCGGTGATCTCGCCGGTGCTGCCACGGGTGGCCGCGTCCACGACCCGGCCGAGCAGCGGCGCGGTGAGCATGCCGGCGGCCGTCGCGGCCACCAGGACACCGAAGCCGACCAGGGCCGGCCGCCGCCGCGGGCGGAGCAGTTCGACGACGACGGCGCGGCTGCGGGCTCCCGTGGCGACGGGAAGCAGCTCGCGTTCCCCGCCCGGCGCGGCGTGCCCTGGTGCGGGCAGGGCCGGGCCGGTGGCGTCGGGGACGGTCGCCGCGAGGGCCGGCTCCGGGGCGGGTGTCATGCCAGGACCGCCGTCCGGTAGTCGTGGCGGCGGGTGACGAGTTCGGCGTGGGGTGCCTGGTCGGTGACGGTGCCCCGGTCCAGCAGGACGACCCGGTCGGTCACCGCGAGCAGGGTCGGGCTGCCGGTGAGCAGGATCGTGGTGCGGCCGGCGCGGAAGGCGCGCAGACCGTGCGCCACCCTGGCCTCGGTCACCGGGTCCACCGCGGTGGTCGGGTCGTGCAGCACCAGCACGGGCGGGTCGGCGGCGAGTGCCCGGGCGAGGGCGACCCGTTGCCGCTGCCCGCCGGACAGGGACCGACCGCGCTCAGTGAGGTGCGTCGCGGCGCCGTCCGGCAGGCTCCGGCAGACCTCGTCGGCGCCCGAGGCGGCGAGCACCGCGTCCAGACCGCGGCCCGGGTCGGCGGTGCCGGCGATGTTCTCCCGCACCGTCCCCTCGAACAGGTCGGCGTCGTGCGCGGCCACCAGCACGGCGCCGTGCAGCCAGGCGGGGTCGAGCGAGGTCAGCGGAACGCCGTCGAGTTCCACCGTCCCGGCTCGCGGATCGGTGTCCCTGGTCAGGCACCGCAGCAGGTCACCGGTGGCGGCCTGGTCGGTGGCCACGACACCGAGCAGTTCCCCCGGCGCCGCCTCGAAGTCCACCCCGTGCAGGGCGTCGTGGTGCACGGCGCGGAACCGGACCCGACCCGGTACCGGACCGGCCGGGGCCAGGCCGCCGGACCCCACCCCCCAGGGCGCGGTCAGCACGGAGGCCACCCGGGCCGCCGAGGCCCGGCCCTGCGCGAGCTCGGCGTTGGCCCAGGCCAGCACCTGGAGCGGGCCGAGCAGGAACTGCGCGAGGCCGACCGCGGCGACGAGTTCCCCGACGCTGATCTGCCCGCGTGCGGCGAGCCGGCCACCGGCCAGGGCGACCAGGGCGATCACCAGCCCGGTCATGGCGAGCACCGCGCCGTCGTGCCAGGCCTCGGCCCGGGCCGCCCGCACGGTCGCGGTCAGCGCGCCCCGGCTGGTGTGCCGGTAGCGCGCCACCGCGGCCGGCTCCGCCCCGACGCCCTTGAGCACCCGCAGCCCGGCCACCAGGTCGGCGGCGACACCGGAGGCGTGGGCGGCACGCTCCTGTTCCGCGGCGCTGCGCCGCTGGAGCGGCCGGCCGAGCAGGTGGGTGAGCCCCAGTAGCACCGGCACGCCGACCAGCACCAGCAGACCCAGTGGGAGTGAGACCCGCAGCAGCGCCACCGCGCTGACGACGAGTCCGGTCAGCGCGGCGAGCGCCGCCGACACGGCCATGGTGACCCGGCCGACCCGCTGGGCGTCGGACGTGGCCACGTTGGTGAGTTCCCCGGGGAGCCGACCGGTCCCGGCGCCGCCCCTGGGGTGCAGCACCCGGGCGGTCAGCTCCATCCGGACGGCGTGTCCGGCCAGTTCCGCGGACCGCTCGCCGAACCTGATGCCGTATCGGAAACAGAGCGACAGGGCGGTGTGGACCCCCGCGAGGACCAGGCACCACCGCAGCAGTTCCCCGCCGTCGCCGGGACCGACGGCCCGGTCGATGATGACGCCGACCAGCACCGGGACCAGGGCCTCTCCGGCCTGGTGGCCGGCGGCCAGCACCGACCCCGCGGCCACGAGGCGCCACTGGCCCCTGATGGCACGGCCCAGCACGCCGGGGCCGTCCCGCCCTCGCGTTCGCACCCGCTTCCCTCCCGTCCCGCGCACCCCTGGCAGCGGCGGCCCCGACCGGGCGGCTCCGGCCCCAGAACCAAGGGAACTTAGGTAAGGCTAGTCTAACTTCGAGAGGGTGTGCAGACGGTGCCCTCCGGGCAACGGCGGGCGCGGAGCGGGGCGCGGCGGCCCCGGCGTGGGAGCGTCACCGGTCGCAGATCAGAACGGGTACACCGGGGACTGGGCCCTGCGGGTGATCCACTGCCACTCGGTGTACGCCTCCGGGTCGGCCGGCCCCCCGAAGACGTCACCGCTGCCGGAGGCGCCCATGCCTCCGATCGGCGCCTGCACGTCGTAGTTGACGGTCTGGTCGTTGACGTGGACGACACCGCTGCGCAACCGGTCGGCGATCGCCGCGGCGCGTGACTCGGAGCCACTGAGCACCGCGGCGGCGAGCCCGTACTCACCGTGGTTGGCGATGGCGACCGCCTCGTCGTCGCTGTCCACCGCGATGATCGGCGCGACCGGCCCGAAGATCTCCTCGGTGAAGACCGGCATGTCGGTGGTGACCCCGGTGAGCACGGTGGGCTGGTACATCGGCCCGTCGTGGCTGCCCCCGGTGAGCAGGGTGGCCCCCGCGGCCACGCTCTCGGTGACCAACCGGTGCACCCGGGCCACCTGGTTCTCGTTGACCAGGGGCCCCAGGTGGACGTCGGCGCGCGCCGGGTCGCCGACCCGCAGGGCCCGCGCCCGGCGGGTGAGCTTCTCGGCGTAGGCCTCGACCACCCCGCGGTGCACGACGTGCCGGCCGACGGTCATGCAGAGCTGCCCCTGGTAGTTGAAGGTCCCCCAGGCTCCGGCGGACGAGGCCAGCTCCAGGTCGGCGTCCTCCAGCACGACCAGCGGGTTGTTACCGCCCAACTCGAGCACGCACTTCTTCAGCAGCGGCGCGCAGTCCGCGGCCACCTGGCGGCCGACGGCGGTGGAACCGGTGAACGAGATCATGTCCACGTTGCGGTCGATGACCAGCGCCCGACCCGCCTCGGCCTCCCCGGGCAGCACCTGGAGCAGCCCGGGCGGCAGCCCCGCCTCGGCGAACAGCCGGGCCAGCGCGACACCACCGGTCACCGGGGTCTGGGGGTTGGGCTTGAGGACCACGGCGTTGCCGAGGGCCAGCGCCGGTCCCAACATCCGCAGGGCGAGCGTCAACGGGAAGTTCCACGGGGTGATGACGCCGACCACTCCCCTGGGCACTCGGCGGGCGAGGCTCGTCACCCCGGGAGGCGAGGGCAACGTCCCGCCCGCCGAGCGCGTCGTGAGGGCCGCGGCCTGGAGGAGGTTCTCACGGCTCTTGAGGAGTTCGAACTCGGCCTTGTGGCGCACCCCGCCGGTCTCCCGGATCAGCCAGTCGGCAAGCTCCTCGTGGTGGGTGGCCAGCACGTCCGCGGCGCGTAAGAACACCTCCCTGCGGCGCTCGGCCGCGGTCGCCGCCCACTCCGGCTGGGCCGCCGCCGCCGAAGCCGTGGCTCGGGCGACATCCGCGGCGTCGGCGAGGCCGGCCACCGCCAGCGTCGCGCCGGTCGCCTTCTCCAACACGTCGACGGCGCCGCCGGAGGCCGGCGTCCAGGCCCCGTCGATGTACACGGCGCCCTGCCATGGTTGGGCGTTGAGGAAGCGGAACCTGGTGTCACTGTGCGCGGTCAAGGTCATCGATCTCTCCAACGGTCGTCGTTCCGCGGTGTCGTCGTTCCCCCGTCGCGCGCCTGTCCTCGTGCTCCCGTCCCGGTGTTTCCGTCGTGCCGTGTCCTTCTGAGCGCCGGTACGCGCCGGTACCTCCGTTCTGCCCACCGGCCACGGGCTGCGAGCCGCGGGCCGCGCCGACCCGGCGGCCTCGCGTGCCGTGGGTGACGTTCCCTCCGCGGTGGTGCCCGGGAGGTCCCGGCCCCCGTCGATGTCGTCGGGCCGGGGAACCAACGCCCCGGCCAGCAGCATTACCCAGCGGTCCGCCACGACACCAGAGGTTTGCGCACAAGCCGCCCGGTTCTCGGACAGCCTTGCCCAGCTACTGGAATCCCAGTCAAATCCGGCTGGACCAACGCCCGTAAGGGCATTGACAGGGACAGAACGTATCAGCAATAACGTACGTAAGGACTTACCTATTGAGAAAGGTAAAGCCCCATGGACGCCAGTCGCACCCCGAACGCCAACCAAGCCGGGTTAGCCGCACCGTCCCGCCGCGGGGCCGCGGTCACCGCCGAGGAGTACCGCGCACTCCTCCCGCACGTGCCCTCACAGCGGGAGAGCAACGACGTCGCCTCGGTCCTCACCTCCGACGAGTACTTCAAGGTCGTGCGCAAGCCGGACATCCGTCCCGGATTCTGGAAGGCAGCCGACGTCCGGGCCGTCCTCGACCGGCTCGCCGAGGACCCGCTGCGGGAGGCGGAGCGCCGGTTCTGCACCGCGGTGAACACCGACACCGGCGACCTCAACGGCGCCACGCCCTACGTGTTCATCGGCTGGCAGCTCATCCACCCCGGTGAGGAGGTGCCGCCCCACCGGCACAACTCCATCGCCATCTACCTGATCCTCGAGGGCACCGGGAGCACGGTGGTGCAGGAGGCCGGTGGCGAGTGGACCAGGTTCCACTGGGAGAAGGGCGACACCCTGGTCTGCCCGGCGTGGGCGTACCACGCGCACTACGCCGAGGGCGACGAGGACACCGTGATGTACGTCATCCAGGACATGCCCGCGCACGCCACGGGCCGGACCCTGTTCTGGGAGGAGCCGATGGGGCAGGAGCACATCCGGCACCTCGTCCACGGCACGAGCCGCTCGTGGAGCGTCACCCGGCAGATGCCGGACGAGGCCTCGGGACCGGGCGCGCCGGCCGGTGACGCCCCGTCGGCGAACGGCTCGTCGCCGTCCGGGTCCTCAGGCGGAACGGCACCGGGGGGGCAGGGATGACGACACCGGAGCGGGTGGCCTTCGGCAGTGGGGCCGCGGGCCCCGGGGGCTACCAGCACTCGCTCCCCGGCGGCGGCCCCGGTGGGTACTTCCACCCGGCGCCCGGGCCGGGACCACACCCCGCGGTGGTGGTCGTCCCCGCCATCTCCGGGGTCAACGACTACGTGCAGCGCCAGGCGGCGCGGCTGGCCGAGGCCGGCTACTCCGCCCTGCTGCTCGACTACTACGCCCGCCAGCAGGGGCAGGCGCCGGACCTGAGCTCACCTGAGAAGGTCATGGAGGCGGTGTGGGCGCTGCCCGACCCCCAGGTCCTGGACGACCTGTCGGCGGCGGTGGCCTGGTTGGGCGCCCGCCCCGAGGTCGAGGCGTCCCGCGTCGGCGTGGTGGGCTTCTGCATCGGCGGCAGCTACGCCCTGCTGGGCGCCGCCCACGTCCCGGGGCTCGCCTGCGCGGTCACGTTCTACGGCATGCTCCGCTACGCGCAGCTCAGCCCGAACAAGCCGGAGTCGCCGCTGGACGCGGTGAGCAAGGCGCAGTGCCCGGTGCTCGGCCACTTCGGCGACGCGGACGCGATCGTCCCGCTCGCGGACGCCAGGGAACTGGCGGACCGCCTGCGCGGCAAGCCGGCGGAGATCTACACCTACCCCGGGGCCGGGCACGCCTTCCACGAGGACTTCCGGCCCCAGGTGTACCGACCGGCCGCCGCCGCGGCGGCCTGGGAGCGCACCTGCCAGTACCTGGACTACTACCTGCGTGTCGCCCCCTGACGCACCGCCGCCGTGTGGCCCGACGCGAGGAGGAGGAGACGATGCGGCTCGCCATCATCAACGACTGGAGGTTGGGCGTCGTCGATCCCGTCGCGGGAACGGTCGTTGACGTCCACGACGCCCTGCCGTGGCGGCACGACCCCGACCCGTTCGGTGCGGGCTGGTGGTTGCGGCTGTGCCGGGAGCTGCCGCACCTGCGGAACGCGATCGGCCGCGCCGCCGCCGCGGGTCCGCCGGTGCCGCTGGACGAGGTGGCGCTGCGCCCCCCGGTGCTCAATCCGGGCAAGGTCATCGCCTGCGCCTGCAACTACGCCGGTCACGTCACGGAGATGCGGGACCGGGTGATGCCGGAGCGGACGGCCGGGGCCGGGCGCTGGCTGCTGGACTTCGACGTCTTCCTCAAGGCGCCGAGCTCGGTCTGCGGTCCGCGGGACACCGTGGTGCTGCCGGCGACGACCCCGGGGGGCGAGGAGGCGCCGGTGCACCACGAGGCCGAACTGACCGTGGTCATCGGCACCGGGGGGCGGGACATCCCACCGGAGCGGGCGATGTCCCACGTCCTCGGGTACCTTATTGGTCTGGACATGACCGTCCGGGCGAGCGGTGACCGCTCGCGGCGCAAGAGCCACGACACCTTCACCCCGCTCGGTCCGTGGCTGACCACGGCCGACGAGGTCCCCGACCCGCACGACATCGAGATCGAGTTGCGGGTGGGGAGCGAGGTCCGGCAGAAGGTGAACACCGCCGCGCTGCTGACCCGGGTGGACCGGATCGTAAACTACGCCTCGACCTGCATGCGGCTGGAACCCGGTGATGTGATCATGACCGGTGCTCCACCGGGGGTCGGCCCGGTCGAGGACGGAGACGTCCTGGACGTCTCCATGACCGGTCTGGGCCGGATGCACGTGCCGGTCCGAGCAGCGACCCACCCGTGAGAACCGTTCGACCAGCCGCGTCCGGCCGCTCCCCCGGCCGGGCGCGGCGCACGTCCACCCGACCCGGGGTAGGTAAGGAACGAGGCACCGATGTCCCTGCGCCACGCGCTGCTGGCGATACTCACCGTCGAGCCGATGACCGGCTACGAACTCGTCAAGTACTTCGACGGCAGCATCGCCTTCTTCTGGAGCGCCCCACACAGTCAGATCTACCCGGAGCTGCGGCGCATGGAGTCCGGGGGGCTCCTCGAGGCCGAGGTGGTGCCCCGCGGTGAACGGGCGGAGAAGCGGGTGTACTCCATCACCGAGGAGGGACGTGACGAGCTGCGCCGCTGGGCCGAGGAGCTGACCCCCTACCACGCCGGCAGGGACCCCCACCGGCTCAAGGCAGCCCTGTTCGAGTGGGCGTCGCTCGCGTCGGCGAGACGACAGCTCCGGGAGCACATCCACCACCACGAGCGCGCCCTGGCGAAGTGGGAGAAAATGCTCTCCGACATCGACACCCTGCGGGTTCCGCTGCTGTCCCGCCGGCTGTCCCACCGCCCCGCCACCGAGCACCCCGCGATCGTCGCCGTCAAGCGGTTCGCCTTCTCGGGGGAGGTCGCCAGGGCCCGCACCGAGATCGCCTGGGCCGAGGAGGGACTCGCGCTCCTCGACGAGTTCGAACGCAACGGACAACAGCTCTACGGTGACCTGCCGACACCACCGCCCGGGGAGCCCACGTCCGCGAGGGACACGGGCCCGGGGGACGCGCTCCCGGAGCACGCCCCCCGGACGGGGGACGGCACCTCGGCCCGGCGCAACGGCGCCCGGGTGCCCGAGGCCGTCCGGGACACGCGGGGCTGACCGGTCCGGGCGACCGCCACCGGTGCGCGGACACCACCGCGGCCACGACCGACCGGGGGTACCCGACCGTGGCGCGGTGTACCGCCGCCCTGGCGGGTACTCGACGGAGTGCTCGGCGGGCCGAGCCGCCGCGAGTCGAGGAGTGTTCCATGGCGCGACCCATCACGGCGGGCGTGGACGGATCGCCGGAGAGCCTGGCCGCCGCGGACTGGGCGGCACGGGAGGCCCGGCGCCGGGGACTCCCCCTGCGCCTGGTCTACGCCCAGACCTGGCGGGCGGAGGAGGTCCCGGCGGAGTACGAACGGGCACGCCGGCATCCGCTGGAGGACACGGCGGACGAGATGCGCACGCTCCACCCCGACCTGCCGATCACCACGGAGCGGCTCACCGACCAGCCGGAGGCCGTGCTGCCCAGGGAGGCCGAGGACGCGGAGATGCTGGTCCTGGGGTCCCGGGGCCTGGGCAGGTTCACCGGGTTCCTGGTGGGCTCGGTCGGGATGCAGGTGCTGGCGCGGGCGAGGGCCCCGGTGGTGATGGTGCGCACCGGTGAGCGCGTCGCGGCCGAGCAGACCCGGGGCGAGGTCGTGGTGGGCGCGCAGGACCTGGACGAGTCGGGGGAGCCGGTGCTCGGCTGGGCGTTCGCGGCCGCCGACCTCCGCGGGGCGACGCTGCGCGCGGTGCGGACCTGGGCCGTGCCGCCGATCTTCGGCTACGACCCGGCGGCGCTGCGGATCACCGAGCAGTCCGACGCGTTGGACGCCCGGGAGAGGGAGCTGTTGTCCCAGGGGCTGCGGCCGTGGCGGGAGCGGTACCCGCGGGTGGCGGTGATCGAGCAGACGGAGTTGGGGGACCCCGCCGAGACCCTGGTCCGGGCCGCCTCCCGGGCGGACCTGCTGGTCGTGGGTCGCCGGATGCGCCGCTCCCCCCTGGGTATCCGGGTCGGACCGGTGACGCACGGGGTGCTCCACCACGCGCCCTGTCCGGTGGCGGTGATCCCCCACGAGTGAGCGGTCGACCTGGGACGGACCTGGAGTCCGGTTGGAGGGGTGAGCGGCGGACCAGTCTGGTTTGACCGGACCCCAAGCCGTTCGTGTCACCCTGCGGACGCCCGCGGGTCACGCACCCCGGCACTCCAATCCCCGGAGAAGGAACGAGGCAACGCCGGCTTCCTCCCCGCCCCGAGGCGGGGTTCCAGCGGTCGCCCGCTGGGTTCGTCGGCGACCGCCCCGTTCGGGAGGGCTCCCGTTGAGGTCTCACACCGTCTCCATCCCAGCGCTGAAACGATTCTGGGCGCTGTCGTCGCCGTACGTGACCGCGCCTGACCCGTTTCCGCATGGTTGGTGATCGGAGCCGGCGATCGGGGCGATCGGTGGTCGCCCGTTCACATCCAGAACCCCGTCATGACCGCTCTTGGGCCCGCTTCCCCCCGGCGCCGCGCGAGGCGGTCCGGTGCCAAGGAGCCACATGCTCGGCGACGAAGAAGCGCTGCTCACGGCCACCTCGGAACCCGCCACCCACTCCGTCCAGGCGGCCCGCTGGGACCTGTTGCTGACCCACCGGGACCGGCTGCACCGCCTCGCCCGGTCCCGGCTGCCCACCCCGCAGGACGCCGAGGACTGCGTCCAGGAAGCCCTGGTGCGCGCCGCCGCCCACCGCGGCCTGGACGAGAAGCGCGTCGGCCCCTTCCTCACCTCGGTCACCCTGCGGCTCTGCGTGGACCACTACCGCAGGTGCGAACAACAGCGGCGGCTGCTGCTGCGGATGCACCTGGTGGAGACGGCGGTGGGCCCCGAGGAGTCGGTGTGCGCCGCCTCCGAGGGCGCCTGGGTGCTGGACCAGGTCCAGCGGCTGGCCGGTCGCGAACTCCAAGTGATCATGGCTCGGGTGGACGGTGCGAGCACCCGGGAGGCGGCCCGCCGGCTGGGCATCACCACCAAGGCCGCGGAGGGCGCCTTCACCCGGGCCAGGGCGCGGTTACGACGCTGGTACGACGGTTCTTTGGTGGTCTGAGCGGGGCGAGGGTACGGGGACGACGCCCCCGGGCCACCGTCGTCCCCGTACCCCGCCCGCCTCAGGCCAACGCCGCGGACAGCACCTCCGCCACCTCGGTGGGCGTCGCCTTCTCCAGCACCGCCACGGCGTCGGCCACCTCGCTGCTCCCCCCGGTGCCCAGGAACTTCTCCCGCACCAGCCGGCTCATGGCCGGGCCGTCGCACGAGCCCACGGCTCCGACCGGCATGTGCAACTCCCGGGTGACCTCCCAGCCGTCGGTGAGCCGCACGGACACCCTCGCCCCGGTCACCTTGCGGGCGGTGGAGAAGTCCGCGCTGGGCGGATCGGGGTCCCCGACCAGGTCCACCAGCCACTGCCCGTCCCCCCGCCACCGGGCACCGAAGGCCCGCAGCCAGTCGCGCCCGCGTGGGCCGGCCTGGCGCAGCGCCTCACCGAAGGGCACCTCGCAGCGGAAGGTGTCCCGGGTCATCCGCTCGTCGAGATTGACCACCATCCGGTCGGCGAGGGCCCACCGCTCCTGGTCGGAGACCCCCTCCGGGGCGAAGTCCCGCCAGGTGAGCTGGCCGGTGAGCAGCGCGGTGGCCAGGGTGTAGCCGAGGGAGAAGACCAGGGCGCTCACCGGTGAGTCGGCTCCCTGGCGGTAGGCCCCGGCCTGCCGGTTGACCAGCACCGTGTACAGCGACGTGTCCACCACGAGCTCCGCCACGTCCCGGGCGCGCACCGATCCGATCTCCCGGTGGATCTCCAACCCGCAGTCGATGGCGGCGTCCATCCCCGGTCCCCCCGGGTGGACCTTGAAGGAGGTGGTCCTGGTGTGCCAGCGGGTGCCGAGCCCCGCGGCGACGGCGTCCGGCAGCGGGGTGGTGGCGAACCGGGACAGGAACCCCTCCCGGTGTTCGATGATGTCCGGGCTGCCCCGGAACCCGGCAGCCGCCGCCGCACAGGCGTCGAGGCCGACCTGTACCGGGGTGGAGGCGCTGAACACCTTGGCGTCGCCGCCGAGGAAGCCCACCGGGACGGTGCGCGGCGGCAGCCCGAAGCCGAGGCCGAGGGCGTCCACCCACTGCCGGACCGGGGCGCGTTCCCCCCACAGCCGGCCGATGACCGCGCCGGTGACGTGGGTGTGGGTGGCGCTCTGGCCGCGGAAGGGGCCCAGGGTGGTGGAGGCGGTCACCCGGGCGGCGCACTCGTTCGCCGCCACCACCGCGGTGAGCAGCCCGGCACCGTCGAGCCCCTGGGACCGGGCGTAGGCGACCGGCACGGTCACCGTGGAGTTGGACAGGTGCCCGGCGTACGCGGTGTCGTCGAAGTGCAGCCAGGAGCCGAGTCCGGCCAGGACGTAGGCCGACCCTCGCGGGTCCCGCTGGAGGGGCTCCCCGAACGCCTTGATCACTTTGCGGCCCAGCGGGTGCTCCGCCCCCGCCCGGATCGCGGCGAACTGCGACAGGATCTGGTTCTTGGCGGTTTCCAGGACATCATCCGGTATGTCGTCCGGGCGCAGGGCGCTTGCCCATGCGGCCAGTTCCTCGGTGAGCGTCATCGGATCCTCTCCTCGCGCCACACACCCGCAGTGAGCACCGCGGCACGGCTCTTCGACATGGTTACGCCCCCGGGCGCGGCGCCCCCCGGGGACGTTGGGGCGTGTGCCGCCCCGCACGGACTCCGGTCCCGCTGGGGCTCCTCCGCCGTCGCCGGTCACCGCCGTGGTTCGGGGGTTACCGACGGGTCGGCCGTAAGCGGGTCAGGTCCTCGGCTGCGTCCGGAGCCGTCCCGCTGTTCGAGCCCTACGGAGATGCCCATGGCCCAGCCGCCCAGCGACTCCCCGACCTGCCTGCTGGCCGTCAACCCGTCAGCGGGCTCGGTCACGCCGGAGTTGGTGCGCCAGGTGACCGCCCGGTGCAGGGAGCACGGCGCACGCGTCCGTCCCTGGGCCACCACCAGCGCCGGCACCGTGTCCCGGGACCTGCTCGCCACGCTCCTCCAGGCGCCCGACCCCTGGCCCGACCTGGTGATCGCGGTGGGTGGCGACGGGACCGTCCGGGACGTCGCCGAGGCCCTGGTGCGGCTCGACGCGCTCCCGGCACGGGACCGCCCGTCCCCCTCGCTGGTGGTGGTGCCGGCCGGGACGGGCAACTCCTGCCACCGGGGCCTGTGGGCGGACCGTCCCTGGCCCGGGACGCTCAACGAGGTGCTGTCCGGCCGGGCCGTGGTGCGTCACATCGACCTGGCCCGACTCGCCGGCCACGACCGGGTGGTGCTCATCGGCGCCTCCTGCGGGCTGATCGCCGACGTCACCGCTCTCGCCGCGGACCTGCGGCACATCCCGGGGCGGGAGCGCTATGTGGCCGCCCTGGCCAAGGTCCCGGCCGGCGGTTACGTCGCCCGTCCGGGACGGGTGCTGGTGGACGGACGGCCGGTGTTCGCCGGGCCGGTCCTGATGGCGGTGGTCGGCGGGGTGCGGCACCGCGCCGGCACCTTCCCGGTGCTCCCCGAGTCGGTGCTGGACGACGGGCTGCTCGACGTCTGTGTGGTGGACGGCGGCCTCGACCCGGCGGAACGCGAGGAACTGGCCGCCCGCATCCGGATCGGTACCCACCTCGGCCGCCCCGGGGTGGTCCACGCCAGGGGCCGGGTGGTCACCATGGAGCGCACCGACGGCGCACCCCTGGCCTTCGAGCACGACGGCGAGGTGTGGGCCCACCGCTGCTCCTCGGTGACCCTGGAGACGCTGCCAAGGACCCTGCGGGTGCTGGTGCCCCCAGAACCGGTGGCCGGCTGAGGGCGTCCCCGCGGAACCGCACACCAGTGGATCACACGTAGGACCAGGCAACGGAAGGGAACACTCGTGTCCACATCCTCCCCGTCCACCCGGATGAGCGCGGGACTCGCCAGTGACACCGCCCACCTCACCGCCCGGGCACGCGCCGCGGACGCCGTAGTGGAGCCGGCGCGTCGCCTGCTCGACGACCAGTTCGCCCACCTGTTCGTCACCGAGCCGCCGCCCCCGGCGACACCGCGGGAGGCGATCACCAGGTTGACCGCCCTGGACACGGCGCACGGTGGTTTCCTCGCCGAGATCCTGCTGCGCCAGCGGTACTTCGAGGAGGTGCTGACCCGCGCGGCGGGTACGGGGGTGAACCAGGTGGTGTTGCTCGGCGCCGGCTACGACAGCACCGCGCTGCGCCGCCGCGACCTGACGGGGGTGCGCTTCTTCGAGGTGGACCACCCGTCCACGCAACGGGCCAAGGTGGCGGTGCTCGAGCGGGCCGGAACGGCCACGGCCCCGGTGACCTACGTGCCCGTGGACTTCGAGGCCGGGCACCCGCTGGACCAGGTGTTGGCCGCGGCGGGGTTCGACACCTCGCGGAGCTGCGTGGTCGGCTGGCTGGGCGTGTCGTTCTTCCTGCGGCCGGAGTCGTTCCGGCGCGCCCTCGCCGACCTCGCCAGGACCTGCGCACCGGGCAGCACGGTGGTCTACGACTACATGGACGCGTCGGTGGTCGACGGCACCAGTCCGTACCCCGGTGCGTTGGCCATGGCCCGGCAGGTGGGTGAGCGGGGCGAGCCCTACCGCAACGGACTGACCGCCGAGACGGCGTCCCGGGCGGCGGAGCAGGCGGGGTTCACCCTGCTGGAGCACCTTCGGGTCCCCGACCTGGTGCGGCGGTACGGGGGACAGGACCCGTACTGTCGGGATGACGACTTCATGGGGGTGGTCGCCGTCGAACGCGCGTGATTGACCCGGGAGGGTGTCCCGGCGGTGGGTCAGCCGCGCCCGTGGGGGCCGTTGGCCCGGGGACATCACCCTGCGCGGCGCGGGGCCGTTGACCTTGCCACATACCTACGGTCAGTATGTCGAGGTCAGGCATCCCGGCCCCGAGCCGCTCCGGGTACCTGGCGCCCGGTGAGGAACAAGGAGGAACGCCCGCGATGACCACACCTGCTGACGGCGCGACGCAACCCGACAGCGAGTCGGCGGACCCGCACGTACTCCCCCCGCACCAGGTGGACCACCTGTTGGACGGGGCCCCGTGGCGCAGGCTCGCCATCATCGGTGACAGTCTCGCCGAGGGGCTGGGCGACCCGTCCCCCGGTTACGCCGACGCGTCCTGGGCGGACCGGCTCGCCTCCGCCCTGCGCCGGGTGCGGCCCGACCTCGCCTACCTCAACCTGGGCAGACGGCACCTGCGTGCCGCCCAGGTGCGCGACCAGCAGCTCCACGAGGCCCTGGAGTTCCGTCCCGACCTGGTGTCCGTGGTGTGCGGGGGCAACGACATGATGATGCCCGACTACGACCCGGTGGTGGTCGAGGCCGAACTCGACGCCCTGGTCGCCCCGTTCCGCGAGATGGGCGCCGACGTCTTCCTGTTCACCATCCAGGACATCACGGCGGTCTTCCCCGAGCAGTTGGGCCGGGGGTCGCTGCGGCAGCGCATCGAGGCTCTGAACGAGCGGGTGCGCATGGTGGCGCAGCGGCGCGGCGCGCTGGTGGTGGACATGGCGTCGCACCCCACCCGGGCCGACCGGGAGAGCTTCAGCGCGGACATGATCCATGCGTCGAGGCGCGGCCACGCGGTGCTCGCCTCGGCCACCGTCTCCTGCCTGGCCGGCCACCTGGCCGCCCGGGCCGTGACGCCCCAGGACGCCTAGGGCCTGTCTGATGAGTAGCGTCGTCCGCCCGGAGGGTGGGGGTCGCGGCGTCTGGTGCGTGCGATCGCAAGGCAGAGGGGCGTCCTCGTACTGGGCGTACATGGACGATCCCGACAACGCAGCGAACGTGCGTGCCAGGCGTCACGACCCAGGCGGGATTCATCAGACAGGCCCTCGCTGCCGCCCTGGGACGCTGCCGGGGCCGTCGGCACGGTCCCCGGCAGCGGGTCGCCGCCGCCCGGGGACCCCACGCGGCGTTCAGCCCGGCCGCACGCCGGGCACCACCGCCACCGGGCAGCGGGCCACGTGCAGCACCTCGCCGCTGACCGACCCCCGCAACAGCCGGCGCAGTCCCGACCGGCCGTCGGAGCCCACCACGACCAGGGCGTCGCGTCCGGCCGACGCCAGCAGCGCGGGCGCCGGGCGGCGGTGCTCCACCCGCAGCTCCACCTGCACCCGGGGGTACCTGGCCCGGCGGGCGGCTGCGGCCTGGCGCAGCGCCCGCCGGCGGGCGTCCGCGTCCGCCGTCCGGTCACCGGACGCTGGTCGGCCGCGGCGGACCAGGACGGGCGGGCGAGCGGCAGCGTGCACCAGTTCGAGGGGGATGCCGCGCAGTTGGGCCTCGGCGAAGGCGAAGTCCACGGCCGCCTCGCTGGTGCCGGAGCGCTCGATGCCCACCACGACGCGCTCCGGGGGAGCGAACGGCCGGCCCGCCTCCGGCCGCACGACCACCACGGGGCATCCCGCGTGCAGGGCGACCTCGAGGCCCACGGAACCCAACGGCAGCCGGGCGAGCCCGCCCCTACTCCGGTGACCCACCACCAGCAGCTCGGCCTCGTGCGAGCGGTCCACCAGGATCGTGGCCGGGCGACCGGACGCCGGCACCTCCTCCGCCCGCGCCCGCGGGAACTCCGCACGCGCCAGTCGCGCTGCCGGACCCACCACCTGGGCTGCCCGCTCCTCGGGGGTGGCGACCTCGTCGGACCCCGGCGGCAGCGGCCAGCCCACCGAGTGGAGCAGACGCAGGGGAACGCCCCGCCGGGTCGCCTCGTCGGCGGCGAACCGCACCACCGCCTCCCAGCCGGGCTCCTGGTCCACACCCGCCAGTACCGGTCGCCCGCCGTTCGACGCTCGCTCCATGGCCACTCCCGGGGGTCGCCGGCGCACCACCCGGCGTTGCCCGGTTTCCTGTCACCGCCACCTGCACGAGCGCCGTCCACAACCAACAACGAACATCATAAATAGGACAGAACCCCGCGCGGTGGAGGGCACGCCCGCCGGCCCCGAACGCGGGCCGCGGCCAGGGGCCGCCCGCCCGGCAGCCGCCGTCAGCGTTCGAGTACCAGGGCGATCCCCTGACCGACCCCGACGCAGAGCGTCGCCACGCCCACCCCGCTGCCGGCGGCGGCGAGCTGGTGCGCCAGGGACCCGGTCAGCCGAGCACCGGAGGCGCCCAGCGGGTGACCGATGGAGATGGCCCCACCGCGCGGGTTGACCAGCTCGGGGTCGAGCTCGGGCCACTCCGCGAGGCAGCCGAGCACCTGCGCGGCGAACGCCTCGTTCAGCTCGAACGTCGTCAGGTCGGCGAACCCGACCCCGGCCCTGGCCATGGCTCGCTGGACTGCCTCGACCGGCCCCAGCCCGAAGTACTGCGGCTCGATCCCGGTGACCGCGGAGGCGCGGACCCGGGCCAGCGGATCACGCCCACAGGCGCGCAGTCCGGCCTCGTCGCAGAGGAGCAGCGCGGCGGCGCCGTCGTTCAACGGCGAGGAGTTCCCGGCGGTGACCGTGCCCCCCTCGCGGCGGAACACCGGCTTCAGCTTGGCCAGTGCCTGCGTCGACGTGGTGTCGCGAATCGTTTCGTCACGGACCAGGTCCACTCCGGGGTACGGCACCACCTCGGCGTCGTAACAGCCGTCGGCCCAGGCACGGGCGGCCTTGCGGTGGCTGGACAGGGCGAACGCGTCCTGCTCGGCACGGGTGATCTGGTGCTTGTCAGCGATCAGCTCGGCACCCTCGCCCAGCGCGACGGTCCACTCGGCGGGCATCCGCGGGTTGGTCATCCGCCAGCCCAGCGAGGACGAGTACAACTGCTGGTGGCCCACCGGGAACGCCCGCTCGGGCACGGGCAGCACCAGCGGCGCCCTGCTCATCGACTCCACGCCCCCGGCGATCACCACGGAGGCGTCACCGACCGCGATGGCCCGGGCGGCCTGGATCACCGCTTCCATGCCGGAACCACAGAGCCGGTTGACGGTGGTCCCGGGGACCGTGACCGGCAGCTCGGCGAGGAGGACGGCCATCCGGGCCACATCGCGGTTCTCCTCGCCGGCCCCGTTGGCGTTGCCCAGCACCACGTCGTCGATCCGGGCCAGGTCGAGCCGCGGCGCGCGATCCACCAGGGCCCTGACCACGTGCGCGACCAGGTCGTCGGGGCGCACCCCGGCGAGGGCGCCACCGTGCTTGCCCACCTGGGTGCGCACGGCGTCGACCACGTAGACGTCGCGGAGGCGTTCGGACATCGGGATCCTTCCGTGTGACAGCGGCCTCGGCGGACCCGCGG
This sequence comes from Wenjunlia vitaminophila DSM 41686, assembly GCF_000380165.1. Lineage (GTDB taxonomy): Bacteria > Actinomycetota > Actinomycetes > Streptomycetales > Streptomycetaceae > Wenjunlia > Wenjunlia vitaminophila. The sequence goes on from NZ_KB904634.1 coordinate 270,264, forward strand.
ACGCGGGGCCGCGTCGACTCGGCGGACCGTGTGTTCCTGTGGTGAACTGACGTTCACCAGCACCGGGCAAAGTCTGTTCCTCGGTCACCATCAGTGTCAACGGCGACCGACCTGCCAGAACACGGACAGAACACCTATCTCCGACACCCGCCGCGGCAGCAGTACCGAGCGACGGGTGGCCCGCCGAGCGCGGCCTGGGAACCGGCCGGGCAACCGCGGGAACGAGGACTAACCCGCCCGGAAGGCGTCGAGGCTCTCCGTGATCGCCCTGGTGACCGCGGCCTGCTGGGCGTTGAGGTAGAAGTGACCGCCCGGGAAGGACCGGAAGGCGAAGGCGCCGACGGTCATCTCCTTCCAGGCCCTGGCCTCGTCCAGGGTGACCCGCGGATCGCTCTCCCCGACCAGCACGCTGATCGGGGTGGACAGCGGCTCCCCGGACCGGTGCCGGTAGGTCTCAACCGCCTGGTAGTCGGCGCGCAGGGCGGGCAGGACCATGCGCAGCAGCTCCTCGTCGTCGAGGACCCCGAGCTCGGTGCCGTTGAGTTCGCGGATCTCGGCGAGGAGCCCGTCGTCGTCCCGCAGGTGCACGGTCTCCACGCGGTGCCGGACGGGGGCGCGCCGGCCGGAGACGATCAGGCCCAGCGGAGCACTGCCGCCCCGCCGTTCCAGACGGCGGGTCAGCTCGTAACCGAGCACCGCCCCCATGCTGTGCCCGAAGAGCACCAACGGGCGGTCCCGCAACGGCTCCAGGGCGGCGAAGACCTGGTCGGCGAGCGCTTCGATGCTGGTCAGCGCCGGCTCCCCGTGCCGGTCCTGCCGGCCCGGGTACTGGACGCAGACCACGTCGACCGCGGGCGCCAGCGCCCTGGCGAGCGGCACGAAGTAGGAGGCGGACCCGCCGGCGTGCGGCAGGCAGACCAGGGGAACGGCGTTCGGCGACGCCTGCTCGTACCTGCGGAGCCAGGCGCTGTGGCCTGGGGCTGCGACCGTCATGGTGGTGCGCTACCTCCTGCTGCTCAACGGCCCGGGCGTCAGCTCAGGCGTCGGGTCGTGCATGACCCCGTGCGGCGGGCACGGCTAGGACGCGAGCCACCCGTGGCCCCTGGCCAGCCGGTCGAGTCCCTGACGGACCTGGACGATCTGGGCCCCGGTCAACGTGGGGGCGACCTCGAGCAGCGTCTCGGTCAGCTCCTGCCGGAACTCCCGGGCGGACAGCACGTCACACATGCCGTCCTCGTCCACACCCTCCGCGGTCGCGGGACCGGTGGCCACCGGGGCGCTCACGCTCCGGGTCGGCGCCGGCTCCACCAGCCGGACCAGCGACGCCTTGGGCCCCCGCTCGCCCTGACCGACGCGGAACTCGACGAGGGCACCGGGCTTGTACAGGTGCTTCTCGTCCAGCAGGTCGTTCGCGTGCATGAAGATGTCCTCGTCGCCCTCGTCGGGAACGATGAACCCGTAGCCGCGAACGTCATCGAATCGGACGACCCTGCCTTGCGCCACCGCACACCTCACCACAACAGCCAGTTCCGTCAGCAGTCACGCTGGTGCTTGCCGCACGATCATACGTGGTGGTCACCGCGGCCGAGAAGCGTTCCCCGGGCCCGGGCGGGCGGCCCGCGCCAGCCCCGGGTGAGCCGACGCGGAACGAGCCGAACCGGCCGGCCCCTCAGACGTCACCGACCCCCCGAACGACGGTGTCCGCGCCGAGCTGACCCTCCGAGGAGGAGTCCACCGCGAGCCGTTTCCTGGACAGGCCGATCCAGCCCCGTCTCGCCGCGTACCAACCCAACTGCATCCGGGTGGCGACGCCTGCCCGGTCCATCAGGCTCCTCGCCCGGCGCAGCACGGTACGGCGTCCGACGCCCAGGTGCCGGGCGACCGCCTCGTCAGTGAGCCCGCTCAACAACAACGTGAGCAGCCGCACATCCGCCTTGTCCAGTTCCGCGGGCCGCACCCCCTCGATCCCGGCACCGAGGTCCAGCGGCACGCTGTCCACCCAGACCCGTTCGAACAACTCGATGAGCGCGTCGAGCAACGGACTCGGTTGGACGATCACGGTCGCCCCGGGCCAGGTGCCGATGCCACCCAACGCGGGCAGGATCGCCAGCTCCCGGTCCACGATCATCACCTTCATCGGGATTCGGGCAATCACCCGGGCCTGTTCGCCGGCCTCGATGCACTGGTCGATCCGCTCCATGGCGCCGGGGTAGTCGATCGCGTGCCGGTCGTAGACCGTCCGGTAGGAGACCCCTGCGGCGAGTTGCTCCACCTGGATCCGGTTGTCCACGGACGAATAGGGCGGTGTGTCGAAGTGCAGGACCTCCCTGCGCGCACCGCGCTGGATCTGCTCCACCCGCTGCGGCACCGCGGCCTTCGGGGTGTACTCAACCGGCAACTGGCCGCGCTGCTCCCGGGTGCTGGCGTGGTACTCGTCGGCGAGCCGCATCATGGCGGCACGGGCCGTCATCAACTCCTGCATCCTGTGCAGCAGCAGTACCTCCCCCGCGGTGTCGGGAGGCTGGGCGGCGACCCGCCGCCCGTCCGGTTCGTCGCGGCTGACCAGTCCGTGACTCGTGAGCCCGTCGAGCGCCCGGCCCACCGCCCCGGACGACAGTCCGGTCAACGTCGCGAGCTGCTCCTTCGGGCAGGCACCGCTACGCACCAGCGCGGCGTAGGTCCGCGCCTCCTCCTCGGTGAGACCCAGGGCCTCCAGCATCGCCGCTCTCCTCCCGTCCGTGGCGCACGCCCAGGCCACCACGAGGGGACCACAGCCCCGGACGCCTGCTGCCCGACGCACCGAACCACGCCCATTTCGCGACCGGTGTCACGTGGTGACTGTATTAGACACATGGTTGGCCCAGGACTGGTCAGGGGCGCGATGTCCGACGATGGCCCAGGTCACCACCGTCCCCGAACCCAACGGCGCCCACGCGCGACGCCCGACTGGGAAACCCCAGCCGGGCGCCTGTCCACACTGCTCGTGGTGTGGTCAACTCACCACGGTGTCGCACCCCCTCACGGAGTTCGCCACCGCACGGGCTCGCGGGAAGGCACGACCGCCAGCGGGCCCCGTGGTGCGGGCGACTACTTCGCGGCCTTCGCCACCGGAGCGCAGGCTCCCTTGACGAAGGCGATGGAGTCCATGGTCCGGGAGTCGGACAGGATCGCGGTGTCCCCCTCCTTCAGGTGGTAGGTGAACTCCTGGTCGGTGGAACGGTCGCCGTTGCTCTGCCGGCTGGCGCCCTCGTCCGAACCAGCGGTCGTCCTGGTGCCCTTGTCGCCCTCGCCCTGGCTGGTGCCCTTCTCCGTGGTGCCCTTGTCGCCCTCGCCCTGGCTGGTGCCCTTCTCGGTGGTGCCCTTGTCGCCCTCGCCCTGACTGGTCCCCTTCTCCGTGGTGCCCTTGTCACCCTCGCCCTGACTGGTCCCCTTCTCCGGGCTGCCGGAGGTGTTCTTGTCCAGTCCCGCCGCGGGGGCGCCCGGGCCTGTTACCTGGGCCACCTCCGGGCCGATCACCGTGGCCCCGCCGACGAAGCTGCGGTGGAACTCGGTGTGCACCCCCTTCGGGCCTGACGGCGACCTCTCGGCGACACCGTCCGGCAGCGGCTGGCACAGGTAGCCCTCGGGGGGGTTGTAGACGGTCGAGACCCCGGCGTCGCGCAGCATCCGGGTGAACTCCGCCACCTCGTCGTCACCGTGCGGCCAGTCGGAGATGTGCACCACCACACCGCCGTTGTCGGTCTTCTCCACCGCGTAGGCCGGGGTGCCGGCGCCACCACCGGGCAGGGCCACGAAGGCACCAACCGCCGCGGCGGCGGTCACCAGACCGGTGACCGTACGGGTCGGGGTGAACACCCGCCGGCGCTCCGGCTCGGGCCAACCCGCCGCGGTGACCCTCGCCTCCCGCTTCAGCTCCTCCACCAAACGGTCCTCGAACGACGTGCTCATGCCTTGCCTCCTGAGTATGCGAACTGGTTGCTGGTGTCGGCCCCGGCGGTGGCGGCGCTCAGGGTCTTGCGGGCGCGGTGCAACCGGACCCGGGCGGTGACCTGGCTGATGCCCAGCGCGGCGGCGGCCTCCCCGACGGTGAGCTGATCGACGACGATGAGCTCGAGCACGGCCCGCTCCCCCTCCGGCAGCTCCGCCAGCGCGGCGAGCGCCCGGCGGCTCTCGCCCTCCGCGGTGAGCTTGTCCTCGATCCGGGAGATGTCGTCGGACTCCAGCAGACGGCGACCCGCGACCCGGGTGGTGAGGACGGACTCCCGCACGGCTCGACGGCGTTCCGCCGACGCGATGTTCCGCGCGATGCCGAACAACCAGGCGATCTCGCTGCCACGTTGCAGCCGCCGGGAGTAGCCGGAGTCGATCACAGCGAGGAAGACCTCGGCGGTGAGGTCGGCCACGGTGTGTGGGTCATCCACCCGGCGTGCGAGGAACCGGGTGACCGCGTCCACGTGACGCCGGTAGAACTCCTCCAGATGGTCCGGCTCCCAGGCTGTCGCGGCGGGGCCGCGGTGTCGCCTGGTGGGTATCTTCACGTGAGGCTCTCCTCTCTGCTGCCGTACACCCCGTACTGGCAGCCGGGCGGGAGAGCGTTACGAGCCCCTGGTCAGAGGGCATGTGCCGAGGGGTCCAGTCCCCGTGCCCAGCGGCGAAACCGCGACGGCGACAACCGTGACGAGCGCGGTCGGGTCTCCGAACGGGCGGCCGGAACGAGCACGTTGGGGTCGGCGGCGGTGCCGCCCGCTACCGTGCCCCGCGGCGTCAGTTCGACGACGCGGCGTGCGGACACCGACAGGTGCCCGGCCGCGGTTCCGGGAGCGTACCGCTCGCCCGGCGCGGCGGGTGGCGAACCGCCGCCGGAATCGCCCCCGCACAGGACACCAGCGCCAACGGCCGGTCGTTCCCCGGGGCCACCCGGCCAGAGAGCGCCCTCGGACCGCAAGAACAAGATCCAAAACCCCTTCCTTTTTCCACACGCCCCCGGATACCTCTGTACCCGGGGCGGCCGATCGGCGGGCGCACGAGAGCGTGGGGGCAACGGTGGACACAGAACCGAGCAAGGGCGACTGGAGCGTGGACGAACGCTGCATGAACTGCGATGTCGCCCGGCAACTCGCGCCCGGCCTGATCGGTGAGGTCGGCGGGCGCTCCGTCGTCCTTCGGCAGCCGCGGGACCAGGCCGAGGTCAGGCAGCTCCACGCCGCCGCGCACGCCTGCCCCAGCCGGTCGATCCGCGCCCCGGGGAGGTTGGACGCGGCACTGGACCCGTTCCCGATGGCCCTGGACGACACCGTGCACCTCTGCGGGCACAACTCCACGCACACCGCGGGGGCCAACTCCTACCTGCTGTGCCGTCCGGACGGCACCGTGATGATGGTGGACACGCCACGGTGGAGCACCGCGCTGGCCGAGCGTTACCAGGCGCTGGGCCGCGTCACCGACGTCCTGCTCACCCACCGCGACCACGCCGCCCACGGCCGCCGTTACGCCGACGCCTTCGGCGCCAGGCTGTGGATCCACGAGGGGGACCTCGAGGCCGCACCGGACGCCGACCGCGTCCTGCGCGGCACGGACCCGGCAACGATCGCGCCGGGGGTGGTCGCCCTCCCCCTCCCCGGCCACACGCGAGGCAGCGTGCTCTATCTCGCGGACGGGCGGTACTGCTTCAGCGGCGACAGCTTCTACTGGTCGCGTGCGACCGGGGACATCGAGGTGGCCGAGAGCGTCACCTGGTACTCCATCGAGGAACTGGCCGCCTCCCTCGCCCGCGCCATCGACCAGCTCCGCTTCGAATGGCTGTTGCCGGGCCACGGCGACCGGCGGCACCTCCCCGCGGAGGAGATGACCCGACGACTGGAGCGGCTGGCGAACCGTACCCGGGAACTCCGCCCGCGGACCGTCGACTTCACGGCGGTCCGCTGGTGACGGCCCGGTACGGGAGCTTTGCTCGGTCCGGGTTGTACCGGGGCAGCCACTCGATGGCCATGCAGGCGATCTCCTCGACACCGTCGCCTACGCCGACCTGTGCACCCAGCACAACGGCGGGCGCTTCCTGCACCACATGCCGAAGGTCGCGTTCAAGAACGACGGGGCCGTCATGAAGACGGCCCACCAGATCGCCGCCGACGGCTGGGACGTCGACCTGCCGCTGTGGTCCGACGCCGCGGACTGCGGCCCCTGCCACCCCGGCAACGACTCGCACTGAGCACCGACCGGGTGGGTCTGGCCGACAGGCCGGACCCACCCGGGCCCGCCCGGGTGACACGCTATGGCCACCCACCTGTTCGGCCACCTGGCCCCGCGGCTACGCCTGGTCCACGCCGACGTGGTCGACCACCTGACCGCGGCGCCCGGCAGGTACGACGTGCTGTACAGCCTCTTCGGCGCGGCTGACTTCACCGACCCGCGGAGCCTGCTTGCCGCCGCGGCCCGCGCCCTCCGTCCAGGGGGACGACTGGTGATCTCCACCCTCGCCCACTACCTCAGCGGCAGTCCCGCGGAGACAGACGTCACCCACGCGGACATCCCCACGAAGACGCCCACCGGAGAACCCGCCACGATGTGCAGGTGGGTGCTCCAAGAGCACGTGTGGACCAAGCTGCTCGCCGAGACCGGGCTCCGGGACGTCACCGTGGACACGCTCCCCGCAGCGGCGAACGGCCCTCGCGCGGCGGACACCCTGCTGCTGTCCGCCCGCCGGCCCTGGCGGAGGCTGGGCTCATCGCTCCGCCCGTGACGCGAAGGCAGCCGGCGAAAGGGCGCAACCGCCGGGGCCGGGAGGCCAGGATGCCTGGTTCCAGTGTCCGATTCCCAACAGGTCTGCCTGGCTACTCCCTGGCGCGCTGCCGGCCCCGCGAAGAAGCCCCCGCCGGCGACTTCCGGAGGGGGCTTCCTGCTTGATCACCTGATGCCGACGGCCGCCAGTGCCATCCGCTGAGCTGCGGTGATCTCCCGTGGCCAGTAGACGTAGGCGATGCCCCCGCTGCCGCTCCTGACCTGGCCGTCCGCGGCGTAGCGCTTGGTGCGCAGCCAGATGTTCTCGAACTGCCGCCGGTCGTACACCCGGCGGACGGCGTCGTTGTTGTCCGACGCCGGGTCGTTCGCGATCACGTTGCCGTCCTGGGTGAAGCCGACCAGGCACATCAGGTGCCCGGCGGTGCCGTAACCGGCGCCGTCGAGTTCCTCGGCCCTGAAGGACTGCGAGGTGATGACGGGCAGTCCGGCCCGGATCAGGGTCTCGGCGTCGGTGAGCGAGCGCAGCCGGGTGATCACCGCCTCCATGTCGCGGTAGGTGGTGGCGTAGGCCGCGTTGAACGGCCAGTTGCCGCACCCCGCGTACTGCCAGTCGAAGGTGTGCCGTGCGGCGTGGCAGACCTGCGGGTCGGCGTAGTCCGGGTTGACCCAGGCCAGGTCGGCGGGGGTGGGACGGCGGCCGTGGTACTCGATGACCATCTGCGAGGAGGTGGGACTGCACCAGGCCTCGCCCCCGTTGTCGTACTCGGGGTACTGCCCCTTGTGGATCTCCTGGGAGTAGCGGGGCACCACGAGCTCCACGCCGGTGGCCGGGCCGGGGGTGGACGCGGGGACCGTGAAGCGGTCCGGGATGTCCGACGCCATGGCCCCGGCCCGCCAGACCCGGGGAGCGGCGTCGGAGCCGGGCCTGCGGTGCAGGGTGAGGCGGAGCCGGTAGCTGACCAGGCGCAGTGCACTGGAGGTGTCGTCGATGGAGAAGGTGTCGGTCCAGATGGTGCTCTTGCCGTCGGTCTGGCCGTCCACCGAGGTGCGCCTGATGTCCCCGTCGCCGGCCGCCCACCGGCCCAGCACGTACCAGGGGGTGCTGCTGCCGTCGGTGTAGGTGCCGTGCATCTCGACCTGGACCCAGGTTCCCGCGGGGGTGTGCGCGTTCCAGGAGGCGACGAGTTCGCTGGAGCCGAAGCCGATCCGGTGGACCGGGGACGTCCACACGGCGCTCTGCCAGGTGCTGGTCCTCCCGGTGTGCGGATCGGTGTACTCGGTGGTGCGCGTCGGCTGTCCGATGGTGATCGCGGGGCGTGCGCCGCCGAGCACACGGACGCCCTCGCCGGCGCCGGAACGCCAGTCGGAGTACGAGGTCCAGGTGTGGTTGTCCACGGGGGCGTCGTCCTTGCCGCGTCGCTCGGCGTCCGTCGGGGCGGGCGCGGTGCCGGCGGGGGTACCGGCCCGGGAAGCGGCGGACGCCGCTGGGGACGCGGCAGCCGCGGCGGCGGCGACAGCGGCGGCGATGACGGCTCTCCGGGGTGCTTGGGTCATGAAGGGTTCCCCTTGTGGTGACGGCGGACAGGGCTGTGCGGTCGCGTGTTCGCAAGTCACTATCCCCACCGGGACGGGCGTTGTACCAGGGGTGGGGCCCGGCACGTGTGGGGATGGCCGGTCGGGCCGGGTCGGGACGGGGTTCTTGTGCGTCACCCGGACGGATGTTCCTCGCACATCTGGACACTCACGGGTGAGTTCCCTTTATCGCGTCGCTTCGGGCCTGTCCCGGGGATACCGTGGCAGAGTCACCCCGGGGGAGGGTGGCGGGCGGGGGGCGCCATGATGACGACGAGTCACGCCAACGCGGCGGCGATGCCGTTACGGCCACACACGACCACCGCGCCACCGCGGCGGCGCGGTACCTCGCGCCGGATGGTACGGCGCAGGCTCGGGCTCTTCCGGGGGAACCGCTATGCCGCCACCCGGGTGATGCTCCTGGTCAAGGAGCACCACCGGCTGGGCAGTGAGCTCGCCCTGCTCGGGGAGCGGGCGGGGGAGCGCGGCGCCCAGATCCGGGCGTCCCTGGACGTCGCCTGGGACCACCTGACCCATCGGCGCCCCGACCCACTGGTCGGTGCCGCGTACCTGGCGCTCGCCGACCAGTCGTTGGTGTGGTTGTTGCCACGGCCCCGGCTGGTCTCCCGGGGCACCGTAGTGCTCGCGACGCTGGACGCCTCGCCGGACCCGGCGGCGCAGGAGGCGGGGCGCAGGCTGCGCAAGTGCCTGGACAACGCGGAGGACGACGACGCGGTGCGGGCCGCGCTGTGCGCCGCCGTGGAGCTGGTGCACACCGCGGGCGAGTCGCAGACCATCGCCGACGACCTCCAGGTGCGGCGGCTCGAGCACCTGTTCTTCTACGCGGCCGGGATTCTGCTGCTGCTGTGCGCGGCGGTGCCGTTGGCGGCCCCGGACGCCTTGTTCACCGCGTGGCCGCCCGCACCCGCGGGAGGACGTACCGGCGCCCTGCTGGTGGTCACCGGGGCGGTGGTGGTGATGGGGGCGGCCGGCGGGGTGCTCAGCGGCCTGCTCCAGACCAGGCACGCCCGCTCCAGTCTGATGACGTACCGGACCAGCACCCTGAACCTGGCGCTCCGGCCGTTGGTGGGCGCGCTGGTCGCCCTGGTGATCACGGTGTTGGCGGGTTGGCGGGCCCTGCCCGCGGTCGAGGGGGACGACCCGGGCCTGCTGTTGCTCGCCGCGTTCGCCGCCGGGTTCTCCGAGCGGTTCTTCCTGAAGCTGCTGAAGGTGCCGCGGGGCGGGGTGGACGAGCCGGCCCGCCCGGCACGGCCCCGGGAGGCGCCGTGACCCGTGGGCCTCACTGCCGTGGGCGGCGGGCCCGGCTGGGCTGGACCCGCGCTGGTTCTCCGGCCGCCTTGGGGTGCTCCGGGGGGTAGGGCAGGTCGCTGAGTCCGTGGTCCCGTTCGTCCCGGGCGGCCAACTCCAGTGCGGCGTCCAGCAGGTAGGCGTGCTGGTCGAGGTCGGCGTGGACGTCGCCTAGCTCGGAGAAGCGGGTCCTCATGGACGTCAGGTCGAAGTCGTGCGGCCTGGCGTCCCGCAGCTCGTCCCAGCGCAGTGGCGCGGAGACCGGGGCGTGGGGGAACGGCCGGATCGAGTAGGCACTGGCCACGGTCCGGTCCCGGGCCGTCTGGTTGTAGTCCACGAAGACCTTCTCGCCCCGTTGCTCCTTCCACCAGGCCGACGTCACCCGGTCGGGCATCCGCCGTTCCAACTCCCGGGCGACGGCGATGGCCGCCCTGCGGACCTGGGTGAAGGTCCACCGTGGCTCGATGGGAACGAGGACGTGCAGCCCCCGGCCACCGGAGGTCTTGGGCCAGCCGCGCATCCCCAGCTCGTCAAGGAGCTGGCGGAGTTCGGCCGCGGCGCGCACCGCGTCCAGGTAGTCGGTGCCCGGTTGCGGGTCCAGGTCGATCCGCAGTTCGTCGGGGTGCTCGGTGTCGGTGCGGCGGACCGGCCAGGGATGGAAGGTCAGACAGCCCAGGTTCGCGGCCCACACCACGGCCGCGGTCTCGGTGGGGCAGATCTCGTCCGCGTGCCGTCCGCTGGGGAAGGAGATCCGCCCGGTGGGGATCCACTCGGGCAGGTTCTTGGGGGCGCGCTTCTGGTAGAAGGACTCCCCTGTTACGCCGTCCGGGTGACGCTCGAGGGTGGTCGGCCGGTCCCGCAGGGCCCGCACCGCCCCGTCGCCGACCGCCATGAAGTAGCGGGCGACGTCGAGCTTGGTGTAACCGCGCTCGGGGAAGTAGAGCTTGTCCGGGTTGGACAGCCGCACGGTCCGCTCCCCCACGGTGAGCTCCAGCGCTGTGGCCATGGGGTTCACGCTAGGTCGGATGGGCGTGCTCCGCCTCCCGGTGGCCCGGAGGACGCTCGGCGGGCGGGGAACCCGGACCGGCCGCACAATCCAGACCATGGAGCTTCCGGTGATGCCCCCCGTCCAGCCGATGCTCGCCAGCCCGGCCCCGAGCATCCCGCCCGGAATGAGCTACGAGGCCAAGTGGGACGGTTTCCGGGCCATCGTCTTCAAGGACCATGACGAGGTGGAGATCTCCAGCCGCTCCACCAAGCCGCTGGGGCGCTACTTCCCCGAGGTGGTCGGCGCCTGCCTGGAGCAGTTGCCCCGCAGGTGCGTGGTGGACGCGGAGATCGTCGTGGTCACCGGACGCCGACTGGACTTCGACGCGCTGCTGGAGCGCATCCATCCGGCGGAGTCCCGGGTGCGGCTGTTGTCCGAGCGGACCCCGGCGCACCTGGTGGTCTTCGACCTGCTGGCGCTGGGCGACACGTCGCTGCTGGACGCGCCCCTGCGGGTGCGGCGCGCCGCCCTGCTGGAGGCCCTGCACAACGCCAGGCCTCCCGTCCACGTCGCCCCGGCCACCCTGGACATCCAGGTGGCCCAGCAGTGGTTCGAGCAGTTCGAGGGCGCGGGACTTGACGGGGTGATCGCCAAGCGGCCGGACCAGGCGTACCGGCCGGGCGAGCGGGTGATGGTCAAGGTCAAGCACGAGCGGACGGCCGACTGCGTGGTGGCGGGGATGCGCCTGCACAAGAGCGGCCCGGTCGTGGGGTCGCTGCTGCTCGGCCTGTTCGACGAGGCGGGCCGGATGCGGCACGTGGGGGTCTGCGCCGCGTTCTCGATGGCGCAGCGGCAGAAACTCGCCGACGAGCTGGAGCCCCTGCGGATGCCCTCCGCGCAGGGGCATCCGTGGGAGGACTGGGCGGACGAGGAGGCACGGGGAGGGGGCCGGATGCCGGGCGCGCCCAGCCGCTGGAGCGCCGGCAAGGACCTGTCCTGGGTTCCGCTGCGACCCGAGCGGGTCTGTGAGGTCAGCTATGACCACATGCAGGGCGACAGGTTCCGGCACACCGCGCAGTTCCGCAGGTGGCGGCCGGACCGGGAGCCCCGCGGCTGCACGTACGCCCAGTTGGAGGAGCCGGTCAGCTACGACCTGCGGAAGGTCCTGGGTTGACGGCGGACGCGCCCGGCCAGGGCCGCTGGTGCGGTCCCGGCCGGGCGCGGTGGGGTGACGGGGGAACGGGGGGCTGGCCCCTGGGCGGGGGCGGGCCCGGGGCTCAGCCGGTGCCGGCCGTCTGCTCCTCGGTGAGGGCTCCGGTGGCGGGCCGCGGGGCGCGGAAGGTGATCAGGGCCAGTACGGCTCCGGCGGCGGCGATCCCCGCGGCGCCGAGGAACGCGGCGGAGAAGCCGTCGGTCAGCGCGGCGACGTCGCCCAGTTCGTCGGCCCCCTGGGCGGCGGCCACGGCGGTCATGGCGGCCAGCCCGAGGGCGGAACCGATCTGGTAGCTGGTGTTGACGATGCCGGAGGCGAGCCCGCCCTCCTCCGGCCGGGCCGCGGAGATGGCGGTGCCCAGGGAGGGGATGAAGGCCAACGACATGCCGGTGGCGGCGACCAGCGAGGCGGGCAACACGTCCACCGCGTACGCGCCGTCCGGACGGACGAAGGACAGCCACAGCATGCCGGCAGCCAGGGCGACCATTCCGGCAACGATCATCGGCTTGGGGCCGAAACGGTTCATCAGCCTGGGGGCGAGCAGGACCATCATCAGCATCACGGCGCCGGTCATCGGCAACAGCGCGGCGCCGGAGGCGAACGCCCCGAGGTCCAGGACCTGTTGCAGGTAGAGGTTGAGGAAGAACCACATCGGGATCCACGCGCCGGCCAGCAGGAGCTGGGCCAGGTTCGCGGCGGCCAGGCTGGGGGTGCGCAGGATGCTCAGTCGCATCAGCGGCTGGCGGCGCCGGACCTGGACGGCCAGGAACGCCGCCACCAGGGCGATGCCCAGGGCCAGCACCAGCCAGGTGCTGACCGCGCCCCAGCCGGTCTCCGGAGCGCGGACGACCGCGTAGACGATGGTGGCGAGACCGGCGGTGACGGTCAGGGCGCCGAGGACGTCAACCGATCCGCGCGTCGCCGGGGCGGCGGGCATCAGACGGGGGACGGCGAGCAGGGTGACCACGGCGACGGGGATGTTGAGGTAGAACACCCAGGGCCAACTCGTGTACTCGGTGATGACGCCGCCGAGGAAGACCCCGGCCGTGCCGCCCGCGGGCGCGGCGGCCCCGTAGAGCGCGAACGCCTTGGTGAGCTCCCTGGGGTTCGAACCGAACAGCATCATCAGCAGGGTGAGGGCCGAGGGCGCGATCAGCGCCGAGCCGGCGCCCTGGACGGCACGGCCGACCAGCTCCACCCACACCTCGCCGGCGAGTCCCGCGGTGAGCGAGCCGACGGCGAGGACCGCCCAGCCCAGACCGAACACCCGTCTGGCGCCGAACAGGTCGGCCAGCCGCCCGCCGAGCAGCAGCAGGCCGCCGAACGCCACGACGTAGGCGTTGAAGACCCAGGACAGGTTGCCCTGGGTGAAGCCGAGATCCGCCCGCATCTCGGGGAGGGCCACGCCAATGATCGACGTGTCCATGATGACCATGAACTGAGCCATGGCGATGAACGCCAGCGCCCACCAGCGCCGTGGGTCCGGCTGCGGCAGCATCGCGGACATTTCAGTCACCTCAAATACTCCGGGGGGGTATGTCGAGGCCGAACATACCCCCTGGGGGTATCAATGTCCAGGCCGGGTCAGGAGGGGGCCAGGAGGCCCGCCCGGCCCCCGGACCGGGCGGTGGGTGGTCAACGGGACCGGGCACGCACGGCGGGCCCCGCGGCAGCACGGGCGCGGACACGTGCCACGGGGCAGAGGGGTGAGCGGGGTGCCCGGCACCGGGAGACGGCCCCGCCACGGCCCGCGGTCAGGCAGGGCAGGGAGGGCGGGCACGGGGGCGGGCACGGGGGGCGGCGTGAGCGCGTCCACGTTGGTCGCTACCGCGCGGAGCCGGGCGCGGGCGGGGGAACGCGCGGGAAACGCCGCGGCCGGCCCTGCTCCGCTCCGCGGAAGGCGGGCGGGCGCCGGGCCGCGGCGTGGGTGTGACCAGGCGGGGGCCCCGACGGCCGGTGGCGTCGGGGAACACGGTCAACGACGCGCCGCCCCGGACCCTCAGGGGAGGGCGGGGCGGCGCGGTCGGCGAGGTGGCGTCAGGCGGGCAGTACCACCAGGTCGCGGCTGGTGAGGTTGAGCCGCTCACCGCCGTCCTCGACGCAGACCACGATGTCCTCGATCCGCGCGCCGAAGCGGTCCGGGAGGTAGATCCCCGGCTCGACGGAGAACGCCATCCCCGGCTCGAGGGCCAGCGTCGAGCCGGCCACGATGTAGGGCTCCTCGTGGGTCTCCAGGCCGATGCCGTGGCCGGTCCGGTGGATGAAGTGCTGCCCGTGGCCGGCCTCGGCGATGATGTCCCGGCCCACCGCGTCCAGTTCCTCGGCGGTGACCCCGGGCCGCACCGCCTCGGTCTGCGCGGCCTGGGCCTGTCGCAGCACCGCGTACAGCTCGCGGAACTCGGCGGGCGGGTCACCCACGCAGTAGGTGCGGGTGCAGTCCGAACAGTAGCCCTCCTCGGTGGTGCCACCGATGTCGACGACCACCGGGTCACCGGGCCGGATCACCCGCTCGCCGGGTTCGTGGTGCGGGCTGGCGCTGTTCGGCCCGGCAGCCACGATGACGAAGTCCACGGTGACGTGGCCGGCCTCCACGATGGCGTCGGCGATGTCGCGGGCGACGTCCCGTTCGGTGCGGCCGGGCAGCAGCCACTCCCCCATCCTGCGGTGCACCCGGTCGATGGCGGCGCCGGCCCGGCGCAGCGCCTCGACTTCCGCCGCCGACTTGCGGAGCCGCAGCGTGCACAGCACCGCGGAGGCGAGGGAGAGGTCCACCCCGGGCAGGGCGGCGCGGAAGGCCAGGACCTTCTCCGCCCACATGTGGTTGTCCACGGCCACGCGCTGTCGGCCGTCGGGGAGCCTGGCTGCGATCAGGGCGTACGGGTCGTCGGTCTCCCCGAACCCGGTGATCTCGATGCCCAGGCTGCCGGCCGGGGAGTCCTCCGCCGCCGGCCGCTCCAGGTTGGGGACGACCAGGAACGGCTCGTCGTGGGCCGGGACGACCAGGCAGGTCAACCGCTCGAGGGGCATCGCCTGGTAGCCGGTCAGGTAGCGCAGGTCCGATCCCGGCGAGATCAGCAGGGCGTCGAGGCCCTGCTCCGCCGCGGCCTGTCGTGCCTGGTCCAGCCGCTGGGCGGGGTACAGGTGGTGGAGGTGTTCGCTCACGTCCCCACGGTAGGTCACCGCCCCTCCCGGGAACACCCGTCCCCCCGGCGGGGTCCTACCCTGGGCCGGTGGACGAAACAGGGGGCCGGCTGGCCGAGTACCCGGGCCGGACGGCGGACCGGGTGGGGAGCGGGGGCTCGGGGCTCGCCGGAACGGCCCGACGGCTGCGAGCGCTGCCCCCGTCGTGCGGTCCGGTGCGACTGGTCGCCCTGGACGGGCACGCCGGGGCGGGGAAGACCACGTTCGCCGGCCGGTTGGCGCCCCTGCTCGACGACGCGCCGGTGGTGCGCCTGGACGACCTCGCCACCCACGAGGAGCTGTTCGACTGGGTGGGGCGGGTGCTCGACCAGGTGGTGCGTCCGCTCGCGGAGGGCGTGCCCGCGCGGTACCGGGCCTACGACTGGGTGGCCCGTCGGTTCGACGCCCCACGGGTGGTCGAGCCGGCAGCGGTGGTGCTGCTGGAGGGCGTCGGGGCCGGCCGGCGTGCGCTGCGCCCCTGGCTGGCCAGCACCCTGTGGATGGACCTGGCCCCCGAGGTGGCCCACGCCCGGGGACGGCGACGGGACGGTGCGGCCCTCTCCGCGTTCTGGCGGCGCTGGGAGCAGGCCGAACGCGCCCACTTCGCCGCGGACCCCTCACGACCCTGGGCGGACGCGCTGGTGCGGGAGGTGCCGGACGGTTATCGGGTGTGGGCCAGGGTCCCGAACCCCCGCGCCCACGACCTGGTTGATCACCCTGAGTGATCGCCGCCGGTCGGCGGGGCGGTTCCGGTCGGGCCGTTCCGGGGACGGTCGAGCCCCCTGGGCCACGGGCTCCCGACGCTCCCCACGTCCCACTGAGCCTTCCCGGCACGAGGCTCCCGGGGCCGCCACTTCGGGCCCCGCAGGGCCCCAGGCACCACCCGGGACCGGCAACCAGTCGATCACGCAACGTCACCACAGTTCAGCGGTCGCGGTGGCCGAATCGTCCCGCTCGGAGCCGCGGCGGCCCCACCCGCACGACGGAACCGCGCTCGCTCGCCGGTACCATGCCAAAGGACGCGTTTGACAAGGGTTGTTGGCGCGGTCTTCGTTCAACACCCGCCCGGGATACGGTGGTTCCCAACTCTGGCGGGCCGCGGGGGAAGATCATGTGGGGGACCTGATGGACATCAGCGCCAATCGTTCGGGGACCCCCGCCGACCTGGCCTGGTTGCGTGCCGTGGACGCCTACACGGTGGGTGCCTACACGGAGGCCGAGGAGGAGTTCCGCAGCGCGGTGCGGCTCGACCCCGGCATGGCCGACGGTTGGCTCGGCCTGCACGCCCTACGGGCGGACACCCCCACGGCGCTGCTCCAGATGCACCGGCACCGGGACCGATTCGGGGAACAACGCGAACTCCACCGGCGCAAGCTCAGCTCCTGGTACTGGCTGGGCTGGTGGGTGCAGCCGATCCTGGAGACCCACCGCGACCTGCTCCTCGCGCACGCCTCGCACTGGCTGGACGGGCGGCACGTGGACGAGCTCGAGGCCGCGCTCGCCCTGTGCCCGGACGTGGAGACCGACCCCCAGGTGCGTTTCCTGCACGCGTGCCGGGCCTACCTGGTCAAGGACTGGGAGCAGGTCATCCGGCACACGGAACCGCTGCTCGACGACCCGGTGCTGGGCATCGAGGCCCGCCTGTTCGCGGGGATGGCCCGGGTGCGGCTCGAGCTCTGCGCACCGGCGGAACCGCTGCTCGTCACCGCCCTGATGCGGTGCCGCTCCGAGCAGCCGCAGCGCAAGGAGTTGCGCTACTGGTTGGGTCGGGCGTACGAGGGCACCGGCCGCAGTGCGGCGGCGCTGCCCCTGTACCGGGCGGTTCACCAGGTGGACCCCACCTTCATGGACACCGCGGCCCGACTGGCGGCGATCACCGTCGGCGAGGGGCTGGACGACTCCGAGGACCTCACCCCGGTCCCGTTGACCGGCCTGAGCCAGATGGGCGATCCCGACGGCGGGCAGCCCGTCGATCCCCGGGCGACCACCACGTCCTCGCCGCCCACGCCGGGCGGCGACTCCCCCCGGGAGAAGGCGGTGCTGCCGGTGGCCCCGGTGCCGTCCAACGGCGGGGTGCTGGCCGCCCCCGATCCCGTGCTGCTCGAACAGGCGCTGGCGGAACTGGAGCGGATGGTCGGCCTGGAACCGGTCAAGCGCCAGGTCCGAGCGCTGTCCGCCCAGCTCCGGATGGCCCGGCTGCGGTCCGGGCAGGGACTGCCCGTCCAGCCGCCGAAACGGCACTTCGTCTTCTCCGGCCCGTCCGGCACCGGCAAGACCACGGTCGCCCGGATACTCGGCCGGGTGTTCTACGCGCTGGGACTGCTGGAGGGCGAGCACCTGGTGGAGGCGCAGCGCGCCGACCTGGTGGGCGAGTTCCTCGGGCAGACCGCGGTCAAGGCCAACGAGCTGATCGACTCCGCGCTCGGCGGGGTGCTGTTCGTGGATGAGGCGTACAGCCTGGCCAACTCCGGCTACTCCAAGGGCGACGCCTACGGGGACGAGGCGCTCCAGGTGTTGCTGAAGCGTGCCGAGGACAACCGTGACCGGTTGGTGGTCATCCTCGCCGGGTACCCCGAGGGCATGGACCGGCTGCTGGCCGCCAATCCCGGGCTGAACTCCCGGTTCACCACCCGGGTGGACTTCCCCAGCTACCGCCCTTCGGAGCTGACCCGGATCGGGGAGGTGCTGGCCGAGGAGAACGGCGACCTGTGGGACGAGGAGGCGCTGGACGAGCTCCGCAGCATCAGCGGGTACGTGGTGGACCAGTGGTGGATCGACGAACTGGGCAACGGGCGGTTCGTCCGCACCCTGTACGAGAAGAGCTGCGCCTACCGCGACCTGCGGCTGTCCACGATGCCCTCGGTGCCCACCCGGGAGGACCTGTCCACCCTGCGGCTGCCCGACCTGATGCAGGCGTACGGCGAGGTGCTGGCCGGCCGTGACCTGCACGGACGGGAGCAGGAGCCACCAGGCGACTAGGGCCTGTCTGATAAGTAGCGACCCCCGCCCGGAGGGCGGGGGTCGCGGCGTCTGGTGCGCGCGATCGCAAGGCGGAGGGTCGTCCTCGTACTGGGCGTACATGGATGATCCCGACAACGCAGCGAGCGTGCGTGCCAGGCGTCACGACCCAGGCGGGATTCATCAGACAGGCCCTAGCACCCCACCACCGGCTCGGCCGGCCGGTTGGTGCACCACAGGACGTCCGCTGCCGGGCCGGGCCGGCCCGGCAGCGGGGGCGAACGCTCAGCCGCGTGCTGCTGGGCGACCGGACCCTAGGTCCTGCCCCGGCCCGCCGACTGGGGCGTCTTGCGCGGGGTGGGCCGGTGGGCCGGGTCGTGGACCTCACCCACCAGCATCTCCAGAACGTCCTCCAGGGCCACCACGCCCAGCACCCGGCCCTCCGCGTCCTCGACCGCCGCCAGGTGGGAGGCCGCCCTGCGCATCGTGGTCAGGGCGTCGTCCAGGGGCAGGTCCGCCCCGAGGACCGCCATCGCCCGCCACAGCCGCCGGGGCACCGGCAGGTCCGGTTCCTCCAGCTCGAGCACGTCCTTGACGTGCAGGTAGCCGTGGAAGGCGCCGCCGGGGGCGGTGATCGGGAACCGGGAGAACCCGGTGCGCACGGTCAGGTCCTCGAGTTGGCGCGGCGTCACCGCGGGGTCCACGGTCACCAGCGACTCATACTTCAACAGCACGTCGGTCACCGGGCGGGTGCCCAGCTCCAGGACGTCCTCGAGCCGCTCCTGCTCCGCCCGTCCCAACAGCCCGGCCTGCCGGGAGTGCTGCACCAGGTGGGAGAGCTCCTCGCTGGTGAACACCGACTCGACCTCGTCCTTGGGCTCCACCCGGAGCAGCCGCAGCACCGCGTTGGCGCAGGCGTTGAAGAACGCTATCAACGGGCGCAGCGCCCGGGTGAAGCCGACGAGGGCGACGCCCAGCCACAGCGCGGTCTTCTCCGGCTTGGCCATGGCGATGTTCTTGGGCACCATCTCGCCGATGACCAGGTGGAGGAAGACCACCACGGCCAGGGCGATGACGTAGGAGATCGGGTGGATCAGGTGGCCGGGCACGCTCACGGCGTGGAACGGCCCCTCGAGCAGGTGGGCGACCGTCGGCTCGGCGATGGCACCGAGGGCCAGGGAGCACACGGTGATCCCGAACTGGGCCGCCGCCAGCATCAGCGACAGGTGTTCGAGGCCGTAGATGACGGTACGGGCACGCCGGTGCTGGAGGGCGAGCGGTTCCATCTGGTCGCGCCGCACCGACACCAGCGCGAACTCGGCGCCGACGAAGAAGGCGTTGCCGAGCAGCAGCAGCCCGAAGAACAGCAGTTGCAGCGCGGTCATCGCGGTGCCTCCCCGGGGCGTCCGGACGGCTGCGTCGGCTCGGCCCGGCCCACCCGCACCAGCCGCACCCGTTCCGCCCTGTGGTGGCCCACGTGGCGCACCCGCAGCCGCCAGCCGGGCAGGGTGACCACGTCGTCGCGTTCGGGAATCCGTCCCAGCAGGTCGGCGACGAGGCCCGCGACCGTCTCGTAGGGGCCGGGCGGGGCTTCGAGGCCGACCCTTCCCAGCAGGTCCACCCGGCAGCTCCCGTCCGCGTCCCAGGCGGGGTGCCCGCCCTCGGCGGGGGCGGGGGCCAGTTCGGGCAGCGCCGCGGCGTCGTGCTCGTCGCGCACCTCACCGACCAGTTCCTCGACGATGTCCTCCAGGGTGACGACGCCGGCGGTCCCGCCGTACTCGTCCACCACCACGGCCATCGGCTGTTCCCTGCGCAGCCGCTCGAGCAGCGGCTGCACCGGGAGGGTCTCGGGCACCAGCAGCGGGGCCACCGCGATCCGCCCCACGGTCCTGCGGGTCCGTTCCGCGGCCGGCACCGCGAGGGCGTCCTTGAGGTGGACCACGCCGATCACCTCGTCCAGGCGTTCCCGGTACACCGGGAACCGGGACAGCCCGGTGGCCCGGGTGAGGTTGACGACGTCCGCGGCGGTCGCGGTGTCCTCCAGGGCGGAGACCCGCACCCGGGGGGTCATCACGGACTGCGCGGTCAGCTCGGTGAGGCTGATGGTCCGCACGAACAGGTCGGCGGTGTCCTCCTCCAGTGCCCCGGCCCGCGCGGAGTGCCGGACCAGGGACACCAGCTCGGCCGGTGACCTGGCGGACGCCAGTTCCTCGGCGGGCTCCACGCCCAGCGCCCGCACCAGGCGGTTGGCCGAGCTGTTGAGAAAAGTGATCATCGGCTTGAAGGCCGCGGAGAACGCCTGGTGGGGACCGGCGACGAACCGGGCCACGTCCAGGGGGCGGGAGATCGCCCAGTTCTTCGGGACCAGCTCCCCGAGGACCATCTGCACCGCGCTGGCCAGCAGCATGCCCACCACCACGGCGGTGCCCGGCACCGCGGAGCTGGGCACGCCCGTCGCGGTGAGCGGTCCGCCGAGCAGTTCGGCCAGGGCGGGCTGGGCGAGCATGCCGACCACCAGCGAGGTGATGGTGATGCCGAGCTGGGTGCCGGAGAGCTGGAAGGAGAGCTTGCGCAGCGCCCGCAGCACGTTGCGGGCCCGGCGGTCGCCCTCCGCGGCGGCCCGCTCCACCGCCGGCCGGTCCACGGCCACCAGACCGAATTCGGTGGCCACGAAGAAGCCGTTGGCCAGGATCAACACGAACGCCGCGGCGAGCAGCAGCAGTGGGACGGTCATTCCGCCACCTCCTCGCGCCGCACCAGGGCGGACAAGGTGGCGCAGGTACTACAGGACGATGGGTCCATCGTCGGAGAGTGTCACTCCTCGAGTAGAAGGCGGTCGGACGACGAGAACGACGCGGTGCAGCCCGCGGCCCACGTCGGCGGGGGCGCACAGGGGGCACACCAGTGGTTCAAGAGTAGACAAAGCAGGCCGGTGATGTCAGTCGGTGCCCCGGGGGTCCTCCGCGGCGCTGCCCCGGACCTCGGCCAGCGCACGCAGCGCCCGGGCGTCCCGGATGGCCTGGGCCTTGCCCGCACCGGTCTGGATGCCCATGGCGGCCAGGGTGGTGCCGTCGGCCAGGTCCAGGTAGACCCAGGGGTCACCGGCGCGGAGGTTCACCCGGATCAGTTCGGCCCATTCCAGGCGCCGCTTGACCGTGAGGTTGACCACCGTCACGCCCGCCTGGTCCACCATGACCTTCGGTCGGGACAGCACCACCAGCACGCCGAAGATCAGCAGACCGGTGCCCACGAAGGTGAGCCGGTCGGCGACGTTCCACGAGCCGCTCCCGGAGCCGCCGGGCAGCAGCACGGCGATCACGGCGAAGACGACGAGCAGCGCCGTACCTATGCTCAGCAGCACCACACGGGTGCGCCGGGGCCGGAACGTGATCGGAAGTTCGGGCAGGTCGGCGGTGGCTGACACGGGGGCGCCTTCTCGTCGTCTTCGGCGGGTCGTCTGCGGCTGGTCCTGGTCACCGGGAGCGGAGCCCGGGAGGCGTCACAGCCGGCAGGCGTGGATGTCGGTGACCAGGATGGCCCGGGCCCCGACCTCCCACAGATCGTCCATGATCTGCTGCGCCTCGGACCGCGGCACCATGGCCCGGACCGCCACCCAGCCCTCGTTGTGCAGCGGGGACACGGTGGGCGACTCCAGCCCCGGCGTGAGCCCTATGGCCTTGTCCACGTGCTCGGCCCTGATGTCGTAGTCCATCATCACGTAGCTCCGGGCGACCAGGACCCCCTGGAGGCGCCGCAGGAACTGCGTGACCCGCGGCTCGTCCCGCTCCGCCCCGATCCGGCGGACCACCACGGCCTCGGACTCCAGGATGGGGTCGCTGATGATCTCCAGGCCGGCGTTGCGCAGGGTGGTGCCCGTCTCCACCACGTCGGCGATCACCTCGGCCACCCCGAGTTGGACGGCGGTCTCCACCGCGCCGTCCAGGCGGACCACCGCGGCGTCCACGCCGCGGTCGGCGAGGTGCTTGGCGACCACTCCGGGCAGCGACGTGGCGACGGTCATCCCGCCGAACTCGCTGACGTCCTTGGCGGTACCCGGACGGGTGGCGAAGCGGAACTTGGAGCGGCCGAAGCCGAGCTGCATGATCTCCTCGGCCGACGCCCCGGAGTCCAGCAGCAGGTCCCGCCCCGTGATGCCCAGGTCGAGCCGCCCGGAGCCGACGTAGACGGCGATGTCCCTCGGACGCAGGAAGAAGAACTCCACGTTGTTCTGCGGATCGACGAGGACCAACTCGCGCGCGTCCTTGCGCTGGAGGTAGCCGGCCTCATGGAGCATCGCCGACGCAGGCTCGGACAGTGAACCCTTGTTGGGGAGGGCGATGCGGAGCATGTCAGGTCAGACCCTTCGCGGTGGTGGGGGCGGTGGTGGGGAGGACGGTGGGCCGGGGAGACCACGGCGGGCCGGGGGCGCGCCGCGGTTCCGTCGGCTACAGATGAGCGTAGACGTCGTCGAGGTCAATGCCGCGGGCCACCATCATCACCTGAAGGTGGTACAGCAACTGGGAGATCTCCTCCGCGGTGCGGTCGGCGCCCTCGTGCTCGGCTGCCATCCACACCTCGGCGGCCTCCTCGACGACCTTCTTGCCGATGGTGTGCACCCCCGCGGCCACCAGCTCGGCGGTGCGGGAGGAGGCGGGGTCGCCGGTGGCGGCCTTGTGCTTGAGCTCGGTGAACAGCTCGTCGAATGTCTTGCCCATGGTGCCCCCAACTTACCGGGTCACCCGGAGCTGGCGGTCACCGCCATGGCCGCGGCGGCGGAACGCAGGGCCACCACGGTGGCCACCGCGGCGGTGGCCGCCTCGTGCCCCTTGTCCTCGACGGACCCGGGCAGCCCCGCCCTGTCCACCGCCTGCTCCTCGGTGTCGCAGGTCAGCACGCCGAAGCCGACCGGCACCCCGGTCTCCACGCTCACCTGGGTCAGCCCCGCGGTCACGCCCTGGCAGACGTAGTCGAAGTGGGGCGTGCCACCGCGGATCACCACCCCGAGCGCCACCACCGCGTCATGACCGCGGTCGGCCAGCACCCGGGCCGCCACCGGCAGCTCGAAGCTGCCGGGCACCCGCACGACGGTGGGCTCGGTGACCCCGAGCCCGGCCAGCGCCCGCAGTGCCCCGTCGAGCAGCCCGTCCATCACCTTGTCGTGCCACTGCGCGGCGACGACCGCCACCTTCAGGCCCTCGCACGGGGCCACGGAGATCTCTGGTGCGCCCTTGCCACTCACGTCTCTTCAGATCCTTAGGGGTAGGAGTAACTGTTCGTGTCGCCCCGACCGGTCCGCCGGGCCACTGCCCCGGCCCGGCGCCCCGGGGCCGGCCGGCCTCAGGCCGGGTCGCCGAGCCAGGGCAGGTCGTGCCCCATCCGGTCCCTCTTGGTCCGCAGGTACCGCAGGTTGTGCTCGCCCGCGGGGGCCGGCAGCGGTTCGCGGCCGAGCACCAGCAGACCGTGCCTGGTCAGCGCGGACGTCTTGTCGGGGTTGTTGGTCAGCAGGCGCAGCGAGCGCACGCCGAGGTCGGTCAGGATCGAGGCGCCGGCCCCGTAGTCCCGGGCGTCGGCGGGCAGGCCGAGGTCGAGGTTGGCGTCGAGGGTGTCCCGACCGACCTCCTGGAGTTGGTAGGCCCGCAGCTTGTGCAGCAGGCCGATGCCGCGTCCCTCGTGTCCGCGCAGGTAGACCACCACGCCGCGGCCCTCGTCGGCGATCCGGGCCAGGGACGCCTGGAGCTGCGGGCCACAGTCGCAGCGCTGGGAACCGAGGACGTCGCCGGTGAGGCACTCGGAGTGGACGCGCACCAGGACGTCCTCGCCGTCCAGCAGGCGCCCGTCGGCGAGTTCCCCGGCCACCAGCGCGATGTGTTCCGCGCCGTCGGCCTCGCTGCGGTAACCGAACGCCCGGAAGGTGCCGTGCGCGGTGGGCAGGGCGGTGTCGGCCTCGCGGCGCACCGCCGGCTCGACGCGGCGGCGGTAGGCGATCAGGTCCTCGATGGAGACGATCGCCAGCCCGTGCCTGCGGGCGAACGGGACCAGTTCGGGCAGCCGGGCCATGGTGCCGTCCGCGTTGGCGATCTCGCAGATCACCGCGGCCGGGTGGAGGCCGGCGAGCCGGGCCAGGTCGATGCCGGCCTCGGTGTGGCCGTCCCGGGCCAGCACCCCGCCCTCCCGGGCGCGCAGCGGGAAGACGTGTCCGGGCCGGACGAAGTCGCCGGGGACGGACTCGGGGTCCGCCAGGGCCCGGGCGGTGTGGGCCCGGTCGGCGGCGGAGATGCCGGTGGTGGTGCCGTGCTTGGCGTCCACGGAGACGGTGAACGCGGTGCGCATGCTCTCGGTGTTGTCCTGGACCATCTGCTCCAGCTTGAGCCGGTCCAGGTCGGTGCCGCGCATCGGCACGCAGATCAGGCCGCGGCACTCGGCCATCATGAAGGCGATCACCTCGGGGGTGACGAGTTGCGCGGCGACGACCAGGTCGCCCTCGTTCTCCCGGTCCGCGTCGTCCACGACCACGACCGGCCGGCCCGCCGCGATGTCGGCGACGGCCCGCTCGATCGGGTCGAGGGTGAGGTCCTCCTCGGTCGGCACCTGTCGGGGTGCTGGGGTGACGGTCACGCTGCTGCTCCTTCCAGGACGGGCCGACCCGGGGACGTGGTGCTGCGGGTGCGCTGCCACCAGGCGCGCAGGCCGAGCAGCACCAGGGCGAAGTAGATGCAGTAGACGAGGCCGGAGAAGGCCAGGCCGCTGGTGAGGGCGAGGGGGACGCCGACGAGGTCCACCGCGAGCCAGGCGAACCAGAACTCCACCAGGCCGCGGGCCTGGGCCACCATCGCGGCGAGCGTGCCCACGAAGATGTACGCGTCCGGCCAGGGGTTCCAGGACAGGGTGGGGAACGCGCTGAACAGCCAGCCCACGGCGAGGGTGCCCGCGGCGGTGCCGCCGACCAGGGCGATGCGTTCCGGCCAGGTGGCGAACCGGACCGTGATCCGACCCGTCCCGCCGCGGCTGCCGTTCCGCCACCGGGTCCAGCCCCAGCAGGCCACGCCGACGACCAGGAGCTGTTTGCCCACGCCCCCGCCGAGCTGCGCGGACAGATACGCGGTGATCAGGACGGCACCGGACAGCAGTTGCGCCGGCCAGGTCCACATCGAACGGCGCCAGCCCAGGGCCAGCGCGGTGAGCCCCAGCAGGTTGCCGATCATGTCGGACCAGATGACGTGTTGGTCGAAGACCTCGAACGCGGTCCCGTTGAGCCAGTCCACGCCAGTCACCCGGCCACCCCCGCGGGGTCCGCGTCCTGGTCCAGCAGCCGCTCCACGTACTTGGCGAGCACGTCCACCTCGAGGTTGACCGGGTCGCCCGGCTGCTTGAAGCCGAGGGTGGTGGCGGCGAGGGTGGTCGGGATCAGGCTGACGGTGAAGTGGTCCCGCTCCGCGGCGACCACGGTCAGGCTGACCCCGTCCACCGCGATGGAACCCTTGGCGACCACGTAGCGGCTCAGCTCCGCGGGCAGTGCGACGGCGACCACCTCCCAGCGCTCACCCGGGGTGCGGCGGACGATCTCGCCGACGCCGTCCACGTGGCCCTGCACCAGGTGGCCGCCCAGGCGCCCGCCGAGGGCCATGGGCCGCTCCAGGTTGACCCGGGAGCCGGGGGCCAGCGCACCCAGGCTGGTGCGCTTGAGGGTCTCGGCCATCACGTCCGCGGTGAACTCACCGTCCTGCGTGTCCACCACGGTCAGGCAGACGCCGTTGACCGCGATGGAGTCCCCGTGCCGCGCGTCCTTGGTGACCAGTGGCCCGCGGAACCGGAACCGGGAGGAGTCCCCCAGTTCCTGCGCCTCGACGACCTCGCCAAGCTCTTCGACGATTCCGGTGAACACTCAGCTCTCCTCGAGTACGCCGGGCGCGGGGTGCGTCCGGGGATAAGCGGTGACGCGCAGGTCCACGCCGAGTCGCGTGACGTCGGCGACATCGAGCCGCAGGGCCTGCGTGATGGTGTGGATTCCGACGCCGTGGACGACGGAGGGGCCGGCGCCGAGCAGCGCCGGGGCGAGGTAGCCGACGACCTTGTCGACCAGCCCGGCGGCGAGGAACGAACCGGCCAGGGTGGGTCCGCCCTCGAGCAGGACGGAACGGACCTGGCGGTCGTGGAGCGCCGCGAGCAGCGCGGTCAGGTCCAACCCGCGCCCGTCCCGGGCGGGGGGCAGCCGCAGCACGTCGAGGCCCGGGAGGTGCCCGGTGGCGGCGTCCCGGCCCACGCACAGCAGGGTGGGGGCGGCGGCGTCCAGCACCCGGGCGTCGGGTTTGACGGTGGCATGGGTGTCCACCACCACGCGGAGCGGCTGGGGGACGTCGGGGCGGGGGGCGTCGCGGTGGGCGAGGTGGGGGTCGTCGGCGCGCAGGGTCCCGGAGCCGACCACCACGGCGTCGGCCTCGGCACGCAGTCGGTGCACGTCGGCCCTGGCCTGGCTCCCGGTGATCCAGCGGCTGGTGCCGTCGGCGGCCGCGATCCGGCCGTCCAGGGTCGCCGCGTACTTCCACAGCACGAACGGGCGGCGGCGCAGCACCGAGGTCAGCCACGCCTCGTTGACCGCGGTGGCCTCGTCCGCCAGCAGTCCGCCGGCCACGTCCACGCCCGCGGCGAACAGGGTGGCGGCGCCGCCGGTGGCGGTGGGGGTGGGGTCGGTGACGGCGTAGACGACCCGGGCGATCCCGGCGCCGATCAGGGCCTGGGAACAGGGGCCCGTGCGTCCGGTGTGGTCGCACGGCTCGAGGGTGACCACGGCGGTGCCGCCTCGGGCGCGTTCCCCGGCGGCCCGCAGGGCGTGGACCTCGGCGTGGGGGCCGCCGGCGCGCTGGTGCCACCCCTCGCCGACGACTTCGCCGGCGGCGTCCAGGACCACGCAGCCGACGACGGGGTTGGGGCTGGTCGCGCCGAGGCCGCGGGCGGCGAGCCCGACGGCACGCCGCATGGCGTCGGCTTCGTCGATCGGGGCCACCGAAGTCCTCCTGCCACCTGTGGGCGCGGACTCCGGGGAAGGGAAGGACGCGGACGGCGCACCACCGTACGCACGTCGAGGCAGGGAAGCCGGTCGCGGACACGGGAGACCCCAGCCGCGAGACGGAAAGCCATGAGGACATGGCCGACCCGGCCGTCGAGGACGGCGTACCGGTGCTCGCCCGCCGCGCACTGCCTCCCATCCGGACTTTCACCGTCGGTCCAGGAATTTCACCTGGTCAACCGGCCGCTGGCTGCGGCCGGGTCGCGGACTGTAACCGCCGGTTCGGAGTTTCACCGACCCCGGAGTGCGCGAACGTCACTGATACGCGTCCAGTGTGCCATGGCGGCTCGGCGGCCGGAGAGCCTGGACGGCTGTGCGCTGGGTCACTCGAGCGGGGTTCCAGCCCGGCCACCGCGCCGCGTCAGTACGGACCTTGTCCGAGCCAGTGGTTCTGACCGGTGGACGCCCCTGGCGGCCGCCGGGCGTCGGTGGACTCCGGGGGTTCAGTCCGTGGCGAACACGTCGTCGCGTGCCGCGTCGAGCGCGGTGACCACGGCGCCGCGCAGCACCGGACTGCCCTCGACGGTCCCGGCCAGCACCTCGGTGCGCAGCGGCGACAGCTCGGCCAGCCGGGAACCCACCCGGCTGGCCAGTTCCTTGCCCCCGGCCCGGCCGACCTCGCCGCCGAGCACCACGCAGCCGGGGTCCAGGACCGAGGCGACGGCGGCGGCGCCGACGGCGATCCGGCCGGCGAGCTCGTCCAGGAACCCCGTGGCCCCGCCGGTCACGGCTGCGCGCAGCACCTCCTCGGCAGCGGCGGCGTCGTCCTCCCCGGAGGTCGCGAGCCCGTGTTCCCTGGCGAGCGCGCAGACCGCGGAGCTCGCGGCCAGGGAGTGGAACCCCCCGTCGCACGCGGTGGCCGTGGGCAGTCCCGCCGTGCCGGGCACCGGCAGGAAGCCGATCTCGCCGGTGCCGCCTGAGGAGCCGCGGCGCAGCCTGCCGTCGAGGATCACCGCCGCGCCGACGCCGTGTCCCAGCCACACCAGCACGAAGGTGTCCCGGTCACGGGCCGCGCCGGTGCGGAGCTCGGCGACACCCGCGAGGTTGACCTCGTTGTCGAGGAGCACCCGCGCCGGCAGGTGCTCCCGGAGCGCGGCGACCAGCAGTCCGTGCCAGTCGGGGAGCCCGCCCGCGCGGGAGAGCTCCCCGGTTGCCGGATCGACCAGGCCGGGGGCGCCCACCGCGAGGGTGTGCAGGGTGCGTACGCCGGCCCCGCGCAGGGTCTCGTCCAGCGCGGCGACGGCGGACTCCACGAGGTGCGCGGCGGGCCGGGTGGGATCGACCGGAAGGGTGACCTCGGTGACGTCCCTGCCGGCGAGGTCGGTGACCGCGAAGGCCACGCTGTGGGTGCGCACGTCCACGGCGGCGATGTGGGCCCGGGAGGCCACGAGCCCGTAGAGCCGCGCGTTGGGGCCGCGGCGGACTGCGCCGCTCTCCCCGACCACCGCGACCAGGCCGCGGTCCGCGAGTCGTTGGAGCAGGTCGGCCACGGTCGGGCGGGAGAGCCCCATGGCCTGTTTGAGCTGGTTGGCGGTCAGCGGTCCGTGGTCGGCCAGGAGGTCGAGCGCGAACCTGTCGTTGAGGGCGCGGGCGGTTCGCGGGGACGCCGTGCGCACGGTGTTCATGGTGGTGATCCTCGCAGACGGACCAGTTGGCGGCTTTTCCCGTTTCTATCAGGAAGGCTGCCTGATAATTTACGGCCATGCCACACGCCACCCCCTCCGGTTCGGGCCTCCCCGGCCGGGACACCTCAGTGATCCGCCGCGCCAGGATCGCCGTCGCCACGGTCTTCACGATCCACGGTTGCGTCAGTGGCACCTTCGCCACCCGCATCCCATGGCTCCGCGACCACCTCGACCTCAGCGCGGGACAGCTCGGCCTGGCCCTGTCCTTCCCGGCGATCGGCGCCTCCGTCGCCATGCCCCTCGCCGGCTGGATGGTGCACCGCTTCGGCGGTCGGGCCGCGGTCCGCTGGCTGATCGTCGTCTACTGCGCGGCCCTGGCGCTGCCGGTCCAGACCCCCGCCCTGCCCTGGCTGTGCGCGGCGCTGTTCCTCTACGGGGCGACGGCGGGGATGGCGGACGTGGCCATGAACGGCCAGGGCGTGGAGGTGGAACGCAAGTACGGACGGTCCATCATGTCCGGGCTGCACGGCATGTGGAGCGCCGGAGCGCTGATCGGCTCCGCCGTCGCGGTGGCGGCCACCCACGCCGGGGTCGGCGCCGACCTGCACCTGCCCGTGGTGGGCGGCGTGCTGGTGGCGACGGGACTCTGGGTCTGCCGGAACCTGCTGGACGTGCGGTCGGAACCGGACCAGGAGGCGCCCCCGAGGTTCGCCCTGCCCCCCAGGTCGGCACTGGCGATCGGCGCCGTGGGAATGTGCGCGGTCTTCGCCGAGGGCGCCAGCATGGACTGGTCGGGCGTCTACCTCAAGGACGTCACCGGAACGTCCTCCAGCGTCGCCGCCGCCAGTTTCACGGCGTTCGCCTGCACCATGGCCGCCGCCCGGCTGGCCGGGGACGCGCTGGTGCGGCGGTTCGGACCGGCACGGACGGTGCGGTTCAGCGGGGTCCTGGCCTCCCTGGGCGGGCTGCTGGTGGTGACCGCGGCCTCCCCGGGCCAGGCCATCGCCGGCTTCGCCCTGCTCGGCGTCGGCATAGCGGTGGTGGTGCCGCTGGCGTTCGCCGCCGCAGGACAGACCGACGGCGCGCCCAGCCAGGCCATCGCCGGGGTCGCCACCATCACCTACGCCACCTCGCTCGTCGCGCCCGCGGCCTTCGGGGCCATCGCGGACGCCACCACCCTGCGGCTGTCCTTCGGCCTGGTGACCGTGGGCACCAGCCTGCTGATCGTCTTCGCCGGCGTGCTGGGCCGGCGCGGGGCGGGCCAACGTCCGACCACCACGGACGGACCGGCGACGGAGCCGGGAGCCGCGCGCCCCGGAGCGGCACCACCGGACCCCACGGCGCGCGGCCGGGGCCAGACCGGCTGAAGGCCGCACCGGCCCTCGAGGGACTGGGACGGGACGGCGCCGACCACGGGCACCCGCCCCGGGTCGGGCGGCCTCAGAGTTTGCGGACGACGATGCGGCCGCTGTCGCCGCCGGAGGCGACCAGCGTTCCGTCCGAAGAGATCCGGACAGTGTTCGTCCGGCCCGTCCCGCGGTCTCCCGGGCGGCGGCGGAAGGCGGGGTCACCGCGGCGGGTGGCGGCGTCGACCACGTCGGTGTCCCCCCGCCGGCCGATGGCCAGGGTCGCGCCGTCGGGCGAGTATGCCCAGTGGTAGCAGGTGGCCCAGCGGTCGGTGCGTACCGGGTCCGGGAAGTGCCAGGCCAGTCTGCCGGTCGCCAGGGAGAACGCGCACGGCCCCTCGACGAACTCGGGGTTGACGACGAGCAGCGTGTCGGCCGGGTCGAAACCGGCGGTGTGCGGCGTCCGGCCCATCGGGATGCGGGTCCGCACCTGTCGCTGGTCAATGTCCCAGATCTCGACCTCGGCGACCGCCCGATCGTGCGTGCCCCGATCGCGTGCGTGCCGGGGTTCCTCGGTGAAACACAGCGCCATCAGCTTCCCGGAGGGCGACAGGGCGCCGGTCCAGCACTGTCGTGACGGTCTCCTGGTGGACGTCGTGAACACCTCGTTCCACTCCGCGTCGAGTATGCGGACGCGGTCGCCGGCGTCGAAGACCATGAGGCGCTGCCGGGTGGCGTCCCACGCGGGACGCAGGAGGAACGGGTTGTGTGCGGCGTCCTCGTACTGCCGGTACCGGGCAAGGACATCGGTCTGTCCGCTGGCCGGGTCGAACAGTCGGGTTTCCCCGTTGAGCGCGTAGATGACGCGCTTGCCACCGGCGTCGAAGAGCGCGGCGTGCAGGAACGTCTGTCCCCGGCCGAGCGGCTCGGGGCGGGCCTCCGGCGGCTCGGCGTGGATCAACTCACGGTGTCCGCTGCCGACATCGATCAGGTGGATCTCCGCCCCGTACGCGTCCTTCAGCATCGTTCCGACGACGATGGTGCGGCCGTCCGGAGACATGTCGAAGGCCTCGGCCGAGCACCGGTTGGGGACCTGGATGTCGAGCACCACGGCACCGCGCGCCGCGCCTGCGGCGTCAGCGACGCACGCGAACCCCTCCCGCAGCTTCTTCTGGCGGATCTCCTCGAACTCCCTCTGCGCCTGGTACCCGTCCGGGAATTCCGCGACGGTTCTCCGGGGCGACCTCCCCTCGGTCCACGCGGACCGGGTCACCCGGGGGCCGTCGGCAGTGATCCGGTAGAACTTCACCGTGCCGGCGGAGGAAGACCTCATCGTCGTCTCCAGAATGGTCATGGCAGGTGAAGGTATACGCGGCGGCTGACAGTCGGGCGCGCGGAAAAGGCCCCTGCCCGCTGGTGTCTCCCCACGGTGAGCCCGTCGCCCTCAACAGGGCCCTGCCCCGGGGCGTCGGCGAACTCCGGGATCAGCCCCGGAACTGCTCGGGGCAGCTCGCCCCGCCCTCCGGCAGGTGGGTGTCCGCCCACCTGGTCAGCTCGACCATGGCGGGCTTCAGCGCCTTCCCGGCCTGCGTCAGCCGGTAACTGACCCGCAGCGGAGGTCCGCTGTTCACCTCGCGGGCGACCAGGGACAGCGCGGTGAGCTCGGCCAACCGGTCGGAGAGCATGCGCTCGCTGATCCCGGGGATGGCCCGGCGCAGCTCCACGAAGTGGCCCGGCCCGTTCATCAGCGCGGCGATGATCAGGCCGGTCCACCGCTTTCCGAGCACCTCGAAGACCCGAGTGATCCCGGACTCGGGCTCCGTACACCCGTCCGTACGCTCCCGGTCTGGGACCGGCTGCGGGGTGTCCGGTTCTGACTGCTGCCGCTTGGCCATGACTCAACAGTAGCGGGTATAGTGGGTGCAGAAAAGTAAGTAGCTATGCTATATATAGCTACATACCCAAGCGAATCCGCTTACGCGATCACCCTCTACTTCCAGGAGCACTCCCGTGGCCAAGCTTTTGCACCTCGACTCGTCCCTGAACGGCGACGCCTCGCACTCCCGTGCCGTCACCGCCGCCTTCCGGGCGGCCTGGGAGAGCGAGCACCCCGGGGGCACCGTCGTGTACCGGGACCTCGCCGCCGAGGCCATCCCCCACCTGGCCGCCGCCGCCTACTACGCCGGCCAGGTGAGCCCGGCCGAGCACTCCCCCGAGCAGAAGGCCGCGTTCGAGCTGCGCGGCACGCTGATCCAGGAGGCGGAGGAGGCCGACGCCATCCTCATCGGCGCGCCGATGTACAACTACACGATCAGCTCGACCCTGAAGGCCTGGCTCGACCACGTCGTCCTGTACGGCCGCACCGTCGGCACCCCGGACCGCACCCTGGCCGGCAAGCCGACCACGGTCGTCGCCAGCCGCGGCGGCTCGTACGCCCCCGGCACCCCCCGGGAGGGCGTGGACTACGTCCAGCCCTACCTGGAGCACCTGCTGGCCGGCGAGATGGGGCTGGACGTCCACTTCATCATCCCGGAGCTGACCCTCGCCCCGGTCAACCCGGCGATGGCCGACCTGATCCCGCTCGCCGAGGCGTCGCGGGCGAAGGCCCTCGAGGAGGCCGAGAGCCGGGGCAAGCAACTGGCCCGCCAGCTCTCCGCGTAACGCCAGCCGGCGGACGCCCGGCTGTCACCCCGCGCCTTTCCACCACTCGTTCGACAGGGTCGCCCGCAACCGGCGACGTTCCCCCGTGAGGGGGATGCCGGGTGCGGGTGGCCGGCTGCCAGGGTGGCGGCCATGACGTCACTCGAGCAGGTGCAGGTGCGGTCGGTGGACGCCGTGGTGGCCAGGATGCGGGAGTTGCGGCGGTCGCTGCCCCCTGGGGACGGGGTCGGGTACTTCAACGCGGTGTACCTGTCGGTCACCGAGGAGGTGGCCCGGCGGCTCCGCTCGAAGTACTTCACGGACCCGGTGGTCGCGGCGGAACTCGACGTGCGGTTCGCCCGGCGCTACCTGCACGCGGTCGAAGCCGACCTGCAGGGCTCCCGGATCTCCGCCTGCTGGCGGCCGCTGTTCCAGGTCCGGGGGCACCCGCGGATCCACGCCCTGCAGTTCGCCCTCGCCGGGATCAACGCCCACATCGGTCACGACCTGGCGCTGGCCGTCTCCGACACCTGCCGCTCCCGCGGCCTGCCGCCCGGGGAGCTCGAGGACGACTTCCGGCGCGTCGGCGAGGTGCTCACCGAGCTCGAGGAGCGGGTCCGGGAGGAGCTGATGCCCGGCCCTGACCTGCTGGACGTGGCCGATCCGCTGACCCACCTCGTCGACTCCTGGAGCCTGGAGCGGGCCAGGGACGCCGCCTGGGCCACGGCCTGCGTGCTGTGGCGCCTGCGGGACCTGCCCGACTTCGCGGAGGAGTTCACCCAGCGGCTGGACAAGAGCATCGGCCTGGTCAGCAGGTTCCTGCTGACCCCCGTCCGGGGTGGCCAACCGGCCCGGTAGCTCGGCCAGGTGTTCTGACCGGGAACGTCCGCCGGGTTCCGTGGACACCACGTGCTCGACGCGTGGGCGTGCTGGTCCGCCTCAGCGGTAGCCGGCCAGACCGTCCGCCAGTTCTCCTTCGTCGCCGTCACGAAGGGCCTGGAGGGCTTGTTGCAGGGCGAAGGTGCCGCGGATCACGGCCACGCGGGTGGTGAGTCCGTTGTTTGACCGACCGCGCGGGGCGAGCACCCGCTCCAACAGGTCGCGGCCGTAGCTGGCCCCGATGGCCGCGAGGTCCTCGGCCGGGTCGCCAAGGGTGACGTCGTCCCAGTCGAGCACCCCGGCGAGGTGGGGCAGTCCCTGCTTCCACTCCCACAGCACGTTCTCGGCACCGAGGTCACCGTGCACCACCGCTCGAGTGAGGTGGGGAAGGCCGCCGAGTGCCGCGAGTTCCCGCTCGGCCCGCAGGCGCCCCCCGTCGGACATGAGCGGGAACAACTCGGCGCGCGTGCTCTGCGCGAACCGGCGCCACCGATCCCGTGGTGCCCGGGGCAGAACCGCGCGTACCCTCCCGTCGGTGCCGGCACGGGCCAGGCCTGCCAGCAGCGTGGCGAACTGCGCCGCCACCGTGCCGGCCACCTGGGCATCGTCGACCGCCTCGGCCTCCAGTGGTTCCCCGGGGATGCGGCTCAGTACCAGGAACGGCACGTCGGTGCCATGGCCTCCGCCCTGGAGCAGCAGCTCAGGCGTGCGGAAACCGAGGTCGAGCCCGGCGAGCGCACGTAGTGCGACCGCCCGTTCAGGCAGGCGGGCCGCCGCCGCCCGGGTGCGGGGCAGGCACACGACGCGGTCTGGGCCCATGACCACGGTGTGGAACTGCCCCTGACGTACGGCGAGGTCGTCCGGTCTGCTGTCAGGCAGCAGGCGGCCCAGCAGAGCGCGGTGTGTTTCCCGGGCGTTCATGAGGACGGCCTCTGGTTCCTTCCACGGTGCGGAGGCGGTGCGTGACTGCGCTGTCAGGCCGCGCCGGCGAGCAGGCGTCCGTACCCGCACCGGCTCGGCCACCACACCCCACACGGGGGAGGACGCGTCTCCCATTCAACCGCCCCGACCGCCGACCCGGCGAACCTGTTCGGTCACCGCACGAGGTGTGCTCTCCGGCCGCGTGGCCGCGGGACGCGCGGTGACCGCCGGGAGGAACGCGGCGCGGTGGGCGGAGCGGTAGGCCGCGGCCAGCTCAGCCGGTGGGGACACCCGGTGCCCGGGGAGCAGCACGGCGGCGGGGTCCAGGCCGAGGGCCGCGCCGGCCCAGGCGGCGGCGCCCAGGCACGCCGCGTCAGGAACCGCGCAGACCCGGGTGGGCCACGGTGCGAGCGCCGCCTTGATCTCGACCCAGGTGCGCTGCCGCACCGAGCCACCGAGCAGGGTCACCCCGCGGGTGCCGTTCCCGGTCAGCTCCCCCTGCACCTCGGCCATCCAGTGGGCCTGGTGGGCCGCGCCCTCGAGCAGGGCCCTGGCGAGGTGGGGCAGCCCGTGTCCGACGTCGAGACCGTGCACCGTCAGCCGCCGGGCCGGGTCCGGGTCGGGGGCGGACCTGCCGGACAGGTAGGGCTGGACGGTGAGCCCGGTGGGGCCCGCGCCGGCCCGTTCGACGAGTTCGGCGAACCGGCGGTACCGCTGCTCGGCTGGCGCCCCGGCCAGACCGAGCACCTGGTCGCAGAACCACTCCACCAGCGCCCCCGAACTGGACATGCCAGCGAGCACGCACCAGTGCGTCCCGTCCACGTGCCGGCCGTAGGACATCCCCTGGCGCCCGGCGGCCGGTGCGTCGGGCGCCGTCTCCCCCACGGTGACCACGGCTTCCGCGGTGCCCATCGAGTCGGCGACCTCCCCGGCGCCGCGCACCCCGGCGGCCCACGCGCCCACCAGGTGGTCGTGCCCGGCGACGACCACCGGCACCCCGGTGCGGCGGCAACGGCCGACCGGTTCGCCCGGCCCGCGCACCGCGGGCATCCGGTCGGCGTCCAGGCCGGCGAGGCCCAGCAGGTCCCGGTGCCAGCGCCCGGCGTGGACGTCCCAGGCCATGGACCGCTGGGCGAACGTCGCGTCGGTGCCCACCTGCCCGGTCAGCGCCTGCGCCACCAGGTCGGCCGCGCCCGCCCAGGTGCGCATCCGGTCCAGTGCCGCCGGGTGTTCCTCGCGCATCCACAGCCATTTGGCGAGCGGCACCTTGGGGCTGGGCAGGACGCCCGTCGCCGCGTGCAGGTCTCCGGCGCCGAGGTCGCGGCGCAGTCGTTCCGCGTGCGCCCTGGGCCGGGGGTCGGACCAGGACGAGGCGGGGAGCAGCGGTTCCCCGGCGGCGTCCAGCGGGGCGCCGGTCTCCGCCATTCCGGTGATCCCCACCGCGTCTGGCTGGCGCCCCACGGCCGTGACGCACTCGGCGAGCGCGTCCAGGGCCGCGGCGCACAGCGCCCCGACGTCGTGGGTGGGCCCGTCCGCCGGGGTGCGGCATTGCGCGTGCGCGAGCACGGTGCCCCCAGGAGTGGCGAGCACCGCCTTGCAGTGGGTGCTGCCGACGTCGAGGCCCGCCAGGATCACGCCGGCCCCCACAGGTCCGGCAGGTCCAGGGCGGCCTCGCAGGCGTACAGCAGCAGACCGGCGGACCACGCGTGGGAGAGGGTGAGCAACATCCCCTTGGCCTGGAAGCAGGCGGTCTGGTAGTAGCGTTCGCTGACCATGCCCCGGTAGGCGTCGAAGTCGCCGTCCTCGCGGGCGACGAACTGCCGGAAGCAGTCGAGGTTCTCCCGGGTGGAGCGCAGGTAGTAGTCGTCCCCGGTGCGGCGGGCGAGGCGGGCCATCTCCGGCAGGCAGACCAGGCCGTAGGCGTGCAGGTGCTGGTTGGACGGCGACGCCTGGTCCCCGCCGCGGGTGCGGAAGCCGTAGCGGCCCAGCATGGTGCGCGGGGAGAACGCCACGTCGTAGGTGTAGCGGAAGGTCAACATCCAGTCGGCGCTGCGGCGGGCGAGATCCAGCCACAGCTCCGGGTCGGCCGCGGCCCCCGCGGTGCCGTGGGTCACCCCCGGCGCGGTCGGGTCCGTGGGGTCGTCAGCCTCGAGCAGTGCCGTGTACGCCATGACAGCGATGTACCCGTCCTCGGAGGTTGGTGCGAGGTCCACGTCCTCGGGCGCGCCGCACAGGAACTCGGCGTGCACGTCGGGGGCGTAGCCGCGTCCGGCGCGCCGGGCGGCGTGCAACAGCGTGGGGTCGCCGAACTCCCGGGCCGCTTCCACCAGGGCGGGGACCCAGGTGAGCCCGGCGGCGCCGGCCCTGGAGAGCACCTGTCCCGTCCGGCAGTGGTAGGCCGAGCCGAGGTTGCCCGCGGTGTCCTGGGCGGTGAGGGCCACCGCCAGGTTGCTCCGGACCGCGTGCTCCCACGTGGGGTGGTCGGTGCCGTGCCGCCGCTCCTCGACCAGGGCGCGCAGCAGGAACAGGGTGGCCTCGGCCAGCGTGCGGGCGTGCAGCCGGTGCGGATCGGGGGTCCAGCCCACGGTCCACCCGCGGGACGCCGTCCACTGGCCCCAGAAGGTGCCCGCCGGGGTGAGGTTCTCGGCTATGTGGTCCAGGACCCCGGTGGCCGCCGCACGGTAGTCGGCACGGCCGGTGCGGCGGGCGTGCCGCAGCAACGCGTGGGCGTGGGGGGTCCCGCTGACCCATCCCACGTGCATGGCCTGCCGGTCGCCGCGCTCCCCCAGTGCCTCCCGGTCGAACGCCGCGGTCTCCAGCAGCACCGGCGGGTCGGGCCGGTAGTGCCAGCGGTACAGCCCCCAGGCGGTGAGGTCCGCCGCCTCGGGAACGTCCACCCAGGCGGCGGGGGCACGGTCCGCGGCGAGGCGCCGGTGCACCGCGCGCAGCACCGCCGCGTAGGCGTGCGGGTCCGCGTCGAGCAGGTGCACCCGGAAACTGACGGTCCGCCGCTCCTGCGGCTGCCACCGGTGCAACGGGACCTCCGCGGGCAGGGGGTCGGCCGAGCCGTGGTAGACGACGGGCTCCTCACGGTACGGGAAGTGCAGGCGCAGCGCCGGACGGGACTCCGGCCCCAGGGACAGCCCCACCCCGGAGAGCCCCAGCGGGCTGTCCTCCCCGGTCTCCAGCGCTGCGCCGCCGTGCCGGTCCCGGGCGAAGACGGCCGGTGTGGCACAGCGGTCGGCGCGGAACGCCCAGGTGTCGGCGACCATCCCCGCGGGGTCCGAGGTGCCGGGGGCGAACCGGGGGAACCGGCGCTGGCAGTCGGGGAGGCGGTTCTGGCCGTAGAACAGGCCGGGCACCAACCAGCCGGGGTCAGCGGTGGGGCCGAGGAGCAGTTCCACCCGGAGTCCGGCGCGGGCCGCGGTCGCCGCGGTGCGGGTGACGGTGAGGGTGACGGTGTGGCTGACGGGCCCCGCACCGGGAGCGGGAGGGGTGGCGCCGGGGTCGTCGGCCGGTCCGTCGGTCGGTGTCGGCGGGGACACCACGGCCTCGGCCGAGAATCCGGCGGCGGCACCGGTGAGCACCTGTCCGCCCCCGGGGGTCGCTGTCCGCCCGCGCACCGCGACGGGCGCGGCGACGCCCCGCTCGTCAGTGATCGCGACCAGGTAGGGCAGCTCCACCAGCCCGCCGCGGTGCTCGGTGCGCAGCAGCATCGGGTGTCCCGTCACCGCGCCGCGGCGGGGAGGTCGTCGGTGGTGACCTGTGTCCTGGGGAACTCCAACAGGTCCGTCTCCACCACCGGCTCGCCGGGGTCGACCGGTATCCGGAAGGTCCTGATCTGCGCCGGGCCGAACTCGGCCCGGATCTCCCGGTCGAGCAGCGGCAGCCGGATGGTGGCCGTCCCGCCCCGTCCCGCGGTCTCCACCGCCCGCACGATCAGCGCGCCGGTGCCGTCCTCGTCGCCCTTGACCACGCTGACCACCACCGACTCCCCGTCCACCGCCACGAAACCGCGTCGGCCCGGCAGCGGCCCCGGGTGGTAGCTCTCGAGCAGGGCGAACGGCGGCTGGTTGAGCTGCGCCGCGAGCCGCACCGTGCCCGCGTCCCGCCAGTCACCCGCGTGCGGCAGCAGTCGGTAGCGGAAGGTCTGCCGCCCCTGGTCCAGGTACTCGTAGACGCCGTCCTCGTCGAGCTCCCGGGGTTCGTGCCAGGCGTAGGCGGGGCTGCGCAGCACGGTCATGCCGATCTCGCCGCGGACCGCGTCGTGCCCGTACTTGCCGTCGTTGAGCACCGAAAGGCCGGCCCGACGGCCGTCCGGCAGGGCGCCGGAGACGTCCACCCACGCCTGGGCGGACTCCTCGGTTCCGTCGGCGGGTCGGGTGATCTGCCCGTAGGGGATCTCGAAGCTGGCGGCGTCTGTGTCGAGGGCGGTGGGGAAGCGGAACTTCAGCAGCCGCAGCTTCTCGTGCCAGTCGACCACGGCGCGCACCTCGAGGTGCCGGGCCCCCGCGGACAGCACCAGTTCCTCGGCGAGGGTGGACCGCTGGTACTCGCTGTCCACCCGCAGGACCGCGCGCACCGGGCCGCTCTCCACCAGGCGCACCCTGGTGCAGTGGAACGCGCCGATCTCCTTGTCGTAGGCGGAGACCCGGTGGCCCCAGGTGTCCGAGGGGTCGTCCACCACCACGGCGTGCGGGCGGGGTTCGGCGGGGAGCAGTTCGTTCCCGTGGTCCTTGTCGTACAGCCGCCGCAGCCAGCCGGTGGCGGGGTCCACCTCGACCAGCAGGTGCTCGTTCTCCAGGGTGGTCGCGGTGGCGCGGACCGGCCCGGGCGCCGGGTCGGCGCTGACGAGGCGGTCCGCGGTGCGGGTGCCGGGCAGCACCCGGTAGACGCGGTATCCCAGTGGCGGCACCTCGGCGCGGAAGGCGAGCCGCCCGCGGCTGCTGCTCATGGTGGCGTGGGACCGGGTGGGCTGGACCGGCACCTCGGTGCCCTCGTCGTCGAGCAGCCTTGCGCGGACGCCCCCCGGGTACCCGGTGAACTCGAACTCGACGTCCTCCACCAGGGTCCACGGGTGCGGGTTGAACACCACCAGCGGGTACAGGTCGGGTTCGGCCGGGATGTCGATGAGACGACTGACCGACTGGACGGCGCGGTTGAACACGGTGGCGGCCACGGAGCTGGCGTGGCCGTACTGGTCGCGGCTGTCCTCGTAGGCCGGGGCGATCGAGGTGCCGGCGAGGACGTCGTGGAACTGGTTGAACAGCACCAGTTTCCACGCCTCGGTCAGCTCGGCGAGCGGGTACGGCACCCCGGCCACCACCTGGGCGACCGAGGCCCACTTCTCGGCGCGCTGCAACAGGTTCTCGGCGCGGCGGTTCCACTGCTTGACGCCGGAGTGGGCCGAGTAGCAGCCCACGGCGTGGTGTTGGAGTTCACCGGCGTGCACCGGCGTGCCCGGCCGGTTCCGCACCGCGTCGAAGAACGCCTCGGGGTGGCTGAGCCGCAGCCTCGGGAGCCCACCGAGGTCGTCGAGCCGGCGGATGCTGTCCAGGTTGGCCCTGGTGGGTCCGCCGCCGTGGTTCCCCACCCCGTACATGATCAGCAGTTCGGGCTCGTCCGGAGGTACCAGCGCCAACGACTTGTCGATGTGGTGACCGATGTCCTGACCGGGTGAGCCGTACTCGTTGGGTATGCGGTACGCCAGCACCCGGGAGCCGTCCGCGGACTCCCACCAGAAGTACTGGTTGGGCAGGGCCAGCTCGTGCGGCCCCGGGCGCAGGAAGAGGTAGGAGTCGATGCCGCTGAGACGCAGGAGCTGCGGCAGCGCCGCGTTGTGCCCGAACGGGTCCACGTTGCAGCCCACGGTGGCGATGGCGCCGAACCTGTCCAGCAGGTAACGCTGCCCGTACAGCGCCTGCCGGACGAACGCCTCGCCGCCGGGCGTGTTGCAGTCCGGCTCGACCCACCAGCCGCCGACGATCTTCCAGCGCCCCTCGGCGACCCGCGCGCGGATCGCGGTGAACAACTCGGGGTCGTTCTCCTCCACCCACGCCAGGTACAGCACCGAGTCACAGGTGAAGACGAAGTCGGGGTACTCCTCCATGCGGTCGATCGCGGACCGGAAGGTCGCCCGGACCTCCTGGTAGCCCTCGGGCCACTGCCACAGCCACACCGGGTCGATGTGGGCGTTGCCCACCATGTGCGCGGTGCGCCGGTGGGGGCGCACGGGTGTCCCCGGTGCGGCGGTCGGGGGGAGCGCGGGATCGTTCACGGTGGGGTCCAGGGGCTGGGGGACGGGTGGCGTCCGGGGCGTGGGTGGGTCAGGAGGAGGTGGTGCGGGCACGGCTGGGTCCTGCGTCCGGGGCGGGGTGGGCCCGGGTGACGGCGGGCGGCCCTTCGCAGCGGCCCTCGTGGGGGGTCCGGCCGGGGGGCGGTCCCTGCGCTGGGGCGGCGTCGGCCGGTGCCTGCTCGGCGGCCCAGGCGTCCACCTGCTCGCTGAGCAGGTGCAGCAGGAGCAGGTGCATCTCCTGGACCCGGGCGGTGGTGCGGGACGGGACCACCAGCGCCAGGTCGGCGTGGGCCGCGGCGGGGCCGCCGTCCCCGTCACCACCGCCGAACAGCACGGTGAAGGCACCCTGTTCGCGGGCGGCGCGCAGTCCGCGCACCACGTTCTCGGAACGGCCGGAGGTGGTGAACGCGATGACCATGTCGCCCGGCCCGGCGAACGCCCTCACCTGGCGGGAGAACAGGTCCTGGAAGGCGTAGTCGTTGCCGATGCAGGTGGCCACGGAGGGGTCCACGGTCAGCGCCAGGGCCGGGAGCGGGCGGCGCTCCCGCAGGTAGCGGCCGACCAGTTCGGCGGCGAGGTGCTGGGCGTCGGCCGCGCTGCCACCGTTGCCGAACGTGTAGAGCCGGCCCCCCGACTCGTACACCCCGATCAGGCGCCGGACGGCCAGGTCCAGTGCGGGCAGCAGGGGCTCGACCCGACGGGCCAGGTCCAGGTGGTCCGCGAGCTGGGCCCGTGGGTCCTCAGCCATGCGTGGGGTTCCCTTCGGACGGTTCGGGGGTGGGGGCCGCCGGGGGTACCGGGGCCGCGGTGGGGTGCGGCCCGACCGGGGCGCGTTCGAAGGCGACGGCCGCCGCGCCCACCACCCCGACGTGGTCACCGGTGTGCGCGGCGACGACGCTGGCCGCGGCGGCGGCCGGGCCCATCGCCTGCTCGCGCACCGTGCGTCGCACCGGGGCGAGCAGCCGCTCGCCGGCCCGCGTGACTCCCCCGCCGAGCACGACGAGTTCGGGTTCGAAGAGGTTCACCAGGGAGGTGACGCCGCAGGCCAACGCGTCGGTGGTGGCCGCCCACACCTCGCCGGCGACCCCGTCGCCCGCTGCGGCCTCGCGCGCCACGTCCCTGGCGGTGAGCGGGGAGTACCGGGCGAGGGCGGTGGCGCGGCCGGCGGCCAGCGCCTCGGCCACGGCCTCCTGGGCCCGTTCCGCGATGGAGGTGCCGGAGGCGTACGCCTCCAGGCAACCGCGCCGGCCGCAGCTCCGGCAGGGCCGGCCGTCTCGTTCGACGGTGACGTGCCCCAGCTCACCACCGTTGCCCGCGGCGCCCCGGTAGACGCGGCCGTCGATGACCACCCCGCCCCCCACCCCGGTGGAGATGGTGAGGTAGATCATGTGTCGGGTGCCCCGCCCCGCACCGAAGCGGTGTTCGCCCGCGGCGGCCGCGGTGGCGTCGTTCTCCAGCACCGTGGGCAGGCCGTACTCCCGCTCGGCGAGCCTGACCACCGGCACCTCCCACCAGCCCGGCAGGTGGGGCGGACCCAGCAGCACTCCGGCGGAGCAGTCCAACGGTCCCCCACAACCGATGCCCACCGCACCGATCCGTTCCGGGGCGACACCGGACTCCTCGATCGCCCTGCGGCCGAGGGCGAAGAGACGGTCGAGCACGGCGCTCACCCCCTGCCGCACCAGGGTGGGGGTCACCAGGAACGAGTGCACCTGGCCGTTCCGGCCGACGACCCCGGCCGCCAGCTTGGTGCCGCCGATGTCGAGCCCCAGGACGGCGTGGCCGCT
Source organism: Wenjunlia vitaminophila DSM 41686 (assembly GCF_000380165.1). Classification (GTDB taxonomy): domain Bacteria; phylum Actinomycetota; class Actinomycetes; order Streptomycetales; family Streptomycetaceae; genus Wenjunlia; species Wenjunlia vitaminophila. The sequence continues at coordinate 312,778 of NZ_KB904634.1, forward strand.
GCGGTCCGCTCGTTCCGCCGGGACGCGGGTGTTCTCCGCCACTGGACCTTCCGGTTCGGTCGTCGCCTCGGGCCCGCCGCAGGGCGCCACGGCCCCTCACGTGCGGCGGGTTCCGCCACACCGCCCGGCGCCGGCCCCTCGGTGGCCGCCCCCGGACGGGTGTCGTCAACGATATGACATCGTTCCCATGTGGGAACGTAACCACATACCGGAGGCGCGTCAACACCCCACGGCGATCCCGTCGGTTCCCGGCCGCGAGGGAGCTCCGACGCGACGGCCCCGGGAGTCCGCCCGGCCCGACGCGGGAGGACACGAAGCGGTGGCCGCCCACCGGGCGACGGAGTGTCGCGGACCACGCCTCGACCACGACTGCCACACTGGCCAACGCCATGCGTGGGATGTTTCGGGTATTCCATCCCAAACACGCTTCAACCGCCGTGACGTGCCCCAACCCACATGACCTGGTCCAACGAAAGAGACAAAGAGGGAGAGCAGGATGAAGGCTCTTGCCCACGTGGCCGCGGCGACCGGGGCAACCCTGGTCGTGGGCCTGTTGGCTGCCGCGCCCGCTTCGGCCGCCCCGACCCGCCCGGCGGCGCGGTGCCCGGCGAATCTCCACGCCTCCACCACGGGCGGCAAGGCGGAGTGGACGGTGCGCTGCTCCAGCGGGCGGGTCCAGGTCCGCGGGTGGGTGCGGGACACCATGCCCGACGGCAGGTGCGCCCGCATCAAGGCGTTCCTCGGGCACTCCGGCCGACGTGACGCCAAGGCCTGTTCGTACAACACGACGACGAGGTTCAACTGGTCCGGCCCCGGCACCGAGGCACGGGTGTACCTGTACGTCGCCTAACGTGCCCGTTGCCGTTCGGCACCGCGGTGCCGGGCCAAGCGCCGGCAGCGGCCCCGCGGGCGGAGGCGACGGTTCGTCGCCCGGCGCTGGCCGGGCGACGGGTCCGGGGCGTCGGCCGGCTACCCCCGCACCCAGCGGGCAGGGCGGCGGTCACCGCCGACACCGCCGACCGCAACCTCCAGCAGTCCACGCACCTCACCGTGGACGCCGCCACCCGGGCCGCCCTCGACTCCGCCGAGAAGGACAACCAGCGGGTCTCCGTGGCCGTCGTCGACCGCAACGGGAACACCCTCGTCACCCTGCGCGGCAACGGGGCGGGCCCGCAGTCGTACCCGTCCGCGGAGGAGAAGGCATTCACCGCTGTGTCCTGGAACGCACCCACCTCGGAACTGGTCAAGCGCCTGGAGCAGAACCCGACCTCGAAGGACATCCCCGGCACCCTGTTCCTGGCGGGCGGCGTGCCGGTTTCCGCCAAGGGTGCCCCGGTCGCCGGTATCGGCGTGGCCGGTGCGCCCAGCGGCGACCTGGACGAGAAGTACGCCGAGGCGGGTGTCGCCGCCCTGGTCGGATAGGGCGTCCAGCCGCCGGGCACGGTGACGCGCCGCCAGCCCCGACCGGGACGGCGTCACGCCTTTCGAAGCACGCCGGGTCCCGTGGGACCGGGGGTCGAGGCGCGTCCCGGCCGCAGGGGTCACCCGATGCGGTTCGGCACCGGCCGCATCCCCACCGGGAAGGGCAGGTCGGCGGCGTGCGGGTCCTGCTCCCAGGGCAGCGGTCGGGCTGTGGCGGGGCCCCCGTCGGCCAGCCGGCGGAGCCAGGCCGCGGCGTCCTTCCCCAGGTCCACCCCGTACACCGCGACGAGCTGGCGGTGTGCCTGCTCGGCGAGCAGGGCACGGCAGTCGTCCAGGTACTCGACGAGCACCTCGGTCCCGTGGGCCGAGCCGCACCGAGCCAGGGCCCGCCCCAGCGCCAGCTCCAGCAGGGCCGCACGTTCCTGGAAGTCGTCCGGCTCGATGCCGTGGTGCCGCCACTGTGCGTGCAGCCCCGGCCGCTCGCGCAGCCGCAGCAGCAGGGGCACCGCCGCCGGGTCACCCAGTCGTTCGGCCCCCGCGCACACCGCGTCCACCCAGTAGAACGAACCGGCCAGCGGGTCGCGCAGCCCGCGGGGGGAGACGTCCACCAGTTCCGCCACCCGCTCCCAGACCGCGACGGCCCGTGGGTCGCGGGCCAGCGCCAGGGTGTACAGCAGGTACGCGTCCTGTGGCATCGCCGACTGGTCCGGGGGTAGCTGCGCCTCCCTGATCCGTGCCTCACGCGCGGGGAGCGCCGGCCCGGACACCGCCAGGTGCAGCCGCTCGAGCAGCACCTCCACGCCCGCGGACGCCCCTCGGCAGACCAGCGCCTGGGCCAGCACCAGGCGACCGGGGCCGGTCGCCTGGTCGAGCGCGGTCAGCAGCGCGTCGGTCACCCGGGGCCCCGGATCGAGGACCAGGTGCACCAACGGGATCGCGCCCCGGTACGTCTCCCGGCGGCCCATGTCGGAGTACGCGTGCAGGGGCACCCGACGCACCAGCTCCGCGACCAGCTCGGGCACCGGTGGGGGCACGGGTGCGGGCCGCCGCAGGGCCCGTGCCGGGAGCAACCCGCGTTCCACCAGGACGCGTTGCAACCGCGGCACGTCCAGGGCCCGTGGCGCCACCCCCTCCAGGGCGCAGCGGGCCGCGGCGGCGCCGGTCACCGCCCCCAGGTTCTCCAGGTCGGCCTGCATCCGCAGCGCAGCCAGGGCGTCGTGGGTCGCTGAGAGGGCCTTGCCGGTGACCAGGAGGCCGTCGAGTCCGCGCGGGAGCAGCGCGCGGTAGGGCAGTTCGACCTCGAGGTTGGGTGGGATCAGCCCGAGCTGCGGCCACAGCGCCTCGCCCTTGCCCTTGACGTCGTGGTTGGAGAAGTGCAGGTTCACCACGTCCGGCCAGTGGCGTTGGGTGAGCTGGTCGGTGAGGGTCACCGTGGCCTCGCCGACCAGGTGCCGGCTCTCCCGGGCCGCCGGCTGGATGCCGTGGTCGTGCGCCGGCCCGCCCCGGCGGCGGGCGGCGAGGACCGCACGGGTGGAGTCCTCCACGTTGCTGACGTCGGCGATGCCGCCGAAGGTGTTGCGGGTCACTCCGGGGTGCTCGAACCGGGCCAACGACGACCACATCACGGTGTGCGTCCCCACCGCGCCGTACTCGGTGGGAGCCCCGCACCAGGCGGCGAGGTCCGCGTCGCCGGTGGCGTCCACGACCACCTCGGCCACCACCGCCACCGGTCCTTCGGGGCCGGCGAGCACGGCGCCGCGCACCCGGTCGCCGGTGCGCAACGCGGCCACGGCGAGCGTCCCCGGCAACACCTCGACGCCCGCCTCGGCCGCGGCCCGGCCCAGCGCCAGGGCCTTGAGCTCGATGTGCCAGTTCCCCACCCCGCCGGGAAGCCCGTGTTCCCGGTGCAGTCCCCGGGTCCTGCGCTGGAGCTCCGCGGCCTGCCCCTCGCGACGTCCGAACCAGTAGCTGTGCACCCCGCCGTAGGTGCCGGTCCCGCCGAGCCCGGGGCCGGCGTCCACCACCAGGGTCGTGGCGCCCTCGCGGGCCGCGCTGATCGCGGCCGGGGCCCCGCTGCTGCCGCCCCCGACGACGAGCACGTCCACCCGGCGCACCACGGGTACCGGCACGGGTGCGACGCGCTCCCGGGGGTAGTGCCGGCCGCGCTGGGGCGCGCACTGCTCGGCGACCTCGAGCACGGGGCGCGGTGGGGGCACCGGGGCCGGCGACGTGGGCGTGGCAGGGTGCGCGGGCCGACCGGCGGTGAGCGTCACCGCGAGCTCCCTGCCCCGCCGCTCCCCGAACGCCACCGCGGCCAGCGGTCCGGCGGCCAGCGGGTGCAGGTCCCGGGTCGGCACCGGGCCGTGGCGCGCGACCGGCGCGCGGTCCGGTGTCGCGGCGGGCGGCGGGGGTACGTTCCGGGCGGCGGCGTCCGGCACCAGTGGCCACATCCCGGGGCCGGTCGCGCCGCCGTGCCGCACCGCTGGGCCGTGCGGGCGGTGTGCCACGGCTCCCAGCCGGGCACGGTGGAACGCCGGGTGCTCGCGGAAGAGACGGCCCGCCGCCCCCAGGGCCGCGACGCGGTCCCGGACCGCGAACTCGCCCAGCAGGTGTCCCGGGCCGCGGTGCCCCCGGTGCCAGCGGACCCCGTCCACGTGTGGTGTCCCCCGCGTGGTGTCCACCTCCGTGAACTCCACCGTCCAGGTCAACGGGCCGGCCGTCGCCGTGCGGGCGTCCAGCACGGCGGCGCAGCGCACCAGTTGTCGTCCGGACTTGCTGCCGACGACCAGGCCGCGCGGCACCCCGTGGGGGGCGTGCCCGGCCAGCGGGCGCACCCCGTAGAGCAGCTCGACGCCGCTGGCCAGCAGCGCGTCCTCCAGAGCGGTCTTGACCTCGGCCGGCACCAGCGGGACCTCGGCAGCGGCGGGAACGCCCGGCGGCACCAGTGCCCGCAGCGGGCCGCCGTCGTGCCCGGGGGAGACGGTCAGCCAGGGTCGGTTGGTGTCGGTGAGGTCCGTGCCGAGCCCGTAGCCGGCTTCGAGCAGGACCACCCGCAGTCCCGCGCCGGCCAGCTCGACCGCCGCGGCGACGGCGGCGACGGGGCCGGCGACCACCGCGACGTCCACGTCCTTCAGCACGGACAGCTCCCGACCGGGCAGGGTCACGGTGGGCGACGCGCGCTCCGGGGCACCAGCGGTGGGCGGGGCACCAGCGGTGGGCGGGGCACCGGCGGACCGCCGGGGGCCGGTCACGGCAGCTCCGGGACGGCGTTGGCCCTGGCCGCCGCGGCGTACCAGTGCCCGCTGTCCTTGACGGTGCGACGCTGGGTGGCGTGGTCCACGTGCACCAGGCCCATGCGGGGGCGGTAGCCCATGGCCCACTCGAAGTTGTCCAGCAGGGACCAGTGGAAGTAGCCGCGCACCGGGGCGCCCCGTTCGATGGCGCGGTGCACCGCCACCAGGTGGCGGTGGAGGAAGTCGGTGCGGCGTCGGTCGTGCACCGCGCCGTCCGGGCCTGGTTCGTCGTCGTAGGCCGCGCCGTTCTCGGTGACCAGGAGCGGCACTCCGGGGTGGTCGCGGTGCAGCCGGACCAGCAGGTCGGTGAGCGCCTCGGGGACCACTTCCCAGTTGAGGTCGGTGCGCGCCACCTCGGGCCGGCCGGGCTGTACCTTCCAGGGGAACGGGCCGTCACCGCGTCCGGCGCTGACGATCCGGCGCGTGTAGTAGTTGACACCGATGAAGTCGCTGCCCGTGCCGATCACGGCCAGGTCGCCCTCGGCGATGAAGTCGAGCTCCCCCACCGCGTCCTGCCAGTGGGCCCGCATGTCCGCGGGGTACCGGCCGGTCAGCACCGGATCGAGGAACCAGCGGTTGACGTAGCCGTCCGAGCCGTGGGCCGCCGCCAGGTCGGCCGGTCCCCAGGTGTGCGGTTCGTGGGGGTAGAGGCTGAACGCCACTCCCGCGCGTCCCCGGCCGGCGAGCTCGCGCACCGCGAGGCCGTGGCCGAGCAGCAGGTGGTGCATCGCCCGCACCGAGCCGGCCACGTCCCGCTCCCCCGGTGCGTGCAGGCCCAGTTGGTGGCCGAGGACGCCGACGATCCACGGCTCGTTGACGGTGATCCAGTCACGGACCCGGTCGCCGAAGGCGTCGAAGCACACCGCGGCGTACTCCGCGAAGCGTTCCGCGGTCTCCCTGGCCCGCCAGCCGCCGCGGTCCTGGAGGGCCTGGGGCAGGTCCCAGTGGTAGAGGGTGAGCAGGGGGGTGATGCCGTGCTCCAGCAGCCGGTCGACGAGCCGGTGGTAGTGGTCGAGGCCCCTGCGGTTGACCGGTCCCGTGCCCTCGGGGAGCAGCCGCGGCCAGGACACCGAGCAGCGGTAGGCGTTGGTGCCGAGCGCCGCCATCAGCGCCACGTCCTGCTCGACCCGGTGGTAGTGGTCGCAGGCGGTGGCGCCGGTCTCCCCGCGTTCGACGGCTCCGGGAACCCGGCTGAAGCGGTCCCAGACGGACTCGCCGCGCCCGTCCTCCTGCTCGGCGCCCTCCACCTGGTACGCGGAGGTGGCCGTCCCCCACCAGAACCCCTCGGGGAACCGCAGGGTGCGGGGGGCGTCCTTGTCCTCGGTGCGTGTGTGGGGGTCGGCGTTCACGTGGGGACGGTTCTTCCTGTGGCGTTGGCCGGTTGGGGGCGGATCAGGGGCTATGGCCGGGCACGGTCGTCCGACCATTGTGGCATCGTTCCCACGTGGGAACGTAACCACGCTCGGGGCCCTCGTCAACGGGACGCGCGTCACGCGGCCCCGCGGGTGCGCGCCCGTCCCGGCAGCCGCACCGGACCTCAGGGGGTGCGGATCGGCTCGGCGAGGACCTCACCGATGACGTGCCGTGCGACGCCCGCCATGACCGGGTTCGTGTCCCGGTAGGAGGACAGTTCCGCGAGGGCGACGGACAGCGCCCAGCCGCGTCCCCGCGCCCAGGCCGCGTCGTCCACCCCGAGGGCCGCCCGGAAGACACCGCGCGCCCGAGCGGGCAGCACGTACCAGGCCGCGATCAGGTCCACGGCGGGATCGCCCAGGCCGAGGCACCCGAAGTCGATGACGGCGCTCAGCCGCCCGCCGTCCACCAGCAGGTTCCCTGGTTGCAGGTCCGCGTGGACCCAGACGGTGGGGCCCGGCCACGCCGGTGCCTCGAGCGAGGCCTCCCAGACGGCGGTCGCCGCGACCGTGTCCACGGTTCCGCGCAGCGCCCCGATCGCGGCGCGCGTCTCGGCGTCCCGCGCCCCCAGGGGTTCGCTGCGGTAGGAGGCGGGGCCGTTCTCGGGAGCGACGCGGTGCAGCGCGGTGACGAACCCCGCCAGGTCCCGCGCGAACAGGCCGGGGTCGTTGACGCCGCCGTCCCCCGGGTTCACCCCGTCGAGCCAGCGGTAGACGGACCCCAGCTCCAGGGGTACCCCTCGGCGCCCACCCCCCTGCCCAACGGCACGGGTACGGCGACCGGGAGCTGGGGGGCGAGCCACGGCAGCCACCGGTGTTCCTTCGCGACGTCGTCGGCGGCCGAGGCGACGCGCGGGAGCCGCACGACCATGTCCCGGCCGAGCCGGTACATGGCGTTGGACGTTCCGAAGGAGCCGACCCGTTCGACGGGGAGGTCCGCCCACTGGGGGAACTGTGAGGCGAGCAGCCGGCGCACGAGGGAGGCGTCGATGTCCGCCTCGTCGGCATGCGTCCTGCCAGCGCGCACGGGACCTCCCGGGTCGGCTCCTCCACGCCCACGGGTTGCGGTTGCCCGGTCGGGGGGTGGGCCGACGGTCGTCGGCCGCCGGTCATCCCAACGTGCCGGGGCTGGAACGTCAACCGGTTTCCGGGGCCGGGACGGGGCGCGGTCGGGTGGTGGGCGTTGTCCGCCGCCCACACCGCTACCCGCGCCGGACGTACGCGGACAGCGCCTCGACCGACTCCCGCGCCGCTGCGGCGTTCGTCGCGGCCAGCAGGTCCCGGACCTCGGCCAGGCGGCGCGTCACCCGCCCGGACTCGACCTCGACGAGTTGTTCCAGGGTGCCCCTGGCCTCCGCCGCGCCCTCATCGACCTCGCCGGCCCGCACCAGGCTCCGCGCCAGGGTGAGCTGGTACAGCGCGCGGTTCCGCCCGTAGGCGCGGTCCTGGCGCGACAGCGCGGCACGCAGGAACGGGACGGCCGCCCGGTGGTGCCCCGCCTCGGTGTAGAGCAGCCCCTGGACGAAGTCGAGTTCGGCCGGCCCGTGGAAGGCCGCCCACGAGGGGGTGGGACGCCCCCGCCCCGGACGGCTGGCCAGGCGCATCGCCTGGGCCAGACACTGCCGGGCGCCGTGGTCGTCCCGCATCCCGGCCAGGGCCCGCGCCTCCCGCGCGGCGAGCAGGGACAGCAGCACCGGTGACTCGAGCGACTCGGCGCGGCGACGGGCCGCGCGGGCCAGCTCGAAGCCGTCCCGGGGCCGGTCCTCGTGGATGGCCTGCATGCTCAGGCTCGCCAGCACCAGCACCTCGAGCCCCGGGTCACGGATCATGTTGGCGGTGGCCAGCGCCTCGCCCCAGTAGCGGCGTGCCGGGTCCTGCTCGTCGGCGTCGTAGCACAGCCAACCGCAGTGTTCCGCGGATTCCCCGGCGAGCAGGTGGAGTTGACGGCCGATGCTCTCGGAATAGTTGGCCGTGTTGATGACACGGCGGATACGGCGCAAATGCCGAACAGCCAGGGAACGGATATCACCCCCGCCATAGGCGTCGTCGAGGGCGATCAGGGATCGCAAACCCTCCCGCAATTCGCCGAGGTGTGCGGTGTTCACCGAGTCCGCACGCGGCAGGGTGAGGCCCGCCGCCGATCCGAGGGTGTCGGCGACGAACGCACGTCGGTCCACGTTCGTCGTCCTTTCGGGTGGGTCGTCAATCGCGACGCCGAGGGGTGCGGGTCCGGGGAAACCCAGGTCGGTCGGGCTCACGCCGAACATGGCGTGCAGCACGCGCCAGGCCCGGGGACGTGGTCGCGGGGGCCGTGGCTGGCGCCAGCGGCGTAACTGGCGGTCGGTGAGGGATACCGGCTCGCCCACCAGTCGGGCAGCTTCGGCGTAGGCCCGCAGGAAGGTCGCCGTCCGACACCAACCACGGGCCACGCATTCCCGCACGAAGACGCTCTGCTGTTCCATCGACATCTACCACCGGTAATCGGGTCGGCACCCACCGTAGCCCGGACTTCGCGAACCGCAGTCCCCGCAGAACCGGAAAGTCCGGTCGAAAGTCCGCCCGACACGTCCCCACTCACCGGCCGGAAAGCGGTTCTCTCCTTCAGGACAAGGAAGGAACTGCCATGACGACAGGCGGCGAAACGACGACGCCCATCCCCCTCCCACCGCCGGCCCCTCACCGGCACCCACCGGTCCGGCCGGGCCACCGGCACACCAACCGGGCCGTCACCGGTGACGCCACCGCGGGAACCACCCGGCGCCCCGGGGGAGCCCGGTGAGCGGCCCGGTCCCGCTGCCCGCGCCCTGGGCTTCGCCCGGCGGCGCCCTGGCCGTGCCCGTGGCGGCGGGCGTGCACTGGGACGCGGTGCGGGTGAGCGACCGCGCCCTCGGCGCGGCGGTGCTGGTGTACCTGGGGCGGCGCACCGGGGCGGTGATACAGGACGGCCGCACGGGGGTGCGGTACTGGTTGGTCCCGCCCCGCGCCGCCGACCCCTGGCCGGCCCTGCCCGCCGTGTCCGTCCTCGGCTGCGGCGCGTTCGTGGCGGTCCCCCCGCCCCGGAGGACCACGGGTCCGGGCCCACACTGGCACGTTCCGCCCGCTCCCGACCGCCACCTCACCCCGCCCGAACTGCTCGGCGAGGCCCTGGACACCGCGGTGCGGCACTCCAGGCACCTCGCTCCCGTGGGGCCGCCCGGCCTCGCCGCCGTCGAACGGAACCGTCGGGACCAGGCGCTCCTCGCCCGCCTCCGGGACGTCAACCGCCGCAGCCGCAGTCCGCGCCCGTGGGGGTGACCCCGGGCGCGGGTGCTCCCGTTCCAGCGATCCGCGGCCCGGCCTCCCGCGCACCGCACCCACCCACTGCGTACCAGTTATAGTGGTTACATGACCACGACGGCTCCAGGACTGGTGCTCCACACCCCCGAGGGCACCCGCTTCACCTTCGACCCCGGTGCGCTGTGCCTGGAGTTCCTCACGACCGGGGGCCCCGGAGCGCTCGCCCGGCACGAGGTGCTCCACGCGCCGGGGGACCTGGCCTCCTGGGCGAGATCGTCCCGATTGGCCCTTGACCCGTCGCTGCTCCAGGTCGGCGCCGGGGAGTTGGCCGCGGCACGTCGGCTCCGCGACGCGCTGTGGCGGGTGGCCCGTGCCACGGCCCACGGCCGGCCGCTCCCGGCGGAGGACCTGTCGCAGATGAACCAGGCCGCGTCCCGACCACCGCTGGTTCCGCAGATCACCGCGGACGGGGCCCGCGCCTGGGGCCTCCCGGCCGAGGGCAGCCAGGCGTTGTCCACCGTCGCCCGCGACGCCGTGGAGCTGTTCTCCGGTCCACTCGCCCACCGCGTCCGTGAGTGCGCCGCGCAGGACTGCTACCTGGTCTTCGTGGACACCTCCCGGCCGGGACGCCGCCGTTGGTGCGCGATGGAGCGCTGCGGCAACCGCAACAAGGTTCGGGCACTGCGCGCCCGACGTGACACCGAGGAGCGAACGACACCATGACCCGCCCCACCGGCCTGACCAGGGACGCCGGCTTCCAGATCGGCGTCTCGGCCACACTGCCCCTGCCCCCCGGGACGATCTGGCGGTACCTCACCAGTCGCGAGGGCCTCGCCCTGTGGCTGGGGGAACTGGAGGAGGGCAGCCAGCTCGAGCCCCGGCGCGGTGCGCCGTACCACCTCACCGACGGCAGCACGGGCGAGGTCCGCGGCTACCACGAGGGGGCGAAGATCCGGCTGACCCTGGTGCCGGCTGACGCTGACCACGGGACCACGGTGCAGGTCACGGTCACTCCCCGGGCCCACGGCTCACTGGTCCGCTTCCACCAGGAGCGGATGCGTGACCCGGCCGAACGGGAGGCCCGGCGCAGCCACTGGCGCGCGGTCATGGACGCGGTGGCGAACGCACTGGCGCCGCACGGTGCCGGGGTGTCGGCAGGACACGGGAGCTGACCCGCCGGGCGGACCGACCCGGTCGCCGGCCGGCCCCGCGCCGCGCCGGGGGTCAGCCCGCCGCGGAGCCCGAGGGGGCCGCGGTGGAGCCCCGGCGGATCAGCGCGGGCTGCATGGTCTCGCGCACGGGCCGGCCGGCGACCGGCGTGTCGACGTCCCGGGAGGCGATCCGCCGCAGCAGGAGCTGGGCCGCCCGGCGCCCCATCTCGTAGGTGGGCTGGGCGACCGCGGTGACGCCGGGCTCCACCATCCGCATCCACGGCATGTCGTCGAAGGACACCAGGGACACGTCCCCCGGCACCGACAGGCCGCGGCGCCGCAACTCCATCCAGGCGGTCTCGGCCATCAGGTTGTTCACCGCGAACAGGGCCGTGATGTCGGGGTGGCGGTCCAGCAGCTCGGCCACCCGGGGCTGGGCGCCGGCCGCCTTGAAACCCACGTCGAGGACGAGCCGGCGGTCCAGCGGCACCCCGGCGGCGCGGTGGGCGGCGCGGTAGCCGCGCAGCCGGTCGGCCCCGGTGGCCCACACCGTCTCGTCCGTCAGCAGGGCGACCCGCTTGTGTCCCAGCTCGAGCAGGTGACGGGTGACCTCCCGGGCACCGCCCTCGTTGTCGATGACCACCGAGTCGCAGCGGCCCCGACCGGAGCGCCGGTCGGCCTCCACCACGCTCACCCCGCGGTCGGCCAGCAGCTTGGTGGCCGCGCCCCGCGCCGGGGTGAGGATCACACCCACGGCGCGCATGGCGACGAACGCGGTGGCCCCGGCCACCTCGCGCTCCGGCTCACCGTGGTCGTCCACCAGCACCATCTGGTAGCCGTCGGTGCCCAGCACCTGCTCCACCCCGGCGGCGAGCTCGGCGTAGAACTGGTTGCGCAGGTCCGAGACGAGCAGGCCCACCAGTCGGCTGCTGTGGCCCTTCAGGGTGCGGGCCATGGTGTCGGGCACGTAGCCGATGCGCTCGGCCGCCGCGCGCACCCGTTCCCGGATCTCCGCCGCCACGTAGCCCTGGCCGCTCAGCGCCCGGGACGCGGTGGACCGCGAGGTCCCCGCCTCCTTCGCCACCTCGTGCAGGGTCGGGCGACTGCGGACGGCGGCGACCCTGGCCCGCCCCGTGGCCCCCGCGCCGTTCCCCTGGCCGGAGGTGTTCCGGTCGGGCGTCCGGCGTCCCGGGGTGCCCCGACCCGACGTGTTGCCACCCGCCCCGCGCTCAGCCATGCGCTGCTCGTCTCCTCCGCCCCGGCGGCGCCGCCGCCTCGTGCCCGCCCGGGCGGACGGCCCGGGCGCGGCCACCGCGCCGTTCCCGGCGACCCGTGGGGAACGCGGACACGGTGACGCGGGAACGATAACGCGACCTCCGCCCGCCGCCGGCCACGCCCCACTGCGACGGCCCGTCGATGGCCCCCACGTCAGTCCACGTCCACCAGTGCCTCGGCCTGCTGGCCGAACCGCACCTGTCCCACGGTCAGGTCAACGGCCACCCGCCGCCGGGTGCCCCGCTCCCCCGGCGGCGGGGTCACCGTGCAGACCACCGTGGCCTCGCTGTGCCCCGCGGGCTTGACCTCCTGCACGGCGGGCTCGGCGGTCCAGCCGTCGGGCACCACCACCTCCACCCGGGCCTGGCGCGGCTCCCGGAACGGGTTGCGGACCTCCACCTGGAGCAGCAGCGGCCGGCCCGCCCCCACCACGGACCGGTACGGGGTGATCCGCGCCCCGAACCCCCCGGCTTCGAAGTCGAGTTCCTCCGGGAGCAGCTCCCGGTGCAGGCGGGCCAGTCGCTCTCCCTCCTCGAGCAGCATGTCCAGGTACTCCTCGGTGACCTCGTGGGGCGCCCAGTGACCGCTGATCATCAGGTCCGGGCGCAGGCCGCGGTACAGCTCGGCGCTGCGCCGGAAGTCGTCGATCCGGAACCGGTTGCGGTACTGGTAGTTGAGGACCTCCGGTCGCTCCCCGGGGCGCCACTGGGTGCTCTGCTGGTCCCCGGTGGCGATCACGCGGCGGCCGTCCACCTCGAAGGCGTAGGCCGCGGCGTACAGGGTGTGGCCCGGCAGCTCGTGCACCCCGATCTCGTACTCCCGCCACCGCACCGGGGCGCCGACCGGCAGGTCGCGGTCCACGGGTATCGGATCGAACCACAGGCAGGGCAGGTCCCAGCGCCTGGGGTCCTCGAGCACGGGGGTGACGTTCGACGGGGACCAGATCCGGGTGCCCTCGACGTCCCGCAGCAGGTTGAAGCCGGCCACGTGGTCGTCGTGGTAGTGGGTGGGCAGGGCCACCTCGACCCGGTCGATCCCGTGGTCCCGGCGCAGCGCCTCCAGGCCGGCGAGCAGCGGCCGGCGGGCGGACCGGTCGGTGGAGCCGCCGGCGAGCCCGGTGGTGAGGTCGTAGCCGAAGTCCAGCAGCAGCGCGGTGCCGTGGTCGGACAGCAGGGCGTAGGTCTGGGCCTCGCTGGTGCGGTTGCGCAGCAGGTGCGGGGTGATCCGCTGCCACGGGTCGCGGAGCATGGCGTCCGGGTCCCAGGGGGTGCGGCGGCGGGAGTCCAGCAGCTCGTGCAGCCGGCCGCGGAGCCGGGCCACGGCCCGGGGCGGGTCGGTGACCGGCTCGCCGTGGGAGGGCAGCAGCAGGTCGGGGGCGCGGTCGAGCAGTTGGGCGCAGGACAGCGAGGTGGCCGCCACGCCCTCGAGGCCCGCGGTCTCACCGGCGCCGGTGTACGCCCACTGGGTGGCGGCCAACGACCACACCCGCCCCTCGCCGTGGACCAGGTCACCGACGAACGCCAGGCGTTTGCCGCCGACGTCCACCAGGTAGCTGACCGAGCCCACGGTGTGCCCCGGGGTGGGCAGGGTGAACACCTGGAACGGTCCGTACGCGCGGGTGCGGTACTCGGCGACGGAGCCGGTGACCGGGACGGGCTCGAGCAGGGAGAAGCGGTCCTGGCGCACGGTGTAGTCGTTGTCCAGGTGACGGGTGCGCCAGTGCTCGTCCACCCGCTCGATGAGGTCGCGCTCGACCGGGGGCACCCAGATCCGGATGCCCTCACGCGCCGCGCGGGCCAGTCCCTGCACCTGGTCGCGGTGGTGGTGGGTGACCAGGACGTCGGTGACCTCCTCCACGCCGTACTCGGCGAGGTGGTCCAGCACGTCCCCGCTGCCGAAGTCGATGAGCACGGCCTGGCGGCCGTTGCGCAGCAGGTAGACGTGGCAGGTGTCCTGGAAGCGGAAGACGTCCGTTCCGATCAGCACGGCTTCCCCCTCGCGGGGCGCCCGGCGCGGGCCCAGACCTCGCGCAGCGTGGCGTAGTCGTCCGGTTCCAGGGCCTGTCCCGTGCGGTCCAGGTGGGTGGTGTAGTAGAGCGAGGGGACGCCGATCTCCGGTTTCACGGCCAGGTACTCCCGCCAGCCCGTGAGGTCGGGGGCGCACCAGTCGTCGGTGTCCAGGAGCAGCTCGGGGCAGGACGCGGCGGCCACGGCGGCCCGGTAGCGCATCTGCGGCACCACGGGGGCGTCGGGCTCGAAGTCGTCGAGGCGCAGCATGTCGTTGAGCCGGATCATGTCGGTGACGTCGGCGAACGACGGGTGCGGGGTCTGGGTGACGATGAGTGCGTCCGGCTTGACCCGCTTGGCCTCGGCGTGGACGACGGCCAGCATCTGGTGGAGCAGCGCGATGCCCCAGGCCGGGCCGTACCGGTGCAGGGCGGTTCCGCTGGGGGTGCGCGCGGTGAAGTCGATCTTCAGGCCGTCGGCGTTGAGCCCGTCGCGGCCGAGCATCCGGGCGACGTTCGCGGCGAGCACGCGCCGCGCCGCGGGGTGGGACGGGTCGAGGGCGACGGGCTGGCCGGACGGGTTCCGCACGCACAGCTCGTCGGGCAGGCCGTCCCACTCCCAGGCGGCCCACCACAGCAGCACCCGCTGCCCGTCGGCCTGCCGCCGGGCTATCCAGCCCGGCAGGTCCGGCCACTTGGTGGTGTCGGGTTCGCAGGTCCCGTAGTGGGCCTGCCACTTGTCGTCGATGACCACGGTGCCCGGGACGAGGCCCCGGGCCTCGAGTTCGTCCAGGAACCGGTCGTAGTTGGCCTGGGTGGACAGGTCCGGGGCGGTGGCGCCGCGGCGGGTGGCGGCGAGGTGGTTCTGGGCTCCCCATCCGCAGAACATCGGCGCGCTCCACCAGGCGGGGCGGGGCTGCCGGTGCGGCGCGGCGGGCCCGGGGGCGTCGGTGACGGCCTGGGCGCGGTCGGCAGCGGGCTGTGGGTGGTCGTCCGGGCGCGGCGGTGCCCAGCCACGGGCGGACAGGTAGCCGCGGTACCAGCGCAGGCCCTGGTACGGGTCCCGGTGCCCGGCGGCGAGCACCACCGGTGGGGTGCGGAACGCGCCGTCCACCCGGGTCTGGCCCTCGTAGTCGAGGCGCAGGGCGAACCCGTTGTCCGCCGGCAGGTAGCGCAGTTGGGTGAAGTTGAGCTGGTCCACGGGGCCGCCCAGGGCCAGCGTCCACCACCGCTCGCCCTCGGGGAGCCGCTGTTCGGGTTCCCGCACCGCGGCGGTGGTCAGGACCAGGCACAGCGGGGCGGGGGTGGAGAACCAGTGCCCGCGTCCGGGTCCGGCGTCGCCGACCACCCCGATCACGGCGCTCTCCCCGGCGCCCCGCACCAGCCGGCGCGGGTCCCCGGGGTTCGGCGAGAACAGGGTGCGGAAGGCGCCGCCGCTGGGGGTGAAGCCGCTGCCGCCCCCGGCCATCACCGAGCGCCCGGCGAGCAGGTGCACCCCGTCGAGGGTCCCGCGGCCCCGCACCTCCCAGCTCAGCTCGATCTCCCCGGGCCGGCACTCGACGCGGGCGGCGGCGCTCTCCCAGCGGGTGCTGCTCCGCCGCAGCAGGAGCACCGGGTGGGGGCCGGCGCAGTCCACCATGACCGGCTCCAGGGCGGTGGTCTCGTCCGGGCCCTGGAGGCAGTCCAACGCGCCCAGCAGGTTCAGCTCCGCCACCCACCGCCCGGTGGTGTCCCACAGCCGGGCGGTGCTGTCCCCCGCGGCCACCCGCAGCCGGTATCCCGGGGCCTCCACGGTGATCGTCTCCGGCGTCCCGGACGACCCCCAGGAGCGGCTGACCCGCACCCCGTTCTCCGCCACGTCCCGCATCCGTCCCCACCTGTCGCCGACCGCGGGGCCGGACGGCACCACGACTGGGATCGTTCCCAGCATGGGAACGTACCCACACAGGGGCCGGCGGGTCAAGGAAGACCAGGAGAGAAGGAGCCGGCCTTCCCGGGCCCCGGCTGAACGGTGGTGCGCCCGCGCTGTCCACGGTCGGGGAAGACCACCCGCGAGGTGCGCTCTCTGGGCCGTCTGGCGCACCCCGATGACGTTTCGGGTAGTGGTCGGCGCACACCGTGATGCCGACGCGACAGTCGCGGTGCGGGCTCGGCGCGGCCCAAGCGGCATGCCAGCCCAGCCCAGCGACCAGGACGACGGCGGCGGAGACAACAAGATCCGGGGCACTCCGCGTGCGACGTTCCCTCTCTGCCCCGGTCTCGCCCGCAGGAAGCGGGTACCCGATGGCCCGGAGCACACTCGGCCAGGCTGAGCGACGACGACAGCAGGAACCCCACGCAAGGGCCGCCTGGTCGGCGACTGACCCTGGGAAGTGAGACGGGAATGATGTTTTGGTACAGCCATGACATGAACGGCTGGGGCTGGTTCGCGATGTTGATCAGCATGGTGGTGTTCTGGGCGCTGATCATCACCGTCGGCGTCCTGATCTACCGGGCCTCGACCCGCTCCGCCCCCAGCGGCACGGGACCCACCGGCTGGCACAGGACGTCCCCGCCCGGGAGCCCCGAGCAGGTCCTCGCCGACCGGTACGCACGCGGCGAGATCGACGACGAGGAGTACCACCGCCGCCTGAACACCCTCCGCGGTTCGTCACCAGGGACACCACCGTCCTCCTAGTGGGCCAGAGCCCCGACCTAGAACACGGCCTAGTCAGGTCGTCCCGCCCGCGACCCGCGACCCGGCGGGAGGAGGCGGGGATCACCACCCGGCCGGGACGCGCGGGTCAGTTCCAGCTCATGTGCAGGGGCTGGCCCTCCGCGTAGCCGGCGGCGCTCTGCACGCCGACGACCGCCCGCTGGTGGAACTCCTCCACGGTGGCGGCACCGGCGTAGGTGCAGGCGCTGCGGACGCCCGCGACGATGGAGTCGATCAGGTCCTCGACCCCCGGACGGTCCGGGTCGAGGAACATGCGGGACGTGGAGATGCCCTCCTCGAACAGCGCCTTGCGGGCGCGGTCGTAGGCGGAGTCCTCGCTGGTGCGGTTCCGCACCGCGCGGGCGGAGGCCATGCCGAAGCTCTCCTTGTACAGGCGGCCGTCGGCGGCCTGCTGGAGGTCTCCCGGAGACTCGTAGGTTCCGGCGAACCAGGAGCCGACCATGACGTTGGAGGCGCCGGCGGCCAGCGCCATCGCCACGTCCCTGGGGTGCCGCACCCCGCCGTCCGCCCACACGTGCCGGCCCAGCCTGCGGGCCTCGGCCGCGCACTCGAGGACCGCGGAGAACTGGGGCCGGCCCACCCCGGTCATCATCCGGGTGGTGCACATCGCCCCCGGGCCCACGCCCACCTTGACGATGTCGGCGCCCGCCTCGACCAGGTCGCGCACGCCCGGGGCGGCCACAACGTTGCCCGCCACCAGCGGAACCCCCGGGTCCAGGGCCCGCACCCCGCGCAGCACCTCGATCATGCGCTCCTGGTGGCCGTGGGCGGTGTCCACCACCAGCGCGTCCACGCCCGCGTCCAGCAGTACCCGGGCCTTGCCCGCCGCGTCGCCGTTGATGCCGATGGCGGCGGCGATCCGCAGCCGACCGGCCCCGTCGGTGGCCGGGGTGTAGAGGGTGGCGCGCAGGGCGCCGGTGCGGGTGAGGATGCCGACCAGGTTCCCCGCGGTGTCCACGGCGGGGGCGAGCTTGCGGTGCGCCTCGTCCATCCGGTTGAAGGCCTCGCGCGGGTCGGTGTCCGCGTCAAGCAGGAGCAGGTCCCGGGACATCACCTCGGAGAGCTGGGTGAACCGGTCCACCCCGGTCAGGTCGTGCTCGGTGACCACGCCCACCGGGCGGCGCCCCTCCACCACCACGACCGCGCCGTGGGCCCGCTTGGGGAGCAGGGACAGCGCCTCCGCCACGGTCGCCGCCGGGGTGAGCGTGATCGCCGTGTCGTACAGCAGGTGACGTTGCTTCACCCAACCGATGACCTCGGTCACCACGTCCAGGGGGATGTCCTGGGGGATCACCACGAGTCCGCCCCGCCGCGCCACGGTCTCGGCCATCCGGCGGCCCGCGACCGCGGTCATGTTGGCGACGACCAGCGGGATGGTGGTGCCGGTGCCGTCGGGAGTCGCCAGGTCCACGTCCTGCCGGGAGCCCACCGCGGAGCGGCTCGGCACCATGAAGACGTCGTCGTAGGTCAGGTCGTGGGGCGGGACCATCTCATTGAGGAAGCGCACACATCCGATTGTCACACGGGTGATCGCCGCCAGGCGCTGGGAAGATCCACTGAACGGACCACCGGCACGGCACCCCGGCACGCGGCGCCGTGCCCGTCACCACGAGGACCAGAGGCGGCGGGGGGCGTCCAACGCCCGGCTGACCGCCCGGACCACCAACGGGGGCTGGGCGCTGGCGTCGCGCCGCAGGTGCCAGGCGTAGTAGATCTGTTCGAGGGACGGCGGCCCGACGGCCAGGTTGCGGAACGTCGCGCCGGCGGGCGACTCCTGACCGGTGCGCACCAGGTAGGCGGCGCTCATCGAACCGCTGCGGCCCACGCCCGCGCCGCAGTGCACGAAGACCCGACCTCCGGCCTGCTCGACCGTCGCGAGGAACCGCTCCACCTGGCGGGGTGTGGGGGTCTGCCCGTCCCTGACGGGCAGCCTCACCAGCCGCAGTCCGGCCCTGCCCGGAGCCGAGAGCTGGCGGTGTGACAGTTCCTCGGCGCGCAGGTCCACCACGGTGGTGACGCCCCGGCGGGCCAGCGCCCGGTAACCGCGGTCCCCCGGGGCCGAACCCCGCAGGACCTCGTCGTCCACGGCCACGAAGTGGTTGATGCCCTCCATCCGCACCCCGGCCGGCTGGCTCTGCCGGGCAACGAGGGTGGCTCCCAGAATGCCCAACACCCCCGTCAGCCAGAGCAGTCCGTACATCACCAGCGCGGCCACCAGCACCCTGGCCGCCGTGCGCCAGGGACGGACCACCGGCGGGGAAGAGGGCACGGACCCCGCCGGTGGGGCCGACGTACGGGGGAACCGGGGCAAGGGAAGCACCACCTCGGACCAGGGGCGGCGCAGCCACGCGCCGCCGATGGCGACACGAATGGCGGACATCCTATGCCAGTGCACCCGGTTCCCCAGGGCGTTCCGCCGCTCCCGCGGGACTCCCCCGGGCACGCCCCGTGGGCGGCCCACCCGCCCCTCGTTCAGCGGTCGTCGCCGAGTTCCTCCTCCCCCAGCACCGTGAACCGGACCCGGTCGAGTTGGGAGTCCACCAGGCAGCCGCGCAGCCGCATCCGGTCGTGGCCGGTCAGGGCGGGGCGCACCACTCCCGCGTACACGTCCCCCTCCACATGGCTCAGCGGCGCGTTCACCAGCAGCGACGAGGTCGAGGCCCGACAGCTCCCCCACAGCCGGTTGGCCATGATCTCGCGGCCGATCTCGTCGAGGTCCCCGCGCACCGACACCCTCAGCAGGTACGCCGTGGCCTCGGCCCGCGACTCCCGCTCGGGACGGGTCTGGGTGAGTGCGGCCAGCCCCGCGACCAGCGCGCCGAGCGCGAGCACCGCTCCCAGGCCCAGCACGGGTCGGCGCCACCCCCCGGAACCGGGCCCGTGCACGGGCCGGCCGAGCAACGGGAGGTCCTCGATGTCGGGCCGCGGCGCCGGGTCACGCACACCACCGGCAGGCGCGGTGAGCACCGACAGCCGGCTGGCCAGCCGCACGTCGCCACCGCTCCTCGCGGTGGCGGAGGCCACCCGCTGCACCACCCAGGCCGCGGCCGAGAGCAACGCCCCGGTGGCGATCAGCACCGGGACGAAGACGAAGGTGCGGTTGGCGGTGGCCCCGTCGTCGCGCACCAGCCAGCGGAACGGGGAGGCCCCGTTCCCCTCGGGCTCGGCTCGCCGGGCCAGCCGCCGGCCGACGTCCGCGGTCCCGGGGTCGAGCGCCTCCGCCACCCGGTGCTCCAGACGGGTCATGCGGCTCAGCAGCATCATGCAGACCAAGAACACCTCGGCCACCAGCAGGAGCAGTCCGGCGATCAGTGCGCGCTGCCACTCCCAGCGGTACAGGTACACCGCCAGGTAGCCGCCGGCGCCCAGAGCGCTCAGCCCGCCGAAGCCGTACGAGACCAGCCTCAGCATGCCTGGGTCACCTCGCCGGTCACCGGGGCCGGGGCCGACGTCGGCAACGGTCCGGGCTCGGCCCGCACCTGCCCGGTGCGGCCGTCCACGGTCAGCGTCGTCCCCGGCGGGTAGCGGTCCAGTGCCCCGGGCACGCCGACCACGGTGGCCACCCGGTACTCCCGGGCCAGCACCGCGAGGTGGGACAGGACGCTGCCGGTCTCGGCGACCAGCGCGGTCAGCCCGGGCAGCGACGCCGCCAGGGACGGGTCGAGGGTGCGCACCACCAGCACCGCGTCGTCGGGCCGGATCCCGACCCCGTGCCAGGAGGTGCCGCGGACCCGGCCGCCGCCCGCGCCCTGACCCGCGCCGCCCGCCGGGGACGGCCGCTCCTCGACAGCCACCGGAAGGCCGTCGGCGAGCCGGAACGCAACCGGCAACGGTGCCGAACCCCTCCTCGGCACCCGCTCCGCCAGGTCTGCGGGGAGCGCGCCGCCGTGCAGCGCCGTCACCAGCTCCGACCAGCGGAGCTGGGTGATCTGGTGGCGTTCACCCAGCTCACCGCCGCGCTCCAGGCGCGCGGCGAGCTCCCACAGCAGGCGGGCCTGGAGCTCCTGCACCCAGCGGATTCGCAGGCGCAAGCCCTCCCTGACCGGCAGCGCCGCGACCCCGCAGGGCGACACCGCCTCGGCCGGCGCCGGCGGCAGCCGGTACGGAACCCCGACCCCGGGCGGCACCAGGGCCAGCAGCACCGGGTGCTGGGCCACCAGGTCGGCGTCGTCCCCACCGCGCCGGCGGGTCCCGGCGAGCACGGACAGCGCCTCGGCCGCGGCGGTGCGCCCGGTGCCCTCGCCCAGCAGCGCCGACGCCAGCGACTCCTGGGCGTGCAGCGGGACCAGGACGGCACGGCCCCAGGCGAGCGCGGCCCGCAGCTCAGCCCGGCTCAGCCCGTCCAACGGCCCCACCCGGGCCAGCTCCCGATCGACGTCCGCCATCAGGTCCACCGCGAGGTCGGGCAGCGTGACCCGCAGGCGCCCCACGCGCCAGGCGGCGCCGAGGCGGCGGGCTCCAGGAGCCGGGTTGAGCACGGCGAGTCCCCGCCTCGGGCGCGGCGCGGCCCCCAGCAGCCGCAGGTCGCAGGCCACCCGCCCGTCCACGGTGGTGACCAGCGGATGCCTGCGCAGGCTGCGCCGCGGGGCTGCGCCGGCCAGGTCGAGGGCGGCGGCCAGCCCCCTGGCCATGGGAACCACCCACAGGTCGTCCTCCACCGGTTGGAGCACCCCGGGGAACGTCTCCGCCACCGGTCCCGGGCCCAGCAACCGGGCTCGGCGGGGCGGGGTCGCGGCCATCGCCGTGATCGGACGGCTCTGGAACAGCCACAGCCCGTCCTCGAAGTCGAAACCGAACTCCACGTCCTGAGGTCCGCCGAAGAGCCGCGCGGTGCTCCGGGCGAGCCGGGCCAGCCGGCGTAACCCCCGCGGCTCGAGGACCCGCCGCCCGACCGGCTCCCCCGGTTCGCTGGACAGCAGTCGCCCCCGGCGGGTGAGCCGGTACCGGATCCCGGTCTCGGCGCCGGACACCAGCGCGTCAGGGCCGCCGCGCACCGCGCTGACGACGATCCGGTCGGTGCGGCCACGCACCGGGTCCGCGCCGAACACCACCCCTCCGGTCCGGCACCGCAGCATCGGCTGGACCAGCACCGCCATCTCCCGCGTTCCGTGCGGTCCGGCCGAGGCGACCACGGTCCGCACCGCCTCGCGGAAGGCCGTCCAGTCGGTGACGTCGAGGACCGAGGCGAACCGCCCGGCCATGGACGACAGCGCGGTGTCCTCGCTGGCGGACGAGGAACGCACCACCAGCGGTCGCGCGCCGTTCCCGCTCAGTTCGCGCCAGGCGTGGCGTATGGCCCCGGTGCCGGCGGCGGCCGTCGCCACGCGTTCGCGGGGCACCAGGACGAAACCCGGGAGCACCGGCAGCCCTGCCCTGGCCGACGTGGCCAGGTTGGCGGCCTTGGCCCCGGTGAGCCGGGCGTCGGCGGCCCGGGCGTCATGTAGGTCAACGAGAGCGAACCCCCCTGTGTCGAGCACCATTGCCGTATCTCCCCTCCACGGCAGCCCTTTCCGCGGGCCGGTGTACGTCCAGGATCCATCGGGAGGTAGGGCACAAGTAACCACCAGGACGCCCTTGTTGGGGAGGAAGTGGGGGTTTCCCCTGGGGGATGCGGCGCGGGACGAGGAGGCTTCGGCCAACGCGACCCGTCAGCGGCACCCACGGGTGTTGAGCCGGGCTGCCTGGCGCGTCAGGTGGTCGCGCTCGGCGGCGTTGGGGGCCTTCCCGGCCGCCTCGGCGTACAGCCGTGCCGCCGTCGCCAGGTCACCGTCGCGCTCGTGGAGCCACGCCGCCACCGCGGCGTACCGGGGCAGTGAGTCGTCGAGCGCCGCCAGCGCCGCCAGGCCGGCGCGCGGCCCGTCGGCCTCGCCGACGGCCACCGCGCGGTTGAGCCGGACCACCGGGTTGTCGGTCAGGCGCGCGAGCTCGTCGTACCACTCGACGATCTGCACCCAGTCGGTCTCCTCGGCGGTGGGCGCGTCCGCGTGGAGTGCCGCGACGGCGGCCTGGGCCTGGAACTCGCCCAGCCGGTCGCGGGCGAGGGCCGCCTGCAGGATCTCGACGCCCTCGGCGATCGACCCGGTGTCCCACCGGCCGCGGTCCTGCTCGGCGAGCGGCACCAGGCTGCCGTCGGGCGCGGTCCTGGCGTCGCGCCGGGCGTGGTGGAGCAGCATGAGGGCGAGCAGCCCCGCCACCTCGGGGTGGTCGATCGCGGCCGCGAGTTGCCGGGTGAGCCGGATGGCCTCGGCGGCGAGGTCGATGTCGCCGGAGTAGCCCTCGTTGAAGACCAGGTACAGGACGCGCAGCACGGTGGCGACGTCACCGGGCTGGTCGAACCGCACGCCGGAGACGGTGCGCTTGGCCCGGCTGATGCGCTGCGCCATGGTCGCCTCGGGCACCAGGTAGGCCCGGGCGATCTGGCGGGTGGTCAGCCCTCCGACGGCGCGCAGCGTGAGCGCCACCGCGGACGAGGGCGTCAGCGACGGGTGGGCGCACAGGAAGTAGAGCAGCAGCGTGTCATCCACCGCGGGCGCCGGACCGGGGGGCGGCTCCTCGTCGACGAGGTCCTCGCGCCGGCGGCGGGCGGCGTCCGCCCGGGTGGCGTCCAGGAACCGGCGCCACGCCACGGTGACCAGCCAGCCCTTCGGGTCCCGGGGCGGTTCGGCTGGCCAGACGCGGACTGCCTCGACCAGCGCGTCCTGCACGGCGTCCTCGGCCGCCGCGAAGTCAGCTCCGCGGCGGACGAGGATTCCGAGCACGCTGGGTGTGAGGCTGCGCAGCAGGACCTCGTCCATCGGTGGCGTCACTCCGTGATGGTGGGCGGCGCGGTCAGGAACGGGCGCACCTCCAGCCACTCGTGGATCGGCCTGCCACCCGCCCCGGGAGCGGCCGACAGCTCCCCGGCCAGCTCCACGGCGCGCTCGTAGCTGTCGACGTCGATCACCATCCAACCGGCGATCAGGTCCTTGGTCTCCGCGAACGGCCCGTCGGTCACCGGCGGGCGCCCCTCACCGTCATACCGGACCCACGCCCCCTCCGGAGCCAACGCCTGACCGTCCACGAACTCGCCCGTCTCCTCCAGCCGCGCCGCGAAGTCGTTCATGTACTGCACGTGCGCCGAGATCTCCTCCGGCGTCCACCGGTCCATCGGCACGTCGTTGACCGCNGCCGGGGCACCCCGGTAGTGCTTCAACAGCAGGTACTTCGCCATCGTGGTTCTCCTCGGTACTCGTGCGACCCCCGGTGGATGCCGCCTTCACCCCCAGGACGGAGCAGGACACGGGTTCTCGACATCGCCGTCCGACTTTTTTGGAATCTCGCGGCCAGGAGGCGCCCTGGGAGAGGGG
>NZ_KB904635.1 GCF_000380165.1 Wenjunlia vitaminophila DSM 41686
GGGCGGGGGTCGCGGCGTCTGGTGCGTGCGATCGCAAGGCGGAGGGTCGTCCTCGTACTGGGCGTACGTGGACGATCCCGACAACGCAGCGAGCGTGCGTGCCAGGCGTCACGACCCAGGCGGGATTCATCAGACAGGCACTAGGACGGTCTCGGGGGCGCCGCGGCCCGTGGGCGCGTGGACCGGTGGGCGGGCCGGGACACGGCTGACGGCACGGCCCCCCGGTGTGCGGGAGCCCGTGCCGTCAGCCACTGGTGTCGCCGTCGTCCCGCTATGTCAGCGGTTGCTCCAGGCGTTGCCCTGGTTCCGCCCCCGGGCGCCCTGCTGGCCCAGGCCGTACTGGGCGGCGGCCCCCCGGCCGATCGGCGCGTTCTGCGGCGGCATCTGCTCGCTGGGCTGGACCAGGACGTACCCGTTGCCCACGAAGCCGAGCTCCCAGCCCTCACCGGTGTTGCCGCGGCGGCGGAACACCGGGGTGTTGGTGGTCTGGGACTGCATCTGGACCCGCAGGTCGGTGGACCAGGCCACCACCGCGTCCGCGTCGGCGTACGCGTACTTGTCGGGGGTGACGTGCATCAGCAGCGGCTTCCCCGACGTCATCAGGGCGAGTTTCCCCCGCCCGGTGATGTGGAGGTTGTACGCCCCGGTGCCGGAGATGCCGAACTCGCTGTCCACCGCGATCACGTCGTAGTTGAGCGTGGTGTCCAGGGCCAGGACGTACTGGCTGTCCACGGTGATGCCGTTGTTCGCGATGTCCATGATGTGGATGTACTGGGCCAGGTTGGCCAGGTAGACCGTGCCCTGTCCCGAGCAGCGCATCAGGTCCAGGCCCTCACCGGTGCGCCGGCGGGAGCGCCGCTGGCTCTGGGACTGGTACTCGCCGTCGAAGTCCACCAGCCCCTGGTAGGCCACCATGGCACCCTTGCGGGCGAGCACCTCGGTGTTGCCGTCCACCCGCACCCTGAGCATCTGTTCGTTCTGGAGGGCGTACCGGTCCTGGGACTGGTTCTCGGTGTTGGCGAAAAGCGGGCTCTGCATGAGTCTTGTCCCCCTCAGCCCCGGATCCGGAGGCGGTCGGTGCTGTCCTCGCTGGGCTGGACGACGACGAAGCCCTGCCCCGAGAACGCGATCTGGAAGGCTTCCCCGGTGCCCCGCCCGACCAGGGCGGACGCCTTGAAGCTGCGCTTGGCCTTCATCTTCAGGCCGGTCGTCCAGGCCACCAGGGCGTCGGGGTCCACGCAGGTGGCGTCCTCGCCGGTGCCGCAGTCCACGACCACGGGGTTGCCCCGGGACGTCAGCGCGATCCACCCGGTCCCCGAGATGGTCACGTTGAACAGGCCCTGGCCGGCGAACTTGGCCACGCCCTTGACCTTCTCCACGCCCCACTGGAGGTGGGCGTCGAAGGCCAGGATGTTGGTGCCGTTGACCGAGAGGTAGTCGTTGTTGAGGTGGACGACGACCACGTCGGCGCCGTAGTCGGCGAGGTAGAGGATGCCGTCACCGCTGCACTTCATCACCGGTGCGCCCTCACCGGTGATCCACTCCGCGGCGGCCTGGCGCACCGCCGGGGGGTTGGGCTCGTACTGGATGTAGCCCTCGTAGGCGACCATGGAGCCGGTGCGGGCGAACAGGTCCTGCCCGCTGGCCATGGCGACCTTGAGCATCGTCGAGCCGTGGTTCTCCATCCGGACGGCCATGGGGCTCGGCGCGTAGCCCGCGATCATCTGCTGGTCCATGTTCGCTCTCAAACCTCGTACGGCTGGACGACGATGAAGTTGCCGGGGGCACCACGGAACTGGAGGTTCACGGTCTCCCCGCTGTGGCCCGGGTAAGCGGTCCGGCGCAGCCGCACCTGGCTGGACAGCATCACCTGGGAGGCGGCGGACCAGGCGACGATCGCGTTGCTGTCGGCGTAGGTGGTCGGGGTGACGGGCAGCACGACCGGGGTGCCGTGGGTCTTGACCACCACGGTGCCGGTGCCGCTGAACTGCATGGTGAACAGCGCCCCGCCGGGGATGCCGTGTCCCTCGATCCGACGGACCTCGAACTGGAGGGACTCGTCGAACGCCAGCACGTTCTCGGCGCTGACGCAGATGGCGTCGCCCTGCAACTCGATCGGATGCAGGTGGCTGGCGTCCTCGGCGAGGAACACCTGGCCCTTGCCGGTGCACCGCATGAGCTCGAGCTCCTGGCCGGTGGCGTTGCCCACCGCCCGCCCGAGGATTCCGGTGCTCTTACGCGAGAAGTCCACCTTGCCCTGGTACAGCACCATGCTGCCCTGACGGGCGAGGACCGCCGGGCCGCCGGCCTGGAGCTGGGCACGGACCAGCCTGTGGTTCTGCAGGCCCCAGCGCCCGGTGACCGGGGTCTCCCGGTGCGGCTGGAGGGCGGCCTGCACGCCGGGTTGGGCCGGGACCTGCGCCACCTGGGGGCTGCCGCCGGGGGACGGGAACTGCCCCGGGACACCCGGAGGCTGCTGGCCCGGCACCTGGCCGAACAAGGGAGCGCCGGGCGGGGCCACCGCCTCGGGGACGCCGGGCGGGGAGACCGCCCCCGGAGGCTGCACCGGCTGGCCGAACGGAGGAGCGACCGGGGCTCCCGGCGAGGTGGCGACCGGGGCGACCTGTTGCGGGATCGTCGGGGCCTGCGGCGCGCCGAACGCGGGGGCCGGCGCGGGCGGCGGGACGGGAGCGGGGGCCGGCGGGGGCGCGAAGCCGGGCGCGGGACCGCCCGGGGGCGCGAAGCTCGGGGTCTGGGCCGGCGCGGCCGGCTGCTCTTCGGCGACCTCACCACCGAAGTTCTTCAGCAGCGCGTCGAGCCCTCCGTCGAACCCCTGGCCGACCGCGGCGAACCGCCAGACGTCCTTGCGGTAGATGTCCCCCAACATCACGGCGCGCTCGGTGGTGAAC
Organism: Wenjunlia vitaminophila DSM 41686; assembly: GCF_000380165.1. GTDB lineage: Bacteria > Actinomycetota > Actinomycetes > Streptomycetales > Streptomycetaceae > Wenjunlia > Wenjunlia vitaminophila. The sequence goes on from NZ_KB904635.1 coordinate 2,910, forward strand.
TCCGACCCGTTGAACGGGTAGCGGGCGACCTCCTCGCCCCCTGCGACCAGGCGGATGTAACCAGGGCCGATCTGCGACATCTGGCCGTTGCCGTCGATGGTGGCGGTGAAGGACAAACGGTGGATCTGCGCCGGGATGCGGTCGAGGGTGACCCGGAACGACTGGGTGTCGCCGGCCTGTTCGCCGAGCTGCTGGATGGAACCCTCGGGCGACTGCGGCTGGTTGAAGAAGATGAAGTACTGGTCATCGGACAGCCGCTCGTCAGCGTCGAGACCAAAACAACTGATGTCAAAGGTGAGGCCGGGTGCGGTGATCAGCACGCCGACGTAGAGATCCGTCCCGGCTGTCAGATCGCTGATCTTGGCCTTGTGGCCGCGTTGAAATTCCCTGGCCATACGTACCGACCGTCCCCCATCCGTTGTCGTTTGCCCTCGTGACGCAAGAGGCTATCCGGCCACCGCGGCTCAGCGGCACATCGGGGGTGTGATTCTTGACCGGACTTCACCGTCAGCTGTCCGCCGCGTCGTCACCCTCCTGCCGGGGGTCGGGCACCGGCAGGTGCGGCAGCCGGCCGGCCGCCACCACCCCCTCGAGGTAGCCGCGGGCCCGTTCGGTGCGCGGGTACGCCTCGAGCAACGCCCAGAATGCCGGGCCGTGGCCGGGCACCAACAGGTGTGCCAGCTCGTGGAGGAGGACGTAGTCCAGCACGTAGTCGGGCATGCCCCGCAACCGGTGGGAGAGTCGGATGCTGCCCTCAGCCGGGGTGCACGAGCCCCAGCGGGTGTTCTGGTTGGTCACCCAGCGCACGCTGGCCGGTTCGGCGCGGCCGTCGAGGTACTCGGCGGAGAGCTGGGCGGCCCGCTCGGCCAGCTCCTGACTGCCGAGGGACTGCTTGCTCTCCTGGGCGGCGAGCTTGTCCAGCATCAGGGCGACCCAGCGCTTCTCCTCGGCGTCGGACATCCGCGCGGGGATGAGCACGATGGTCCGGTCCCCCTCGCGGTAGGCCGCCACGGTGCGGCGGCGTCGGGTGCTGCGGCGGACCTCCACCGCCCCCGACGCGGCTCCCACGGGGCCCGGGGCGGTGCACCGGACAGTCGCCACGGGCGACGAGATGTGGTCGGCGGACACGTGACCGACGGTACCGGCTCCTGGTCGGATGCGTCCCGCCGACGAGGTCGCTCCGGAGAATCCGTTGCACGGAATTCGCCCGATGTACCCCAGCATCAGAGGACAATTTAGAGGAAATTACTCATTTATCTGGTATTACTAAATGAATAACGGCAGCGGGCTGTGGATAACTCGGCTCCGCCTGGAAGCCGTTCCTGCATGCTGGGCACCGTGGTCGAGGCCGGACGGCACCAGCACCACGGCAGCCCAGCACCACGGCAGCCCAGCACCACGACGACCCAGCACCACCACAGACCAGGCCGCGGCTGACCAGGCCGCGACAGACCAGGCGCAGACCGAGCAGCGAGCCACGGGGGGACACAGTGCGTCCGATGATCAAGCCAGCGATGCGGCGGACCTGGCGGAGCAGGGACACCGTGCAGTTCGGTGTCACGCCGGAGCAGGCGGTGGTGGTGGAGCAGGTGGACGAGGGCAGTGCCGAGCTGCTGGACCTGCTGGACGGCACCCGCAGTCTGGAGCGGCTGCGGACGGAGGCGGCGCGACTGGGGGTGAGCGGGCGGCGGGTGGACCGGCTGCTCCGGGTGCTGGGCGAAGGCGGGGTGCTGGACGACGCGAAGGCCACGGCCGATGCCCTGCACGACCTGCCGCCCGCCGAGCGGGAGCGGCTCCGCCCGGACCTGTCGTCCCTGGCGATGCTGCATCCCGCGCCGGGGGCCGGCGCGGCCAGGTTCCTCGGGCGGGCCGGGGCCACGGTGCACGTGCGGGGTGCGGGGCGGGTCGGTGCCGCGGTGGCCACCGTGTTGGCCGCGGCGGGCATCGGCAGGGTGGAGGTGACGGACAGCGGCCGGGTGGAGCCCTGGGACATCTCACCGTGCGGCATGACGGTCAGGGAGCGCGGGTTGCGCCGTGGTGCCGCCGCACGGGCGGCGATGCGCAGGACCGGGACGGCCGTGGTGCGGCGGGGCACGCGGAGCCGCGTGGGACTGGTCGTGTTGGCTCCCCGTGACGGGCTCCGTGCCTACACCCCGGAGCCGCTGGAGAGCCGATCGCTGCTGGACGCCGGTGTCCCCCACCTCTACGCGGGTGTCCTCGAGGGGACGGGGTTCGTGGGGCCGCTGGTGGTGCCGCGGTCCAGCAGGTGGGCGTGCGGGGAGTGCGTGACCCGGCACCACGGGGACGCGGACCCGGCCTGGCCGCGGATACTGACCCAACTCGGGTCGGGGCGGCCCGGTCCGCTTCCGGCCTGCGACGTGGCGCTCTCCTCGACGGTGGCCGGGCTGGCCGCACTGCACGCGCTGATGTTCCTCGACGGCGGGGTACCGGCGAGTCTGGGAGGCCGGGTGGAGGTGTCCCTGGCGGACAGCGGAGTGATCGTCCGGCCGGTGTCTCCGCACCCGGGTTGCTGGGGCGCGCGCAAGCCGGGCCATGGCCGCGAATCGGTGGGGAGTGCACCTGCCGTGGTACGGGACCAGCAGGTGACAATGGAGGTGGATGGAGGGGTTGCTCACCAGGGCGCGCCGCCGATCGGAGAGTAGGGTGCATGTCTGATCTTCCGCGCAAGGCAGTGACGCGCACCGCCAAGCTGGCCGCACTCCCCCTGGGCTTCGCCGGGCGGGCCACCCTGGGCCTGGGCAAACGCATCGGGGGGCGGCCGGCGGAGATCGTCGCCACCGAGTTGCAGCAGCGCACGGCGGAACAGCTCTTCAAGGTGCTCGGCGAGCTCAAGGGCGGGGCCATGAAGTTCGGCCAGGCCATGTCGGTGTTCGAGGCCGCCCTGCCGGAAGAGGTGGCCGGCCCCTACCGGGCCGCGCTGACCAAACTCCAGGACGCCGCCCCGCCGATGCCGGCACGCACCGTGCACAAGGTGCTCGCCCAGCGCATGGGCCCGGACTGGCGGACGTCCTTCGTCGAGTTCGACGACGCTCCCGCTGCCGCGGCCTCGATCGGGCAGGTGCACCGCGCGGTGTGGCAGGACGGCCGCGAGGTGGCCGTCAAGATCCAGTATCCGGGGGCCGGTGAGGCACTCCTGACGGACCTGGCGCAACTGGGCCGGGTGGCCCGTCTCTTCGGTCCGCTCATCCCCGGGATGGACATGAAGCCCTTGATCGCGGAACTGCGGGCCAGGGTCTCCGAGGAGCTGGACTACGACCTCGAGGCCCAGGCCCAGGGGCTGCACGCGGAGGAGTTCGCCGACGACCCGGACTTCTTCGTCCCCGCGGTGGTCCACCAGACGGACCAGGTGCTGGTCACCGAGTGGATGGACGGAGTGCCGCTGGCGGAGGTGATCTCCGGCGGCAGTCGGGAGGAGCGGGACCGCGCCGGTCAGCTCCTGGCCCGCTTCCTGTTCGCCGGACCGTCCCGCACCGGGCTGCTGCACGCCGATCCGCACCCGGGGAACTTCCGCCTGCTGGTGGACGACGGCCCACCGGAGGGCTGGCGGCTGGGCGTGATGGACTTCGGCACCGTGGACCGGCTGCCGGAGGGCCTGCCGGAGCCGATCGGGACCGCGCTGCGACTCACCCTCGAGGGGGATGCGGGCGCCGTGCTGGAGCTGCTCCGCCGGGAGGGGTTCGTCAAGCCCACCATCGAGCTCGAGCCGGATGCGGTGCTCGACTACCTGCTGCCGATCGTCGAGCCGGCCGACGTGGACGAGTTCTCCTTCAACCGCGCGTGGATGCGGACGCAGGCCGCCCGGATCGCGGACCCCCGCTCCCCCGCCCACACCCTCGGCAAGCAGCTCAATCTGCCTCCGGCCTACCTGCTGATCCATCGGGTCACCCTCAGCACCATAGGCGTGCTCTGCCAGCTCGACGCGCGGGTGCGACTGCGTGAGGAACTGCTCGACTGGCTGCCCTGCTTCGCCGACGAGGAGGAGGGCGAGCCCGGGCAGTGGCAGGAGGCGTCGCAGGAGGAGGAACACCAGCCCGAGCCTGAGGCTCCCGTGGTGTAGTCCCCTGCCGGCGCCAGCCACCGGTCGGCGCCAGTGCCGGTGACTGGTGCCAAGTCCCCGGTGAGCGGGGCCCGTCGGTCACGGGAGGGGGCGGGACGCCGACGGCCGCCCCACCGGGGTAACGGTGGGACGGCCGGTGGTTCCTGCCGGTGAAGGGCCGGCCGCTGCCGCTTCCCGCGGGCGGCCGGACCTGTGTGGCGCTGGTGTGCGGGCCCGGTGACGGGGTCACCGGTGCCTCATCACTCCTGCTTCATCAGCGCGATGGCCAACGCGCGGCGGGCGCGCAGCGACGCGCGCTCCGCCCGGCGTTGGAGTTTGCGCGCCTGCACGACGCGGAGAGCCCTGCGTTGGGACTCCGCCTCGGCGAGGCGCTCCTGCATTCGCACCCGGGCCAGGGCTTCTGGCATGAGTTGCATTTCACGGCTCCGGTTCTGGTTTGGTGCACCGATGGGGACGGGGGTGGAGAGGGTGTGATTCATGGGGACCTGCTTGCTGTGAGAGGGGACGGGGAGGTGTGCGTTCACGCCATGACGGGGTTCTTCCGGGGACGCCCGCGCGGACGCTTCCGCGGCACGACGACACCCTGGACGAACAGCTCGCCACCCCAGACACCCCAGGGCTCGCGGCGGTCCTTGGCTCCCTGGAGGCACAGCTCACGAACCGGGCAGGTCTGGCAGAGGGACTTGGCGTACTCGACGTCCGCCGGCGACTCCGCGAAGAAGACCTCGGGGTCGTAGGAGCGGCAGGGAACGGTGACGCCAAGGCGCTCGGCCTCTTCGAAGGCCGGGGAGAGATCAGTCAGTTGCATCAAGGAAGCCTCCGAGGGCTCAGGAGGAGGGATCGCGGGGGTCTGCTCGTTGGACGGGGAGTGCGGAGGTTTCACCGGGTGCACGGTTTCGTCTTCCTCGTCTGGTCGGGCCGGCCGGGGGCCGGTTGTTGGTTGGTACCGGGTCGCCCTCCCGCCCCACCGGGGTGGGAAGGCCGGCCAAACAAAAGGGCCGCGGATCCCGGTTCGGGTTCCGCGGCCCTGAAGGTGCCGACCTGATGGTGAATCAGGCTGGATCTCTCCAGGGTTCGAGCCCGCGGAAGGCCCTCTTGGTCTGCTGCGTACGGATGGTTGCGACATCGGTTGCGGTGAAGGACGCGTCTTCTGCCTCGTTTGCCTGAGCTCCGGCACCACTGGCCACGACATAGGCATGCGCCCATGCGCCCGCCACTGGTGCCCAAGTCGGTCGCTCAGCACGCTCACGCTTGATGGCACCCGGCACGACGACACCGAACACAGCGGAGTCGCCCATGACGACGCCAGCCATGCGGGAGCCGCGGGAACCCTCAAAACCGGTGGCGAGGGAAGCGGGGCGACCGCCGAGCACACGGGTGCCCGAGATGGCCGACAGGTCCCGACGGGAGGCAGCACACACCAGCGAACCGTTGAGTTTCAGGTTGCTCAGCACGGGAATCTGCCTCCTCTCTCGCCTACGGGAGCCCACTGGGGCTCGGTTACACCTCTACCTACAACCAGCAGAGGATCAGTACATCACGCACCGCGCGCACCTTGTGCGCCGGGTCCTTCACGTGCCACTCACTACTGTGGCCAGTACATCACACATGTGCTTCGTGATGGGCACATCCTGGCCAGTCGATCTGCGTTCTCAGTACATCACGGTCGCCCATCAGGTGTTGGTTCCCGTGGCCTTCGGAAAGACCGTGGCCCTCGGAAAGACCCACCGTGACCGTGCCTCGGAAGGCTATGAGGATTTCCTCCGCGAGCGCAAACCATTTTCCGAGGAATCTTCGCCGACGTGCTCACGCGGGTTCGTCCGGCTCCACGGCAAGCTCCTGACCTGCGCAGAGAGCCAGCACATCGGCTCCGTACCGGTCGATCTTGGCTCTGCCCACCCCGGGAACCGCGGACAGCTCGGCCACCGACCCCGGCGGGTCCTCGGCTATGGCGGTCAGGGTGGCGTCGGTGAAGACGCAGTAGGCGGGCAGCCCCAACGCACTGGCCTGCCTGCCCCGCCAGTCCCGCAGCCGTTCGTACAGCGCCTCGTTGAGGTCGGAGGGGCAGTCCTCACAGCGCCGCAGCTTGCGCTCGACGGCCTCGGAGAGCACGCGGCGGCAGACCCGACACCTGATCGGCCCCCGGGGGCGCACGGCCCGCCTGCCGGCCCCGGGGCCGGCACCGCTCCCGGGTCGGGAACGGGCCGCGGAACCGGACGTTCCCGCACGCAAGCCCTCGAGGAATCGGGACGGCCCGCGCCCGGCCCGGCCACCTGGCGAGCGGGCCACCGCCCAGGACAGCGACAGGTGCAGCCGGGCGCGGGTCACCCCCACGTACAGCAGCCGGCGCTCCTCCTCGACCTGCTCCTCCGTCCTGGCGTGGGTGATGGGGACCATTCCTTCGCTGAGACCGACCAGGAAGACGGCGTCCCACTCCAGGCCCTTGGCGGCGTGCAGCGAGGCCAGGGTCACCCCCTCGACGGTGGGGGCGTGCTGGGCGCTGGCCCGGCCGTCGAGCTCCGCGACGAAGTCGGACAGGGTCACCCCTGGCCGGGACGCGGTGAAGTCCTCGGCCAGCCGCACCAGGGCCGCCAGGGACTCCCAGCGGTCCCGGGCCGCACCCGAGCCGGCGGGCGGCCGCGGGCTCCAGCCACGGGAGCTGAGGACGGCCCGCACCTGATCGGGTACCGAGGAGGCCGCGTCCACCGCCTCGTCGCCGCCACCGGCCCGGGCCGCGCCACGCAACAACAAGCCCGCCTCGCGCACCTCCTGCCGCTCGAAGAACCGCTCGGCGCCGCGGAGCTGGTAGGGGATGTCCAGGTCGGCCAGCGCCTGCTCGTACACCTCGGACTGGGCGTTGGTGCGGAACAGCACCGCGACCTCACTGGCCCGGAGTCCCGCGCCGCCCTCCGCCGCGGGCGCCAGCAGGGACCTGATCCGCTGGGCGGTGCCCTCGGCCTCGGCGGGCTCGTCGGAGTACTCGGTGAAGACCGGGGCGGGGCCGGGCTCCCGCTGCGAGACCAGCTCCAGGCGGTGCCGCGCAGCCCGGCCCGTGGCCCGGGCCAGCAGGCCGTTGGCCAGGTGCACCACCTGCGGGGTGGAGCGGTAGTCACGGACCAGCCTGACCACCGTCGCGTCGGGGTACCGGGTGCGGAAGCCGAGCAGGAAGTCGGGGGTCGCACCGGTGAAGGAGTAGATGGTCTGGCTGGCGTCGCCCACCACGCACAGGGTGTTCCGGCCCCCGAGCCACAGCTCGAGCAGCCGCTGTTGGAGCGGGTTGACGTCCTGGTACTCGTCCACGACGAAGTGCTGGTACTGGGCCCGCACCAACTCCGCGACGTCGGCGCGGTCCTCGAGCACGCCGACGGTGAGCAGCAGCACGTCCTCGAAGTCGATCACTCCCCGGTCCCGCTTGAGCTGCTCGTAACCGGCGTAGATCCGGCCGGTCTCGGCCGGGTCCCGCGGCGGCTCCCGGCCCGCCCCCGCGACCGCCGCCGGGTAGTCCTCGGGGACGGTCTGGGTGACTTTGGACCACTCGATCTCGGCGGTGACGTCCCGCAGCTCGGTGCGGTCCAGCCGAATCCGGCAGCGCGCCGCGGCCTCCGCCACCAACTGCGCCTTGCGCTCCACGAGGCGCGGCAGCTCGCCGCCGACGGCCCGGGGCCAGAAGTACTGGAGCTGGCGGAGCGCGGCGCTGTGGAACGTCCTGGCCTGCACCCCCGTCGCGCCGAGCTGTCTGAGCCGCCCGCGCATCTCGCCCGCTGCCCGGGCGGTGAAGGTCACCGCGAGCACGGTCGCTGGCTGGAACACCCCCGCGCGAACCCCGTAGGCGATCCGGTGGGTGATGGCACGGGTCTTGCCGGTGCCGGCACCGGCCAGGACACAGACCGGACCGTGGACAGCCGTGGCGACCTCGCGCTGCTCGGGATCCAGCCCTTCGAGCACCGCGTCGGCGGTCGGCGGGGCGAACGCGGGAGCAGAGAAGAGAGGTGGTGCGGTCACTCCTGCATGCTCTCAGTTCTGCCGGGACGGCCGGGACGGTTGTCCACAGCCGGGACACGATTGTCCTACCGCGGGGCGCCAGGCCCCGCCGACCGTGGCCGCCCCACACGGACCGGCGGCGGCGGGGAGGAATCTCTGGTCCTGCGCGGACGTTGACCGATGCGGATCCGTACCCGGATCGCCCAGCCGCTGACCGCGAAGGAGCGTATCGACCGATGTCGGGCACCGTGACGATGTACAGCACCACCTGGTGCGGCTACTGCCGGCGACTGAAGAGCCAGATGGACCGTGAGGGGATCGGTTACACCGAGGTCAACATCGAGCAGGACCCGAAGTCGGCCGCGTTCGTGGAGCAGGTCAACAACGGCAACCAGACGGTGCCGACCGTGGTGGTCACCCCCACCGGCGGCGGTGACCCCGTGGCGATGACCAACCCGTCGCTGGCCCAGGTCAAGCAGGCCCTGGGAGTCTGACCGACCCGCCGGCCGCGCACGTCGGGACCTCCGGCCCGCCGGGGACCCCGACGGGTGCGGCCACCAGGTCGGCGTTCAGCGCCGCGGCCCGCCGGGGCCAGGCAGCGGGGCGCCGTACCAGAGCTCGACCAGGCGGCGGGCTATCGACATCTCGTTGGGCGGGATGACCTCCCCGGAGGTCACCGCGTCAGCCAGTTCCGCCCGGGTGAACCAACGGGCCTCGGCCATCTCCTCCCCGTCCACCTGGATCTCGGTGGTCAGTGCCGTGGCGAGGAAGCCCAGCATCAGGCTGGACGGGAACGGGTGGGGCTGGCTGCCCTGGTAGCGGACCTGGCCGACCCTGACCCCCACCTCCTCGGCGACCTCCCGCCGCACCGCCTGTTCCAGGGACTCGCCCGGCTCCACGAACCCGGCCAGGGTGGAGAAGCGACCCTGCGGCCACAGGGCGTGGTTGCCCAGCAGGCAGCGGTCCCGGTCGTCGACCACCAGCATGATCACCGCCGGGTCGGTGCGGGGGTAGTGCTCCGCCCCACAGGCGGCGCAGCGCCGCACGTGGCCGGCCGAGGCGCTGTGGGTGGGCTGGCCACAGCGTGCGCAGAAGCGGTGCATCCGGTGCCAGTGGTCCAGGGCCACCGCGTGCACCATCAGTCCCGAGTCACGGTCCGCGAGCAGCAGCGCCACCTCGCGCAGGCCGGCGGGGCGGGCCGCCTCGCCCATCCGCCCGGGCAGGGTTCCCACCGCGAGCGCGAAGTAGGCCACGCCCGCCCCGTCCACTCCGAGGAAGAGCCGCTCGCCGACGTCCGGGGCCTCGAAGGACGGCACGAGGACCAGTTCCGCGCCCTTGCCGTCGGGGCCCTCGTGGTCCACGACCATCGCCTTGCCGTCGCACACGAGCAGCACCCTGGTGTCCGGGTGGCTCCAGGCCGCTGCCAGCCACGGCTCGTCGGTGCGGTGCTCCGCGGCCCGGTCCACGCCGGTCCGGGCCAGGGGGAGCACCGGCTGGCTCAGCGCGGGGGACTCCCCGGTGGCCGGGTCCCCGTCCGCCCACGTCCCGGTCCCGGCAGAGTCAGTACAGGTCACAGCGGTCCACCCACCCAGTCGTCGTCCCTCGTGTCCACCTCGCCGAGGCCGGCCCGCGCCCCGACGGGACCGAGCCTAGCCGGCCAGCAGCCGCTCCAGTTCCTCCCGGCCCGGCAGGTCCTCGGGGCGGACCACCTCGCCGGTCCGGACGTACAGGAAGGCGGCGGAGACCCGTTCCAACGGCAGCCGGTGCTGCTCGGCCCAGGCGAGGCGGTACACGGCCAGTTGCAGCGGGTCAGCGGTGTGCCCGCGGTTGGTCTTCCAGTCCACGATCTCGTAGCCGCCCCCGTCGTGCCGGTACACCGCGTCGATCCGGCCGCGCACCACCCGTCCCGCCAGCATCACCTGGAAGGGGGCCTCCACCCGGTACGGGGTGCGTTCGGCGTACGGGGTGCGCAGGAACGCCTCCTTGAGCTCCCCGAGGTCGTGTTCGTCGTCGATCTCGGCGTCCTCGACGCCGGGGAGGTCCTCGGGTTCCAGCAGCGGCAACGGCTGGAACAGCGACTCGACCCAGGCGTGGAACCTGGTCCCCCGGCGAGCCGCGGGCTGGGGTGGACGGGGCATGGGCCGCGCCAGCTCCCGGGCGAACCCGTCCGGGTCCGCGGCCAGCCGCAGCACCTGGGAGGCGGAGAGCGACCTCGGCAGGGGCACCTGGCGCACGGTGGCCCTGGAGCGGCGCAGTTCGCCCTCGAGGGCGTCCAGGTCCCGGTCCCAGGACTCGACCAGGCGTTGCTCCTCGGGAACCAGCTCACCGACGGGGTCGGCGCCCGCCCGGTCGGCCCCGGTCCCGCCGGGGCCGACCGCTCCCCCGCCGGCTCCGGCGCGGTCGGTGGCCGCCCCCGGGGTGAGGTGGGCGAGCAGGCGGCGGACCTCGTGCGCGGCCTGTCTGCGGCGTTCGGCAGCGGCCGGGTCCAGCGGCAGCGGCCAGGCGTGCTCCACCGTCCTGGTCAGGGCGGGGTTCCGCTCGTCCTCCGGGGGCGGGTCCGCCCAGACCTCCACCTCTCCCCAGCCCCGCTCGCAGTGTTCCCGCAGGGCGGTGAGGAACGTGGAGGGGCCGCGCCGTCGGGTCTGGGTCGGCCCCCACCAGTGCCCGGACCCGAGCAGCAGGGAGCGGGGCCGGGTGAAGGTGACGTAGCCGAGGCGCAGTTCCTCCACCTCCTGGTGGTCCCGCATCTGCTCCTCGAACGCCCGCAGGCCCCTGGCCGTCCACTCCGGTTCCGGTGGCAGGGTCTCCCGGTCGCCCCGCAGCCCGTGCGGGAGCACGGCCGCGTTCCTGGTCCACAACGACCGTGGCTGACCGCTGGGAAAGGCCTTGGTCACCAGGCCCGGCACCGCCACCACGTCCCACTCCAGGCCCTTGGACTTGTGGGCGGTCAGCACCTTCACGGTGTCGGCCCCGCCGGGCAGCGTGTTGTCCAGGCCCCTGTCGTAGCGCTCGGCGGTGCGCAGGAAGGCGAGGAACGCGCCGAGCGAAGGGTCTCCGTCGAGGTCGGCGAAGGACGCGGCGATGTCGAGGAACGCGCTCAGGGTCTCCCGGCGCCGGGCCGCCAGCGCGTGCGGGGACGCGGCCAGCTCCACCTCGAGGCCCGTGACGGCGAGTACCCGGTGGAGAACGTCCATCAGCGGGTCGGCGAGCGCCCGCCGCAGGTCACGCAGTTCACTGGCGAGCCGGGCGAACCTGACCCTGGCCTCGGCGGAGAACGGCAGCTCGTCGCCGGTCGCGTCGGGGTCGGCGAGGAACGTGTCCAGGGCGTCGGCGAGGGAGACCACCTCGGTGGGGTCCACCCCGGCGACGGCCTCGGCGAGCCGGGCGTCCGGGTCGTCCGCGGTGTCGCCGTCCGCACCGGTCCTGCGGACCAGGGCCTGGGCACGCCGTCCGAGCAACGCCAGGTCCCGGTGACCGATCCGCCAGCGGGGGCCGACCAGCAGGCGCACCAGCGCGGCGTTGGCCGTCGGGTCCTGGAGCACCTCGCAGGTGGCCACCAGGTCGGCGATCTCCGGCAGGTGCAGCAGCCCGGACAGGCCCACGACCTCCACCGGCACGTCACGTTCGACCAGGGCGGCGTGGATGTCCGGGAAGTCCCTGCCGGCGCGGCACAGCACCGCCACCTCGCCCGGAGGGGTGCCGGTGCGCACCAGGTGGGCTATGGAGTCGGCGAGCCACTCGATCTCCTCGGCGTGGGTCCGCAGCAGCGCGCAGCGGACCGTGCCGTCGTGCTCGGCGCCGGGCCCGGGGCGCAGCGCGCGCACCCCCGGGTGCCGGTCCCGCAGCGGCGCGGCGAGCTGGTTGGCGAGGTGGAGCAGCCGGCCGCCGCTGCGCCTGTTCTGGGTGAGCGCGTGGCGGGCGGCGGGGCGGCCCCGGGCGTCCGGGAAGTGCTCGGGGAAGTCGTCGAGGTTGGCCACCGAGGCGCCGCGCCAGCCGTAGATGGCCTGGCAGGGGTCGCCGACCGCGGTCACCGGGTGGCCGGTGCCGCCGCCGAAGAGGCCGGCGAGCAGCAGCCGTTGGGCCACCGAGGTGTCCTGGTACTCGTCCAGCAGGACCACCGCGTACTGGTCGCGCAGGATCTGCCCCACCGCGGGCCTGGTCCTGGCGAGCGCCGCGCTGTACGCGATCTGGTCGCCGAAGTCGAGGAGGTCGGCGGCCCGCTTCTCGGCCCGGTACCGCTCCACGAGGCCGGCCAGCTCGATCCGGGCGGCGGCTGCCTCGGGCACCCGGCGCAGGTGGTCGTTGCTGAGTTTCACCCCGGCGAGCCGCCGCACCAACTCGGTGTCGTGGTCGCGGAGCCCGGTCGGCTCCACCAGGTGCTCGGCGAGTTCTCCGTCCAGGGCCAGCAGGTCGGCGACGAGGTCGGCGAACGGCCTGGTGAGCGCCGGGTAGGGGCCGGGGGCGCGGCGCAGTACCCGGGCCGCGAGCTGGTAGCGGGTGGAGTCGGCGAGCAGCCGTGCGGTGGGCTCGACGCCGATCCGCAGGCCGTGCTCCTTCAGCAGCCGCCCGGCGAACGCGTGGTAGGTGGAGATGTCCGGTTCGCCGGGCGTCTCGTGGTCGTCACCCGGCTCCGGGGCGTCGAACCCGGCCCTGGCCAGGGCCTTGCGTACCCGGTCGGCGAGTTCGCCGGCCGCCTTGTTGGTGAAGGTGAGGCCGAGGACCCGCTCGGGCGCGGTCTGGCCGGTGCCGACCAGCCAGACCACCCGGGCGGCCATCACGGTGGTCTTGCCGGAACCGGCGCCTGCCACGATGACGTTGGGCGCGAGCGGGGCCGTGATCGCCGCCAGTTGCTCCGCGGTGAAGGGGATTCCGAGGAGTTCGTTGAGCGAGGCGGGATCAGTGATGCGGGGGGCCACCTCAGGGAGACTAGCCGCCCTCCCGGACATCCCGTCGTCCCGTCCTGTTGTGGGGGCTTCCCACCGGCCCGTCAGGTGCCGTGGCCGGGGGGGTCCCCGGCCACGGCACGGACGACGTCAGGCGCGGTCAGTCACCGGGCCCGGTGACCGCGCCGCCCGGCCCCGGTGGGCCACAGTGGCCGGAACCGGGGGTCAGGCGGAGCCGGTGCCCGCGTCGGCGGAGGTGCCGCTGCTGGTGCCGGCGGTCGCGAGCTCCTCGAGCTGGGCCATGTCCAGCACCTGGTCGTCCGGCGGGATCTGGACCTGCACCGGCTTGTCGTAGTCGGAGAAGGTGATGGCACCCGGCTTGCTGTCGTTCTCGAGCACGATCTTGAGTGGGTACGGCTTGCCCACGGTGGAGACCCACATGGTGCCGGTCTCGTCGGGGGCCTCGTAGGAGACCTCCACGGCGGGCACCCCGTTGACCTCGCTGACCTCTCCCTTGTTGGTGGCGTCCAGGTCGTCGCCACCCGAGGTGAAGGACTCCGTCAACTCGCTGAGGGTGCAGGTCTCGGCGATGTCGCTGTAGCCGTCCTGGCCCTCGCTGAGCAGCAGGTAGCGGTCGCCCACCACGGTCTTGGCGGCGTCGGCGTCGGCTCCGGCGAACATGTCCCAGAAGGGGCCGTTGGGCTTCAGCCAGATCTTGCCGTCCTTGCTCGCCAGCTTGGTCTCCGCCCCTTCCTTGCCGACGGTGCCCTGGCAGTTGCCGCTGTCGTCCAACGCCAGCTCCATGGCGACGGACTCGTCGCCGGTGCCGGTCACCCGGAAGGCCGACGCCTGTTCCATGGCGTCCATCGCCTTGTCGACTATCTCGCTGGCGGTCAGCTTCTCCACGCCGTTGGGCTCCTGCTTGGGCTCCTCCGGCTTGTCAGGGTTGTTCGGGTTGTCGGGCCGCCCCAGGTTGCCGGCCCGCCCGGTGCTGTCGTCACTGTTGTCGCCGCAGGCAGCCGCGCCGACGACCAGTGCGCAGACCGCCGTCGCGCTCGCCAGTCCCCGCATGATCCTCATGGTGCTGTCGTCAACTCCTCGATTGCTTGCTCGCGTGGCACGGCGCCGGACCACCGGACGACCCGTCATCGGACGCATGGTGCGAAATCCTGGTCAGCCATGGTCGGGGCGGCACAAAGGGCGCAGCCTACCCGCATGGAACGTGGGGGTGCCGCCAGGGGTGCGCCGCCCCGTTCGGGAACGTGTCTCCGGGTGCTCATGACGCAGGCCCGGCGACGGGCGATGCCCATGCTGGCACACTCCCCCTCCTCGGTCGGATTCTCCTCTCCTGTTACACGACGCCACAGACTCGGTCAGTGGTTGCGAAAACGGCACCTGTTCGACGCGAGGGGGAAGCCGCGGCTGTCACTCCACCAACTGCTGTCCCTCCGGCCGCGCGGAACAACTCCGGTGGAACGAACAGTGGGTGCACTGGCCGCCGGTCCTGGGAACGAACCGCTCGGCCAACACCCGGCCCGCCGCCTCGGCGAGGAGTCCCTCCACCCAGCCGTCCTGGGGCGGCTCCTGCAACTGGACCAGCGGCAGGTCGGGGTCCGCCCCGCGCCCGGTCGGCGACTTGCGCAGGTGCACCAGCTCTGCTCCCCCGCTCGGCACCCCCGCGTCCCCCGGCCCGGGAACCGGCGCGCCCCCCTCGTCCGAGCCACCGCGTTCCCCGTCCTCCCCCCCGAACGCGGGTAGGTCACCCAACGCGCCGGAGCGCACCGCGAGCTGGTACACCGCGAGCTGGGCGTGCTCACGCACCTCGTCGCCTGAGGGCACCTTGCCCCGACCGGTCTTGAAGTCGACGACGTAGGCGAGCCCCGACTCGTCCCGCTCCACCCGGTCCATGCTGCCGCGGATCCTGACCCGCACCTCGCCCACGGACAGGGTGAGGTCGAACGGATGCTCGGTGGCGACCGGTGACCGGCGACCGCGTTCGTTCACGTGCCAGTGCAGGAAGCGTTCCAGCGCGGCCCTGGCCTGCTCCTTCTCCTGGACCGACTTCCACGGCGCGTCGAACGCCAACCCGTCCCACACCGTCTCCAGGCGTTCCAACAGCACCCCGAGATCGGCCGGGGTGCGCCCGGAGCCCACCTCGTCGGCGAGGACGTGGACGACGCTTCCGAAGCCCTGTGCCCCGCTCGCCGGGGTGTCCGCGCGCACCTCCCGACTGAGGAACCACTGCAGCGAGCACTTCGAGGCGAGCTGGTCCAGGGCGCTGCCGGACAACGCCACCGGGCGGTCCGGGTCACGCAACGGCACCGGGGCCCGGGTCGGCTCGGCCAGCCCCCACCAGCGGTCCGGGTGGGCCGACGGCACCAGCGCCACACCGTCGTCCCGCAGCGCGGCCAGCCTGGCCAGCCGGCGGGCCGCGGCGGCACGCAGTGGGGCCGAGGCGCCGGGATCGACGGTGGTCGCCCGCAACTCGGCGACGAGCGCCGGCACCGACAGCGGACGACGCGGCCGGTGACTGACGTCCACCGGTTGCACGCCGAGTTCGTTGAGGAAGCGCGACGGCTGGTCGCCGTCGTCGGCCGGGGCCCTGACCGCCGTGACCACCAGGCGCTCGGAGGCTCGGGTGACCGCCACGTAGAACAGCCGCCGTTCCTCCGCGAGCAGGGCGCCAGGGCTCAGTGGCTCGGCCAGGCCGTCCCGGCCGATCCGGTCCGCCTCCAGCAGCGAGCCGCGCCGACGCAGGTCCGGCCACAGGCCCTCCTGCACACCGGCGACGACGACCAGGCGCCACTGGAGGCCCTTGGAGCGGTGTGCGGTCAGCAGCCGCACCGCGTCCCGGCGAACCGTTCGCGGGGTGAGCACGTCGGCGGCGATGTCCTGTTTCTGGAGTTCCTCCAGGAAGTTGAGCGCACCCCGGTGCCCGGCCCGCTCCTCGGCCCGCGCCGCCGTCTCGAACAGCGCGCACACCGCGTCCAGGTCCCGGTCAGCGTTGCGCCCGGCGGCGCCCCCGCGCTGGGCGGCCCGCTCCAACCGCTGCGGCCAGGGAGTGCCCTGCCAGAGCCTCCACAGCGCCTCCTCAGCGGAACCACCCCCGGCCAACAGCTCGCGCACCTCGCGCAGCAACCCGCCCAGGTGCCGCGCGCCCCTGGCGTACGCCTGGTCCATGGCGACCAGCCGCTCCGGTTCGGCGAGCGCCTCGGCGATCAACTCGTCCGACGGCCGGACGGTCCTGCTCCCCGCCAGCCGCTCCTCCTCGCGCAACGCCCGGCCCAGGCGCCGCAGGTCGGTGGCGTCCAGGCCGCCCAGCGGGGAGGTCAACAGGGTCAGCGCGGTGTCGGTGTCCAACGGCTGGCCCGTCGCGGTGCGCAGGGCGAGCAGCAACGGGGCGACGGCAGGCTCCTCGCGCAGCGGCAGGTCGTCGCCGTCGATCTCCAACGGCACCCCGGCGGAGGTCAGTGCGCGACGCACCCCGGGGATGGACCGGGCGCCGGCCCGCACCAGCACGGCCATCTCCCCCCACGGCACGCCGTCCTCCAGGTGGGCACGGCGCAGGATGTCGGCGACGTTGTCCAACTCGGCGCCGGCCGTGGGGAAGGTCAGTACCTCGACCCTGCCGCCGTCCCCTGCCGGCAGCAGCTCCCGGTGTGCCCGCACCTGCGCCGCCGGCAGCCGGTTCACGGCCATCCGCTGGGCGACCAGCCGGGACGCCGCCAGCAGGCGCGCCGGGGCCCGCCGGGACACCCGCAGCACCCGCACCGGCGCCGGAGAGCCGTCCCCGCGGCGGAAGTCGTGTCGGAACTCCAGGATGCCCCCCACGTCCGCGCCGCGGAACGCGTAGATCGACTGGTCCGGGTCACCGAAGGCCACGACGGTGTTCCCGGCGACCGCCCGCAACAGGCGCACCTGGGCGGGGTCGGTGTCCTGGTACTCGTCCACGAAGACCGCGTCGTACCGGCCCCGCAACCACGTGGCCACCCGTTCCTCCTCGGCGAGCAGGACCGCGCGGTGCACCAACTCCGCGTAGTCCAACACCCCCTGTGCGTCCAGGACGTCCAGGTACTCGGCGAGGAACGCCGCGGCGGCCTGCCAGTCCGGGCGACCGGTGCGGGCCGCGAAACTCGCCAGCGCCTCCGGGTCCAGGCCCAGTTCCCGACTGCGGGCCAACACGGCGCGCACCTCGTCGGCGAAACCGCGGGTGGTCAGGCAGGCCCGCAACTCGTCCGGCCACACCACGCCGGCCCGCCCCGACCTGGCGTCCTCGGCGGCGCCGGCCAACAGCTCCCGCACCATCACGTCCTGCTCGGGGCCTGACAGCAGGCGCAGCGGATAACTGAACAGGGCGGGGTCCTGGTGGGCGCGCACCAGGGCGTAGCTGAAGGAGTGGAACGTCGTCGCCTGGGGCGCGACCGCCGTTCCCAGCCGGGCGGCGATCCGGTCACGCAACTCGACGGCGGCCCGGCGACTGAAGGTGAGGACCAGGAGGCGCTCGGGGTCGGTCCCCCGGCGCACCCGTTCCGCCACCGCCTCCACCAGCGTGGTGGTCTTCCCGGTCCCCGGCCCGGCCAGAACCAGCAAGGGCCCCTCCCGGTGCTCCACCACGGGCCGCTGGTACTCATCGAGGTCAGGCGGCCCCGGAGGCTCGGGCAGGGTGCGCACCAGGCGGTACGGCCCGGCGGACGCGCCGGACGGCGACGGCACGACGGGGGACGGAGGGGCGGCGAGCGGTGGCGCAGAGGAAGTCACAGGAGCTGGTTCTCATGTCCGGGAACGTGGCGCCCGCGCGTGGCGGTGCCCACGGTGGGCGTGATGACGACGGTACGACACCCCCCACGGCCCCGTCCGGCATCCCCCAACACGGCCACTCCCCACCCCCAACACCCACGGCACCCGCAGCGACACCATGCGGCTGGCGCCGCGCGGGGGAGCCGGCTGAGGAACGCCAGCAGGGGCTCCCCCAAGCGGCCAGCAGCGACCGAACCCCCGGGAAAACCCGCAGCGTCGTGCACCTTCACCCCGACGACGCGAAGACGTGAGCGAGCCGCAGTGACACCATGCGGCTGCCGCCGCGGACCGCTGCCCCTGCCAAGAGACGAAGCCAGCGACCGAGGGCTCCCACATCATGCGGCTGGCGCCGCGCGGGGGAGCCGGCTGAGGAACGCCGGCAGGGGCACCCCCAAGCGGCCGGCGGCGAGCGAACCCCCGGGAAAACCCGCAGCGTCGTGCACCCCCGCCCCGACGACGCGAAGACGTGAGCGAGCCAAAGGCCGCGCCCCTGCCAAGAGACGAGGAGAAGGACGCGAGGAACGAGCGACCGCACGACGAGGAACGCCGGCAGGGGCCCCGCAAAGCGGCCGGAGGCGAGCGAACACCAAAAGACAGCCGGCGGCGAGCGAACACAAAAAGGCAGTGTCGTACCCCCGCACAGCGACCTGGATGGCGGAAGCTGGGTCGCATGGGTGGCTCAGTCGCCGAACGCCCCGTCCCAGCGTGCCCGGGCCAGATCGAGCTTCGGCAGGTGGCCGGTGCCGGTGCGCCCCCTCTCACGGAGCGGGGTGCCCTCCTCGTGGTACTTCTCCAGCGCACGTTGTTCGTGGCCCGGGAGGAGGTTGCCGTCGGCCCGCACCACCCGCCACCACGGCACTGCCGCGCCGTACAGCGAGAGTACGCGGCCGACCTGGCGTGGCCCGCCCTCGCCGAGGTACTCGGCGACGTCGCCGAAGGTCATCACCCGTCCGGTGGGAATCCGGTCGATGACGTCGAGCACCCGCTCCGCGAAGTCCGGCAGTTCCGGCGGCCCGGGCGGCTCCTGGTCCTTCTCAGCCTCGTCCGTCATCCGACTCATCCTGCCGCATCGTCGGGGCGCCGACCGGTGGGGCCCGGGGAGGGCCGTCGGGGGTGGCTTCGGGGAGGACGCCCGGTTGATCACGTAAGCCGCAGGACGTACGATCCCCCGCACTTCACCCCGAGATCCACCCTGGTGCCCCCGTGCCCCACCCCGCCATGCCACCATCTGTCCCGGCGGTGACTGGTGATACGAGACCACAATGACACAACAGCTCAGGGAGCGGGGACCGGCAACGGGTCCCACGCTCCTCCTGCCGCGCCCGTGAACGGCCCGGACCAGCCGCCCGCCCATGACCGGCAAAGCGCCACCGCGTCCGGGCCCGACCCGCGCGACGCCAGCGGCCCTCGGGGCACCCCGGAACCGTTGGACCCCACGAACGAACCGGAGGGCCAGAACCCGACGCGGTCCGCGTCGACTGCCCCGGCCGGCTCTCCCCGTCCCCCGCACCAGGCCGACCGCCACTCGCGTCGTCCGTCCGTGTCCGCCCGGCCGGGAGACCGACCCGCCGGCGCGCCGGACACGGGCGGGCGCGCCGGTGACGGCGCCGGAGCCGGGCGGGACGGAACCCCGGACCGCCAGGTACCGGAGGCGGGGCGCGGCGGGAACGCCGAGGACGTCTCGTTCGACGAACCGCTGCTCCCGCCCCGGGTGCACCGTCTGTCCGACCTGCTGAGGTTCCTCCTGGGGGTGCTGGGGATCGCCCTGATCCTGGTGATCGCCGGCATCGCCAGGGGCACCACGTCCGGGCTCGAGCAGGACATCCTCGAGGGCACCCGCAAGGCCCCGCCCCTGCTGATCAGCCTCGCTGGTTTCGCCTCCAGCATCGCCGTGCTCATCGTCCCCGTGCTCTTCGCCATCGAGCGTCTGGTCAAACGGGACGGGCTCCGCGTGGCGGACGGTGTGCTGGCGGCGGTGCTGGCGCACGGCGTGTCGTTGGTCACTGACCTGTGGGTGGCCGAGGCGGCGCCGCAGTCGGTGGAGGACGCGCTCACCCAGCGGGCGCCGGGGAGCTTCGACCTCACCGACCCGGTGCACGGCTACCTGGCGCCGGTGATCGCCTTCATGTTCGCGGTCGGTCTGTCCAAACGTCCGCGCTGGCAGTTCGCGGTGTGGACGGTGCTGCTGCTCGACGCGCTCGCCGTGCTGCTCGGTGGGTACTCGACCCCGTTCTCCATCCTGCTCACCCTGCTGATCGGCTGGACGGTGGCCTACGCCACGGTCTACGCGGTGGGCACCCCGAACGTGCGGCCCACGGGGCAGACGCTGCTGTTCGGACTGCGCCGGGTGGGTTTCTCCCCGGTGCGGGCGCTCCGGGTGGATGACACGCCCGAGTCGCTGGAGACCCACGGGGGCCGCCGCTACCTGGTCCACCTGGAGGAAGGGCCGCCGCTCGACGTCACGGTGGTGGACCGGGAACAGCAGGCGTCCGGCTTCTTCTACCGGGCGTGGCGGCGGCTGCGGCTGCGAGGGGTCACCCAGCACCGCAGCCTCCAGTCGCTGCGCCAGGCACTGGAACAGGAGGCGCTGCTCGCCTACGCCGCGGTGGCGGCCGGCGCCAACGCTCCCCGGCTCGTCGCCACCTCCGAGCTGGGGCCCGACGCGGTGATGCTGGTCTACGAGCACGTTGACGGGCGCACCCTGGGGGCCGTCCCGGACGCGGAGATCACCGACGAGCTGCTGCGGGGGGCGTGGCGTCAGGTCAAGGCGCTCCAGACGCGGAGGGTGGCGCACCGGCGTCTGGGCGGGGCCTCGCTCATGGTGGACCGCGGCGGCGAGGTGTTCCTCACCAACCTGCGCGGCGGTGAGATCGCCGCTGGTGACCTGGTGCTGCGGATCGACGTGGCCCAACTGCTCACCACCCTGGCACTGCGGGTCGGCCCCGAGCGGGCCGTCTCCTCCGCGGCCGCGGTGCTCGGCCCTGACGCGGTGGCCGCCTCGCTGCCGTTGCTCCAGCCGATCGCCATGAACCAGGAGACCAGGGCCACCCTGCGGCAGCTCAACAAGGAGCGGGCGGAGCGCGAACGGGAGGCCGTGCTGGCGGCCTCCCGCGGGCTCAGGAGCCGCAGGGAGCAGGTCGCCGAGGGGGAGACGGGGGAACAGGAGCGGCGGGACCGGGCCGACCGACGGGCCAGGCGCGCGGAGAAGAAGGCGATAGAGGAGGCGCTCGAGGGGGCCCGGGAGGAGGACCTGCTGTCCCGGATCCGGCACCAGGTGCTGCTGATCCGCCCGGAGGCACCGGTGGAGCCGGCGCGGCTGGAACGGATCAGGGCCCGCACGCTGGTCAGCGTCATCGCCGGGGCGTTCGCCGCGTACTTCTTGTTGTCGCAGGTCAGCGAGGTAGAACCGGCCAAACTCTTCGCCGAGGCGGAGTGGGGCTGGGCGGCGGTCGCGGTGGCCGGTTCCATGCTGAGTTACGTGGCGGCGGCACTGGCCCTCTCCGGGTTCGTGCCCGAACGGTTGTCGTTCCGCCGCACCGTGTTGGCGCAGGTCGCCAGCTCGTTCGTGAAGCTGGTGGCGCCGGCGGCGATCGGCGGCGTGGCGATCAACACCCGCTACCTCCAGCGGGCCGGCATCCGTCCGGGGCTCGCCGTGGCGAGCGTGGGCGCCTCCCAGCTCACCGGCCTGTGTGTCCACGTCACGCTGTTGTTGTCCTTCGGGTACGTGACCGGCACGGCGAAGACCCCGTCGTTGTCGTCCCCGCGCACCGTCATCGCCGGGGTGCTGGCCGCCGCGGTTCTGCTGCTCGTGGTCTCGGCCGTGCCCCAGTTGCGGAAGTTCGTCGCCACCCGGGTGCGGTCGCTGTTCGCCGGAGTGATCCCGCGGATGCTCGACGTGTTGCAGCGCCCGGTGAAGTTGCTCACCGGGATCAGTGGGACGCTGCTGTTGACGGTCGCCTTCGTGATCTGTCTCGACGGGTGCATCCGGGCGTTCGGCGGGGAGCTGAGCCTGGCCAAGGTGGCTTTCATCTTCCTGGCCGGCAACGCGCTCGGCTCGGCCGCACCGACCCCGGGCGGGGTGGGCGCGGTCGAGACGACACTGACGCTGGGACTGGTGACCGCCGGGTTGCCGAAGGAGATCGCCACTCCCGCGGTGTTGTTGTTCCGGCTGTTGACGTTCTGGCTCCCGGTGCTGCCGGGGTGGCTTTCGTTCACCTACCTCCAGCGCAAGGAAGCCCTGTGACGTCACCTCCCTGGTGAACGGGGGCGTTCCCGGTTCACCGGGCCGCCCGCGTGGGGCACGGACGGGACTCAGGGGCCGCGTCCGGCCGGGGCACCGTCAGTACACGCCGTAGGCGCGTTCCACATGGAGTCGGCCCACCAGCCGGCGCTGCTCCACCATCGCCGCGCGGTACTCGTCCCAGTCCGGGTGTTCTCCGGAGATGGCGCGGTACAGCGCCACGAGTTCCTCCGCGGTCGGATCGTCCGTTCGGGTCGTGACCGGGGTGAGTTCGGCGGTCGCCTCCGCCACCACGTAGGAACCGAAGTCGGGGGCGTTGACGTAGAAGCTGGCCCGCGGGTCCCGTCGCAGGTTCCGGGTCTTGGCCCGGTCGTCGGTGATGGAGACCCGGATGGTGCGGGTGGCTTCGTCGTAGGCGTACATGACGTTGGAGAGTTGGGGCCTGCCGTCCCGTTTGAGGGTGACCAGTACGCCCCGGTGTCCGTCGCGCAGGAGCTGTGGGATCTCGTCCATGCCCTCATCTTGCCCGGGGGTGCCGGCGCGCCGCGCCCACGGCGGGGTGGGGCGCGGCGCGCGGGGCCTGACGGGCGGGGCGGACCCCGCCCGCGGCGGTCAGTAGACGGGCTTCTCCGGCTCGATCTGGTTGACCCAACCGATCACACCGCCGCCGAGGTGCACGGCGTCGGAGAAGCCCGCGGACTTCAGCACCGCGAGCACCTCCGCCGAACGCACCCCGGTCTTGCAGTGCAGGACGATCTTCTTGTCCTGGGGCAGCCCCTGGAGGGCGTTACCCATCAGGAACTCGTCCTTCGGGACCAGCCGGGCGCCCGGGATGCTGACGATCTCGTACTCGTTGGGCTCGCGGACGTCGATGATGTCCACGTTCTCCCCGGTGTCCAGCCACTCCTTGAGCTGTCGCGGGGTGATGGTGGCGTCCCGGGCGGCCTCCTGGGCCTCCTCGGAGACCACCCCGCAGAACGCCTCGTAGTCGATCAGCTCGGTGACGCTGGGGTTCTTGCCGCAGACCGCGCACTCGGGGTCCTTGCGGACCTTGACCTGGCGGTAGGTCATCTCCAGGGCGTCGTAGATCATCAACCGGCCGACCAGGGGCTCTCCGGTGCCGGTGAGGACCTTGATCGCCTCGGTCACCTGGATGGACCCGACGGATGCGCACAGCACGCCGAGCACTCCGCCCTCGGCGCAGGACGGGACCATGCCGGGCGGCGGGGGCTCGGGGTACAGGCAGCGGTAGCACGGGCCGTGCTCGGACCAGAACACGCTGGCCTGCCCGTCGAAACGGTAGATCGAACCCCAGACGTACGGCTTGTTCAGCAGGACGCAGGCGTCGTTGACCAGGTAGCGGGTGGCGAAGTTGTCGGTGCCGTCCACGATCAGGTCGTAGCCGGCGAAGATCTCCATGACGTTGGAGCTGTCCAGCCGCTCCTGGTGCAGGATGACCCGGGTGTAAGGGTTGATCTCCTGCACCGAGTCCCGGGCGGACTCGGCCTTGGAGCGGCCCACGTCGGACTGGCCGTGGATGACCTGACGTTGCAGGTTCGACTCGTCGACCTCGTCGAACTCCACGATGCCCAGCGTGCCCACGCCGGCTGCGGCCAGGTACAGCAGGGCGGGCGAGCCGAGGCCGCCGGCACCGACGCAGAGGACCTTGGCGTTCTTCAGGCGCTTCTGGCCGGCCATCCCGACGTCCGGGATGATCAGATGACGTGAGTACCGACGGACCTCGTCGACGGTGAGCTCGGCTGCCGGCTCGACCAGAGGTGGCAACGACACGGGGACTCCGTTGGTCGATGGAAAAACGGTGGTTCTCCCGGTAACACTGCCACGGCCGCCGCCATTCCGAGACTGCGGGTCCACGCTCCGAGACGCGGGCCGCCACGGCGCAGCCGGCGGCGCCCCGCCATGACCGGGGCCCGCCCGACGCCGCGGCTCAGACCCGGCAGGCCGCCTCCATCCACACATCGGCGAGGGACTCCTCCAGGGCGATCCTGGCCCTCCAGCCGAGCCGGTCCCGTGCGGTACGCACGTCGGCCTGCTGCCAGGCCCCGCAGCCGTCGGAGGGGTAGGGCCCGCTCGTCGCGCCCGGACAGGGGCGCCCGGCCTGGGCGCCGGAGTCCCCTCCTTCCCGGGCCGGCGTCCCCGGTGCGCCGGGGACGCGCACCACGCCGGCCCGCCCCTCGGGAAGCCTCCCCTCGCCGACCTGCGCCGGCAGGTCCCGTCGGGTGGCTGAGCGGATGCCCAGGTCGTGGCCGCGCGGGTCCTTGGCGAGCGGGTGGCGGCCGGGGTCCCCGGGCCCGCGCGGACCGCCGGGCAGGTGGTGGCGGCCCGGCTCGGCGGCACGCAGCTCCCTGCCCGCGGCGGGCCTGGGGAGCACGGACAGCTCGCCCGGGTCGTCCAGCTCCAGGAGCTGACCGCTGAACCCGGCGGCGCGGGCCAGGGCCGCCGCGGCGTCCCGCAGCCGCACCGCGTGCCCGGTGCCGATGTTGACCACGCCCTGGGCGGCGGACAGTGAGGCCGCGTGCACGGCCCGGGCCACGTCCCGCACGTCCACGAAGTCGCGCAGCGCGGAGAGGCCGCCGATCCGCACCTCGGAGTCCCCCGCCTGCATGGCCCGGCGCAGCGCGTCCGCGATCCGGCCCAGCGGTGACCCCAGCGGCGTGCCGGGGCCCACGGGGGTGAACACCCGCAGCACCACGGCGTCGAGGCCGGAGCCGAGGACCAGTTCGCTGGCGGCCAGCTTGCTCACCCCGTAGGCGCCGTTGGGGCGGGGCAGCGCCTCCTCCCCGGTGGACGAGCCCACCGGGGAGGGGCCGTACTCGGCGGCCGAACCGATCTGCACCAGCCGCGCGGTGCAGGTGCTGCGGCGCACCGCCTCGCAGACGGTGGCGACGGCGACCGTGTTGGCCCGGACCAGGTCGCGTGCGCTCCCGACGGTGGCACCGGCGCAATTGATCACGACCCCGGGCTGGATCGCGTCCAGGAAGCGGGCCAGCGCCCCCGGGCTGCCGGTGGACAGGTCGAATCGCACGTCCGCGCTGTCCCTGCGGCCGAGCGCGGTGAGCTGGACGGCCGGATCGGCGAGTAGGCGGTCGGTGACATGCCGGCCGAGGAATCCATCCGCTCCGAGCAGCAGCACCCTCATCAGGCACCTCCGGGGTGGTTCATGGGTGGCGTTTTCCTAACCTCGTGACGTCGTGTCGTACCGGGCAGGCTCTGTGGTACCGGGCAAGCTCTGTAGTACCGGGCAAGCCCTGGTGCCACGGAGCGCACTCGCAGGGCAACGATGTGTAGTCGCCGCGGGGCGCACGGCGGCCTCCTGGCGACGACCCGACGGGCGGCTCCTCCACGACGTTAGGGCCGAACGCCGATGGCGTGATGGACGGTTGTCCATCACGCCATCACAAGGGGTGAAACGCCGTAACCTTTCCTGGCTACCTATCGTTAGTGCATTCCGCCAAAACTTCACTCACCCGGGTGTCACTCCTTCGGATACGGCCACGGGTTGGGCTTGCACGTGACGTCGCCGGTGCTGAGGAACTTGGTCTGCTGCATCATCACCGGGGCCAGCGCCCCGTCGCTCGGGCAGCCGAGATGACCGAAGCCGAGCCGGTGCCCCACCTCATGGTTGATCAGCATCTGCCGGTAGCCGAGCATGTCGTCCCCGAAGGTGCTGGCGCCCTTGGCCCACCGGTACGCGTTGATCATCACCCGCTCGGTGCTCGCCGAGTCGCAACTCACCTTGTCGATGCTGGTGTCGAGCCCGGACATGGCGCACCACCGGTCGGTGGTGGCCGGGCTCGCCAGGGTGATCACGAACTCCGTCGGCCCGGAGGAGACCCTCTCGAACGTCATCTCACCGCCGTGGCTCCAACTGCGCCGGTCGTTGAGCGTCTCCTGGACCAGCTCGGCGAAGAGCTCACCGTCGAGCGGCAGTCCCTTCTCCACGTCCACCCGGTACCGGTGCTTCGTGCCCTGGCCTGGTGCCTTGGCCGTCCCGGACACGGTGGTGAACTCCCCGCGGAGCGAGAGGTCGGTGGGGAGGTGGAACCTGCGGGAGAGGCGCTGGTGCAGGGTGAGCGGCTGGGCGGACCCGTTCTTGCCCTTGTCGTCCCCGGAGACGCGCTCCGTCTGCCGGCCGGAGCGGGAGGCGGCCGGGTCGTCCCGCCGGGTGTCACCGGTGGTCCTGGACTCCTGGTCCGGCGCCTCCGACACCTGGCCGGCCACGCTCACCGCGAGCACCGCGAGGACCGCGACCGCGACCAGGCCGGTGACCGTCCTGGCCGGCGAGGAACGGCGGGCGCCCCCTTTGGAGCGAACCTGCCTGGGACCACGGGGAGCTGACGCCCCGGCACCGCGCTCCGCCACCGGGCCGGCGATCCCGGCACCGCGCACCGTGGGTCCGCCGGGCGCCGGCGCCCCGGACTCCGGCCCACCGGGCGCCGGGGGACGACCAGGTGCGCCCCGACCGTCGGGGACGGAACCACCGACCCGGGCGGGGCCGGCGTCGAACGCCTCCACGTCCTCCGGGCGCGGCCCCGGAGGGGCGCCCCGGTGCCGGGCGTCCAGCGAGGTGTGCCAGGAGTCCCACTGCCCCGCTCCCCGGGGTGCCGCACCCTGCGCGGCCCCTGGCCCCGGCGCCGGGGCCCACACCGCGGCGCCGAAGGGCGGCTCGGGGTGCTGGGGGTGGTCCTGCCCGTAGTTGGGGTCCCGGGCGTGGAGGTGCTCGCCTGTTCTCCCCTGGGACGCGGCGTGGTCGACCGGTCCGGACCCAGGTACCTGCGGGGTGCGTGGGGCCGTCTGCTCGGCGCGGTGTGCCCGCTCGCCTCGCCCACGGCCGGGAGCCTTGTGACGTCCCACAGCGCTGTCCTCAACTCCTGCCCGAACTCGGTTTGTTCTGCCGCGTCCGAAGCAGCTCCCGGAAGCCCCGGGAGACTGCCTCGGGGTGTTCCAACATCGCCACGTGCCCGGAATCCGGCAGGACCAGCAACCGCGCATCACTGAACGCGGCACAGGCGCGCCGCGCCATCCGATATGCCACCAGTTTGTCACGAACTCCATAAACCAGGAGAACTGGCACGTTCACTCGTTCCGCTTGTCGCCACAACGACCGCGCCCCGCCAGTGGTGTAGGTGACCACGATTCCTCGCAGAGCCCGTGTCATGGCGTCCCAGGAGTACGGGAGCGCGCTCCAGGACCTGTACTCCTCGGCCGCGGCGGCCAGCGCCTGCTCACTCACCCGGGACGGATCGCCGTAGCAGGTCCGGACGGTGAGCCTGACCCTTCGTTCCGGCGTCCAACCCCGGGTCGCCCTGGCGAAGAGGGCGGGTACCCCGGGTACGGAAACCAGTGCCGTGGGCAGTGCGGTGTGCTGCGGGGGCAACTCGGGCAATGCGGGCGAGACCAGGGTGAGGGTACGGACCAGGTCGGGACGGAGGGCGGCGACACGAACGGAGACTGCTCCACCGAGCGAGTTCCCGAACAGGTGAACTGGGCCTCGTCCGGACGACTCGAGCCGGCGGATCACCGTGCGGGCGAGGGCGTCGTTCGAGTAGTCACCGTCGTCCGGCGGCGGGGAGTGGCCGAAACCCGGCAGGTCCAGCGCCTCCGCGTGCACGGCGTCGGCGAGCAGTCGCATCAGCGGCACCCAGTTCAGTGAGGAGCCGCCGAGTCCGTGCACCAGCACCGCGGGTGGCAGCCCCTCGCGGAGCGGAGGCTGCCGGCGCACCGCGAGGGTGAACCCCGGGAACGACTCGAGCACCACGGGCAACTCGTCCGGTGCACCACCGGGCGCGTCCGGCCCCGCGGCGTCGGCCCGGTCCACAACGGCATCCCGACCGAGGCCGGTTCCCGGCTCCACCGCGGGCACCGGGTCCGTGACGGGCCCCAACCGGACCCCGGGTCCCCCGCCAGGCGTCTCGTGCTCGTCGGCGCGGGCGTCGTCCACGGGTCCGACGGAAGCCATGGTCGCCACTTACCTCCTGCCGCCGTCTTGAGGGCATCGCCACGAACGGTGACGTCCGCTTGCTCGCGCCGTGCACACCGCGAGGATAGTGTTACGAGACGATATACCTACCAGCTCGCGCGTCTGGCACAGCCGACGGGCACCCCCGTCGGCGTCCCGCGTTCCGGTGGTCGCGGGCGTCCTCGCGGCCCCAGGACCCGCGGGCCGTGAAACCGCCCCCGGCCGCCGCGGTCAACCGCGCCGCCACGGAAAGGAGCGTCATGTCCGACCCCACCGAGCCCGACGAGCCCTTCGAGGCGGACCAGGAGACCGAGCCCGGCGAGAGCGACATCGAGGCGCCGGAGGCAGACGCCGCGGAGCAGCGCGCCGAGGTGCGCCAACACACGGACCACCTGCCTCCGAGCGACGAGCGGACCCCGGAGGCCGCCGAGGCGGACGCCCTTGACCAGCGGGCGGTGGTCGAGCTGGACGAGGACGACTACCGGGAATGACCGTGGGTGATTGTTGAGTTCCCACAAGTTCCAACGGGTGAGATTACGCGCTCGCGCGTCCCATGGGCGGGTTACTCAAAAGTACGATGGCGAGCGCACCACCTGGTAACACCGCAGAGACGAGGAGGCGGCGTGACGGCCATCGAGGACACCGAGGCGCGCCCACGAGGCACCCGCCTGCCGCGCCGCGCCCGCCGCAACCAACTCCTCGGCGCGGCCCAGGAGGTCTTCGTCGCGCAGGGGTACCACGCGGCGGCCATGGACGACATCGCCGAGCGGGCCGGCGTCAGCAAGCCCGTGCTCTACCAGCACTTCCCCGGCAAGCTCGACCTGTACCTGGCGCTGCTCGACCAGCACTGCGACGCGCTGATCCAGGCCGTCCGGCGCGCGCTCGCGTCCACCACGGACAACAAGCAGCGGGTCGCGGCCACCATCAGCGCCTACTTCACCTACGTCGAGGACGAGGGCGGCGCCTTCCGACTGGTGTTCGAATCTGACCTGACCAACGAGCCGGCGGTCCGCGAGCGGGTTGACCGGGTCAGCCAGGAGTGCGCCGAGGCGGTCAGCCAGGTCATCGCCGAGGACACCGACCTGTCCGCCGAGGAGTCCATGCTGCTGGCCGTGGGCCTGTGCGGAATGGCGCAGATCACCGCCCGCTACTGGCTCTCCCGCGAGGGCAAGCTGCCCAGGGACGCCGCGGCCCGGCTCGTCTCCGGCCTGTCCTGGCGCGGCATCGCCGGCTTCCCGTTGCACGGCACGGAAGGGCACCACTGACCGGCGCCCGGGGGGTTCCTCCCGGTCCCGGAACCCGAGCCTGGGCCCTGCGCCGAGGAAGTAATCTTGGCCCGTACAACGCGCCTGGTGCGCGACCACTGACCGTCGGAAGGACATAGCAGTGGAGGTCAAGATCGGCGTGCAGCACGCACCCCGCGAGATCACCCTGGAGTGCGCGCAGTCAGTCGAGGAGGTCGAGCGGGCGGTCACCGAGGCCATCGGCGGCAAGGCCCAGGTGCTGTCCCTGATGGACGAGCACGGCCGCCGGGTGCTGGTTCCGGCCGACAAGCTCGCCTACGTCGAGATCGGCGAGCAGGCCGCGCGCAAGGTGGGTTTCGGCACGCTGTAGTACCGCCGTGCGCGTCCGGTGGGACGGGCACGGTCCACCGCATCCGTCGCACGACCTTCGCACAGGCACCCTGTACGCGTGCGCCCCACGAATGGCACCCGATCCAGCGGAACCTGGATCGGGTGCCATTCGATCATTTGGCCGAAAATGACTCATGGCTGGAGACCGATCGGGGCGTAGGCGCCGCGGGGCCCGGGTAGTACGGCACCAAGCGATCAGAAGGTGCCCGCGCACACACCGTGCCGCGCCCGAGCCCGCGTGGGAGGGCCGCCATGCTCTTGGAGACACTCGGCTTCGCCCTGGTGGGGGTGGCCGCCGCCTACGGGGCGATCCGCCTGCTCCCCCGGCGTCTGCCGTCCCTGCTGCTGGTCGCGACCACCGGCCTGATCGCCGCCCTGGTGGGCGGCTGGGTCACCCGCAGCGTGGTCGGTCCCGGCAACCAGGTGGTGACCGTACCGGTCGCCGCAGCCGTGTCGGTGGCCCTGATCACCGTGCTGATCTCCCCCAAGCCCCGGCCCAGACACGCGGCCTCCCGCCACGCCTGAACGGGGGCGCCCGGAACGGCGCCGGGACGCCGACCCCCCGTGAGTCCCTACGCGGCCAGTCCGAGCGCACCCATCCGCCGGGTGTGCGCCTCGGTGATCCGGCTGAACATCCGACCCACCTCGGCGAGGTCGAACCCGTCGGCCACCCCGCCCACCAGCATGGTGGACAGCGCGTCACGCTCGGCCACCACCCGTTGGGCCTGGCTCAGCGCCTCTCCCATCAGCCGCCGCGCCCACAGCGCGAGCCGCCCACCAACCGACGGCTCGTCCTCGATCGCCGCGCGGACCTTCTCCACCGCGAACGAGGCGTGCCCGGTGTCGTCGAGCACCGCGAGCACCAGGTTCCGGGTGTCGCTGTCCAGGCGGGTCGCCACCTCCCGGTAGAAGTCGCTGGCGATGGCGTCCCCGACGTACGCCTTGACCAGCCCCTCGAGCCAGTCGGACGGCGCGGTGTGCCGGTGGAACGCCTCGAGCGCGGCAGCGAACGGCTTCATGGCCTCGGTGGGGTCCACCCCGACGGCCGCCAGCCGGTCCCTGAGCTGCTCGAAGTGGTGGAACTCGGCGGCGGCCATGGCGGCGAGCGCAGCCTTGTCCTCCAGGGTCGGCGCCAGCTTGGCGTCTTCGGCCAGACGCTCGAAAGCAGCCAGCTCGCCGTAGGCCAGCGCGCCCAGCAGGTCCACCACCGCTGCGCGGTACCTCGGGTCGCTGGCTGCCTGCTCCCAGTCCTGGGTGGTGATCGCGTCGGCGTTCTGTACGGGGGTGTCCATGCGACGCACTGTAGTCCGCCCTGCGGGTGACACGGATGTGCGCTGGGAGGTTGTGAGCGGTGCGTGGCGAAACTTGATCGGGTACAGATGCGTCCGGTCGGGGTACAGTGGTAAGGAAGCCCGTCGGATTTCCGGCGGGTGATCGCAGATGTGCGGATGCCCGGTCGGTGGCCCGATCGGCTCCGAACCGACCGCCCTCCCGCCACCGGGCAGGAGGGGCCCGCTCGCGGCTGTGCGAGGGCTTGCGCTGTGACCTTCCCGGCGATACGCCGGTTCGCCTGCCCCGGCCAAGGAGCTAGTGGCGCAGGCGCACCCCGCCGGCGGCCGGCGCCCGACACCGGGTGCCTGGCCCCCTCGCTGTCACACATGCCGCGTCTCACAGAAGAGGCAAGCATCCTGACTACGACGTTTCGAGACTTGGGAATCCTCCCCGAGACCGCCGAGGCCCTGGAAGCCGTCGGCATCACCCGTCCCTTCCCGATCCAGGAAATGACCCTGCCGGTCGCGCTGGCCGGCAGCGACGTCATCGGCCAGGCCAAGACCGGCACCGGCAAGACCCTCGGCTTCGGACTGCCGCTGCTCGAGCGGGTCACCGTTCCGGCGGACGTCGAGGCCGGACGCGCCACGCCCGAACAGTTGCCCGACGCCCCCCAGGCCCTGGTGGTCGTCCCCACGCGCGAGCTGTGCCAGCAGGTGACCAACGACCTGCTCACCGCGGGCAAGGCCCGCAACGTCCGGGTGCTCGCCATCTACGGCGGGCGTGCCTACGAGCCCCAGGTGGAGGCGTTGCGCAAGGGCGTCGACGTGGTCGTCGGCACCCCCGGCCGGCTGCTCGACCTGGCCGGCCAGAAGAAGCTGCGCCTGTCCGCGGTGCGCGCGCTGGTCCTCGACGAGGCCGACGAGATGCTCGACCTGGGCTTCCTCCCGGACGTCGAGAAGATCATCCAGATGGTTCCGGCACGACGGCAGACCATGCTGTTCTCGGCGACCATGCCGGGTCAGGTCATCTCCCTGGCCCGCCGCTACATGACCCGTCCCACCCACATCAGGGCCACGGCGCCGGACGACGAGGGCGCCACCGTGGCGAACGTCACCCAGCACGTGTTCCGCGCGCACTCGCTGGACAAGCCGGAGCTGGTGACCCGGGTGCTCCAGGCGGAGGGCCGTGGGCTCACCATGATCTTCTGCCGCACCAAGCGCACGGCGGCGGACGTGGCCGAGCAGCTCGCCCGACGCGGCTTCGCCTCCGGCGCGGTCCACGGTGACCTGGGCCAGGGGGCCAGGGAGCAGGCGCTGCGGGCGTTCCGCAACGGCAAGGTGGACGTGCTGGTCTGCACCGACGTCGCGGCCCGGGGCATCGACGTCGAGGGCGTCACCCACGTGATCAACTACCAGACCCCCGACGACGAGAAGACGTATCTGCACCGGGTGGGCCGCACCGCCCGCGCCGGCGCCTCGGGGATCGCCATCACGCTGGTGGACTGGGACGACATCCCCCGCTGGCAGTTGATCAACAAGGCCCTCGAGCTGCCGTTCCACGAGCCGGAGGAGACCTACTCCACCTCGCCCCACCTCTACGAGCTGCTGGGCATCCCGCAGGACACCACCGGGGTGCTCCCGCGGGCCGACCGGACCAGGGCCGGCCTGGACGCCGAGGAGCTCGAGGACCTCGGCGAGACCGGTGGCCGGCGGGGACGCGCGGGCACCAAGCAGCCCGCGGAGACCCCCCGCCCGCGTCGGGAGCGCCAGCGCCGCCGCACCAGGGGCGGCGTGCCGGCAGCCGAGCACGGCCGCGGCGAGTCCGGTACTGCCGGGGAGCCGAAGGCGGCGAACACCGGAGGCGGGGCGACGGAGCCGGTCGAGGGCGTGTCCCCGCCGGCCGGGGACGGTGCCCCCGAGCGGTCCAAGGCGACGCGCTCCCGTACCCGCCGCCGCACCCGCAACGGCGTGGCGGTCTCCGCGCGGGACGCCTCGAGCGGTTCCGCGGAGTGAACCGTGGCCACGTTGGACCGCCGGCCCGCCACCCCCGGGGTGGCGGGCCGCGTCGTTCCCGGGCGGGCCGTCCGTGGGCGCCCGGCGGTCGCGGGTTGCACGGGTCGGGCACCGGGTAAGCCGGGCGCATGAGTTCACCCCCGTTTCTCCAGTTGCCCGACGTCGCCCGGGCCGAGCAGGTACGGACCACACGCGGCACCTTCGCGGTGCACCAGGCGACGCCGTCGGGACGGCCGCGGGGCACCGCGTTGCTGGTGCCGGGTTTCACCGGGAGCAAGGAGGACTTCATCGCCGTCCTCGAGCCGTTGGCCGACGCCGGGTACCGGGTGGTGGCGATGGACCAGCGCGGCCAGTACGAGACCCCCGGACCGCGCGACCCGGCCGCGTACGGCCGGGCCGAGCTGGCCCGGGACGTGGTGGCGGTGACGGACGCCCTGGACTCGCCGGGGCCGGTGCACCTGCTGGGCCACTCCTTCGGCGGGCTGGTGGTGCGGACCGCCGTGCTCCACCACGGACCGGCCCGCTGGGCCTCGCTGACGCTGCTCAGCTCGGGCCCCGCGGCCATCGACGAGACCGAGGCCGCCAGGGTACGGCTCCTGGTGGGGGCGCTGGCCTCGTTCGACCTGGAGACCATCTGGCAGGCCAAACGGGAGCTCGAGGGGCCGGCCAGGACGGACCCCGGGGGGCGGCCAGGGGAGACGGTCCCGTTCGCCGCGCCGACGTCCCCGGCCGTGGAGGAGTTCCTGCACCGGCGTTGGCTCGCCACCGTCCCCGAGCACCTGGCGGCGGTGGGCGAGCAGTTGCTGACCGAGCCGGACCGGGTGGCCGAGCTCGCGGCGGTGGGGATGCCCACGTTGGTGCTCTCCGGCGGCGTCGACCACGCCTGGCCGGTTCCCTGGATGGACGAGATGGCCCGACGTCTGAGGGCTCGTCGCGTGGTGATCCCCGAGGCGGGCCACTCCCCCAACGCAGAGTTCCCCGAGCGGACCGCCGCCGCACTCGCCGCGTTCTGGGACGCCACCGGGCCGGACGCGCCGCACCTGGCCCCCGGGCAGCGGGGCGGCTCGGTCAGCCGCCCGGCCTGAAGGACGGGGCCGCCCCGGTGGCAGGAGCGGGCCGGGGTGCGCGCCGGCGTCGGCTCAGAACTGCTGCTGGAGGTGGTCCCAGAAGCCGTCGCGCAGGGCGCGGCGCAGGTCGCCGTGCCCGCGCAGTGAGTACTCCAGGATGCCCTCGGCCTCGACCAGCAGTTCCTGGTCGATGGTGCCGGGGAGGTACGGGTGGTTGGGCAGCAGGTCGGCGAGGTTGTCCCGCCCCCTGGAGGCCAGCCACTGCGCCGCCACCCGCGCCCCGACGAACCGCACATCATCCCTGGTCGGCACCGGTCCTGGGCCGGGCCCTGCTCCCACGGACGGCCAGCCCCCCGGATGGGCCGCCCCGTTGCCGGGCCCCGGGCCCCTCTGGGGACGGGGGGCCAGGTAGGGCCGGCAGAACTCGAGGTCGAAGGTCCGTTGGCTGTCCACCTCCCACAGCAGCGGATCGGCCTGGTTCTTGCCGAACACCGCTTCGATCCCCCAGAGGTGGACCCGGGCCCCGTACGCCTGTGCCGCCTCCACCACCGACACCAGGTCCTCGTCGCCGCTGATCAGCACCGCGTCGCTGATCGCCCGGTGCCTGGCGAGCGACTCCAGGTCGCCGCGGATCAGCGAGTCCACGCCCTTCTGCTGGTTGTGGGCGTTGAGGTTGCCCAGTCTCACCTTGACGTCGGGCAGCTCGGCGATCTGTCGCTGTTCCACCGTCGGCACCCGCTGCCGGGCGCCGTCGTACCAGTACACCCGCAGCAGCCGGCTGTCCGGGAAGATCGACCGCGCCTTGTCGATCAGGGCCTCGATCAGCAGTTCCGCGTCGAGGTCGAACGCCTTGCGGTCCTCCGTCCCCACGACCAGGCGCCCCGCGGCGGCGTACACGTACCCCGCGTCCACGAACACGGCGTGGGTGGACGGCGTCGTGGCCACCTCGGCGAGCACGCGTCGCAGCAGGTCGTTGGTCTCGACCAGCTCTGCGCGGATGGCCTCCAGGGGGTCGGGGGCGGCGACGGGCGCGGCGTCATCGCGAGGTGCGTCGTTCATGTTCGGCCATTCTCGGCGCGTGCTCGACAGGTCACAACCCGCGGCGGCGGCGTTCGCCCGGGGCGCACCGGGTGACGGCGCTCTTCAGTCATCAAGAAATTTCGTTAGGACAGGGAATGTTTGCATCGCTATAGAGGTTAGGACTAACAGAGTTGCCACTGTGACGCCTGGTGCCGTCGAGGTCACCCATCGGTCACCCCGAGGGGGTTACCCAGCGGCAGGATCGGTCGGGACCACACCCGATGGCCGATCACCGGACTGGACGAGCACGATCCAGGTAACCCGAATGGCGTCACCCAGCAGGACACTGCCGGAAAAACCGGCAATCTACTCTTAACGGGTAAGCAACTCGATGGAAGCAACGATCTCGCACCGTGGAGACCGTGCAGGCCGACGAAGGGAGCTGAAGATGCACTTCGAGATCAGACGTCTCAACGAGACCGAGGGAATCGAAACCGACCGCACGGTTGCGGACGCCGCAACCGTGGACCAGCTCGTCCAGCAGGCCGCAGCCGCCGGCGAACGCCTCTACATCCGACCCATACCTGCCCCGTCCGCGTAAGCCTCGGACCGCTACCGATCGCACACGAGTACGGTCACCACCGCGCCGTTCCGGCGTGACCGTCCTCTCGGACGCGGCCACGACGAACGGCTCGACACGACCCCGTCCACCCGACGGACGCGACCTCCGGTGAGGCTCCGCGTGACCCGCCCCCCAGCCCGTCGCTGGGCTCCTCGGCAGCCCGGCGGACGACTCCGCCGCCGCACTCGGCGGTGCTGTCCGCCAGCGAGCCGCACACCCGGCACCGCTGCTCGTCCCTGCCGCCGAACCGGCGGAGACGGACACGGGTGCCGGTCGGGCCCGGCGATGTCCGGTGGGAGTGCCGTCAGCAACGCCCCGCGCTCACCCGCGGGGCGTTCGCGCACGTGTGGCACGGTCGTCAGCGGCCGGTGACAGGACGGGCCCCGGTCGCCCTGTCCAGCAGCTCCTCGAGCACCTCGGGCGCGGTGGTGTGGGCACCGAGCGGAACCGCCTTGCGGCTTCCGTGGTAGTCGCTCGACCCGGTGGTGAGCAGCCCGCACTCGGCGGCCAGCGCACGCAGCCGGGCCCGGGTCGGGGCGTCGTGGTCCTCGTGGTCCACCTCGATGCCGTCGAGCCCCGCGTCGGCGAGGGCGCCCAGGACGCCCTCCGGGACCACCCGGCCGCGCTTGACGGCGGCGGGGTGCGCGAAGACGGTGACCCCGCCCGCCTCCCGGACCAGCTCCACTGCCCGGAACGGGTCGAGCTCGCGCTTCTCCACGTAGGCGCGCCCCTCAGAACCGATCCAGTCCGCGGTGAACGCCTCGTCGATCGAGGCGACCACACCGACGTCCACCAGGGCGGTGGCCACGTGCGGGCGGCCCACCGCCCCGTCGCCGGCCACGCGCATCACCTGGTCCCAGGTGATCGGGGCGCCGAGCTCCCGGCAGCGCTCCACCATGGCACGGGCCCGCCGGAACCGGTCGGTGCGGACCAGTTCCATCTCACGGGCCAGCGCGGCATCGGTGGGGTCGAACAGGTAGGCGAGCATGTGCAGGCTCACCGCACCGAGCCGGCAGGAGAGTTCGGCTCCCGGAACGAGGGTCAGCTCGGGGGCCACCGCGCGCAGGGCGGTGATCGCCGCGGCGTGCCCGGCCACGGTGTCGTGGTCGGTGAGCGCGACGACGTCGAGGCCGGCCCGCGCGGCGTTGTGGACCAGCTCCGCGGGGGCGTCGGTGCCGTCCGAGGCGGTGGAGTGGGTGTGCAGGTCGATGCGCACGGCACGGACTCCAGAGCTCGGGAGGCGGGGACCGTCGGGCCAGGAAGCCCAACGGGGCCACAGGATAGCGCCGCCGCGGACCGGCGGGCCCGGCCACCGCTCAGGACAGCAGGCGGGCGGAGAGCGTCCCGCAGGGCAGCAGGTCCACCTCGGCCCCGGCCTCCCGCAGATCGGTGAGCACCAGCTCGTCGTACATCATCAGGCCCGACCGCTCCGGCCAGACCACCGCCCACAGCCACAGACCGCGGGCCTCGCCGGCGAAGACCACGCGGTCGGGCGGGCAGTCCTTGACGTACCACAGCGGGGTGAGCCGTCCGGCGGCGAGCACCTTGGCCTGCGGGGGCTGGTCCACGCACATCCCCGGGCCGGGGTCGGGGCCGTCGATTCCGGCGTAACGGGCACCGAGACCGATCCCCAACTCCTCGGCGACCAGCAGCAACTCGGCCGTGCCACCCAGCGGGCCGGGGCCGGAGCAGACCACCGCGCTCGCCCGGCCGCCGGCCACGTCATCGCCCGCGTAGGCCACACCGGTGAACAACCACCCCACCGGGAGCGGCCACGGCATCCACACCGGTACCCGGGACCGGTGCACCATGGCACCCAGCGCCTCGACACTGGGCGGGACCACGGGTTGCAGCGGATGAACCGTCCCGTGCACGCCGCACTGCCACGAGTCGGAGAAGAGACCGGGCGCCCTGACCCGGCCACCGCACTTCGGGCAACTGGGTTCGCCCCTCATAACGCCCCACGGTCCCCCCGAACGGTCCTGTGCGTCAAGGACGATCACCCGGACGGGCTTCGGCCCGCGACCGGGCCCCGCGCCGGGAACCGGAGCCCGGTGGACGTGACGGCTCGGGTCAGTCGGCGAGCGGCACGGTGCCCCGGGCCGGGTCCCGGAGGTCCGTGCGGTGGCGCAGCCAGAGCTCCTCCAGGGCGGCGGCGCCGTGGACCCGCTTGTAGGCGGCCTCGTTCGGCGTCATGGGCAGCAGCGGGTGCCAGCGCACCGGCTCCGCGGGCGCCGGCAGCTCGAGGTCCGGCACCACTCCGCCGGGCTCCCCCACCAGCACGGAGCCGAACGGCGCGCCGGGCCACAGCGGCGGCCCGCCCAGTTCCAGTGCGCCGCCCGGCGCCACCACCACGCCCTCGACCTGGGGCGAGGCGGCGAACACCGCGAGCGGGCGGAGCACCTCGTCCTCGACGTCGTGCAGCGAGAGGACCAGTTCGGCGCGCGGGCCGCGCAGCGGGTCGGCCACGGCCGCGAGCGGGTCGTGCATCGGGCGGCGGGACATGCCGAGGGTGACGTACCGCACCACCGAGGGGTCGTCGGTGACGAAGCGCAGCACCTCGATCCTGTCGGCACCGAGGAAGGTGACGGCGGCCCGGCCCCGGGGTTCCCCGAGGGCGGCCACCAGGTGGGTCTCCACCAGGGCGAGGACCTCGTCCTCGAAGCGAGCGGCGTCCATGGGTCTGGCGTTCACACCGTGGGCAATCGTCGGGCCGTCCGCACGGGGCGACGGCGGTGGGCAACAGCCGACTGGGCGAGCCAGCATTCCCGTTGAACAGGGCATTGAAACCCCGTGCTGCTATTGTAGAGCGTCGGTCGGAGTGACAGCGGATCGCTGACGCTCCGACAGTGATTCGATCCGGGCGACCTGGCGCAGCCGGGATCGCCGGTCCCGAGCACGTTGGACTCCCCCAGCGGGGAACGACCGAGGGAGGTGGGGCTGCGCATGGATCCAAGCCGACCGTGCAGTACCAGCGGCTCTCCCGTCCGGTCCCAGGTCCACGACCCCGCCCGCTGACGCTCTCTCATTCGCGCCGCCGCTGACCGCAAGCGGTATCCGCAGGGCATGGTTCGCATCCGGTCGATCCCGAACGCCGTGCCGGTGTGCCGGCGCCGTGACCGTGGCCCGGCCCGCACCAGGGCGTTCCCAACGGAAGAGCACCTCCGCCTCACACCAGACGTTCGATGGTGATGAGTCGCCGCCCGGTGGCATGGCCCGGCCGGGAACGGCGGCCTGCCCGCGAAGGAGCTTGCGATGTCGATGATCCGCGATCTGCGAGCCGTGGTCCGCCCCGCCCGGCGGCGCAACCACCCCTCTCCGGTCAAGCACACCCCATCCAGCGCGGTGGTGGACTGCGCGGTCTACCGCGACGGTCGCCGACTCAGCGAGCACCGCACCCCGTTCGAGGCACTGCGGAAGGTGCGCGACGGCGGTGAGGGCTTCGTCTGGATCGGGCTGCACGAGCCGACGCAGGCGGAGTTCGCCGGCCTGGCCGAACGCTTCGGCCTGCACCCGCTGGCCGTCGAGGACGCGGTGCACGCGCACCAGCGCCCCAAGCTCGAGCGGTACGACGACGTGCTGTTCACCGTCTTCAAGACCCTCCGCTACGTGGAGCACGGCGGCCCGGCCTCGAACAGCGAGGTGGTGGGCACCGGCGAGATCATGGTCTTCACCGGAGCCGACTTCGTGATCACGGTGCGGCACGGCCGGGGTTCGCTG
This sequence comes from Wenjunlia vitaminophila DSM 41686, assembly GCF_000380165.1. Taxonomy (GTDB): domain Bacteria; phylum Actinomycetota; class Actinomycetes; order Streptomycetales; family Streptomycetaceae; genus Wenjunlia; species Wenjunlia vitaminophila. The sequence continues at coordinate 42,216 of NZ_KB904635.1, forward strand.
CGCTCGCTGCGCCACCGGCTGGAGAGCCAGCCCGAACTGCTGGTCAAGGGCCCCTCCGCGGTGCTGCACGCCATCGCCGACCAGGTCGTGGACTCCTACCTGGCGGTGACCGACGCGGTGCAGGACGACATCGACGACGTCGAGATCAAGGTCTTCTCCGAGTCCTCGTCCAGTGGTCGGCGCGGCACCGACGCCGGACGGATCTACCAGCTCAAGCGGGAGGTCCTGGAGTTCAAGCGCGCGGTCTCCCCGCTGCTGCGGCCGATGCAGCAGCTCTCGGAGCGGCCGATGCGGCTGGTCGACCCGAAGATCCAGGCGTACTTCCGGGACGTCGCCGACCACCTGGCCCGGGTGAACGAGCACGTCCTGGCGTTCGACGAGCTGCTGAACTCCATCCTCCAGGCCAATCTGGCGCAGGTGACGGTGGCCCAGAACGCCGACATGCGGAAGATCAGCGCCTGGGTGGCGATCATCGCGGTGCCGACCATGGTCTGCGGGATCTACGGGATGAACTTCGACCACATGCCGGAGTTGCGGTGGCGCTACGGCTATCCGATGGTGCTGGCGGTGACGGCGTCGATCTGTCTGGCGATCCACCGCGGGTTCCGTCGGAACGGCTGGCTCTGACCCGGTCCGCCCGGATGACCAGGGCCAGGCCGACCAGGATCAGCGCCAGCGCGGGACAGGCCGCCACCGGGGGCGTCTGTCCCAGCCAGACCGCGGCGATCAGCGCGGCGCACGGCGTCTCCAACAGGATCGCGGTGGTGGTGATCGACGGTCCCAGGCTGCGCACCACGCGGTTCAGCAGCGAGTGGCCGAGCAACTGGGCCGCGACGGTGAGCAGGACGAGCTTGAACCAGGTGGTTCCGGAGTAGCCGGCCAGGTCCTGTCGGTACCCGAGGCAGACCGCGAGCAGGAGCACCGCTGTGGTGGAGTAGCAGACCAACGTGTAGGCCCAGGTGCCGACGGTCCGTCGCACCCGGGCGCCGAGCACCACGTAACCGGCCACCGCCATCCCGCCGGCGAGTGCCAGGGCGTCGCCGGCCAGCGCCCGGGTGGACATCGAGAGGTCGACCCCGGTCAGCACCAGCACCCCGAGGAACGCCACCGCGATGCCCACCCAGACCATGGTCGGTGGGCGGTGCCCGCCCAGGTACAGCAGCACCGTGGTCCACACCGGGGTGGTGGTGACCAGCGCGGTGGACGAGGCCACCGAGGTCATGCCGAGGCTGGGCACCCACAGCCCGAAGTGCAGGGCGAGCAGCGCCCCGGCGGCCACGGCGAGCAGCAACGTCCGCCGCTGGATCGCCAGCAGCTCCCGCCGGTGCCGCAGCAGGACCACCGGGCCTATCACCCCGACCGCCATGGCGTTGCGCCAGAAGGCGATGGCCAGGGCGGGCGCCGCCGTCGCCGCGATCAGCGGCGCGGACAGCGAGACCCCGGCGATGGCGACGCCGAGCAGCAGCAGGTCAACGGGGGGAACGCTGCCGGCGCCCGGGGTGGCGACCGGCGTCCGTCCTGCGGGGTCAGCGCGCACGGTGCTCCTCGGCTGGGGAGGCGACGGGTGGGTGTGATGGCCAGCGTAACGACCGCCATGACCGCCGTACCACCTATGCTCGATATGCCGGTTGACTGTCCTCTTCCGGCCGGTCACCCGGGAACGACCGGCGGGTAGCCTGCCCCCATGACTCTGCTCGATCAGGCGCTCGTGGAGGAGTCGGCGAAGAAGTCGGCGCTCATCTGGATCACGGTTCCGGACGGCACCGCCCGTCCGCTGTGGCACGTCTGGCACGACGGAGCGGTGCACGTGGTGGGCGACGGCGCGGAGCAGCCGTTGCACGGTCTCGCGGACGGCGCGACCGCCCTGGTCACCGCGCGGAGCAAGGACAAGGGCGGTCGGCTGGTCCGGTGGCCCGCGCGGGTGCGTGAACTGGCTGCGGGCAGCGCCCCCTGGCGGGCCGCGGCCGAGGAGCTGAAGGGCAAGCGGCTCAACGCGCCGGACGCCGAGGGGCTGCCGGAACGCTGGGCGGCGACCGGGGCACGGGTGCTCCGGCTGGAGTTGGCCGGAGCCCCGGACCAGGCGCCGGGAACGTTGCCCGACACCTCCGGGGCGGCTGCGCCCCTGCCGAGCCCGGCGGTCACCCGCCGGCCGATCCCCGCCGCGCTCCCCCGGCTGCTGACCCGCCGCGGGCGGCGGGGCTGACGGCGACCACCGGCGGGCGGCCCGTCCGGAACCGCCCGCCGGCCTCCCGGCGCGCTACCCGCCGGTCTCCCGGCCGCTCGGGCGGGGAATCAGGTGGCGGGCCTGCCGAACCAGCGGGAGAGGTGGTCGTCCAGGTCCCGCTGATCGTCGCCGATCCAGGCGACGTGGCCGTCGGGGCGGAGCAGGACGCACGGGACATCCAGTGCCGCAGTGGGGTCCGCGAGGTGATCGACCCGGTCTGACCAGCCGCCGACGGTCAGGCGTTCGGTGCGGTCGAGCAGCAGGCCGCGGCCGCGGTGCAGCAGGTCGTAGAGGTGGCCCTGTTCCACCTCGATGTCACGCAGGCGGCGGCCGAGCAGGTCGGGGCCTTCGCCGAAGTCGTAGCGGATGCCGATCGCGGTGATCTTCTCGATCAGGTGGCGGTTCACCTCGTCGAAGTCCATCAGTTCGGTGAGCAGCCTGCGCACGGCCCGCGGGCCCGGTCCTGTGGACAGCAGTTCCATCTGGGCGCGGGTGTTGTCCAGCACGTCCTCGGCGACCGGACGGCGCTCTGCCTGGTAGGTGTCGAGCAGTGTTTCCGGCGCCCAGCCGCGGATCTGTGCGGCCAGCTTCCAGCCGAGGTTGAACGCGTCCTGGACGCCCAGGTTGAGGCCCTGCCCGCCGGTGGGCGGATGGATGTGTGCCGCGTCGCCGGCCAGCAGCACCCGCCCGACCCGATAGCGTTCGGCCAGCCGGGTGGCATCCCCGAAGCGGGACAACCAGCGCGGGGAGTGCACGCCGAAATCGGTTCCGGCGATGGCGCGCAGTTGTCGTCTGAAGTCCTCGAGGGTGGGCGGTTCCGCGCGGTCGCTGACTCCCGCGCCGGGGACCACGACGCGGTAGGCCCCTCCGCCGAAGGGTTGGAGACTGAAAGCCCTGTTGGTCTCGTGGATCTCGCTCACCCTGGCGGCGATCTCCTCCTGCGGCACACCCACTTCCATCTCGCCCATCAGGGTCTCGGTCCGCGAGGGCTCGCCGGGGAAGCCGACGCCGAGCAGCTTGCGCACCGTACTGCGCCCGCCGTCACAGCCGACAAGATAGCGCGAACGTAGCTGTTCACCGTCGGCCAGCTCGACGGTCACGCCCTCGTCGTCCTGAACGAAACCGGCCACCGCGCACCCGCGCCGGACCTGCACACCCAGGTGGACCGCATGGTCTTCGAGCAGGTGAACGATGACCGGCTGCGGGATGCCCAGCAGATAGGCGTGCGCGGAGTCCAGCCCCCTGGGTGCGGGTTTGGGGATGGCGGCGAAGAATCCGCCGGCAGGACGCTGTCTTCCGTGTTCGAGAACGCGATCCAGCAGTCCGCGCATGGCCATCAACTCGATGCTGCGAACGTGCAGGCCCACGATGCGGACGAACGACACGGGCTCGGTGTCCTTCTCCAGGACGAGTACCCGCACGTCGTGCAGCCGCAGTTCGGCGGCCAGCGTCGCGCCGGTCGGCCCGCACCCGGCAATGATCACGTCGAACCCCGGGGGTGTGCGATCGGCGCCGGAGGCCGACGAACGGAGTCCGGGGGCGTCGCCCACGGTGAGGTCGCGCCCGACCGTGTCGCTCGACGACGGTTCGGCGGTGAACTGCGGAGAGGCCATGGGTGTTGCCTTTCGGGAGTGCCTTGTTGAGAGGCGCTCCCGGCGACACCTACGTCAATCGCCCGACCGTGACGGGTAGGGGGAGCGCCCACGTCGATACAGCGTTCATGGGTCTCACCTCCTCGGGCGGTGTCGCGGTCCGCCGCAAGCTACAAGTCCGACCGTCACTGCGTCCAGTCCTTTGCCGTCACCGGGAGTCGACCACCTGGTCGCCGTAGTCCACGATGTGCTTGGCGTCGGGCGCCCGCAGGGTGAAGTCCTTGTTGTAGTCGCTCAGCTCCAGCTCCCCCCCGCCCCGGGCCCGGGTGTAACGCAGCGGGTAGGGGGTGTCCTCCAACGACACCTGCACCGATCCGCCCCGGCCGTCGTCGGCCGTGAGGGTCACCGTTCGGGTGCCGTTGACCTCGCCCCGCTCGCCCTTCTCCAACTCGCCGTGGAGCACCAGGAAGCCGTCGAGGAGCACCTGGAGGTCGGTGAAACCGCTGAGCTGCTGGTACGAGGGGTCGTCGCTGGGCACCTTGAGGTACTTGTCCTTGAGCTTGTCCGCCGCTCCCTCCGCCACGGCGGCGTGCCCCTCGTCGGAGCCGGCGTCCTGGGATGACCCGCCGTTCTCGTCGTGGTCCCGGTAGAACTCCTCGTCGGCCCTGAGGTAGAGGTCCTCGCCCACCCGGAGCAGTTCGAAGGTGGCGCCGTCCTTGGTGACCTCGCCGACCCCACCCGCCTCGTTGAGGCGCATGTCCAACCGGAAACGGCTCCCCTCGCTCACCACGGTGCCGGTCATCCGCACCGCGGTCGCGGACTCGGCCGCCGCCCGGGTCCTGGACTCTATTTCCTCGGGGGTGAGCTTGCCCACGCCGTTGGTGCCCGCGTCGGGGTCGTCCGATCCGCAGCCGGCCAACGCACCGACGACCACGAGGCCGGTGCCGAGGGCGAGCCCCAACCGGGTACGCGCGACCACGTCGTTCTGCCTCCAGCACACGGGGAAGGGCGAAGTCCGCCAAGAAGCTACCGCAGAGTACCGGGTCATGGGCAACGTTCGGAGCCCGGATGCGGCCGTCCGATCGGCGCACCCACCGCGCCGCCGGAGCCGGCCCCGGTTAGCCTGGAAACGCGCGGGCCGCGGAAGCGGCCGCGGGCAGGGCTCCGAGGAGGACGTGTTCCATGGCCACAGGAGCCTCCCGGGTCTTCGTCTCCCACCTGTCCGGGGTGCAGGTCTTCGACCCCAACGGCGACCAGGTCGGCCGGCTGCGCGACGTGGTGACGATGCTGCGGACCAGCGGTGTGCCGCCGAGGGTTCTCGGCCTGGTGGTGGAGGTGGTCGGTCGCCGCCGGATCTTCCTGCCGATGACCAGGGTCACCGGGGTGGAGTCCGGGCAGGTGATCACCACCGGGGTGGTGAACATGCGCCGTTTCGAACAGCGGCCGACCGAGACCCTGGTCCTGGGCGAGCTCCTCGACCGCCGGGTGCGGTTCCGGGACACCGGCGAGGAGGCCACCGTCCTGGACGTCGGACTGGTGCGGCAGGGCCGGGAGTGGACCATCGACAAGGTTTTCGTCCGGCGGGGCAAGGGCAAGGGGGGTGCGCTCCGCCGCCGGGGCGACACCCTGACCGTGGAGTGGTCGACGCTGACCGGGTTCTCGGTGGCCGAGGAGGCGCAGGGCGCGGCCAACCTGCTGGCCACCTTCGAGCAACTGCGCCCCGCCGACCTCGCCAACGTCCTGCACCACCTGTCGGCCAAGCGCCGCGCCGAGGTCGCCGCGGCGCTCGACGACGACCGGCTCGCCGACGTCCTCGAGGAACTGCCCGACGACGACCAGGTGGAGATCCTGGGGAAGCTCAAGGACGAGCGGGCCGCCGACGTGCTGGAGGCGATGGACCCGGACGACGCCGCGGACCTGCTCTCCGAGTTGCCCGACGCCGACGCCGAACGGCTGCTGGCACTGATGGAGCCGGCCGAGGCCGAGCCGGTGCGGCGCCTGCTCACCTACCCGGAACGGACCGCCGGCGGCATGATGACCACCGAACCGATCGTGCTGGAGCCCGACGAGACGGTGGCCGACGCCCTGGCCCGGGTCCGCAACGCCGACCTCTCCCCGGCCCTGGCCGCCCAGGTGTACGTCTGCCGTCCGCCCACGGAGACGCCGACCGGCCGCTACCTCGGCGTGGTCCACTTCCAGCGGCTGCTGCGCGACCCGCCGTTCACCCTGCTGGGCTCCATGGTGGACGCCGACCTCCAGCCGCTCCCCCCGGACGCCGCGCTGCCACTGGTCACCAGCTTCCTGGCCACGTACAACATGGTGGCCGCGCCCGTGGTGGACGAGGACGGTCACCTCCTGGGCTCGGTCACCGTCGATGACGTGCTGGACCACCTGCTCCCGGCCGACTGGCGCGAGTCCCCGCCGAGCAACGGCTCCGCCCTGCTCAACGGCTCCTCCCAGGAGGCGGCCGACCCCGGCCGGGCTCCGGGCCGCGCCGGGGTCGGGGAGGCCCGGGACGGCGGCGCGACGGAAGGACCTCGCGGTGGCGGGTGAGCGCACCAGCGGTACCGCCGCACCGGGTGGCCAGCCCCGCAGCGGCAGCTCCGCCCTGCGCGACGGCTCCCCGCGGGTGCGCCTCGACCAGCCGATGTCCCGCAGGCGGAGCTGGTTCGCCCTGCCCACCTACGACCGGGACGTCTTCGGCCGGATGTCGGAACGGATCGCCCGTTTCCTGGGCACCGGGCGGTTCATCGCCTGGATGACCGTGGTCATCGTGGCCTGGCTGGTGTGGAACACCACCGCCCCGGAGTCGCTGCGGTTCGACGGCTACCCGTTCATCTTCCTGACCCTGGTCCTGTCCCTCCAGGCGTCGTACGCCGCACCGCTGATCCTGCTCGCCCAGAACCGGCAGGCCGACCGGGACCGGGTCAACCTCGAACAGGACCGGGCCCGCAACAACCGCAGCATCGCCGACACCGAGTACCTGACCCGGGAGATCGCGGCGCTGCGGATGGGGCTCGGCGAGGTGGCCACCAGGGACTACCTGCGCTCGGAACTCCAGGCCCTGCTCAGGGAGCTACAGGAGCAACAGGGCGGCACGGACGGCCGGACGCGGGGCGCGGCTGAGCCCGACCGGTAGGTCGTACCATCGGGGCATGGCTACCCAGACGTACGACTCCGCCCCGACCGCCGAGGCGGTGCGCACGGCACTCGCGACGGTCAACGACCCGGAGATCCACCGACCGATCACGGACCTCGGCATGGTGAAGTCGGTGGACATCGCGGCGGGCGGGGCGGTCAAGGTCGTCGTCTACCTCACCGTGTCCGGCTGCCCGCTGCGCGACACGATCACCCGTGACGTGACCGACGCCGTCTCCGCAGTGCCGGGCGTGACCGCGGTCCAGGTCGAGTTGGACGTGATGAGCGACGAGCAGCGCCGTGAGCTGGCCACCAGGCTCCGCGGTGGACAGGCGGAGCGCGAGGTCCCGTTCGCCCGGCCGGGTTCGCTGACCAGGGTCTACGCGGTCGCCTCCGGCAAGGGCGGGGTCGGCAAGTCCTCGGTGACCGTCAACCTGGCGGCGGCGATGGCCGCCGACGGGCTCAAGGTCGGCGTGGTGGACGCGGACATCTACGGCCACTCGGTTCCCCGGATGCTGGGCGCGGACGGCCGCCCCACCCAGGTGGAGAACATGATCATGCCGCCGTCGGCGCACGGCGTGAAGGTGATCTCCATCGGGATGTTCACCCCGGGCAACGCGCCGGTGGTGTGGCGCGGCCCGATGCTGCACCGGGCCCTCCAGCAGTTCCTCGCCGACGTGTTCTGGGGCGACCTGGACGTGCTCCTGCTCGACCTGCCCCCGGGGACCGGTGACATCGCCATCTCGGTGGCGCAGCTCGTGCCCAACGCGGAGATCCTGGTGGTGACCACCCCGCAGCAGGCCGCGGCGGAGGTCGCGGAGCGGGCCGGCAGCATCGCGGTGCAGACCCACCAGAAGATCGTCGGTGTCCTGGAGAACATGTCCGGGCTGCCCTGCCCGCACTGCGGGGAGATGGTGGACGTGTTCGGCAGCGGCGGCGGCCAGCAGGTCGCCGAGGGGCTGACCCGGGCGACCGGGGCGAACGTGCCGGTGCTCGGCGCCATCCCGATCGACGTGCGGCTGCGTGAGGGCGGCGACAACGGCCTGCCCGTGGTGCTCAGCGACCCGGAGTCACCGGCGGGGGCCGCGCTGCGGGCCGTCGCGGGGAAGCTCGGCGGCCGGTCCCGTGGGCTCGCCGGCATGTCGCTGGGGATCACCCCGCGCAACAAGTTCTGAGCGTACGCCGGCGGCGTGGGCCGGGTCCCGTGGTGCCCGGCCTATCCGTCAGTGGTGGTACGAGGCGATGTCGGCGATCACCGAGAAGCCGAGGCTGTAGGCGCTGATGCCCCGGCCGTACGCTCCCAGGTGGGCGTCGGCGGCCTGCCCGGCGAGTACCCAGCCGTAGGCGGACTCCCGGTAGTGGAACGGGGTGGGGGTGCCGTTCACCGGCAGGGTCAACCGGCTCCAGCCGGGACCCTCGAGGTCGTCGGCGAGTTCCCAGGCCGCGGCGGTCTGCTGGTCCACCCACGCCTGGCGCAGTGACCGGTCCATCCGGATGGGCCAGGTGCTGGCCAGCAGCCCGACGCCGGCCAGCCAGGCAGCCGTGGACACCGAGGTCGCCTCCAGGGTCCCGGTGCCATCGGCGGCGTTCCGGCCGGCGCGCTGGCAGACGGTGACCACCACGACGAAGCGTCTGGAGTCCGACGCCTTGAGGTCCTTGGAGGGTTTGTCGCCGTGCCCGACGGAACCGTGCTCCACGGTGCCGTCGGACGTGGCGCCCACCCGCATCAGCCACCGGGGCCCCGGATACGTCTCGTCCAGCCCGTACCAGGGGAACCCCGCCATCAGGTACCCGTCGACCCGGTGCTCGCCCGGGGGTCCCGCTGTCTTCAGGGACGTCGTCTCCGCCCCGGCACGGCTCGCGGTCTCCATGTGACTGGCGCCTCCTCGGTTCCTGCCGTCATGTCGGCCGCGGGCCGACCTTCCCATCCTGGACCGCCCGGCCGCCTCGACGCTGGACATTCGGGTCCGCCCGCCATGAGGCTAGCGTGAGTGGTCGACCACGTACGGCACAGGGCAGTCCGGTCGGGGCCATGCCCCTCGGCGGGAGGAAGGTCCATCCGGGGACGGCTCCGCCCGGTGGCGCCGGCGGGCGGCGCGGCCACTCAGGGGACCCGGGTCACCCTGAGCCGGCGGGAGGCGCCGGCGTCCCTCGGGGTGCGCGTTCGCACCGGGCGTGGGGGCGGGACAGGGGGGCGCGCCCCGGCGCGGAGAACGGTGGCGCGGGGGCCGGTGGCGCGGGGATCAGGTCGCGTCGGCGTCGAACGGGGGGCGCTCCCCCGGCTCGAGGCGCTCCGCCTTGCGCATGTCGGGCCCGCTCCCCGAGGACGTGCCGGTGGCCCCCTTGGACAGGCTGGGCCGACCCGCGCCGCCGGTCCCACTGTCGTGGTCGGCGAGGGTCAGGTCGTCGGTGAGCTCCTGGAAGTCGAAGCCGTTCCGGATCTCCTTCAGCCCGAGGTCGTCGTTGTCCAGGATGTTCTTCCGGATGAACGTGCGCGGGTTGAGGTCCTCGAACTCGAAGTCCTTGAACTCCGGGCCGAGCTCCTTGCGGATGTCTTCCTTGGCACTGTCGGAGAACGCCCGGACCTTCCGGATGAACCGGGAGACGTCCTGGATCACTTTCGGCAGCTTGTCCGGGCCGAAGACGAGCACGCCGATGATCACGAGGGCGAGCAGCTCCAGGGGCCCTATGTCGAAGAACACCGTGCGGCTCCTTGGCGTGCGCGACGGGAACGGGAGGGTCGGGACGGGCGTGCGACGGGATTACGGCGTGTGGGCCGGTCGGGCGCCGTCCGTGTGGCGGCGGGTCGGGCAGTCGGGCAGGTCGGCGATGTTGTCGCCACTGCTTCGGGTAAACAGTAACCGCCGCACCCCCGCCAGGTCAGTCCCCCGTCTCACTGCCGAGCGTGACATCGACCTGCCGCTGCTCTCCGTCCCGCTCCACCGTGAGCCGCATGGTGTCGCCGGGCCGACGGCTGCGGATCTTGACGATCAGCTCCTCGCCGGAGTGGATCGCCTTGCCGTCCACCTCGGTGATGATGTCCCCGGGCCGGAGTCCCGCGCGGTCGCCGGGGCCGCCCGGGGTGACCGGTTGCGGGTCGTCGGCGCTGTCCATGACCTTGGCTCCGTCGCCGAAGTAGCGCAGGTCGACGTTGACCCCGATCACCGGGTGGGTCGCCCTACCGCTGTTGATCAGCTCCTCGGCGACCCTCTTGCCCTGGTTCATGGGGATGGCGAATCCGAGGCCGATGCTGCCGCCCTGGCTCTGCTCGCCGTAGGAGTCGCTGCCGTTGTCCGCTGAGCGGATGGCGCTGTTGATCCCTATGACCTGGCCCCTGGCGTTGACCAGGGGGCCGCCGGAGTTCCCCGGGTTGATCGGCGCGTCGGTCTGCAGCGCGTTCACGTAGGAGATGTCGCTGCCCTCCTCGCCCCCGGCCGCTATCGGGCGGTCCTTGGCGCTGATGATGCCGGAGGTGACGGTGCCCTCCAGGTCGTAGGGGGCACCGATCGCCACCACCGGGTCGCCGACCTGCACCGAGTCGGAGTCGCCCAGGGTCAGGGGACGCAGGTCCCGGGCCCCGGTCACCTTGATCACCGCGAGGTCGTACCCCGAGTCCCCACCGATGATCTCGGCAGAGCGCACGTCGCCGTTGTTGAAGGTGACCGAGACGTCACCGCCGTCCATCGCCGATTCCACCACGTGATGGTTGGTGAGGATGTGTCCCTTGGCGTCCAGGATGAACCCGGTGCCGGTGGCCTCGCTGCCGTCACCGCGTACGTGGATGTAGACCACGCCGGGCAACGTGGACGCCGCGATCCCGGCCACGCTGCCGGGGGCACGCGCTCCCTCGTCCGGCGGTGCCTGGGCGAACTCCACCCGCGGGTTGTCGGTGTCCTCGTGGATCGCCGCCCCGATCCCACCGCCGAGCACCCCGGCGGTCAGGGCCAGCGCGACCGCGCCCAGGACCAGACGGCCGGTACGGGAACGCTGCCGCACGGCCGGCCCCTGCCCCCAGGGACGCTGCCACGGCGCGTACGGCTGGGGCGGGGGGCCCGCCGGGAGCGGGCGCTGCGGCGGGAGCACGATCTGGGGCGGGGTGTGCTGGGCGTTGGGGTGCTGCACCGGCGGGGCCGGCGCGTAGGGGCCCGGACGCCCGTAGGGCGGGGTGCCGTAGGGATCGGGGCGGAAGGCCGGGACGGGGGTGCCACCGGCCGGCGTCGCGTAGGGGTTGTTCTGCTCGGGGGCGGGGGACGCGACCAGGGTGGCACCGGTGGGCGGCGGTCCCGCGGCGCCCCGATCGTCGGGGACGGCGTCGGCAGTGCCGGCGACGGCGTGGCCCGCGCCCTGGTCCGCGTGCTCAGGCGGTCCGCACGGACCGGGGACTCCGGACGCGGGGCCCTGCGCCGGCCCGGCGGCGGGCGCACCCTCCGGAGCGGCGCCGTTGGGTGCCGGGCTGCCCGGCGGGGCGTCTCCCGCGCCCGTCCAGGACGACCCGGCGCCGGGCGCTCCCGCCCCGTCCGGCCGGCTCCACCACTTGGCCCGGGAGGCCTTCCTCTCGAACATGTCCGCTCCCCTGTCGCGTCACCCGCACCGCAGCGCCCCCACGGCGAACTGGCCGGTCCCGGAGGGATTCAACCAGGCTGCCGCGCCGGCGCGTAGCCCGCCTCCGCCCGCCGGCGGAACCAAGCGCCGCCTCAGCGCGGCTGGTTGGGGCCCCTCGGCGCCGGCGACGAGGTCGGCCTCAGTGCCAGCGAGGACAGGGCGGGGGACGCCGAGGAGGCGACCGGGGTGGACGGGGCCGGCGAGGACGGCGCTGAGGTCGAGGGCTGGGCCACCACCGGGACGCGCGGGCCGAAGGACAACGGCCGGTAGTCCGGCAGTAGCACCGAGGTGGGGCGCCCCGTCAGCGGGGACACCGCCTCGCCAACGTCCGACAGCGCCGGGCCAACGGTGCTGGCACCGGGAGTCGCGTTCCCCAGGCCCACCGGCGTCAGGCCGACCGACCGGCCCGCCATCGGCGTCACGGCCCGGCCCGGCTCCTCGCCGCGCGCGGACGTCGGTACCTCCTCCACGGACAGCGCACCGCCCAGTGCCACCGCGGCCATGGAGAAGGCACCCGCGGCGGCGAACGCCAGGCGCCTGCGGTGCCCGACCACCGGCCGGGAGGCCGTGGCACGGGCGGTCCTGGCGATCTCGTGGATCCGGAAGCCGCTGCCCTGCCGTTCGAGCCCGGGCAACGCGGGCGGGTCCAGCGGACCGCCCTCTGCGCCCCCGCTGAGGAGGTCGAAGCGCCGGAACGGGGCGGTCTCGAGCGGACCCCGCTCGTCGTCCCCGGGATCCGTGCCCGGGAGCTGCTGCAACCTGGCCAGCAGCCCCGCCGAGGGGCCCGGGGTCACCGCGGCGGCGGAGGCCAGCAGCTCCTTCATCCGGCGCTGCTCGTCCGCCTCCCGCCGACAGTCGTCGCAGGTCGCCAGGTGGGCCAGGACGCGCTCCCGGGGGTCGTGCTTGAGCTCGCCGTCCAGCAGCGCGGCCAAGCGGTCGCCGAGGTGCCGCTCCGCGGGGGTGCTGGCCGGCTCGGTGAGCGGTGCCGGCAGGCGGTTGCCGCCCCCGGGACGGCGCTCCGGCGCCCCGGGGGCGAGGTCCTTCCCAGCGCCGGCACCCGAGCCGCTCACGATCTCCCCTGCCGGGTGGCGTCACCGGCCTGCCCGCTCACCGCGGCGAGACCGGCGTCCTTCGGCCCCCCGGGGGCCGGAACCGTTCCTGCGGGGGCGCCCGCCTCGGCGGCTGCCCGCGGGGCGGGGGCACGGTGCTGGAGCGCCGCGCGCAGGTGGGACCGCCCCCGGTGAATCCTGCTGCGCACCGTGCCCAGCTTCACCCCGAGCGTCGCGGCTATCTCCTCGTACGAGAGCCCCTCGATGTCGCAGAGCACCACGGCGGCGCGGAACTCCGGCGCCAGGGTGTCCAGCGCCTGCTGCACGTCGGCGTCGAAGTGACTGTCGTGGAAGTGCTGGGCCGGGGACGGCTCGCGGCTGGGCAGCCGTTCCGCGGCGTCGTCGGCGAGAGCGTCGAAACGGATCCGCTGGCGACGGCGGACCATGTCGAGGAAGAGGTTGGTGGTGATCCGGTGCAGCCAGCCCTCGAACGTCCCCGGAGTGTAGGTGGACAGCGACCGGAAGACCCGCACGAAGACCTCCTGGGTGAGGTCCTCGGCGTCGTGCTGGTTCCCGGTCAGTCGGTAGGCGAGGCGGTACACTCGGGCGCTGTGCGTACTGACGATCTCCTCCCAGGTGGGAGGCGTCCAGCCCGGAGCCGCCGCGTCGGTGTCGAAGGACGCGGTGACTGCGGTGTGGTGGTCGCGCGGACCGTCAGCGGCGTCGTTCACGGATCTCGGCTCGGCGGCCGACCTGCGGAAGCCCTTGCGGGTCCCGTGGTCACCGCCCGCAGCCGCACCTCCCCTGTCGGCTCTGAGCCGTGTGGCTCTGCTCTGTAGTAGAGCCCCTACCATATCCGCCTCACCCGTTAACTCCGGATAAACGCCCTGACGACCACCGTGCCCGCCCCGTGGTCGTCCTTCCGGGGACCGCGGAGAGGTCCGTGGGTCCCACCACCACCAACGCACAGCCGACCCGGCGGGTTCCCGCCGGAGTCGATACAGTCGCCGGGCAGGCGACGCCGACGGCGACAACAGGCACCGGCGCCCCATCCACGGGCCACGGACGAGGAAGCGACGGGAGAGGACCATTACCGGCAACCGGCAGGCGAGCTGGGCGTTCGCTGAGAGGTACGTCGACGAGGTCGACGCGCTGACCGTCGCCCGCAGCCGCGCCAGGGCCGCCGGCATACGCGCGGTCTCGTCCGGGGCCGGAAGCGCCCTGCGGCTGCTCGCGGCCACCGCGGACGCCAAGGCGGTGGCGGAGATCGGCACCGGCTTCGGCGTCTCCGGCATCCACCTGCTCCAGGGGATGCGCCGGGACGGGGTGCTGACCACCGTGGACACCGAGCCGGACCGCCTGCAACTGGCCAAGCAGGCGTTCGTCGCCGCCGGCTTCGCGGCCAACCGGGCCCGCCTGATCCCGGGGCCCGCCCTGGAGGTCCTGCCCAGGCTCACCGACGGCGGCTACGACCTGGTGTTCTGCGACGGTGACCGCGCCGAGTACCCGGACTACCTGGCTGAATCGTTGCGGCTGCTACGCCCGGGCGGCCTGGTCTGCTTCTCCGGGGTGTTCGCCGAGGGCCGCGCGCTGGACGCCGCACACCAGCACCCCGACCTCAAGGCCCTGCGCGAGGTGGTCCGCCTGGTACGGGACAGCGAGTTGCTGGTCCCCGCGCTCCTGCCGACGGGGGACGGGCTGCTCTGCGCGGTGAAGCGCCACTGAGGCCCGTCTGATGAGTAGCGCCGTCCGCCCGGAGGGCGGGGGCGAGCGGTCAACGGGCGCGCGTCGAGCGCCTCCCGAGCGGGGCCGGCCACACTCCGCGCAGGGGCACGAACGACACGGACCCCGACCCCCCGCCGTGCGGGGTGCCGGGGTCGGGTCTGTGCGAGTTGCGTCGATCCGGACGGAGCCGCATGACAACTCGAGGTGCTGCTCAGCCGCAGGCCTTCTTCAGGGCCTCCCCGAGCGCGTCGGCCTCGTCCGCCGACAGCTCGACGACGAGTCGCCCGCCGCCTTCGAGCGGAACGCGCATGACAATGCCCCGCCCCTCCTTGGTGACCTCGAGCGGGCCATCACCCGTCCGCGGCTTCATGGCCGCCATGCTCGTTCCCCTTCCTGAAACCAGCTCATCGCCCCGGAAGCATGATCACAACCGGACTCGAACACATTGGTTCACCACCATTATCCCGCATCGGCGGACTCGATGACCAACATCGGTCTGCTTCAGTTCGGCAACTCGCCAGCACAAACCCACTCAATTCGGGGAGCTCACGGTGAACCCCCGGCGACTGTCACGCCCGGTGGGGGCAGCGGAGCGAGGGCCCCGTCCGGCATGCTGTTCGAACCCCACCGACCCCTGCTGGAGGACTCTCCATGGCCGACACCGTGCTCTACGAGGCCGCCGACGGGCTTGCCGTGATCACCCTGAACCGGCCCGAGGCGATGAACTCGCTCAACACCGAGATCAAGATCGCGCTGCGGGACACCGTCCGCAGGGCCGCCGAGGACCCGTCCGTGCGGGCGGTGCTGCTGACCGGCTCCGGCAGGGCGTTCTGCGTGGGCCAGGACCTCAAGGAGCACGTCGGCAATCTGGCCGCCGACCGGGAGAACCCGGGCTCCGCCAACACCTGGGCCACCGTCGCCGAGCACTACAACCCGCTCGTCGCCGCGGTCGCCACCATGCCCAAGCCGGTGCTCGCGGCGGTGAACGGGGTCGCGGCCGGCGCCGGGGCCTCCCTGGCGTTCGCCTGTGACCTGCGGATCCTCGCGGACACCGCGACCTACAACACCTCGTTCGCCGGGATCGCGCTGACCGCGGACTCCGGTGCCTCGTGGACCCTGCCCCGACTCGTCGGGCACGCCAGGGCGACCGAGCTGTTGATGTTCCCGCAGAAGATCACCGCGGACCGCGCACTGGAGCTCGGACTCGCCAACCGGGTGGTGCCGGCCGCCGACCTGGCGACCGAGGCGCTGGACCTGGCGCGCACCCTGGCCGCCGGCCCCACGGTGGCCTACGCGGCGATCAAGGAGTCCCTCGCCTATGCGGCCAGCCACTCCCTGCCCGAGTCCCTGGCCAAGGAGAGCGAGCTGCAGACCCGCGCCGGCTCGTCGGCCGACCACCAGATCGCGGTCGACGCCTTCCTCGCCAAGCAGAAGCCGGCCTACCTCGGCCGCTGACCCGCCGGAACACGCTCGCCCCCGGGGCCGGAGGCCACCCCGGCCGGCTGCTCGGCCGGCCGGGTCCGCGCGTGGCAGCGCAGAAGGTGGTCGTTGACCAGGCCGCACGCCTGCATCAGGGCGTATGCGGTGGTCGGGCCGACGAACCGGAAGCCGTTGCGCCTGAGCTCCTTGGCCAGGGCGGTGGACTCGGCCGTGGTCGCGGGGACGTCCGCCAGGGTGCGCGGTGTGCGGTGCCCGTCCGGGGCGAAGGACCAGATCAGGGCGGAGAGCCCGTTCGGCAGTCGCTCCGCCGCCCGGGCGTTGGAGATGGCCGCCTCGATCTTGGCCCGGTTACGGATGATCCCCCGGTCGGCGAGGAGTCGTTCCACGTCCTGGTCACCGAAGCGGGCCACCCGCGCTGTCGAGAAGGAGGCGAACGCGCTGCGGAACCCCTCGCGCCTGCGCAGGATGGTCAGCCAGGACAGGCCGGACTGGAACGCCTCGAGGCAGACCCGCTCGAACAGGGCGTCGTCCCCGTGCACCGGGTGGCCCCACTCGGTGTCGTGGTAGACCGCGTAGTCGGGGGCGGAGTTGC
The DNA here is from genome assembly GCF_000380165.1 of Wenjunlia vitaminophila DSM 41686. Lineage (GTDB taxonomy): Bacteria > Actinomycetota > Actinomycetes > Streptomycetales > Streptomycetaceae > Wenjunlia > Wenjunlia vitaminophila. The sequence goes on from NZ_KB904635.1 coordinate 58,578, forward strand.
CCCAGGGACAGCGGGCCAGGCCGTCCTCACCCACGGTCACTCCGTCCTCGCCCGGCTCGCTCATCGCTGCTGCCCCTCTCGGTGGTCCTGCTCCTGGTCCTGCTCCTGCTCCTGGTCCTGCTCCTGGGCGGGGCCCTGCTCCTGGTCCTGGTCCTGGTCCTGGGGCGCGCCGCCCTCGTCGTTCGCCCCGGGGGACTCCGCTGGCCGCTCCGCGGCCGGTCCGGACTGCTCCTCGGGGGCCTGGGGCGCCTCCGCCGGAGGGGCGAACGGGGGCGGCATGTCGGGCAGGGTGGGGGTCGCGCCCAACGGGACCGTGGTGGCCGTCGTGGCGGACGGGGGTGCCGTGGTGACCCCGGCCAGGTGGGACTCGAGCTCGGCGATGCGCTGGTCCCGCAGGGCCAGCTCGGCGCCCACTCGGTCCAGCACGTCGTCCACGTCCGCCATCCGGTAGCCCCGGACCGCCGTCGGTAGCCGGAGGGTGTCGATGTCCGTCCGGTTCACCGGACGGTGCGGCGGCAACGGGTACCGGAGCCGGTCCGGCTCGACGTCGGGGAGCGCGGCGCCGGTACCCAGCACGTAGAGCGCCACGGAGGCGACCACCGTGACCAGGGCCAGGAGCATGAACCAGTACACCGGATCTCCCACTCTGCGGACCGTCCTGAGGGCTTCACCGACGATCGTGCCACGATCTGCGGGACACGATGTGGGCGAGTGGAGGATGCGTGGCACTGCGGCTGGGCCGGCGCGAGTTCGGCGAGCACCAACAAGTGATCATGGCGATCGTGAACCGGACGCCGGACTCGTTCTACGACAAGGGCGCGACCTTCGCCGCGGCCGACGCCTTCGCCGCGGTGGAGCGGGCGGTGTCCGAGGGGGCGGACATCATCGACATCGGCGGGGTCAAGGCCGGTCCCGGCGAGGAGGTGACCGTCGAGGAGGAGATCCGGCGCACCGCCGACTTCGTGGCCGAGGTGCGCCGGCGGTTCCCCGACCTGGTGATCAGCGTGGACACCTGGCGCCACGAGGTGGGCGAGGCGGTCTGTGCCGCGGGGGCCGACCTGCTCAACGACGCCTGGGGCGGGGTGGACCCGGAGCTGGCCGTGGTGGCCGCACGCCACGGGGTGGGTCTGGTCTGTACCCACGCGGGCGGGAGCCAGCCGCGCACCCGGCCGCACCGGGTGCGCTACGACGACGTGATGGCGGACATCCTGGGGGTGACCACGGGCCTCGCCGAGCGGGCGGTGGCACTCGGGGTGCCCCGGGAGTCCGTGATCATCGACCCGGGGCACGACTTCGGCAAGAACACCCGGCACTCGCTCGAGGCCACCCGCCGGCTGCCGGAGATGACCGCGACCGGCTGGCCGGTGCTGGTGTCACTGTCCAACAAGGACTTCGTCGGCGAGACGTTGGACCGCCCGGTCCGGGACCGCCTGCTCGGCACCCTCGCCACCACCGCGGTCTCCTGCTGGCTGGGGGCCCGCGTGTACCGGGTGCACGAGGTCGCCGAGACCAGGCAGGTGCTGGACATGGTCACGGCCATCCAGGGCACCCGACCGCCCGCGGTCTCCCGGCGCGGCCTCGCCTAGCGCGGTCGCGCCCACCCGCCTACGGGGTTCCCTTGCAGACCAGGGCGATCGCCTCGTCCACGTCGTCGGTGATGTGCAGCAGCCCGAGGTCCCGGGTGGTCGCCTTGCCCTGGGCCACCACCGAGTCGAGCAGCCAGTCCCGCAGCCCCTGCCAGTAGGCGGTGCCGAACAGCACGATGGGGAACCTGGTGACCTTTCTGGTCTGCACCAGCGTCAGGGCCTCGAAGAGCTCGTCCATGGTGCCGAACCCACCGGGCAGCACCACGAAACCCTGGGAGTACTTGACGAACATGGTCTTGCGAACGAAGAAGTAACGGAAGTTGACCCCCACGTCCACGTACTCGTTGAGGCCCTGCTCGAAGGGCAGCTCGATGCCCAGGCCGACCGAGACTCCGTGGGCCTCGCAGGCGCCGCGGTTGGCCGCCTCCATGGCCCCGGGGCCACCTCCGGTGATCACCGCGTAGCCGGCCTCCACGAGACCGCGCCCGATCCGCATCCCGGCCTCGTACTCGAGCGAGTCCCTGGGTGTCCGTGCGGAACCGAACACGCTGATCGCCGGTCCGAGTTCGGCGAGGGCCCCGAAGCCCTCAACGAACTCGGACTGGATCCGCATCACCCGCCACGGGTCCTCGTGCAGCCAGTCCACCGGGCCCTGGGTGTCCAACAGCCGCTGGTCCGTGGTGCTGGACTCGACCTGCGCCCGCCGCTTGACCACCGGGCCGAGCCTGCGCTCGGGCCAGGCGCCCCGCTCCGGGCGGTCAGGCTCCGTCACCGCGTCGTCGTTGCCGCTGCTCACCTGCTCCTCCATGCGTTCATGCATGCAGGGTACGCATCCGGGGCCGATCAGGTGGTGAGCCACCGCCTCAGCCGTTCCTCGGTCTCGTGGACCGCGGGCAGCCACACGGATTCGTCCTTCGTGTGGGCGAGGTTGGGGTCGCCGGGGCCGTAGTTGACCGCCGGCACGCCGAGTTCGGAGAAGCGCGACACGTCGGTCCAGCCGTACTTGGGACGGGCCTCGCCGCCGGTGGCGGCGAGGAACGCGGCGGCTGCCGGGTGGGTCAGGCCGGGCAGGGCCCCGGGGGCGGCGTCGTCCACCTCGACCTCGTGCCCGTCGAGGACCTCACGGACGTGGGCCAGGGCCTCGTCCACGCTCCGGTCGGGGGCGAACCGGTAGTTGACGGTGACCACGCACTCGTCCGGGATGACGTTGCCGGCGATCCCGCCCTCGATCCGCACCGCGTTCAGCCCCTCGCGGTACTCCAGGCCGTCGATGACCACCCGCCGCGGCTGGTAGGCGGCGAGCCGGTCCAGGATCGGTGCGGCGCCGTGGATGGCGTTCTCGCCGAGCCAGCTCCTGGCCGAGTGGGCACGGGTCCCACGGGTGCGCACCAGGACCCGCAGGGTGCCCTGGCAGCCGCCCTCCACCCGGGCGTTGGACCCTTCGAGCAGCACGGCGAAGTCCGCCGCCAGCCACTCGGGGTGGTCCCTGACCAGGTGGCGCAGCCCGTTGAGGTGCGCCGCCACCTCCTCGTTGTCGTAGAAGACGAACGTCAGGTCCCGGTTGGGCGCGGGAACGGTGGCGGCGATGCGCAGTTGGACGGCGACGCCGGCCTTCATGTCCGAGGTGCCGCAGCCGTACAGCACCTCACCCTCCCGCCGCGACGGCAGGTTGTCGGCGACCGGCACGGTGTCGAGGTGCCCGGCGAGCAGGACCCGCTCGGAGTGGCCCAGCCGCGTCCTGGCCACGACGTTGTTCCCGAGCCGGTCCACGGTGAGGTGCGGCAGGGCGCGCAGCGCCGCCTCCACCGCGTCGGCCAGCGCGCGTTCGTTCCCGCTCACCGAGGGGATGTCGACCAGCCGGGCGGTGAGGGTGCCGACGTCCTCGGAGAGGTCGAGCACCGGGCTGTTCATCCACGCCTCGTCTCGGGTCGCCCGAACGTCCGGCGCGGCGGTGGGCCCTGGCGGGGCACACCCGCGGTGGGGCCGCCGGGGACGTGCGTGCTTCGGTGTTCCATGCGTCGCAGACTACCTGCGTCACCGCGCCACGTCCGAAGGTGCGGGCGGACGTTCCGGGGGGCGGGACGGCTCGGGGGTGGTGGTCCGCCCCGTCAAGGCCGATGTCGCCGCGCCCAGTTCGAAACGTCCGCCGCCGTGGAACAGTACGGTGTTGTGGTGCTCCAAGCTCTGCCCAAGTCCTCGGCCGACCGGCCCCGCGGCCCCCGTTCCTCCGCACGCTGGCTGCGGGGGTCGATGGGCCTGCTCGCCCTGCTCGGGGTGGCCGGCTACCTCCTGTTCCACTACCTGACCGGGCCGTCGCCTGAGGGCTGCACGGTGCGGATCGGCGAGCAACGGGTGGAGTTGGACGTCACCCAGGCCGCCAACGCCGCCACCATCACGGCCGTCGCCTCGGTACGGGGCCTGCCGGAGCGGGCGGTGACCATCGCGCTCGCCACCGCGATGCAGGAGTCCGGTCTTGAGAACATCCGTTATGGCGACCGGGACTCGCTGGGGCTGTTCCAGCAGCGTCCGTCGCAGGGCTGGGGCACCAGGGAGCAGGTCCTGGACCCGGTCTACTCCTCCAACGCGTTCTTCGAGGCGCTGGAGGACGTGCCGGGGTACTCCCGGCTCCCGCTGACCGTGGCGGCGCAGAAGGTGCAGCGCAGCGGCTACCCGCAGGCGTACGCCAAGCACGAGCCGGAGGCGGCGGTGGTGGCCGCGGCGCTGACTGGTCGTGAGGGCGGGGCTCTGACCTGCACGATAAACGCCGACAGTGAGCCCGGTGGGAGCGCGGGACGGGTGGCCGACCGGGTGGAGCGGGAGTTCGTGGACGTGGCGGGGTCCGTCGAGCGGTCTGGGCGCACCCTGCGGTACCGGCCGGAGGCGGACGGGGTGGAGGGTGGGCGCCACGGGTGGGCGCTCGCCCAGTGGGCGATCACCCACGCCAAGGAGCTGAAGATCGAACGCGTTGCCTATGCGGACCGCGAGTGGTCCGCGGACAAGTCCGACGACGGGTGGCGCGGCGGCGGAAATGGCTCGGCCGACCATTCCACCGACCGTGTACTGATCACGGTCTCGAAGAAATAGCGCCAGGCCCGTGGCCCACTCGGGGCCGGGTCCACGGCTAAGTCGCAGCCTTCCTTGGCGCTCCCGTTCTCCTCGCTGACCTGCGAGTTCATCAGGACCCACCTGCGAGTAAACGCTTCTTCGCGCAATTTGCCAGAATTCGAAATATCCCCAGATTCCAGAAATTCAACAATGCGGCACATTGCCAAAACTTTACCTTGTGTGGCCGCAACCTTCTCCGGCGTCATGCGGTAGTCACGACGTCCGCCCGACGGACGCGTCATGTCCTCTCTCCGTAAAAGGAGCACCATGTCCCTCCCGCTCACGCGTCGGATCGCCCGCGTCGCACTGCTGGTCGCCGCGACCGCCACCCCGGTGGTCGGAATGGCGGCGTCCGCCTCCGCCGCCGAGCTGCCCACCACGAAGGACCTGGCCGGGCTGACCCAGGCCGACACCTCCCGCGTCAGCGGCCAGGTGGACGCCGCCTCCCGGAAGGCCACCGCCGCCGTCGGCGAGACCGGCTCCAGGACGGTGGGCACCACCGTCCCCACCACCGGCGAGGTCGTGGGCGCGGTCACCAGCAAGGCCGCGCCCTCCGCCGCGGACGTCCAACGGGCGACGCACCGCACGACCGGGAAGGCCGCCAACACGATCGACCGCAGCACCCGTGCGACCGGCGCCCTGGTCAACCGTGGCGCCGCGTCGCTGCGCCGCACCCCGCTCGACGCCAGCCTGCCGGGCACGGCCGGCGCCACCCCGCCCAAGGCCGTGGCCGACACCGTCAACGACCTGCGCAACAGGCTGCCCGGCCAGGCCGGTGGGCCCTCCGTGCTCGGCCGCTGACCACCGCCCCGGCACGGACCGACCGATCGGCACCACAGCAGAACAGCCGACGGGGCTCCGGGAGGACACCCTCCCGGAGCCCCGTCGTTCGTGCCCGTCAGCCGCCGAGTCGCCGCACCGCGGCGGCCGCCCGCTCGTCGTCGACGGTGAAGGCGATCCGGACGAACCGCGCCCCGGCGGGGCCGTAGAAGTCGCCCGGCGTCACCAGGACGCCCTGCTTGGCGAGGTCGGCGACGGTGTCCCAGCAGGGCTCCTCCCTGGTGGCCCAGAGGTACAGGCTCGCCTCGGAGTGCTCGATCCGGAAGCCCGCCCCCTCGAACGCGGCGCGCAGCGCCGCCCTGCGCCGGGCGTAGCGCTCCCGCTGCACCGCCACGTGCGCCGTGTCCCCGAACGCCGCCGTCAGCGCGGCCTGTACCGGCCCCGGCACCATCATCCCGGCGTGCTTGCGCACCTGGAGCAGCTCCCGGACCCACCTCGGGTCGCCGGTCACGAAGGCCGCCCGGTACCCGGCGAGGTTGGACCGCTTGGACAGCGAGTGCACCGCGAGCACCCCCTCGTGCGAGCCCCGGCACACGTCCGGGTGCAGCACCGAGACCGGTTCGACCTCCCAGCCGAGTTCCACGTAGCACTCGTCAGAGACGACGAGGACCCCGTGCGACCTGGCCCATCCCACGACGTCCCGGAGCGTGGTCGCGTCCAGCACCTGCCCCGTCGGGTTGGCGGGGCTGTTCAGCCACAGCAACCTCAGCGACGTGGGGTCGAGCTCCCGGGGGTCGCGGTAGGTGACCGTCTCCGCCCCGGCGAGCCGGGCGCCCACCTCGTAGGTGGGGTAGGCCAGCCGCGGGTGGGCGACCTGGTCACCGGGACCGATGCCGAGGAGGGTGGGCAGCCAGGCGACGAGTTCCTTGGAGCCGATGGTGGGCAGGACCGCGGCTGGGTCCGCGGCCACCCCCAAGCGTTCGCCCAGCCAGCCGGCCACCGCCTCCCGCAGCCGGGCGGTGCCGTGGGTGGTCGGGTAACCGGGACTGTTCGCGGCCTCGGCCAGCGCCCGCTGGACCACTGCGGGCACCGGGTCGACGGGCGTGCCCACCGACAGGTCGACGATGCCGTCCGGGTGACCGGAGGCCGTGGTCTTGTAGGGCTCGAGACGGTCCCAGGGGAAGTCCGGGAGCCGCTGGGACAGTGGTACCACGGTGTGCTGCTTTCGACGTGCGCGGGTCTGGTGCGAGGTCGGCGGGGCCGGAGACAGTGAAGGCCAGCCCCACGGCCGTGCACGCACGGCCGTGCGGACCGGCACGACAAGGACTCGATATCCAGGTGTCTCGCGTGTCCCGGGGGCCGGGACCTAGCCGTTCTGCGGCGGCAGTGCGGCGATCAGCGGGTGGTCACGCTCGATGAGTCCGAGCTTCGAGGCGCCACCGGGCGAACCGAGCTCGTCGAAGAACTCGACGTTCGCCTTGTAGTAGTCCTTCCACTCCTCCGGCGTGTCGTCCTCGTAGAAGATCGCCTCCACCGGGCAGACCGGCTCACAGGCTCCACAGTCGACACACTCGTCCGGGTGGATGTACAAGGCCCGGGCGCCCTCGTAGATGCAGTCGACGGGGCACTCCTCGATGCATGCCTTGTCCTTGACGTCGACACAAGGCTGCGCGATGACGTAGGTCACGCTGTCGTTCCTCCTCGTTAGGGCTCATCTCGCGCGGGAGCGCGGCGTCGTCGATGCCCGCCCCTAGTATCGCGGTTCCGGAGCGGCATACGAACAGGAGGGGCACCCATGGACGGGAATTTCGCTCTGGGGGGACAACTCGACGTCCGGATTACCCCCTCTGACGTGGGACTACGGGTGTCTGTGCGGCGTGTGCTCGAGATCACCGGTGGTCGTCCGGTGCTCGGAGACGTCATCGGCGATCTCATATCGTGGGAGGACGGCACACTGGTCATCGCCCGGCGCTCCGGGGAGACCGTACGAGTCTGTGAGGAGTCACTCGTCGCCGGCAAGACTGTTCCTCGTACTCCGCCTCGAAGGCGCGGAGCTTCCACGTCCACTCCAGCCGAACTCCAGGTCGTCGCCGCCCGGGGCTGGCCCGCGTGGGAGTCGGAGCAGCTCGGCGAGTGGACGCTCCGCGCCGCCGGGGGCTTCACCCGCAGGGCGAACTCGGTGCTGGCCACCGGTGGACCCGCGGTGCCGCTGCACGAGGCGTTGTCCCTGGTGACCGCCTGGTACGCCGAACGCGGGCAGCGTCCGTGCGTGCAACTCACCACCGGATCGGACCTGGACGCCGAGCTGGAACGGCGCGGCTGGACCGCGGAGGCCGAGACCCGGGTCCTGACCGCACCCCTGCTGCCGCTGACCGCCCTGCGGGACGACGGCAGTGCGGTGCGGCTCACCCGACGGCTGACCGAGGGCTGGCTGACCCGCTACCGCAGGACGGGGGCCGACGCGGCGAGGGTACTGGCCGCGGGCCCCTCGGTGTGGTTCGCCGAGGCACACCACACCGGGGGCGCGGAACCCGACCCGGGACAGGCGCCGGACGCCGGGGGCCACCCGGTGGCGATCGGCCGGTGCGTGGTGGACGGGCGCTGGGCCGGGTTCGCGGCCGTCGAGGTGGCGCATGAGCACCGGCGGCGCGGACTGGCCACCGCCGTGCTCGGGGCGCTGGCCGACCAGGCGGCGCGGGAGGGCGCGGACCTGGCCTACCTCCAGGTCGAGGCGGACAACACCGCGGCCAACGCGCTGTACCTGAAGCTGGGCTTCACCCCGCACCACACCTACCACTACCGCTGCCTCGCGCCCGGGACGGTTGGCTGAGCCCTCCTCAGCCAGCGCCGTGTGCGGTCCGCGCGCACGCCGGCGCGGGCCGGGCGGGGCGGTGGCCGCCGAGGGCGACGGCACGGCCGGGCCGGTGCGGGCGCACGGGTCATTCGGCGACTTCGGCGGGAACGCTGGCCCGCACCGGCACCAGAGCCCGCAGCCGGAAGCCCTTACCCCGGGCGCCGGGGCCGATCTCCAGCCGTCCGCCGGACAGGATCAGCCGCTCCTCGAGCCCGGTTAGCCCGTTGCCGCTGCCGGCGTGCCCGGCCGGGGCACCGCGTCCGTTGTCGCTGACCTCGAGGTAGACGAAGTGCGCCGACCCCTCGCGCACCTCGCCCAGGGTGACCTCGCAACGGCCCGCCCCGCTGTGCCGCACCACGTTGGTGACCGCCTCGCGCAGCGCCCAGGCCAGCGCGCTCTCCTCGTCCGGGCCCAGTCCTGTGGGTTGCCCGAGCAGTGAGGTGTCCACGTAGGCGTCGATCTGGGCGGCCCGCAGGGCCGTCCTGGCCCCGGCGATCTCCACCACCAGGCGCGGCCTGCGGAAACCACTGACCGCGGCACGCACGTCCACCAGCGCCTGCCTGCTGACCCTTTCGATGTCGTTGACCTGCTTGGCTGCGTCCTCCGGCCGTTCCGGGAGCAGTCTCCTGGCCAGTTCGCTCTTCAGCGTCACCAGGGAGAGGGAGTGCCCGAGCAGGTCGTGCAGGTCACGGGCGAGCCTGAGTCGCTCGTCACTCGCCGCAAGATGGGCGATGGTCTCCCGGGCCTCGCGCAGCTCCCGCATGGTGCGCATCGTGACCCCCACGCCCATCATGGTCATCCCGCCCAGGGCGGCCGGCAGGGAGAGCACCGCCAGGGTCTCCCTCTCGACGTCGGTGAGCAGCCCGATGCCGATGAGCGACAGGGTGACCGTGGGAACGGCGAAGGCCGCCCAACGCACCGGCAGCAGCACCCCGCAGCAGACCGAGACGTAGACCAAGAGCACCAGACCGGACTCGCCGATCACGGCGGTTAACCCGGCGGAGAGCGCGAAGACGAGCAGGAACGCCACCACGTGGCGGCGTTTGGCCCGTCCGCCGGGCCGCGGCATCAGGATCAGGGCCAGGTAGGAGGCGACGAAGACAGCCAGGCCCACCCAGCCGAAGGCAGCGGCGCGCCAGGTGTGGTCGCCCCGTACCAGGTCGTTGATGACCACACCCAGGTACGGCAGGTAGACCAGGGACCAGCACAGTCGGACCAGCCACAGCCGCGGGCCGATCCTCGCCGTTCGCTCGAACGGTGATGGCAACGCCGGTCCGGCCTTGCGGACCTCACCGCGCTCGCCGCCCCTTCCCCGTATCACTCCCCAACCCTTCCGCGCGTCCCCCGTGAGCCCGGCTGGTGGTCCCCGTTGTTGCCGTACCAGGCGCTCCGACAGACCCATCATGTCGCGCGGAGCCTGATACACCCTCATGCCTTCTGCCCAAGGAACCACGGAGCAACGCGTGTTGGCCGCCATTCGGCCACGATTCTGCGTACCTGCCGCGCGTCACCGCCGATGACCTGGCGCTGCACGAGAAGGAGTCCGGCGCTCACGGAGACCTCAACCAATCACCTCTACCAGGATTCAAGCAGAGGTGCAGGCGTATGCGACTGCGACTCGAGTTGTGGCCGGATAACACTGCCGTACGCTCACTCAACGTGCCCGCATCCGTGCCGGATGCAGTCATCTTTGGCTGAATACCCACACGTCGACAGCGCCCACACAGGGGAACTGTCGTGGACATCGCACACAGGTGCCCCACACCCCCCAATCGGGACGTATCATCCGATATCCGATGGGGGGGTGTGTTGCGGGCATCGCGGCGCTACTGCGCCGCCTCCATCTGCCCGATCCGCTTGGCGGGGTCGGTCTCGGTCAGCAGCGGCAGCATCGTGCTGGCCACATCCCGCGGGGTGACCGGTCCCACGCTGCCTCCGTGGTCCACCTGGATGCCGGCGAAGGCCCCGCCGTAGAGCTCCTCCAGCGTCTCCAGGTCGAAGTGCGGCTCCAGCTTGCCGTTGACCGCGGTCATGGTCAGCACCTGGCTCAACGATCCCTCGGGGCTGAACGGGACCGGCGCGTAGCCGGGGACCTGGACGGTGACCATGCCGGACATCGCGGGCTCACCGAACTCCTTGATGGCCCGGTCGATCTCGGCCTGGGTCACCTTGGGCTCCTGCCGGACACGGTCCAGCACCACCGGGACGTCCTTCCCGGTCTCGGCGCGCTTGAGGTAGGCGTCGTGGACCTGCCGCACCGCCTTGTCGACATCGAGGGTGAGACCGGCCTTGCCGGGAACGCCGACGGGCTCGCCGTCGACGAACTTCACCATGCCCTCACGGACCTCGCTGCCCTGCTTGGCGGCCAGGGCCTCCAACGAGGCGCGCAGCTTCTCCTCGTCGTAGGTGAACTCCGGCTCCGTGGTGCGCTCGCTGCCGAACAGCGAACCGATGACGGAGACCGGGTTGTAGTCACGGTGCGCCACCCCGCGCACGGTGGCCTCGGTGTCCAGCCCGAGGCCCACCACGCTCGGCTTGAGCTGGGTCTTGCCGTCGCCGATCTGCACGGTGAGCGGCGCGGTGGCCCGCTTGGCCAGCGCCTCGTCCAGGGTGTCCACCGCGTCCTGCTTGCTCTTGCCACCGATGTCCACGCCCAGCACGGTGGTCCCGTTGGGGACCTGTGCGTGGTCGAGGACCAGGCCGGCGCCGTAGGCCAGGGCAACCGCGCCCACCAGCGCGACACCGGCGAGCACCAGCTTGGAACGCCCGCGGCGGGCTGGCTGGGGCCCGGCCGGGCGGCTGCCCGCGTCGTCGGGTCCGGCGGTGTCGGCGTCCCGTTGCGGAGCCGCCGGGATGCCGCTGACCAGGGTGTCGCTGGTCAGGTCCGGGGTCCTGCGGCCGTAGCCCGCGGTGGACCCGGGCGGCGCGGTGGTCAGCGGGGGTTCTCCCTCGCTGGGCCGGGGGGGCAGCGGAGGCAGCGGCAGCATGTCCCCGGTCGCCGGGCCGGTGGTTGGTCCCGCATGCCGGGCGGGCCTCCCCTGCGGCGCGCCGGCCCCGGGGGCGTTGGGGATCGGGGGGAGTCCCGGGCCGGTTCCCCTGGGACCCGAGGGGCCGGGCGGCGGCGGCAGGCCCGGCCCCTGGTCACCACTGGCCGAACGGTAGCCCGGGAACATCGGCGTCTGGTCGCCCCGGCCACCGTGCTCGGGGGACCCCCCGTCCGGCCGCCAGGCGGGACCGCCGGCGCCCGGTGGCCCGTTGGGCTCCTGGCCGCCGGACGCGGTGGGCCCGGACTGGTACGGGAGCCGGGTCTTGCCGCCGGGGTCACCGGCGGGCCGCGCCGGCGGGGCCGGCGGGGGTGGCACCCGGTGTTGTGCGGTGGGTTCGTCCACCCCGGGGGCGGTGGGCGGCGGGGTGGTTGCGGTGGCGGACCTGGTGGGCGTCGGAGCGGCGTTGGCCGTCCCGGGGTTCCGCGCCGGGTCCTGCGCACCGGGGTTGGCACCGGACGCCGGCCGGTTCCGCCGCGGCGAGAACCAGTCACTGGTGGTCCGACCCGCCTGTCCGGTGGAGCCGGTGGGGTCCGTCGGCGCCCCGGTCCGGGCCGCCCCCTTGGTCCCGGGGGCTGCTGACGACGCGGCCGGGGCCCCGCTCCTGCCCTCCGTGGCGGCACCGGGGAAGTCCCAGCCTGGTGGGAGCGCTCCGTCACCGGCGGCGTTGGACTCGCCGCCCTCCTCTCCCTCGTTCACCGTCTTGCGCACCACGACCGGTGGGATGGGGCGGGAACCGGGGATGTTGATGCGCACCCGGGTGGTCAGGGTCGTCTCGGTCTTGGGCTCCCGGGCGGCGGGGTCCGTCTGGGTGCCGGGAGCAGCCGGGGGGTTCTGGGTGCCGTAGGGCGGTGTGCCCGACGGGTACGAGGTACCGCCGCCGCGCCCACCGTCCTGCGGAAATGGCGCTTTGTCAGTTTCACGACTCAAGGCACGTTCTCCAGGTTCGCTACTGGGGCCCTCGGCAAACTGCGGGCGGCTCGCCGGTCGCATCCCGGCGGCCTCACGGGTGCATCCGGGGCGGACGCGTACGGCGTGGGCGGCGCCCGGCCGGGTTGCGCGCACCACCATACTGGGCAGCGGCGGGTCCTCACCCCCAACCCATAGGACTGGTTCGCTCCCTGTTGCCGGCGCTTTGTCCGGCTTCACCGTCGACGGAACCGCATCACCGGATCGGGTGATACTGCTCGTCAACCACCAAGCCGGCCAGGGGTTCCTCCGTCTCCCGGCAGCCTCGGCAACGTGGCGCACATCACTCCTGACATGGCGCCGAGCAGCAGGAAGAGGTAGAAACCGATGGTGGCGGGGAAGACCGCGTCCCCCTCCGGGCGGCTCATGGTGAGGGCGAGCACCGTGAACAGCCAGGCTCCGGAGGGCACCCAGGCACCGGCGCGGGTGCCGGTGAGCACGGTGCCGCCGTAGAACAGCCCGACGCACCCCGCCAGGGCGAGCAGCAGCCCGAACGGGAACCAGCCGTCCTGCACCAGCGAGCCCGCGGCGGCCACCGCGATGCCGAGCAGCGCCAGCACCGCGTAGCTGACCGCGCGCACCGGAGTGGACGTCGGGGCGGCGCCCGGCGCCGGGGGCGTGCTCCGCACGGCGCTCACACCCCGAGCCCGGCGAAGAGGTCCTCTTCGCGTCCCGAGGTGCCCGGCTCGCCCGGTGTGCCGCGCACCAGCCGGTAGAACTCGCGGGCCGGCAGCGGCTGTCCCAGGTCGTTGGAGAGGGCGAAGAACGGCCCGTCCACAGCGATCTGGGTGGCGTGCGCCCGCATCGCCGCGGCCTTGCGGTCCGCGTACGGCGAGCCGTCCACCGCGGCGGAGACCACGTCGTCCGCCACCAGCCCCGGAACGTCGTCGACCGAGGCGATCCCGGGGAACGGCACCGGTTTGTGGGCCGCACGCAGCCGTTCCAGCGCCGTCTCCACGAACGAGCGGGGCAGACAGTTCCAGTAGACCTTGGCCACGGAGTGCGGCTGACCGAGGTCGGGCCGGAACGCGGCGTCCTCGGAGAGGTCCACCGCCCGCATGGCGATCTGGTGCGCCCGGATGTGATCCGGGTGACCGTAACCGCCGTTCGGGTCGTAGGTGACCAGCACCTGGGGACGCACCTCGCGGATGACGGCCACCAGGTGCGGGGCCGCGTCGTCCACCGGGGTGCGCCACAGGCAGTCGGGACGCTCGTTCTGCGGGGTTCCCATCATCCCCGAGTCGCGGTAGCGTCCTGCCCCACCCAGGAACCGGTGATCCACCACACCGAGCTCGCGCATGGCGGCAGCGAGTTCACCGATCCGGTGCTGACCAAGCCGATCCTCACGGTCGGCTGCCAGGTGCGCGAGTTCGGGCGGGATGATCTCGCCCTCCTCGCCGAGGGTGCAGGTCACCAGGGTGACATGTGCTCCCTCGGCAACGTACCTGGCCATCGTGGCACCGTTGCCGATGGACTCGTCGTCGGGATGCGCGTGCACCAGCAGCAGACGCCGATCAGGCAGTTCGCTCATGCGCCCAGCCTAAAGGCGCCCCCCACCGGTCAGAAGTCGATGTCCTCGATCATTTCGGCGACACTGGTGTTGAGGTCATCGATGGTCGGCGCCGCTGACGAGCTGGCGAGATAGAACCCCAGGAGTACACAGACGATCGCATGCCCCGTGTTCAGCCCCGACTTCTTGATCAACAAGTACACGATGACCAACAGCAGCACCACCACAGAAACTGTCAGTGCCACAGCGGCTCACCTCCTGGTTTCATGGTCGGCACGGGGCATCGCGGTCATACCCCTGATCGTAAGCGGGCGGTCGCTCAGCGTGCGCCGGAATATGCCGGTGCACGGAAGCACCGGGGGGCGCACATGCTTTCGTAATCGGTCGAGCCCCATGCGTAGGCTCGGGGAATGACCTCGGAAACCTCGTATCCCAGGCAGCTCGCCAGGACCCAGCGGTTCACCCTCGGTGCACCCCGCTCGTTCACCGTCGCACCTGACGGCTCGCGAGTGGTCTTCCTGCGTTCCCGATCCGGAACGGACCGGGCGAACCTGCTCTGGGTCCTCGACCTCGACGCCGCGGGCACCGACGGCGCCCCGGAACACGGCGCCGGTGGACCCGGTCGCGCTGAACCCTCGGGTACCGAACCCTCCGCCTCCGAACGTGTGGTCGCGGACGCGGAAGCCCTGCTCGGCGGCACCGCCGAGACCTTGTCCGCCCAGGAGCGGGCCCGGCGCGAGCGGAGCCGTGAGGGCTCCGCCGGCATCGTCGGCTACGCCACGGACGGCGCCGTCGAACGCGCGGCCTTCACGCTCTCCGGACGGCTGTTCTGCGTGGAGTTGCGGTCCGGCACCCCCAGGGAACTGCCGGTGCCGGGGCCGGTGATCGACCCCCGTCCCTCCCCCGACGGCCGCCACGTCGCCTACGTGGCCAACGGCGCGCTGCGGGTGGTCGGTGCCGACGGCAGCGGTGACGTGGCCCTGGCCGAACCCGCCGGAGCGGGCAGGACCTGGGGCCTCGCGGAGTTCATCGCGGCCGAGGAGATGGACCGCAACCGTGGTTTCTGGTGGTCGCCGGAGAGCGACCGCCTGCTCGCCGCGCACGTGGACGACTCCCCGGTGCGCCGCTGGTGGATCAGCGACCCGGCCAACCCGGACGCCGCCCCCACCCAGATTCCCTACCCGGCCGCCGGCACCCCCAACGCGGAGGTGACGCTGGCCCTGGTGGGCCTCGACGGCTCGCACACCGCGGTGAGCTGGGACCGCAAGCGTTACCCGTACCTGGCCCGGGTCCACTGGAGCGCGGGCAGCCCGCCGATCCTCCTCGTCCAGGCACGCGACCAGCACAGTCAACTCGTCCTCTCCGTGGACACCGAGACGGGCCGGACCCTCCCCCTGCACGCGGAGCAGGATCCGGTCTGGCTGGAGCTGTTCCCCGGTGTCCCCGCGTGGACGCCGGACGGCCGTCTGGTCCGGGTCGCCGACGAGGCCGGCGCCCGGGTTCTGGCCGTCGGGGACAAGGTTCTGACAACCCGCTCGCTGCACGTTCGCGCCGTGCTCGACATCGGCGCGCAGGACGTGCTGTTCGCCGCCTCCCAGGGGGAGGGGGTCGCCGGCGCACAGGACACCGAGGACGCCCCGGACGCCGACGCCCGGGGCGCCGCGGCCGGTCCGGGAGGCCCCGCCGGGGACGAGGGGGCGCTGGGACACTGCCGGGTCGCGGTGTACCGGGGGTGGTACCGCGGGCCGCGGGCGTGGACCGTGGAGGCGGTCAGCGACCCGGACGCGGGGCTGGCCTCCGCCGCCCGCGGCGGTGACGTCACCGTGCTGACCACGGCGGGCCTGGACCGGCCGGGGAGCAGGACACAGGTGGTCCGGCTGGACGAGGGCCGCCGGGTGGTGGCCTCGATCGCCTCCCACGCCGCCACCCCGGTGCTGGTCGCCAGGCCGGTGCTGCGGCGCGCGGGCACCCTGGGCATCCCCGCCGCGGTCCTGCTGCCCACCGGCTACCGCGAGGGCGACGGCCCCCTGCCGGTGCTGATGGACCCCTACGGGGGGCCGCACGGAGCACGCGTGGTCCCCACGCACAACGCCCACCTGACGTCGCAGTGGTTCGCGGACCAGGGGTTCGCGGTGGTCGTCGCCGACGGTCGGGGCACCCCCGGCCGGTCCCCCGGCTGGGAGAAGGCGGTCGCCGGTGACCTCGCGGGGGTGACGTTGGACGACCAGGTGGCGGCCCTGCACGCGTTGGCCGAGGAGTTCCCGCTCGACCTCGACCGGGTGGGCATCCGCGGCTGGTCGTACGGCGGCTACCTGGCGGCACTCGCGGTGCTGCGCCGCCCCGACGTGTTCCACGCCGCGGTGGCCGGGGCCCCGGTGACCGACTGGCGGCTGTACGACACCCACTACACCGAGCGCTACCTCGGCCTGCCGGACCAGGCAGCCGCGGTCTACGAGGCCACCTCGCTGGTCGGTGACGCCGGCCTGTTGGGGGCCGCCCAGGTGGCCAGGCCGCTGATGATCGTCCACGGGTTCGCCGACGACAACGTGGTGATGGCCCACGCCCTGCGGCTGTCCTCCGCGCTGCTCGCGGCCGGCCGGCCGCACGAGGTGCTGCCGCTCACCGGGGTCACCCACATGGCGAGCCAGGAGGAGGTGGCGGAGAACCTGCTGCTGCTCCAGGTGGACTTCCTGCGGCGGTCCCTGGGCATCAGCCGACTCCCGGCCCCGGACGTCCCCGGGGCCGGCGAGGGTTCTTGACGGGCCGGAGGCAGGGCCGTCGGTGAACGGCCCCCCGCGATCCCGCCGGGTGAGTAACGACCGCATGGCTACCAGCCCTGCCGTCCGTCCTGGGGCGGCGGACCGTATCCGCCCTGGGGCGGGGGCGGGGGCCCCGGCGGCATCGCCGGTCCCCAGTGGGGCTGTTGCGGGGCGGCGCCGGGAGCACCCGGCCCCCAGCCGGGGGCCGGCGCACCCGGCCCACCCATCGGCCCGGGCTGGCCCCACCCCGGGCCCGTGGGCTGCCAGGCCGGCGCCGGCTGGCCGGAGTGGTCCGCGGGCTCGGTGGGCAGCAGCGCGAGCAGCACCGCCAGGCCGGCCACGATGTAGTAGATGCTGGTCAACTGCCACAGGACGTCGTCGGTTCCCAGGATGTCGGTGTCCAGGAACCAGTCGCTGTCGATGTAGCTGGTGACGTCGAGCACGCCGACGACCAGCAGCATCCAGCCGGCGATCAGGCCGGCCGGCCGGCTCGCCGCGGAGCGGGCGGCCCCGGCCAGGGCCGCCACCCCGAAGAAGACGACAGCGGCCCAGGCGTACACCGCGGGCTGGACCTCGGTGAGCGCCCGGTCCGGGGTTTCACCAGTGAGGAGATACTTGTAACCGTCCCACTCGAGATCAACGAGCAGGTAGATCTGCCAGGCGGCCCCCGCCAGCGCGGCCCCACCGAGCAGCAGCAGGGAGGCGACGGCACCGGCCGGCTTGGGCGCCACCGGCGGCAGCGCGGGCTCGGGGGGCGGGCCGCCGGGGCCGGTCGGGGCGTTCGCGGGTCGGCGTCCGACGAGGACCACCAGCAGCAGGACGAGCCCCAGGACGAGTTCGGTGATCAGGGTGGCCAGGGCCCACTTGCCGTAGGAGACCGTCTCGAACCCGTCGTAGGCGTCGATGCTCACCAGGGCCAGGAGGGGGGCGGCCCGCAGGACCACGGTGAGCACGCCGACGGTGACGAGTCCGGGCAGCGCCGCGGCGGTGCGGCAGAACGCCACTCCGGCCAGGAACAGCACCAGGAACTGGAGGTCGAGCTGGGTGGTGACCTTGTAGTCGGCGGTGAATCCCGCCCCGTACACCCAGGACCAGAACATGTCGTGCAGGCCGACCTCGGCGATGTCCCTGATGATCGCAACGAGGGTGTACAGCGCGAGCAGCGCGCACAGAACACCCGCGAACCCCCTGGCGTCGCGCGTCAGCACCAGTCTCTGGTGCGTGAAGTTCGCCGGATGTATCTGACTCATGGCTCCACCGCCCCCGCATCGATCACGACGCAACGCTAACCGGTGGCATACCCGTCCGCACAGGGGGATAGGCACCACGATCCCCGGCCAGTCGAACCGGTGGGCCCGAGCCGGCCGGCGACGCCCGCCCGGCAGGGTGGCGATCGCAGCGCGGTGTTCGCATATCGGTGACGCAAGGGCCCGGCTGGCGGTGGATCAGTGGGCCCGGTGCGAGTCTGCCCCGGCCAGGGAGGCGGCAAACGATCAATGTCCAGCACGAAGAGACGTCGATCTGCACTCTGTTCGATCAAGAAACATCAGTTTACGGCGGAGCCGTGCACTGGCCTCTTGACGTCATAACAAATCGGTTGCGAGAGTCCCGCTCAGCCCGCAGCGCCGACCGCGGGGTCAACCGCATCGACGGGGGGACATCGCGATGGCCTTATCTCCTCGGTCCGCCTCCGCGGGCGACGCCGACGCCGCCGCGGCAGGTACCACCGCCATCCTGCCGCACCCGACCGCGTCGCCGTCCAGCGGGGGTGGTCCGGCAGGACGTTCGCCGGGACAGCTCATGTGGCGGCGCTTCCGGCGGGACAGGACCGGCATGGTCTGCGCCGGCGTCGTGCTGTTCTTCTTCGCCCTGGGCCTCCTCGCCCCGGTGATCTCCCGGCTCTACGGCAAGGACCCGTACACCCTGTACGGGCAGGATCGGCCGGGCCTGCTCAACGAGTACGGCTACCCGATCAAACCCAACGGCGGCATCGACGGTGAGTTCTGGTTCGGCATCGAACCCATCCTCGGCCGCGACGTGCTCACCCAGCTCCTCTACGGCATCCGCACCTCGCTGCTGATCGCCCTCGCGGTGACCGTGGCCACGGTGGTGACGGCGATCGTGCTCGGCGTTGCCGCCGGCTACCTGGGGGGCCGCACCGACTACCTGATCGGGCGCACCATCGACCTGCTGCTCGCCTTCCCCGCGCAGCTCTTCTTCATCGCGTTCCTCCCGGTCGTGGTGGCCCTGTTCGTGGACCCCCAGGACGAGACGCCCACCTACGTCCGGGTGCTGGCGTTGATCGCGGTCCAGTGGTTCCTCGGCTGGATGGGGTTGGCCCGGATCCTCCGGGCGCAGGTGCTCAGCCTGCGTGAACGGGAGTTCATCGAGGCCGCCAAGCTGAGCGGCGCCTCCCCGTGGCGGATCATCCACAAGGAACTGCTGCCCAACCTGGTGACGCCGATCCTGGTGCAGGCCACCCTGATGCTGCCCAACTTCGTCACCGCGGAGGCCGGCCTGTCGTTCCTCGGGGTCGGCATGGTCGAGCCCACCCCGGACTGGGGGCGGATGTTCGCCATCGGCGCGAAGGTCTACCAGAACGACCTGACCTACATGTTCTTCCCCGGCGTCGCGATGGTGGTCTTCATCGTCGCCTTCAACCTCCTCGGGGACTCGATCCGGGACGCCTTCGACCCCAGGACCACCCGTTGACCGGGGCGGCCCACGCCGGTGGGCGGGGGTTCAGCTCCCGCGACCCGTCACGGCGTCACCGTTCCACCTGAACCACCCGCGTGACCGCGTGCCAGCGTTCACGCCAGCAGCACCGCGCACCACCAGCGTCGGGCGACGGGCGGGAAGGACGCCCGGCGGCGACCCAGCCGGACACAAACTCAGGGACAGGCAGGTGCAGTCACAGTGTTGAGCCTCATCTACACGCGCAGACTCCGGGCCGCCGCAGTGGGCCTATCCGTCGGAGCGCTCGTCCTCACCGGCTGTAGCAGCGGCGGGGGCGGTGGACCGGAGGCCAGTGAGGACAGCCCGAGCGAGAGCGCGCCGGAGCAGGCGCAGATCGCCTTCGCCGACGCCAAGGCGTCCACCGGGCCGGCACCCGAGGTCCCCGGCGCCACGCCGGGCGGCACCATCCGGGTGCTGCAACGTGACTCCTACTCCCACCTGGACCCGGCGCAGATCTACGTGTCCGACGAGATGTCCCTGGCCACGCTGATCCACCGGGGACTGACCGGCTACCGGATGAACGAGGACGGGACCTACGCGGTGGTCGGCGACCTGGCGACGGACAGCGGTCAGGTCTCCGACGGCGGCCGGACGTGGACCTACCGGCTCAAGGACGGCATCAAGTGGCAGGACGGCACCCCCATCACGGCGCAGGACGTCCGGCACACCTTCGAGCGGCAGTTCGCGCCGTTCCTCACCAGCGGCCCCACCTTCGTCCAGCAGTGGTTGGCCGGGGTCAACGGCGCGGAGTTCCGCAACCTGCTCAAGGACGGGCCGTACCAGGGGAAGCACCTCGGGAACGACGTCCTGGAGACGCCGAACGACTCCACGGTCGTCTTCCACTTCAAGGACCCACAGCCCGACCTGCCCTTCGCCCTGGCCATGGCCGGCTACTCGGTGGTGCCCAAGGCCAAGGACACCAAGCAGAAGTACGACCGCGCCCCGGTGGCCTCCGGCCCCTACAAGATCGCGGATTTCAAGGCCAACAAGTCGATGACCCTGGTCAAGAACCCGGAGTGGGACCCGAAGACCGACGTCATCCGCCACCAGTACGTGGACAAGTTCGCCATCACGTTCAACCACCAGTACGAGGACTCCAGCAAGCGGCTGCTCTCGGACTCCGGTGAGAACAAGACGGCGATCAGCTTCAACAACTCGGTGGACGCCGCCAGCCTCCCCAAGGTGCTGGGCGACGCCGAGGCGAAGAAGCGGACCGTCTCCGGGTTCCAGCCGTACGTCGGTCAGTTCGCGATGAACATGGACCGGCTCAAGGACAAGCGGGTCCGCGAGGCCATCGCCTACGCCCTGCCCATCAAGTCCGTGCTCCAGCCCTACGGAGGTCCGCCCTCCGGCCAGTTGGCGGGCGGACTGATCAGCCCCACCCAGGCGGGCTACCAGAAGGACTACGACCCCTACGACAAGTTGAAGAAGCCGGAGGGTGACCCGGCGCGGGCGAAGAAGGTGCTGGAGGAGGCCGGCAAGGTCGGCACCAAGCTCACCTTCGCCTACGTCAACACCCCCGAGGGCCAGCAGTACTCGGTGTCGGTGGCGTCCGCGCTGGAGAAGGCCGGGTTCGACGTCCAGCGCAAGGACCTGCCCGCGGACACGTACTACGACCGGATCGGCACCGTGGACAACGGCTACGACATCTACCACCACTCGTGGGGCGCCGACTGGCCCAGTGCCTCCACCGTGATCCCGCCGCTCTTCGACGGGCGGGCGATCGCCGACGGCGCCAAGAACTACTCGCACGTCAACGACCCGAAGATCAATTCTGAGATCGACCGGATCAAGAAGATCACCGACCAGAAGAAGGCCGCGGACGCCTGGTTCGAGCTGAACAAGTACATCCTCGAGGACGTGCTGCCCGCGGTCCCCACGTACTACTTCAAGCACGTCCAACTGCACGGCTCCAAGGTCGGGGGCGTGGTGTTCAGCGACGTGGTCAACGGGGTCGATCCGACCAGGCTCTACGTGGTCAGGTGACGCCTCAAGCCGTGCGGTGCCCGCCGGGTCCCACCCGGCGGGCACCGGGCTCCCCGCCGCCCCTTCCCGAGCCGTGAGAGCAGCGAGCCGCCATGCTTCGATTCCTGGTGCGCCGGACCCTCGGTGCCATCGTCATCCTGCTGCTGATCAGCGCCTTCACCTTCTTCCTCTTCTACGCGGTGCCGCGCGATCCGGCGCTGCTGGCCTGCGGCAAGAACTGTGACTCCGAGTCGGTCGCACTGATCCGCCACAACATGGGGCTGGACGACCCGATCCCGGTCCAGTACTGGGAGTACATGTCGGGCATCGTCACCGGGCGGGACTTCGCCGCGGGCTCCTGCCCGGCCCCGTGCCTCGGTTACTCCTTCGACGACTCGGCCCCGGTGTGGGACACCCTGGTCGACCGGTTCCCGACCACGCTGTCCCTGGCCCTCGGCGGCGGCGCGGTCTTCCTGACCGTGGGGCTGGGCGCGGGTCTGATCGCCGCCTGGAAGCGCGGCACCTGGGTGGACAAGACCTTCAGCTCCCTGTCCCTGGTGCTCAGCTCGATGCAGATCTACTTCGTGGGTCCGCTCGTGCTCGCCCTGCTGGTCTACAACAACGAGATCCTGGGGCAGCCCAGTTACGTCCCGTTCACCGAGAACCCCGTGGAGTGGTTCTCCGGGCTGCTCATCCCCTGGTGCGTGCTCTCGGTGATCTTCACTGCCAACTACACCCGGATGGCCAGGGCCACCATGATCGAGCAACTCCAGGAGGAGCACGTCCGAATGGCCAGGGCGAAGGGCATGTCCGGCCGCACCGTGTTCTTCCGCTATGCCTGGCGGGGCTCGCTCATCCCCATCGTCACCATCTTCGGGGTGGACATGGGCTCGCTCTTCGGCGGCGCGATCATCACCGAGGCCACCTTCGCCCTGCCCGGCCTGGGGACCCTGGCCGTGGACTCGGTCCAGGAGCTGGACCTGCCCATGACCATGGGCGTGATGCTGTTCGCCGCCACCATGATCGTCATCTTCAACATCATCGTGGACGCCACCTACGCGCTGATCGACCCGCGCGTGCGCCTGTCCTAGGAGTGACCGCCGTGACCACCTCACGCCCCCCCACGTCGCCGGCCGAGACGGACCCGGGCGACCCCTTCTTGTCCGTACGCGACCTCGGCGTGCGGTTCTCCACCGAGGACGGCGTGGTCAGGGCCGTGGACGGGCTCTCCTTCGAGCTGCGGCGGGGCCAGACGCTGGGGATCGTCGGCGAGTCCGGCTCCGGCAAGTCGGTGACCATGCTCACCGTGCTGGGGCTGCACGAACCGCGGACCACCGAGGTCACCGGGCAGATCCGGTTGGACGGGCAGGAACTGGTGGGAGCCGGCGAACGCACCCTCCAGCGGCTGCGCGGCAACACCATGGCGATGATCTTCCAGGACCCGCTGACCTCCCTCTCGCCGTACCACACCGTGGGACGGCAGATCGCCGAGCCGTACATCAAGCACACCGGGGCCAGCCGGCGCCAGGCCAGGGCCCGCGCCATCGAGATGCTGGACAAGGTCGGCATCCCCCGGGCCGGGACCCGGGTGGACGACTACCCGCACCAGTTCTCCGGCGGGATGCGTCAGCGCGCGGTGATCGCCATGGCCCTGGTCTGCAACCCGGACCTGCTCATCGCGGACGAACCCACCACCGCGCTCGACGTCACCGTGCAGGCGCAGATCCTGGACCTGCTCGCCGATCTGCAACAGGAGTTCGGGTCGGCGATCGTGCTGATCACCCACGACCTGGGGGTGGTGGCCGACGTCGCCGACGACCTGCTGGTGATGTACGCGGGTCGTGCGGTGGAACGCGGCCCGGCAGCCGAGGTGCTGCGTTCCCCGCAACACCCCTACACCTGGGGCCTGCTGGAGTCGGTGCCGCGGCTGACCGGAGACGTGGACCAGCCCCTCGCCCCGATCCCCGGGGCCCCGCCGAGCCTCCTCGACCCGCCGCCCGGCTGCCCGTTCCACCCCCGCTGCGCCCACCGCCAGCGGGTCCCGGGCGACGCCTGCGCCACCGAGCGCCCCGAGCTCCCGGTGGGGCGTGGCGCCGCCTGCCACCTGTCCCTCGAGCAACGACGCACCCATGTCATCGAACACCGTCAGCCCGGGTTGGGCTGACCGGCACCAGGGGGTCCACCACCATGGGCAACGAGCCGACCACCGGCGCCGCGCTCCCCGCCGACTCCGCGGCCGCCGACGCCGACGCTCCGCTGGGGGGCGGCGGCTCGCCCGGCGAGCCGCTGCTCGAGGTGCGGGGGCTGGTCAAGCACTTCCCGATCCACGGCGGTTTCCCGATCCGCCGCCGGATGGGCGCGGTCAGGGCGGTGGACGGCGTCGACCTGAGCATCGCCGCTGGGACCAGCTTCGGTCTGGTCGGGGAGTCGGGGTGCGGCAAGTCCACCACCGGCCGGCTGGTCACCAGGCTGCTCGAGCCGACCGGGGGCAGCATCCACTACCGCGGCACGGACATCACCCACGCCAGCCGCAGGGAGCTGGCGCCGATCAGGTCGCAGATCCAGATGATCTTCCAGGACCCCTACTCCTCGCTGAACCCGCGGCAGACGGTCGGCACCATCGTCGGGGGCCCCATGGAGATCAACGGGATCAACCCCCCGGGCGGCCGGGAGCGCCGGGTCCGCGAACTCCTGGAGACCGTGGGACTCAGCCCCGAGCACTACAACCGTTTTCCACACGAGTTCTCCGGAGGGCAGCGGCAGCGCATCGGCGTGGCCCGGGCGCTGGCCCTCGACCCGCGGCTGATCGTCGCCGACGAGCCGGTCTCGGCGCTGGACGTGTCGATCCAGGCCCAGGTGGTCAACCTGCTCCAACGGCTCCAGCGCGAACTCGGGATCGCCTTCCTGTTCATCGCGCACGACCTGGCCGTGGTGCGGCACTTCTCCCAGCGGGTCGCGGTGATGTACCTGGGGAAGATCGTGGAGGTGGCGGACCGGGACGCGCTGTACCGCAGGCCCCGGCACCCGTACACCCACGCCCTGCTCTCCGCGGTCCCGCAGGCCGACGCGCTGGCCGACGCCGAGCACCCGCGCCGGGAGCGGATCAGGCTCGCCGGGGACGTGCCGTCGCCCATCGACCCGCCGTCCGGCTGCCGGTTCCGCACCCGGTGCTGGAAGGCGGAGGAGCTGTGCGCCCGCCAGGAGCCGCCGCTGGTGGTCCGCGACGGCAGCGACCCGAACCACCTGACGGCGTGCCACTTCCCCGAGCCGCCCACGACCCTGGGACGGGACGTCATCCTGGACCCGGCGCTGGCCGCGGCGGAGGGGGTCACGGGGCCGGGGACCGGACCCGGGCCGGGGGCGGAGGCAGCGCCCGACGCGACGCGGAAGGCCCGCTGACGTTCCCGCCGGGCCACCGTCAGCGCAGCTTGGGGTCGAGCGCGTCGCGGACCGCGTCACCGAGCATGATGAACGCCAGCACCGTGAGACTGAGCGCACCAGCCGGGTACAGCAGCATGTGCGGCGCGTTGCGGACCAGGGTGGACGCCGCGGAGATGTCGATGCCCCAGGAGACCGTGGGCGGCTTGAGGCCGACGCCGAGGTAGGACAGCGTGGCCTCCAACGACACGAACGTGCCCAGGGCGATGGTGGCGACGACGATCACCGGGGCGACCGCGTTGGGCAGGATGTGCCGCAGCAGGAGCCGCGCGTTGCCCGCGCCCAGGGCCCGGGCGGCCAGCACGTAGTCCTGCTGTATGGCGCCGATCACCGCGCCCCGGGCGATCCTGGCCACCTGGGGCCAGCCGAGCAGCACGAGGAACCCCACCACCGGCCACACCGAGCCGCTGCGCACCACGGAGAGGAACACCAGGCCGCCCAGGAGCATGGGGATGCCGAAGAAGACGTCGGTGAGCCGGGACAGCAGGGCGTCGCCCCAGCCACCGAAGAACCCGGCGAGCCCACCGACCACGCTGCCGAGCAGCGCCACGCCGGCGGTCGCGCAGATCCCGACGGTGACCGAGGCCCTGGCCCCGTGCACGGTGCGGGTGTAGACGTCGCACCCCTGGGAGTCGAACCCGAAGGGGTGCCCGGGGGCGCTGCCCCGGCGGGAGTCGGCCAGGTCGCACTGGAGGGGGCTGCCGGGGGCGATCAGGGTCGGCCAGGCCGAGATCAGCACCAGGAACAGGATCAGCACCGCGGAGACCACGAACACGGGGTTCCGCCGCAGGTCGCACCACGCGTCCTGCCAGAGCCCGCGGGCCGGCCCGAGACCCGGCCCCGGTTCCGCGACCGGTGGGCCCGGCGTCGCCACCTCCCCGTCCGCCGCCGCCCGGCTGTCCGGTGCGGTGCCCGTGCCCAGCCCCGTCGTGCCCTCGAACGCGAGCGTCGGGTCCGGGCCCGCCACCGTTCCCGGCACGCCGACCAGGTCCGCCTCCGCCGCCTTGCCGACCGTGGAGGGGGTGAGGGCGTCGGAGGGCGTCTCGTACGGCTCAGGCATAGCGGATCCTCGGGTCGAGCGCGGCGTAGAGCAGGTCAACGAGGAGGTTGGCGAAGAGGAACACCAGGACGAGGACGGTGACGAAGCCGACCACGGTCGGTGAGTTCTGCCGCAGGATGCCCTGCCAGAGGTGGTAGCCCACGCCCTGGATGTTGAAGATGCGCTCGGTGACGATCGCGCCGGCCATCAGCGTGCCGATGTCCACTCCGAGGAAGGTGACCACCGGGACCAGCGAGTTGCGCAGCAGGTGCCGCACCACCACGCGGCGCCTCGGCAGCCCCTTGGCCACCGCGGTGCGCAGGTAGTCGGCACGGGCGTTCTCCGCCACCGACGTTCGGGTGAGCCGGGTGACGTAGGCCAGGGAGACCAGCGCGAGCACCACACCGGGCAGGAGCAGCTCGCGCAGCGGCGCCTGCGGGGAGACGGCGGGCGGGACCAGGTTCCACCGCACGCCGAGCAGGTACTGCAGGAGGTAGCCGGTGACGAAGGTGGGCACCGAGATGACCAGCAGGGTGAACGCCAGCACGGAGGTGTCCACGAGCCGGCCGCGGCGGAGCCCGGACACCACCCCGAGCACGACGCCGAACCCCATCTCGATGACGAACGCCACCAGGGTGAGCCGCAGGGTGACCGGGAAGGCGGACGTCATCAGCTCGGTGACCTGCCGTCCGTTGAACGCCGTGCCGAAGTCGCCGGTGAGGATGCGGCCGAGGTAGTCCACGTACTGCCGCCACAGCGGCTGGTCGAGTCCGAGTTCGGCCCTGATCCGGGCGGCGGTGGCCGGGTCGGGTGCCCGGTCGCCGAAGAACGCCGCGACCGGGTCGCCGAGGGCGTAGACCATGACGAAGATCAGGAGGGTGGTGCCGAGGAACACCGGGACCATCTGGAGCAGTCGCCGCAAGACATAGCGCCCCATGGCAGCCCGGACCTAGCTCGTGACCTTGACGTCGGTGAACACCGGGACGCTGAACGGGTCGAGCCGGACGTTGCTGACCCGCTCGGAGTGGCCCGCCGTGCCGTTCTGGTACCACAGCGGGATCGTCGGCAGGTCCCGGGCCACGAGGCGTTCGGCGCTGACGAACTCCTGCACCGTGTCCGACCGGCTGCCCGCGGCGTTGGCCCGATCCACCCGGTCGTCGAACTCGGGGTTGTGGTAGCCCGACTCGTTGGAGGAGGCCCCGGTGTAGTACAGGGGCTCCAGGAAGTTCTGGATCAGCGGGTAGTCCATCTGCCAGCCGCTGCGGAACATGCCGTTCATCTGCCGGTTGGTGACCCTCTTGCGGTAGTCGGCGAAGGTGCCGACCGGCTCCACGGTGCAGGCACGGTCGTTGTCCAGTGCCCGGTTGATGCTGTTGCAGACCGCGTCCATCCACTCGCGGTGCGATCCGCTGTCCACGTTCGAGGTCAGCGTGACCCGCCCGCCGGGCAGGCCCCCGGCCTCGTCGATCAGGCGTTTGGCCTGCTGGGGGTCGTAGGTGCAGGCTTCCCCGCAGACGTCGGTGCGGTAGCCGCCGTCCTTGCCGAGCACCGGGGAGGTCCAGTCCTTGGCGGGCATCCGGGTGTCGCGGTAGATCGTGCTGGTGATCCGCTCCCGGTCGATCGCCATGGACAGTCCGCGTCGCAGTGACCGCGCCCGATCCGAGCCCCAGGCCTGGCGGTACATGGGGAACGCGAGGGTCTGGAGGATTCCGGCGGGCTGGTTGATGTAACGGTTCCCCAGGTCGGACTTGACGTTGGGGAGCTGCGCGGCGGGGATGTCGTCGGCGATGTCGAGGTTGCCGGCCTGCAGGTCGGTGTAGGCGGTGTTGTTGTCCGTGTAGACCTTCAGGTCCACCCCCTCGTTCCTGGCCTTGTCCGGCCCGGAGTACGACGGCGACCTGCGCAGCTCCATCACCTGGCCGCGGGTGTAGGAGGCGACCTGGTACGGCCCGTTGCCCACCGGTTTGGCCAGCCAGGCGGCGTGGTCCCGGTAGAACGAGCGGGGCAGGGGGTAGAAGGCCGTGTAGCCCAGGGTGTCCGGGAAGCTGGAGAACGCCTGGGTCAGTCGGATGGTGAAGGTGTGCTCGTCCACCACCTCGAGCCCGGACATGGTCCGCGCGGTGGGCCTGGCGTTCTCCGCCGCGGGGTGCACCTGGTCGTAGCCCTCGATGTAGGCGAAGAAGTGCGCGTTGACCTGGTTGTTGGTCACCAGTGCGCCGTAGTTCCAGGCGTCCACGAACGACCGGGCGGTGACCGGACTGCCGTCGCTGAACGTCCAGCCGTGCTTGAGCTTGACGGTGAAGCTCCGCTGGTCACTGCTGGTGATCGAGTCGGCCACCATGTTCTCGGCCTTCCCGGACACCGGGTCGTAGTGCTTGAGTCCGCGGAAGATCATTCCCAGCACCTTGCCGCCCTGCACCTCGTTGGTGTTGGCCGGCTCCAACGGGTTCTGGGGGTCCCCCCACGACGCCCGCACCACCTGCGACGACCCCGCCGCGCCCGTTCCCCCGCTGCCGCCCCCGGGAGTGCAGGCGCTCACCACCAGCCCCACGGCGACCACCCCCGCCCCCCACCGCACGCGTGCGACTCCCGGCATGGGGCCTCCTCCTACCGCGGGTGGGCACATCCACTGGAGCGGACCAGTTGTCCGACATACATACCGAGATCTGCCCCTGCCCAGCCGGCCACCGGCCCCGACCCACCCGAGCGGCCCACCACCCGCACCCGAACGGGCGCACCCACCCCGCCGGCCCCAACGCCCGCGGGGTGGGTCCGGGCCCTGGGGCACCGGACCCACCCCGCAGGTGTGGGCACGTCGGAGGTTCAGGCGTGCACGACGTCCTTCTCCTCCGCGAAGTGGCAGGCGGACTCGTGCGCCGCGGGGGTGTCCGAGTCCTTGAACCGCTCGGGGACGGCCAGCAGGGGGATCTCCGCCGCGCAGCGCTCCTCGGCCTTCCAGCAGCGGGTGCGGAAGCGGCACCCGGACGGCGGGTTGGCCGGGGAGGGCACGTCACCGGTGAGCACGATGCGCTCCCGCTGGTCCCGGCCGCTCGGGTCCGGCACCGGAACCGCGGAGAGCAGCGCCTGGGTGTACGGGTGGGTCGGGTGCTCGTAGATCTCCTGGTCGGTGCCGACCTCGACGACCTTGCCCAGGTACATCACCGCGACCCGGTCCGAGATGTGCCGGACCACGGACAGGTCGTGGGCGATGAACATGTAGGAGAGGTTGAACTCGTCCTGGAGCTTCTCCATCAGGTTGATCACCTGGGCCTGCACCGACACGTCGAGCGCGGACACCGGCTCGTCACAGATGATGATCTCCGGGTTGAGCGCGAGCCCCCGGGCGATCCCGATCCGCTGCCGCTGCCCGCCGGAGAACTGGTGCGGGTAACGGTTGATGTACTCGGGGTTGAGACCCACCACGTCCAGCAGCTCCTGGACCTTGCGCCGGCGGTCGCCCCTGGGGGCCACGTCCGGGTGGATGTCGAACGGCTCCCCGATGATGTCGCCGACGGTCATCCGCGGGTTGAGCGAGGTGTACGGGTCCTGGAACACCATCTGGATGTTGCGCCGGACGGCCTTCAGCGCCCGCCCGGACAACCGGGTGATGTCCTCGCCCTTGTACAGCACCTCGCCCGCGGTCGGCCGCTCGAGGTTCATCAGCAGCTTGGCCACGGTCGACTTGCCACACCCGGACTCGCCCACGATGCCCAGCGTCTCGCCCTGGTGCAGGTCGAAGGAGACCCCGTCCACGGCACGGACCGCGCCCACCTGGCGCCTGAAGACGATCCCCTGGGTCAGCGGGAAGTGCTTCACCAGGTTCCGCACGCTGAGGATGGGCTCGCCCCGGGACACCGGTTCCGCCATGACCGCCTCGACCCGGGCCACGTCGTCGGGGGCGCCCGCGCCCGAGTCGGCCGCGGTGGGCTGGGGGTTCTCAGGCATCGAGGGTCTCCTTCCAGAAGTGGCAGGCACTGCCACGACCCGGCAGCTCGGTGCCGTCCTGCTCGGTCACCGGGTGCAGCGGGGGCACGTCCGCGCGGCAGACGTCCTGCGCCCTGGGGCAACGCGGGTTGAAGGCGCAGCCCGGCGGGATGTGCAGCAGGTTGGGAGGCAGGCCCTTGATGGCGTAGAGCTCCTGCCCCTTCCGGTCCAGCCGCGGGATGGACTCCAGCAGCCCCTTGGTGTAGGGGTGCGCCGGCCGCCGGTAGATGTCCTGCACCGGCGCCGTCTCCACGATCCGTCCCGCGTACATCACCGCGATCTTGTCGGCGACGTCCGCGACCACACCCAGGTCGTGGGTGATCAGGATCAGCCCCATCTGGTACTCGTTCTGGAGCTCCGCCAGCAACTCCATGACCTGCGCCTGGACGGTGACGTCCAGGGCCGTGGTCGGCTCGTCGGCGATGATCAGATCGGGCTCGAGGGCCAGCGCCATGGCGATCATGATGCGCTGGCGCATACCGCCGGAGAACTGGTGCGGGAAGTCCCCCACCCGCTGCCGCGCCGCCGGGATGCGGACCCTGTCCATCAGCTCGATGGCCTTGGCCTTGGCTTCCTTGCGGGAGGCGCCCTGGTGCACCCGGAACATCTCACCGAGCTGGTACCCGACGCTGAGCACCGGGTTCAACGCGGACAGCGCGTCCTGGAAGATCATGGCGATCTTCTGGCCACGGATCTTCCGGCGCTCCTCGCCCGACATGCGGAGCATGTCCCGACCCCGGAAGAGGATCTCGCCCTGCGAGATCTTCCCCGGGGGCATGTCCAGGATGCCCATGATCGCCTGGGCGGTCACCGACTTGCCGGAACCGGACTCGCCCAGCACGGCGAGCGTCTCACCGGCACTGACGTCGTAGGTGACGCCGTTGACGGCCTTGGCGACCCCGTCCCGGGTGTGGAACTCCACATGGAGGTCCCTGACCTCCAGCAGCGGGGCGGTGGAGGACTCCCCCGCTCCGCCACGGGACGACGCGTCGCCGGTCTTGGTGAGCATTGACACGCGAACGCTCCTCTCAGCGCAGCTTGGGGTCGAGGGCGTCGCGCACCGCGTCGCCGAGCATGATGAACGCGAGCACCGTGATGCTCAGCGCACCGGCCGGGTACAGCAGCATATGCGGAGCGTTGCGGTACTGCACCGCGGCCGTGGAGATGTCCATTCCCCACGATACCGTCGGCGCCTCGAGACCGACCCCGAGGAACGACAGCGTTGCCTCCAGGGAGACGAACGTGCCCAGGGCGATGGTGGCGACCACGATCACCGGGGCGACGGCGTTCGGCAGGATGTGCCGCAGCATGATCCGGCCGGTGCCCGCTCCGAGCGCCCGTGCCGCCTGGACGTAGTCCTGCTGTTTGGCGCTGATCACCGATCCCCGGGCGATCCGGGATATCTGTGGCCAGGCCAACGCGATCATGAAGCCCATGACGACCCAGATGGACCGGCTGTTGATGACCGACAGGAACACCAGGCCGCCCAGGAGGATCGGGATGCCGAAGAAGATGTCGGTGATCCGGGACAGGATGCTGTCCCACCAACCGCCGAAGAAGCCGGCGAGCCCGCCGAGGATGCCGCCGAGGAGGGCGACACCGACCGTCACGCAGACACCCACGGTCACCGACGCCCGGGCGCCGTAGACGGTGCGGGCGTACACGTCACAACCCTGGAGGTTGTAGCCGAACGGGTGGCCGGACTCGGCCGTGTGCCGGGACTTGGTGATGTCACAGTCGTTGGGGCTGGTCGAGGAGAAAAGACCAGGCCATATGGAGACCACGACGAGGAACAGGATGAGCAGGGCGGAGATGACGAACACCGGGTTCCGGCGCAGGTCGTACCAGGCGTCGCTACCCAGGCTGCGGGCCTTCTCGCGCTTCGGGGCCGCGGTCGCCGCTCCGGTGACGGCCGCGTCCGTGATCGCTCCGGCCGCGCCCACCGGGTCCGGCGTGGTCTTCTCGATCTGGTCAGGCATAGCGGATCCTCGGGTCGAGCACGGCGTAGAGCAGGTCGACGAGCAGGTTGGCCAGCAGGAAGATGAGCACCAGGATGGTGACGAAGCCGACCACCGTCTGTGAGTTCTGCCGCAGCACGCCGTTCCACAGTTGGAAGCCGACGCCCTGGATGTTGAAGATGCGCTCGGTGACGAGGGCACCGCCCATCAGCAGGCCGAGGTCCGTACCGAGGTGGGTGACGACGGGGATCAGCGAGTTGCGCAGCAGGTGCACCGTGATCACCCGGCGTCTGGGCAGGCCCTTGGCCACCGCGGTGCGCAGGTAGTCCGCGCGCAGGTTCTCCACGATCGAGGTCCTGGTCAGTCGGGTGACGTAGGCCAGCGACACACCGGCGAGCACGAAGCCGGGGACGATCAACTCCGAGAAGTTGGCGTCCGCGGACACCGCGGGGTCGATCACCTTCCACTCCACTGCCAGGAAGTACTGGAGCAGGTAGCCGGTGACGAACGTCGGGATCGAGATCACGATCAGCGTGAAGATCAGGGTGCTGCTGTCGGCGATCCGGCCGCGGCGCAGGCCGGCGAGGAGGCCGAGGCCCACACCGAAGACGATCTCGATGGTGATGGCGACCAGGGTGAGGCGGATCGTGATGGGGAAGGCGTGCCCCATCAGCTCGGTCACCTTCTGCCCGTTGAACGCGGTGCCGAAGTCGCCGGTGAAGACGTTCCCCATGTAGGTGACGTACTGCTCCCACATGGGCTTGTCGAGGCCCAGTTCGTGTCGCTTCGCAGCGAGAGTGGCGTCGTCGGGGGTCCGGTCGCCGAAGAAGGCGAGCACCGGATCACCGAGCGCGTAGACCATGATGAAGATCAAAAAAGTGGTCCCGAGGAACACGGGGACCATCTGGAGCAGTCGTCGTATGACGTAGCGCCCCATGGGGACTCCTTCGAGGCTCCGGCACGGCGGCAGCCGGGGCCACTGTGTGGGGCCTCCGGCTGCCGCCGCGTGCCGTCATTCGGTCGGCGGATCTCCCGGCTCAGGGTGGGCCGGGAGAATGCTGCCGTCCCTTAGCTCTTGACCGTGATGTCGGTGAAGACCGGGACGCTGAACGGGTCGAGGGTGACGTTGTCAACCTTGTCCGAGTAGCCCGCGTCGCCGTTCTGGTACCACAGCGTGATGGCGGGGATCTCCTGCGCGACGATCTTCTCGGCGTCCTGGTAGAGCTTGATGGCCTTCGCGTAGTCCGGCTCGGCGTTCGCCTGGTCGATCAGCTTGTCGAACTCCTTGTTGCTGTAGAGACCGTCGTTGGAGCTGGCGTTGGTCTTGTACAGCGGGGTCAGGAAGTTGTCGATCAGCGGGTAGTCCATCTGCCAACCGCTGCGGAACATGCCGGACATCTCGTGACCGGCGGCCTGGTTCCGGAAGTCCCCGAAGGTGCCGACGGACTTGACCAGGCAGGCCTTCTCGCTGCCCATCACCTTGTTGATGCTGTTGCAGACCGCGTCCATCCAGTCCTTGTGGGAGCCGGTGTCCACGTTGGAGGTCAGGGTGACGGTGCCGCCCGGGATGCCGCCGCCCTCCTCGATGAGCTGCTTGGCCTTCTCCGGGTTGTACTCGCAGTACTCGCCGCACATGTCCTGGGAGAAGCCACCGGACTCACCGAGCACCGGGGAGGTCCAGTCCTTGGCGGGGGTGCGGGTGTTGGAGAAGATGTTCTCGGTGATCGCCTTGCGGTCGATCGCCATGGACAGGCCCTGGCGGACCTTGAGGGTCTTCTTCTGGTCCCACTTCTTGTCGTAGAAGGGGAAGGAGACGGTCTGCAGGATGCCCGCGGGCTGGTTGATGTACCGGCCGTTGAGGTCCGTCTCGACGTTCTGGAGCGAGGAGGCCGGCAGGCCGTCCAGGATGTCCAGGTTGCCGGCGAGCAGGTCGCTGTAGGCGGTGGTGTTGTCGGTGTAGACCTTGAGCTCCACACCGCCGTTCTTCGGCTTCTCCAGCGCGTACTTGTCGTTGACGCTGAGCTTCATGCCCTGGCCCTTGGTGTACGAGTCCACCTTGTACGGACCGTTACCGAAGGGCTTCTTCAGGTAGTTGGCCTTGTCCTTGAAGAAGGCGTCCGGCAGCGGGGCGTAGGCCGTGTAGCCCAGGCGCTTCGGCCAGGTCGAGAACTTCTGCTTCAGCTTGACCGTGAAGGTGCTCTCGTCCACGACCTTCAGACCGGACATGGTCTTCGCGGTCGCCTTGGCGCCTTCCTCCTCCGGGTGGACCGCGTCGTAGCCCTCGATGTCGGAGAAGAAGTACGCGTTGGCCTGCGCGTTGTCCAGGAGAGCGCCGTAGTTCCAGGCGTCCACGTAGTTCTTCGCGGTGACCGGGGTCCCGTCCGCGAAGGTCCAGCCGGACTTCAGCTTGACGGTGAAGGTCTGGGAGTCGGTCGAGGTGATCTTCTCCGCGTTCGCCTCGAAGGCCTCCCCGGTCTTCGGGTCGTACTCCATCAGCTTGGTGAAGATCATGTCCATGACCTTGCCGCCCTGCACCTCGTTGGTGTTGGCCGGCTCCAGCGGGTTCTGCGGGTCGGTCCAGTACGCGCGGACGACGCCGGCGGAGTTGGCGTTCTTGCCCTCGCTACCGCCCTTGGACTCGTTGTCACCGTCGTCGTCCCCGCCGCCACCACAGGCGGTGGCAGCCAAGGCGATGACAGCAGCACTCACGACCCACTTAGCACGCGTCGATCCGCGCATGGGTTGCCTCCTCAAGAAATTCAGTTAGGGACAGGTGAGAGGCCATCTCTTCGCTGACACCCCTGACAGCGAAACGCGGCTTCTCCTGCTCGTGAGTCGGCGCTCCCCTGCGCGTGACCCATTGACCCGAGCTCAACGCGTTCAACTATCAGGCACGGGGAGCCGACTGTGTATCTCCTTAAGGTCTCGTTTTGATCACACGCCGCATGCATTGATCCCGAAATTCGGGCATACGGAACATTGACAGACAGGTACGAATCGGTCCGATAACGTAATTGCCGGACGTGGCGGTTCGATTATCGAACACGCTTCATCACGCTCCGTCGCTCCGAGGGAGCACATGCTCTACCTCGAGAGGGGTGGCGAGTCGGCAGTCTACGCGCAGAGACTGCGGGGTGTCACATGGGTCCGCCCCCACAGTGACGAGTCACTGTGGGGGCGGGGACCTGGGACGATTCTCAGCGCTTGGACCTGGCCAGGGCCCGGCCGCGCTCCTTCTGGTCCAGCACCACCTTGCGGATGCGCACCGTCTCCGGAGTCACCTCGACGCACTCGTCCTCTCGGCAGAACTCCAGGGCCTGTTCCAGGGACAGCTTCCGCGGCGGAATGAGCTTCTCCGTCTCCTCCGCGGTCGAGGAACGCATGTTAGTGAGTTTCTTCTCCTTGGTGATGTTCACGTCCATATCGTCGGAACGAGAATTCTCACCAACGATCATTCCCTCGTACACCTCGGTGGACGGCTCCACGAAGAGCACCCCGCGCTCCTGGAGGTTCATCATGGCGAACGCGGTGACGGAACCGGCCCGGTCCGCCACCAGGGAGCCGCTGCTGCGGGTGCGCAACTCGCCGAACCAGGGCTCGTAGGACTCGAAGACGTGATGCGCGATTCCGGTGCCCCGGGTGTCGGTGAGGAACTCGGTGCGGAAGCCGATCAGGCCGCGGGACGGGACGACGAACTCCATCCGGATCCAGCCGGTGCCGTGGTTGGTCATCGTCTCCATCCGGCCCTTGCGGACCGCGAGGAGCTGGGTGATGGCCCCCAGGTACTCCTCGGGGGCGTCGATGGTCAGCCGCTCGGTCGGTTCGTGCCTGCGGCCGTCGATGGTCCTGGTGACGACCTGGGGCTTGCCCACGGTGAGCTCGTAGCCCTCCCGGCGCATCGTCTCCACCAGGATCGCCAGCGCCAGCTCGCCCCGGCCCTGCACCTCCCAGGCGTCCGGGCGGTCGGTGGGCAGCACCCGCAGCGAGACGTTGCCGACGAGTTCCCGGTCGAGCCGGTCCTTGACCAGCCGCGCGGTCACCTTGTGACCCTTGCCGCCCCGCCCCACCAGGGGGGAGGTGTTGGTGCCGATGGTCATGGAGATGGCCGGCTCGTCCACCGTGATCAACGGCAGCGGACGCGGGTCCTCCGGGTCGGCCAGCGTGTCGCCGATCATGATCTCCGGGATGCCGGCGATGGCGATGATGTCCCCAGGACCGGCCTCGGTCGCGGGCTTGCGCTCCAGCGCCTCGGTGACCAGCAGTTCGGTGATCTTCACCCGCTCCACCGAGCCGTCGTGGCGGCACCAGGCCACCTGCTGGCCCTTGCGGATCGTGCCGTTGTGGATGCGGCACAGGGCGATCCGGCCCAGGAAGTTGGACGCGTCCAGGTTGGTGACGTGCGCCTGCAGCGGGTGGCCGGACTCGTAACTGGGGGCGGGAATGGTGTCCAGCACCGTCTGGAAGAACGGCTCCAGGGTGTCGTTGTCCGGCAGGGAGCCGTCCTGGGGCCTGTGCAGCGAGGCGTGGCCCTCCCGGGCGCAGGCGTAGACGATGGGGAACTCGATCTGTTCCTCGGTGGCGTCCAGGTCCATGAACAGCTCGTAGGTCTCGTCCACGACCTCGGCGATCCGGGCGTCGGGGCGGTCCACCTTGTTGATGCACAGGATCACCGGGAGCTTGGCGGTGAGCGCCTTGCGCAACACGAACCGGGTCTGCGGCAGCGGCCCCTCGGACGCGTCCACCAGCAGGACCACGCCGTCCACCATCGACAGGCCGCGCTCCACCTCGCCACCGAAGTCGGCGTGACCGGGGGTGTCGATGATGTTGATGGTGATGGGGTCACCACCGTCCTTGGGGTGGTACTTCACCGCGGTGTTCTTGGCGAGAATGGTGATGCCCTTCTCGCGCTCCAGGTCGTTGGAATCCATCACCCGGTCGTCCACGTGCTGGTGCGCGGCGAACGCACCCGCCTGTTTGAGCATGGCGTCCACCAGGGTGGTCTTGCCATGGTCGACGTGGGCGACGATGGCGACGTTGCGGATGTCGTTGCGCGTGGGCATGCTCGCTGAAACTTCTCTCGAGAGTCGGGGTCTCGGCTGGTGCCCTGGTGATCTGCCGCACTGCTGACCTGTCGCACTGCCGCCCGGACGGGCGGGCACCGCCTCGGCTGCGTTCCATGGTACGGGGGAGCACGGGCGTGCGGCGCGCCGCCCACGCCCCGCGGGGCGGGCCGGGGGCCGGGCTCAGGAGCCCTTCCCGCGGGCCGCACGCTCCTCGTCGGCCGCGCGGAAACCGATGTCCTGGTAACGGGGCGTGACGAGACCGAAGGCGCCGGCGTTGGCGACGGTCCCACGGACCGCGACCAGCTCGGGTCGCTGGTACAGGGGCACCGAGTGGGCGGCGGCCCAGATGCGCGCGTCCGTCCGCACGGCCAGGCCGCGGGCCTCCTTGGCGTCCAGTTCCGTCACCGCGTGCTCGAAGAGCTGGTCGATCTCGTCGGTGCCGACCCGGGCGTAGTTCTGCTCGATGACCAGCGACCCGTCCGCCGCGGGCAGCGGCTTGGCGTAGATCGACCGCGCGTCGGTGGCCGGGTAGGCGGTGCCGGGCCAGGAGAACAGCGCCAGGTCGAACGCGCCCGTGGCGAGGTGCAGCGGGACGAACTCGTCGCTCGCCACCTGGGTGATCTCGGTGCGCACCCCGACCCTGGAGAGCATCCTGGCGATCTGGTCGGCGACGCCGCCGAGCAGCGAGGCGCCGTCGGGGAGCAGCAGCCGCAGGGTCAGCGGCCTGCCCTGCTTGGTCCGGACCGCAGCCGGTTCCACCACGGTCACCGGGTGCCGCAGGCCGGACTCAGCGGGGGCGTCGCCCCCGGCCACGCGTCCGCTGTGCGGGGTGTGCCGGGGCCTGCCGTCCGGGACGCCCCGCCTCGGCGGACCGGCCGCCGGGGCCCGCGTCTGCCGGGTGCCGGCGGGGGCCGTGCGCCAGCCGGAGGCGTTCAGCAGGGCCATGGCGTGTTCACGGCTGTGTCCGCCCAGGACCGCGCTGTTGTCCTGGTACCCGTCCTGGTGGGGCAGGAACAGGTGGTTGTCCAGGGTCCGCACCGGCAGCCGCAGCGGCCTGAGCACCGAGTCGGCGATGGCCCTGCGGTCGATGGCCCGGGCGACCGCGCGGCGCACCCGCTCGTCGGCGAGCGGTCCTGCCTGCCCGTTCAGGGTGAGCTGGGTGGACGCGGCGCCGGTGGACCGTCGCACGGTGACCCCGGGCAGCGCGGCGGCCCCGGCCACCGGGTCCACCCGGCCGGCGGCGACGGAACCCCCCGTCGCACCGGGCCCGGGGTCGCCGGGGGCGCTGCGCGCGGGCCGCGCCGAGGTCGCGGGCGCGGCGGCGGTCGCCGTCACCGGCTCGAGCTCGGCGAGGTCCACCTCGTTGCGGCGCAGCGCGGCGACCCTGCGGTCCCGTTCGACCTGCACCAACACCAGCCGGTCGAGCTTCGCCGGCTTGCCCCACCACCGGCCGTTCCGCGCCAGGGTCACGGCCCTGCGGTCGCCGGTGCGGTCGATCTCCCGCACCCGGAACGGGCCGGCGGTCTCCTCCAGGTGGTCCCGCGATTCCCCGTTGAACGCGCGGGGGCTCGCGGTGACCGAGCGCGGGTACAGGGGGGTGAACAGCGAGCGCCAGTCCGCGTAGGGCCGGTCGAAGGTGACCTCGACCTCCTGCGGCGACTCGCCCTGCTCGACCTTCCTGATCTGCTGGTAGCCGTCGTTCCTCGCCGGGCGGTAACCGGAGTGCATCCCGGACAGCGCCCGCCACTGCGCCGCGAAGTCCTCGGCGCTGATCCGCCGACCGCTGGTCCACCGCGCCCGGGGGTCGAGCCGGTAGACCACGACCTGCCGTGGACCCCCGGTACGGAGCTCGACTCCCCGGAGGTAGTCGTGGTTGGGTCGCGGGCGACCACGCTCGTCCAGGGTGAACAGCGCCGGCAGCACGGCGCCCGTCACCCTCGCCGTCTCCGCGGTGGCGTCCACCTGGTACGCGTTCAGGGTGGCGGGCACCGCGTCAACCGCCCAGCGCAGGGTCCCCCCTTCCTGGACCACGTGGCGCGGGACGGCACCGATGTCCGAGGCGAACGGAACCGGGGTCGGTCTCGAGCAGCAGGCCAGGGCGGGCGACAGCACGACGGTGAGCAGGGCGGCACCGACGCGGGCAGGGCGTCCCTGCGGGGACATGGGCGCTCCTCCTCGGGGCCGCGCGGGGCGGCACCGTGGTCACAGGGTCTGGGGATCACTGAAGGCGATGACTGCCCGACCGTCGCGGCAACACTGCGCACCCCCCGGCAAGGTCACCCGACCGGAGCAGCGTCCGTCCCCGGTAGGGCGGCTCTTCGGCCAATCCCACCCGTGCGGGGGACAAGTGCCGGTCCTGCCCCTTCACAAGCACGGGCAAACCGCGCGACACTCGCTTGCGCGTGATGTGCACCACACCGCACTCGTCGGAGGTGAGGGAACGCCATGTCCCTGCACGACGACCTGACCCGCGTCCAACGCACCGTGGACGACCTGGTCCGCTCGGTGGGCCGCTTGGAGCACCTGCTCGGCCACGGCCTCGACATACGCAGGGTGCGCACGGACGCCGACCACCTGCGCGAGAGCGTGGCGTTGCTCAGGGACGCGACACGCGACAGCGGCACGGGGTCGGCGGCGGACACGATGGTGATCATCCCCGACGCCCCCTACGACCCGACCCTGTGGCGGGGCGCCGAGGACGAGGGCATCGGCTCGCCGCACGGGCAGGCCCGGCCGTAGCCGACCGCTCCCCCGTACTCCGCGCGTGGCACCCGACCCCGCGTCCCCCCGCTGCGGCCGTCACCGCCCCGCCCGCGGGCAGGCCCCGCCTCCCCGCACGGCGGCACGGGCGGTGACCCGCCTATTCGGAGACCCCCTTGGCAACCGAAATCCACACCCCACCCGACCCCGACAGCTCCCCCGGCGGTCCCCACGACCCCGCCCCCGCCCCGAGCCGCCCGCCCCGGGCCGCCAGCGGTCCGGGCGGCGTCAACGCACCGGGGCGCGCCGCGGTACCCGTGCGCCACCTGCGGA
Source organism: Wenjunlia vitaminophila DSM 41686 (assembly GCF_000380165.1). Classification (GTDB taxonomy): domain Bacteria; phylum Actinomycetota; class Actinomycetes; order Streptomycetales; family Streptomycetaceae; genus Wenjunlia; species Wenjunlia vitaminophila. The sequence continues at coordinate 98,401 of NZ_KB904635.1, forward strand.
CGGACCGCTGGTGGCTCCCGCCCCTGGCGACCGTGCTGGGGCTGACGGCGTTCGTGGTCTACTCGACCTGGCGCGCGTTCGCCGACACCGACTACTACGCCGGGCCCTACGTCTCCCCGTTCTACTCCCCGTGCCTGGCCTCGAACTGCACCGAGATGCAGTCGGGCAGCGCGGACTGGCACCTGGTCGGCGACTGGTGGACGCTGTCCCCCGCCCTGCTCGTCCTGGTCTTCCCGCTGGGATTCCGGCTGACCTGTTACTACTACCGCAAGGCCTACTACCGGGGCTTCTGGGCGGCGCCCCCGGCCTGCGGGGTGGCCGAGCCGCACGCGAAGTACACCGGCGAGACGCGGTTGCCGCTGGTCCTGCAGAACGTCCACCGGTACTTCCTGTACTTCGCGGTGCTGGTCGCCGCGGTCCTCACCTGGGACGCGGTGCTCGGTTTCCGCGACGCCGAGGGCGACTGGGGCCACATGGGCGTGGGCACCCTGGTGCTGTGCACCAACGTCCTGCTGATCTGGGCGTACACCCTGTCCTGCCACTCGTGCCGGCACCTGGTCGGCGGGCGGCTGAGGCACTTCTCCCGGCACCCCGTGCGCTACCGGATGTGGGGCTGGGTCAGTCGGCTCAACCGCCGGCACATGCTGCTGGCGTGGTGCTCACTGACCACCGTGGCCCTGGCGGACCTCTACGTGTACCTGGTGGCCAACGGTGCGTTCGACGACCCCCGGTTCTTCTAGTCGCCGCGGTGGCGAACCGGTCGGTACGGCCGAACTCCGATGCTCCGAAGCGTGGGAAAGGGATGGACAGCTATGACCGAGGCGGAACACCACACCTACGACGTGGTCGTGGTGGGCGCGGGCGGCGCGGGGCTGCGGGCCGCGATCGAGGCCAGGTCCCAGGGCATGCGCACCGCGGTGATCTGCAAGTCGCTGTTCGGCAAGGCGCACACGGTGATGGCGGAGGGCGGCATCGCCGCGAGCATGGGCAACGTCAACGCCGGCGACAACTGGCAGGTGCACTTCCGGGACACCATGCGGGGCGGCAAGTTCCTCAACCACTGGCGGATGGCCGAACTGCACGCCAGGGAGGCCCCGGACCGGGTGTGGGAGCTGGAGACCTGGGGTGCGCTGTTCGACCGCACCAAGGACGGACGGATCTCCCAGCGCAACTTCGGCGGCCACGAGTACCCGCGTCTCGCCCACGTCGGTGACCGGACCGGCCTCGAGCTGATCCGCACCCTGCAACAGCGCGTGGTGGCCCTGCAACAGCAGGACGCGGAGGAGTACGGCGACCCCGAGGCCCGGCTGAGGGTGTTCCAGGAGTGCACCGTCACCCGCGTGCTCAAGGACGGGCAACGGGTGGGCGGGGTGTTCGGGTACGCCCGGGAGAGCGGACGGTTCTTCGTGGTCTCCGCCCCCGCGGTGGTGCTGGCGACCGGTGGCATCGGCAAGTCGTACCGGGTGACCTCCAACTCCTGGGAGTACACCGGGGACGGGCACGCACTGGCGCTGCTCGCCGGGGCCGCGCTGGTCAACATGGAGTTCGTGCAGTTCCACCCGACCGGCATGGTCTGGCCACCGTCGGTCAAGGGCATCCTGGTCACCGAGTCCGTGCGGGGCGACGGCGGGGTGCTGCGCAACAGTGAGAACAGGCGCTTCATGTTCGACTACGTCCCCGACGTGTTCCGGAAGCACTACGCGCAGACCGAACAGGAGGCGGACGGCTGGTACACCGATCCCGACCGGCACCGCCGACCCCCCGAGCTGCTGCCCCGCGACGAGGTCGCCCGGGCCATCAACGCCGAGGTGAAGGCGGGCCGGGGAAGTCCGCACGGCGGGGTGTTCCTCGACGTCTCGACCCGGATGTCCGCGCAGGAGATCGTCCGGCGGCTGCCGTCGATGCACCACCAGTTCAAGGAACTGGCGGACGTGGACATCACGGCGGAGCCGATGGAGGTGGGGCCGACCTGCCACTACGTGATGGGCGGGGTGGACGTCGACCCCGACACCGCGGCGGCCGTCGGGGTGCCCGGTCTCTACGCGGCCGGGGAGGTCGCCGGCGGGATGCACGGCTCCAACCGGCTCGGCGGCAACTCCCTGTCCGACCTGCTGGTCTTCGGGCGGAGGGCCGGTCTGCACGCCGCGCGGTACGCGGCGGCGCTGGGCCCGGACCGCCCGGCGGTGCCGGCGCAGCAGGTGGAGACGGCGGCGGCGGAGGCGCTGCGCCCGTTCAGCGCCGAGGACTCCCCGGGGGAGAACCCGTACGGGGTGCACCAGGAGTTGCAGCAGACCATGAACGACCTGGTGGGCATCATCCGCAGGGAGGAGGAGATGCGCCAGGCGCTGGAGCGGCTGTCCGCCCTGCGGTGCCGGGCGGGGCGGGCCGGGGTGGAGGGGCACCGCCAGTTCAACCCGGGTTGGCACCTGGCGCTCGACCTGCGGAACATGCTGCTGGTCTCGGAGTGCGTGGCCCGCGCCGCGCTCGAGCGCACCGAGAGCCGCGGCGGTCACACCCGGGACGACCACCCGGAGATGGCACGTTCCTGGCGGGGCGTCAACCTGCTGTGCACGCTCGACGACGTCGCGCAGGAGCCGGAGCCGGGCATCCGGCTCACCCGGCGCCAGAACCCGCCGATGCGGTCCGACCTGCTCGCCCTGTTCGAGCGGGAGGAGCTGGGCAAGTACTACACCGACGAGGAGCTGGCGCCGTGAACCCCGTTGAGAACGCCGATCTGGAGCAGGAGTCGTGGTCGTGAGCTACAAGGCGCACTTCAGGGTCTGGCGCGGCAACGCGGCCGGCGGCGAGCTCCGCGACTACGACGTGGAGGTCAACGAGGGCGAGGTCGTCCTGGACGTCATCCACCGGCTCCAGGCGACCACCGCCCCCGACCTGGCGGTCCGCTGGAACTGCAAGGCCGGCAAGTGCGGATCGTGCAGCGCCGAGGTGAACGGCAGGCCCCGGCTGATGTGCATGACCCGGATGTCGGTCTTCACCGAGGCCGAGACCGTCACGGTCACCCCCATGCGGGCCTTCCCCGTGGTGCGGGACCTGGTCACCGACGTCTCGTTCAACTACGCCACCGCTCGGGACGTCCCCGCGTTCGTACCGCCGGCCGGGCTCGCCGCCGGCGAGTACCGGATGCGGCAGCAGGACGTGGAGCGCTCCCAGGAGTTCCGCAAGTGCATTGAGTGCTTCCTGTGTCAGAACGTCTGCCACGTGATCCGGGACCACGAGGAGAACAAGCCGGTCTTCGCCGGTCCGCGCTTCCTGATGCGGATCGCCGAGCTCGACATGCACCCGCTGGACGCCGCCGCGGAGCAGGGCCTGGACCGCCAGCGCACCGCTCAGGAGACCCACGGCCTCGGCTACTGCAACATCACCAAGTGCTGCACCGAGGTCTGCCCGGAACACATCAAGATCACCGACAACGCGCTGATCCCGCTCAAGGAACGGGTGGTGGACCGCAGGTACGACCCCCTGGTCTGGCTGGGTTCCAAGATCCGCCGCCGCAGGGACTGACCGGGGCCCCCGCCTCCCGGGGGTCGTTCCCCGGGAGGCGTGGCCCAGATCGTCACACCCTTGTCTTTGCCGCCATCACGCGGACGTGACCACACTGGTGGGGTGGTCAGCCAGCGCATCCTGTTCGCCGTCTTCCCCGGTTTCCAGATCCTCGATCTCACCGGCCCGCACGAGGTGTTCACCCAGGCGGGACGCCTGACCGGTGGCATCGTCGTCGAGACCGTGGCCCCGGAGCCCGGCCCGGTGCCGTCGAGCGGCGGTCTCGCGGTCTCCCCCACCCTGACGACCGACGAGGCGGCGGGGCCGGTGGACACCCTCGTCGCCGTGGGCGGCCCCGGCGTCCACCAGGCGTGCCGGGACGACCGTCTCGTGGAGTGGTTCGCCCGCACGGCCCGCGGTTCCCGGCGCACCGCGTCGGTGTGCAGCGGCGCCTTCCTGCTGGGTGCGGCGGGACTGCTCGACGGACGGCAGGTGGTCACCCACTGGGCGCGCTGTGGTGAACTGGCCGAGCGCTACCCGGGGGCGACGGTCCACCCCGACCCGGTCTTCGTCCGGGACGGCGACCTGTGGACCTCCGCCGGCATCACCGCGGGCATGGACCTGGCGCTGGCGATGGTCGAGGACGACCACGGTCCCGAGGTCTCCCGCGCCATCGCTCGGCAGCTCGTGATGTTCGTCCAACGCCCCGGGGGCCAGGCCCAGTTCAGCACCCAGCTCACCGCCCAGCGGCCGACCCGGGCACCCCTGCGTGACCTCCTCGGCTGGGTCGCCGACCACCTCGAGGACGACCTCACCGTGCCCGCCCTCGCCGCCCGGGCCTCGATGAGCCAACGGAACTTCACCCGGGTCTTCCGTGCCGAGACCGGCCGCACCCCGGCCGCCTACGTCGAGAGCGTTCGCATCGAGGCCGCGCGGCGCCTGCTCGAGACCACCGCCGCTCCCCTGGACTCGGTGGCACGGACCTGCGGCTTCGGCACCGTGGAGACGCTGCACCGCAGCTTCAGGCGGGCCCTGCGGACCACCCCGGGCGAGTACCGCAGGCACTTCAGCACCCACTCCGCGGCCGTCCAGAACGGCCACCCCCACTGAAAGGCCCACCCGTGCGCATCGTCATCCCCCTCTTCGACGGATTCACCGCGCTCGACGCCGTCGGCCCCTACGAGGTCCTCCGGATGCTGCCGGAGTCCGACGTCGTCTTCGCCGCCACGACCACCGGCCCGTGCCCCGACGGCGACGGAACGCTCTCCCTCGTCGCGACGGCCGCCCTGCACGAGGTCGCGGACGCCGACGTGCTGCTGGTGCCCGGCGGCCCCGGTGCGCGCCGGGAGCTCACCGACGGGCCCTTGCCGGACTGGATACGCCGCGTCCACTCCACCACCCGGTGGACCACCTCGGTCTGCACCGGGTCACTGCTGCTCGGCGCCGCGGGGCTGCTCGACGGCCTCGAGGCCACCACCCACTGGGGAGCCGTGGACACGCTGGAGTCGTACGGCGCCAGGTACACGGGGCGGCGCGTCGTGGAACAACCCGGAGGCGTCATCACCGCCGCCGGGGTCTCCTCGGGCATCGACATGGCCCTGCGGCTCGCCGAACTCATCGCCGGACGGGTCGCCGCCGAGGCGTTCCAGCTCGCCATCGAGTACGACCCGCAGCCGCCCTTCGACTCCGGCTCGTACGCCAGGGCCTCCCAGGAGGCGAAGGACTACCTCGCGGCCCGCCCCCGCCGCCCCGCCTCCCCCGCCCCGCCTCCCCCGCGCCGGGGACCCAGCATGAGGAGCGTCAGAACATGCTGAGCAGGGCGTCCACCGGGTCCTGAACCGTGCTGTCCCCGTTGGGCAGGGACAACTCGAACCAGACCGTCTTGCCGTGCGGGGTCCTGCGGCTGCCCCAACTGTCGGCCAGCAGGCTCACCAGTTGCAGGCCACGGCCCCCCTCGTCGGTGTCCCTGGCCCGGCGCCGCCTGGGCTGGACCAGGCCGGAGTCCCACACCTCGCAGACCAGGGTGCGGTCCCGCAGCAGACGCAGCCTGATGTCGCCCTCACCGTGGCGCAGCGCGTTCGTCACCAACTCGCTGACCAGCAACTCCGTGGTGTCCACCAGGGGGTCGAGGTCCCACTGCCCCAGTCGGGCGCACGCCAGCTCCCGGGCGCGGGACACCGACGTGGGGTCGGGCGGCAGCGTCCAGTCGCCGACCGCGTCGTCGGGCAGCGCCCGAATCCTGGCCATCAGCAGCGCGATGTCGTCTTCGCCGTGATGGGTGTCCATGGTGGTCAGGATGTGGTCGCAGACGTCCTCCAGCGGGCGGGTGGGGTCGCCGAGCGCGTGGCGCAGGGCCGTGAGCCCGTCGTCCAACGGCTGGTGCCTGGTCTCCACGAGGCCGTCGGTGTAGAGACCGAGGAGAGCGCCGTCGGGCAGCTCGACCTCCATCTCCTCGAACGGGTCCTCGCCCACCCCCAACGGCATCCCGCTGGGCACGTCGAGCATCACCGGGCGCTGTCCCGGCTGCACCAGCAGCGGCGGGAGGTGGCCGGCGTTGGCGAAGGTGCAGCGCCGGGTGACCGCGTCGTAAACCGCGTACACGCAGGTCGCCAGGTACACCTCGGTCAGGTCGGTGTCGTTGCGCTCCTTGGCCTTGGTGCGCCGGCTCCGGCCTCCGGTGGGCTCGCCCAGGCCCCGGACGGTCTCGTCCAGCGCGGAGAGCACCTCGGCGGGCTCCAGGTCGAGCAGCGCCAGGGTGCGCACCGCCGTGCGCAGCTCGCCCATCGCCACCGCGGCGCGCAACCCGCGGCCCATCACGTCGCCGACGACCAGCGCGGTGCGGTGTCCTGGCAGGTCGATGACGTCGAACCAGTCGCCGCCGACCTCGGCCTCGGTGGTGCCGGGCAGGTAGCGGCAGGCGATGTCCAGGCCGGCGGCCTCGGGGTTCCCCGGCGGCAGCAGGCTGCGCTGGAGGATCAGGGCCCGTTCGTGTTCCCTGCGGTAGAGGCGGGCGTTGTCGATGCAGACCGCCGCCCTGGCCGCCAGCTCCTCGGCCAGCGCGGTGTCCCGCTCGCCGAACGGCTCGCTGCCCTTGGCCCGGGAGAACTGCACGAGTCCGAGCACGGTGTCCCGGGCCACCATCGGCACCACCAGGGTGGAGTGCACCATGTTCCCCAGCTCGGGCCCTCCCGCGTCTCCGCCGAGCGCCTGGGTCTGCGCGGTCCGCAGCGCCTGGGCGCAGGGGGACGCGAACGGGTAGCGGTGGGTGCCGCCGACCTCCACCGGTCCCGTGCCGTCCACTCCGCCGGCGTCGCCGAGCGGCACCGGTCCGTCGGACACGGCGCTGGCGAACGCCACCCGGCGCAGCACCCCGCTGCCGTCCGCGGTGCTGTGGCCGCCCACCGTCTCCAGCAGGTCGTCGCCGCTGAGCAGCACCTGGTAGAGGTCGACCGAGGCCAGGTCGCAGAAGTGCGGGACGGTGACGTCGAGCAGTTCCCTGGCGGTGGTCTCCAGGTCCAGGCTGTTGCCGATGCGCGCGCCGGCGTCGTTGAGCAGGGCCAGGTTGCGGCGGGCGTTGGCCGCCTCCCGTTCGGCGCGCTGCCGTCCGGTGATGTCCACGGCGAGGCCGGCGACGCCGATGGGCCGCCCGCTGCCGCTGTGCAACCGGTACAGCGACACCGCCCAGCGGCGCCGTCCCGGCGCGGTCGGCACGGTGCCGATGACGTGCATGTCCAGCACCGGCTCACCGGAGTCGAGCACCTGGCGCAGCGAGGCGGACAGCCGGTCGGCCTCCACTCTCGGCAGCAGGTCGTGCACGGTGGTCCCGCGCAGCTCCCCGACCGTGCGGCCGAACGTGGCGGCGAAGCGCTCGTTGACCCGCAGCATCCGCAGCCCGGAGTCGAACAGGAAGAACCCCATCGGGGACTCGCCGAACACCGCCTGGGAGGCCGCGAGGTCGGTTTCGATGCCACGGAGCATCCGCAGGTCGACAGCGGCGCAGACGGCCCCGCGACGCCCACCGCCGAGGTCGGACGGCATCACGTAGACCTCGGCCAGCCCCTCCTGCCCGGCCGTGTCCCGGTAGGGGACCAGGCCGATCCACTCCCGGCCGTCGAGGATCTCCTCGAGTCGTTCCCTGCCCTGCTGCCACAGGTCCCGGGGGACGAACGCGGTGATCGGGTCCTTGCCGATCGCGTCCCGCGCCGAGGTGCCGAGCAGCGCGGCGGCCCGATCGCTCCACTGTTCGATGCGACCGTCGGGCCCCAGGGAGAACGAGGCGAAGCGCAGGTAGTCGTAGAGGGTTCCGGACGGACTCGCGGACCAGACCGGAGGGGAGACGACCTCCTCCTGGGCGCGGGGGCGGACGTCGTACTCGTCTCGGTCGGCAGCGGCATGTCGCACCTGTGAGCCGCCGGGGGGGCCACCCCGACGGTCCGCACCTGGGTTGCGGGATTCCGCCCTCGCCCGCTTGTCGCTCACGTACCCGACCCCTCCAGCCTCACCACCCGGACCGGCCGCATCCGAGTATTCAGCATTTCCTACGCACGGCACACGATGTTGACGATCACAGCATCATTTCTCCGCACGCCCCAACGGACGAACCACTGCGATTGCTGCGAAATCAGTTACCCGGCAAGGGAAGTTCGAACCACACGACCTTTCCTTCGGCGCTGTACCGGGTGCCCCAGCGACGGGCGGTGCGGGCCACCAGGTGGAGGCCGCGGCCACTCTCGGAGGTGTCATCGACATGACGCTCCCGGGGCGGGTCGGGCAGCGGGTCAGAGACCTCCACCAGCAGGGCGGGGCCGCGGACCAACCGTACGCCAATCGGACCGCCCGCGTGGCGAAGGCTGTTGGTGACGAGCTCGCTGACGAGCAGCACGGCTGACTCCTCGAGGCCGGTGAGCTGCCACCTCCTCAGCGTCTCCCGCACCTCCCCGCGCGCCGCCCTCGCCGACCCGGGCTCCGCGGCGAAGACCCACGAGGCGGTGGAGTCCGCGGGCAACGGCTGCAGACTCGCCATCAGCAGCGCGATGTCGTCCGGCCCGGGCCCGGGCTTGTGCGCGGCGAGGATCGTGTCGCAGGCCTGCTCGAGGTCGTCGTGGCACTGTCGGAGGAGCCCGGCGAGCCGTTCGATCCCCGCGGTGATGTCCTCGTCGCGCGTCTCGACCAGGCCGTCGGTGTAGAGGACCAGCACCGCCCCCTCGGGGACCTCGAACTCGAAGCAGTCGAACTCCGCGGTGGCCTCCCCGTCCACCCCGACCACCCCGAGCGGGGCGCCGCTGGGCAGGTCGAGCCTGCGGACCTGGCAGCCCCCGCCGCTCCCCGGGTCGCCCGGGACCAGCAACAGCGGTGGCAGGTGCCCGGCCGTGGCCATGCAGAGCTTCCCCCCGAGCGGGTCGTAGACCGCGTAGACGCAGGTGGCCAGGAGCGAGTCCTCCGGCCCCCGCCCGAAGTCGTCGGTGAGCTCGTTGATGTGCCGCAGCAGGGTGCCGGGGGGCAGTTCGAGCTGGGACAGCGTGCGCACGGCCGTGCGCAGCCGGCCCATGGTGGCGGCGGCCTGGAGCCCGTGCCCGGTCACGTCGCCGACCACGAGCGCCACCCGCCCCCCGGTGAGCGGGATGACGTCGAACCAGTCACCGCCCACCTCGGTGCCGGTGCTTGCCGGGACGTAACGGTAGGCCACCCGCACCCCGGGCGGGGCGGGCACGTGCTGCGGCAGCAGGCTGCGCTGGAGCATCACGGCCCCCTCGCGCTCCCTGGCGTAGAGCCGGGCGTTGTCCAGGAAGCCCCCGGCCCGGTCGGCGATCTCCGTGCCCAGCATCAGGTCGTCCCGGTCGAACGGGCCGTGCTCACCCGCCCGGCCGACCACGAGCAGCCCCAGCACCGCGCCGTGGGCGCGCAGCGGCAGCACCAGCACCGAGTGCACGCCTGCCGCCAGGGCGGTCTCGGCGCGCCACCGGTTCGCCGGGTCGGTCACCAGCAGGTCCTGCGGGGTGTCGATCAACTGGGACACCCCGGAGCGCAGCACCTTCGCGTAGGGCGAGTCCTCGACCAGCTCCACCGGTTGGTCCACCCGCAGCATCCGTTCCACCTCGGGCGCGATCTCGGCCGCCGCGTGGCCGCAGTACACCAGCCGGGCCCGTCCGGGGTACGGGGGACGGGGCAGCTCGTCGCTCGTGGTGATCTCGGACAGCAGCATGACGAGGGAGAACTGGCCGAACTCGGGGACCACCGCCTGGGCCAGCTCCTGGCCGATCCGCTCCACGTCGAGCAGCTCACCGAGGCAGCGGCCGATGTTGTTCAGCAGGTCCAGGCGCTGCCTGGCGTGCTCGACCCGGGTCGCGGCGAGTTGCCGTTCGGTGACGTCGATGACGGTGGCGCTGATGCCGAGCACCCGGCCGGCCCGGTCCTGGAGCCGGTTGCAGGAGAACGAGTGGTAGCCGGTGCCCATCGGCGCCCGCAGGGTGAGGTCGACCACCGGGGTGCCCGTGTCCAGGACCTGTCGCTGCAGGTCCATCAGCGCCTCGATGTCCGGGGGGATCTCCTGGGAGGGGGCGAGGGCCTCGGCGATGGTGCGGCCGACGAGGTCCTGGACGGAACGGTTGTTCATCCGGGCCAGCGCCTCGTTGGCGCGCACGTGCCGCAGGTCCCGGGTGAAGACGGCGATGCCCAGGGGGGAGGACTGGAACAGCGAGTCCAGCACGGCGAGGTCCTGTTCGAGGGCGCGCACCCGCCGGGTCTCCACGAGCGAGGCGAGCACGAACGGCCTGCCGTCCCCGTCCGTCAGCAGATTGGCCCGGACCTCGACCTGGACCAGGTGGCCGTCGCGGTGGCGCAGCGGCAGGATGCCCTTCCACCAGCCGCGCCTGAGCACATGGTCCGTGATCCTTTGGTCGGTCCAGGACGTGACGGCCGGCGGTGGCGGCCGGCGGGGCTCGGGCGGTTGGCCTCCCTGGCCCGTCCCGTCCTGCGGGCGGGACGAGGACCGCGTGTCCCTGGCCCGTTCGGACGCGGTGTCGGCCACCGCCCCCGATGACACCTCCTGACCCCGGATGGAGCCGATCCGCCGACCGACGATGTGCTCGCCCGTCCAGCCCAGCATCTCTTCGGCGGGGTCGCTCCACATCACGATCCTGCCGGCGGTGTCCAGCACCACGAACGCCAGTCGCAGGGCGTCCAGCAGGGTGCTCGGAGTCGCCTCGGCCCAGGCCTCACCGTGGACCGGCGTCAACTCGTCGCGGCGGGCAGGCCCGGGTGACGCGCCGGTCGCGCCGGGTCCGCCGACGGCATCGGCCACCACATCCCCCAGACCACGATCAGCCACAAATAAGACTGATCACTCTTACCCCATATTCCACGGGCATATCGGTGCCGCGAGTCCCGTCACGCGGGCACCGGCTCACGTCCCCCGAACGGCGCCGCACCCAGACGTCGTTGCCGGTCAGCCAGGCACCCCCGGACCCGGGCCGGGGGTGGAACCGGAGCTCTGGCCATGCCTCCGCCGGTCCTCGAGCGGACTTCAGGGCGCGGAACGCATGGTGGGCTCGACCCACCGTGGACTTCCTGGGTCGGTCGGAGACGTCCGGCCGACGCCACGGGCGCACCGGGTCACGAGGCGCGCTCTCGTTGACGGGACCACCGGGTGGCGCCGGGGAAAAGGGCGTGTGTGGGGGCCAGGAGGGTGGCTCCCACGCACGCCCGCCCCTGGGACCCTGACACGCTCGGGCACCGCTCCCGCACGGGCACCCTCACCCGTACACCCCTCACCCGTACACCCTCGCCCGCGCGCCCTGCCGGCTGACACCGGCGGCGGGCCGCCGGGAGGGCCGCCGGGCGCCTCAGCGCACCGGGAGGTGGTAGGCCAGTCGGTACCGATCCGCCGGCACCACCAGGTCGGCCGTTTCCACCGGGCGGTCGGAGGCGAAGAAGGTGCGGTTGACCAGCAGGACCACATGGCCGGGCACCCCCCCGAGGGCCGCTGCCTCCTCTGCCAGACAGGGACGAGCGATCACCTCTTCCTGAACGTTGTCCACGACGATGTCCAGCGCCGCCATCCGTTCGACCACCCCCCGACCACCGAGGGGGCCCTCCTCCGGCAACATCACCGGCGTGCGCCCGGTGATGGTGAGCGGCTCCCAGGAGGTGGAGACCATCAGTGGCTCGTTCTCGCTGTGGAACAGGTAGCGGGTGCGCATCACCCGGTCCCCGAGAGGGATGCGCAACCGCCGCGCGACGTCCTCGGACGCCTCCTCGACCGCGCTCTTGGCCTCCCATCCGCCCGAGCTCTTCTCATCCGCCTGTTCCTGCCGGAAGAGCGACGAGCGCCCGGAGGGCCGGTACCCGGAACGCGCCAGCCGACGCGGGCGCGCCCGCTCCCGCACATAGGTCCCCGAACCCGAACGGCCCTCAACGTACCCTTCGACAATGAGGACTTTGCGGGCCTCGAGAGCCACGGTGTCGGAGACGTCGTAGTCCTCACGAATCTGCTTCTGCGAGGGAAGTCGGGCCCCCGGAACGAGATGTCCGTCAAGGATCTTCTTGCGCAGATCCGCCGCGACCCGAAGGTACGCGGGCTGCTCGCCGAATGGCACGTGGCCCCTCCAACAATTGACCGGCGCTTTTCGCTTGGCCACCAGACCGAACCCGGCGAGGTCCAGCCCTGGGCGATTACGGAGAGTATGATCTCAGATTCGTTCCGCAATCAAGAGCGGCTTTCGGCCGTCCCCATCACATCGAGTGATCTCCACTCGAACCAGCACCGGGGGCGACGACCACCCCCTTCCGCGGCCTCTCCCGGCCGACGCCATCCGCCTGCCCGTTCCCGGGATACGCGGCGAACTCCCAGCTCACAGCCGCCCCCAAGGCGCGACGCCGCAAGAGCCCGCCGGGCCCGAGCGGCAACGCGCCAGCCCCGCCCGGGCCATCGGCCCACCGGGGGCCCGGGTGCCCCCACAGCCCACCGGGACGAGGGACGGCGAACGCCCCACCGACACGGCGGGCAACCACCCCGTGGAACCGAGGACACCCCGAAATTCCGGGAAACCCCACGCAATTGAAGAGCGGCGGAACGGCCGAAAAATCACCCGCGGAAACGCCTGGTCAAGCGGAGTGGACCCGCCCACCACACTTTCTCCAATTGTGGACAACCATTGAACCTATCGTCGGACAAGCCGACACGAATACCCGCCCCCCGGAGCAGGGCCGGCGCGTTTCCCGCATATCGACGCGGGCACCGGGCGCCGGCGCACCGCGTGCTCGCCCGTGCTTTGGCTTCGGCGTCGAGCCCGTGCCACCGGCTCCCCCGTCGGCCCCGACTCCTCGCCCCACCAGGCCATCCGCACAGGGATACGATCCGCGGTGAACCCACCGTGCCGCGGTACTCCGGCCGCGTGACCGTCAGGAGCCGAATGGACCACCTCCAGGCACTTCAGCTCGCCAACGGCTACTTCAGCGCCGCCCTTGACCGGTTGACCGAGGCGGACTGGGACCGCCCCACGCCCTGCGAGCAGTGGTCGGTGCGCGACGTGGTGGAGCACGTCGTCCGCGGCCACGCCGCCCTGGTCGCCGCGTTCGACCCGACGGCCACCACCGGACCGGCCGTCGAGCCGGGCGAGGCCCTCGACGCCGCCTACCGCCGCTGGACCGCTGCGGTCGAGGAGTCGACGGCCCGGCCGGGCGCCCTGGAGCGCACGGTGACCCACAGGCAGCTCGGCGAGCTGCCGGGCTCCACCCTGGTACTGGTCCGCCTCGGTGACGTCACCGTCCACGCCTGGGACCTGGCCGTGGCCACCGGCACGACGTTCAGCCCCGACCCGGAGCTCAGCGAGGCGGCTCTCGGCTGGCTGATACCACTCGCACCCATGTTCGCTTCGGCCGGCGCGTTCGCGTCGTCCTCCGACCCGGGGCCGGCCGCCGATCCCTTCCACCGCGTCCTCCAGCTCACCGGTCGCCAGCCGTCCTGAGCCCCCGCCCCGCGGTCCGGGCCGGCGCCCCCGGCCACCGCTCCCGGGGAGAGGAACCGCTCTCCCGACTCGTCGCCGGAGCGGCCGAGCTGGAGCTGCGGCTTCAGGCCGGTCGGGCCGTGATCCGGGAGTAGCAGGGCGAGGCCGGAACCTTCACCCGGAGGAGCGCGCCGCCGCCCGTGCCGACATGGCCGACGCCGAGTACCTCAGCAGCACGGGGACATCCGCCGCGTGAACACCCCACCCGTACGACACCGGTGCGCTGATCGCCAGCTTTCCCTACTGTCGGGACCTGGGCGCTAGCTTCGCCGAGCTCGACCTGACCGCCCGGGTGTCGTGCCCATGTGTCCACGGCAGCCCTCGGGAGCGGCCTCAATAGCGCGGCATGTTGGGGATCGCCTTCTCTGCGAGCGCGATGAGCGCCTCAACCTTCGTCAAGTCAGCCCCGACCTCCTCCGGCGTCACGGCCGGAGCCTCCGAAGACCGGTACTCAATCTCGTTTCGCCGCACTCGCATGCGGTTGAAAGGGCGCAGTATGGACCCCAGCGGTGGGTCGAGCTGCGCTCGCACGGCCTCGTAGATGACGGTGTGGCCACCACGGCTGGTGGCGCGCAGCCCCTGGTTCTGCAGCACCGCGGCCAACGCTCTGCGGGCGGCGTCATAGGCGAGCGTGTACGCACCCTCAGGGTCCGTGGCCAACAGTTGCCGTGCGGAGCCCACATGCGTACGGGCCCGGACCAGTTCCGCTTCAGCGACCTGTTGGGAAGCGGGTACGCGCTCAAGCTCACCGCTACCGATAAGCGAGTCGACCGTCGGCCGCCCTTGGTTCCAGCGCATCACATCGTCCCCAGGCCAAGGTGCAACTCGACCAGTGGACGTTCGCGAACGCTGGTAAGGAACGGATCGTCCGTCCGGGCCTCCCACGCCTCGACGGAGATCCTATGGACGTTGACCTCGCGGCGGAGCCGGCGGGACGCAACCTCGGCAAGGTCAAAAAGAGCGTCGGCATCGGGATCACCCACAACGAGGACGTCGACATCAGCGGGCGGCGGCCCCGGCTCGCCGCTGTACCGGGCGGCCCAAGAGCCGTAGACATAGGCCCGCCGCACCCCCTCGAGTTTCGCCAACGCCTCGGCGAGCACGGGCACGGGGCCAAAGGAGACGGACATGAGGTCGCTCAGGGGACGGTACAGCGGGGTATCGGTACGCGCCTTGACGAGGCGGCTGCGCCCCACTCTGCGATCGGCCAGGATGCCGCCGCGGGTCAACCGGTCAACCTCACGCAGGACAGTCGTCGGCGTCACTCCGATGTCATTGGCCAGCTCGGTGATGCCGTACTCACGTTCCGGGTGCAGGAGTACAAGCGCGAGGAGTTCGCCTTGCATGCGGGATCGGAGGATGGGGAGCAGACTCGGAGACACTTTCATTGGGCGCAGGATATCAAGCGTCGAATGAAAGTAACAATGCACATCCAATCGCTCACCATCCGCGACGACATGGGTCTTCCCCGCGAGCCACGCCCAGGGTCAGACCAAGTCGGCACCGAAACGACAGAACCGGCACGGGATGGGCGAAGGGACCGGACTCGTCAGCGTCCGGCCCCTTTGACGTGCGTGTCCGCCGCCCTGAGCGACGTGGTGGCACTTCACACGTTGAAGCGGAACTCCACCACGTCCCCGTCCTGCATCACGTAGTCCTTGCCCTCCATCCGGGCCTTGCCCTGGGCGCGGGCCTCGGTGACGGAGCCGGCGGCCACGAGGTCGTCGAAGGAGATGACCTCGGCCTTGATGAAGCCCTTCTGGAAGTCGGTGTGGATGACGCCGGCCGCCTCCGGGGCGGTGGCGCCCCTCTTGATGGTCCAGGCGCGGGCCTCCTTGGGGCCGGCGGTGAGGTAGGTCTGCAGGCCCAGGGTCTGGAAGCCGACGCGGCTGAGGGTGACCAGGCCGGGTTCGTCCTGCCCCATGGACTGGAGGAGTTCCAGCGCCTCGGCGTCGTCCAGCTCGATCAGCTCCGACTCGATCTTGGCGTCGAGGAAGATCGCCTCAGCGGGGGCGACCAGTGCCCGCAGTTCGTTCCGCAGGTCCTCGTTGAGCAGTTCGTCCTCGTCCACGTTGAAGACGTACAGGAACGGCTTCGCGGTGAGCAGGTGCAGTTCCCGGAGCGGGGCACCGCGCTCGGAGGTGGCGGTGAGGCCCGCGGCGAAGAGGGTGGTGCCCTGGTCGAGCGCCTGCTTGGCCTCCTCCACCGCGGCGACGGTCGCCTGCTTCTCCTTCTGGAGCCGGGCTTCCTTCTGGAGCCGGGGCAGGGCCCTGTCGATGGTCTGGAGGTCGGCCAGGATCAGCTCGGTGTTGATCGTCTCGATGTCGTCGCCCGGGGAGACCTTGCCGTCCACATGGACCACGTCGGGGTCCGTGAAGACGCGGATGACCTGGCAGATGGCGTCGGACTCGCGGATGTTCGCCAGGAACTTGTTGCCCAGGCCCTGGCCCTCTGACGCTCCCCGGACGATGCCCGCGATGTCCACGAAGTCCACCGTCGCCGGGATCTTGCGCTGGGAGCCGAAGATCTCGGCCAGGGTGTCCAGCCGCGGATCGGGCACGCCCACGACCCCGACGTTGGGCTCGATGGTGGCGAACGGGTAGTTCGCCGCGAGCACCTCGTTCTTGGTCAGGGCGTTGAACAGGGTCGACTTGCCGACGTTGGGCAGGCCGACGATTCCGATGCTGAGCGACATGGGAGACGTAACCTCACGGTGCTGGGGACGACCTTGCGAGTCTACGGCTTGGCGGGAGCGGGTCAGTCGGTGATCAGTTCCAGCAGCGGGGGGTGAACGGGGTTCTCCCGGCCGTGCAGGAGCACCCGGTGGCCCGGGTCCTGCTGGGCCAGGGCCAGGTCCAGGCGGTCCCCGGGCCGGGCGGTGACGGCCCCGGTCACCTCCAGGGCGATCCAGTCCGGGTAGACGGTGGCCTGCCCGGTGCCCAGCGCGGCGCCCGGCGGGGGCGCGGTGCGCCAGGTGAGGTCGGACTCCGTCCACGAGCCGGGAGGGACCGCGTACGCCCGCAGCCCGGTGGCCAGCAGGTCGTCAGCGCGGGTGGCGGGGTCGTTGGGGATGCTGCCGTACAGCCACAGCACGGCCCGGTGGACCCTGCTCCGGACCGTGGACAGGTCGAACGCGAGGTACGCCCGGTGCGTGTCGTCGGCGGTCTCGGCGGTCCACACGGTCAGCAGTGGTCCCGTGCCGGCGTTGTCGTCGGCGTGGACCCCACCGCGCACGGTGGCGTCCGCGGCGGCGACCAGCGTGCGGGCGTGCTGGCGCCGGGGCGGCCGGCCGGGGCGCAGCTCGGCCCGCAGGGAGGCGCCGTGCCGGGCGCCGGGTTCGGCGAGCAGCCTCAGGGGCGAGGTGTCCAGCACGTGCAGCCCCTCGTCCGCCGAGGTCACCGCTGGGAAGACGGAGCGGTGCCGGTCGAGTTCCACGGTGACGGTGGCCGCGCTGCGGGAAGGGTCGGCCACCGCGACGCGCAGCGCGGTGCCCGGCTCCTCGGTGAGCAGCACCGAGCAGGGGGCGTCCACGGTGATCCCGTCGTGGGTGCCGGGGGCGAAGAAGGTGATCGCGGTGAGGCGCGGCCCGTGTCCGGGCAGGGAGCTGAAGGCGTGCAGCTCGGGGGTGAGGGCGGTGACTCGGACGCCGGGGTAGGACGCCCGGGCGGCGGTGGCTGCGAAGGACGCGCCGGGGAGCTGGAGGTAGGCGTAGGCGGCGTCGTCCGGGTCCGCGCCGTGGTCCAGCCACAGGGTGGTGTAGGGCTGGGTGAGCGGTGTGGTGGGGCCCGTGGCGTGCAGGTCCCGCCAGCGTCCGGTGCGCTCCTCGCGCAGGGCGTGCAGCTCCGGGGGGTGGCTCAGGAAGACGTATCCGCCGACGCCGGCCAGGTGTGCCCAGCGGGCCGGGGCGGACGGGCCGGTCGGGGCCTGCCCGTCGATGGTGAGCCGGGCGTCGGTGCGGCGGTTCTCCACCACGGTCTCGACGCCGCGGCCCGGGCCCGACCTGATGCCGGAGCCGGCGCACAGCACCGCGTCGTCGAGGAACAGCCAGGACTTGCGGGCCCTCAGCGGGGAGTCGGTGCCCCGCAGGTCCACCGAGGCGAACCCGACGTCGTCCAGGCGCACGCCGCCGGACCAGCGGGTCCCGGTGAGCGGCTGGTGGTCGTTGTCCCCGCCGGCGCCCACCGGCAGGGGCGCGGTGTCCACCGTGGTGCCGGGCAGGCGCTTGGCGTCCACGGTCGGCCAGTAGTCCTCGGTGTAGTGGAACAGGTCGGTGTCCAGGTGGAGCTGGAGCATGCCGTCGCCGGTGTGCCAGCCCTTGGCGTTCTCCCCGTTCATGTACTCGTAGCGGGCGATCCGGTCCGAGTTCAGGGCCAGTGAGCAGCTCCAGCCCGGCCGGCGGTGGACGAACCGCTCCATGTCCGGGTAGGCGAAGTGTCCGTGCAGCCCGGGTGCGTCGGGGAGGGTGTCGTCGGCGAGTACCGCGGCCACGGTGGCGATCTGCACGGGTTGGCGGGATGACAGGGGGCGCCAGGTGTTGCGGCGCAGCCAGTCCCTGGCCACGGCCCTGAGCCGCAGCGCGGTCTCCGCCTGTGCTGGTGGCAGCGCCCCGGCGAGGCTCACGAGGTCGACGGTGAGCAGGAAGCCGTCGTCGGCGTCCCGGGCCGTCGTCCTGGCGATGGCCCGGCCGCGGACCGAGTCGGCCATCAGCCCGCCGTGCACCAGCGGCAGGAAGGTGTCCCGCACGGCGGCGACGGTGCGTTCCCGCTCGTGGGCGGCGACGTCCCACTCGGTCCCGGCGAGCAGCCGCATCAGCTCGGCCATGCCGCGGACCAGCACCTCGCCGTAGGTGCCCGGGTAGGCCACGCAGGTGTGCATGACGAACGAGCCGTCGGGGTGGAACCCGTCGCCGACGAGCACCGGGTCCAGCACCCCGGTGAGGGACGTCGAGGCCAGGCGGAGGCGTTCGGGGTCCCGGCCCAGGGCTCCGCGCACCGCCACGGCGCGGCACAGGTCCACCCGGTTGGCGCCGGTGGACTCCAGGGTGTCGCGAAGCATCCGCCTGGGGTCGGGGACGAAGTGGTCGATCGCGGCGAGCAGCCCGTCCCTGGTCCCGGCCGGCAGCGCCGCGCCGAGCAGCACGGCGCTGTCGCCGACCGACTTCGACGTGCCGATCTCCCAGTCCCACCAGTTGCCGTAGGACTCCTGCCCGGCCCGGTACGCCGAGGCGTGCAGGACGCCGAGGCCGGCGGCGACCGCCCGGGCCGCGTCCTGGTCGCCGTGGAGCGTGGACGCCGGGGTGGCGCAGCACAGGGCGATGGTGCGCAACCGGTTGGCGACGGAGGTGACGTTGGCGGAGGCGCTGCCCAGCGGCAGGTCGTCCCAGGGCGTGGTGCGGCCGGGGTCGGTGCGCAGGGACGCGAGGTGGCGCTGGGCCGTGCGGTCCTGGGCGGCCACCGCGGTGGCGTAGTCGGTGGCGTCGGCCGGCACCGCTCCTCCGACCAGGACCTCCCGCCAACGGCCCAGCAGCTCGTCGTGGACGTCCTGGTCCGCCGCGGGCGTCGGCTCCTGGCGGCCGGCCCTGCCGGCCCCGGCGGCGGGCCGGGGAGCGGCGGCCAGGGTGACGGCTCCGGCGCCCGCCCCGACCACCGTTCTGCGACTGATCCGGCCGTGTCCCATGGCGCCCTCCCGAGGTCCCACGCTGGACTGATCACTGCCATTGACGTGAACACGTTATACAAGCCTGGTCAAAAAGGCGTGTCTAGTCGTCGCTGAACCGGCGGTTACCGCCTAGGTTGGTGCGGTGGAACGAGAAAGCGCACGTCCCGGCCGGCGGGACCACAGGACCGTCTACCCGGCCACCTCTTCCCCAGCAGACCAGGACGGCAACGATCCGACGCGGGGGCTGCCCGGCCCCCGGCCGACCCACCCGTCGGGACACGGCGGGTCCCGGCGCGGTCACCGCGGCCACCCGGGTGACGCGGGCCGGTCGGGCGGCGGCCGGTCCGCGCGGTCCGGCGGGGGCGAGGCGGGGAACGGTTCGGCGAGCGACACCGCGAGCAGGTCGAGGAGTGGTTCGCGCGGTTCCGGGAGCGGCCGGTCAACGGGCGGACGGGCCCGGTTGACCTCCGCGGGCACCGGGGTCGTCCTCCTGCTCCTCAGCCTGGCCGCCGGCGTCGCCGACGCCCAGACCGGAGACGACTACGGTTTCCTCTTCGGGGTTGGTTTCGTGGCGGCGTGCCTGGTCACGACGGTGTGGGTGCGCCGGTCTGACGTGGTCGCCGCACCGGTGTGCGCGCCCTTGGCGTATGCCGTGGCGCTGGCGGTCACCACGCCCTCCGACGACGAGGGTCTCCTCCAACGGGCGGTGACCGTCGCCACGGACCTGGCGGTGAACGCGGACTGGCTGTACGCGGGGACGGCGGTGGCCGTGGCGCTGGCGCTGCTGCGGCACCTCGCCGGGAACCGGCGGGACAGGCAGGAGAGGCGGAGCGCCCCCCAGGGCCGCAGGGCCGGACAGGAACAGCGGGCCGGGCAGGGCGGCCGACGCCGGGCCTGATCCTCGGCACCCACCCGGGGCCGGCCGGCCGCGGGTGGGGGTCCGTCCGGGCTGCTCGGGGTCGGCCGACGCCGAGCGGTGTCCCTCAGTGCGGGGCGCAGGCCATCGCCGCGCCCACGATCCCGGCGTTGTTGTGCAGTGCCGCGGGGACGACGGGGGCGCGCACCCCCGTGATCAGCGGCAGGAACTTCGCCGACTTGCGGCTGATCCCGCCGCCGATCACCAGCAGGTCGGGGCTGAAGAGCATCTCCACGTGGCGCAGGTAGGCGCCGACCCGTTCGGCCCAGGCCGGCCAGCTCAGGTCCTCCACCTCCCGGGCGGCGGAGGAGGCCCGCTTCTCCGCGTCCCCGCCGTCGAGCTCGAGGTGCCCGAGCTCGGTGTTGGGGACCAGGGTGCCGTCCACGAACAGGGCGCTGCCGATGCCGGTGCCGAAGGTCAGCACCAGGACCACTCCGGGACGGCCGTGTGCCGCGCCGAAGGCGACCTCCGCGATCCCCGCGGCGTCGGCGTCGTTCACCACCGTCACCGGGCGTTCCAACGTACGTTCGAACAGCTCGCGCGCCGGCAGGTCCACCCACTCCCGGTCCACGTTGGCCGCCGTGCGGATGATCCCGTCGGTGACCACGCCGGGGAAGGTGATCCCGACCGGTCCTGTCCAGCCGAAGTGGTCCACGACCTGCTTGACCGCGGCGGCCACGGGGCCGGGTCTGGAGGGCTGCGGGGTGAGCACCTTGTGCCGCTCCTGTGCCAGGGCGCCGTGCACCAGGTCCACGGGCGCGCCCTTGATCCCGGAGCCGCCCACGTCCACACCGAAGAAGTCCACGGGGCCCGCACTCCTCCCGTCGTGTCCACACGCCCGCTCGACGCCGCCCGGCGTCCTCACCCGGGTGCCCGTCTCCCGGTGTTCCCAACCGGTACCGGCGACCTGCCGGTGCCGGGCGGGTTACTGTCCTTCGGTCTCGCCGACCCCGGCGAGCTGTGCCCGCAGGTCGCGGCGGAGCTCCTTGGGCAGGGAGAACTGGATCCGTTCCTCGGCGGAACGGATCACCTCGACGTCGCGGTAGTCCCGCTCGGCCAGCCAGTCCACGACGCCCTCGACGAGCACCTCGGGCACCGAGGCCCCCGAGGTCACGCCGACCGTGGTGACGCCGTCCAGCCAGGCCGGGTCGATCTCGTCGGCACCGTCCACCAGGTAGGACGCCCCGGCGCCCGCCTCCAGGGCGACGTCCACGAGCCGTTGGGAGTTGGAGGAGTTCCGTGAGCCGACGACGATGACCAGCTCGGCCTCGGCCGCGATCTCCTTGACCGCCGTCTGGCGGTTCTGGGTGGCGTAGCAGATGTCGTCGCTCGGCGGGGAGAGCAGCGCGGGGAAGCGTTCCTTCAGTCGGTCCACGGTGGCCATCGTCTCGTCCACCGACAGGGTGGTCTGGGAGAGCCACACCACCTTGTCCTCGTCGCGGACGGACACGTTCGCCACGTCGTCGGGGCCGTCGACCAGGTGGATGCGGTCGGGGGCCTCACCCATCGTGCCCACGACCTCCTCGTGGCCCTCGTGGCCGATCAGGAGGATGTCGTAGTCGTCGTTGGCGAAGCGGACGGCTTCCTTGTGCACCTTGGTCACCAGGGGGCAGGTGGCGTCGATGGTGGCGAGGCGGCGCTCGGCCGCCTCCTGGTGCACCACCGGGGCGACCCCGTGCGCGGAGAAGATCACGATGGACCCCTCCGGGACCTCCTCGGTCTCCTCAACGAAGATCGCGCCCTGCTTCTCGAGCGTCCTGACCACGTACTTGTTGTGGACGATCTCCTTGCGGACGTAGATCGGCGGCCCGTAGCGCTCGAGGGCCTTCTCCACGGCGATCACGGCGCGGTCCACGCCCGCGCAGTAGCCACGGGGCGCGGCGAGCAGGACACGGCGGGAAGCGGCAGGCGCAGTCATTGCTCCATCGTACGGGTCGTTGCTGAGCGGCGATCAGTGCCGCGCGGTGGTCCAATCTGAGGTGGGGGCACCACACCACACGGAAAGCAAACGAACAGCACGACACCGGACGAAGGGCACCATGTCCAAGGAAGCGCCCGTCACCACCCCGGCCCCGCCCCGTCTCCACCGCACCCTGCGCTTCCGGGACCTCGTGGTGTACGGACTGCTCTTCATCGCGCCGATGGCCCCGGTGGGTGTCTTCGGGGTGCTCGACGCGCGCAGCCACGGCGCGGTGGCCCTGGTCTACCTGGTGGCGACCGCGGCGATGGCGTTCACCGCGCTGTCCTACGCCCAGATGCTGCGGGTCGTCCCCCAGGCCGGGTCCGTGTTCGCCTACGCCAGAGCGGGGCTCGGCGAGGCTCCGGGATTCGTCGCCGGGTGGCTGGCGATGCTCGACTACCTGTTGATCCCCGCGGTGGCCTACCTCTTCTCCGGGATCGCGATGAACGCCCTGGTTCCGTCGGTGGACCGGTGGGTGTGGACGGCGGCGGCGGTGGTGGTGACCACCACGTTGAACCTGATGGGTGTTCGGGTGGCCGCCGTGGCCGGGCTCGTGGTGCTGGTGATGGAGATCGTGGTGCTGGTGGTGTTCGTGGTCGCCGCCGCGGTGGTGCTGGCGGTGGACGGGCCGCAGCGGGGCTGGTGGAGCCCGCTCACCGGGGACCACACCTTCGCCTTCGGGGCGCTGCTGGGCGCGGTGTCGGTGGCGGTGCTGTCCTTCCTCGGGTTCGACGCCATCGCCTCGTTCGCCGAGGAGACCGAACGGGACGGCGACCACCCTGGGACGGAACGGACCGGCGACCGGGACGCCGGGACCCGGGACGCCGGGACCCGGGACGCCGGGACCCGGGACCCCTGGGCGGGGGACGAGGTGGCGGGGCAGGACGACCGGCGCGCGGTGGGGAACCGGGTCGGGCGCGCGGTCCTGTTCTGCCTGGCCCTGGCCGGAGTGCTGTTCTTCGTCCAGACGGCCCTGGCGGGGCTCCTCGAGCCGGACTCCTCCGCGCACCTCGCGGACCACCCGGAGGCCCAGGGGCCCGCGTTCTACGACACCGTTGACGCGTCGGTCGGTCGGTGGCTGCACACCCTGGTGGCGGCGAGCAAGGCGATCGGAGCGGCCTTCGCGGCGCTGGCCGGTCAGGCGGCGGCCGGGCGGCTGCTGTTCGCGATGGGCCGGGGGCGGCGGCTGCCCGGGGTGCTGTCCCGGGTGGACCGGGAGTCCGGGGTGCCGCGCCTGGCGCTGCTCACCTCCGCGGTGATCACGCTGCTGGCGGCGGTGGCGGCGGCCCGGCGCGCCGACGGGCTGGACCGGCTGGTCTCCGTGGTGAACGTCGGCGCGCTCAGCGCGTTCACCCTGCTGCACCTGTCGGTGCTCGGTTGGTACGCGGTGCGGCACCGGGAGTCCTTCGCCCCGCTGCCGCACCTGGTGGTCCCGGTCCTCGGCGCCGCGATCACCGTGACCGTGATCGTCGAGGCGAGCCGGACCGCGCAGTGGGTGGCGCTGGGCTGGCTGGTGGTGGGGCTGCTGGTGCTGCTGGTCCAGGGGTTGACGGGCCACGGCCCGGCTCGGCGCCGGCAGCGGTCGTTACCCTCGTGACATGGCGCTACAGACCTCCGTTGAGGCCCCCATCCCGGTCGGCGAGGTGTCCCGGCTGATCGGCGGCTGGATCGACCGGCTCGGCCCGGTCTGGGTGGAGGGACAGATCACCCAGTTGAGCAGGCGGCCGGGCACCGGAGTGGTGTTCCTGACCCTGCGTGACCCCTCGGCGAACGTGTCGCTCTCCGTGACCTGCCTCCGGCGGGTCTTCGACGCGGTCGCGGACACCGTGGCGGAGGGCGCCCGGGTGGTGGTGCACGCGAAACCGGAGTGGTACACCCCCCGCGGCACCCTGTCGCTGCGGGCCGCGGAGATCCGCCCGGTGGGGATCGGGGAGCTGCTGGCGCGGCTGGAACGGCTGAAGCGGGAGCTCGCCGCGGAGGGGCTCTTCGCCGCCGGGCGCAAGCGCAGGCTGCCCTTCCTCCCCGGGCGGATCGGCCTGGTCTGCGGCCGGGCCTCGGCCGCGGAGCGGGACGTGCTGGAGAACGCGAGGCTGCGCTGGCCCGCGGTCCGGTTCGCGGTGCGCAACGTGGCGGTGCAGGGCGTGCACGCGGTGCCGCAGGTGATCGACGCGGTCCGGGAACTCGACCAGGACCCGTCGGTGGACGTCATCGTGGTGGCGCGGGGCGGCGGCAGCGTGGAGGACCTGCTGCCGTTCTCCGACGAGCAGCTCATCCGCGCGGTTGCGGCCTGCCGCACCCCGGTGGTCAGCGCCATCGGGCACGAGCCGGACAGCCCGCTGCTCGACCTGGTCGCCGACCTGAGGGCGTCCACACCGACCGACGCCGCCAAGAAGGTGGTGCCGGACGTCGGCGAGGAGCAGCACCGGGTGCAGCAGCTCCGGGAGCGGGCGCTGCGGGCGGTCACGGGGAGGCTGGACCGGGCCGAACGGGACCTAGCCGCCGCGCTGAGCCGTCCGGCGATGGCCGCGCCGCTGCGGATGGTGGACGAGCGCGCCGCCGAGGTCACCGCGCTGCTGGACCGGTCAAGGAGGTGCCTGCGGCACCGGCTCGACCAGGCCGACGGGGACCTGACCCACACCCTGGCCCGCTGTGTGGCGCTGTCCCCGGCCGCCACCCTGCGCCGCGGCTACGCCGTGCTCCAGCACGAGGACGGCACGGTGGTGCGCTCCGCGGGTGAGGTGAAGCCCGACGAGCCGCTGCGGGCCCGGGTCGCGGACGGCGACTTCGCCGTCCGGGCGACCGGCGCCACCCCCTAGGGTGAGGGCATGGCTGACAACGACACCGACCCGACCTCGTCACTCGGCTACGAGCAGGCCCGGGACGAGCTGATCGACGTGGTGCGGCGGCTGGAGGCCGGTGGGGCGTCCCTGGAGGAGTCCCTGGCGCTCTGGGAGCGCGGGGAGATGCTGGCCGCGGTCTGCCGGCGGTGGCTCGACGGCGCCCGGGCCCGGTTGGACGCCGCCCTCCAGGCGTCACCCGACGGACCGGCCCCCGCCCCGGGCGACGCCGGCGGGTGAGGGGGCGGGGGTTCCTCAGTTGGAGGGGTCCGCCGGGGCGGGGGACGCGGACGAGCTCAGCGCCGCGGCGAGCACCGCGAGCTGCCGGTGCGGGGCGGTGCCGGTCACCACGGTGGTCACGTCCTTCTCCTGCCGCACCAACGCGTTGTACTTCGGTCCCGAGTACCGCTCCCAGGTCTTCCCCCGCACCACCGTGGTCCCGGAGCGCTCCGCCGACTTGCTCTTGTCCGCGATGAACGCCTCGGCCGGACCGTTGCTCTGCTCCACCGCCGCGTACTCATCCTGCGGGTTGATGAAGCCCAGGTGCCACACGGCGCCCTCGGCCTCGGGGTCCAGGTGGCGGTAGGACACCGAGGTCGCCCTCCAGTCCTTGGACAGGCCGTCGGGGGCCAGCACCGGGAAGGGCGCGGCCCGTCGCGCCGACAGCACCTCGACCCGGTAGTCAACGGTCCGCACCGGATCGCCCTCGGAGTGCGGCACGAAGAAGTAGACGATGGCGGCGGCCACGCCGATCACCGCCATCGACAAGATCATGTCTCGTGCCGTCTGCTTGCCACGCCTGTTCGCTGCCACCCTCCCATGGTCGCAGGTGAGCCAGCCCGGCCGGTTCGGGCCCCCTGCTGCGCGACCGGGTCCGCTGGATACAGTCGCATCAACCCTCATAACGGCCGTCGACGTACAGAAAGGTACGGACAGATGACCGAGCAGAACCTGCCGCCCCAACTCGAGGTGGCCCCTGAAGCACCCGACCGCAACCTCGCCCTGGAACTGGTGCGGGTCACCGAGGCCGCCGCGATGGCGGCTGGCCGGTGGGTCGGCCGCGGCGACAAGAACGGTGCCGACGGCGCCGCGGTCCGGGCCATGCGCGCCCTGGTCTCCACCGTGTCGATGAACGGCGTGGTGGTGATCGGGGAAGGCGAGAAGGACGAGGCCCCGATGCTGTTCAACGGGGAACACGTCGGCGACGGCACCGGTGCGGAGTGCGACGTCGCGGTGGACCCGATCGACGGCACCACCCTCACCGCCAAGGGCATGAGCAACGCGCTCTCGGTCCTCGCCGTGGCCGAACGCGGCACCATGTTCGATCCCTCCGCGGTCTTCTACATGGAGAAGCTGGCCACCGGCCCCGAGGCCGCCGACAGCGTGGACATCTCCGCACCCATCGCGGAGAACATCCGCCGGGTCGCCAGGGCCAAGCGCTCCTCGGCGGACGACGTGACCGTGGTCATCCTGGACCGCCCCAGGCACCAGGACATGGTCCGGGAGATCCGGGAGACCGGCGCCCGGATCAAGTTCATCGCCGACGGCGACGTGGCCGGCGCCATCATGGCGGCCAGCGAGGACACCGGGATCGACCTGCTGCTGGGCATCGGCGGCACCCCGGAGGGCATCATCACCGCCTGCGCGATGAAGTGCCTGGGCGGAACCATCCAGGGCCGGCTTTGGCCCAGGGACGAGGCGGAGCGCCGACGCGCCCTGGACGCGGGTCACGACCTGGACCGGGTGTTGACCACGGACGACCTGGTCTGGGGCGAGAACGTGTTCTTCGTCGCCACCGGCATCACCGACGGCGAACTGCTGAGGGGGGTGCGGTACCGCGCCGACACCGCGCTCACCGAGTCGCTGGTGATGCGCTCCAAGAGCGGCACCATCCGGCAGATCGACTCCACCCACCGACTCGCCAAGCTGCGGGCCTACAGCGCGGTCAACTTCGACCGGGCCCACTGACCCCCGGCCCCGCCACCCCGGTGGGGCCCACCCGCACCGACCCCACCGGCACGGCCCCGCGGCGCCGTCGGCCCACCTCTCGGTGGCGGCGGTGCGGGGGAGGGCGGGAGGCGGCATGACTGAGGGCGGAGCACCTCGCGGTGCTCCGCCCCCGTTGCTCGTTCCCGCTCGCCCCCGTCGGGTGGAACTCTTGGGTACTCCCTCAGCCCACGGCTGCTATCCGTCCCCGGTGTCCGGCCGCGGACTTCAACTCGGCCTCCCGGCGCCGCCGGCGGGCCAGGACCACCCGGCGCTCCGCGGCGGTCAGCCCGCCCCACACCCCGTAGGGCTCGGGCTGCATCAGCGCGTGTTCGCGGCACTCCAACAGGACCGGGCACCGCGCGCAGACCCGCTTCGCGGCCTCCTCCCGGGCCAGCCGCGCCGCCGTGGGTTCCTTGGAGGGGGCGAAGAACAGACCCGCCTCGTCCCGGCGGCAGGCGGCCCCCGAGTGCCAGGGGCCACGCAGGTCCCCCGACTCGGCCTCGGCTTGCACAAGACGTCCGGAAGTGCGCTGGCCCGGAAGGGCGGCATCCTTCGCGGACTCGGTCGATTGCAGCACGGTGTACTCCTGACGACGACGGCTCGGCGGCGATTTCGAGCTTGACCGTCCAACTGCGCACGGCTGTCCGCACCGCACTGCACTGTCCACATTTCGGGCGCAGCCATACGAGAGACGATGAAGCAAGCCCTACCCGCTGTGGCGGGCTTCATGCACACCGTGTCAAGAGGCAGGTCACAAGGGCCTCCAGAACGCCCTCGGCTCCCGGCGAATCCGTCCCCCGTCCCGCCGCCGTCCTTCCCCGTGCACCGGATATCGAACCGCGGGGACGGCGCGCGCGCCGTTCACCACCCCGACCCGTCGGTCCTGGCGCCCCCGGGCCTCAGCCCTCGAGCCGTTTGCGCGCCCACTCGCGCAGTCGCTTGCCCTTCTTGCGTTTGACCTCGATGCCGCCGAACACCGCGGCTCCGCCGATCTGGACCACCGGGGCGTCGGGCTCCGGGGACTCGTACCCCTTGACGTCGAAGCCGCCGAAGATCCCGGTCCCGCCACCGTTGCGCACCGTGATGTTCTCCGGCACCTTGATGTCCACGCCACCGAAGATCGCCGTGACGTTGATCACCACCTCGGGGTGTTCGAAGACCGCCTCGGTGAGGTCGATCTCGACGCCCCCGAACACCGCGACCGCGCGCAACTCGCTGCCCACCCGCCAGCGGCCCTTGCGGGTGACCCCACCGAAGATCGCCACCAGGGCCGGCGGTTCGGCCCTGGCCGGTGCCTGCGGTGTCATCGGCACGGGCCGGGCTGAGGGGGCGGCCCCGGCGTAGTGCGCCGGGAGGTCGCGGGTGAGTGGCTCCAGCTCGCCCATGGTCTTGGCCCGGTAGAGCGCGTCGAGACGTTCGGCGTGCTCCTCAGTGGTCAGCCGGCCCTCGGCGAGCGCGTCGCCCAGCATGTCGGCCACCCGGTCCCGATCCGCGTCCGACGCTCGGAGTTGGGCCGCCGGCACCGGACCCGGCACCGGGCGCGGTATCACTGCGGGCGGCTGGTCTCGCTTCTCAAGCTGGGGCTCGTCCACGGCAACACGATAACGAAACGCGATAGATCGTGACCAGTGCGAGGGACGCGGCGGCACGGCCTCCACCGCCACCGGCGGGCCCCGCGGCCAAGGTCACCCCGTGCCGCCCCGGCACGGCGTTCTACGCTGGTGGGGTTCTGGTTGACGCTGCCGACGAGTCGATGAGTGAGGTTGCCTTCGATGCCCGAATTCACCTACACGGACCTGCTTCCCGTCGGTGACGACCCCACCCCGTACCGTCTGCTCACCACCGAGGGCGTGAGCACCTTCGAGGCCGCCGGGCGCCGTTTCCTCAGCGTGCGGCCCGAGGCGCTGCGCCTGCTCGCCGCCGAGGCCATGCACGACATCGCGCACTTCCTGCGGCCGGCGCACCTGGCCCAGCTCCGGCGCATCCTGGACGACCCCGAGGCCAGCCCCAACGACCGCTTCGTCGCCCTCGACCTGCTTCGCAACGCCAACATCGCGGCGGCCGGGGTGCTGCCCATGTGCCAGGACACCGGCACCGCCATCGTCATGGGCAAGCGCGGCCAGCAGGTGCTCACCGCGGGCCGCGACGAGGAGGCCCTCTCCCACGGCGTCTTCGACGCCTACACCAAGCTGAACCTGCGGTACTCCCAGATGGCCCCGTTGACCATGTGGGAGGAGAGGAACACCGGCAGCAACCTGCCGGCGCAGATCGAGCTGTACGCCACCGACGGGGACGCCTACAAGTTCCTGTTCATGGCCAAGGGCGGTGGCTCGGCCAACAAGTCGTTCCTGTACCAGGAGACCAAGGCCGTGCTCAACGAGGCCTCCATGATGCGCTTCCTCGAGGAGAAGCTGCGCTCCCTCGGCACCGCCGCCTGCCCCCCGTACCACCTGGCCATCGTCGTCGGCGGCACCTCGGCCGAGTACGCGCTGAAAACGGCCAAGTACGCCTCGGCGCACTACCTGGACGCCCTGCCCACCTCCGGCTCGCCCTCCGGCCACGGCTTCCGCGACCCGGAGCTGGAGCAGCGGGTGTTCGAGCTGACGCAGCGGATCGGGATCGGCGCCCAGTTCGGCGGCAAGTACTTCTGCCACGACGTGCGGGTGGTCCGGCTCCCCCGGCACGGCGCCTCCTGCCCGGTCGCCATCGCGGTGTCCTGCTCCGCGGACCGCCAGGCGCTCGGCAAGATCACTGCGGAGGGCGTCTTCCTCGAGCAGTTGGAGCAGGACCCGGCCCATTACCTCCCGGAGACCACCGACGAGGACCTCTCCGGCGACCAGGTGGTGCGGATCGACCTGAACCGGCCGATGGACGAGATCCGCGCCGAGCTGACCAGGTACCCGGTCAAGACCCGGCTGTCGCTGACCGGGCCGCTGGTGGTGGCCAGGGACATCGCGCACGCGAAGATCAAGGAGCGCCTGGACGCGGGCGAGCCGATGCCCGCGTACCTGCGGGACCACGCGGTGTACTACGCGGGCCCGGCCAAGACGCCCGAGGGGTACGCCTCCGGGTCGTTCGGACCGACCACCGCGGGCCGGATGGACAGCTACGTCGAGCAGTTCCAGGCGGCCGGCGGCTCCCTGGTGATGCTGGCGAAGGGCAACCGGTCCCGGCAGGTCACCGATGCCTGCGCCGCGCACGGCGGCTTCTACCTCGGTTCCATCGGCGGTCCCGCGGCCCGGCTGGCCCAGGACTGCATCCGTTCCGTGGAGGTCCTGGAGTACCCGGAGCTGGGCATGGAGGCGGTGTGGAAGATCGAGGTGATGGACTTCCCGGCGTTCGTCGTGGTGGACGACAAGGGCAACGACTTCTTCGCCTCGCTGGCCCCGTCCACCCCGTTCGTGACCGGCATCCCGGTGCGCTCCGGGGCGTGACCCGCCCGGCCGACCCGCCGTTGGGACCGGTGCACACCGGGCGTGCGGGTACCCGCAACACACCCGGGACCACGGGAACCACGCACCACCGGAACCACGCACCACGGGAACACGGAGGCAGGCGGCCATGACCGACCGACGCGTCGAACACGACTCCATGGGAGAGGTCCTGGTGCCCGCCGCGGCCAAGTGGCGGGCCCAGACCCAGCGGGCCGTGGAGAACTTCCCGATCTCCGGCCAGCGCCTGCAGGGCGCGCACATCCGGGCACTGGCCCGGATCAAGGCCGCCGCGGCCGTGGTCAACGCCAGGCTGGGCGTGCTGGAGCCGGACGTCGCCGAGGCCATCGCCGGGGCCGCGGAGGAGGTGGTGACCGGGCGCTGGGACGACCAGTTCCCGATCGACGTGTTCCAGACGGGCTCCGGCACCTCGTCCAACATGAACATGAACGAGGTGCTCGCCACCCTCGCCAGCGAGCGCCTCGGCCGCCCGGTGCACCCCAACGACCAGGTCAACGCGAGCCAGTCGTCCAACGACGTGTTCCCCTCGTCCATCCACCTGGCCGCCTCGCACGCGGTGGTCAACGACCTGCTGCCGGCCCTGGAACGGCTCGCCGGCTCGCTCGAGCGCAAGGCCACGGAGTTCGCCGACGTGGTCAAGGCCGGCCGCACCCACCTGATGGACGCCACCCCGGTCACCCTCGGGCAGGAGTTCGGTGGCTACGCGGCCCAGGTGAGGAACGGGACGCGGCGCCTGTCCGACTGTCTGCCCCGACTGGCGGAGCTGGCCCTCGGCGGGACCGCCGTCGGCACCGGCGTCAACACGCCCCACGGGTTCGCCGCCGCGGTGGTCGCCGAACTCGCCGCCGCCACCGGCCTGCCGCTGGTCGAGGCCCCCAACCACTTCGAGGCCCAGGGGGCCCAGGACTCCCTGGTGGAGCTCTCCGGTCAGCTCCGCACCGTCGCGGTCAGCCTCACCAAGATCTGCAACGACCTGCGGTGGATGGGCTCCGGCCCGCGGGCCGGCCTCGCCGAGATCACCCTGCCCGACCTCCAGCCCGGATCGTCGATCATGCCGGGGAAGGTCAACCCGGTCATCCCCGAGGCGACGCTGATGGTGGCGGCCCAGGTCATCGGGAACGACGCGGCCATCGCGTTCGCCGGCGCCTCGGGCTCCTTCGAGCTCAACGTGATGCTGCCGGTGCTGGCCCACAACGTCCTGGAGTCGGTCCGGCTGCTCGCCAACGCCTGCGGGCTGCTGGCCGACCGCGCCGTGGACGGGATCACCGCCAACGTCGAACGGGCCCGCGAGTACGCCGAGTCGTCCCCCGCGGTGGTCACCCCGCTCAACCGGTACCTGGGGTACGAGGAGGCCGCCGAGGTGGCCAAGCAGTCCCTGGCCGAACGCCGCACCATCCGCGAGGTGGTCGTCGCCCGCGGCCACCTCGAGCGGGGCACCCTCACCGAGTCCCAGCTCGACGAGGCCCTGGACATCCTCACCATGGCCCGCCCGCCCGCCGACCCCACCAGCGGGACCCCACCGCGTACCCCGCCCCCCACCCCCTGACCCACACGCGCCACATTCGACAGCAGCAGTCGCATACTCCGGTGCGCGGAGCGCGCTGCGCCTACCATCTCTCCATGACGGCTGAGACGGTGGGTCCCCAGGATTCGGACGGGGCGGCCGGGGAGTGGTGGACGCCTGGTGACACGGTGCTGTGGCGGTACCGGGGCAACGCGAGTGAGCAGCTCCACATCTGCCGGCCGGTCACCGTGGTGCACGACGGCCCCGATCTGCTCGCCGTCTGGCTGGCCCCGGGAACCACATGCGTGCGACCGGTGCTGGCGGACGGTTCGGAGATCGCCCGGGAGCCCCTGGACACCCGGTTCCGCAAGCCCCGTGCGCCGCGGAGGTCCACCTGGTTCGGCACCGGGGTGCTGAAACTGGCCAGGGCCGGTGACCCGTGGTCGGTGTGGCTCTTCTGGGACCGGGACTGGCGGCTGCGGAACTGGTACGTCAACCTCGAGGAGCCCAGGGCCCGCTGGGCCGGCGGCGTGGACTCCGAGGACCACGTGCTGGACATCGCGGTCTACCCGGACCGTTCCTGGGAGTGGAAGGACGAGGACGAGTTCGTCGCCGCGCAGGAGGCCGGGCTGATAGGGACGCGGAAGGCCGCGACCATCCGGGCGGCGGGCCGGGCCGCGCTGCGGGAGATCGAGGGCTGGGGTTGGCCGTTCCGCGACCACTGGGAGGACTGGCGGCCCGACCCCGCCTGGGGCGTCCCGGCGCTTCCTGCCGACTGGGACCGTGACCCGGCCGACCTCATGGGCGGGGAGGAGGGGGGAACTCCACCAGCGTCGAATTCGTATGACTAGTAGTCAACTCCCTTAGCAGAGTATATTTTCAGCCACTGTGCACGGCGCGCCGTGCTCATTCTTCTTTCCCGGCCCATCCGCAACCTCGGCTACCCAGGTAGGCCAGCAGGGTCACGGTGGGTATGGGAACAACAGACGGACCATCGACTGCCATCACCGTCCGCTACCGCTCCCCGTCCCGGCGACGGAGCGGCGGCGGTCGGGACAGGCCGGACGAAAGGACGGCGGGCGGGTGAGCCACTACGGGCACAGGGGTGACCGCGCCGGTCAGGCGGAGGCGTTCGACGCCATCGGGGACCGGTATGACGAAGCGTTCCCGCACAAGGACGGCCAGATCGCCGCCGGTGAGTGGCTGCTGAAGTCCATGGCGCCGGGCTCCCGGGTGCTCGACCTCGGCTGCGGCACCGGGCTGCCCACGGCGGCCCAGCTCGCCGAGGGGGGACACCAGGTGGTGGGCGTGGACCTGTCGCCCGGCATGCTGGCCCGCGCCCGGGCCAACGTTCCCTCCGGCAGCTTCCACTGCCTGGACATCGCCGACCTGTCCCCGGCGGGCACCCGTGACCTCGGACGGTTCGACGCGGTCGCCGCGTTCTTCTCCCTGCTGATGCTTCCCAGGGCGGAGATACCCGGCGCCTTACACCTGTGCCATGACCTGCTTCGTCCCGGCGGGCTCTTCGCCCTCTCCATGGTCGAGGCGGACCTCGACGACGTTCCACTGCCATTCCTCGGAAACGCCATCCGGGTGACGGGTTTCCTCCGTGAGGACCTGCGCGCCCAGGTGGAGGAAGCCGGGTTCGAGGTGGTGGCGGAATCGTCGTACACCTACGCGCCGGCGAGCACCGACGTGCCACCAGAAGAACAGCTCTTTCTGCACTGCGCTCGCAAGTAGTGCGGTTGCGGGCAGCGCACCAGCGGATGGATCGACACAGCCGTGACGGAGCAGCACGACACCCCTCATGAGCACCCTGCCAGGCTCGCCTTACGCGCGTGGACGCACGGCGGCAGGAACGACGTCGGGGCGACGCCCCCACGCGCCCGCGAGGAGGTCGCGGGCTGCCCGGCCACGGACGGCCCCGGTCAACGACCGGCCGAACGGCCACCGCAGGAGCGCACCCACGAGGGCGGGAAGGACCGGCCGGTGAACCTGCCCATCGAGCGCCCGCCGGAACGACCGGCCGAGCACCCCGCGCAGAGCCGCGAACGGGACCGGCTGCGCTACCTGGACGCCGCCGCCCGGCGCATCGGGCGCGGCCTGGAACTCGACGAGACGCTCCAGGGCCTGTGCCGTGCCTGCGTCCCGGTCTTCGCCGACGCCACCATGATCTACCTGCGGGAGCCGCTGCCGGTCGGCGAGCACAAGGTGGTCGGCCCGGTGGTGCTGCACCTGCGCCACAGCGACCAGATCGGTTACGGCCACCAGGGCAAGCGCTACCGCTTCAAGCCGTCCGCCGACTTCCCCGCCGCCCCGGGCTTCCCCGTCGAGGCCGAGCCGGTCGAGCCGGTGCGCCTGGCCAGCCGGGGGGTGCTGACCGAGATCCTGCGCGAGGGCCGTCCGGTGTTCACCGACGACGCCCGGGGCACCGGTGCCCTGCGGGAGCTCCTGGGGTCAGCGCTCGCCGCGACCCTGCCCCAGGGCGCCCGGGTCATCCTGGCCCCGCTGCGCGGACGGCGCAGCGTGCTGGGCACGGTGGTGCTGTTGCGCGGCGCGGAGCGGCCCCCGTTCGAGTCGGACGACCTGCTGGTGGCCGCCCAGCTCGCGACGCACACCGCCCTCGGTGTGGACAAGGCACTGCTGTACGGACGCGAGGCGTACATAGCGGACGCACTGCAACGGGCGATGCTCCCCACCTCGTTGCCCCAGCCGACGGGGGTGCGGCTGGCGCACCGTTACCTGCCCGCGGCGCAGACCGCCCGGGTGGGCGGGGACTGGTACGACTCCATTCCGCTGCCGGGGAACCGGGTCGCCCTGGTGGTGGGCGACGTGATGGGCCACTCCATGACCTCAGCCGCGATCATGGGGCAGTTGCGCACCACCGTGCAGACGCTGGCCATGCTCGACCTGCCCCCGGAGGAGGTGCTCTACCACCTCGACGAGCAGGCCCAGCGGCTCGGTGACGACCGGATGGCGACCTGTCTGTACGCGGTCTACGACCCGATCGCACACCGCCTGGTGCTGGCCAACGCCGGTCATGTGCCCCCGCTGCTGCTGCACCGGGACGGGCGCGCGGAGGTGCTGCGGCTGCCGACCGGGGCGCCGATCGGGGTGGGCGGGATCTCGTTCGAGTCCGTGGAGTTGCCCGCCCCGGCGGGGGCCACCCTGCTGCTGTACACCGACGGCCTGGTCGAGTCGCGGGTCAGGGACGTCGGCGCGGGGGTGGAGCAGTTGCGGGAGCGGCTCGCCGCCGCGGGCCAGGCCATCAGCTCCCCGCCGCTCGAGCCGCTGTGCGACGAGGCGTTGGACGTCCTCGGTCCGGGGGACCGCGACGACGACGTGGCCCTGCTGGCCGCGCGGTTCGACGGGATTCCGCCGCAGAACGTGGCCTACTGGTTCCTGGAGCCGCACCCACAGACCCCGGGCCGGGCCCGCCGCCTGGTCCGCAGGGCACTGCGGCGCTGGAACCTGCCGGAGCTGATCGACACCACCGAGCTGCTGGTCAGCGAGGTGGTGACCAACGCGGTGCGGTACGCCGACCGGCCGGTGACGCTGCGCCTGCTGTGCACCGACAACCTGCGCTGCGAGGTCGGTGACGACTGCCCGCAGCTCCCCCGCAGACGCCAGGCCCAGCCCTGCGACGAGGACGGCCGTGGGCTGGCCGTGGTGAGCCGGCTGGCCAAGCGCTGGGGCGCGACCCGGCTGAGCACCGGCAAGGTCGTCTGGTTCGAGCAGTCACTTCCCTCGAAGGACTGAGCCCGTCCCCTCCTGCCCCGTCCGAGGTCCTCGGTAGCCGCGGGATCACGTCTGCTTGGCTTCGCCCCCCGGGGGCTGGTCGTGCGGTTCCGCCGGCCCGGTGACCGCCACGGCCGCCGCGCCGGTGGCCTGACCCGCCACGGCCGCCGCGACGACCTGGCCCTGACCCGCCTGGCCCGCGGTGGCCGCCGCCTGTTGCTTGGCCATCTCGCGGCTGCGTTCGCTCAGGTAGGTCACGAGGGTGTTGGCCACCGCGACGAGGGGAACCGCCACCACCGCGCCGCCGATCCCGGCGATCAGCGATCCGCAGGCCACGGAGAGCACCACGCCCAGTGGGTGCACCCGCACCGCCCGGCCCAGGATGAACGGTTGCAGCACGTGCCCCTCGATCTGCTGGACCGCGAGCACCACGATCAACACCATCAGTGCCGTGAACGGACCCTCGGTGACCAGCGCCACCAGCATGGCCAGCGCTCCC
The DNA here is from genome assembly GCF_000380165.1 of Wenjunlia vitaminophila DSM 41686. Classification (GTDB taxonomy): domain Bacteria; phylum Actinomycetota; class Actinomycetes; order Streptomycetales; family Streptomycetaceae; genus Wenjunlia; species Wenjunlia vitaminophila. The sequence goes on from NZ_KB904635.1 coordinate 134,459, forward strand.
GAGGCAGCCGCTCCGACCAGCGGGATGAACGCCCCCAGGAAGATGATCACCGCGAGGGGTACCGGCATCGGCACGCCGAGCAGGGCGATCCCGGTACCGATGAACACCGCGTCGATCAGGGCGACTATCACCGTGCCCCGTACGTACCCGGTCAGGGTGACCCAGACCCGCGGGCCCGCGCCCTCCAGCGCCTCCCGGGCGTCCTGCGGGAACAGCTTCAGGACCCAGTACCAGATCCGCCGACCGTCGTAGAGCAGGAACAGGGTGCAGAAGGCGCAGAGCAGCATGCCGGTCAGCGCCTCGATGATGAACGTGACGCCCTCGAGGCCGCGCGAGGTCAACTCCTCGCTGTTGTTGCCCACCGTCTCCGTGAGCTTGTCCGCGATGTCGTTGATCTGTTTCTCGGTGACGTGGAACGGGCTGTCCAGGGCCCAGCGCTTCATCTCCTCGATGCCGTCCTGGACCGAGGTGGACAGGTTGTCCGCGTTCTCCATGACCTGCCAGACCACGAACCACCCGGCCAGGCCCAATATGACGAAACCAGTGATGAAGGTGGCCGCGGTGGCGAGCCCCCGGGGCAGCCCCCAGCGCATCAACCGGGCCACCGTGGGCTGGAGCAGCGCGGTGATCAGCAGTGCCGCCGAGAAGGCGAGCACCACGAGTCGCACCTCGCTGATCACCCGCATCAGCACCCAGACGGACGCGGCCAGGACCAGCAGCCGCCAGCTCACCTCGGCGGCGACCCGCATCCCCCAGGGCACCACGGCGACCGGGTTGGGCAACGGCGGGGGCGCTGCGGGGGCGGCGGAGGCGGCGGGGGGTGCGGGGGTGGGGACGGGTTCGGGCGCGGGAGTGGGGGGCGTCGGCGCGGTGTCCAGGGGCTCGGTGGTCCCGGGTTCGCCGCGTGCGGCACGGCGGCGCTCAGCCCGCCCGGCCGCCAGCCGGGCGGAGACCCGGGACCGGATGGTCTTCCATCCCGCCCCCCACTTCTGCAATCGCGACATGAACCTTCCTCCACCCCCGGGGTCGGGCGAGATGTCAGACCCGCAACGGCCTAGACGCTACCGCAGCGCGTCGTTCCACCCGGGGACACCAAGTAGCCCCCGATCGGTGAGGACGCCGACGGGGGCTACTTCGTTGCACTGCTCCGGCACCGGTGCGCCGTAACCCCGGGCCACCGCGCACAAGCGGCGGCCCGGGGCCGGTCACCCGGCCGGTCTAGTACCAGTGGTTGGCCTGCCAGAACGACCAGGCGCCGCAGGGGCTGCCGTAGCGCTCGTTCATGTAGCTGAGGCCCCACTTGATCTGGGTGGCCGGGTTGGTCTGCCAGTCCGCGCCCGCGGAGGCCATCTTCGAACCCGGCAGCGCCTGCACCAGTCCGTAGGCACCGGAGGAGGGGTTGACGGCCTGGTAGTTCCAGCCACTCTCGTGGTCAACGATGTTGCTGAAGCACTGGAACTGGTCTCCACCGACGATCTGCCTGGCCATCTCCTGGACCTCGGCGACCGTGTAGGAGCTCTTGGTGGGGAACGTCGCCCGCTCGGCGGAGCGGCTGGCGGCCTCCTGCTCCTCCGCCCGCTTCGCCGCGAGTTCCTCGGCCCGCTTCTTGGCTGCGGCCTCCTCGGCCGCGGCCTTCTTCGCCGCCGCCTGGTTGGCGGCGTGCTTGCGGGCGGACTCCTCAGCGGACCGCTTGGCCGCGGCGTCGGCCACGTCGGCCTGGGCCTGGGCCTGCTGGGTGAGGTTCACGGAAACGACCTGCTGGGCCTGGTCTCCGCTGGGTATGTCGGCGAGCAGGGTGGAGCCCAGGGGATCGCCCGCCTGTGCGGTCTCTCCCTGCTCACTGCCCGAGGCAACACCGACGACGGCACCGACAGCGGTGACCGCGGTGGCGGATGCCACGGCGAATCCCCGGACCGAGATCCGAGTCACATGCGTTCCTTCCAGCATCGTCCGCGTGGTGACCGCGCGGACGCAATCGTGCCCCTGGCGCTGGCCTTCCCTTGGCGACTGGTCACGGAAGGCACGGGCCCGCGCTCCCCGGACGGGTTCGCTGGTGCTGCTTCGGGCGGCGTACGGCGCATCACTGTTCAGTTCTGGGCTGTGCTGCTCTGCCGTGGTGCTCTGGCGTCCTGGGGACACCGTCGTCACTGCCGTACGCGGGGCCTGACAGAAACCACACCCTGCCCCAGACGGACGGACGGGCGCAATTATCCGTTGCGTGGGAAAGCTCACATGCCCCAGACGCCACGGGTTCCCTCGATCGCATCCGTTTGTTCGCCACCGCCATTAGAGTGACGTCTTTTCGGCTCAGAGAACTGATGGAACGACAGTTCGAAGCCTCTTTGACATATCGGGGCAGAAGGCACGTCAGGGCGCTTGACAAAGGGACGCCCTCCGAGCCTCCGGACCCGAGGGACGGCAACGCCGAGGACGGGAGCGGTGGAACCGTCCCGTCCTCTTTCCATGGCGTCGACCGGGTTCGATCAGATGTGTCCCTCTTCCAGCATCTCGGTGACCAGCGCCGCGATGGGGGAGCGCTCCGACCGGTTGAGGGTCACGTGGGCGAACAACGGGTGGCCCTTGAGCTTCTCGACCACCGCGACCACTCCGTCGTACCGCCCGACCCGGAGGTTGTCCCGCTGGGCGACGTCGTGGGTGAGCACCACACGGGAGCCCGTGCCCACGCGGGAGAGCACGGTCAGCAGCACATTGCGTTCCAGTGACTGTGCCTCGTCCACGATGACGAACGCGTCATGGAGGGACCTGCCCCGGATGTGGGTCAGCGGCAGCACCTCGAGCATGCCCCGTTCCACGACCTCCTCGATGACCTCCGCCGAGGTCACCGCCGAGAGGGTGTCAAACACCGCCTGCGCCCACGGGCTCATCTTCTCGGACTCGGTACCCGGCAGGTAGCCGAGGTCCTGGCCACCCACCGCGTACAGCGGGCGGAACACCATCACCTTGCGGTGCTGCCGGCGTTCCAGGACCGACTCCAGCCCGGCGCACAGCGCGAGCGCCGACTTCCCGGTGCCGGCCCTGCCACCCAGCGAGATGATCCCCACGTCCGGGTCGAGCAGCAGATCGAGGGCGATGCGCTGCTCGGCGCTGCGCCCGTGGATGCCGAAGACCTCGCGGTCCCCGCGCACCAGTCGCACCCGACCGTCCGGGGTGACCCGTCCCAACGCCTTGCCCCGCGGGGACTGGAGCACCAGACCCGTGTGCACCGGCAGCTCCCGGGCCTCCGTGAGCGCACAGGTGTCCTGGCTGAACAGCGCGTCCACGTCCTCCGCCGAGACGTGGAGTTCGGCCATGCCGGTCCAGCCCGACGTGACCGCCAGCTCAGCCCGGTACTCCTCCGCCAGCAGCCCCACCGAGGACGCCTTCACCCGCAGCGGCAGGTCCTTGGAGACAACCGTGACGTCGTACCCCTCCGCCTGGAGGTTCCGCGCCACGGCCAGGATGCGGGAGTCGTTGTCACCCAGCCGGCCCCGGTCCCTGGGCAGCAGGGCGGGCGGCAGGAGGCCGGGGTCGCTGTGGTTGAGCTCCACCCTGATCGTGCCACCCAGCTCCCCGATCGGGATCGGGGCGTCGAGCCGGCCGTACTTGATCCGGTACTCGTCGAGCAGCCGCAGCGCCTGGCGGGCGAAATAGCCCAACTCGGGATGGTGCCGCTTGGCTTCCAGCTCGGTCACGACGACGACGGGGAGCACCACCTCGTGCTCCTCGAAGCGGGTCAGGGCGACCGGGTCGGCCAGCAGCACACTGGTGTCCAGTACATAGGTGCGCCGGTCATGGGTCCGGCGGTTCTTGGTTGCCACCACCTGTTGACGTACCCCCTCGCGGGGCGCGCACCGGCGCCCCGGACGGTTTAGCGCAACGGAACACCGTCAACGAGCCAGGGACGCTGCGACGTCGCGCGGGACGGTACCGGGACGTGCCCGAGGGCCGGGTGCCGGCCCTTTCGCTCAGCGCGGCACGGCCCTGCCGGACTCCCCGGGGACACCGGTTCTGCCGGAGCAACGGCACGTTCCCTCGCAAAGGGCCTCCCGGGCGGGTGGCCCGATACCACCCGCTGGTCGTCGGCGACCGTGACCGGGCACCGATCTGCTGGGGGTATTCCCCTTCCGAGGGACACACATGCCGTACCGGAGGAGACGTCCCATCAGGTGACACCCGGGGTGGAGGAAGTCTCGAGTGGCGTTGTGCCCGGTCAGCGAGTCACGGCCGACCCGTCCGTGCTGGCCTCCGGGAGACGCCGCGCCCCGCGGGAGGGCGACTCGGGGGGGCGCCCCCGGGGCGGACGCCGTCCGGGGCCGGCCACGGCGTGCGGGGCCCCCGGCGGTCAGACCCCGTACCGACGGTGCCGCTCGGCGTAGTTGCGGATCGCCCGCAGGAAGTCCACCTTGCGGAAGGCGGGCCAGAACGCCTCGCAGAAGTAGTACTCCGAATGCGCGCTCTGCCAGAGCATGAAACCGGACAGGCGTTGCTCGCCGGAGGTGCGGATGACCAGGTCCGGGTCGGGCTGACCGCGGGTGTAGAGGTGCTCGGAGATGTGCTCCACGTCGAGGATCTCGGCGAGCTCCTCGATGGAGGTGCCCCGCTCGGCGTGCTCGGTGAGCAGCGAGCGCACCGCGTCGGCGATCTCCTGCCGGCCGCCGTAGCCCACGGCGACGTTCACCAGCAGGCCGCGCACGTCGTCGGTGTCCTCCTTGGCGCTCTTCAGCACCTGCTGGGTCTGCGCCGGCAGCAGGTCGAGGGTGCCGACCGGATGGACCTTCCACCGGCGCGCCGCGGCCAGCCCGCTCACCGCTCCCTCAATGATCTTCAGCAGCGGCTCCAGCTCGGCCGCGGGGCGGTTGAGGTTGTCGGTGGACAGCAGCCACAGGGTGACCACCTGGACATCGGTCTCCTCACACCAGCCGAGGAGCTCCTTGATCTTGTCAGCGCCGGCCTGGTGGCCCTGCTCGGTGGTGCCGCCCGAGGCACGCGCCCACCGGCGGTTCCCGTCCAGGATCACTCCGATGTGCTTGGGACCCTGCCCGACGTCGAGCTTGGACTCCACCCTGCGCGCATACAGGCGATACACCAGGTTGCGCAACTTCATCGTGGTCCAGCCCTTCCGCGTCCCGTACCCGCCGAGGCAGGTTACTCCGCGTCCGGCGCGGTGCCGTAATCGGCTTTCATGTTCAAGCCGATCGGACAGCCGTTTGAGTTTGTCAGCCTATTGAACGAATCAGCATGATAGGACTCAAGAGTGACTACACCACCTTCATACCAGCCCCTCACCTCGCCCTATCTCTACCGCGCCGATGACACCCGGTACGACTCCATGGAGTACCGGCGCTGCGGGCGAAGCGGCTTGAAACTGCCGGCCATCTCCCTGGGACTGTGGCACAACTTCGGCGACGACCGCCCGCTGCAGACCCAGCGCGACATCCTCCGGCGCGCCTTCGACCTGGGGGTCACCCACTTCGACCTGGCCAACAACTACGGGCCCCTACCCGGCTCCGCGGAATCCAACTTCGGGCGGATCTTCGCGCAGGACCTGTACCCGTACCGGGACGAACTCATCATCTCCACCAAGGCGGGCTACGACATGCAGCCCGGCCCCTACGGCGACTGGGGCTCCCGCAAGTACCTGCTCTCCTCGCTCGACGCCTCGCTGCGCCGGATGGGCCTCGACTACGTCGACATCTTCTACTCCCACCGGTTCGACCCGCACACCCCGCTCGAGGAGACCATGGGTGCGCTGGCCTCCGCCGTGCAGCAGGGCAAGGCCCTGTACGTCGGGGTCTCGTCCTACGGCGCCGAGCGCACGCGCGAGGCCGCGGGACTGTTGCGGCAGATGGGTGTCCCCGCGCTCATCCACCAGCCGTCCTACTCGATGATCAACCGTTGGGTGGAGGACACCGGACTCCTCGACGTGCTGGACGAAGAGGGCATGGGCTGCATCGGCTTCGCGCCGCTGGCCCAGGGACTGCTGACCGACCGGTACCTCGACGGCATCCCGTCGGACTCGAGGGCCGCCCGGGGCACCTCGCTGGACCCCGAGCTGATCAACGAGAACACGGTGACCCGGCTGCGGGCCCTGGACGCCGTCGCCCGGCGCCGCGGCCAGTCCCTGGCCCAGCTCGCGCTGAGCTGGGTGCTCCGCGACCCGCGGATGACCTCCGCACTGATCGGTGCCTCCTCCGTGGCACAGCTCGAGGCGAACCTCGGCGCGGTCAGCGCGCCGCCGCTCACCGCGGAGGAGATCGCCGAGATCGACCAGCACGCCGTGGAACGGCCGGGCGTCAACATCTGGGCCCGCAGCAGCGAGGGCTGAGCGCCCAGGGGAGTGATCCGGCTCCCACACCGCTCCCGACCTGACGACTACCCGGCGCCCACCAGCACCCCCGCCAAGGCACCGAGCAGCAGGAAGGGACCGAAGGGCAGCCCGGTACGGCGGTGGGCCCGCCGCGCGGCGACCCGCGCGAAGCCCACCGCCGCACCCAGCAGGAAACCGGTGAACGCCCCCAGCACCAGCACGTCCCAGCCGTACCACCCCAGGACGAGACCGACCGTCAACGACAGCTTGACGTCACCGAACCCCATGCCGTCGGGGCTCACCAGGAACAGCAGGAAGAGGAACGCCGTCAGGGCCACCGCGCCCAGCAACGCCCGCACCCACGCCCCCTCAGCCCCGGGCAGCAGCGCCGCACCCCCGAGCAGCGCGGCGGTCCCGCCCGCCATCGGCAGCGTCAACAGGTCGGGAAGCCGCCTGACCGCCAGGTCCACCGCCCCGAGCAACACCCCCACCGGGGCGAACAGGAGCCACACCGCCGTCTCCGGCCGCACCCCGCCCGCCACGGCGAGCAGCCCGCACACCACCGCGGTGACCGTGCCGGTGAGCCACGCCCCGGGCCCGTACCGGGTGGCGCACCGGCGGCACCGGCTCAGCAGCGGCAACCGGTGCCCCTCCGGGCAGAGTTCACGCCACGGCTCCCCCGGGGCCACACTCAACCGGTAGGCCGGTCCCGGCAACAGCGCCCCCACCAGCCCGCCGTACCCGACGGCGACGACGACAAGCGGCAGGTTCAACGGCACCTCAACCCCCCGGACCGGCACCACCCACCGACGAAGGAGGCAGGCGATGGCCCGTCGCTGGCACGACGGTCACGGCACTCTACGCATTCCCGGAACACCGCCGCTCCCCCTGGAGATCGCCGCCTCCTACCGGGCCCGCACCCGCGGGCTCCTGGGCCGCACCGGGATCGACGGCGCACTGCTGCTCACCCCGGCGGCCAGCGTGCACACCATCGGCATGCGCTTCGCCATCGACGTCGCCTACCTCGACCGTCACGACACCGTGCTGGCCGTCCGCACCATGCCTCCCGGACGGCTCGGAAGGGTGCGCCTGCGGGCCCGCCGCGTCCTGGAGTCCGAGGCCGGCGCCATGGGCCGGTGGGGGCTGCGCCCGGGCGTGGCAGTGCAGTTCGACGCGGACTGAGCCCGGCCGCGCCCACCGGCGGGTCAGTCCTCGAGCTTGGGGAAGGTGATCTCCACCCGGCGGTTCTTCCGCCGCCCCTCCTCCGTGGAGTTGTCGGAGATGGGGTAGTCCTCGCCGAAGCCCCGCACGTCGTAGTTGACCTCCGGGCTGAGCAGGTCCTTCAGCACCTGGTGCACGGCCTCGGCGCGCTTCTGGGACAGCACGTCCCCGTGGCCTTCGCTGCCGAGGTCGTCGGTGAAGCCGAAGATCCGGACGTAGTGCGTCTCCTGGTCGTCTATCTCGTCGGCGATGGTCCGGATTCGGCCCCGCGCGGTCGGGGACAGCTCCGCGCTGTCCCTGCCGAACAGCACCTCCGCCTGGAGGGCGAACGTCACGTTCTCGTTGGTCTCCTCGCGACGCTCCTCTCCCTTGCCGTCCTCCACCACCGTCTTGATGTCGAGCACCTTGGGCTCCGCCAACTCCGCTCCCTCAGCGAGCAGGAGCTGCGGGTCGTTCGCGTCGATCTCCACGGGGGCGGACGGGGTGCCGGTCGGGTCCGGCCCCTCCGCGTGTCCTGTCGGCGCACCGACGAACACCAGGCCCGTGGCGAGCGCGGCCGTGGCCGCCAGCCGGAACGGTCTGAGCTGCATGGGCACCCTCACCCCGAAATCTTGATCTTGGCGGGCGGCATGGTCGGGAGCTGGAACTCGACGTCGGTCACGTCCTCGGCGGGAGCGGGGAACTGGGCGTAGATGGGGCGGGTCTCATCGGGCTTGACGTCACTCAGTTGCATGGTGCACAGGCACATGCCCTCGGTGTCCCGCAACACGTAGTAGCGCTTCTTGGCCTCGGGGTCCACCAGGACCGCGCCGGCCACCGAGTACCCCGACTTCTGCACTTCCTGTTCGGTCCCCACCCACTGGGTGGCGTCGAAGATCTCGTCGCCGGTGTTGGTGATCTCGCCCTTGACGGTGACGAAGCCGCCGGCGTCCCGGGTCGCCTCCGTGATGGCCAGCACCACTCCCTTCTCCCCCTTGACCTCTGCCAGCGTCTGGGCCGGCGCCGGTTCCTCCTTCGGTTTCGAGGAACTGGTTGACACGTCGGATCCCTGGGTGTTCGACGCCTTCGGGTCCGCCTTGTCGGCCTCCTTGTCACCGTTGTCCCCGCCACAACCGGCCACGGCGAACGACAGGCCGATGGCCAGGGTGGCAGCGGCCAGCCGGACCCGAACCTGCGTTCTGCGCTGGGTGGTCATCGTTGCTCGTTTCCTTCGCTCGTCGTTCCACTCGTCACTTGGTGAGCCGGATCACGAAGAGATCCCCGAGGTCCAGGTCAAGCTCCGGGTCCCCCGGGTCCAGGGACAGTCCGCCCTCGTCGCAGTCGAACGTCACCGGTCCCGGTTCCTCCTCGCTGTCACCCTCGTCCTCGTCCTCTTCGTCGGCCGGAGAACTGGGGTCACCGTCAGGCTCCTCGGTCGGGTCCTCCTGTCGGGGACTCAGCGCGCAGCGGGGCTCGATGACGGCCGTTGCGGTGGCCACCGCGTGCTTGTCCTCGGTGCCGTCGATCACCGAATCGCCGATGCTGTCCTCGGACCTCACATCAACCCGGTAGCCCGCGGGATCATGTACCCGGACGCATTCCTGTACCCGGGCCCCGTTGCGCTCGGCGTAGCTGGACGCGGCGGCGCAGTGACCGGAGCGGAGCTCCTTGCCGTCCAGCAGGTCCTGGATCAGCTCGAGGTCGCCCGCGCGCAGGGCGTCGAGGAACTGGGGGCCCATCCCGTCCCGGGCGTCCTTGGCCGCACCCAAGGCCGCCGCGTCGGCCGCCGTCTGGGTGCCGTTGCGCGAGTCCTCGGCCTGTCCCACGGCGAAGAAGGCCAGCGCGACGAAGAGCAGGCCGACCCCCGCCATCAGGTGGAGCGGGATGGTCTGCCCGTCGTCACGTCGGAGACGTCGGATCACGAATCACCGATGACGTCGTTGATCGCGCCGGTGATTCCATTCTTGATCTTGTTACCGATGTCCGTGCCGTTCAGCGCGAGGATGATCGCCGCGACGATCACCGCGATCCCCAGATACTCAATCGCTGTCTGTCCCCTGTCTCCCCGTCCTGACCGTGTCGCCGCGACACGGTCAACCGCCCAGTCGCGCACGGCGATCCGTGCCGCGACCGCTGCCTTGATCACGCGGTCCATAGTCGCGCCCCCTCCTCGGTTCTCGTCGCTATGCACAAGGTAGAGCCGAATGCGATTTCCGCCAGTGGGCATCGGAGGACGCCTTCCCCCCGCGGCGGTTGCCCTATCCGTCAAGGAATGCGTCCATGTCGATGTCGGAACCCAACAGCAGGCTGGTGACCAGCAGGATCAGCGTGGCCGGGACCATGAGCATGGTCACCACACCGGTGGCGCGGGGCACCGTGCGGGCCGCCTTCCTGCGGGCGTTCTGGGCGTCGGCGCGGCGCATGTCCTGGGCGATCTGCATCAGCGTCTCCGCGATGGGGGCACCGAGGTCCTCGCCCTGCTGGAGGGCCGTGACGAACTGGCCCACCTGCTCGGAGTCGTTGCGGCGACGGAGTTCCTCGAACGCCTGCCGGCGGCTCATGCCCATCTCCATCTGCCGCAGGCTGATCCGGATCTCGTCAGACCAGGGTCCCTGGTACATCGTGGACACCCGCTCGAGCGCCTGGCGGAAACCCAGTCCGGCGGTCACCACCACGGACAGCACGTCGAGGAAGTCCGGCAGGGTCCGCTCGATCTCCTCGCGACGGGCCCGCACGGCCGCCCAGATGCCGACGTCCGCCCACCACCAGGCGAACGCCGCGCAGATCAGCGCGACCACGATCTGCCCGCGGACCAGGAAGACCAGGGTGGCGGTCCCGCCGAGGGCACCGTAGACCGCGCGGCGGGCGGCGTAGCGCTGGACGGTCAGCCCCCGGGGGTTGCCCGCGTGGTCGATGCGGTCCCTGGCCCTGGCCACCCGGACCGGGCCCATCAGCCGTAGCACCAGGGGGGCGTAGCGCATGCCGAGGCGGTCCAGCAGGGATCCGACCGCGGTCGTGCGGGTGGAGCCGACCTCCAGCGCCAGGCTGAGGTCGCTGGGAAGCCGGGCGTCCCGTCGGTACAGGGCCACGCCGTAGGCGACGCCCAGTACGGACAGCGCCGTGACAGCGGCGAGCAACAGCGCCATCTCAGACCTCGATGCGGGACATGCGGTGGATGAGGAAGAAGCCCAGCGCGTACAGGCCGAGGGAGACCAGCACGGCCACCCGGCCGATGCCGCCGCCGGTCATCTCGGCCAGCGCGCCGGGGGTGATCTGGTCGATCATCAGCAGGGCGCCGACGCCGATGACCGGGACCGCGTAGGCGGTGACCCGGATCTGGGCGAGCTGGGTGCGCACCTCGCGCCGGGTCTCCTTGCGTTCCTCCAGCGTGTTGGTGAGGTTCCGCAGCGAGCCGACGAGTGAGCCGCCCGTGCGGGCGGACAGGACGAGGGTGGTCACCAGGACCGCGAGCTCCCGGGACGGCAGCCGGCGCTGGAGGTCGCCCAGCGCGTCGTTGAGCGAGTGGCCGACGGCCAGGGCGTTGGCCACCTTGGTCAGCTCCTCCCCGGCGGGGGCCGGCAGTTCCTCGGCGGCCATGGAGACGGCGGTGCGCAGCGCCAGGCCGGCCTGGGTGGCGTTGGCGAGTACCCGGGACAGCTCGGGGAGCTGGTTGATGAAGCGTTCGATCCGCAGTTGGCGGCGCCAGTTGAGGAAGGCGAACGAGGCCCAGACGCCCACCAGGCCGGCGATCGGGCCGAAGAACGGGGCGAGCAGGGCGTGTGCCAGGGCCCACAGTCCACCGACCACGCCCAGCATGGCCGCGGTGAACTCCCCCGGCGTCAGTCGAAGGCCGGTGGTGGCGATCCGCTGTTCCAGGCGCGGGCCGTACCTGCTGCGCCGGACGCGGGCGTCGAGCCGGGCGAACCGCTGGGGCCGTTCCGGGGGGGCCTCCTGGCCCCCCGCGGTGATCGCCAGCCGTTCCACCAGTGCCTGCCGCTGGGCCTGCCCGGCCGACCAGGTCAGCACCCCCCACACGGCGAGGACGCAGGCCAGCAGCGTCACACCGAGGACGACGAGCGACGAGGTACCCCACACCGCTACCGGGCCTCCCTGATCTCGAGTTCGTCGTCGGAGGCGGCCACCCCGAACCTCGGGGGCACCGGTTCACCGGCGAGGTACAGCCGCTGCGCCACCGACCTGGGCAGTGGGTGGTGCTCGTAGTGGCCGCGGACGACGCGGTCGGCGTCCATCGGCTGGGCCCGGAACCGGCAGACGCTGGTGAGCTGGAAGACCATCCGTCCCCGCGAGGACAGCATGGCGATCTCGGTGACCCGTCGGCTGCCGTCCACGTGCCTGGTGAGCTGGACCACCACGTCCACCGCGCTGTTGATCTGGTCGCGGAGCGCCTCGAACGGGATCTTCACCTCGCTCATCGAGGCCAGCGTCTGCAACCGCATGATGCCGTCCTCGGCGGAGTTGGCGTGCACGGTGGCCAGTGAGCCGTCGTGGCCCGTGGACATCGCCTGGAGCATGTCCAGGGTTTCCCCGCCGCGCACCTCGCCGACGATGATCCGGTCGGGCCGCATCCGCAGCGAGTTGCGGACCAGGTCGCGGATGGTGATCTGGCCCCGGCCCTCGACGTTGGGCGGGCGGGACTCCAGGCGGATGACGTGGTTCTGCTGGAGCTGCAACTCGGCGGCGTCCTCCACGGTGATGATCCGTTCGCCCTCGGGGATCAGTCCGGAAAGGGCGTTGAGCAGGGTGGTCTTGCCGGCACCCGTGGCACCGGAGACGATCACGTTGAACTTGGCCCGGATCAACGAGGCCAGCAGCAGCACCATGGACTCGTCCAGGGTTCCGAGCTCGAGCAGCTCCTGGAGGGTGTAGGCGCGGGGGAAGCGGCGGATGGTGAGGGTCGGCCCGGTCAGCGCCAGCGGCGGGATGATCACGTTGACGCGCTCGCCGGTGGGCAGCCGGGCGTCCACCATGGGGTTGGACTCGTCCACCCGGCGGTTCACGGTGGACACGATCCGCTCGATCGTCTGCATGAGCTGCTCGCTGCTGGCGAAGCGTGTCGGGAGCAGTTCCACCCGCCCGGCCCGTTCCACGTAGATCCGGTCCGGGCCGTTGACCATGATCTCGGTGATGGACGGGTCCTCGAGCAGCGGCTCCAGCACGCCGAGCCCCAGTGCCTCGTCCACCACGCGGCGCACCAGGGTGGCCCGTTCCGCGTTGGACAGCACGGGGCCCTCGCGGCTGATGATGTGGCTCAGCACCCGTTCCAGGCGGGAACGGCGCTCGGAGGCCGACAGGGCCGACATCTCGGCGAGGTCGATCTCCTTGAGCAGCTTGGCGCGGTACACCTCGACCAGGTGGCTCTCCTGGTGCTGCGGGGCGTTGTCCTCGGACGCCAGCCGGGCGCGCAGACTCACGGCCGCATCACTCCTTGGGCAGGTGTGCGGTGCGGTGGACCGGGCCGAACCCGCCGATGCCCGGGATGACCGACGGGATGTCGATGCTGGCGGTGGCGGTCACCGACTCCTCCCCCGTTTCGACGTCCACGGTGACGTCGTCCCGGAGCCAGTCGCTGACCGCGGCGGTTCCCGCGGCCTGCGGGGAGCGTCCCGGCACGTCCTGGGAGGCGGTGCGGGCGGCGGCCCTGGCCGCCGTTCCGGCCTGGGAGGCGGCGTGCGCGACGATGCCGAGTTGGATGCCGACCAGCGCGACCAGCAACAGCACCGGGATGGCCCCGAGGAGTTCGAGGGCCGCCTGACCACGGTCGTCGCGCGACCTGACCGACCGTCCCGGGGCGGACCGGTCCGGGGCGCCGACGCCGGTCCGGCTACCCATCGTCGCTCTCCTTCGCCGCGCCCGCGCTCGCGGAGAGCGTCAGCGGGAACGAGGCCACTCCGGGGAAGAGCGCGGGAACCCGGAGGTTGACCGACGCCGTGACCATCCCGTCCGACTCGGCGCAGGTGATGTCGGCGCCGTCCTGCCAGGCGCCCGGCAGGTCCTCGGTGCCGCCGCCGGCACAGGAGTGGCCGGTGGCGGCGGACCGTGCCGCCTTGTCCGCGGCGTTGCCGGCGAGGGTGAAGGTGTAGCCGATGAGGACGCACTGCCAGACCAGCGCGAGCACCACCAGGATCGTCGGGACCATGCCGAGGAACTCGAGGCTGGCCTGCCCCCGGTCCCCGAACCTGCCGGGCCCGCGCTTCCTGCCGGAGCGGCCCCGGGCGTGCTGGCGCCCCGCGCGGCGCCCGGGGTCGCCCGGCTCCGCGGTCTGGAGCAGGTCGAGTTCGCCGGCGAGCGCCCACAGTGCCTGCTTGACCGTGGAGCGCGCGTCGAGGTCCTGCAACCGGCCGGCGTCCACGAACGGTTGGAGTTCCCGGTAGGCCGCCGGGATCACCGTCCTGGCGCCGCGGGTGCCGGTGATCCGTTGCACCAGGACCGGCTGGATCTCGGTCCCGCGGGTGTGCCGGTTGAGGACCACGACGGTGTCCTCCGCCTTGCGCACCTGGAGGCGGTCCCACAGGCGCACCATCCGCTTGGCGGCCCGCACCGCGACCACGTCGGGGGTGGTCAGCAGGACGGCGGTGTCGGCGAGTTCCACGGCGACGGCGTTGGCCCCGTTCACCTGGCTGCCGCAGTCCACCACCACCACGTCGAAACGGGAGCGCAGGGCGGTGAGCACCTGACGGGCCGCGCGGTCGGTGACCTCCTCGGCGCGCTCGCCCTCGGCGGGGGCGAGCAGCAGGGCGAGCCCCGTGGGGTGGTCGAACATCGCCTCCTGGAGCACCCGGGGGGAGATGTCGTTGATGTCGGCGAGGTCGGCGAGGGAACGCCGGAACTGCACCTCGAGGTAGGACGCCAGGTCCCCGGACTGGAGGTCCATGTCGACCAGCGCGGTGGCCCGGCCGGCGGCGCGGGCGGCCAGCGCGAGTTCGATGGCGGCGACGGTGCTGCCGACCCCGCCCTTGGCCCCGGCGACCGTGACCAGGGTCCCGGTCCTGCCCGACGGGGCCTCGGGGGCGGGGGCCAGGTGTCGGCGCACCCCGGTCGCCCAGGCGGCGGCGGTCTGCACCCGCATGGCCAGTTCGTCGTGGGACAGCGGCAACCCGACCACGCCGCGGGCGCCGACGTCCATGGCCGCCGCGTACAGGTCCGGGTTCGGGGACTGGGACATCAGCACCACCCCGACCGCGGGGAACCGCATGGCGACCTCCCGGACCAGCTCGAACGCCGGCATCGGGCCGATCCGCTCGTGGACCAGGACCACCTCGGGCAGCCCGTCCACCGACTCGTCGGCGAGCCGGTCCAGGGTGGTGAGGAGCGCCGCGGAGTCGGCCGCGACCGGCGCCAGCTCCGCCCCGGGGACCTGGTTCAGCACCGTGGCGAGGGCCCGCGCGGTGTCGGTGTCGCCGATCCCACAGAGCACACGAATGATCACGCGCGTCTCACCGTTCCCGGTCCTCGTCGAGGGTGTAGGTGCGCTCACCGGGGGTGAGCGCCGTCTCGTCGCCCGGCGCAACCAGGGCGAGCCGCACGTGGGTGGCGAACGACTCGGCGTAGGCGAGGCGTTGCGCGTCGCTCGGGGAGAGCGCGAACGTGATCGGCACGGCCTCGTCACCGGAGCCGTCGTCGTCCCGGTCGGCGTCCAGCACCTCCAGTTCGCCGACGTCGATGACCTTGGCCGCGGAGACGATGATCTGCGAGGAGGCGGGCGACTTGCCGCGGTCCTCGGCTTCGAACGTGGCGAAGATGTCCACCCGGGCCCCGGGGTCGATCTTCCCGGCCACCCCCGTGGCGGCGTCGATCATGATGGCGATCTCCCGCTGCCCCGGCTCCAGGGCCGGGCGGTCCACGGCCATCTCCCGCTGGAGGAGCGAGCCCTCGTGCAGCGCGATGGGGGCGATCTTGTCGTCGATCTCGTCGAGGTCCCGCACCGCGGTGTCGGGGAGCCAGCGCTCGGGCACCTTCACCCGGCGGAACTGGCTGGGGGTCAGCTCCTGGTAGGCGGGGATGTCCTGCTTGAGCTCGTACGCGGTGGTCTCCTGGCCGACCTTGGACTCCACGTCGTTGACGACCGCGAGCACGCCCGCGAAGGCGGCGACGGCGCAGACGACGGAGAGGACGATCAGGATGACGCCGCGCCGTTGACGTGAGTTCATCGACGTGTGGGACCAATCTGGTATCTGCTGTCGGTCTCGGTTCGGCTGACGGTCCCGGCTCCTGCCCCGGGCCCGGGACGCCGTGAGGTGCCCGCCGGGGTGGCGGCGGACCCCGGGGTGACGGCGGCGGGGCGGGTGGGTGCCGTGGGTTCGACGCGGGCGGAGCAGAACAGGCACCGGTCGCCGATGGTCTCCAGTCCGCACCAGCCGCAGGCGTCGCGGCGGACGGAACGGACGAGTTGGTGGAGCACCGCCACGTCGGGGATGTACGCGGCGAACTCGACCAGCTTCTGGTTGCCCCACCACTGGGTGGACGCCGCGGGCAGCGGCACCTGGCACACCCGCTGGCACCGCCACTGACGGGCCAGGTCACCGCTGACCCAGTCGGACGCCAACCCGTGCTCCCCCACGGCGAGGTGGGTGGCGAAGTCGGGCCCGGGGAGCCTGGCGGAGCCGGTCAGCTCCGCCAGGTGCGCCTGGGGGTTGGCGACCACGGCGAACTGGGACCCGGGGACCCAGGAGCGCAGGTGTGACCTGAGGTTCACCTCGACCCGGTCGAGCCGGGCGATGCTGTTGAGCACGGCTCCGGTGTGCAGGTAGTAGGGCAGCAGCCGGGCGGCCCCGGCGAGCACCCCGGGTGCGAGGTCGGTGCCGCACAGCAGGGTGAGCTGACGGGCCAGCAGCGCGGCGGCCAGCGGCGGGAGATCGACGTCCACCAGCGCGATCCGGTCGCTCTCCAGGACCGCGCGGACCGTGTGCAGCCGGCGGCGCTCCTGCGCCGGCAGCGTGGCCGGAACGAGCGCCACTAAGTACCCGAAGCTGTCCAGCGCCGCGCTGACTCTGGTCAACTGTTCGTCGAGCGGATGTGACCGCTCCGTTGCCGCCCGGTCGTCGGGACGGTGCAGGACCACGGCGGCGGGCGCTTGCCCCTCCGGCACCGGAAGGATCAGGTCCGCGCTGGTCACGGCTATGGCAGTTGGCACCCGACCCCCAGTTCGCCTGATGACTCGCCCCCGCGGAACACCCCCAGGGCCAGCTTAACCAGGCGAACGGCCCAAAGGCATGCCACTCGGCGGGCGAGCGGCCGTGCGTTCGGTCCGTACCCGCGACGGTGACGCGGTGACCGGAGTGGTCGTCAGTTTCACGCGGCGCGGGGCTAGATGAGCAGGCTCAGCAGCGCGGCCGTGACGAAACCGGCCACCGAGAGCACCGTCTCCAGCACGGTCCAGGTGCGCAGGGTGTCCCGTTCGGAGATGCCGAAGTACTTCGACACGATCCAGAACCCGCCGTCGTTGACGTGCGAGGCGATGATCGAGCCGGACGAGATGGCGACGATGACCAGCGCGAGGTGTGCCTGGGAGTGGTCGCCCGCCGCGAGCAGGGGCTCGACGATGGCCGCGGTGGTGATGATGGCCACCGTCGCCGAGCCCTGGGCCACCCGGATCACGGACGAGATCAGGTACGCCAGCACGATCACCGGGAGCCCGGCGTCCTGGAAGGCGTCGGCGAGGGCCTGGGCGACGCCGCTGGCGCTGAGCACCTTGCCGAACACCCCGCCGGCGCCGATCACCAGCAGGATGGAGCCGACGGGCTTCAACGACGCCGAGGTGACCGCCTCCAGGCTCTGCCGGCTCCAGCCCCGGCGGATGCCCAGCAGGTAGTAGGCGAGCAGCAGGGCCACGGTCAGCGCGACGAACGGGTCGCCGACGAACTCGAGCACCGACCGCACGTCGCCCTTGTCCATGGTGATCGACGAGAAGGTCGCCATCAGGATGAGCAGCAGCGGGGTGCCGATGATGAACAGCACGGTGCTCAGCGGCACCGGGTCCTCGGTGGCCGCCGGGCCTTCACCCCCGTCCCCGCCGTTCCGGCGTCCCCGGCCCTTGGTGACGGTCCGCTCCAGTTCGGCCGCCACCGCGGCCCTGGCCTCCTCCGTGGCGTCCACCATGTCCTGGGGGACGGGAACGAAGATCCGCTTCCCCACCCAGTCGGCGAACACCCACGCCGCGAGCACCGCCGGCACGGCGCACACCGAACCCATCAGGATCATCCAGCCCAGGTCCACGCCGAGCAGTCCTGCCGCGGCCACCGGGCCGGGGTGCGGCGGCAGGAAGGCGTGCGTCACCGACAGGCCGGCCAGCAGGGGCAGCGCGTACAGCAGCAACGACTTGCCGCTGCGCTTGGCCGCCGCGTACACCAGCGGGGCGAGCACGAAGATGCCGACGTCGAAGAAGACGGGGATGCCGAAGACCAAGCCGGTCAGCCCCATGGCCAGCGGCGCCCGGCGTTCCCCGAAGACTCCCAACAGCCGCGAGGACAACACCTCGGCCCCGCCGGAAACCTCCAGGATGGCGCCGAGCAGGGTGCCGAGCCCCACCACGATGGCGACGCTGCCCAGGATGCCGCCGAATCCCGACTGGGTCAGACCGACGACCTCGCTGCGCTGGACGGTGCCGAACAGTTCCTCCACGCTGATGCCCGCGCCTAAGGCGACCGCGAAGCTGACCCCCAGCAGGGCGACGAACGGCTGGAGCCGGACCTTCATGATCAGGTAGAGGAGCAGCGCGATGCCGAGGACCGCGATGGTGAGCAGACCTGGTGTGCCCGATATCAGCAGGAGCAGGCCACCGGTGTGCGGGGTTGGTTCCATGAGGACTCCTTGGGCGTGGTGGGGCGGGGGGGCGCGGGGCGCCACCGGTCGGGACCGCCCCGCGGAGCGTGCGGGTCGGGGGCGGTGAGGGGCGGGCCGTCACGGGTGCCCGGCCGCGGGTCACCCGTGCGCGTGGGTGCGCGAGGGGGCACCGCGGTGCACGGGGTGACGGGGTGACGGGTGGTGTGCGGCGGAGCGCGCGGTGCCGGGGCGTCCGCGGTGGGGCGACGGGCTCGTCCTTCGGTGTCCCGGCGGCGGTCTGCGGGCCGGCGGCCGGGCGGCCCTGGTCACGTGGGCCCGGCGGCGGGCCGGCCGGTTGCGAGGTGGACCGGGAGGTCGCCCGCCGGACCCGGGTCCGGCGGGCGACGGCGCGTCAGTCCAGCACCGCCAGCGCGTCGATCTCGACGAGGAGGCCGGCGGGCAGCCCCACGTAGACGGTGGTCCGGGCCGGGTGCGGGCCGGCGACGCGGGAGAACCACTCGTCGTAGACCCGGTTGAGTTCGGCGAAGTGGCTGGTGTCGGTCAGGTAGACCCGCATCATGACCACGTCCGTCCAGGAGGCCCCGCCCTCCTCCAGGACCGCCTGCACGTTGCGCAGGGTCTGCTCGGCCTGCTCGACCAGGCCGGTGCCCGCCACCACGCCGCTGGCCGGGTCGAACCCGACCTGACCGGCGACCTGGAGGAGGTTCCCCTTGCGCACGCCCTGGGAGAAGGAGGCGGGAGGGCGCGGTGCCCGGTCGGTGACGACCGCGGTCTTTTCACTCATCGGCGTTTCCTTCGTGTCGTCGGCTTCCTGCGGTTCGTTCCTCGTGGTTCGTTTCCCGTGGTTCGTTCCTCGTGGTTCGTTCCTCGTGGTTCGTTTCCCGTGGTTCGTGTCGCTGGTTGGTGCCCGGGGGGGCCTCCTCCTTCCGTCGTCCGGCTCCGGTCAGGCGTGCTGTCCCACGTACTCACGGCTGACCGCTTCGGCGGTCCTGCGCACCAGGGGGAGCAGCGTGAGCAGTTCCTCGGCGCTGACCACCACGGTGGGCGCGGAGACGGACATCGCGGCGATCACCCGGCCGTCGGTGCCGCGGATGGGCGCCGCGACGCAGTTGATCGATTCCTCGTGACCGCCCAGGTCGGTGGCCCAACCCTGTTCACGCACCGTTGCCAGCTCGGCGAGGAACGCCTCCGGGTCGGTGATCGAACGGGCCGTGTAGCGGGGGAAGTCCAGGGTGGCGGCCAGCCTGCGCCGCTCGTCGTCGGGCAGGTCGGCCAGGAGCAGCTTGGCCACCGCGGCGACGGTGATGGCGACCGGTTTGCCGATGCGCGAGTACATCCGCACCGGGTAGCGGCTGTCCACCTTGTCGATGTACACGACCTCACCCTCCTCGTGGACGGCGAGGTGGACGGTATGTCCGCAGGCCTCGTTGAGCCCGACCAGGTGGGGGTGGGCGACCTCGCGGACGTCGAGGCTCTCCATCGCCTGCTGGGCGAGGGCGAACAGGCGCGCCCCAAGGCGGTACCGCTGGTCGTCCTGCCGGTAGACCAGACCGTGCTCGTGCAGGGTGCGCAGCAGCCGCAGCGCGGTTGACTTGTGCACACCCAGACGGTTCGCCACCTGCTCCAGGTTGGCGGGCCCCTCCGCGAGCAGCGGAAGGATGCGCAGCGCGCGGTCGACGGTCTGGCTCATGAACGGTCCTCCACCGTGCCGGGCCGCTCGGCCCACCCCGGGCCGAGCCGCAGGGCCCTCCAGGCATCCTCGTCCATGGCGGCCAGCCGGTCGGCGACGGCTCGCGACGGCGGGCGGCCCAGGTCGGCGGGGACGGTGAGGGAGACGGCGGCCAGCACGTGGCCGTGCCGCAGCCGCGCGGCGGGAGGCAGTCCGCGCAGCGCCGCGGACAGGAACCCCGCGGCGAACGCGTCGCCGGCCCCGACCGGCTCCACCACGTCGACGTGGAGCGCGGGTTCGAAGTGCCGGTCGTCGGTGCCGTCGGGGCGCCGGACGTGGGCCACCGCCCCGGTGGCGCCCTGCTTGACCACCAGGGTGCCCGGTTCTGGCAGCGCGGCGCGCAGCTCGGCGGCCCCGGTCGTGCCCCAGGCGGCCTCCGCCTCGTCCTCACCGACGAAGACGATGTCGCAGCCGCGGGCGAGCTCCAGCAGTTCCCCCGGGTGCCGGGGCCCCTTCCACAGCGACGGGCGGTAGTTGACGTCGAACGACACCAGGGGGCGGCCGGCGGCGCGCCGGGTGAGTTCCCGCACCAGTTCGCGGCAGGACGCGGAGAGCGCCGCGGTGATCCCGCTGAGGTGGAGCACCCGCCCCGACCAGGCCAGTTGTCGGGGGACCAGCTCCGGTGACATGACGGTGGCGGCGGACCCCGCACGGTAGTAGGTCACCGCGGTGCGCCCCGGCAGCCGTTCCTTGAAGTAGATGCCGGTGGGCCGCGTGGGGTCGCGCCGCACCCAGTCCACGTCCACCCCGGCGGCGGCGATCTCGGCGACCAGGTGGTCGCCGAAGCCGTCGGCGCCGACCCGGCTGATCCAGCGGGTCGAGTGGCCGCTGAGGGCGAGGTAGCAGGCGACGTTGGACTCGGCGCCGCCGACGCCCCGGTGGAAGGTGGGTGCGTCGGCGAGGGGCCCGGTGTGCTCGGGGACGAACGTGACCATCGACTCCCCCAGGCACACCGCATCGACGGCGGCGGGGGCGGTTCCGGTGGTGGGCGTGGTCACGTGGGTGTGCGTCCTCGTCTCGCTGGGCACGGTCCGGGGCGGCACCGTTGACCGTCCGGTGGGCCGGATGCTAGACACCATGAAGCATGCACCGCAATGCCTGTTGCACAAAATGCAACGGACTCCAGCGGGGCAGCGGTTGCGGACGGCGGCAGGAGGCGGCATGGATCCGGTCCGGGCACTGGCCGACGAACGGGTGGACTGGCGGTTCAAGGGGATGCCGCCGCAGGCGCAAGGACTCACCGTCAGGGAGCTCGCAGCCGAACGCAGGCCGCTGTTCACCGGTGGTTTCACCACCCCGGTGCTGACGCTGTCCGAGCCCGCGCTCGAGCACAACCTGGCCCTGATGCGCCGGTGGTCGGCCGAGCGGGGCCTGGCGTTCGCCCCGCACGGCAAGACCTCCATGGCCCCGCAGCTCTTCGCCCGCCAGCTCGCCGGCGGGGCGTGGGGCATCACCGTCGCCGTGCCCAGCCAGGTGCGGGTGTGCCGGGCGTTCGGTGTGCCGCGGGTGTTCCTGGCCAACGAGGTGGTGGACCCCGCGGCCCTGGCCTGGCTCGGCGCGGAGCTCGACGCCGATCCCGACTTCGTCTGCGTCGTCTACGTGGACTCCGTCCGCGGGGTCGAGCTGATGGAGACGGCGCTGCGGGCGGCAGGGGTGAAGCGGCGTCTTGACGTGGTGGTGGAGTTCGGTTGCCCGGGCGGGCGCACCGGTGTCCGCGACCAGCAGACCGCGGACGCCGTCGCCGACGCGGTGCGGCGGACCTCCTCGCTGCGGTTGGTCGGGGTGGCCGGCTACGAGGGCGAGTTGCGGGTCAGGACCCCCCAGTCGGTGCGGGAGTGGCTGGGGCGGCTCGTGGCGCTCGCCGAGCGGTTCGACGCGGCCGGCCGGTTCGCGGACACCGGAACCATCGTCCTCAGCGCCGGTGGGAGCGCCTGGTTCGACGCGGTCGCCGACGTCTTCTCCACCGTTCCCGCCCTGTCCCGGCCGGTGCTGCGACTGCTGCGGTCGGGCGCCTACGTCACGCACGACGACGGGCACTACCGCCAGGTCACCCCGTTCAACCGGCTCCCCGGCAACGACGCGCTGACCGCGGCGTTCCGACTGTGGGCCCAGGTCGTCTCCCGCCCGGAACCGGGTCGGGCCTTCCTCAACGCCGGGAAGCGCGACGCCCCTCACGACCTGCACCTGCCGCAGGCCCGGGTGGTCCGGGGCGCCGACGGGGTGGTCCGTGAGGCGTCCGGCCTCGTGGTGACCGCGCTGGCGGACCAGCACACGTTCGTGGAGGTCGCCGAGGGGACCGCCCTGGAGGTCGGGGACTGGGTCGGCCTCGGTCTCTCCCACCCGTGCACCACCTTCGACAAGTGGCAGCTCATCCCGCTGGTCGCGGAGGACGGCACGGTCACCGACCTGATCCGCACCTTCTTCTGAGGCGTGCCGACGGTGGTCGCCAATACCCGCCCGGGCACGCCGTCGGCGCGGTCAGCCCCTGCCCACACTGGAGCGGAAAGGGTCCTGCCATGGATCTGGTACTGCGCGGCGCCCGGGTGGTGGACGGCTCGGGAGCGCCCTCGTTCCGGGCCGACGTCGGCCTCGTCGGAGGTCGGATCGCCGAGCTCGCCCGCGCCGGCGAGGGCCGGCTGGGCGGGCGTTCCACCCTGGACTGCGACGGCCTGGTGCTCGCCCCGGGGTTCATCGACATGCACGCCCACTCCGACCTGGCCCTGCTCACCGACCCCGGTCACGAGGCGAAGGCCGCCCAGGGGGTCACCCTAGAGGTGGTCGGCCAGGACGGCCTGTCCTACGCCCCGGTGGACGACCGCACCCTGGCCCAGGTGCGGGAGCAGATCACCGGCTGGAACGGGGACCCGCCCGGCCTTGACTGGGACTGGCGGTCCGTCGGGGAGTACCTGGACCGCCTGGACCGCGGGATCGCGGTCAACGCCGCCTACCTCGTCCCCCACGGCACGGTGCGCATGCTCGCCGTGGGCTGGGAGGACCGCCCGGCCACCGCCGCCGAGCTGCGCCGGATGCGCCAGCTCGTCGCCCGGGGGCTGGCCGAGGGCGCCGTGGGCCTGTCGTCCGGCCTCACCTACACCCCGGGGGCGTACGCGGACGAGTCCGAGCTGACCGAGCTGTGCCGGGTGGTGGCCCGGTACGGCGGCTACCACTGTCCGCACCACCGGTCGTACGGGGCCGGGGCCCTGGCGGCGTACGCCGAGATGGTCCGGGTCGCCCGGTCCTCCGGGTGTGCCCTGCACCTGGCCCACGCCACGATGAACTTCGACGTCAACCGGGGGCGTGCGCCGGAGCTGCTGGCCCTGCTGGACGCCGCCCTCGACGACGGCGCCGACATCTCCCTGGACACCTATCCCTACCTGCCGGGCTGCACCACCCTCGCGGCGATGCTGCCGGGCTGGGCCACCGAGGGCGGGCCGGGCGCCACCCTCGCCAGGCTCCGCGACGGCGCGGTCAGTGAACGGATCAGGCGGGTGATGGAGGTGGACGGGTCCGACGGCTGCCACGGGGTGCCCATCGACTGGGACACCATCGAGATCTCCGGGGTGGCCGACCCCGCGCTGTCCCGGTACACCGGCCTGACCGTGCGCGAGTCGGCGGAGCGCGCGGGGACCCCACCGTTCGAGCTGGCCCGCACCCTGCTGCTCCGGGACCGGCTGGGCACCACCATCCTCCAGCACGTGGGGCACGAGGAGAACGTTCGGACGATCATGAGGCACCGGGTGCACACCGGGGGCAGCGACGGGCTGCTGGTGGGCGCCAAGCCGCACCCGAGGGCGTACGGCACCTTCCCCCGCTACCTGGGGACCTACGTGCGGGAGCTGGGGGTGCTCGGGCTCGAGGAGTGCGTCGCCCACCTGACCTCCCGCCCCGCGGCCCGGCTGCGACTGCCCGACCGCGGGCTGGTCCGTCCCGGGTACCGGGCGGACCTGGTGCTGTTCGATCCGGCGACGGTGGGCGCGGGATCGACGTTCGCCGCACCCCGCACCCCGCCGACCGGGGTTCCGCACGTGCTGGTCGACGGCTGTTTCGTCATGCGAGACGGACGCCGGACGGACGTGCTGGCCGGGCGCTCCGTTCGCCGCACCCCGACCTGCTGACCTGCTGAAATGCCGCGGATTGGGCCATCAGTGGGAAAAAACACGTGCACCGGCGCGGCGACGCGGTCGTAAGGTACGGACATGCAGGTGATCCAGTCCACGAAGCTCGCAAATGTCTGCTACGAGATCCGCGGTCCGGTGCTCGAGGAGGCGATGCGGCTCGAGGCAGAGGGGCACCGCATCCTCAAGCTCAACACCGGGAACCCCGCGCCGTTCGGGTTCGAGTGCCCACCGGAGATCCTGGAGGACATGCTCCGGAACCTCGGGGACGCCCACGGCTACGGCGACGCCAAGGGGCTGCTGTCCGCCCGCCGCGCCGTGGTCCAGCACTACCAGACCCAGGGGGTCACCCTCGAGGTGGAGGACGTCTACCTGGGCAACGGGGTCTCCGAGCTGATCCAGATGTCCATGCAGGCGCTGCTCGACGACGGCGACGAGGTGCTGGTCCCGGCGCCCGACTACCCGCTGTGGACCGCCTCGGTCTCCCTGGCCGGGGGCACCGCGGTGCACTACCGCTGCGACGAACAGTCCGACTGGATGCCGGACCTGGCCGACATCGAGCGCAAGGTGACCGACCGCACCAAGGCGATCGTGGTCATCAACCCGAACAACCCCACCGGCGCGGTCTACGACGACGCGTTGCTGCGCGACCTCACCGACATCGCCCGCCGGCACCGGCTGATCGTCTGCTCCGACGAGATCTACGACAAGATCCTGTACGACGGCGCCACCCACACCCCGACCGCCGCCGTCGCTCCCGACCTGCTGACCCTGACCTTCAACGGCCTGTCCAAGGCGTACCGGGTCGCCGGGTACCGCTCGGGCTGGATGGCGGTCTGCGGCCCCAAGGCGCACGCCGCCAGCTACATCGAGGGCCTGACCATCCTGGCCAACATGCGGTTGTGCGCCAACATGCCGGCACAGCACGCGATCGCCACCGCGCTCGGCGGACACCAGTCCATCAAGAACCTGGTGCTGCCCGGCGGCCGGCTGCTCGCCCAGCGGGACGCCGCCTACGACCTGCTCACCCA
This sequence comes from Wenjunlia vitaminophila DSM 41686, assembly GCF_000380165.1. Classification (GTDB taxonomy): domain Bacteria; phylum Actinomycetota; class Actinomycetes; order Streptomycetales; family Streptomycetaceae; genus Wenjunlia; species Wenjunlia vitaminophila. The sequence continues at coordinate 159,641 of NZ_KB904635.1, forward strand.
GATCCCCGGGGTCACCTGTGTGCGCCCCAAGGGGGCGCTGTACCTCTTCCCGCGGTTGGACCCCGCCGTGTACAAGATCAAGGACGACCGGCAGATGGTGCTCGACCTGCTCCGGGCCGAGAAGATCATGATCGTGCACGGCACCGGCTTCAACTGGCCGGAGCCCGACCACGTCCGCATCGTCACCCTCCCCCGCGCCGAGGAGCTGGTGGACGCGATGACCCGGATCGGCCGGTTCCTCGACGGGTACAGCCAGCACTGAGTCCCGGCTGCCGCCGGCAGGACGGCCACCGGCGTCTGCCCTCCCCCCCGCGGCGTCGGGTGGCACACCGGCGAGGGGGCGGGGGCGCCACACGCGCCCCCGTTCGACTCCCTTTTAGACCATGTCCAAGTTAGGATGGTGTCGATAGGAAGCCGCGCCCAGGCTCTCCCCGTCGTCGGAGGTCACCGTGTACGAACCGATTCGCACAAGGCCGGTGCACTCCCCGGGCTTGCCCTCGGACCGGGGTGGGCCGCTGGCCGGGGCCGCGGTGCCCCGCCAGCCGCGCGCCGAACACCTGCGCGTCCAGCTCGCCGGCCACCTGGCCGCGCTGCTCGCCGTCACCGACGAGCTCCGCGAGGACGGTGGCTCCCCCGAACTGGACGAGGCCGCGCACCAGATCGCCCAGCGGATCAACGAGCTCAGCCCGGAGACCTCACCGGTGCGGATCTGGGAGGGCAGCCGCCCGGCCGGAGGCCCCGTGGCGGTGCTCGCCGCACTGCACCGCCAGGCGCACACCATCGCCGGGCGGGTGCTGCTGGTCGCCGCCTCCCGGCAGGACACCACCACCGCCATGCTCGCCTGCCGCCGCATGGACGCCCACGCGGCGGCCCTCAAGGCGGTGCCCACGGCCGCCTGACCGCAGGCGCTCCGCTAGTCCGGCCCGGGGCCGCCCGGGCGGGCGGCCCCGGATGCTCAGGCGAGGCGCTCGACGAGGTTGCGGTACTCCTCCCAGAGCTCCGGCGGGGTGTGCTCGCCGAAGGTGTTCAGGTGGTCGGGGATCAGCGCCGCCTCCTCGCGCCACACCTCGGGATCGACCGAGAGCAGCAGGTCGAGGTCGTCGGCGGCGATGTCCAGGCCCTCGGTGTCCAGGGCCTTTGTGGTCGGCAGGGTGCCGATCGCGGTGCGCACGCCCTCGGCCTGGCCGTTGAGCCGCTCCACGATCCACTTCAGCACCCGGCTGTTCTCGCCGAAGCCCGGCCACAGGAACCGGCCGTCCGCGTCCTTGCGGAACCAGTTGACGTAGTAGATCCTCGGCAACGCGGCGGGATCGGTGCGCTCACCCATGCGCAGCCAGTGCGCGAAGTAGTCGCCCATGTTGTAGCCGCAGAACGGCAGCATGGCGAACGGGTCCCGGCGGAGCTCACCCACCTTGCCCTCGGCCGCGGCCGTCTTCTCACTGGCCACGTTGGCACCGAGGAAGACACCGTGCTGCCAGTCGAACGACTCGGTGACCAGCGGCACCGCGCTCGCCCTGCGCCCACCGAACAGGATGGCCGAGATGGGTACGCCCCGGGGGTCCTCCCACTCCGGCGCGATGGTGGGGCACTGGGCGGCGGGCACGGTGAACCGGGCGTTGGGGTGCGCGGCGGGGGTGCCGGTGCCCGGCGTCCAGTCCTGGCCCTTCCAGTCGGTGAGGTGGTCCGGGGCCTCGTCGGTCATGCCCTCCCACCAGACGTCGCCGTCGTCGGTCAGCGCGACGTTGGTGAAGACCGCGTTGCCGAACAGGGTCTTCATGGCGTTGGCGTTGGTGCGCTCACCGGTGCCGGGGGCCACCCCGAAGAAGCCCGCCTCCGGGTTGATCGCCCGTAGCCTGCCCTCCTCGTCGAAGCGCATCCAGGCGATGTCGTCGCCGATGGTCTCGACCGTCCAGCCGCTGATGGTGGGCTCCAGCATGGCCAGGTTGGTCTTGCCGCACGCGGAGGGGAAGGCGGCGGCCACGTACCGCGGCTCGCCCTGGGGCGGGGTGAGCTTGAGCACCAGCATGTGCTCCGCCAGCCACCCCTCGTCCCGGGCCATCACCGAGGCGATGCGCAGGGCGTAGCACTTCTTGCCCAGCAGGGCATTGCCGCCGTAGCCGGACCCGTAGGACCAGATCTCCCGGGTCTCCGGGAAGTGCGAGATGTACTTGGTGGTGTTGCACGGCCAGGGCACGTCGGCCTGACCGGGCTCCAGCGGGGCGCCGAGGGAGTGCACCGCGCGGACGAACTGCCCGTCGTCGCCGAGCTGCTCGAGCACCGGGGCGCCCATCCGGGTCATGGTGCGCATGGAGACCGCCACGTACGGGGAATCGGTGATCTCCACCCCGAGCGCGGACAGGGGGGAGCCCAGCGGCCCCATGCAGAACGGGACCACGTACATGGTCCGGCCCCGCATCGCGCCCTTGAAGATGTCCGCGAAGATCTCCCGCATCTCGTCGGGGTGCTTCCAGTTGTTGGTCGGCCCCGCGTCCTCCTGCCGCTGCGAGCAGATGAACGTCCGGTCCTCGACCCTGGCCACGTCGGACGGGTCCGACGCGGCGTGGAAGGAGTTCGGCCGCCGCACCGGGTCCAGCCGCCGGAAGGTGCCCCTGTCGACCAGCAGGTCGCACAGTCGCTGGTACTCCTCCTCCGAACCGTCGCACCAGACCACCTCGTCGGGTTCGGTGAGTGCGGCGATCTCCCGGACCCAGTCGAGCAGTCCCTGGTGGCGGGTCGGCGCCGGGTGTGCGGCACGGCTGGTGCCCCCGGGGGAGCCGGCGTCGCCGGCGGTACGGGTGCCGTTGGTGTGGGCAGGACCGGGGAGGGTGGGGTCGCCGCCGGAGGTGGCCTCCGGCGGGGTCGCACTGTTGGTGGGAGCCGCAATATTGCGCGCCACGATTGCTCCGTTCCGCCGATTCCGCACGAATCGGCGACAGAATTTGAGGGTTTTGCGGATGCTACCGCTTGTGTCCGCATGGTGGAACAAACCCCTTGGGGGCGTCGACCCGGGCGCTTCATGGCTTCCGTCCGGTATCAACCATGCTCGTCGATCAGCATTCAAGGGGACCGGACCGCCTGTCCACAAGGGCATGGGGCGCGGCGCCCGGGGGACGGCGCCCACCAGGAACGCGCCCGCAGTGCGCCGACCTGCCGCCCGCCCGTCCGACCGCCCCGTCCAACGCCCCGTCCGGTGGACGCCGGACGGGGGAACGCGCCGGTCGACGTCCGCCGTCCACCGCGGCCCGGCGGGCACGAGGAGGAGCGCTCACCCCAATGACCGAGCAGGTGTCCGAGGCGGCGTAGTTAAAGTTTCCCTATGACAGCCGAGGAGACCTCGCCCGACGCACCGGCTGCGTCGGACGCCCCCACCGCCCCCACCACCGGAACGATCCCGGGGCCCGCGCCGGTCCAGGCCACGTTGGCCGTGACCAAGCCCAAGCTGCGCGGCTGGCTGCACGCCGGCATGTTCCCCGCGTCGGTCGTCGCCGGAAGCGTCCTGATCGCCCTGGCGGAATCCACCCGGGCCCGCGCCGCCTGCTCCGTCTACGCGGTGACCGCCTGCCTGCTGTTCGGCGTCAGCGCCCTGTACCACCGGGGGCGCTGGGGGCCGCGGGGCAACGCCATACTGCGCCGACTCGACCACGCCAACATCTTCCTGATCATCGCGGGCACCTACACCCCGCTGACCATCCTGCTGATGCCCAACGGCCGCGGGAAGCTGCTGCTGTGGCTGGTGTGGATGGGAGCACTGGCCGGCATCGCCTTCCGGGTGCTGTGGGTCGGCGCGCCCCGCTGGCTCTACACCCCGTGCTACATCGCACTGGGCTGGGCCGCGGTGTTCTTCCTGCCCGACTTCCTGCGGACCGGTGGCATCACCGTCCTGGTGCTCGTGGTCGTCGGCGGGCTGCTCTACAGCGCCGGCGGGGTCATCTACGGCATCAAGCGACCGAACCCGTCACCTCGGTGGTTCGGCTTCCACGAGGTGTTCCACTCCTTCACCCTGGCGGCGTTCATCACCCACTATGTGGGCATCTCCCTGGTGGCCTACTCGCAAGCGTGACCAACTCCGCGCCGACTGCCCGAAGCCGCCGTGCCAGTGGGCCACCCAGCGGTCGCCCCCCAAGCGGTGACAGCGCGGGCAGTCGCCGGCTACCAGGGCCGTGCGCACCGCCCGGTGCGTGGCCCTGGAGGGCGAGGACGCGTAACCGGCTGCCACGGCGGTCCCGACGAGCATCAGGCCCAGTACGGCCGGACCCCCACCGAGGAGGTAGCCGACCGCGAGCAACCCCGCGCCCACACCGGCCCCAAGACGGAGATTCGCTTTCATACCATCCCCCTTCGTCCGACTGCCGTCCGCCAACTCCAGTTTCCGTCACTCATGGCATACCGCTGCCAAACCCACAGTGACAGACCCCACCGACAATCCTGCTCGAACACCCGTCGTAGTTACGCCAAATCCGGCAGGCACCCGTCCCGCGCCGCGGGTGGACGGCGGTGCGCCCCGACGACGCCTCTCGCCGCTCCCCTCCCTGCAGAACCCGTTCCTCCCCGTCCCCGGGGTGCCCACGGAGGAGTCCCCATGACCGCGCCCACCCCCTCCCGCACGGGCTCCGGCCTGCGGGAGCGCAAGAAGACCAGGACTCGGCTGGCCATCCGCCGGGAGGCCTACCGGCTCTTCCAGGAACAGGGTTTCGAGGCCACCACCGTGGAACAGGTCTGCGCCGCCGCGGAGGTCTCCCTCAGCACCTTCTTCCGCTACTTCCCCTCCAAGGAGGACGTCGTCCTCACCGCCGAGTACGACGTCCTGATCAAGGACGCGCTGCGGGCCAGACCCCCCGACGAGCCGGTCATCGAGTCCGTCCGCACGGTGACCCGGGCGTTGTTCGGTGCGTACCTCGAGCGCTACGACACCGAGGCCCGCGTCCGCACCCGGCTGTTCCGCGAGGTCCCGGCGCTGCGGTTCCGGATGGCCCAGTGCCTGGAGGAGTCGCTGGCGATGCTCCGCGAGATCATGGCGGAACGCACCGGGCTCCCGGAGACCAGTCTGGAGGTCCGGGTGGTCTGCGGGGCGCTGCTCGCCGCCGTCAACGAGGCGTGCTTCGGCTGGCCCGAGGACGGGACGAGCACCCAGCTCCTGGACGACATCGACCGCGCGCTCGACGTGCTCGCCCGGGGCCTGGCCCCGTGATCCGGCCGGCCCCGCCACCGGTCGCGGCGGACCGGCGTCCCTCAGTGGCTCAGCCGCTCGGTCAGCGCCCGCGGGTCCACCGTGGGCAGGTCGCAGGTGAAGTTCCGGCACACGTAGGCCGCTGGACGGCCGTTGAGCAGGGTGCGGTCGAGTAGTACCGGCGCGGCGTCCTCGGCGCCCGGCTCGCCCACCGCGACCACCGCTCCGGGGGCCGTTCCGGCCAGCGCGGCGCGGTGCAGGGCGAGGGTGGCCGGATCGCCCGCGGGGCCCACCACCGCGATCTCGCGCGGTCCGTCCTGCCACGCCTCGGCCACGGCCAGGCCCCAGCCGACGAACCTCGGTGCCCTGTCGGCCAGCAGCCGCACCACCCCGAGGGCCCGTTCCGCGGCCTGCCGGTGCCGGGCCGAGCCGGTGAGGGCCGCGTAGCTGAGCAGGGCGCCCGCCGCGGCCGTCCAGCCGGAGGGGGTGGCGTTGTCGGTGGGGTCCTGGGGGCGGCGGATCAACGGTTCGGCGTCGTCGGCCGTGTCGAACAGGGTGCCGTCCGGGGCTGCGAACCGGTCCAGCACGGTGTCCAACAGCAGTCCGGCGAAGGTCAGCCAGGCGGTGTCCCCGGTGACCGCGTGCAGGGTCAGGAACCCCTCGGCCACGTCGCCGTAGTCCTCGAGCACCCCGGCGCTCTCCCCGGCCCGCCCGTCCCTTGAGGTCCGCACCAGACGGACCGGCTCGGGCCGTCCCGCCGCGTCCATCCCGGCTCCCAGGTGCACGCTGACCAGCAGGTCGGCGGCTGCCACTGCGCACGCCGTCAGGTCGGGCCGGTCGAACAGCGCACCGGCCTCCGCCAGCGCCGCGATGGCCAGCCCGTTCCAGGCGGCCACCACCTTGTCGTCGCGGGCCGGGCGTTCCCGCCTGCCCCGGGCCTCGAGCAGCGCCGCCCGCGTCCGGGGGTCGGGGTCCCCCTCCGCCAGCGTCAGCACCGAGGTTCCGGGTTCGAAGGTGCCCCGCTCGGTGACCCCGTACCGCTCGGCCGCCCACGCGCCCTCCTGCGGACCCAGCGCCTCGGCCAACTGCTTCCTGGTCCACACGTAGTAGGCGCCCTCCGAGGGGTGCCCCTTGGCATCCGGGCTGTCCGCGTCGAGCGCCGAGGCGAACCCGCCGTGGTCCGTGCGCAGCTCCCGGACCATGAAGTCAGCGGTCTCCAACGCGACCCGGCGGGCGAGGCCCGATCCGGTGGCCCGCCACAGGTGGGTGTACACCCGCAGCAGCAACGCGTTGTCATAGAGCATCTTTTCGAAGTGTGGCACGCGCCACTCGGCGTCCACCGAGTACCGGGCGAACCCCCCTCCGAGCTGGTCGTAGATGCCTCCCCTGGCCATCGCGGCACAGGTGCGCTCCACCATCTCCAACGCGGCCGGGGCACCGGTGCGCGCATGGTGCCGCAACAGGAACTCCAGCACCATCGACGGCGGGAACTTGGGCTCCGTGCCGAAACCGCCGTGGGTCCCGTCGAACTCCCGGGTCAGCGTGAGCAGCGCGGTGTGCAGGTCGTCCGGGCCCGGCACGGGTGTCCCCTGGTCATACGCGAGGGCGCGCCCGGCGAGGGTGGACACCACCTGTTCCGCCATCTCGGCGATCTCGTCCCTGCGGTACTGCCAGGCGGTGGCCACGCCCTCGATGACGTGCCGGAACGACGGCAGCCCACTGCGCGGCGCCGGCGGGAAGTAGGTGCCGAAGTAGAACGGCTCGCCGCCGGGCATCAGGAACACGGTCATCGGCCACCCGCCCTGCCCGGTGGCGGCCTGCACCGCCTCCATGTAGACCGCGTCCACATCGGGCCGTTCCTCGCGGTCCACCTTCACCGACACGAAGTGCTCGTTCAGGTAGGCGGCGATCGTCTCGTCCTCGAACGACTCGTGCGCCATCACGTGGCACCAGTGGCAGGCCGCGTACCCGACGCTCAGGAAAACCGGTACCCCGCGCCGCTCGGCCTCCGCGAACGCCTCCGCGGACCAGGGCCACCAGTCGACCGGGTTGTCGGCGTGTTGCAGCAGGTAGGGGGAGGTTGCTTGGGCCAGTCGGTTGGACATCACCCCATCCTGTCAGTCTCCTGCCGTGCAGGAGACTGACAGCCCGCAAGGATGACAGAACTCGCTCGAACGACGAAAGTTTATGGCCACGGGGGTCGGACGGATGCATGAACATATTTGCGTACAGGAGGCTCCACCGATGTCCACCAAGCTCGTCAAGCGTGTGGCTGTCACCTTCGCTGCTGCCATCGCCGTGGGCGCCGGACTCTCCACTGCCGCCCAGGCCGCGACCACACCCACCTCGCCCAACGGCAACGGCTGGGACAGCGTCGTCGCCGCCAACGGCTGGGACAGCATGAACGGCAACGGCTGGGACAGCCTCAGCACCAACGGCAACGGCTGGGACTGACTCCTCACCCCTCATCCGCGCAGGTCACCGGGCGGCGTGCAGGCATGGCGTGTGCGCCGCACCTTTGACGTGCCTCTTGACACGGCGCCGCGGACGACAGCCTCCACCCTGTCGGCGCCGGGCAGATCCGAGTCCCGATCGACACCCCACCGAGCAGCTTCCCCGCGCTCAGCGTCAGCGCTCCGCCGCTTCCCCCGCATGTGCTGCGGGCACTGACGCAACGCCCGCTCGAGATCCTCCGTAGCGGAGGTTCCTACGACCCGACACCCAACGTGGCCGTGGCCGGCGGAAAGAGTGCAGGGGGCCGCAGGGCAACCGTGTGTGTCACGGCAGGACCCTGCGCCCAGGAGCGGGGCCGGCGTGCCACCCGCCGGCCCCGCTCCTGCCATTTGCTCAAGCGAAGGAGAGTCCCCCTCCATGCTGACCGAGCCGCACTTCTTCCCGGGCGAGGCGCCGCCCGGCTACTCGTACCTGGAAGACGAGCCCGAGTTCGACCCGCGGACCGACCTTCAGCTCGAGCCTCCACAGGAGCTGACCAACCTGCGTGACCTGGGGTACGACACGGGGTTCGAGATCGACTTCCCCTCCCCCCTCGCGGTCACCTCAGCGCTGCGGGTGCTGTCCGACACCGGGGTGGAGAAGACCCGCAAGGTCATCAAACGGCTGTTGCCACACGCGGTGCACAGCCCCGACCCCCGCGTCGCCCCGGTGCTGCACGGCGCGGTGTACCGTTCCCGCTTCCTGCGCGACCTGTCGCTCTCCCCCGAGGTGGCGGCGTTCTTCAGTGAGATCGCCGGGACCGACCTGGTGCCCACGGCCCTGCCGTTCAACCTGGCGCAGATCAACTACGTCCACCCCCAACCGGAGCAGGCCATCGAGGGCTGGCACCACGACGACACCGGCCTGTCCATGCTGCTCGTGGTCCACGACCCCAGCCACCTGGACGGGGGCCGCTTCCAGTACTTCCACGGCACCCGGCAGGAGGCGGCCGGGTACGCCCGCAACCGCCTGTGCCTGCCCGCCGACCGGGTGGTCTCCCCGGTGCTGCCGGGTCCCGGGTACGCGGTGCTGATGCAGGGCTCCGCCCTGGTCCACCGGGACGAGCCGCTGTGGACACCGGGCGAGCGGTACACCCTGGGTTCCTGCTACGACAGCCCGGACCCGGAGCACACCGCCCCCAACCGCACCTACTTCCCCGACGAGACCGACACCGACCACCTCTTCGACCCGGAGACGCAGGTGGAGAGGCTGTGCCGGTACGTGGACTTCGCCAGGCACAAGGCGTGGCGGGCGCGCGGGAGGCTGGACGCGTTCCTGCGCGAGGTGCCCTGGACCGACGACCGGGAGCTGATCGTCCGACAGCTCACCGAGGCGGTCAGGGAGGTCGTCGAGGCGGTCAACCTGCTGCGCGGCGACGAGACCGGAACGGCGCAGGTCACTCAGCTCCGGGCACCCGAGGAGAGCCGGGGGAAGCGAAGGATGGCCTGAATGGGGTCTGTCAGGGCACCGTCCCCCTCCACCCGAGCTGCCCGACGCCCGTCGGTCACCGCCGCGTTAGTCGAGGTCGATCCACCCCTTGGAGGCAGCGAGCGCACCCGCCTGGAAGCGACTGCGCGCACCGAGGCGTTCCATCAGGGCCGCGGCAACCCGGCGCATGGTCCGCACGGACACGCCCAGCTTCCGGGCGACCAGCTCATCCGTCAGCCCCTGGGCCAACAGGCGCAGCATCTCCCGTTCCTGGCTGCTCGGCTCCTCCGCGGTGCCCTTGGCCCGGTGCCGGCGCTGGTCGCCGAGCGGTACCGCGTTCATCCACACGTGCTCGAAGAGCGCCGTGAGCGCGGTGATCATGCCGGGCCCGTGGATCAGCACGCCCCCGGCCCGGCTGTCGTCCATGTCGATCGGCACGATGCCGAGCTTCCGGTCGTAGACGATCATGCGCATGGGCAGTGCCGGGACGGTGCGGATCTCGCCGCCGAGCTCGGTCAACCAGCGGACGTAACTCAACGTCCGGGGGTCGTTGCGCACGCTGTCCAGGTAGACGTAACGGAGCCGCACACCACGCTGGAGCATGTGCTCGTCGTGCGGGCTGCTGGCGTCCAGGCTGTCCTGCGACTGACCGCCACCGGGTTGGAAGTTGAGCACCTCGCTGCCCACCGTGGGCGCGAGCTCGCCGATCCGCTCGCGGACCGCCGCCACCCCGATGAGCTGCTCCACCTCGGCGTACTGCCAGCCGGGCCTGAGCTTGGTGTACTCCGCCATCAGCGCCGCCGCCGCGGCCCGCGCCTCCTCGATGCGGTTGCGCTGGGCCACCAACTCCGCTTCCTGACGGGCGAGCACGGCTTCGAGCCCGGCCTCCGGGCTCACCGCCCGCCACTGGTCCGGGGTGGTCAGCGAGGGGCGCAGCAACGCGGCCCGTGCCAGCTCGTCGAAGGCCGAGCGCACGTCCTCGGGTGTGATCGACAGGCGCCCTGCGAGGTCGGACACGCCGAGACTCGGGTCGGAGAGCATCACGCGGTACACCGCCTCCGCCCGGTCGCTTATCCCGAACACGTGCAGCACTTAGGCCTCCTGAACCTCATGCCGGACGACTCCGAGGTCTTGGCATCGTAGGCTCCCCGCTCGTCCGCTGCCCAGTACGCATTCGGTCCTAAGACTCCGCCATCTCACATTCCGGGAGATGACCTCCATGTACGCCTTTACCGCCCGATTCCACTCATACGATGGAGCGGAGGCGGCTCCGGACATCGCCCATCATGTGCAGTCAACCGCGGCTCCACACAATGGTCTTGAGCATATCTACACGGAAGCAACCCCTTTCGGGGTCTATGCGGTTCTGTTCATGCATGCGAACGGCGCCGAGGCCGCGGAGGACGCGGCCGTCGAGGTCTGCCGGGGGGCCTTGCAGCGGGCGGAGTTGAGGGGATGGAACTTCACCTGGCAGGGACCGGAACGGGCACTCAACGCCGGCGCGTCCTGGTGAGTGGGTAGCCCGTCCCCCGCGTCGCGCGGCGGCGGCACCGACCGCGTCCAGCGGGCGCGGGCCGCACCGGACGCGAGCTGCCCAGGACACGGAGGAGGCCAGATGTCCGGGCGGCGGCAGGGTGGTGAGCACCCGGGTCCCGAGAACCAGTGGCGCGACACCGGGACGGACCAGGGCACAACGAATGGCGCGGCGGACGGGACGCGCCCCGTGGCGTTGACCGATCATGCTGCGAAGCAGCAGGTCAGCGGCGAGGAGGCCGCCCGGGGGGCCGCGGTGGGCGGCGTCCCGCGAGAGGGGCCCGACGGGGGCCGGGGGACCGAACGGGGCGGTGGCGCTCCGTTCGCCCGGCCCGAGGACCTCCACGCGTTCCGACGACTGGTGGAGCGGGCCACCAACGACCCCGCCGCGCGCCGGCACGCCCACGCCGCCGCGGAGAGGGTCGCCACGGGGACCCGCGCCGAGTACGCCGCCTATCTGCGCTCGGTGGCCGAGGGGCGTGCGCTCGGGCGGTTCCCGGCCAGGACCGCGAGCGTGGCCGGGGCCGGTTTCGGCGCCGTGGGGCTGACCGTGGAGCTGGCGTCCGGGGCCGGTCCTGCGATGGCGGTCGGCATGGGGGCGCTGGTGTCGGTGGCCGCCGTCGGCGGCGCGTTGCTGCACCAGCCGCGCCACGTCCGCCGCGCTGCGGCGGAGCGCACGGCGCGGGAGCGGCGACGGATCTGGCTCGCCGCGATGGAGCGCACCCTCAAGGAGCAGTTCAGCGAGGGTCAAGCGCTGTTCGAGACCCCGCCGCATGCTGAGACGCCGGACACCACCGCCGGCCAGGACCACTCCGGCCCCTCGGCCGCGCCCCACGACACCGCCGACCCCGAGGCGTTGCCCGAGGCCGGGGCCGCGTCACGGCTCCACAGCCCACCGGCGCGCGGGGGTGACCCCCGGGTGGGGCCCCACGCCACCGTGACCGGTGGACGTCCGTCGAGCACCGGAGGACCCGAGCCAGCATCCGAACACCCGAACGGCATGTCGCCTTCGGGTGACGTCGCTCCCGAGGGCGGTGCGGCCCACGGGACAGGCACCCCCGAGGAGGTGCCCGGCGGTCCCTCCGGGGAAGGGGCGCCCGACGCCCCTCCGGCGTCGTCCCGCCGGTTGCCCCTCCCCCGCCGTGACCGCACCCCCACCTCGGCCTCCCTCCACCTCCCCGTCCGCCGGGGCCCGTTCCTCGGCCGGGACTCCGCCCTCGCACGCGTCAGCGGCTGGGCCCGGCCGGACGGTGCCCCCGGAGGACTGCCGTCACCGTGCGTCGTGGTGCTGCACGGCCCTCCCGGTGCCGGCCGGACCGCTCTCGCGGTGGCCGCCGCGGAGCTGCTGGGCGAGCGGTACCACAGCCGCTGCCTGGTCAGCCTGCGGGGCGGGGGCGCCGAAGCGGGGGACGACGCCGCTGCTCCGCTGTCCACCCGCGACGCGCTGCTACGGCTGCTGAACCAGCTCGGGGCGCCCAAGCAGGACCTGCTCTTCCGCGATCCCGCCTCCCGGGACACCCATGTGCGGCGGCTCCGTCAGCAGTACCAGGAGCACCTGACCCACCAGCCCGCGGTACTGATCCTCGACGACGCGGCGGACGCGGCCCAGGTACGGCCGCTGGTCCCGGTCCGCTCCCCGAGCCTGGTGCTGATCACCAGCCGGGAGCCACTCGACCTCGGTGACCAGTTCACCACCCACCGACTGGCCGTGGGCGCCCTCACGGACGCCGAGGCCGAGGAGCTGTTCGCCGCCGTCGCGGGTCGGGAGCCGGGTTCGGCCGGGGACCGGGCGCTGCTGCGGGCCGCACAGGGCCTGCCGCTCGCACTGTGCATGGCGGGTGCCGCGGTGGCCCGGGGAGCAGGAGCCGGTGACCCGTTCGGGGGCCCCGAGGACCCGCAGGCCGTGCTGCGGTACGGCTACCTCACTCTGGAGCCGGTCGCCCAGCAGCTCTTCCGCCGGTTGGCCCTGATCGGCTCGGGCACCCTCGGAGCGGCCGCGGCCGCCGCGCTGCTCGACCCGGACGATTCCCCGGCCGCGGGCGGCAAGGCCACGCAGCGGGCGGCGGCCACCCACCTGGACGCGCTGTGTCGGGCCCGGATGGTGGAGGAGGTGTCGGGCGGCCGGTTCCGGCTGCCCGACATGCTCCGTGCCTTCGCCCTTCGGCAACTGGCCGAGGAGGACTCCGCGCAGCAGCGCTCCGCCGCCCAGGAACGGCTGGTCAGGGACTACGCGGAACTGGCGGAGCGGGTCATCCACCGGGTGGAGGGCGCGTCGTCCGCCCGCACGGTGCGCTCGATGCTGCGTTCCGCCCCGGGCGCCTCGCGGGTGCCCTTCCGGCGGGGCGACGAGGGGCTGCCCGCGGCGTTGAACTGGCTCGACGAGGAGAGCGGTCTGATCACCGCCGCGTTGCGGCAGGCCGACGACGTGGACCCGGCAGCGGTGCAACGGCTGGTCGAGGCGCTGTGCGACTACTGCCTGCTGCGCGGGGACCTGTACCGGTTGGGGGAGATCGCCGAGCTGGCCCGGGGGCTGGGTGAGCCGGTGGTCCGCTCGGTGCGGCTGCGCACCGGGATCGCCGCCCGGCAGCTCGGGCAGCTCGACCGGGCGAGGACCACGCTCAGCTCCCTGGTGAGCGTGTACCGGGAGGGGCACAACGAGGCAGGAGCCGCCCGGGCGCTGTGCAGCCTCGGCATCACCCTGCACCACCGGGGCAACCTCCCGGAGGCCACCGCCAAGCTGCGTGAGGCCCTGGAGCTCCAGCAGCCGGAGGACCAGCGCGGCGACCGGGCCTGGACCCTGCACGCGCTGGGAGCGGTGTTGCGCGACCGGGGGGAGCTGGACGAGGCGTGGCGGCTGCTGCACGAGGCGCAGCGGCTGCACGAGGAGACGGAGAGCCTGCACGGGCAGGCGTGGACCTGCCTGCAACTCGGCCAGGTGCACCTGCGGATCGGCGAGGTGGCCGAGGCGGAGGAGCAGCTCTGGCTGAGCCAGGAGCTGTACCGCATGACCCGGGACGCCCGCGGCGAGGCGTGGGCGCTGACCCAGCTCGGCCGGGCCCGGCTGCTGCGCGGTGAGGCCGAGCGGGCGGTGCTCGAGCTGAACGGGGCCAGGACGCGGCACAGGGAACAGGAGGACGCCCGTGGCGAGGCGTGGACCCTCTACTACCTGGGGCAGGCGCTCGAGGACGCGGGGCGGCTCGACCGCGCGGAGGACGCGCTGAGTCGGGCCCGGCACATGTTCAGCACGATGGGCGACCGGTACGGGCACGCCTGTGCCCGGCACCACTTCGGGCGGGTCACCAGGGACCGTCTCGCCGGACGGTCGGGGTCGTTGCGGAACACCGGCTTCGCCCGCCAGTTGCTGCACGAGGCCCGGCAGGACTTCCGGGCAGTGGGACTGCCCCACGGTGAGGCGTGGTCGTGCGTGGAGCTCGCGGTGGTCGACGCGGGGTGCGGCCGGATCTCCCGGGCGGTGGACGTGCTCCAGGACGCCCGCGAGCTCTTCGACGGGCTGCGGGACGGCAGGGGTGCCTCCTGGGCGACGTTCCTGCTCTGCACGCTGGCCCCGCTGACGTCGGACGACGGGCTGCGCACGGCCCACGAGACGCTGGCGGGACTACTCGAGGCCCCCGGCTGTCACCCGACGGTGCGGGAGCACGCCCGCCGCTGGATGGACGGGCCCTGGCTGGAGACCCACGGTGACGGGCCCTGGCCGGTGTGGCGCCTGGGCCTGACCCCCTCCCGCGGCGCGCGCGACGTCATGGGCACGCCGATCAGGGGGTGAGCGCCGCCCTGCCGGCTGCCGCTCGCTGTCCGGCACGGGTCAGGTCGGCTGCTGGATGGACTTTGCCCAGGGCCAGGGCCTCGGCCTGGAATCCGGAATCTGGACGAGGGGGTGCCGTCCGGCCGGTGGAAGGGAGAGAGGACGGGAGGTGCCCGCCGCTCAGGCCGGCTTGGCGGAGCCGCTCTGGGTGCCGGGCGTCCGCTCCGTTCCGCGTTCCTCCCCCGGCTCGGGCTCCTCAGTGAAGTTGACCTTGCCGAACTGCTTGTTCATGTTCTTCAGCAGGAACCACAGCGCCACGCCCATGGCGGCGACCACCAGGAAGCCCAGCACACCGGGCGTGACCTTGTTCTTGTCCAGTTGCTCGGCGAGTGGGACGAGGTTGGCCATCGAGGCATTCATGCCTCCCATTCTCCACTCCCCCGGGCCGGCCCCCCGGCCAGCCCCTCCGGACGGCCGGTGGGGCCCCGGGGAGCCCCACCGCCGACGGCGCTCAGCGAACCCCGGCGAACAGGTCGTCCTCCGGCAGTGTGGTGTCCACCAGTGACTTGGCCAGCTCGAAGTCCTCCGTGGGCCACACCTCCTGCTGCACCTCGATCGGGATGCGGAACCACGGACCGTCCGGGTCGATCTGGGTGGCGTGGGCGATCAGGGCCTTGTCCCGCACCGGGAAGTACTCCCCGCACGGCACCCGGGTGGTCAGGGTGCGCTCGGGGTAGTCGCTCTCGTCCCAACGCTTGAGCCAGTCACCGTAGGGGGACTCCAGGCCCAGGTCCAGCATCGCCTGGTGCATGGTCTCGATCCTGGGCCGGTTGAAGCCCTGGTTGTAGTACAGCTTCAGTGGCTGCCACGGCTCGCCGGTGCCCGGGTACCGGGCCGGGTCGCCGGCCGCCTCGAACGCCACCATGCTGATCTTGTGGGTCATGATGTGGTCGGGGTGCGGGTACCCGCCGTTCTCGTCGTACGTGGTGATCACGTGCGGCCGGAACTCCCGGATCAGCTTCACCAGCGCACCGGCCGCCTCGTCCACGTCGCACAGCGCGAAGCACCCCTCGGGCAGCGGGGGCAGCGGGTCGCCCTCCGGGAGCCCGGAGTCGACGAAGCCGAGCCACGCCTGCCGCACCCCGAGGATCTCCCGGGCCTCGGCCATCTCCTTGGCCCGCACCTCGTGCATGTTCTCTTCGATGTACGTGTCACCCTGGAGCTTGGGGTTGAGGATGGATCCCCGCTCACCGCCGGTGCACGTGGCCACCAGCACGTCCACGCCTTCGGCCACGTACTTGGCCATGGCCGCCGCACCCTTGCTCGACTCGTCGTCAGGATGGGCGTGCACCGCCATCAGTCGCAACTGCTCAGTCAACGCATGATCCTTAGAATCAGTGCCTTCCGACCCGAGCCACCTGGGCCGAAGACGTGAAACAACGCCTTCTATAGTGACGGACAACGGGGCGCGTTTAGTCCCACCGATGGACCCCCGATCGGACCTCGAAGGGAACGAGGATGAGTGCGACCCTCAGCGGACCGCCGGCAGGGCGGTACGGGCGCACCACCGCGGAGTCATCGGTGCGGCGGTTGCGCCGGGTGGGCATGGTGCTCGCGGTCGCCGGCGTCGCCGTGATCGGCTGGTTCGGCTGGGCATATGTCGACAAGCAGGACATCTCCGGGCAACTCGTTCGATTCAAGGTGGTCTCCGACAGCCGGGTCGAGGTGCACCTGGAGGTCCACAAGCCCAAGGACCAGGACGGCGTGTGCACGCTGCGGTCCCGCGGCGAGGACGGCGCCGAGGTGGGCCTGAAGGACGTCCGGATCGCCGAGCGGTCCGAGGTCGTGAACACGGTGGTGGAGCTGAGGACGACGGCCAGGGCCACTACCGCCGAGCTCGTGCGCTGTCAACCAGCCGACTGAGACTTTGCCGAGGGTTAATCTGCTCCCGTTCGGGAGAGGGAATTGTTAGGCTCGTGGTTTCGCCCGTCCTCGAGGCACTGTCCCGAGGTGGGCGTTCGTTTATCCACAGCGGCCTGCCGCACAACACCGAAGCACAGCCATTCCGTGTCATTGATCCGAGGAGCACCTGTGACCCAGACCAGCGACAACGTCACCTGGCTCACCCAGGAGGCGTACGACCAGCTCAAGGCCGAGCTGGACCAACTGTCGGGGCCTGGCCGCATTGCGATCGCCACCAAGATTGAGGAAGCCCGACAGGAGGGCGACCTCAAGGAGAACGCGGGCTACCACGCGGCCAAGGAGGAACAGGGCAAGCAGGAGGCCCGTATCCGGCAGCTCACGCAGTTGCTCGAGCACGCGAAGGTGGGCGTGGCCCCCGCCGACACCGGCGTGGTGGCCCCCGGAATGGTCGTCACGATCGCCTTCGACGGCGACCCGGACGACACCATCACCTTCCTGCTCGGATCGCGTGAGTACGTGACGTCCGACCTGGAGATCTACTCCCCGCAGTCCCCGCTGGGCTCGGCGGTCCTCGGCAAGAAGGTCGGGGAGGACGCCGAGTACGAACTGCCGAACGGCGGTACCGCCTCGGTGCAGGTGCTCGAGGTCAAGCCCTACCAGGGCTGACCGGACCGCGGCCCGGCCCCGTCGCTGGGGGCCGGGCCGCGGCTTTGCCCCGTCGGTCCGCCGGGCGGGCGGCTCAGACGGTGGCCGAACGGTACTTGCGCACCGCCAGGGTGCGGAAGACCACAGTGATCAACAGTGACCACAGCAGCGAGGCCAGCACCGGGTGCTGCATCGGCCAGGCGTCGGACGCCACCGGCTGGAACTGGTTCCCGAACAGCTCCCTGGAAGCCTGCACGGTGGTGCTGAAGGGGTTCCAGTCGGCGATGTGCCGCACCACGGTCGGCATGTTGTTGGTCGGCACGAACGCGTTGGACATGAACGTCAGCGGGAACAGCCAGACCAGGCCGGCAGAGGTGGCCGCCTCCGGGGTGCGCACGGACAGGCCGATCAGCGCGCCGATCCAGGAGAAGCCGTAGCCGAGCAGGAGCAGCAGCCCGAAGGCGGCGAGGGCCTTCGGCAGGCCCTCGTGAATCCGCCAGCCGACCACCAGCGCGCACCCCATCAGCACCAGCACGGTCACCGCGCTCTGCACCAGGTCGGCCAGGGTGCGTCCGGTGAGCACCGCGCCCCGGGCCATCGGCAGCGCCCGGAACCTGTCGATCAGGCCCTTGTGCATGTCGTCGGCGATCCCCGCGCTCGCGCCCGCCGTGGCGAAGGTCACGGTCTGGGCGAAGACACCGGCCATCATGAACTCGCGGTAGGCGCTCCGGTCGGCTGCCGCCGCGCCGGGGATGCTGATCGCCCCACCGAAGACGTAGGCGAACAACAGGACGAACATCACCGGTTGGATGATGCCGAAGATCACCACTTCGGGAATCCTGAGCATCCGGACGAGATTGCGCCTGGCCACCACCAACGAGTCCCGCACGGACCGGGCCAGAGCCCCCCTGGCCTGTCCGTCACCACCCGCGACCTGCGGTTTCGTCATCGTCGCCGTCATCACCCGCGCTCCTTCTTCCCCTTGCCCCCGGCGGCGCCACGGGGCTCCGCCTCGTCCTGCGCTTCGCTCTTCTCCTCGGCGACGTGCCCGGTCAGGGACAGGAACACGTCATCGAGGGTGGGGCGGCGCAGGCCGATGTCGTCGATCTCGACCCCCCGGCCGTCGAGCTCCCGGATCACCTCGGCGAGCAGCTTGGCGCCGCCGCTGACCGGCACAGTGATCTTCCTGGTGTGCTGGTCCACGGTGCTCTCGCCCTTGCTGAACCCGTGCAGCACCTCGGTCGCGGTACCCAGCAGGTCGCGGTCGTGCACCACCACCTCGACCCGCTCGCCGCCGGTCTGCGCCTTGAGCTGGTCGGCGGTGCCCCGAGCGATCACCCGGCCGTGGTCCACCACGGCGATGTCATGGGCGAGCCGGTCGGCTTCCTCCAGGTACTGCGTGGTCAGCAGCAGAGTGGTACCGCCGGCCACCAGGCTCTCGATGACCTCCCACAGCAGCATCCGGTTCCGGGGGTCGAGACCGGTGGTCGGCTCGTCCATGAACATCACCGGTGGTTTCACCACCAGGGCGGCGGCCAGGTCGAGCCGGCGGCGCATCCCGCCGGAGTAGGTCTTGGTCGGGCGGTCGCCGGCGTCCGCGAGGTCGAACTGCTCGAGCAGCTCGACGGCCCTGGCCCGCGCCGCGCGGGAGCTCATCTGGTACAGCTCGCCCACCATCTGGAGGTTCTCCCGGCCGGTGAGGTACTCGTCCACGGCGGCGAACTGTCCGGAGAGCCCGATGTTGTGGCGGACGGCGTCGGGTTCCGCGACCACGTCGTGGCCGGCGACGACCGCTCGCCCGGCGTCCGGCCGCAAGAGGGTGGTGAGCACGCGGACGGTGGTGGTCTTGCCCGCGCCGTTGGGCCCCAGGAGCCCGAGGACGCTGCCCTCGGGCACGTCCAGGTCCACCCCGTCCAGAGCCCTCACCTCGCCGAAGGTCTTGACCAGACCCTCGGCGTATATGGCACCCGGCATTTTACGTCTCCCGCTGGTCTTGTCATGGGTGCTGGATGGGACCCGCGCCGGACGTTCGCCGCACGGGGCCCGCAGTCGATTGGTGTCCCCGATCGTCTCTGCCCGCGTCCCGCGGACCCACGACCTGCCTCCGACAGGCACGGCGCGAGCCAGCAGAACACCGAGGGCAACACGATACATCGTGTTTGCCCAAAGGCGATATGTCGCAGGGTCGTCGACACATGGGGTCCGTCCCGGCTCGTTCCGCGCCTGCCCCCGCCGGCCCGACGCGGGCCGCGTCCCAGCATGCCGAAGACCACTGACAACCCGGGCCCGACGCACCTACCGGCGCCCACCGCCGGGCGACCGAAGAAACGTTCCCGCAAGCCGTCACCCAGGGGCGGCAACCGGTCGGGACCCGTCGGGCCGACCTCTACAACACCGTGTAGCCGGCCTCCCGCAGCGCCATGACCACCGACGAGCAGTGGTCGGCGCCCTCCGTCTCCAGGTGCACCTCCACCTCCGCCTCGGTCACCTTCAACCGGGCGTCGGTACGCATGTGGCCCACGTCGAGGACGTTGGCCTGCGCCCGGGAGAGCACCGACAACAGGGTCGCCAGTGCCCCCGGCCGGTCCGACAGGCGCAGTCGCAGCGACAGGTATCGGCCCGCCGCGGCCATGCCGTGCCGCAGCACCCGCTGCATCAGCAGCGGATCGACGTTGCCGCCGGAGAGGACCGCCACCACGGGACCCGGAAACGCCTCGGGGTCGCTCAGCAACGCCGCGACCGGACTGGCCCCGGCCGGCTCGACCACCAGCTTGGCCCGTTCCAGGCACAGCAGCAGAGCGCTGGAAAGCGCGTCCTCGCTGACAGTACGGACCTCGTCCACCAGTGCGCCAATGATTTTGAAGGGCACGTCCCCGGGACGGCCCACCTTGATCCCGTCGGCCATGGTGGAGACCGAGTCCAGCGCCACCGGACGGCCCGCCACCAGCGACGGCGGGTAGGCGGCGGCGCCCTCCGCCTGCACCCCGATCACCCTCACGTCCGGACGGAGCGTCTTGACCGCGACCGCGATCCCCGCGGCGAGCCCACCACCGCCCACCCCGACCACGATGGTGCGCACCTCCGGACACTGCTCCAGGACCTCCAGGCCGACGGTGCCCTGGCCGGCCACCACGTGCGGATGGTCAAAAGGGTGTATGAACACCGCCCCGGTCTCCTCGGCGTGCTCCCGGGCCGCCCGCAACGTCTCGTCCACCACCTGCCCGTGCAACCGCACCTCGGCACCGTAGTCACGGGTCGCCGCGATCTTGGGCAGCGGCGCCCCCACCGGCATGAACACGGTGGAGCGCACGCCCAGCAGCGACGCGGCCAGGGCCACCCCCTGGGCGTGGTTGCCCGCGCTGGCCGCCACCACCCCGGCCGCCCGTTCCTCCGGATCGAGCCCGGCGATCCGCACATAGGCCCCGCGCAGCTTGAACGAGCCGGTCCGTTGCAGGTTCTCGCACTTCAACTGCACCGGCGCGCCGACCAGCGAGGACAGGTGGCGACTGCCCTCCATGGCGGTCATCCGAGCCACCCCGGCGAGCGTCTTCTGCGCGTCCTGGACGTCCTCCAGGGTGATGGCGAACTCAGTCATGCGTACAGTCTCACCCACGCTGCGCCCGGCGCCGCGTTGGAACCGCCCACCAGGGCAGGAGCCACCGCTAGGCTGTGCGCCAACGCCGATCCGACCGACAGAACGCGAGCATTTCGGCCATGCCCACTCCAGACACGGTCATCCGGGACTCGGCGGCGGACCCCGCTGACGAACCCAGCCTGTACGACCGCCTCCAGCACCAGGTGGCGCTGTTCGCCCGTCGCGCGGAGCAGACCCGCCTCGGTGGCGTGGGGAAGGCGCGCAACTCCATGGACCGCGCCGCGTACCTGCTGTTGAACCGGCTCGACCTCCAGGGTCCGATGGGCGTGAAGGCACTCGCCGAGAGCATGGGCATCGACTCCTCGACGGTGACCCGCCAGGTGGCTCCGCTGGTGGAGTCCGGCCTGGTCGAACGGGCCTCGCACCCGGAGGACGGGCGGGCCGTGGTCCTGGAGTTGACCACCCGTGGGCTGCAACGGCTCGAGGAGGTGCGCCAGTCACGGCGGCAGTTGATGACCCTGGTCACCCAGGACTGGACGGAGCACGAGCGCGAGGTGTTCTGCGACTTGCTCTGCCGGTTCAACGACGCGCTCACCAAGCACCACGCCACGTTCCACCAGCGCACCGGTGATCGGGACGAACCGTGAGCGAACCGTGTCGGCCCGGAGCTTGACCTCTCGGACGGCATGCCGTCCCATGGCCCTACAGGGCTGATCGGCGTCGCGCGCCGGTCGGGCACCTCAGCCGGCGGCGAAGCATGAAGGGGGCGTGCGTTGCGCGGCGACAAGGAGGCGGCACGTGTTCGCCGCGCCCACGAGTTCGAGGCCTTCGCCGGAGGCGCGGCGGGCCGGCTCCTGCATGTCGCCACCCTGCTGACCTGTGACGACGCCAAGGCCGCGGATCGACTCCTGTGTCACGCGCTGGCCCGCACCTACCTGCGCTGGGACCGGCTGCGCGGCGAGGACCCCTACGCCTACGCCCGCCAGGAACTGGTCACCAGCTATGCCCGGCGTGCGGGTGTGGGCTGGCTGCACCCCCGCCGCAGGGAGGAGACCGGCCGGCTGGCCGGGCTCACCCCCCAGGAGCGGGTGATCGTGGTGCTGCGGCTGTTCGAAGGCGTCGAGGACGAGCAGGTGGCGGCGCTCCTCGGGATCGCGCCTGACCGGGTGACCGCGCTGTGCACCCGGGCCTGCGTCCTCCTGCGGGGCGGGGCCCAGGCCCCGGCCGCGTCGTTCGCCGGCCGCGCCGCACCGGCCAGCGGGAGGTGAGTGATGAGCCGTTGCACGGTTGACGACTGGACGTCGTCGGCGCCTGACCGCAAGCACGAGCAGGTCCGGTGGATACTCGAGAGCCCCTACCCACCGGTCCCGGCCGACCTGACGGCCCGGGCCGCGAGCCAGGGCCGCCGGATGCTCCACCGCCGACTGCTGCTGCGCCGGCTGCTGCTGGTGACCGCGACGCTGGCGGTGGTGGCGCTGGTGGTGCTCGCGGTCGTCACCTGGCCCGGGGACACCCCGTCCGGGCCCCCGGCCACCCCGCCGCCGGTGAGCGGCTGAGCCCACGCGCCCGGGGGCGACCGCCCCGCCCGGGCCGCTGGTCCCCGGGCCGCTGCTCCCCGGGCCGGCCGGGGGAGCGGTCGCGCCCCCGGCCGGCCCGGACCGTGTCGCGCCTACCCCAGCGCCCGCTTCAGGTCCGCGATCAGGTCGTCCGCCGACTCGATGCCCACCGAGAGCCGCACCAGGTCCGCCGGCACCTCCAGCGCCGACCCGGCCGCCGAGGCGTGGGTCATCCGGCCCGGGTGCTCGATCAGCGACTCCACCCCGCCCAGGGACTCACCGAGAGTGAACAGCTCCGCCCGGTTGCAGACCTCCACCGCGGCCTCCATGCCGCCGGCTGCCCGGAACGACACCATCCCGCCGAACGCCCGCATCTGCTTGGCGGCCACGTCGTGCCCGGGGTGGTCCGGCAGCCCCGGGTAGTACACCTGCGCGACCCTGGGGTGACCGGCGAGGAACTCCGCGACGGCGGTGGCGTTCTGGCAGTGCCGGTCCATCCTGACGCCCAGGGTCTTGGCCCCGCGCAGCACCAGCCACGCGTCGAACGGCCCGGCGACCGCTCCCATCGCGTTCTGGTGGAAGGCGAGCTCGTCGCCGAGGGCCTCGTCGCTGGTGACCAGGGCGCCTCCGACCACGTCGGAGTGGCCGCCCATGTACTTCGTCGTCGAGTGCACCACCACGTCCGCGCCCAGGGTCAGCGGCTGTTGGAGGTAGGGGCTGGCGAAGGTGTTGTCCACCACCAGACGCGTCCCCTTCTCCCGCGCCACCTCGGCGAGCGCCGCGATGTCGGCGATGCCGAGCAGGGGGTTGGACGGCGTCTCCACCCAGATCAGCTTGGTGGTGTCCCGCACCGCTGCCCGCACCGACGCCGGGTCCGTGGTGTCGGCGACTCCCCACTCCACGCCCCAGCGTTCCATCACCTTGCTGAACAGGCGGAAGGTCCCGCCGTAGGCGTCGTTGGGGATCACGACGTGGTCACCCGGCGCGCAGACCGTCCGCAACAGACAGTCCTCCGCGGCGAGACCCGAGGCGAAGGCGAGTGCCCGACGCCCCGCCTCCAGGGCGGCCAGGTTCTCCTCGAGTGCGGACCGAGTGGGATTCGCGGAACGGCTGTACTCATAGCCGTTGCGCAGGCCCCCAACACCGTCCTGCTTGTAGGTGGACACCTGGTAGATCGGCGGCACCACGGCCCCGGTCAGCGGATCCGCCTGGTTCCCGGCGTGGATGGCCAGCGTCTCGAACGAGTAGCTGCTGAGGTGGTCGTGACTCATGAACCGAGCCTAGCCCCCGCCCGTCCCCCGGACGGCCGAACGTTTCCGGCCTCCTCCCCGGGACGGCGGAAGCATCCACCCCCAGTCGAGCGTTCCCCCCATAGCCAGTGCTCTCATGACACCGTCCGTACCTTTTGACCGCGGGAGCCCAGAATGCTCTTCAACCGCTTCAAGTCACACCTCCCGAGCAAGGAGGAGGCCCTGCCGGGCCGCACGGAGCGCCCCTACCGGGTCCCGGAGCGCCACGCCGTGCTCGGCACCCCGCTCCTCGGGCCCTATCCCGAGGGCCTGGAGGTCGCCGACTTCGGCCTCGGCTGCTTCTGGGGCGCCGAGCGGGCGTTCTGGAAGGTCCCCGGCGTCTGGACCACCCTCGTCGGCTACCAGGGCGGTCACACCCCGCACCCCACCTACGAGGAGGTGTGCAGCGGCATGACCGGCCACACGGAGGCCGTCCGGGTGGTGTTCGACCCGGCGAAGGTCAGCTACGAGCAGCTCCTGAAGGTGTTCTGGGAGACCCACGACCCCACCCAGGGCTTCCGCCAGGGCCACGACGTCGGCACCCAGTACCGTTCGGCGGTCTACACCCACTCCCCCGCCCAGCAGGAGACCGCGACGGCATCCCGGGACCTGTTCCAGTCGGTCCTCACCGACGCCGGATACCGCGAGATCACCACCGAGATCCTCCCCGCCGGCCCCTTCCACCCGGCTGAGGACTATCACCAGCAGTACTTGGAGAAGAACCCGGGCGGCTACTGCGGCCTGGGCGGCACCGGGATGTCCTGCCCGGTGGGGATCGCCTCCACCGACTCCTGAACGGGGTCCGCCCACCACCCGGACCTCGCGTGCCGGCCGCCGGGGCGGCGCGCGGGGACGAAACGCCGGCACGACACGCCGTTCCTGCGCCGGCACGCCGGAACGGCCCGGGCCGCCGTCAGCGAACGGCCGGCGCGGCCCCGTGGCGCCAGTCGTCCACGCGCTTGCGCAGCGCGTTCACCATCGGGAGGGCGTCCAGTTCCTCCGGGCGGAACCAGCGCACCTCGTGCGGCTCGTTCGACGCGGCCGGAGTGCCGCTGACCGGCCGGGCGAGCAGGCAGGCAGGCAGGCGGAGAACTCCTGCCGAACCTCGCCGTCGTCGTGGGCGAACGCGTGCGTGGGGTCGCTGTAGGTGCCGACGACGCCGGTGATCTCGACGGTGAGGCCCGTCCCCTCCCTCGTCTCCCGGATCGCGCGGTCAGCCAGCGACCCTCCCAGCTCCGTGGCGCCGCCGGGGAGCGCCCACATGCCGTTGTCCGCTGCTGGTGGCGCCTCGCCACCGGTGCCTGTGCCCGGGGTGCGCCGTGGTGAGAGCGCTGCGCGGGGCGTGGCTCTGGCTTCGGCTGCGACGCGTGGGGGGTACTGGGCACCCGCCGAACGTCCGTCGAGTCGCGGTCGGCAGGACCAGCGGAAGCCGTCACCCGCGGGCCGTGGCCCCGGCCTCGGGAGCCGGTTCGAGGAGGTTGCGGCGGAGCGCGGCGACCAGGTCGTCGTCGACGTCAAGCAGGTCGGCGCAGTAGGCGCGCACGGAACCGTGTCGCTCGGTCAGGGCGGAGAGGAACAGGCGCATCACGTCGGGGGGCGCTTGGCCGAACCCGGGCCAGGCGGGCTCCTGCCCCGCGTGGTCGGCCCGCCAGTCGGCGAGGAGGCGCTCGGTGGCGAGCCCGGTCAACGCGAAGTCCTCGACGATGTCGGTCTCGGAGACGCCCAGCAGCGACAGGACCAGCGCGGCCAGCAGGCCGGTGCGGTCCTTCCCCGACGCGCAGTGGAACACGACACCGCCGTCCTCCGTGGCGGCGATCACCCGCAGGGCCTGGCGCAGCTCCTCGACGCCGTCGTGGGCGACCTCCATGTACCGCTCGGCGAGGAAGGCACCCGTCTCCGCCTCCGGACCGAGCCGTGCCTGGTCGTAGGGGCGGTGCTCGATGCTGAGGTTGTGGTAGGCGAACGACGGGTCCTCCGGGACGCGGCCCTTGGCCTCGATCTCCCAGGGGTACCGCAGGTCGATCACGGTGCTGATCCCGAGCGCGAGGAACCGTTCCCAGTCCTGTCCCCGCGCCTTGCTCAGCGAGTCGGAGCGGAACAACCTCCCCCAACGCACCGCGTGGCCGTCCCCGGTCGGGTAACCGCCCAGGTCACGGAAGTTGTGCAACTGTCCAAAAGGTATGTGTCTCAGCACAGTGGTGCACGCTAGACGTGATCGACCTCAAACACCATGGCGAACGTCACCTGTTCCGATCGTGACGGGCCCGGCCGGCACAAGCACCGGTGTCAGGCCGGGTTGGACTCCTCCCACAGTTCGCAGCAGTCGGCCCACGACTCGTCCGCGGTGGTGGGGCGCAGGACGCCTTCGTACTCGTCCAGCAGTGCCCGCACCTCCGGGACGTCCCGGTACTCGTCCAGCCTGTGCAGCACCACCCGGAAGCGGGCGGCGGTGCGCTCCGACGGGACGTCCGCGCCGAGCTCGAGCATCCGGGCGGCGACGCTCGCTGCCTTCTCCGGCTCGTTGGCGTCGGCGTAGGCGATGGCCAACCACGACAGGTACAGGGCCAGCTCCCGGGCGTGGGTGGCGTCGTACCGGGTGAGCACCTCGCTGAGGATCGGCACGGCCCGCAGCGGGCGGCGCAGCTCGGTGTAGGCCCGGGCCTCCATGATCTGGAGCTCCTTGTGGTCCATCCAGTACAGGTACTCGGGCTCCTCGTCGCCCGGCTCGCACCGGGCCATGGCCTCGGCGGCCTGTCCCAGTGCGAACAGCGCCGGCTGCGTCTCCTTCGCCTGCACGTGTGCCCAGGCCAGGCGGTCCCAGTAGAGCGCGGCCGCCTTCGGCGGCGCCGTGCCGCAGGAGTGCTCCACGGCAGCCCTGGCCATCGCCACCCCTTCTCTGGGGTCGCCGACATTGGTCACCTGATAGGCGAGCGACCCGAGAACGTTACCCACCAATGTGGGGTCCGCGGCACCGCGTGCCGCGGAAAGACCAACGTGGTATATCCGTGCCGCCTCGGCGTGTTTTCCCGCGTCCGACGCTATCCATCCGGTGATCTGCGCGAGTTCCCCGATGACGGTCAGGAGCCGCCGGCCCACCCATTCCGTGTAACACCCGTCCCGGTAGAGCCGGACCGCCGAGTTCAGTTCCCGGTAGGCGGGGCGCAACAGGTCCCCGCCCGCCAGGACGTCGTCGGCGAGCCGTAGCCCGTGGGCCCGGCGGGCGAGGTGCTCGACGGTCTCCATGCCCACGCGGCGCCCGACGCGGCTGAGCGGGACGACCTGGGGCGGGTCCTCGAGCGGGAGCTCGGCGAGCCCGTTGACCTGCGCGTCGTCCTCGCACCTCGTGGTTCGTCTGACCGGAAAGGCGGCCCGTTTCAGCTCGCCGAGCGGTACGTTGAGCGCGTCGGCGATGAACGGCAGCCAGGTGTCCGGAGTGCGGGCGCCGCGCTCCCACCTGCTGACCTCGTTGCGGGTCAGTGACTGCGTCCCGGACAGCCTGCACAGCTCGTCGGCGAGGTCGCGCTGACTCATGTGGGCGTCGAGCCGAAGACGCGCGAGAAACTGCCCGAACTTCTTTCTTTTCTCACTCACTACTGGCCCCCCCGTTGGCCTGGAAGTCCATTCTGGCCCCCCTCATGGCCCCCTGTCTGGCTCCTGTGCAGAACCGATACACACCGGCACCATCGGTAATCGGCAGACTGCTAGGCGTGGCAAATCCAACGGGGTTGATCACATGTACGTACGGGGGACGAACGAGGAGACCGGGCCGGTGCGGCCCCTGACGGAGCACCGCGGGAGCGCGCAGCCCCGCCCCGGAGGGCGGCCACCAGAAAGGGACGCTCCGTGGTACCGGGGGGACCACTTCCCCCTCGGTTCGCCGAACACGCCGCGGAACGCCCGGCTCCTGGTGGGTGCGGCCCTCGCCGACTGGCGGCTGCTGCCCCTGCTGGACGACGCGGTGTACTGCGTCAACGAGCTGGTGATCAACGCGGTGCAGCACGCGGTCGGCCCGGCGTCGGCCAGGCCGCGGGACCGGACGGTGACCGTGGCGGCGCGCTACCGACGCCCCTGGGAAGTGGTCCTGGAGGTCGGGGACGACGATCCCCGGTTCCCCGGGGAGTCCGAGCCGATGGCGGACGACGACGAGTTGGCGCAGTGCGGACGGGGGTTATCCATCGTGCGAACCCTCGCCGACGAGCTGGGATGGACGCGTACCGCGGCCGGCGGGAAGCTGGTCATCGTCCGGTTCGCCGCGAACCGCCGCACGGGGGACGGGCCCGGTATAGCGGGCGACCTGCCCACACCGGTCGCCGTCTGCGCCCGGTGCGCCCGGAGGGCGTGCTGGGGCTGCGGCGACGTGCCGGACCTGGCGCCGCCGCCGGAGTACCCTTCGGCCCGGTCGGCGCACGTCGCCACGGCGAGGAGCGGCCACCACGGTGTGGTGCTCGAGCTGCACGGGACCCGGCGCGAGCACGAGCGCGCCCGGGAGGCTGGCACCGGGTGCACCGACGGGCGGCGTCGGTAATTCGCTTGCTCCGGGGCGGGTGCCTCACCAGGATCGCCGCCATGACGCCCTGCCACTTCCTCGTGTCGCCGCCCGCCGTGTCGTCCGATGCCGCGTGGCGACAGCAGCGGGGCGGTTCCCGGGAAGGACGGCCAGCCTCTCGACCCAGGTGACCGGCGCCCTGGTCGCGGGGCTGGCGGCGGGGTACGGCATCGCCGTGCCGGTGGGTGCGATAGCCCCGCTGCTGATCAGCCTCACGGCCCGCACGTCGTTCCGCGTCGGCGCCGCCGCGGCACTCGGGGTGGCCACCGCCGACGGGTTGTTCTGCCTGCTGGTGGTCGCCGGGGGCAGGGCGGTGAAGCAGTGGGTCGAACCGGTGGCGCGGCCGATGACCTTGCTGGGGGCGGTCGTCCTGCTGGGCTGGGCGGCCCACACCGCCTTCACCGCGGTACGGGCCCACCGCAGCCCGTCGGACGGCCATGGGACCACACCTGTCCGGCCCAGGCTGAGCTCTCCCGGCCGGGCCTATGCCGCCCTGCTGGGGCTGACCCTGCTCAACCCGGCCACCGTGGTGTACTTCGGCGCGCTGGTCCTGGGGGACCAGCCGTCCAACGGACCCGTCTTCGTCGGGGCCGCGTTCGCGGCCTCGGCGAGCTGGCAGTTGTTGCTCGCCGGGAGCGGCCGACTGGTGGGGCGGCTGTTGACCGGCCGTCGGGGGCGGTTGGGCACGGCCCTGGCCTCCAGTGTGCTGGTCACCGTGCTCGCGGCTCGGCTGCTGTGGTGAGGCAGGGACACGCCCCGGGGCACGGGGCACTGTGCACGGGGCACCGGAGCCTCCAGCGCGCTCGGGTGCGGGGGCTGTGTGGCCGCGGGTCAGCGCCCGGAGGGTTCGGCAACCAGGGTGAGGTAGGCGAGGCCGAAGACACCGCGGTACCCGGCGAGGTACTGGGTGCGGTGCTCGTCGGCCAACTCCCGGGCCGGCCCCGCCCCGGGGTCCTCCGGGTGTTCCCGTGCCCACCGCTCGAGGCCGCCGCACCAACGGGACTCGAAGGTGTCCCACTCCTCCTCGCTGGCCACGCTGAACTCCAACGGCCGGTACCCGCTCTCCGCGGCCAGCCCGACCAGCTCGGACAGCGAGCCGAAGTCGTCGGGTCCGGCCTCCAGTGCGGCCAGCGCCTCCGGGGTGGGGGGGTGTTGCCAGAACCCCTCGCCGAGGAGCACCCGCCCGCCCTCGGCCAGCAACGGGGACACGGCACGCAGGGCCTGCCGGGTGCCGCCGAAGGCGTGGCTGGCGCCGATGACGATGACCACGTCGGCCGGCCCGCCGGTCCAGGTCGCCGCCTCGGCCCGTTCCAGACGCAGCCGGTCCGACAGACCACGTGCCTCGGCGTTGACCCGGGCCCGGTCCAGCACGCGGGCGTCGCGGTCCACGCCGACCCCGCTGGCCGTCGGCTCAGCGGCGAGCAGCCGCAACAGCAACTCGGCCCAACCACAGCCGAGGTCCACCACCCGGGCACCGGCCAGCGGGCGCAGCGAGTCGAGCAGGGAATCGGCTCGGAAGTCGGAGAGCGGGGAGTTGAAATCCAGGTGGGAGTAGGCGTGGTGGCGGATCTCGAGATCGGTCATCAGCACACCCTCGCAGTGGCTCCTGACGGGGGGAATCGATTTTCCTTCTGCGGGAGCGCCAACCGGATCATCCGAACGAGTGACACCGTTGAGCTTGGCTCCGCCC
Source organism: Wenjunlia vitaminophila DSM 41686 (assembly GCF_000380165.1). GTDB lineage: Bacteria > Actinomycetota > Actinomycetes > Streptomycetales > Streptomycetaceae > Wenjunlia > Wenjunlia vitaminophila. Next base: position 189,269 of record NZ_KB904635.1, read on the forward strand.
TATTGACACTCCGTGCACTGTCCGGCCTCGAGCGTGACACGACATGCCACCCAGCGGAATTCCTCATGTCAGGAATTAGTATGGGCACAGCCCCCGACCGGCTGACCGCTTTTCCCCCGTAAGCGGAGGCCGGTCGGGGGCACCGCAATCCCCCGGCGGCCGGGCGCGGTCGCCGGCACCGGCGGGCGCGGCCGTCGGCTGGTCGGCCGGCCGGGCCCCCTCATCCCCGCCCCGTGGCGATCAACCACAGCAGCACGCCGTTCAGCGTCACCACGGTCCCGGTGGCCGCGAACGCCGCCACCGCGGTGGCGGCACCGTTCACGTCGGCCCCCATCACCGAGCGGCGCGAGGTCAGGACGGCCAGCGGGACCAGCGCGAACGGGATGCCGAAGGACAGCAGCACCTGGGACACCACCAGGCACCAGGTGGGGTCGGCGCCGCTCGCCAGGAGCAGCACCGCGGGCACCAGGGTGAGCAGGCGTCGCGGCAGCAGCGGAACGGGGCGCCGCAGCAGACCCTCCATGACCACCGCCCCGGCGTGGCAGCCGACGCTGGTGGAGACCAGACCCGAGCCGAGGACGGCCACGGCGAACAGCGCTCCGACGGCCGCGCCGAGGCTGGAGGTGACGGCGGCGTGTGCCCCGGCCAGCGTGTCGGTGTCCGGCAGGCCGCCCAGGTTCCCCGCGGCGACCAGCAGCATGGCGGCGTTGACCCCGCCCGCCATGAGCATGGACAGGCCCACGTCCCACCGGGTGGTGCGCAGCAGGAGGTGGCGCCGCGGGTGCTCGCGCAGGGGGCCGTGCCGGTCCCGGGCCAGGGCGGAGTGCAGGTGGACGGCGTGCGGCATCACGGTGGCGCCGAGGATGCCGGCCCCGAGCAGCACGCTGTCCGTGCCGTCGAAGGCGGGTGCCAACCCGGAGACGGCCGCGGCCGGCGGTGGCTCGAGGACCAGTCCGGCGGCGAACCCGACGGTGACCACCGCGAGGAAGGACAGCACCAGGTGCTCGAAGGCCCTTTGGCCGCGCCGGTCCCTGACCAGCAGCAGCGCGGTGGACACCAGTCCGGTCACCAGGCCGCCCCACACCAGGGGCAGGTCGAACAGCAGGTGCAGGGCGACGGCACCGCCGATGACCTCGGCGACGTCGGTGGCCATCACGACGGCCTCGGCCTGCGCCCAGTAGGCGAGCCGCGCGGGGCCGGGAAGCCGGCGGCCGAGGAGTTGCGGCAGGGACTCCCCGGTGACCAGGCCGAGCTTGGCCGCCAGGTACTGGACGAGGACGGCGACGAGGTTGGCCGCGACCACGACCCACAGCAGGAGGTAGCCGTGGTGTGCGCCCGCGCTGGTGTTGGTGGCGATGTTGCCGGGATCGACGTAGGCGACGGACGCGACGAAGGCCGGGCCCAGCGGGAGCAGCCGGCTGCCGGGCACGGAACGGGAGCGGGGAACGGGCTCCACCTGGGTCATGGCGGACTCCGGAGGCGGTGGGACGACGGGCGCGGGCGGGCCCCGGGCGCGCGGCCCACGCCGGGCGGCCCACGACCGGGCGGCGCGGGCGGGCGGCGCGGGCGGGCCGCGAACGGCCCCGGCTCGGCGTGCCGGGGCCGGCGGTCCGGTTCACCGCGGCGCGGCGGCGATACGTGACGGGTGCCCAGGGGTCGGGAGAGCAACTGGGGGTGGTCAGTCCCAGTCCAGCGTCCCGCCGTTCTGGTACTCGATGACCCGGGTCTCGAAGAAGTTCTTCTCCTTCTTCAGGTCCATGGCCTCGCTCATCCACGGGAACGGGTTCTCCGTGTGCGGGAAGACGGGGGCGAGTCCGAGTTGGCCGCAGCGGCGGTTGGTGACGAACCGCATGTACTGGTCGCACAGGTCGCTGTTGAGGCCGAGGATGCCGCGGGGCATCACGTCCCGGCCGTAGGCGATCTCCAGTTCACACCCCTCGGCGAGCATGGTGCGGGCCTCGGCCTGGAACCGGTCGGTCCACAGGTGGGGGTTCTCGATCTTGATCTGGTTGATGCAGTCGATTCCGAAGTTCAGGTGGATGGACTCGTCGCGCAGGATGTACTGGTACTGCTCGGCGATGCCCACCATTTTGTCCCGGCGCCCGAAGGACAGGATCTGGGCGAACCCGGTGTAGAACCACATGCCCTCGAAGACCACGTAGAAGGCGATGAGGTCGCGCAGGAACTGGCGGTCGTTGTCGGGCGTGCCGGTCGTGAACTCCGGGTCGGCGAGGTGCTCGGTGAACTGCAGGGCCCACGCCGCCTTGTCCGTGATGGACGGCACCTCGCGGTACATGTTGAACATCTCGCCCTCATCCAGTCCGAGGCTCTCGCAGATGTACTCGAAGGTGTGGGTGTGCACGGCCTCCTCGAACGCCTGGCGCAGCAGGTACTGGCGGCACTCGGGGTTGGTGAGGTGGCGGTAGACGGCGAGGACGAGGTTGTTGGCGACGAGGGACTCCGACGTGGCGAAGAAGCCCAGGTTGCGCTTGATCGCGTGCCGCTCGTCCGCGGTCAGCCCGTCCGGGGACTTCCACAGGGCGAGGTCGGCCTGCATGGACACCTCGGTGGGCATCCAGTGGTTGTTGCAGCCGGCGAGGTACTTCTCCCAGGCCCAGGTGTATTTCAGCGGCAGGAGCTGGTTGACGTCGGCACGGGCGTTGATCATCGCCTTGTCCTCGACGTTGACCCGGGCGGCCGAGCGGTCGATGGCGCCGAGGCCGGTGGGGTCCACCTGGGGGGCGGTGGCCTGACGGGGGGTGGCGACGTCGGGGTGAGTGGTCACGGTCGTTCCTCGGTGACGTTGGGGTTCGCTGTTCGTGGAGGGGTGGGAGGGGCCGGGCCGCCGGCCTACTGGCAGGCTTCGCAGTCCGGTTCGTCGACCGAGCAGGCCACGGGTGCGTTCCCGGTCGGGGGCGGCGGGACCGGAACGGCGTTGAGCTTGCCGTCGGTGGTGGCCAGGGTGCTCTTCTCCACATGGGTGGCGCTGAGGGCGCGCAGGTAGTAGGTGGTCTTCAGACCGGACCGCCAGGCGTCGCGGTAGAGCTGGTCCAGTGCCCGGCCGCTGGGTGCGACGAGGTACAGGTTCAGGGACTGCGCCTGGTCGATCCACTTCTGCCGGCGGGAGGCGGCCCGGACCAACCATCCGGGTTCGATCTCGAACGCCGTCGCGTAGAGCGCCCTGAGGTCGGCCGGCACCCTGGCGATGGGCCCGAGGCTGCCGTCGTGGTACTTCAGGTCACTGATCATCTCGTCGTCCCAGAGGCCGCGTTCCTTCAGGTCGCGCACCAGGTGGGGGTTGACGACGGTGAAGTCGCCGGACATGTTCGCCTTCACGAACAGGTTGCGGAACAGGGGCTCGATGGACTGGTTGACCCCCGTGATGTTGGCGATGGTCGCGGTGGGGGCGATGGCCATGATGTTGGAGTTGCGCACGCCGACGGTGCGCACCCGTTCGCGCAGCGCCTCCCAGTCCAGTGTCCTGCCGGTGTCCATGGTCAGGTCTCCGGAGCGGGCCCGGGCCAGCAGGGCGACGGAGTCGATGGGCAGGACGCCCCGGGACCACAGGGAGCCCTCGAAGGTGGCGTACCGGCCGCGCTCGGCGGCCAGGTCGGCGGAGGCGGAGATCGCGTAGTAGCTGATCTCCTCCATGCTGCGGTCGGCGAACTCCACGGCCTCGGGGGAGGACACCGGCAGGCGCAGGGTGAACAGGGCGTCCTGGTAGCCCATCAGCCCCAGTCCGACGGGCCGGTGGCGCTGGTTGGAGCGTCGGGCCTCGGGGATCGTGTAGTGGTTGACGTCAATGACGTTGTCGAGCATCCGCACGGCGGTGTCCACGGTGCGCCTGAGCCGGGCGGAGTCGATGCCGTCGGGGCCGACGTGCCGGGCGAGGTTGACCGAACCCAGGTTGCAGACGGCCACCTCGTCGGCGGAGGTGTTGAGGGTGATCTCGGTGCACAGGTTGGAGGAGTGCACCACCCCGGTGTGGCGCTGCGGGGAACGCAGGTTGCACGGGTCCTTGAAGGTGATCCACGGATGGCCGGTCTCGAAGAGCATGGTGAGCATGCGGCGCCACAGGTCGACGGCGCGCAGCCGCCGGTGCACCCGGACCTCCCCCCGGTCGGCCGCCGCCTCGTACTCCTCGTAGCGGGCGGCGAACTCGGGCCCGTACAGGTCGTGCAGGTCGGGGACCTCGTCCGGGGAGAACAGCGTCCACTGCGCGTCGGCCTCCACCCGCTGGAGGAAGAGGTCGGGCACCCAGTTGGCGGTGTTCATGTCGTGGGTGCGGCGCCGGTCGTCGCCGGTGTTCTTGCGCAGGTCGAGGAACTCCTCGATGTCGATGTGCCAGGTCTCCAGGTACGCGCACGCGGCGCCCTTGCGCTTGCCGCCCTGGTTGACCGCGATGGCCGTGTCGTTGGCGATCTTCAGGAAGGGGACGACGCCCTGGGACCGGCCGTTGGTGCCCTTGATGTGGGCGCCCATCCCGCGCACCGGGGTCCAGTCGTTGCCCAGGCCGCCGGCGTACTTCGACAGCAGGGCGTTGTTCCGCAGGGACAGGAAGATCTGTTCGAGGTCGTCCTGGACGGTGGTCAGGAAGCACGACGACAACTGGGGACGGCGGGTACCGGAGTTGAACAGCGTGGGGGTTGAGCACATGAAGTCGAACGACGACAGGAGTTCGTAGAACTCGATGGCACGCCGCTCCCGGTCGTCCTCGCGCAGGGCGAGGCCCATGGCGACCCGCATGAAGGCCGCCTGCGGCAACTCGATGCGCGTGCCCCCCAGGTGCGTCAGGTAGCGGTCGTGGAGCGTCTTCAGCCCGAGGAACTGGAAGTCCAGGTCGCGTTCCGGCCGCAGGGCCGCGCCGAGACGGGCCAGGTCGAACGACGCCAGCTCCTCGTCGAGGAGTTCGGCGGCGATCCCGCGCTCGACGAACGCGGCGAAGTACCGCGGGTACTCGGCGGCCATCGTCCGGTGGTCGGGTTGCCGTGCCTGGCCGGACAGCTCGGTCACGGCCTCGGCGCGCAGGCCGTCCAGCAGCAGCCTCGCTGCCACCCGGGAGTACTGCGGCTCGTGCTCCACCTGGGTGCGGGCCGCCATGACCAGGGCGAGCGCCAGTTCCTCGGCCGTGATCTGGTCGTAGAGGTTGCGCCGCACCTCGGCGAGCACCGGCTCGGGCGAGGCGTCCGGCAGGCCCGCACAGGCCTCGGTGACCACCCGCAGCAGGCGCTCCTCGTCCAGCGGCGCGGGGCCTGACGGGCCGCGCACGGTGATCGGGGCGGGGCCGGTGTTCGACGCGGGCCCCCGGGTGCCGCGGTCGGGCACCCCGGCTTCCTCGGCCTCCGCTACCGGTCCCATGGTGGATGTCATGCCTTCTCCTCGCGCTCGTACCCGTGGGGGTCCTGGGCGGTCCCGTGCGGCACGGGGCGTCCCTGACCTGACGTGTGGATCGTCCGGGGCGCCGGGAGGAGGCGGTGCGGCACCGGGTGGCTCGGCGAAGACGGCGCCGGCCACCGACCTGCCACGCGGCCTCCCCTCGGGACCTCGGAGCGCGCACGCCCACCGGCGCGCGCACCGGTGGCAGGTCTTCGGACTCGTGGGCACACGCCGGCAACACGCCGACGCACCTACTGACCGTGGCTTCCCAGACGCCGTTGTGCGCGTCCAGTGCCGTGACCGCCACCCGGGGAGCCTCGTTTCGTCGAGGCCGGAAGGGCACGGAACGGTGGTCGTTCCCACTCACCGCTGCGGGGCAGTCCCGGAGTTACACCGGGTTCCCTGTTGTCTCGCAAGGCACCTGAGTACCTCGCGAACCACCAGCACGACTAACACTACATGTTGAGCCACGATCATGAAACCATCCCAGATGTTGTGTCATGCCTCACGTTCTGCGGCGAGACCAGCGGCCACCCCGAGGGGCGGGGGCAACCCGGGAGGGCACCGGCGACAGACTCGGCCCGACCGGCCCGCGATCGGGTCCCGATGGCCACAACCCGACTTTGGTGTAGACCTCTTGACCGCTTGGTCCAGACCTTTCTACCCTCGGCTCAATGTGGTGGCCATGACATGCCACCGAACCCCCCACCGGGCGGCGCCGTGCCTCAAGCCCGTCCCCCATTCCAGGAGCACTCGTGAGTACTGGAACGACGAAACGCAGACACCGCAGGTTCAAGGTCCCCGGGATCGCGACGGCCCTCGCCGCGCTGCTGCTGCCACTGGCCATCGTGGCCGGGGCCTCCCCCGCCCAGGCGGCCGAGGCGACGGCGACCTACACCAAGGCGTCCGACTGGGGCACCGGGTTCGAGGGCAAGTGGACGGTGAAGAACACCGGAACCGCCACGATCACCAACTGGACCATCGAGTGGGACTTCCCCTCCGGAACCGCGGTGACCTCGGCCTGGGACGCCGACGTCACCCACGTGGACAACCACTGGACCGCCAAGAACAAGAGCTACAACGGCACCCTGTCCCCCGGCGCCAGCGTGTCCTTCGGCTTCAACGGCACGGGAAGCGGCTCGCCCAGCAACTGCACGGTCAACGGCGCCGCCTGTGACGGCGGCAGCCAGCCCGGGGACGCCCCGCCGTCCGCCCCCGGCACCCCCACCGCGAGCAACGTCGGTGACACCGGCCTGACCCTCAACTGGACCGCGGCCACCGACGACAAGGGCGTGCAGAACTACGACGTCTACCGCGGCTCCAGCAAGGTCGCCACGGTCACCGGCACCAGCTACGCCGACTCGGGGCTGACCGCCGGCACCACCTACAGCTACAGCGTCAAGGCGCGGGACACGGCCAACCAGGTCGGGCCGTCCAGCGGCACGCTCACCGTCACCACCTCCGGCGGCACCGGCGGGCCCGGCGGCGGCGAGGTCAAGCTCGGCTACTTCACCAACTGGGGCGTCTACCAGCGCAATTACCACGTCAAGAACCTGGTGACCAGCGGCACCGCCGGCAAGATCACGCACATCAACTACGCGTTCGGCAACGTCACCGGCGGCAGGTGCGCCATCGGCGACGCCTACGCCGACTACGACAAGTTCTACGGCGCCGACGCCAGCGTTGACGGCACCTCCGACAGTTGGGACGCCGGAGCGCTGCGCGGCAACTTCAACCAGCTCCGCAAGCTCAAGAAGATGTACCCCAACATCAAGGTGATCTGGTCCTTCGGCGGCTGGACCTGGTCCGGCGGCTTCGGCCAGGCCGCGGCCAACCCGACCGCCTTCGCCCAGTCCTGCTACGACCTCGTTGAGGACCCGCGCTGGGCCGACGTCTTCGACGGCATCGACATCGACTGGGAGTACCCCAACGCCTGCGGCCTGACCTGCGACACCAGCGGCCCCGACGCGTTCCGCAACCTCATGCAGGCCCTGCGCGCCAAGTTCGGCTCCAACAACCTCGTCACCGCGGCCATCACCGCCGACGCCACCGACGGCGGCAAGATCGACGCGGCCAACTACGCCGGCGCCGCCCAGTACCTCGACTTCTACAACGTCATGACGTACGACTTCTTCGGCGCCTGGGACGCGCAGGGCCCGACCGCCCCGCACTCCCCGCTCACCTCGTACAACGGCATCCCGCGGGAGAAGTTCACCTCCGCCGACGCCATCGCCAAGCTGAAGGCCAAGGGCATCCCGGCGGCCAAGCTGAACCTCGGCCTCGGCTTCTACGGCCGCGGCTGGACCGGCGTCACCCAGGCCGCCCCCGGCGGCACCGCCACCGGCCCCGCCCCCGGCACCTACGAGCAGGGCATCGAGGACTACAAGGTGCTCAAGACCCGCTGCCCGGCCAACGGGACCGTGGCCGGCACCGCCTACGCCTACTGCGGCGGCCAGTGGTGGAGCTACGACACCCCGCAGACCATCGCCGGAAAGATGACCTGGCTGAAGAACCAGGGTCTCGGCGGTGCGTTCGTCTGGGAGCTCAGCGGTGACACCAGCAACGGTGAACTGATGACCGCGATCGACAACGGTCTGAAGTAACCGCTGTCGGGGGACGAGCGCGTCCCCCGACCCCCGCGGGGCGTGCGCACCGGCCGCGCCCCGCGGGTGCCTCCCTGGGGGGCCGGTGCCGCCGGCAGCACACCGCCGGGCGGCACCGGCCCTCAGCGGGCGAGCAGCCCGCGGTACCGCTCGACGGACGGCCCCATCCCGTGGTCCGGGTCGGCCGAGTGCACCCCGTTGGCGTCCATCGGCCCGAAGCTGTGCGCCTGGTACAGCGTGCCGCAGGACGGCTCCCGGGCCTCCAGCCGACGCCAGCCCCGCCAGGCGTCGTCGTAGGCACGGAGGTGAGCGGCGATGGCGTCGTTGTCGTAGCGCCCGTCACGGTCACCCGCGAAACCGCGCAGCATCACCTCCCAGCCGTGGTGGACCACCGCGTACAGGTACTTCCCGTAGCGGGCGGAGACCCGCAGGTAGGCGCGGTCGGCGGGATTCCGCAACGGAATCCGGTCGGCGAGCTCGGTGATCTCCTGCCAGATCCGCGCCGCCTGCTCCTTCTCCGCCAGGGCGACGTCCACCAGGCCCCGGTCCAGGATCGCGTCGTAGTCGTTGACCAGGTCCCGGTCACAACCCCCGAGGAACTGGTCCCGGGTCCACGTCAGCGCCTCGACCGGGAACCGGGCGGAGTAGTGACCGCGCAGCGTCCCCGCGGCGGACAGCAGCGCCAGCCGGCGGAACGACCGCGTCCCCTCGCCGTCCAGGCCCGCCTCCCGGGCGTGGGCGGCGAACGCACCCTCCTCCCCCAGGGCCGTGTCCCGCGTCCAGCGGGCCACCACCGAGACGTTGAGGTCACACCACAGCTCGTTGGTGATGTAGGGGCCGCGCCAGCCGCCTCCGCGGGACCAGGTCCAGACGCCCGCGAAGAGCGGGTTGTCCACCAGGTCCGCCAGGCCCCGGGGCGCGGGTCCCTCCGGGTACTCCTCGAAGCCGTTGACCACCCCGTCGCCGATGTAGTCCGGGCAGGCCCCCTTGGCCTCGTACTCGCGCTGGCACTGCACCTCGACGATCTGCCGGTGCCGGCCGGTGCCCAGCGTCTCGTTGAACGGCACCGTCCGCCAGTAGTCGTCGGCGGTGTGCTTGATGGAGAACAGCAGCCTTTCGTGCGGCTCGATCCGGTCGGTGACCTCCCGGTAGAACGCCGGGTCGTAACGGAGCCGGTCCCCGCCCCCGCTGCCCAGCGACCAGGTGCGGTAGAAGAGCTCCTTCCCCGCCCGGACGCACACCTCCTCGCGCAACAGCTCGATCAGCAGTCGGTGGCTGGCCGCCGCGTCGGTGATCGGGTTGTTGCCGGTGTGGAACGGGGTGTTCTGGAGGTAGGTCTCACCCGTGCGGATCACCAACCCGTCCATGTCGGGGAAGCGGGCGAAGACCTCGCGCAGCATCAGCCGGTGGACGTGCTGGGTGAGCGGGCGGTGCAGGTTGATCCTGCCCTCCTGGTCGAGGATCTCCTCAGCGTGGAGCTCCACCAGTCGCCTGGGCAGCACGATGACGTCGGTGAAGAAGTACGCGGCGACGCCGGCGGCGTGGGCGCGGCGGATGTGCTCGTCCACGCGGCGGACGTTCTCCTCGACCCAGGCCCGGGCCTCGGACCCGGCCGGGAAGATCCGCTCGTCGAAGGTGTCGAAGGTGACGGCGGTCTGCGGCGGCCGGAACTCGTTGATGACCTGCCCGTCGTAGTCGAGGGCGGCGAGCGTCGCCGGGTCGTTGTAGCGGGAGACGGTCATCGGCTCGCCGGGGTTGGCGTGGACCATGTCCATCAGGAAGGGCAGTCGGCGCCCCTGGGAACCACGGGCTCGGCGGGGCGCGTGCGGTCTGTGTGGGGTGTCGGTCATACGACATCGAGTCCGATCACATATGAGACTGTCGTTCCGTCGTATGAACTCTTCCACACCCCGGGACCCCGGACCAGGGCAGGGCCGGGGCCGGGTCGCCCCCGAACACCCCGGCCCACCCGGGCGTGCGCCGGCGTGCGCCGGCCACCACGGGCGCCGGCCACCCGGACGGGGCCTCAGCCGGGGAGGAACTCCCCCCGCTTGACGGCCGAGACGAACGACGCCCAACCGCCCACGGAGAACACCAACACGGGGCCCTGGGGGTCCTTGCTGTCGCGCGTCGTCACCGCCTCATCGAGGAACGCGATCTCCACGCACTGGCCATTGCCACTGCTGTGGGAACTCTTCCTCCATATGGCGCCGCTGTTCTCTGCGTTGCGCATCTTCACCAACCGCCCTCTACCGCATCTCGTTGATCAGTGTGGTGATCAGATCCAGTGTGTCGTCAGGGCTCAGTGCCTGGGCACGCAGGTTGTCGAACATCGCGTCGTACCTGCGTACCTCGACCTCCGCCTCAAGGAAGAGGTCTCCGGCCATGCTGTCCAAGTAGACGATCTCAGGATCCACCGAATCAGCGAAACCCATCAGGACGAACGAGCCGGGCATACCTGCGTGCGCCCCGGCACTGAATTAGAATGGCTGACTCGTCGTCGCAAATCTTTCACGCGTCAACTCGAAGCTGAGGTACGCCGTACAGTCCTTGGATAGTTCGCTGCGATACGCCTCAGCCAACCCACCAGGAACACTTCCGGCCCACGCCGGCGTGCGCCCGGCGACCACGGGCGCCGGGCACCCGGACGGGGGCCTCAGCCGGGGAGGAACTCCCCCCGCTTGACGGCCGAGACGAACGACGCCCAACCGCCGACCGAGAAAACCAACGCGGGACCCTGGGGGTCCTTGCTGTCGCGCGGCGACGCTTGCCTCCAGTGCACCCATCTCCACGCAGTTACTACTGGCGCTGCAACTGGAAGCAAACCACGCGACGTTGAGGCGGGAAGAATTGCGAACAGCTATGGTCACCTTGTCCGTTCCTTCAGTTCGGCGATGAGGGCGCGCGACTTGCTGAACGACAGCGCTGCCGCGGTCAGCCGCTCGAACGCTTCGACGTAGCGCGCCACACTCTCGGGTTCCTCGACGTAGAGGCTGCTCTCCAAGTTCTCCAACAGGACCATATCGAAGCCCGGTTGTTCGAAATCAAAAACAGTGAACCCACCGGTCACTCCGGGGTGCAACTCGGCGTCCAGTGTGAGGACCTGCACGGTGATGTGTGAGTAGCTGGTGACGTCGAGCAGGCGCTGGAGTTGGTCCCGTATGACACCTTTCTCCGGGGCGCTGGCCAACATCGCGGCCTCGTGAACAATCACCCGCAACCGCGGCGGGTTGGGTCCTGTCAACACCGACTGCCGCGCCATCCGCACCTCGACCAGCGCATTCACATCCACAGTGGGTGCGGACATGCTGTTCGCCCTGATCACCCCTCGGGCATGGGCCGACGGCGACCCCCGGTCGGTCAGGGCGTGGGCGATCGGGCACACCCGCGCCAACCCCACCCACCGGCGGTACCTCCTGTCCACCCAGCGCCGCGGCCGGGTGGTGCCACCCGCCGCCCCGGGCCGCGACCTCCCCGGCGCCGCGGCGGACACGGAGGGGCACTGATCCCCGATCCCGTTCCGGCCGGCCCCTCCGGTATGGAGGGGCCGGCCGGGGCCCCGTTGCGCCTACGGAAACCGGGGGCCGGTGAACCGTTCCGGTCAACGGGGACCTTCCGCACGCGAGCCCCGACCGAGGCCTTCCCCGTTCCGCTACGGGCAGTCGGGGCTTCCTCACGCGGACTCGTCGCCCGAGCCAGGTGCCTCCGTCACCACCTCACGGCGGGAGTCACCGGATCTCGGGTCCCTTGTCCACCTCAGCGAGGGGAAGGCAGGTCGGTGCCTCGGTGCCGGTGCGGTGGGCGGTGACCCGCATCGTCGACTCTCCACCCTGAACGTCGCTCTGGGACCACGCGCCCACCAGCATGGTGTAGCCGTTGTCCACCCGGTTGGGCCACAGCCGGTTCACCACGCCGTCCCTGGACGCCTTGCCCTCGTTGAGGGACGGGTCGTTGCCCACCCAGGTCCACGCCTTCGCGGCGGCGGCGTTGCTGACCGCCTCACCGGGATCGGGGCAGCCCTCCTTCATCGGCACGGCGTTGACACCGGCCGCTTTGAGGTCGCTGATCAGCTTCTGGCTGTCAAACCTCTGCTTGAGGGTGATGCTGATGGGACCACCACTGTCGGGGGACGTCTTGACCTGGTACCCGACGGTCTCGAGGTCACCCAAAGTCATCGCCTTGTGGGAACCCGCGCCCTGGGGGTTGCCATCGTGCGCGGCCGAGGGCTGGCCCTGGGGGTCGCCCGCGGCGAGCACGCCCCCCATGGTGGCGGCGACCGCGAGCGCGGCGACCCCGGCCGTGGCACCGGCACGACGTCGCCGCGTCCGCCGGACCCGAACGTGGACGTCCTCGGGGCGCAACGGCTGGTCCGCGAACGCCGAGCGCTCCTCGAACACCTGCCGGAGTTCGTCTTCAATCATGGGCATGGTATCTAGCTCCTTGTCGCTGTCACACTGGGTTTGACCGGCGCGGTCCCCATCACCGAGGCGTCGCCGCGCAACCGGCTCAGCGCCTTGCTGGCCTGCTTCTTCACCGTGCCGACCGAGCACCCCATGACCCGGGCCGTCTCGGCCTCGGTGAGGTCCTCGAAGTACCGCAGGACCAGCACCGTGCGCTGCCCCCGGGGCAACCGCCGCAGCGCCTGCCACAGCACGTCCCGTTCGTCCACCGCGGTCATGGCGTCGCCGTGCCCGGCCCGGTCCGGGAACTCACCGGTGGGCAGTTCGCCCCGCCACAGGCGGCGCCACCACCTGCGGTGGGTGTTGACCATGACCGTGCGCACGTACGGGTCTGGGTCGTCCTCGATGCGGGACCACACCGACCAGGCCTTGGCCAGCGTCGTCTGCACCAGGTCTTCCGCCGACGCCAACTGCCCGGTCAGCAGGTAGGCGGTACGCATCAGCCACGGCGATCTCCGGGTGACATACGCGTCGAATCCCGATTGCTCTGACAATCCGGGGTCCTCCCGTAACTCTCACCGGTTCGTCGATCCGACCGACCCGGTCCGATCAACTGCTTCCAACCGGTCTCAGTCGTCAGCGGACGCGAAAGGTTGTCGCGGTGTCGGGGGTTTCCGGTTGGCCGCGCGCGCGTCCGGTACTTCCGGCCCGTGTGTCGTACTCCCCCACTACCGTGCGGCCATGGACGAGGTGAGCCGCTGCGCGGAACGTATGACCGGTTACTGGGAGACCATCGCGGGGTGGTTCGCCGTGCACGCCCCGCCCTGCCAGGAGCAGTTGGTCGCCTCGCGTGGCGCGGAGCCGTCAGCGGTGGACGCCCTCGAGGTCACGGTGGGCGAGACGCTCCCGGACGACGTGCGGGCCCACTTCCTGCGCCACGGAGGCACGGGCGGCGTGGCGTTCTTCGAGTACAGCGGGCTGTCCGTGGAGGGCGCTGCCCGCCGGTGGCGCGGGTTGGGGAACCTGCTCGCGCAGGGCGTGTTCGACGGGTTCGTTCCCCGCGAGCTCGCCGGGGACGAGCGGGTCCTTTCGGTCTGGTGGAGTCCCGGCTGGCTGCCGTTCGCCCAGGACGGCGGGGGGAACCTCTACTGCGTGGACCTGGACCCGCCCCGCGCGGGCGCCCGGGGCCAGGTCATCGCCTGGGAGGTCCACGGGGGCCCGACGCGGCCGCTGGCGCCGTCGTTCGAGGAGTACCTCCGGCACTACCGCGACGAGTTGAGCAGCGGGCGCTGGGTCTACGACGCGTACAGCGGCATCTTCGACCGGGTGGGCGCGGGGACCTCCCCCCAGGTCCTGTCTGATGAGTAGCGCCGTCCAGCGGGGCCGGGTCCGCGTCCCCGCGCGTCAGCGTGTCAGGCCGCCACCCGGGCGTCCCCGCGGAAGACCTCGGAGCGGTGCCAGTCGATGTGCTCCCCGGCCACCGGGGCGCTGCCCGGCTGGGGGCCGAGCACCCGGCGCCCCACCAGGTCCAGGACCTGGCGGCGGGCGGTGTCGTCATTGGCGACGAAGTGCTGGGAGACCAGGACGCGGTGGTCCCGGTCGATCCCCAGCGCTCCGAGGTCGAACAGCTTGTGGTGCAACGAGCACAGGCACAGCCCGTTGTCCACGGTGTCGGGTCCGTCCTCGGCCCACCACCGGACGTGGGCCGCCTCCAGGCCGACGGAGGTGCGGTCCATCATCCCGGCGTAGCCGCAGAAGGCGCACCGGTACTCGTAGGCGACGAGTATCCGCCGCCGCGCCCTGGGGTCCCGGCGCCGCAGTCGGGTGCTCACCGGGACCTCGGCGAGCTCCAGTTCCAGGCCGGCCGCGGCGCAGATCGTCGGATGCAGCGACGGGGGGAAGTTGGCGTCCAGCAGCACCCGCGCCATCCTGGCCAGCAACCCGGGGTCGCGGGTCAACGCCAGCCGCAGTTCCGGGACGAGCCGGCCGGCCGCCCCGCTGGACCGCAGGTCCCGTTTGGTGGCGCCGGGACTGCCCTGCCCGGTGGTCGTGCGGACCTCCCACACGCCGTCGCTGACCAGGTGGTGGAACGGGTACGCCGAGGAGGTGGGCCGGGGCGGGCCGAACTCGTCGAGCAGCCGGTCCAGGTCCCGTTCGACGTCGCTGTACCGCAGGGCGGCGTCGGCGTCACGCTGGAAGCACCCGAGTGCGTACAGCATCAACAGGGGCTTGTGTGGGGCCCGTTGTCCGGCCCTGGTCCACCGGCGGAGCTCCCCGGCCCGACGCTCCCAGTCCATGGCGCCCCATTGTGTCGGGTCCGGACGACAGTGTGGCGCCGTGGGTCAGTTCTCCGCCACCTTGACGTGGCCCTTCCTGATGGTGGCCACCCGGGAGGCGCGGCGGGCTATGGCGGTGTCATGGGTGACGACCACGTAGGTCAGCCCGTGCTCCCGCCACATCTTCTCCAGCAGCCCGACGATCTCGTCCCGCATGTTCTCGTCGAGGTTCCCCGTGGGCTCGTCGGCGAGCAGCACCTTGGGCTGTTTGACCAGGGCCCGGGCGATGGCGACCCGCTGCTGCTGGCCGCCGGAGAGTTCGCTCGGCAGGTGGGCACGGCGTTCGGCCAGGCCCACCGACTCCAGGGCCTCCGCGGCGCGGCGGCGGCGTTCGGCCGCCCTGGTGCCGAGCGGGACCAGGGCGGCCTCGACGTTCTCCTGGGCGTTGAGGGTGGGTATCAGGTTGAAGTTCTGGAACACGAAGCCGACGGTGGCGGCCCGCACCCTGGTCAGCTTGGCCTCGCTGAGCCTCGCGAGGTCGGTGCCGTCGAGTTCCACCGTGCCGGAGGTGGGCCGGTCCAGGCCTCCGAGCATCTGCAGGAGGGTGGACTTGCCGCCTCCCGTTGGCCCTTTGATGACCAGTTGGTCACCGTCCTCGATGGTCAGGTCCACTCCGGCGAGGGCGTCGATGGTGGCCCGGCCGCGCCGGTAGCGCTTGACCACACCGCTGAGTCTGTACATGCGTCACTCCTGGCGCCTTGGGGGGAACGAACGAAGGGTGTGGGGGCGGGGTCACTCGACCCGGCGCAACGCGTCCGCGGGGCGCAGCCGCGCCGCGCGCCAGCCGCCGAACGCCCCGGCGACGAGCCCGCCGGCGACGGCCAGCGCCACGGCCAGGGCGATGGTCGTCGCGGTGAGCGGTGCGCCAAGCGCCACCTCGACGCTCTTGCTCGCGGCTTCCCTCGGGGGGCTGATGAGCATGCCGCCCCCGCCCGCGGGTTGGTTGCTGCCCATGCTCGCGGTGAGGGTCGGGGCCGCGGCGGTGACGGCCAGGGCCCCGGCGATGCCCAGGGCGATGCCGAGCAGGCCACCGAGAACCCCGTGGGCGAACGCCTCCCCGGCGATCTGGCGGATGACCCGTCCGCTGCGCCAGCCGATGGCCTTGAGGGTGCCGAACTCCCGCACCCGGCGGTTGACCGCGGAACTGGTGAGCAGGCCGGCCACGAGGAAGGCCGCGGCGAGCACGGTCACCGAGAGCCACCTGCCGATGCTGGTGGCCAGGTCGGAGACGGTGGACAGGGAACCGGAGACCTGGTCGGCGAGGTCGGAGGAGCTGGTGACGGTGGTTCCGGCGAGTTCCTTCTCGATGGCGGCCTTGACCGTGTCCACCTGGTCGGCGTCGGTGGCCTTGACGTAGACGGCGCTGACCTTGTCCTTCATGTCCACGGCGGACAGGTCCTGGGCGCGCTCCAGGGGGACGTAGACGTTGGCCGCCGCCTCGCCGGTGTCGGCGGTGGCGATGCCGATGACCTCGAACTTGGTACCACTGATGGTGAAGGTGTCGCCGACCTCGATCTTCTCCTGGCGGGCGTACCCGCTGTCCACCACGGCGACCTTGGCGTCGGCCTGCGCGGAGGTGAAGCCCTTCCCCTTGGTGATCTCCGAGGAGCTCATCGGGCCGACGGTCACGTCGCTGGTGTCCACCCCGAACAGGGAGTAGCCGTCCACCTCGACCTCGGAGGTCCCGGAGCCGGGCCTGCCCTGGATCATGGGGCCGCCGGGGCCCTGCTGGGACGGCCCCTCCCCGGGATCGAGCGCGAACTTGCCGTTGAGCTTGTCCACGTGCAGGTCGAGTCCGCCGACGGCGGCGGCCACCCCGTCCCTGCCGGCGACCGTCCGCACCGCGGACTCGTCCATGGACCCGAGGCCACCCGTGGGCCTGACGAACTCTTTGCTCTGGGTCTTCTCGCCCTCGCCCTTCTGCTCGAACCGGAACGCCGGTGGCTCGGGCCGGTCGTTCTCCTGGCCCTCCTTCTTCACGGCGAGGTCGGTGCCCACCCCGTACAGGGACTTCAGGACCTCGTCCTGGGCGTCCCGCATGCCGGTGGCAACCGAGGACACGGTGATGACCAGGGCGATCCCGACGGCGAGCCCGGAGGCGACCAGCAACGCGGCCCGTCTGCGCCGGCGCAGCTCGCGCCGGAGGTAGATGAGGAACATGCGCCGGAACCTAGGCAACCGATCTGGGAGGCCACTGAGCTCCGGATGAGAGGCGGATGAGAACGCCCGGTCGGCCGGGTCCACGACACCGACCGGGCGGTGGGGGTCTCAGCCGCGGGCGCCCAGCAGGTGGTCCATGGCGAGCTGGTCGAGGCGCTCGAACGCCATGCCGCGGCGCGCCGCCGCGGTCACGTCGAAGTCCTCGAAGGAGGACCGGTCGGCCAGCAGGTCGTCCAGGGTCTCGCCAGGGGCCAGGGTCGGGGTCGCGAGCTGGTCGAGGCGGGCGGCCCGCAGTGCCTCCCGCACCTCGGGGTCGGCGCGGAAGGCCGCCGCCCGCTCCTTGAGGATCAGGTAGTTGCGCATGCAGCCGGCGGCCGACGCCCACACCCCGTCCGTGTCCTCGGTGCGCGGCGGCTTGAAGTCGAAGTGCCGCGGCCCGGCCCAGTTCGCCGATTCCAGCAGGTCAACGAGCCAGAACGCCTGCCGCACGTCACCGGCGCCGAACCGCAGGTCCTGGTCGTACTTGATCCCGGACTGGCCGTTGAGGTCGATGTGGAACAGCTTGCCCGACCACAGCGCCTGGGCGACGCCGTGCGGGAAGTTCAGACCGGCCATCTGCTCGTGACCGACCTCCGGGTTGACGCCGACGAGTTCGGGGTGTTCCAGCCGGTCGATGAAGGCCAGGGCGTGGCCCACGGTCGGCAGCAGGATGTCGCCGCGCGGCTCGTTGGGCTTGGGTTCCACGGCGAACCGCAGGTCGTAGCCCTGGTCGAGGACGTACTGCCCGAGCAGGTCGAAGGCCTCCTTGAGCCGGTCGAGGGCGGCCCGCACGTCCTTGGCCGCGCCGGACTCCGCGCCCTCCCGACCGCCCCAGGCGACGAAGGTCCTGGCGCCCAGGTCCACGGCGAGGTCGATGTTCCGCAGGGTCTTGCGCAGGGCGTAGCGGCGCACGTCACGGTCGTTGGCGGTGAACGCGCCGTCCTTGAACACCGGGTGGGTGAACAGGTTGGTGGTGACCATGGGCACCTTCATCCCGGTGGCGTCGAGTGCCTGCCGGAACCGCTTGACGTGCGTGGCCCGCTCGGCGTCCGAGGAGCCGAACGGGACCAGGTCGTCGTCGTGGAACGTCACCCCGTAGGCGCCGAGTTCGGCGAGACGGCGGACCGTCTCGGTCGGGTCGAGCGGAGCGCGGGTGGCGTCGCCGAACGGGTCGCGGCCCTGCCAGCCGACCGTCCACAGGCCGAAGGTGAAGTGATCGTCCGGGGTCGGCTGGAAGTTCATGTGGCCACTCCTATTCGTCAGGGCGCCGAACAAATTAGTATGCGGGCGCACACCGGACAAGGGGCCACGCGAACACGCGGACGCCGGACGCCAGACCCGAGGAGCACCGCATGGGCACACGACCACTCGTCATCGGCGTGGACAGCTCGACGCAGTCGGCCACCGCGCTGGTCGTCGCCGCGGACACCGGCGAGGTACTGGCCCGGGGGCAGGCCCCGCACCGGGTGAGCACCGGCAAGGCCCGGGAGAGCGACCCCGACCAGTGGTGGGACGCGATGTGCCAGGCGCTGCGGGAGACCGGGCTCGCCCACCGCGCCGCGGCGGTGTCCGTGGCCGGTCAGCAGCACGGCCTGGTCACCCTGGACCGCCAGCGGCGACCGGTGCGGCCCGCGCTGCTGTGGAACGACGTGCGCTCTGCCGTCGAAGCCGCCGCCCTGGTCACCGCGCTGGGCGGCCCCGCGGCCAGCGCGGAACGGGTGGGCAGCGTCCTCACGGCCAGTTTCACCGCCCCCAAGTGGGCGTGGCTGCGCAGGCACGAGCCGGCCGCGGCCGACGCCACCGCGGCCGTCCGGCTGCCCCACGACTACCTGACCGGGCGACTCACCGGGGAGCCGGACGGTGGCACCACCGACCGCGGCGACGTCTCGGGCACCGGCTGGTGGTCCACGGCCCGGGAGGAGTACGACACCGGGGTGCTGGACACCCTCCAGATGGACTCGTCGCTGCTCCCCAGGGTGCTGGCCCCGGGCGAGGCCGCGGGCACGGTCCGGGCCGCCGACGGCCTGCCGCTGGCCGCCGGGACGCTGGTGGCCAGCGGCACCGGCGACAACATGGCCGCCGCACTGGGTCTCGGGTTGCTGCCCGGCCAGCCGGCGCTGAGCCTGGGCACCTCGGGGACGGTCTACACCGTCTCCGCCCGGCGCCCCGCCGACCCCACCGGTGTCGTCGCCGGGTTCGCCGCCGCACACGGTGGCTGGCTCCCGTTGGCCTGCACCCTGAACTGCACCCTCGCGGTGGACCGGGTCGCCGCCCTGCTCGGGAGGGACCGTGAGGCGGTGGAACCCGGCGGCGACGTCGTGCTGCTGCCGTTCCTCGACGGCGAACGCACCCCCAACCTGCCCGGCGCTTCCGGTGTGCTGACCGGGCTCCGTCAGGACACCACCCCGGGGCAGATCCTCCAGGCCGCCTACGACGGGGCGGCGTTCGCCCTGCTCACCGCGCTCGACGAGGTGCTCGCCGCGGGCGGCGGCGCGGCGTCCGACGCACCGGTGCTGCTGATCGGCGGGGGCGCCCGCGGCGTCGCCTGGCGGGAGACGGTGCGCCGGCTCTCCGGCCGCCCGGTCCGGGTCCCGGTCACCGGGGACCTGGTCGCGCTGGGCGCCGCGGCGCAGGCCGCCGCGCTGCTCACCGGGGAGGACCCGGCGGCCGTGGCCCGCCGCTGGGGCACCGACCGCGGCCCGGACCACGCCCCGGTGCCACGGGACCAGCGGACCCTGGAACGGCTCACCGACACCCTGCGGGCGGCCGGTCCCCTGCTCACCGGCGCCCGGCCGGCCCCCTCCAACGGTTGCGAGGAGTCTTGACCGGGCCCGCGAACCAGGCGGCGGTCCGCCGCCGCAACCTGTCCCTGGTCCTGCGCACCGTGGCCGCCCGCGGGCAGATCTCCCGAGCCGCGGTGGCCACCGAGGTCAAGTTGACCAAGGCGACCGTCTCCACCCTGGTGGAAGAGCTCCTCACCGCCGGGCTGCTCGTCGAACTCGGTGTCACCAGGCCCGGTACGGTGGGCCGCCCGGGGCTGGCACTCGGCCTCAACGACCACGGGCTGGCCGGGCTCGGGGCCGAGGTCGGCGTGGACCACCTCGCGGCGTGCGCCGTGGACCTGCGCGGGCAGACCAGGGCCAGGGTCGAGATCGACTCCCGCAACCGCGGGCGCGCCCCGGAACAGGTAATGACCGACCTGGCGGCCCTGGTACGCGCCACCGAGGCCGAGGTCCGGGCGGCCGGACTGACCCCCGCAGGACTCACCGTCGCCGTGCCGGGGCTGGTCGCCCCCGACCACGGCACCGTGGAGCGCGTCCCCAACCTCGGCTGGTTCTGCGTCTCCGCCGCCGACCTGCTGCGGCGGGCGCTCCTCACGCCGGGAACACCGGCAGCAGAGGGGGCCGCCCCCACCGAGGGGACCCCGCCCGGCTCAGCCGCGGAACTCCCCATCCGGATGGAGAACGAGGCCAACCTGGGGGCGCTCGCCGAGCTGTGGCTCGGTGGTCACCCGAGCCTCGGCGACTTCGTGCACGTCTCCGCGGAGATCGGCGTCGGCTCGGCCCTGGTGATCGGCGGGCAGCTCTTCCGGGGCGCCCGCGGCTTCGCCGGCGAACTGGGGCACGTTCCAGTGCACCCCGAAGGACCCCCCTGCTCCTGCGGGGCACGCGGCTGCCTCGAGCGGTACGCCGGCGAAGAGGCGGTGCTCCGTGCCGCCGGCATCGACCCGGCCCGGGCGGCCATCGACCACCCAGGCCCCGCCGGCCGGATGCGCCTCCTCGCCAAACTCGCCGAGGACGGGGACCCCCGCGTTCAACGGGCACTGAACGGGGCCGGCTCCGCCCTGGGGATAGCCCTGTCCGGGGCGGTCAACCTGCTCGACCCGCAGAGCGTCGTCCTCGGCGGGGCACTGGCGGACCTGGCGCCATGGCTGCTGCCGGCCCTTGACCGGGAACTCCACCTCCGGGTCACCGACCGGCAGTGGCGCCCGGAGTGCCTCGCCGTGTCCTCCCTCGGCCGCAACGGCCCCCTCCTCGGCGCCGCCCACAGCGTCATCCACGCCGTCCTCGACGACCCCCCGGTGTAAGGCACAGTGTCGCCCGCCCCGGCCCCGGCCCCGGCCCCGGCCCCGGCCCCGGCGAACCATGAGCCAGCCCCAGCGTCGTGCACCCCCGCCCCGGCGAACCGTGAGCGAGCCGCAGCGTCGTGCACCTTCACCCAGACGACGCGGGGACGTGAGCGAGCCAAAGGCCGCTGCCCCTGCCAAGAGACGAAGCCAGCGACCGAGGAACGAGGGAGCNGGCTGAGGAACGCCGGCAGGGGCACCCCAAAGCGGCCGGCGGCGAGCGAACCCCAACAAGGGGCCGCAGTGTCGTGCACCTTCACCCCGACGACGCGCAGACGTGAGCGAGCCAAAGGCCGCTGCCCCTGCCGAAGAGACGAGGAGAAGGTCGCGAGGAACGAGCGACCGCACGACGAGGAACGCCGGCAGGGGCACCCCAAAGCGGCCGGAGGCGAGCGAACACCAAAAGGCAGCCGGAGGCGAGCGAACACAAGAATTAGAGCGCGCTGCCCGCCTGCCAGTCAGCCCAGGACATGTTCCACCCGTTGAGGCCGTTGTCCGGGGCGATGGTCTTGTCTGGGGAATTGACGACCTTCACCACGTCCCCGATCATCGACTGGCTGTAGAACCAGGCACCCGCGGTGTTGGGGTCGCCGGCGCCCTTGACGTCCTCCAGGCCGACGCAACCGTGGCTGGTGTTGGTGTTGCCGAAGACGCCCCTGCCCCAGTAGTTGCCGTGGATGAAGGTCCCCGAGGTGCTGAGCCGCATGGCGTGGGGCACGTCGGGTATGTCGTACTCACCCTCGAAGCCCACCGTGTCGCCGTTCATGCGGGTTTCTTCGAACTTCTGGGAGATGACCATCTCGCCGTTGTAGGTCGGGTTCTCGGGGCTGCCCGCGGAGATCGGGATGGTGCGCAGCAGCTTGCCGTCGCGCATCACCTTCATCTGCTTGGTGGCGACGTCCACCGTGCTGACCTGGCTGCGGCCGACGGTGAAGCTGACGTCCTTGGACTGGGCCCCGTAGACCCCCTCCGACGCCTCGACGCCCTTCAGCCGCAGCTTGAGGGTGACCTGGGAACCGGACTTCCAGTACTCCTGGGGGCGGAGGTCCAGGCGACTGTCGTTGAACCAGTGCCCCACCACCTCCTGGCCGCTGCTCGAGGTGACGGTGATCCCCTTCTCCACCTCCGCGCGGTTGGCCACCGGCTTGGTGAAGTTGATCGACACGGGCATGCCCACGCCGACGGTGGAGCCGTCCTCCGGGGTGAATATGCCGTAGACCGTGTTGGCCGCGGACAGGGTGGTGAAGGTGGTGTTCCTGGTTTCGTCGCGGCCCTCGGAGTCCTTGGCTATCGCGGTGAGCTGGTACTTGGTGGCCTCCGAGAGCTCATCGACCGGCTCCCAGCTCGTCTTGTCCGCGGACAGCTCGCCGGCCACGGTCTTGCCGGAGTCCGCGGCGGTGAGGCTGACGGAGGCGAGCGTGCCCCGCTTCACCTGAACCTTGATGTCGCCGCTGGTGGCGACGTGGTCCGCGCCGTCCTTGGGGGTGATGGTGATCGCGGCCTGCGACTTCTGCTTGGCCGCCGCCGCGTCCGCCTTGTCCTGGGCCGCGGCGGCGGACGACCCGGAGTCGTCGTCATCGCTGCTGCTACAGCCCGTGAGGGCGAGAACCCCGCTCATCAGCAGCGCAGCCCCGATCAACACCTTGCGGGCCGGCCGTACCCGGACGGTCCGTGCGCCGCCGACCTTGCCGTCCGCGACCACAGTGCTCGCGACCTTCACTAACTCCCCCACTTCTTCATGCCCCTGAGCCTCACGCCCGTCCTCGCGTACGGCACCTCAATGCCGTAGACCCTCGGACCGCGGTGGACACATCTCTGTCATGAGGAACTCGCGGTATTCCACTGCGGTTCCACCGCTCCGGACATTGTGGTAAACATCACGCCCACAACCCCTGGCCAATGACCTTACGTCACAGCTTATCACTCTGAGTGACAAGACTGAAGAGGGTCCTTCCGATTTCCTGAGATTGCCCAGGCTCGGGATGGTGAAGATCACCGAGTCCGGGGCCGACCACCGCGACGCGCGCGGATCGCCACCGAACCGACGGGAACCCACACACCCGCTTTCCCCCACGACAACCTGATCAGTACCATCGGAACGCACATCGACCTGGCTGCCTCCGGTCCGCGGGCCGGGCGCCAACTCCCGTGTCGGCAGGGGGATTCCCTTGGAACTGCGCCGCCCGCTCACCGCCGCAGCGGCCTCCTCGTTGCTGGTCGCCCTGACGTTCGTCCCGTCCGCGTCGGCCGCCGACGACGAACCCTCACAGGTCCAGCGCGCGGCGGCGACCTCACAGTCCTCCTCTCGGACCATCTCGGAGACTCCGGACGGCGCCGCTGTCAGCACCGACGCCGCGGACACTGGCACCGGCAGGACCGACTCCGACCTCAACCTCGCGGACACCGGCAGCATCGACACCGACCCCTACCTGTGGGGCGGTACCGCCTTCATCGGGGTCGGGGCGATCCTGGTGCTGTTCGCCCGTCGCCGGCAGTTCGGCGACCTCTGACCAGCGGCTGACCGCAGGGCCGCGCACGCCCACCAGCGCGGGCCCCACCCGCGAACCCCCCGCCCACGCGCACACCCGCCGAGCGGGACCGCGCCGAGCGGGACCGGACCCACCAACGCGGTGGGCCCGGCTCAGGCCAACGGTCCCGTGACCGACTCGGCGGCCAGGACCAGGGCACCGGAGCGTACGAACTCCTCCGCCGCGGCCAGGTCAGGGGCGAGGAAGCGGTCCGGCCCGGCCCCGCCGCCCCCGGCCGCGAGCAGCGCCTCGCGGACGGCGCGGGATGCCGGGGCGGAGGCACGGGGCGCCGCCTGCTCCCGAAGCTCCAGGGCCCGCGCGGCGGCGACCAGCTCCACCGCGAGTATCCGGGTCAGGTTGTCGGCGGCGGTGCGCAGCTTGCGGGCCGCCGACCACCCCATCGACACGTGGTCCTCCTGCATGGCGGAGGACGGGATGGAGTCCACCGAGGCGGGTACGGCGAGCCGCTTGTTCTCGGAGACCAGGGCCGCCTGCGTGTACTGGGCGATCATCAGTCCCGAGTCCACCCCGGGGTCGTCGGCGAGGAACGGCGGCAGGCCGTGCGAGCGGTCCTTGTCGAGCAGGCGGTCGGTGCGGCGTTCGGCGATCGACCCGAGGTCGGCCACGGCGATGGCCAGGAAGTCCAGGACGTAGCCGACCGGCGCGCCGTGGAAGTTCCCGTTGGACTCCACCCTCCCGTCGGGCAGCACCACCGGGTTGTCGACGGCGGCGGCCAGCTCGCGTTCCGCGACCAGTCGAGCGTGGGCCAGGGTGTCCCTGCCCGCGCCGGCGACCTGGGGGGCGCAGCGGACCGAGTAGGCGTCCTGCACGCGGGGCGCGGGAGCCACCCCGTCGAAGCCGACCTGGTGATGGCCGGTCAGCGCGGAGCCGTCGAGCACCCGCCGCATGTTCTCCGCGCTCGCCGCCTGCCCGGGGTGCGGGCGTATGGCGTGGAGTTCGGGGGCGAGCACCCGGTCGGTGCCGAGCAGCGCCTCCAGGGTGAGCGCCGCGGTGATGTCGGCGCTGGTGAACAGCCGGGCCAGGTCGGCACAGGCCATGATCAGCATTCCGAGCATGCCGTCGGTGCCGTTGATCAGCGCCAGCCCTTCCTTCTCCCGCAGCGCCACCGGGGCGATCCCCGCCTCGGCCAGCAGCTCGGCCGCCTGGCGAACCGTTCCGTCAGGGCCCTCGGCCCGGCCCTCACCGGTCAGCACCAGGGCACAGTGGGCCAACGGCGCCAGGTCGCCCGAGCAGCCGAGCGAGCCGTACTCGTGCACCACCGGGGTGATGCCCGCGTTGAGCACCTCGGCCATGGTCTGCGCCACCACGGGCCGCACCCCGGTCCGGCCGGAGGCGAGGGTCTTCAGCCGCAGGAACATCAGGGCGCGCACCACCTCGCGTTCCACGGTGGGCCCCATGCCCGCGGCGTGGGAACGGATCAGCGAGTGCTGGAGCCGGGTGCGCATGGGGGCGCTGATGTGGCGCACGGCCAGCGCCCCGAAGCCGGTGGAGACCCCGTAGACCGGCTCGGGCCTGGCCGCGAGGGCGTCGACGGTCTCCCGGGAGGCGGCGATCTCGTCCAGGGCGGCGGCGGTGAGGGTGACCTTGGCCCCGCCCCTGGCGACGGCCAGTACCTCGTCCGCGGTGACGCCCGAGTGACCGACCAGCACACTGTGCAGATTCATATTCAGCACCCTAAACAGTGAATCGTCTAATGTCATCAGCCGTGCTGACCGGCGGACGGGGGTCACACCCGTGGCGCGTCCCGGTAGCGGCGGCGCTCCCGTTCGGGGCGTCCCGGTGCGGGCTCGGGCAGGTCCCGCACGCTGGTGTCCCGCCCCGCCCTCACCGGGTGGGCGGAGCGGGCCTTCTTGGCGAGGTACTGCGCGGCGTCGGCCAGCCGGAACAGTTCCCCGGGGCCGGACACCGGGCCCACGTCCGCGGTGGAGGCCACGCCGCAGGCGACGCCGTCGGCGTAGGGCAGCAGCCGTGCCCTGCGGCACACCTCGTCCGCCACCCGCAACACCTCGTCGGGCGAGTGCCCCTCGGCGACCAGGCAGAACTCGTCCCCGCCGAGCCGCGCCACCACGCACCCGGTGAGCTTGGCCGCGCACAGGGACAGTTCGTGGGCGAAGCTGGCCAGCAGCTCGTCCCCGGTCTCGTGGCCGAACTCGTCGTTGACCGTCTTCAGCCCGTTGACGTCGCACATCCCCAGCGTCACCACGGTGCCGTCCGCCTCGTGCCGGCGCAGCGCCTCGTCCAGCCGGACGTCCACGGCGCGGCGGTTGGCCAGGCCGGTCAGCGGGTCGGTGAAGGCCAGCCTGCGGACCTCCGCCAGGTGCTCCGTCTGCGCGATGCCGGCCGCTATCAGGGACGCCAGCGCGGTGGCGAACTCCTCGTCGGCCCCGTCGAACACCGGCTGGGTGGGCCCCCGCGCCACATAGAGCTCCCCCCAGGCGAAACCGTGCAGCAGGATGGGCGCGACCAGGCAGCTCGAGCGTCCCCGCCGCCGCAGGGAGGCGATCCGCTGGTGGGTGTACGGGCCCGGGGCCCGGCCGGCCCCGTCGGCCGTCTCCACCCAGGCACGCGGCTCCGCGCCCTCGCTCCACCGTTGCCGCAGGAAGCGCACGACATCGGGGAAGTCGCCGATCGGGTAGGTCTCGTCGGGCGGCACCTCCTCCTCGTCCCAGGCGAGGTCGCCGCTGTTCACCAACACCCGCAGACGACCCCGTTCACGCTCCCAACGGGATATGGCGGCCATCGACCCGCCGAGCGCCAACCGCACCCGCTCCACCGCGGCCAGCACCGCCTGCAACGGGTCCCGGACCCCCGCCAGGGCGCGCGCCAGCTCCGCAACGGCCTGGAGCCGCTCGTCCGCAGGTATCCGGGCACGCGCCCCGTTCTCGTGCCCGTGGTCGATGGCGTCGCCCACTGGTGGTGCCCTCTCGCTCCTCCGAGGATCTCCCGCTCACCCTAAGGCTAGGAAGGATGACCATATTTCGCCTTGTGTTCTTCCGAGCGACGGTTCGCCTCCTTCCCCTGGCAACGGTCGCGCCAGCGTACGGGGGCGGGCGCCGGGGCGCGCGGGCACCGCACGCCACCTGGCCGGCGGCCCGCCCGGACCCGACGCGGCAAACGGGGTCGGATACGCCGGCCGGGCTACTCCCCCGGCCAGTCGGGGCGGCGCTTCTCGTTGAACGCGGCCACGCCCTCCCTGCGGTCGCCGGAGAACGCGGTGGTGCGCCAGGCCGCGTCCTCCACGTCGAGTCCGGTCCGCAGGTCCAGGCCATGCCCCAGGCGCAGCGCCCGCTTGGCCGCGCGCAGGCCGACCGGGGAGTTGGCGGCGATCCTCCGTCCCAGGGCCAGGGCCTCCGGGACGTCCTGGCCCGCGTCCACCAGCACGTCCACCAGACCCAGGGCGTGCGCCTCGGCCGCCTCCACCCGACGGGCGGTGAAGATCAGCTCTGCCGCGCGGGCCGCGCCCACCCGGCGGGGGAGCAACTGGGTTCCGCCGCCTCCCGGGATCACCCCCACCGACACCTCGGGCAGTCCCACCACGGCCGTGCGGTCCGCCACGATCACGTCGCAGGACAGGGCCAGCTCGAACCCCCCGCCCAGCGCGAAACCGTGCACGGCCGCCACCGTGGGCACGGGCAGCTCCAGCACCCCGGTGTAGGCGGCGCGGGCGACCGGACGCTGACGGGACAGGTCCGCGTCGCTGAACCCGTTGCGTTCCTTCAGGTCCGCGCCGACGCAGAAGGCCCTCTCGTGCGAGGAGGTCAGCACCACCACGCGCACCTCGCGGTCCGCGGCCAGCGCGCGTGTGGCGTCCGCCAGCGCCTGGGCCATCGCGGTGGAGATCGCGTTCATCGCCCCCGTGCGGTCCAGCAACAGCTCCGCCACGGTGCCGTGCCTGCGCACCACCACCCACTCACCGAAGCGGTCCTCAGCACCAGGAGCCCCGCTCGTCGGATCACTCATCCGCGACGCCTCCGCCGTCAGGCACCCGCTGGGCCGGCGGGGTCGCCACCCCCCAGCGAAGTGCAGCCGATTCACGATGATCCGCAGCCTAGAGGGACTTCCGCCCAACGGACTTGCGCGTCGATGGACCCGGGCCCGGAAGGTTTCCGGCCTGGCCCCGAAGCGGAACCGGGACGCCCCTTTCAGGCCTGCTTGCGCCGGGTGAGCAGCCAGGGTTCGACCAGGCCGAGCCCGCGCACCGGACGCCGCCACATGGGCTGGACCGAGAACCGGTAGCCGCTGTCGCCCTCCGCCCGCCCCCTGTCCCCCTCGGCCTCGCCCACCGGGGCGTCACCCCCGCGGCCCAGCGCGGCCACCATCTCGGCGTCCACCAGGATGTTGTCCTTGGGGGCTATCGAGGTGAGCCGGCTGGCCAGGTTGACGGTGGTGCCGAAGACATCGCCCATCCGGGTGGTCACGGTGCCGAAGGCCATCCCCACGCGGAGCGCCGGCATCGTCTCGTCGTTGCTCATCGTCTCGATCAACCGCAGCGCGATGTCACCGGCGACACCGGCGTCGTCGGCGACGAACAGCACCTCGTCGCCGAGGGTCTTGATCAGGCGTCCGCCGTGCGCCGCCACCAGGTCGGCCGCCGTGGTCTCGAACGCCTCGACCAGCTCGCCCAGCTCCTCCTCCTCGAGCCGCTTGGAGAGCCGGGTGAAGCCGACCAGGTCGGCGAACGCCACGGCCAGGCTCCGGTTGACCGTCTCGTCGTCGTCCGTGGCCTGCACCACCCGCCCGGTCACCGCGGCCAACTGCCGTCGCCACACGTAGACCAGGAACTGCTCGAGCTCCGGCAGCAGCAGCTCGACCAGGGGGTACGCCATCTCGGCGCGGCTCAGTCCGAGCTCGCTGGGGTCGGTGAGGCCGACCAGGAAGGAGTCGATCTGCCACTCGGCCAGCCGGGCGGTGGTCTGGCCGGTGGAACGGGCCACCTGGATCGCCATCGGTTCGCTGAGCAGCCCGGCCTCCACCAGCCCCGCCAGTCGGCGCAGCGCGATCACGTCCGCCTCGGTGAGCGCCCGTGCCTGCCCGATGTCGGCAAACCCCATCGCTCGCCAGAAGCGGGAGGCCAGCTCCATCGGCACCCCGGCGGCGCGGGCCGCCTGGAACGGCGTGTAGTGGCGCGGGGCACCGAGGATGAGCTGCTCCAGGCGGAGCGCGATCGGGTCGTCCTCGGGCTGGTCCTCCGCCGGCGGGTGCCCCTGCGACGGGTCGGCCGGGAGGGGGCCGCCCTCATCGACCACGTCGGGGGTCGGGTCGTCGTGCGGGGCGTCGCCCCGGGTGGGGGAGCTGCCGGGACGGGCGCCGGTCTCGCGCTCGCCGTGGCCCCCGTCCCCGTCGGCGGTCCGGTCCGGGCCGCCCCCCGGGCCACCCGTACGGTCCGACGGTCGGTCACCCGCGGGACGCGGGTCATCCACCGGCCGGACGTCGCCGTGCCGGCGCCCGGTGGGGTCCTGTCCCGCGGGCCCCCCGTCGCCGCCGGGCGGCACCGCCCCGGTCCCCGCGTTCTCCGCTGTCACCGCCCGCTCCCTGCGTCCGGCTTCCGCACTGCGTCCCCGTCGTTCCTGTCGTTCCCACGGTCCGGTCCGCGCCCCCGGGCCGGCGGGCGAACCGAAGCCGGCGGGAGGCTCCGTCGGCCCTCGCCGAGGACACCTCGCGGCCCCTCCCACCGCCCGGAACCGACCGGCACCGCCGCGGGGCGACCGGCCGGCCGCGTGCCGACGACGTCCCGCCCGCCCCCGGAACCGGTGCGAAAGACCATGTCAGCGCTCCTCCTCCGGCCAGCTCGGCCACCGCCGGGAAGGTCGCCGAGACCGGCGCCGGACGTCGCCGCGGGTGCGCCTCAACGATACGGCAGATGTGCCCCAGCTCACTCTTGACGGGTGTCGCCGCCCGTGCCGGCCGGGTGGGCGTCCACCGCCGTGGCCCCGCCCGTGACATGGGGGAACGGCAGGCGGGGAGGGGACCACGGGCGGGCGCGCGAGCGCGGTCCGAGCGGGGCACGAGCCCGGGCCGCGGTCCCGGACGGCGGGACCGCGACTCCGCCAGGCCCCGGGAGCCCACCCAGGCGCGTCGCGCGTTCCCGGCCCACGGCGGAACCGCGGCCGCCGACGGCCCGCGGGCTCAGCGGCTCGGGCGCAGGTGCACGATGTCACCGGCACCCACCACCCGCTGCCCCTCGTCGGTGGAGAGCACCAGCCGGCCGTCCCCGTCCACCGCCACGGCCTCGCCGACCAGGGAGTCACCGCCGGGCAGCTCGGCCCTGACCACCTGCCCCAGGGTGGCGCAACCCGCGACGTAGGCCTCGTGCAGCCGGGACCGGGTCGGGTCGCCGTCCTGTTCCCGCCACTGGACGTACCACTCGGCGAGGCGGCGCAGCACGGCGCGCAGCAGCGGGTCGCGGTCGGTGACCGGGGCGCCGGCGAGGGCCAGGGAGGCGGCCGTGGACATCGGCAGTTCCTCGGCCCGCAGGCTCACGTTGATCCCGATGCCGAGCACCACGGAGTGGCCGTCCACCCGCTCGGCGAGGATGCCGCCGACCTTGCGTGGCTCGCCGTCCACGGTGACCAGCAGGTCGTTGGGCCACTTCAGGGCGGTGTCCACCCCGGCGGCGCGGGCCAGGGCGGTGGCCGTGGCCACCCCGGCGAGCAGCGGCAGCCAGCCCCAGCGCTCCGCCGGGACCGGCTCGGGCCGCAACACCACGGAGAAGAACAGGCCGGAGCGCGCCGGGGCGGTCCACCGCCGGTCGAGGCGTCCGCGCCCCGCCGACTGCTCCTCGGCGACCAACACCGCGCCCTCCCCCACGGTGCCGGCACGGACCCGGTCGACCAGGTCGGTGTTGGTGGAGCCGGTGGTCGCGACCACGTCGACGCTGGTCCACAGGGCTGTCGGGTGGAGGAGTCGGCGGCGCAGCAACGCCTGGTCCAGCGGCGGCCGGTCCAGGTCGGACCAGCGGGAGCGCGGGTGGGGGTCGTTCGGAGTGGCCACCCGCCCAAGCCTAGGGGGAGGGTGGCGCGTTCTCGTCGCGCGGCGCACCCGCGACTGTGGCGGACGCCGCAGCGCCCCGCACACCTGCACGGATACGCTACGCAGAGTGCCCGTTCCCCGCCGCCCACCGGCGGCGCCCGTCGGACAGCACCCTGACAGAGCAGGAGAGTCGCCACGATGGCCGAGTCGGAGACCGCCCCCCACCAGCCGGGCATCCACACCACCGCGGGCAAGATCGCGGACCTGCGACGGCGGATCGAAGAGGCCACCCATGCCGGTTCCGCACGCGCCGTCGAGAAACAGCACGCCAAGGGGAAGATGACCGCCCGGGAGCGGGTGGCGCTGCTGTTGGACGAGGGGTCGTTCGTCGAGCTCGACGAGTTCGCCAGGCACCGTTCCACCAACTTCGGGATCGAGCGGAACCGCCCCTACGGCGACGGTGTGGTGACCGGTTACGGCACCGTCGACGGCCGCCCGGTGTGCGTGTACTCGCAGGACTTCACGGTCTTCGGCGGGTCCCTCGGCGAGGTCTACGGCGAGAAGATCGTCAAGGTGATGGACTTCGCGTTGAAGACCGGCCGCCCGATCATCGGCATCAACGACGGTGGTGGCGCCCGCATCCAGGAGGGCGTGGTGGCGCTGGGTCTCTTCGGCGAGATCTTCCGCCGGAACACCCTGGCCTCCGGGGTGGTCCCCCAGATCTCCCTGATCATGGGCCCGTGCGCGGGCGGCGCGGTGTACTCGCCGGCCATCACCGACTTCGTGGTGATGGTGGACCAGACGTCCCACATGTTCATCACGGGGCCGGACGTGATCAAGACCGTCACCGGTGAGGACGTCGGCTTCGAGGAGCTCGGTGGCGCCCGCACCCACAACGCCACCTCGGGCAACGCCCACCACCTGGCCGCCGACGAGAAGGAGGCGGTGGAGTTCGTCAAGGCGCTGCTGTCCTACCTGCCGTCCAACAACCTCGAGGAGCCGCCGGCGTTCCCCGACGAGGCGCCGCTCGAGGTGCTGGCGGAGGACCTGGACCTCGACGCGCTCATCCCCGACTCGCCGAACCAGCCCTACGACATGCACCGGGTGGTCGAGCGGATCCTGGACGACGGCGAGTTCCTGGAGACCCAGGAGCTCTTCGCGCCCAACATCATCACCGGCTTCGGCCGGGTCGAGGGGCACCCGGTGGGCATCGTGGCCAACCAGCCCATGCAGTTCGCCGGCACCCTGGACATCGACGCCTCGGAGAAGGCCGCCCGCTTCGTCCGCACCTGCGACAGCTTCAACGTCCCGGTGATCACGCTGGTGGACGTGCCGGGGTTCCTGCCCGGCACCGACCAGGAGTGGAACGGCATCATCCGGCGCGGCGCCAAACTCATCTACGCCTACGCGGAGGCCACCGTTCCGCTGATCACGGTGATCACCCGCAAGGCGTACGGCGGCGCCTACGACGTCATGGGCTCCAAGCACCTCGGCGCCGACCTCAACCTGGCCTGGCCCACGGCGCAGATCGCGGTGATGGGCGCCCAGGGTGCCGTCAACATCCTGCACCGTCGCACCCTGGCCGAGGCCGGAACCCCCGAGGAGGCCGAGGAACTGCGCCAGCGGTTGATCGCCGAGTACGAGGACGCGCTGCTCAACCCGTACGAGGCCGCGGAGCGCGGCTACGTGGACGCGGTGGTCATGCCGTCGGAGACCCGGAGCCACCTGGTGAAGGCGCTGCGGACGCTGCGCAACAAGCGCGAGTCGCTGCCGCCGAAGAAGCACGGCAACATCCCGCTCTGAGTACCTTCGAGGAGTGTTCATGAACGTCGTGCGAGGCAACCCGACCCCGGAGGAACTCGCGGCCCTGGTGGCCGTCGTGGCCGCGGCCCGGGCCAGGGCCGCGGCGGTCCCCGCCCGGGGTCCCGTCTCGGTGTGGGCCCAGCGCGCCCGCAACATCCGCCCGGTACCGCACCCGGGCCCCGCGGCCTGGCGCTCGTCCGCCTGGCCCCGGTGACCCGGGGCGGTTCCGGGGTCCGTCACGGGCCGCGCCCCGCCCGGCGGCACGGCCCGTGACGGCGGCCCCTACCCTGATCGCATGACCGACCAACGCGTTCTCGTCCTGGCCTCGGCGTCCCCCGCCAGGCTCGCCCTGCTCCGCACGGCGGGCCTGGCACCCCACGTCATGGTGAGCGACGTGGACGAGGACGCGTACTCGGCCGCGACGCCGGGGGAATTGGCCGGGGTGCTGGCCGAGGCGAAGGCCGCCGCGGTGGCGGCACGCGCACCCGAGGGTGCCCTGGTGCTGGGGTGCGACTCGGTGCTCGACCTGGACGGGCGGGCACTGGGGAAGCCGGCTGACGCGGCGGAGGCCGTCGCCCGTTGGCGGCAGATGCGCGGCAGGTCCGGGGTGTTGCGCACCGGCCACTGCGTGATCGACACGGCCAACGGCGCGCGGGCGGTGGGCACCGCGGCCACCACGGTGCACTTCGGCACCCCGGACGACGCGGAGATCGCCGCCTACGTGGCCACCGGGGAACCCCTGCGCGTGGCGGGCGCGTTCACCCTGGACGGGCACTCAGGCCCGTTCATCGAAGGTATCGAGGGCGATCACGGCAACGTGATCGGGCTCTCCCTGCCGCTGCTGCGCCGGTTGCTGGCGGAGCTGGACGTGCGGATCACCGATCTGTGGCAGCGGCTCACGCCGGACTCGGCTTGACCGCGCCGGGGCTGTGGGCACCGGAGTCGCCGGGCCCGTCGGGGCCCTGGCTCCCGTCGTCCTTCCCCGCGCTCCCGGGTGCGGCGTCGACGTCGTCGAAGAACATGATGCTGAGCACCAGCGTCCCGAGCACCAGCATCAGCCCGGTGAACGCCAACCAGCCGACCAGGCCCACCGCGATCGCCCCCAGCAGCCCGTGCACCACGGCGGTGAGGACCGTCAGCACCTGCCCGAGCCGGCCAGGGCTGGTCTCCCGCAGCGCCGCGCGCGCGAGCATCACCGCGACGCCCACCAGGAACAGCCCGGTGGCCCCTCCGAGCACCCAGGAGCCGACCGACATCACTCCCGGGTCGGAACCCCCGAGTGACATGTCCTGGCGATCCACCACGATCCCCAGCACCCAGGTCAGACCGGCGATCCCGAGCCCCTCGACCACCAGCAGCACCGCCGCCGCGATCATCACCGCTCTGCGCACCACTCCACCCCCTGGGTGCCTAGTCGTTTTCGGACACCCCTGAAACCTACTAACGGGTAATGAACGTCACAAGAGTCGTGCACGCAGAACCCCACGCGCACAGCCCTCCTCCGCAAACTTTACGGACTCCAGCAGTAGGAAGCCGACAAAGATTCCAGGGATGCACGAGAGCGGTCCGTTAGACATTACGGCGACGTGGGGCGTGCAGAAGCGGGTCATGACGCCCGACGTATCCTGGCAAAACAGGGCGTCCGCGCGCTCGTGCACCCGCGGGGTCGCCGACCGTGTGGGCAAGGCCACCTCCCCGGGTGGCTCGGCAGCACGTGTCGGCAGTACCTAAACTCACGTAGGTTCAAGAAGGGAGCCATCGTGCGCAAGGTGCTCATCGCCAACCGCGGGGAGATCGCGGTCCGCGTCGCTCGTGCCTGTCGGGATGCCGGGATCCACAGCGTTGCTGTCTACGCGGACCCGGACCGGGACGCGCTGCACGTCCGCGTGGCCGACGAAGCTTACGCGCTGGGCGGGGACACCCCGGCGGCCAGCTATCTGGACATCGCCAAGGTCCTCAAGGCGGCAGCCGACTCCGGGGCGGACGCGATCCACCCCGGGTACGGGTTCTTGTCGGAGAACGCGGAGTTCGCCCAGGCGGTGCTGGACGCAGGTCTGACCTGGATCGGCCCGGGGCCCGACGCGATCCGGGCACTCGGCGACAAGGTCGCCGCCCGGCACATCGCCCAGCGGGCCGGCGCCCCGCTGGTGGCCGGCACTCCGGACCCGGTCTCGGGTGCCGACGAGGTCGTGGCGTTCGCCACCGAACACGGCCTGCCGATCGCCATCAAGGCGGCGTTCGGCGGTGGTGGGCGCGGGCTCAAGGTCGCGCGCTCCCTGGAGGAGATCCCCGAGCTGTACGAGTCGGCGGTGCGCGAGGCGGTGGCGGCGTTCGGCCGCGGCGAGTGCTTCGTCGAACGCTACCTGGACCGTCCCCGGCACGTGGAGACGCAGTGCCTGGCCGACAAGCACGGCAACGTGGTGGTGGTCTCCACCCGTGACTGCTCGCTGCAGCGCCGCCACCAGAAGCTGGTCGAGGAGGCCCCGGCCCCCTACCTGTCCGACGCCCAGAACGCCGAGCTCTACCGGGCCTCCAAGGCGATCCTGCGGGAAGCCGGCTATGTGGGCGCGGGCACCTGCGAGTTCCTCGTGGGCCAGGACGGCACCATCTCGTTCCTCGAGGTGAACACCCGGCTCCAGGTGGAACACCCGGTCTCCGAGGAGGTCACCGGGCTCGACCTGGTGCGGGAGATGTTCCGGATCGCCGACGGCGAGGAACTCGGCTACGACGATCCCGAGGTCCGCGGCCACTCGATGGAGTTCCGGATCAACGGTGAGGACCCGGGGCGCAACTTCCTCCCGGCCCCCGGCACCGTCGCCGTCTGGTCCCCGCCGTCCGGCCCCGGGGTGCGGTTGGACGCCGGCGTGGAGACCGGTTCGGTCATCGGCCCGGCCTGGGACTCCCTGCTGGCCAAGCTGATCGTCTCCGGCCGGGACCGCAACGAGGTGCTCCAGCGGGCCCGGCGCGCGCTGTCCGAGTTCTCGGTCGAGGGCATGGCCACGGCGCTGCCGTTCCACCGCGCGGTGGTCAGCGACCCGGCGTTCGCCCCCAAGGGCGACGAGCCGTTCGCGGTGCACACCCGGTGGATCGAGACCGAGTTCAACAACACCATCGCACCGTACGCCCCCACCGGTGTCGACTCCGGCGAGGAGGCCGAGGCGCGGGAGACCGTGGTGGTCGAGGTCGGCGGCAAGCGCCTGGAGGTCACCCTGCCGGCGGGGCTGGGCGCCGCCGCGGCACCGGTCGCCGGCGCGGGGAAGAAGGCTCCCAAGCGCAAGGCCTCGAAGAAGGCGGGCGCCGCGGCGTCCGGCGACTCGCTGGCCTCCCCGATGCAGGGCACCATCGTCAAGGTCGCCGTCGAGGAGGGCCAGGAGGTCGCCGAGGGGGACCTGGTGGTCGTCCTCGAGGCGATGAAGATGGAGCAGCCGCTGAACGCCCACCGCACCGGCACCGTGATGGCGCTGAACGCGGAGGTCGGGGCCACGGTCAGTGCCGGCGCGGTGCTCTGCGAGATCAAGGACTGACGCCTGCGGCACACCGTTCGTCACGGGCCCCGGCGCCGAGCGCGCCGGGGCCCGTGACGTGTGGGACTTGTGGGACGTGTGGCTGGAACGATGGCGGGTGACGTGTGGCGGGGCCGCGGTGCCCGGCCGGTCAGCGCCGACGCGAGGGCAGGGGCTGCCGCCGCGGTCCCGGCACCGGCAGGTCCCCGCGACGACCCGCGGTCTCCACCGCCGACGAGACCGTCCCGGCCACCTCGACCCGCACCCCGCGGTCCATCAGGGCCTGCAACTCGGCGGCGGCGCGGTCCTGCCCCGGGGGTGGCTCGTCCGTGACCAGGTGGGCGATCACGTCCGTGGGCACCGTCTGGAACATGGTGTCCGTGCCCAGCTTGGTGTGGTCGGCCAGCACCACCACCTCGGCCGCGGCGTGCACCAACGCCCGGTCCACGCTGGCCGAGAGCATGTTGGACGTGGAGAGCCCGCGCTCGGCGGTGAGCCCCGCCCCGGAGAGGAACGCCCGGCTGACCCGCAGCCCGTGCAGGGACTGCTCGGCGCCGCTGCCCACCAGTGCGTAGTTGCTCCCGCGCAGGGTGCCGCCGGTCATCACCACCTCCACCCGGTTGGCGTGCGCCAGCGCCTGCGCCACCAGCAGGGAGTTGGTAACCACGGTCAGCCCGGGCACCCGGGCGAGCCGACGGGCCAGCTCCTGGGTGGTGGTGCCCGCACCCACCACGATCGCCTCGCCCTCCCCCACGAGGCTCGCGGCCCGATCAGCGATGGCCGTCTTCTCCGCGGCGGCCAGGTGCGACTTCTGTGGATACGCGGACTCCCGAGTGAAGCCACCGGGCAGGACGGCACCCCCGTGGCGTCGGTCGAGCAGTCCTTCTGCCTCCAGCGCCCGCACGTCCCGCCGTACGGTCACTTCGGAGGTCTGGACGACACGGGCGAGCTCCCGGAGCGACACCGCTCCGTTCGCCCGCACCATTTCCAGGATCAATTGGCGACGCTCTGCTGCGAACACGAAACTGACAGTAACTCGCGTGACCGTCTACTTTCAGCAGTTTGCACCTATTACCGGAAGTTGTTCGCAGAGCCCGCCGAGAAGTGCTATACGTGCCAGAGGGTTGTCCTCGGCGCCCGTTCGTCCGGCGCACCACGGCCGTGACCGGTCAGAACTGCTCCTCCTGCGTCTTGCGGGTGTGCAACTGCCGCGCCACCTCGGCGATGGAGCCGGACAGCGAGGGGTACACCGTGAACGCCTTGGCCACCTGCTCCACCGTCAGGTTGTTGTCCACGGCGATCGAGATCGGGTGGATCAGCTCACTGGCCCGCGGCGCCACCACCACACCGCCCACCACGATCCCGGTGCCCGGCCGGCAGAACAGCTTCACGAAGCCGTCCCTGATCCCCTGCATCTTGGCCCGCGGGTTGCGCAGGAGCGGCAACTTGAGCACCGACGCCCGGATGCGACCGGAGTCCACGTCGGCCTGGCTCGCGCCGACCGTGGCGATCTCCGGGTCGGTGAACACGTTGGACGCCACGGTCTTGAGGTTGAGCGGCACCACCACGTCACCGAGGATGTGGTACATCGCGATCCGGCCCTGCATCGCCGCCACCGACGCCAGCATCAGCACACCGGTGCAGTCACCCGCGGCGTAGATCCCCTGCGCGGTGGTGCGCGAGACCCGGTCCGTCCAGACGTGCCCGGACTCCTTGAGCCTGACGCCCGCTTCCTCCAGACCGATCCCGGCCGTGTTGGGGATCGAGCCGACGGCCATCAGGCAGTGGCTGCCCCTGATCACCCGGCCGTCGGCCAGGGTCACCTCGACGCCGTCGCCGGGGGCGCGTCCCTCCCGGGACACGTAGTCGGAGATCCGCTTCACGCTCTGCGCCCGGGAGCGCGCCATCACGTTCATCCCCCGGCGCCGGAACACGTCCTCGAGCAGCGCCGCGGCGTCCGGGTCCTCACCCGGCAGCACCCGGTCCCTGCTGGAGACCAGGGTGACCTTCGAGCCCAGGGCCTGGTACGCCCCGGCGAACTCCGCGCCGGTCACGCCGGAGCCGACCACGATCAGCTCGGCCGGGAGCTCGTCGAGGTCGTAGACCTGGGTCCACGTCAGGATGCGCTCCCCGTCCGGCTGGGCGTCCGGCAGCTCCCGGGGGTGGGCACCGGTCGCGATCAGCACGGCGTCGGCGAGCAGCGTCTGCGTGGAACCGTCCGCCGCCCGCACCACCACCCGGCGCGTCCCGTCCGGCTCCTGCCCCGCGTCGAGCCGGCCGTGCCCGCGCACCACCCGGCCACCGGCCCGCAGCACCGACTGGGTGATGTCGTGGGACTGGGCCAGCGCCAACCGCTTCACCCTGCGGTTGACCTTGCCGAGATCCACCCCGACGACCCGGGCGGACTGCTCTATCGGCGGGGTGTCGTCGGCAACGATGATCCCGAGCTCCTCGTAGGAGGAGTCGAACGTCGTCATCACCTCAGCGGTGGCGATCAACGTCTTGGACGGAACGCAGTCGGTGAGCACCGACGCGCCGCCAAGACCGTCGGAGTCAACGACCGTCACCTCCGCGCCGAGCTGCGCGGCGACCAGGGCCGCCTCGTATCCGCCAGGTCCGCCACCGACAATCACGATCCGAGTCACATGCCCCATTGTCCCGCACCCGCCCGATGACTCCCCACCGCCCCGCAGGGCGAGCCCCCGGACGGCGCCTGGCCTGGAACAACCCCAGAAAGCCCTTGGCTACGCTTGGTTCCCATGTCGCTCTACGCCGCCTACGCCGGCAATCTCGACGCCCGGCAGATGGCCCGCCGCGCCCCGCACTCCCCGCTGCGCAGCACGGGCTGGCTGAACGGCTGGCGCCTCACCTTCGGCGGCGAACAGCTCGGTTGGGAGGGGGCCCTGGCCACCCTGGTCGAGGACGAGCTCTCCCAGGTCTTCGTGGCGCTGTACGACGTGGCCCCGTTCGACCAGCCGTCCCTGGACCGGTGGGAGGGGGTGCCGCTCGGGCTGTACCGCCGCACCAGGGTCCGGGTGCACACGCTGGACGGCGACGTCCCGGCCTGGATCTACGTCCTCAACGACTACGAGGGCGGCCTGCCCTCCGCGCGCTACCTGGGCGACATCGCCGACGCCGCGGAGTCCGCGGGTGCGCCGCACGACTATGTCATGGAACTACGGAAACGTCCCTGCTGACCGGTCCTCGTCCCCGGGCCGCCCCTGCCCGGCACCGCGCGAGCGCGCGAGGGCCCCGGTGAGCGAGGCGACGTGGGCGTCGAGGGCGTCGACCAGCGCGGGCGGGCCGAGGACGGTGAACCGCCAGGGCAGGCCGGCGAGCAACCTGGCCATGCCGGGAAGCTGTTCCACCCCACTGACCAGCAGCACCCCGCCGTCCGGGCAGGGCCGCAGCTCCCCGCTGGTGGCGGGCAGCCGGGCCCTGGCGGAGTCCAGGTCGGTGTCGAGCCACACCTCGGTCCGGTGGGCCCACCCTCCGAACGTCAGCGCGTGCAGCACGTGCGCCACCGGGTCGAAGTCCTCCGGTGGGGAGAAGGGGCGGGGCAGTTCCGCGGCGCCGGTCACCCGGTCGAGCCGGAACACGCGCACGGCGTCCCGCAGGTGGTCGTGGCCGACCAGGTACCAGCGGCGGGCGTGCACCACGAGCCCGAACGGGTCCACCTCGCGCGGCCCGGTCGAGTGCTCGATCCGCACGGTGCGACGTGCGCGCACGGCCGTGGCCAGGGTCAACGCCAGTTCCGGGTCGGGGGTCAGCGCGGCCGGGCCGGTCACGGAGGTCGCCGCGGCCAGTGTGTCCACCCGTTGCCTGAGCGCCGCGGGCAGCACCCGGTTGAGCTTGATCAGCGCCCGGTCGGCCGGGGAGGGCTCGCCGGCCCCCGCGCCCTCACCGGCGACGGCCAGCGCCGCGGCCACGGCCACGGCCTCCTCGTCAGCGAGCATCAACGGGGGCAGCCGGGCGCCGCGCGCCAGCCGGTACCCGCCGTACCGCCCGCGCACCGACTCGACGGGGACTCCGAGCTCGCGCAGCGCGGTGACGTAGCGCCGCACCGCGCGGGTGTCCACCTCGAGCCGTCGGGCGAGTTCGTCGGCGGGGACCAGCCCGCGGTCCTGGAGGACCTCGAGCAGCGACAGGACACGGGTGGTCGGACGGGACACCCCCCACAGCCTAATCCGGACAGAAACCGTCCACAATCGCTCCTACCGTGAGACCGACGCACTCCAGCGGAAGGAATCCCGGTCATGTCCAC
The DNA here is from genome assembly GCF_000380165.1 of Wenjunlia vitaminophila DSM 41686. Taxonomy (GTDB): domain Bacteria; phylum Actinomycetota; class Actinomycetes; order Streptomycetales; family Streptomycetaceae; genus Wenjunlia; species Wenjunlia vitaminophila. The sequence continues at coordinate 229,397 of NZ_KB904635.1, forward strand.
CATCGTTCTCGTCGGCGGCTCGTTCCTCGGCGCCTGGGCCTGGGAACGGGTCACCCCGGCCCTCGTCGACGCCGGCCACGACGTACACCCGCTGACCCTCACCGGTTTCGGCGACCGCGCCCACCTGGGTTCCACGGCGACGACGCTCACCACGCACGCCACCGACATCGCCGCCGCGATCGAGGTGGCCGAGCTGCGCGACGTGGTCCTCGTCGCCCACTCCTACGGCGGCGCGCCGGCGACGATCGCCGCCAACCGGGTGCCCGACCGCATCGCCCGGATCGTCTACCTCGCGTCCGTCCTCCCCCAGCCGGGCAGGACGCTGTTCGAGGCCGCCCCGCCCGGCTTCGAGGAAGCAGTCACCAGCACCGTCAGGGACGGCCTGATCCCCGTGCTGAGCGACGAGATCATCGACGCCCAGTTCGGCGAGCACGGCCTCAGTCCGCAGGACCGCCGGTGGCTCCGCGCCCGGGCGGTCGGCCAGCCGGTCAACACCTACCGGGACCCGGCCCCCGACGACCTCGCCGCGGTGCAGCGGCTCCCCCGCACCTGGGTCGCGTGCACCGGCGACCCCGGCGACCCGCCCCACCTCCCCGGCCACGACGTCGTCACCCTGGACTCCGGACACTGGCCCATGATCACCAAGCCCCGGGAACTCGCCTCGCTCCTCGACGAACTGGCCGGGGGCTGACGCCGGGGGGCCACGTCGGTCGGCGCGCGGGGTGCCGCGGGCCGAGCCCCGGCCCGCTCCCGGATCACGGCCCCGCGACGCGCCGGGAGACGTCCGCCTCCCCGCGCGGGACGCGTGCGCCTTGTCCCCGTCCGGGCCGCGGCTGACGATGTTGCCCTGGCCACCGGGTTCCGCGAGCCGGACCGGACGCCGGCCCCGCCACCCCCGCGGCCCACCGTCGGCCGTCCGCCGTCCGCCTGGGAACGGCTGCCGGGCCCCGCTGCGGACCACGCTCGGTGACGGTGCCACGGCACCCGACGGTGCCCGGCCCGCCCGGGGACTCCTGGTGCGCCCCCACACAACGAAGGAGCGGACGATGTCCTATCCCGAACCCCGTTACCTGGGCGACACCGGCGAGACCAACGCCCGGTTCCGACCGGCCGACACCCCGAGCGACCGCACCTCCCCCGCCGGCAACCGGACCCACTACCTGGCCACCAGTGCCTCCACCGGAGGGGAGTTCGGCCTGTACCGGGTGGATCTGGGCCCCGGGGCCCCGGGGCCCGGCACGCACTTCCACCGCACGATCTCGGAGTCGTTCTTCGTCCTGTCCGGGCAGACCCGGCTGTACGACGGGGAGCGCTGGATCACCGCACGTTCCGGGGACTTCCTGTACGTCCCGGTCGGCGGACTGCACGCGTTCCGCAACGAGTCGGAGGAGCCGACCTCGCTGCTGCTGCTCTACGCTCCGGGCGCGCCCCGGGAGGAGTACCACGAGCAGGTCGCCGAGATGGCGCGGCGAGGAGGGCCGGAGTTCGAGGAGTTCCTGGTCCGGCACGACACGTACTTCGTCGAGGGAGGCCCGGAGTGAGGCGCCCCGGGGGGTGCCGCGGCCGGGGCCCCGCCGACGCCGTGCGCCCTACCCCCGGGACGGCCGCCGGGTGCGCATGGCCCTGACCACCCGCGCCGGTCCCTCGCCCCCGACCAGGCGTCGGTACTCCGCGGACTCCACGGGGCACAGCGCCACCCGTTCGTGCTCGTCGAGCAGGAGCCCGAAGCCGTACTTCTTCGGCAGCGGAGAGGTTCGCAGGCAGGCCCTGGGTCTGGCGAAGAACTCGTCGCGCAGCGCCGTCCGCTCCGGCCCGGTGAGCCGGTCGGCGTCGGGCTGCCGCTCGAGCCAGGACAGGAACAGCACGTCGTCCTGGGTCAGCACGTGCGGCGCGCCGACGAGCAGTTCGTACTGGACGACGGCCACCGTCGGCACGCCGCCCCGGGGCAACGGAACGGTGCTCCTGGTGACCGGGGAGTCGGCCGACACGGCGATCAGGGTCCAGCGGGGGCTCACGTCGCTCCCCTCGCCGGGTCCGGGGCGGTCGGTCCGTCCGGTGGCCCCCACGGTCAGTCCAGGTCGTAGTCGAAGGTGTACGGGGTGGAGGACACGCCGTGCCGCGCGGTGAAGTGTCCCTTCCCGCGGAGCCCGACGAGGTCGTCGGTCCCCGAACCGGGGACGACCTCGAAGGTACAGCGCACCGTTCCCCCGGCGTCGAACGAGCCCTGCTGGGAGAGGGCGAAGGTTCCCTTCCGCCCGTCCACGCTGCCGGTCAGCACCTCCATGCCGGCGAACGACCCGGTCGCCTCCGTCACGTACAGGATGGAGTACTCACAGGTGGTGCCGACGGCCCGCACGCCGCCGGAGAAGGTGTTGCTGACCGCCGCGTGGGCGAGGCGGGGGCTCCCCTCCTCCGGGCCGACCGGGCGCTCCTCCCAGTTGGCGAAGGTGAACTCGCCTGTGGTCTGCGTGGGCATGAGTGGTCCTTTCGTCAGCCGCACGGTGCGGTCCTCGTGGGCCTGACCAGCCTAGGGACGGTACCTGACACCTCCTGTCAGGTATGCGGGACAATGTCGTCGTGCGCGCTGACCGGCTGATCTCCCTGCTCCTGCTGCTCCAGAACCGCGGCCGGATGACCGCCCCCGAGCTGGCCTCGGAGCTGGAGGTGTCGGTGCGCACCGTCTACCGGGACGTCGAGGCGTTGGGGGCGTCCGGGATACCGGTGCACGCCGAGCGGGGGCCGGAGGGTGGCTACCGGCTGCGCGAGGGTTTCCGCACCCGGCTCACCGGTCTCACCGACGCGGAGGCCGCCGCCCTCTTCCTCACCGGGACCTCGGGGCCGGCCCGCGACCTGGGCCTGGACACGGTGTTGGCCACCGCCCAGCTCAAGCTCCAGGCCGCCCTGCCGGCCGAGCTGGCGAACCGGACCCGACAGGTGCAGGACCGTTTCCACCTGGATGCCCCGGGGTGGTTCCGGGACGCCGACCCGGTGCCCTTCCTGGGGCCCGTCGCCGAGGCGGTGTGGGAGCAGCGGGTGCTGCGGACCCACTACCGCGCCTGGCGGGGCGAGGGGTGGCGGGAGCTGCACCCCCTGGGCATGGTCCTCAAGAGCGGGATCTGGTACCTGGTCGCGCAGGGGGACAGCGGCATCCGCACCTACCGGGTCTCACGGCTCCTGGCCGTGGAGGCCACGGGGGACACCTTCGAGCGGCCGGCTGGCTTCGACCTCGCCGCCCACTGGGAGGAGTTCTCCCAGCGGCTCGGGGCCGCGCGGTACCGGGGCACGGCACGGCTCCGCCTCTCGCCCCGCGGGCAGAAGCTGCTGCCCATGTGCTTCGGAGCCGTCGGCACCCGGGCCCTGGACACGGCGGGGACGCCGGACGACGGGGGGTGGGTGGAGGTGACGATGGCCGTGGAGACCACGAACGTCGCCGTGGGGGACCTGCTGCGCCTCGGCACCGAGGCCGAGGTGCTCGCCCCACCGGAGCTGCGGCGCGCCGTCGCGGACACCGTGGCCGGGCTCGCCGCCCGCTACGGCGCGGTCGACGCTCCGGGCGGACGGCACCACGGGGCGGACGGTCACGCGTCAGGTGGTCACACGTCAGACGGTCTCGCGTCAGAAGGTCACGCGTCAGGCGGCCGAGTGTCGGGTGGTCACCTGTCAGACGGTCACGTGTCGAGCAGACCTTAGGGGTGCTGGGACCGCTGCCTGAGCTCGGTTTCCAGGGCGGCGAGTTGGGTGGTGGTACCCCGCTCCCGCCAGGCCGGCTCCTCCCTGCCGTCGAGGAAGGTGCCCTGCTCGGTGAGGACGATCCGGGTCCCCTCCGCCGTGGGGTGGAAGCAGACGGTGGTGATCGAGATGGTGCACAGGGCCTGGTCCTGGTGGAGGGTGCCGGAGTAGACGATCCGCTCGTTCTCGACGACGTCCTGGTAGCGGGCCTCGAAGGTGAGCGTGGAACCGTCCTCCCGGACCGCCCGGACCCGTTCGCACCCGCCGACCCGGAAGTCGAGTTGGTGCTCGTCGCCGGGTCGGCTGAACCAGCGCGCCTTGGCGCCCGGGTCCGCCCAGGCGGTGAACACCGTGTCGGGCGGGACGGGGTAGCGGCGCTCCAGGGTGAACCTGGCGTGGGTGACAGGGCGGTTGGTCAAGGGGCGCTCCTCGCGTCGTGCCGCGGCCGGCTGTCCGGGTGCCGGGTGCCGGCTGGCCGACGGGGGCCAGCCGGGGGTGGCCGGTCACCGCTGGGGGCCTCCGGACCGTTCGGCGAGCTGGTCGCCGAGCCGGTCGAGGCGGTGTTCCCAGGTGGTGCGCTGGCGGACGATCCAGTCCTCGGCGAACCGGAGCGCCGCGGGCTCGATCCGGCAGGTGCGGACCCGGCCCACCTTCTCGGTGTGGACCAGCCCGCTGGACTCCAGCACCTTCAGGTGCTGCACCACCGCTGCCAACGACATCGGCAGCGGTCTGGCCAACTCGCTCACCGACGCTGGGCCTTTTATCAGATGTTCGACCATGGCTCGCCGGGTCGGGTCCGCAAGCGCCTGGAGTATGCGGTCCAGCGACCAGCTTTGGTTAAGCACATGCTTGAGTTTGCCGAGTGACGAACCCTCAGTCAAGCGACCACTTCACCATTCAGTCCCGCACACCACACCCCGGGGGCGCCTTCCGCGGCCCGCGAACCCCTTCCGCGGCCCGCCACCCGACCATGTCCGCGCCCGTGCGCGCCACCGCGCTCCGGCGACTCCGCGCGGCAACCCACCACCTCCTTCTACGCGCGTAGGCAGTAACGGGTTAGGCTCGGCGGCGTGAACGCTTCTGCTGACTCGGAGGACTTCTCCGACCCCCACGCCGCCGCCGATGCCGCCGCTGCCAGGCTCCGCGAGCTGACCGGTGCCGCGTCCCACGACGTCGCCCTGGTCATGGGCTCCGGCTGGGTCCCCGCCGCCGACAGCCTCGGCGCTCCCGACCACGACCTCCCGATGACCGACCTGCCCGGCTTCGCCAAGCCCGGGGTGGAGGGACACGCCGGACGCATCCGTTCGGTCGCCCTCGGTTCCACCCGGGCCCTGGTCTTCCTCGGGCGCACCCACCTGTACGAGGGCCGCGGCGTGGCCGCGGTCGCCCACGGAGTGCGCACCGCGGTGGCCGCCGGCTGCAAGACGGTGGTGCTCACCAACGGCTGCGGCGGACTGCGGGACACCTTCTCCCCCGGACAGCCCGTCCTGATCAGCGACCACATCAACCTCACCGGCGTGTCACCGATCGTCGGCGCCAACTTCGTGGACCTCACCGACCTGTACTCCCCCCGGCTGCGCGCCCTGTGCCGGGAGGTCGACCCCAGCCTCGCCGAGGGGGTCTACGTGCAGTTCCGCGGCCCCCAGTACGAGACCCCGGCAGAGATCAGTATGGTTCGCGCCATAGGTGGCGATCTGGTGGGCATGTCCACCACCCTTGAGGCGATAGCCGCCCGCGAGGCCGGAGCCGAAGTGCTCGGCATCTCCCTGGTCACCAACCTCGCGGCGGGAATGACCGGGGAGCCGCTGAGCCACGAGGAGGTGCTGGAGGCCGGGCGCGGCTCGGCCACCCGGATGGGTGCCCTGCTGGGACGGGTGCTGGAACGCGTCTGAGTCCACCCGGTCCCGACCGTGACCGCCGTGCAACCGGGCGCACGCGGAACACCACTGGGGCAACGAACGTGCCCGAACCAGAACACATGCCCAGAGCACACAGGACACAGGAGACGCAGGTGGGAACCGATCTGGCAGAACTGGCACGGGCCTGGTTGGCCGAGGACCCCGACCCGCGGACCCGGGACGAGCTGAGCGCGCTGCTCACCGCCGCGACCGGCTCCCCGCCCGACGCCCGGGCCGAGGCGGAGCTGGCCGACCGGTTCGCGGGAACCCTCCAGTTCGGCACGGCGGGACTGCGCGGCGAACTCGGCGCGGGCCCCAACCGGATGAACCGCGTCGTGGTGATCCGTGCCGCCGCCGGGCTCGCCGCGTACCTGCGGCAGCGGGCGGAACCGGCCGGCGAGCCGGGGCTCGTGGTGGTCGGTTACGACGCCCGACACCGGTCCGCGGAGTTCGCCAGGGACACCGTCGCGGTGATGGTCGGGGCCGGGCTGCGGGCCGCGTTGCTGCCCCGTCCGCTGCCCACCCCGGTGCTCGCGTTCGCCGTGCTGCACCTCGGGGCCGCGGCGGGGGTGATGGTGACGGCGAGCCACAACCCGCCGCAGGACAACGGGTACAAGGTGTACCTCGGCGACGGGATGCAGATCGTGCCCCCCGCGGACGCCCAGATCTCCGCCGCGATCGAGGCGGTGGGCCCGCTCGCCGGTGTCCCGCTGGCCGAGTCCGGCTGGGAGACGTTGGACGACGCCGTGGTCGAGGCGTACCTGGACCGCGCCACCGACGTGGTGCACGGCGGCTCCTCCCGTGACGTCTCCGTGGTCTACACCCCCATGCACGGGGTGGGTGGTGAGGTCCTCACCTCCGCGTTCACCCGGGCCGGCTTCCCCGCGCCGGCGGTGGTGGCCGAGCAGGCGACCCCCGACCCGGACTTCCCGACCGTGGCGTTCCCCAACCCGGAGGAGCCCGGGGCGATGGACCTCGCGTTCGCCCTCGCCGAGTCGGCGGAGCCGGACATCGTGATCGCCAACGACCCGGACGCCGACCGGTGCGCGGTCGCCGTGCCCGTCCCGCCCGGGGCGCACGACGAGGGCGGGGGGCGGAAGTGGCGCATGCTGCGGGGGGACGAGGTCGGGGCGCTGCTCGCGGTGCACCTGGTGAGCAAGCACGTCGAGGGCACGTTCGCCACCTCCATCGTCTCCTCGTCGCTGCTCGCCCGGATCGCCACGGCCGCGGGCCTGGGGTACGCCGAGACGCTGACCGGTTTCAAGTGGATCGCCCGCACGCCCGAGTTGGCCTTCGGGTACGAGGAGGCACTGGGCTACTGCGTGGACCCCGGCGGGGTGCGGGACAAGGACGGCATCACCGCGGCGCTGCTGGTCGCCGAGCTGGCCGCGGCCCTGAAGCACCAGGGACGTACCCTCACCGACCTGCTGGACGACATCGCGGTGGAGTACGGGCTGCACGCCACCGACCAGCTCTCCGTGCGGGTGGCGGACCTGACCACCATCTCCAAGGCGATGACCAGGCTGCGGGAGTCCCCGCCGACCGAGCTCGCGGGGCTGCGGGTGACCGCGGCCGACGACCTGCGCGCCGGGGCGTTCGGCCTGCCCCCGACCGACGGACTGCGCTACCGGCTGACGCGGGAGGGTGAGGGACCGGCGGTGTCCTCCGCGCGGGTGGTGGTGCGGCCCAGCGGCACCGAGCCCAAGCTGAAGTGCTACCTGGAGGTGGTGATCCCGGTGACCGCGGCCAACGTCCTGGCCCCGTGCCGGGTTCTGGCCACGTCGGTGCTCGACGCGCTCAAGGAGGACCTGGCCACCGCGGCCGGGATCTGACGGACACCCGGACCCGCCGCCCCGGCACGGCCTGACACCCCGGGGACGGACCAGACGACGGGCGGGCGCGCCGCCAGACGACGCGCCCGCCCACCAGGCGTCGGCCCGGGTGTCACCCCAGGTGGGAGCGGAGTACGTGGTGGCCGGCCCCCACCGCGTCCACGTAGACGAACTCACCGTCGCTGCTGGCCCTGGCACCACCGACCGCCCGGGAGCCGTCCCAGACGGTGCGGCCGTCGAGGGTCACGCTGACCCGCTCGCCGCGGGTCGGGACGGCGAGCCGCCCGACGGTTCCGCTCGGGGCCGTGGCCTTCAGGACGACACCGTCGCGGCCGGCCCGCCAGGAGGCGCTGATGTTCCCGTGCGGGGTCGGCACCTCGCCCTGGGCCCAGGTCAGGTCACCGGTGTTCGGGACGATCGCGTACGACGAGTACCCGGGTCCGGTCGGCTGCACCCCGAGCACCTGGGTAGTCAGGGCAACCGTCGGGCCGGACGCCCAGCCGTGGGCCAGGCTGGTGAACTGCTTGATCCCCGGGTTCCCCGACGGGTCGGCCTTCTCCCAGAAGGTGCTGCCCGGGTCCTGGGAGAGCTGGTGGCCCCAGAACGTCCGCATCAGGTCCAGGGCGCTGTTGTCCACCTCGCCGCTGGAGTCGGTCGCCTCCAGGCGGGCGCTGGTCTCGAACCAGCTCGGCAGCGGCTCGTAGAACGGCCTGATGGACGCGTTGGGGGTGCTGGGCGACACGGTGTACGCGCCGTACGGACCCCAACTGTTGCGCCGCAGGTAGTCCAGTGCGCGCGTCGCCTGTTCGTCGTCGGCGACACCGGTGAGCACCGCGGTGGCGTTGGCGTCCTGGGGGTAGGCGCCGGGGATCTCCCGGGAGAGCCGGTACGCCCCGGTCTCCTCGTCCCACAGCTCCTCGTTGATGGCGTCCTTCACCGCGGCTGCCCGGGAGGCGTAGCCGGACGCGTCGGCCTTGTGGCCGGTGACCCGGGCGAGCCTCGCCATCTGCTCGAGGTTCCGGGCGTAGAGGGCGTTGATGTACGTCTCGTGTCCGCAGTCGCTGTAGCCGTAGTGGCCGCAGGAGCCGACCTCCTGGAACGAGATCAGGCCCTTCGGGTCGTCCGCGCGCACCCCTTCCAGCCAGGCCGTGGCCCTGGTGAGCTGGGGCCACCACCGCTCGACGTACTCCTGGTCGCCGGTGTACAGCCAGTGCGTGTACAGGTTGTGGATGAACCAGGTGACGTACTCGCCGTACACCCGCAGCTCGTTCTGGTTGTGCTGGCCGACCAGGCTGGCCGCGGGCACGTAGCCGTCGGGGAGCTGCTGGGCGGCGAGCGAGGACAGCGAGTTCTCCACCGCGGGGACGTCGTCGGTGCTCAGGTACGCGACGGGGGCCTGCACCGCGAGGTCGCCCTGCCAGACGATCCGGTCGCGCTTGCCGCCGTCGAAGATGACCGCCTCGTTCGGGTCGGCGTGCGGGACCTGCGCGTCCGCGTGGTCCGCCTCCCCCGGCTCGTACGGCCACTTCTTGGCGGTGTTGGACATCCAGGTGTTGAGCTGGACGGTGTAGGCGCCGGCGTACCAGATCTTGTTGAGTTCGTTGTCGCTGGACAGGAACCAGCCGTCGTAGGCCGCGGGGTTCTCCGCCTTGGGGACGGCGCCGAAGTCCAGCGACACGCCGTCGACGTCCACCCAGCCCTCCCCGTCGAGGAACAGGGTGGCGTAGCGGAACGCGCCGCGCAGTTGGGTGTCGGTCAGCGTGGCCGGCAGGTTCGCCGGGTCGATCTCCAGGGTGTGGCTGTCGTTGTCGTAGGTGTAGGGAACGCCCGGGTACCCGTTCCAGATGTTGGCGGTGTCACAGCCCGGTGCGTGGGCCGCCTGCCCGTTGTTGTCCTCGGGGTCGAACGCGGCGTACAACTGCGACTCGCTGAAGCAGACGTGCAGCTCGGGCGGTGTCTCGGAGGCCCCGGAGACCCGGACCTTGACGGTGCCGCCGACGTTCTTGCCGAAGTCCAGGGTGAGCAGCGGGGACAGGGTGCGGTCGCCCTTGCTCACCAGCCTGACCGGGGAGTCCCCGCCGCCGAGGGCCGCCTTCGGGTCGCCCTTGATCTCCCCGCCGCGCGGGTCGGCGGACAGCACCGACACCGGCTTGACGGTGCGTCCGGTCGGGGCGAGGACGTACGGCTGCCACTGCCCGGGGCGCGGCCGGTACCCGTCCTCAGCCCAGGGGCCCGACTGCTCCCCGGCCGCGGCGGCGCCGAACGTGCTGCTGGACTGGGTGCCGGTGGCCGCGGTCGCGGTCGGGGGCGTGGCGGACGCGTCCCAGACGAATGGGGTGAGGACGCCGAGCAGCGCCACCGAGCTGGTGATCGTGGCCAGTCTGGTCCTGCGGTATCTCGCGGATGTCGTCATCGGGTGAACCCTCCTCGGTTCGGTGGCTCAGCGGGTGGTGGCCGCAAGGCTGGTGTGACCGGTCACGCCGGACACCCGGAGGTAGCCGTCACGCAGTTCGACGCCGTCGCTGAGCGCCTCGCCGTCGCGCCAGACGACCTCGCCGTTGACCCGCAGCTCGGTGACGTCCTCGGCGGGCACCCCGGCGGTTCCGCTGGTGCCGGTCGGCGCGGAGACCACGAGGGACATGGTGTGGCCGGTGAGCTTCCAGGCCGCTTCGATGTCGCCGTGCGGAGTGGGCACGACGCCCTGGGCCCAGCGCAGGTCACCACCGGGGTGCGGCAGGACGGAGAAGGACTCGAACCCCCCGGCGGTCGGGGTGACTCCGAGCACCTCGTTGGTGAGGAACGACGTCGGGGCCGCCGCCCAGCCGTGGGACAGGCTCGTGTAGGACCCGAGTTGGAAGCCCCCGGTCGGCGAGACGTTCTCCCAGAAGGTGCCGGGGTTGTCGCCGCCCAGCATGTGCCCCCAGGTCCGCTTCACCAGGTCGAGCGCCGCGTCGTTGCCGGCGTCGCTGTTCTGGTCGGCGTACGCCTGCAGCGCGTGGGAGGTGACGAACGGGCTGATGTACCGGGGCACCACGTCACCGGAGACGTCGTTGGTGAGGTCCCCGTACTTCCCGGCGAGTTCCTCCTTGAAGAACCGCAGCACCGCGTCGGCGCGGTCACCCGTGGCCACCCCGGCCATCACCGCCATGGCGTTGCCGTCCTGGGGGTGTGCGGAGCTGCCGGGCTCGGTCACGTAGGCGCCGGCCGAGGCGTCCCAGAGCTGGGCGTTGACGGCCTTGGCCGTCCGCTCGGCCGCCGCCCGGTAGCTGCGCGCCAGGTCCTCGTCGCCCTCCACCGCCGCCGCCTGCGCGGCGAGCTTCAGCACGTGGACGTAGACGGCGTTGTCGTAGGTCTCCTTGCCGGCGTTGCCGTAGCCCCAGTGGCCCGAGGCCCCGTCCGGGACCACCAGCAGGCCGTCGTCGGCGACCAGCGACTCGAACCACGCCACGTTCTTCTTCAGGGTGGACCAGTAGCGGTCGAGGAAGGCGCGGTCACCGGTGTAGAGGTAGTGCTGCCACAGGTTGTGGATCCACCAGGCCGCGTACTCCCCCCACGCCGGGTGGTAGCCCGTGCCCGGCAGGTACAACCCGGGCACCTGGCCCGAGGGGAACTGGCCCTTGGCCATGAAGCTGACGGCGTTGGCGGACGGGTCCGACTGGCCGGTGGTCAGGTACGACACCTCGTTGGCCACGGCGTTGTCACCGCCCCAGATCATCCGGTCCCGCTTGGCCCCGTCGCTGATGACCGTCGTCCCCTCGCCGATGACCTCGTCGTTGGTCACCGGTCCCGGCTGCGCCGGGTACGGGCGGCCGGTGGTCGGGTCGATGGTGGACATCTGCACGGTGTACGCGCCGGCGTACCACATCCGGTTCAGCGTCTGGTCGCTGGAGAGGAAGGCGCCCCGGTAGCCGCGCAGGTCGGGGTTGGTCGGATCGGCGGTGAAGTGCAGCCCGAGGTCGGACAGGTCCACCGAGCCGGAGCCGCTGAGGTACACCATCAGGTAGCGGAAGCCACCGCGGATCACCGGGTCGGAGACGGTCCTGGTCCCCTGCTCCAGGGGGAACGAGTGGGTTTCGGTCGCGATGTTCGGCGGGTCCTGGCTGAAGTCTGACTCCGTGGTCATGAACTGCTGGCTCTCGCTGAAGGCGAGGTTCAGCGTCGGGGCGCCACTGCGGGTGCGGGCGGTGACCTGGACCGTGCCACCGACCTCCTGGCCGAAGTCGTAGACCACGTAGGGGCGGCCGTGGACGTCGGTCCGCAGGGAGGTGGTGCCGCCGCGGAAGGCCCCGTTGGGATTGCGCACGGAGCCGCCGTACGGGGCCGGTGGGGCCTGGCTGGCCTCGTCGCCGAGCACCCACACGTTGGCGATCCGGGCACCGGGCCCCGGGTCGTCCGCGTTGCGGAAGGTGATCCGGAAGTCCTCGGCGGAGCCGATCGCCTGCCGCGGCACGGTCACCTCGTAGTGCACCAGGCCGACCATGTCGTGCCACACGCCGCTCTGCCCGGTGTCCGGCCGGCGTTCGTGCACCACCTCGCCGTTGACCAGGACCTGGTAGTGGGCGGTGGCGCTGCCGGCCTCCTCGATCCGCAGCCGGACGTCGCCGTCTCCGGACGGCGCCAGCATCCGGTAGCCGAACTCGGCACCCGGGACGTTGGGGCCGGCCTGGCGGACCACCGCGCCGTCGGTCTTCCTCGTCGTGCTCTGTCCCGCCCGGAGGTCGTGGCCTTCGGTCTCCGAGCCGGGGGAGGAAGCGGTGACGAAGTCCGTGTTGGCCACGGTCGCCTCGACGGCACGCCGCGGCAGCACCTGCCGGGAGGAGGGCGCGAGGTTGTACCGGTCGGCGGTGGAGATGCCGGGAAGCCCGAGGACGGCGCCGGGGGACCGCCCGTCGGTGACGGTCGGCCAGGCGGCGGCGGTGCTTCCGGGTGCGGTGGAGGCGACACCCGGGGTGCTCGCGGCGACCACCGCGGTCAGCGCGGCGAACCCGACCAGGGCGGTGGGCCAGGTGCGTCGCAGGAGGGGGTTCGTTCGTCTGGTGGGCGCCATGGACGTGGGCTCCTCGCGTCGGAGAGTGGGAGTGGTGGACCAGCGGATGGCGGGGAATCACCGGCAATTGAAACGTCTCAGTGGCCGGAAACATAACCCCGGGACCTACGCCTCACAAGATGCCTGCACGAAGAACTCCCCATCCCCCTCGCGGAGATAGCTTCCCAACCGGGGCATTCCCACCATCGCAACCGGGTGTCTCAGCCACGACGCCACCCCCACCCTGAGGCCTGGACAGCACATGGAATGAATTGTTTCAATGACAGCCCACGTGCCCTCTCCACGAGGAGCGGAACCGGAGGGCCACCCTCCTGTCCCACGGCCACCACCTGCGCGGGGTGCCCGGCCCACACCTTCGTGCGATTGGCCAGCGGGAGCGCCAGGGAACACCGACCGTCTCGCCGCTCGGCTGCGACAGCGGAGGAGCATGCGTGTCAGGCAACAGGGCCCAACCGATCCGGCACGGAGCGTCACCGACCCACTCCGCGTTGTTCCACGCGGCGCGTGACCACGCTACGGTCACCACATGTGTGGGTGCCCGGCCAGTGAGGGACCCGGCAACATCGCCAGAGGAGAGCGGATGGCCCGAGCGAACCTGCGTGCCGCGTTCATGAGTGGAGTGACATCGACCATCACCGCGCAACAGGTGTTCACTGATCGCACGGACGAGACGGCCGCGTTCAACCGCTCACTGGTCGCGTTGCACCAGACACTGGACACGGCCGAGGTCTCGCCTGTGGTGGACCGAGTTCAGGGACGCCGCAACGTTCTGACGTTCTACGGCGTGGGAGGCATAGGCAAGACCACTCTCTCGCACGAGTTGGAACGCCGTCTCCTGGCAGGAGAGGGTCTGGACGACGTCGCAAACGAGGAACAGAGCGAAGCGGTTTCCGTGCGTATCGACGTCTCAGAAGAAGGCGCCTCCGACTTGGAGAACCTGTTGCTGCGGCTGCGCGCCGGGCTGGGGCAGTTGGACAACGAGTGGCCGGCCTTCGATCTGGCGTTGGCGTCGTACTGGGTCCGAGCCCACCCGGGCGAGGCCTTGCAGGAGTTCCTTGACGCCTCACCAGCGACACGGCGTGCCTCGCGTGGGGTCCGGCTCGGCGAACAGATCGCGGGTAATGTCGCGCAGGCCCTTTCCTCGGACTTCGGCGGTCTGGCCGGGATGGCACAGCGAGCGGCGCTGGGCACGTATCGAGCGATCAGAGACCGGGTCCGCGAGGGCAGGCTGCTGTCCGAGTGCGAGCTGTTCGCCGAGTTGATCGAGGCGGAGGCCGACTACGAGACGCTGTCGTTCTTCCCCTACCTGTTGGCCTGGGACCTGGAACGCAAGGTGCGCCGTCGGAACAAGCGCCCACGTATGTGCGTGTTCCTTGACACCTTTGAGGTACTCGGTGGTCAAGGTGACCGTACGGCTGAGCGGTACGTGCAGCGTTGCGTCTACCTCATGCCGAACGTGCTCTTCGTCATCACCGGCCGGAACCGGGTGGACTGGGCAGACGGTGGTACCAGCGGAGAACTCGATTTCACCGGCCCCGAGCGCTGGCCGAACCTCCACTTCTCCAACCAGACCGCCGAGCCGCGCCAACACCTCGTCGGTTACCTTTCGGACTCGGACGCGGACAGCTATCTGCAGGAAGCACTGACCCAGGACGGCACGTCGGCCATCCCACCCGAGGTACGCTCGCGAATCATCTCTGGCGGGCAGGGATTACCGCTCTATCTGGACCTGTCCGTGTCGCACTTCGTCGAGCTGCTTGCGCGGGGCAGTCAACCCGCGGTCGAACACTTCGGTGGGACGTTCACGGCCGTCGCCAAGCGGTCCATCAGGGACCTCCCCAGGGAAGAACGAGATCTGGTCCGCACCGCGGCACTCGTCGACCGGGTGGATGCCGCGTTGTTGCGGGCCGGGCAACCCACCCTCTCGGACGGCAGTGTGGCACGGTTCCTCCGCAGACCTTTCCTCACCCATGACGACGCCTACGAGCTCCCGTACGCCCTGCACGGGGCGCTTCGAGCCGCCATCAGCGAGGCCGACCGTGGGCTCCCAGACGGCTGGTCGGACCGCGATCGCGCCGAGGTCGCCGCTCGGTTGCTACGCCGACTCGGGGAGCGGTCGCAGACAGCGACCGGGCGCGCCGCCGTGGCCCAGGCCCTCGAATCCGGCCTCAAGCTGTCGAGGGACCACGGGGTCTTCGATGACTGGATGGCCCGAGCCACCCAACATCTGGTGGAGGCGGGACAGTGGACAGCCATCGGTACGAACCTCGACGGCGGTCCAGCGGAACTCCCGGAGTTCCGTGCGATGCGCGCGGCGATCGAAGGGGTGTGGCTGCGCAGAACCGGTCGCGCGGTCGAGGCGGTCGAAGCGCTTGACGGAGCCGACGCGGACCTGGCGCCGGAGAGCCTTCCGGGCCAGCTCGTGCGACTGCACCTGGCCCATGCGCTACGCAACCAGGGCGACTACACACGGGCTGCGGGCATCTACCGCCAACTGCTCGGTGGCGAGTTCGCGACCGACGCGGACTACTGGCTCAGTGACTACGACTACCTCAACGGCCGCTTCACCACCGCGCTGTCCACCCTCAGGAACCAGCGTGCGGGCGACGTGGCGCACGAGGGCGAGCGGCTCAGGCTCATCGGACACATCCTGAGGGTCAACGCCCGCTTCGATGACGCCGCCGCCTCCTACAACGAGGCGATCACTCTGGCCCGTAACGCGGACCTTGCCGCGGCGGAAGCCAAGGCGCTGGCCAATCTCGCCCAGACCGCGTGTTGGTCTGGGGACACCGCCACCGTGTCCAACGCGGCGGCCCGGGGGAGGGAACTGCTCGACCTGGTCCCCAATCCGGTCGAGCTGGTCAAGATCCGCTCTGCCGAGGCCGTGTGCTGGGCCATGGCCGACGAACTGGCCAAGGCCAGGGAAGCAGTCGCCGACACCCGCCGACTGGCAGACGCCATCAGCTACCGGGGCGGGCACAACCTTGCTGACGTGGCCCAGGTCCTCATCGGCGTCTCCACCGGGGACCACGATGGCGCCCGACGAACTCGAGACGCTCTGGACGAACGGACCCGCGCCTCGGGCGGCAACATCTACTGGGTGTCCGTCGTCACCAGCTGGCTCGACGGCCTCGCATCAGCCGCCGCCTGGCACCCCACCATCGACTGGGTGGACGGCGCCGACGCTGCGCTCGGTCGTTGGGTCGCGGTGGTGGCCGCGTAGTGGGGCGCCCCGGCGAGCAAGGGAGAACGGTTGCCATGACTCAGGCTGTGCGCGTCGGGCTGGTCGGGCTGGGCATCATCGCGGAGACGCATCTCGAAGTGCTGGCCGACCTGCCCCGTGTGGACCTGGATTTCACAGTCGATCCGTACGTGGCGGAGCCACCCGCATTCCGTGACAGAAAGCCACCGCACTACAAGAATCTCGTCGATGCTCTGGACGACCACCAACCAGATCTCATTGTGCTCGCCACCCCCACCACCATGCACGCTGTCCTGGCGGCTGAGGCATTGGCTCACTCCGGGGCACGGGTCCTCGTTGAGAAACCGTTGGTGCACGATCTGGACTCGCTTCACCACCTGTCCTCACTGCGAGACACCGAGCGCGTGGACGAGCGCCTTTTCGTCGCACACCACTTCGCGTTCTCTCCGGAGGTGCGCTGGGCTGCCGAACTGATAGACCGGCACCCTGAGTGGGGGCCGGTCACTGCGCTCACCTCAGCGTTCTACGATCCATACGTCCTGCGAGGCGAGCAAGCATTCACCTCGTACGTCTCCAGTTGGATGGACTCCGGCGTGAACCAGCTCAGCGTGCTGGCTCGCTTCGTGGAACCCATCGCACTGACCTCTGCCCAGTTTCGGGACGAGGGTGCGAGCGCCTGGTGTACCTGCGCCTATCGCTCACGTGGCGCGGAGGGTATCGCCAGGCTGCGAACCAGTTGGCTCACCGGGTCCAGCAGCAAGGAAACCGCCCTTGCCTTCGGGCGCTCGGGCGTTGACCTGTGGATTGATCACACCGCCATGACCGGGTTCGCCGCGCAGGGCAATCAGCTCCTCGCCACGCACGGCCATGACGGCCGCACGCCTCGGAAGATCGCCCACTACCGACCGCTCTATGAGAGCCTGCTTTCCACTCGCCCGGACCCAGTGCTCAGCTTCGACACCGCGGTGACCATCACCGAGATACACCACGCCGACCCCGCCCCCGAGGTACCGTGACGCCGCCCCGCATGGCCGGAGCCAGCGGGCCTCGGAGGACTGCGGCGGACCGTCGATGCAGACGGTTCAACTAGCATTCCCAGGCATGGCGATGTTCGTGCACCTGACGTCGGCGGCGAACGCGTCGCGGATCCGACGGTCCGGAGTGCGGCCGGCCAGCCACGGACAGGGCGGCACGCGCGGGGCGTACTGCTTCCCGGTGCTGCCGTCGTACACCCTCACCCACCAGTGGCTGCGTGAACTGGCCCGCTTCGGCCACCGGGGAAGGCTGGTGGCCGTCCACGTGCGGTTGGACGACGACCAGCGCGTGCTGGTCGGGCGTTACACGGACCGCACGCGGGGCGCCCAGTCCACGGTCACCGCGGCCGAGGCGGTGCGGCGGATCGCCGCGCTGGACGACCCACGGGGGTGGGAGGTGTTCGTACCCCGGGCGATCCGGCCGCGCGAAGTGCACCGGATCCGGCCCGTGCCGCAGGTGGTGGGCTGGCGGTACTACCCTGACGCCCACGGCGTGCGCCCCTGCACCTGCATGGGATGCCGGGTACGCGGGGAGTACGGTGCGCGCCGCCTGCGCGAGCGGTTGCCGCATCCGCTGGACGGTCCGCCGCCTCCAGCCAGAGTGCTGCTCGCCAGGGTCGCGGCAGCCGGTGATCCCGGAGACCCAGCCGTGTTGCGCGAGGCGTTGCACTGGTTCGGCATGCGTCGACGGGGCCCGCTCGCCCGGCTGGCCCGCCTCACCGCCCATCCCGACCCCGGCGTGCGGGAAGAACTGGTGTGGGCGGTCGCCCGCTGGTCAACCCCCGGGGTCAACGCGCTGCTCGACGCTCTCGCGGACGACCCGCACCCGGGCGTCCGGAAGGCGGTGGAGGCGGTCCGTGAGTCGCAGTGATCACTGGCCCCCGGAACCGACCACCTAGGTGGCGGCCAGCAGCACCGCGAGGACCGCGGCCCCGGCCAGGGTCGGGCCGATGACCTCGAACGCCCAGCGGACGACCGCCTCGCCGGCGGCCTCCGGTCGGTCCCGGTTCCGCTCCAGGGTCTCCCGCAACTCGTCCACCGCGGTGTCCGACCACGCCTTGGTCGGGCTGTGCAGCGCGCCCCGGCTGAAGGCCGAGGTGGTGGTCCTTCCGTACGGGTCCTCGGTGGCGGCCCTGACCTGGTTGCGGCTGGCCCGTTTGCGCTGGCGCATCGAGACCGGGACGGCCCAGAGCTGGTACTTGCGGTCCTCGGTCAACGCCTCGACGGTGTACGCGGAGCGCAGGTCGGCCACGACCGACCAGGGCAGGGTGATCGTGCGGAACGGGTTCCGCACCACCATGCGTTCCTCCGACGCGAACACCGCGGGTCGCAGGGTGAACGCGACGACGACCGGCGCGATCATCAGCAGCGACGCCAGCGCCAGCCAGGGCACCCGGCCCTCCCCGTGCAGCACCGCGTCGCCCACCAGCCAGCCGCCGACTGCGAGCAGCAGCACGCCGGTGATGATGCCGGACGTCGAACGGTAGGAGCGCGCCGCGTACACGGGCTCCGGGGTCGGCGTCCCGGGACGGTTGTCGGGGCTCGTCATGAGATCCGATTGTGCCTGAACCCGGGCGGCGACCCCGACTCGACGGCATTGCGGTACCGCATCGATAACCGGTCGGGGAACGGTCGGTAGCCGCGGACCTCCCCCTTCCGCTACGCGTGTAGATATGCTCGTCTGGTGAGCATGCCCACTGTTCCCGCATACGGCCCCGACGCGGCCGGCCGGCTGGCCGAGATGGCGGACGTCACCGCCTCGGACAGCGCCCTGCGCCGCTTCCTGCACGGGCTCCCCGGCGTCGACGCGGTCGGCCTCCAGGCCCGCGCCGCTGCGCTCGGCACCCGTTCGATCAAGACATCGGCCAAGGCGTACGCCCTTGACCTGGCGATCTCCATGATCGACCTGACCACCCTGGAAGGCGCGGACACCCCCGGGAAGGTCCGGGCGCTGTCCGCCAAGGGCGTCCGCCCCGACCCGACCGACCCGACCGCCCCTTCGGTCGCCGCCATCTGTGTCTATCCGGACATGGTGCCCGTGGCCCGGAAGGCCCTGGACGGCACCGGGGTCAAGGTGGCCTCGGTCGCCAC
The DNA here is from genome assembly GCF_000380165.1 of Wenjunlia vitaminophila DSM 41686. Lineage (GTDB taxonomy): Bacteria > Actinomycetota > Actinomycetes > Streptomycetales > Streptomycetaceae > Wenjunlia > Wenjunlia vitaminophila. Next base: position 248,230 of record NZ_KB904635.1, read on the forward strand.
CGCCTTCCCCTCGGGTCGGGCCGGGCTCCCGGTCAAGCTGGCGGACACGGCCGAGGCCGTGTCCGCCGGAGCGGACGAGATCGACATGGTGATCGACCGCGGCGCCTTCCTCGCCGGCAGGTACCGCGAGGTCTTCGAGACGATCGAGGCGGTCAAGGCGGCCTGCCGCCGTCCCGACGGCACCTCGGCGCACCTGAAGGTCATCTTCGAGACCGGGGAGCTGTCCACCTACGACAACGTGCGGCGCGCCTCCTGGCTCGCCATGCTGGCCGGCGCCGACTTCATCAAGACCTCGACCGGCAAGGTCGCGGTCAACGCCACCCCACCGGTGACCCTGCTGATGCTGGAAGCGGTCCGCGACTTCCACGCCGCCACCGGGGTACGGGTGGGACTGAAGCCGGCAGGAGGCATCCGCACCGCCAAGGACGCCATCAAGTACCTGGTGCTGGTGAACGAGACGGCGGGTGAGGCCTGGCTGACCGCCGACTGGTTCCGGTTCGGTGCCTCCAGCCTGCTGAACGACCTGCTGATGCAGCGGCAGAAACTGAGCACGGGCAGGTACTCCGGCCCCGACTACGTGACGGTGGACTGACGACATGGCATTCGAGTACGCACCCGCGCCGCAGTCCCGGGCGATCGTGGACATCGCCCCCTCCTACGGCCTGTTCATCGACGGGGAGTTCGTCGAGGGCACCAGCGGTGAGCTGCGCAAGACCATCTCCCCGGCGAGCGAGGAGGTCCTCGCCGAGTACACCCAGGCCGGCGCCGAGGACGTGGACCGTGCGGTGCGCGCCGCCCGGCGGGCCTTCCCGGCCTGGTCCGCGCTCCCCGGGGCGGAACGCGCCAAGTACCTGTTCCGGATCGCCCGGATCGTGCAGGAGCGCTCGCGGGAACTGGCGGTGCTGGAGACGCTGGACAACGGCAAGCCGATCCGGGAGACCCGGGACTTCGACCTGCCGACCGTGGCGGCGCACTTCTTCTACTACGCGGGCTGGGCGGACAAGCTCCCGTACGCGGGGTTCGGCCCCGACCCCAGGCCGCTGGGGGTGGCGGGGCAGATCATCCCGTGGAACTTCCCGCTGATGATGCTGGCCTGGAAGATCGCCCCGGCGTTGGCCACCGGCAACACGGTGGTGCTCAAGCCGGCGGAGACCACGCCCCTGTCCGCGTTGTTCTTCGCGGACGTGTGCCGCCAGGCTGGCCTGCCCAGGGGCGTGGTGAACATCGTCACCGGGGACGGCGCCACCGGTCGCGCCCTGGTGGAGCACCCCGACATCAACAAGATCGCGTTCACCGGCTCCACCGCGGTGGGCAAGGGCATCGCCCGCGCGGTCGCCGGCACCGACCGCCGGCTCTCCCTCGAGCTCGGCGGCAAGGCGGCGAACGTGGTCTTCGACGACGCCCCGATCGACCAGGCGGTGGAGGGCATCGTCACGGGCATCTTCTTCAACCAGGGCCACGTGTGTTGCGCGGGCTCCCGGCTGCTGGTGCAGGAGTCGGTGGCCGAGGAGGTACTGGAGTCGCTGAAGCGGCGGATGGCCACGCTGCGCGTCGGTGACCCCCTGGACAAGAACACCGACATCGGGGCCATCAACTCGGCCGAACAACTCGCCCGCATCCGGGCGCTCGCCGACACCGGTGAGGCCGAGGGCGCCGAGCGCTGGTCACCGGCGTGCGAGCTACCGGGTTCCGGCTTCTGGTTCGCGCCGACGCTGTTCACCGGCGTCACCCAGGCCCACCGCATCGCCCGGGAGGAGATCTTCGGACCGGTGCTGTCCGTGCTCACCTTCCGCACCCCGGCCGAGGCCGTGGAGAAGGCCAACAACACGCCGTACGGGCTCTCCGCGGGCGTGTGGACCGAGAAGGGCTCGCGCATCCTGTGGATGGCCGACCGGCTGCGCGCCGGTGTGGTGTGGGCCAACACGTTCAACCGGTTCGATCCCTCCTCGCCGTTCGGCGGGTACAAGGAGTCGGGCTACGGCCGCGAGGGCGGCCGACACGGTCTGGAGGCGTACCTCGATGTCTGAGAAGTCCCGGAAGGGCGCCAGGACCAGCAGCCGCGACAGGGCAGCCGGCGGGAACGGCGGCGACAGGGCGGGGACCGGCAGGACCGGGAGGACCAGCAGCGACGACAAGGCGGGGAAGACGGCGGTGCCCGAGCGGGTCAGCGTGTTCAAGACGTACAAGCTGTTCATCGGGGGGAAGTTCCCCCGATCCGAGAGCGGACGGGTGTACGAGGTGACCGACAGCAAGGGCACCTGGTTGGCCAACGCGCCGCTGGGCTCCCGCAAGGACGCCCGGGACGCGGTGGTGGCCGCTCGCAAGGCGTTCCCCGGCTGGTCCGGTGCCACCGCCTACAACCGCGGCCAGATCCTGTACCGGGTCGCGGAGATGTTGCAGGGCCGGGCCGACCAGTTCGCGGCCGAGGTCGCGGACGCCGAGGGCCTGTCCAGGGCCAAGGCCGCGGCGGTGGTGGACGCGGCCGTGGACCGCTGGGTCTGGTACGCCGGCTGGTCGGACAAGGTGGCCCAGGTCGCCGGGTCGGCTAACCCGGTCGCCGGCCCCTACTTCAACCTCTCCGTCCCCGAACCCACCGGGGTGGTCGCGGTGCTCGCGCCCCAGGACTCGTCGTTCCTCGGACTGGTCTCGGTGGTCGCACCGGTGGTGGTGACCGGGAACACGGCCGTGGTGCTCGCCGCCGAATCGGCCCCGTTGCCGGCGCTCTCCCTGGCCGAGGTGCTCGCCACCTCCGATCTGCCGGGCGGCGTGGTGAACGTGTTGTCCGGCCGGGTCGCCGAGGTCGGCCCGCCCCTCGCCGGCCACCAGGACGTCAACGCCATCGACCTTGCCGGAGCCGCTGGCCAGCGGGCCGCCGAGCTGGAGGCGGCAGCGGCGGAGAACCTCAAGCGGGTGCTGCGGCCCGCCGGTACCGACTGGACGGCGGACCCCGGACCTGACCGCATGCTGGCGTTCCTGGAGACCAAGACCGTCTGGCACCCGATCGGCGTGTGACCCACTGCTCCTCCCGCACCAGGGCGTGCCCGTGCGGGAGGAGCGCCCGGCCGCAACGGCCGCCCCACCGGCCCTGGCCGCACCCCGCGGCACGTGGACCGGGCGGCAGCAGGGCCACCGAGAGCCGCTCAGGCCGATGGGGTGAGCGGCCCGTTCGCCGCGACCTGACCCAGCGAACCCCCCTGCGTCAGCGGGTCGGTGACCAGCCTGGTGCTCACCGGCGGCAGGTCCCCCACCCGGGTCCCGACGGAGTTGCTCAGCGGATCGACGCCCGTCCCGGCCAAGGGGTTGGGCTTGAGGCCGCCCACCGGCGCAAGCGCCGCTGACACACCGGTGCGCACCCCCCGGCTGGCCCCGTCCACGCCGGTCGAAGCGGCCGGCGCGACCCGCGCCCCACCCCGCCGGGGAACCGGTGGGTGCCCGTCGGAACGCTCCCGGGGGCCCTGCCGCGCGACCGTGGGACCCGCAGCCGAACCGACACCGGCGAGCGCGGCGGGCCCGCCGCCGGTCCGCACCGGGGATTCCAGCTCCGGGCCGCGCTGGAGCTCGGGACCGCGGTACAGCGCCCCCGGGTGCCAGGGCGCCCGGTGCCTCTGCGTTCCCCGCGCGTGACGTCGCCGTACCTGATCCCGCCGTACCTGATCCCGCTGTGCTTGGCCTTGCTGTGCCTGGCCTTGCTGTGCCTGGCCTTGCTGTGCCTGACCCCTTGCGTCCTGGCTCGGCGACACCCGCCCCAGCATTGCTGGCTCTTGGGCTTGCGGGGCCCCGGCCGGGGTGGGAGCCGGGTGCGCGGACGCCGCGACCGGCGGGGGGACCGCGGCGACACAGACCGCGGGCCCGGCGGCCAGGGCGACGCCGGCGGAGGACACCGCGATGGCGGCACGCACCAGGGCGCGGGGCAGAACGGGCTTACCAGGCTGGGCGTGGCGGCCCTGGGACACGGACATATCCTCCTGCTTTCAGCGGTCGAGCACACTGCCACACTCAATGACTACTCACAGTAGCCGTTCGACTGCACGCACTCACTCAACCGCTCTCCATTTCCCCCGAAGGAGTAATGGAGCGCTACCGGACTACAGGGGCAGCGATTTGACCTTTTGCCCGCTATCGACACGATCTGTCCGATTGAACGGGCGAATCCATGGAGAATTCACCAGGTCACCACGCAGGGTGATACTGCACACTGGTGTTCCGTGAACCTTCATCCCGTCGCCCGTGCGATTTTGCTGACCGGCCCGTCCGGCACCGGCAAGACCTCCCTCGCCGCGCGCACCGGTCTCCCGGTGCTGCGGCTGGACGACTTCTACAAGTGCGGCGGCGATCCGACCCTGCCGTCGTTGCCCGGCGGCGGCGTTGACTGGGACTCCCCGAGGTCGTGGGACGCCCGGGCCGCGGTGTCGGCGGTCAGCGCCCTGGCCCGCACCGGGCGTGCGGAGGTCCCGGTCTACGACATCGCGGCCAGCGCCCGCGTGGGGAGCACGGCCCTGGAGCTGAGCGGTCAGCCGGTGTTCGTCGCCGAGGGCATCTTCGCTGCGGAGATCATTGACCGTTGCCGGGAGTTGGGGGTGCTCGCGGACGCGCTGTGCCTGTGCGGGCGCCCGTTCACCACGTTCCGCCGCAGGCTCGTGCGGGACCTGCGCGAACGGCGCAAGCCAGCACCGTTCCTGCTGCGCCGGGGCTGGATGCTGATGCGGGGCGAGGAGGCGATCGTCGCCCGGCAGACCGCGCTGGGTGCGCGGCCCTGCGGCCGGGAGGAGGCGCTGCGCCGGGTGGACTCCGCGGTGCGCCGTTGGACGCTCTACGGGTCCCGACCGCACGTGGAGGGTCCGACCACCGAACTCCCCGACGCCGCCCAGCCGACGGTTCCCGCGCCGGCCCCGCAGCCGTCCTCCACCACCCCACAGCCGTCGGCGCCCTGACCGCGGTGACCGCCGGCGACAGCGCCGGTCGGGGTCCGGTCAGGCGACGAGCTCGCCGAACGACCTCTGCTCGTCACCGGGGTTCAACTGCTCGTCGTCGCGCAGCCGGCGCAGCGAACGCCAGATGCTGCTCTTGACCGTGCCGACGCTGATCCCGAGTATGTCGGCGATCTCGGGGTCGGTGCGGCCCTCGTAGTAGCGCAGCACCAGCATGGTGCGCTGTGGCTCGGGCAGTTTGGCCAGCGCCTGCCAGAGCACCGCGCGCAGTTCCGTGCCGCGCATGGCGTCGCAGTCGCCCACGGTCTCGGGCAGTTCCTCGGTCGGGTACTCGTTGAGCTTGCGCCGACGCCAGGCCGATATGTGCAGGTTGGTCATGGTGCGGCGCAGGTAGCCGCCGACCGCGGCCTTGTCACTGATCCGGTCCCAGGCACGGTAGGTGCTGAACAGCGCGGTCTGGAGCAGGTCCTCCGCCTCGTGGCGGTCACCGGTCAGGTGGTAGGCGGTCGCGTACAGGGAGGCCCGGCGCTCCTCGACGTAGGCGGTGAAGTCCGCCTCGGCGTCGCCGCACCGCTGCCCGTTTCCCCCCGGAGCGGGCGCTGCCTGCCCGTACGCAACCGCGCTACCCCCGTTTCCCCCGTTGCTCCCCCCGCGCTCGGCGTCGCCGGTCAGCGCGACCATGCGACGCGGTCGGACAGTGGTGCCGGCGGCGCCCCCCCGACGTCCGCCGGCACCACTCGCCTGGACACCCGGCACCACCCGGGGCTTGCCCGGGAGGACCACGTGGTTGTGCACCCGTCCGGTGCCACGAGCGCACCCCCGCCCGCCCGCGGCACCGGACTTCTCATCGGCCCGTCCGTGGGCGGCGCGCACATGACGGACTGCGGCGGTGTTTCCTACTTGCAGTGCGTTCATGACGCGCCCCCGTTCCGGTGGTGCCGAGTGATCTCCCACAACGGCCGTGCTGGGTGTTTCCTTCCGGCAGTCCCCCGCCGTGGTCAACAAGCCTGTCGGAGCAGTTTCATAGCGCTGTCCGACGACTGTCACAGGCGCGTCACAGGGGCATCGGGGTCGGCGCACCACCCTCCGAGGGGCGGGATCAGCCGGTTTGTTGGCATATGCCGGGGTGTTCGCGGGGCGGCTCTCGACCAACTGTCGAAGCGAGCCATGGGTGTGGGACACAATGAGCCCCGTGCCCTTCCTGTTGCTCATCGAGGACGACGACGCGATCCGCACTGGCCTCGAATTCGCGCTGAGCCGCCAGGGCCACCGTGTGGTGGCCGCGGCCACCGGCGAGGACGGCCTGGAGCGGCTGCGCGAGCAGCGTCCGGACCTGATCGTGCTTGATGTGATGCTGCCCGGAATCGACGGTTTCGAGGTGTGTCGTCGAATCCGCCGGACCGATCAGCTACCGATCATCCTGCTGACCGCCCTCAGCGACGACATCGACGTGGTGGTGGGCCTGGAGTCCGGCGCTGACGACTACGTGGTCAAGCCGGTGCAGCCGAGGGTGCTGGACGCCAGGATCCGGGCGGTGCTCCGCCGTGGGGAACGGGACAGTTCCGACTCCGCCGTGTTCGGCAACGTCGTCATCGACCGGTCCGCGATGACGGTCACCAAGAACGGCAACGACCTCCAGCTCACCCCGACCGAGCTGCGCCTGCTGCTCGAGCTGAGCCGCCGCCCCGGCCAGGCACTGTCCAGGCAGCAGTTGCTGCGCCTGGTGTGGGAACACGACTACCTCGGCGACTCCCGCCTGGTGGACGCGTGCGTGCAGCGTCTACGCGCCAAGATCGAGGACATCCCGTCGTCGCCCTCGTTGATCCGTACGGTGCGTGGGGTCGGGTACCGGCTGGACCCGCCCCAGTGAGCGTTGCGGACACCGAGGAGACGAGCACCAGTGAGCGGCGGGGCAGCCGGTCCCTGATATGGGCCAGCCGACTACTGCGGCTGACCAGCCTGCGCATCCGGCTGGTCGTGGTCTTCGGCGCGGTGGCGCTGACCGCGGCGGTCGCCGCCTCCGGGATCGCCTACTGGCTCAACCGGGACGCCGTGCTCGGCCGGGCCCAGGTCTCCGCGCTCAACGACTTCCGCGACTCGCTCCAGGAGCGGGTGGGCGACCTTCCGCTGCATCCGCCCTGCTACACCCTGGAGGAGACCGCGCGGCAGCTCGCCGAACGCAGCAGCCAGGACTACGAGATCCTGCTGATCGACCAGGACCCGGACGGCAACGACTGCGCCAAGAGCTCGGACCCCGACGCGTTCTCCATGGAGTGGGTGCCCGAACAACTCCAGCACGCGGTGGAGAAGAAGCGCCCCCTGGACCAGAGCAACGACTACCCGTACCACCTGTACTGGCAGCGGACCGTCCACGACGGTCAGCCCTACCTGGTCGGCGGGAGCAGGATCATCGGTGGCGGGCCCACCGCGTACATGCTCAAGTCCCTGGACGCCGAGCGCGACGACATCGAGTCACTGGCCTGGTCCCTGGGGATCGCCACCGTGCTCGCGCTGGTCGGGGCCGCGTTGCTGGCCCAGGCGGCGTCCTCCACGGTGCTGCGTCCGGTGCAGCGGCTGGCCGACGCGGCCCGCCGGCTCGGCGAGGGACACCTGGACACCCGGCTGCGGGTGACCGGCGCCGACGAGCTGGCCGAGCTGTCCCGCACCTTCAACCAGACCGCCGCCGCCCTCCAACAGCGGGTCGAGGAGCTGAGCGCCCGGGAACAGGCGAGCCGCCAGTTCGTCGCCGACATGTCGCACGAGCTGCGCACCCCACTGACCGCGATGACCGCCGTGACGGAGGTGCTCGAGGAGGAGGCGGACACCATCGACCCGATGATCGCCCCAGCCGTGCGCCTGGTGGTGACCGAGACCCGACGGCTCAACAACCTGGTGGAGAACCTCATGGAGGTCACCAGGTTCGACGCCGGCACGGCACGACTGGTCCTGGACGACGTGGACGTCGCCGACATGCTCCTGGCCTGCATTGACGCCCGTGCCTGGCTGGACGCGGTGCACGTGGACGCCCCGCGCGGCATCGTGGTCCGCCTCGACCCGCGCCGCCTCGACGTGATCCTCGCCAACCTCATCGGCAACGCCCTCAAGCACGGCGGCTCCCCGGTGCGGATCACCGTGCGCACCGAGCCGGTGGACCCCGAGGACGTCAACGGGGCGTTCGCGACGGCGGACGCGGTGCTGGTCGTGGAGGTCTCGGACAGCGGGCCCGGCATCCCCGAGGAGGTGCTGCCCCACGTGTTCGACCGCTTCTACAAGGCGGACACCGCCCGGCCGCGGTCCGAGGGCAGTGGACTCGGCCTGTCCATCGCCATGGAGAACGCCCACATACACGGGGGAGTGATCAGCGCGGCCAACGCCCCTTCGGGCGGTGCCGTCTTCACCGTGCGGCTGCCCATCGGCGGCCCCACCCCTGGCACCCCGTCCGCAGTCGAGAAGCACGCGGAGGGTGGCGCGAGCGCGCACCGGGAACCCGGTGCCCCACAGCCCGGGGCGGCCGAGCCGCGGGGCGGGGAGGAACGGAACGCGGACCGCCCGGGGCAGCGGGGAGGTGACCGGCCGTGAGACCGCGTACGGCCGTGGTGGCGGCGACAGTGGCGGGTGTGGTGCTGGCGTCGGGCTGCGGCATTCGGGCCACCCGCGTCCCGGTGGACGCCGGGCCCGCTCCCAGCAGGTCCAGGTGCCTGGAGCCGGAGAAGTCGCCCTCGCCGTCCGCGTCCTCCCCCGCGACCCGCCCAGAAGACGACTTCCAGGTACACGACGCGGAGGTCTTCCTGGTCTGCAACGGGCAGGTCGCCGGGGTGCAGCGGGAGGGGAGCTTCCAGGGCGACTACCGCACGGTCGCCGGACTGCTGCTCGAACAGCTCAAGCTCACCCCGAACGGCAGCGAGGCCGACCTGGGCTACTCCACCAAGGTCCCCGCCGACCTGGAGCTGCTCTCGGCACGCGAGGGCGACCCGGTGGGCACCGTGCGGCTGAACCACCGGCCCGACCGGCTCCGGCCCCTGGCCCTGGGACAGATCGTGTGCACCCTGTCCCGGAACCTGTGGCGGGACGGTGCGGTCCCGCTCGCCGGTGGCACGGCGGACTCCCCGGTGCTGCGGTACACCTGCGACACGCAGATCCGCACCGAGCCGGGAACCGGAACGGAAGGCGACATTCCGCTTTGATGTGACGCGTGACTGGGCGTCCCGTACCGTGGCCGTCCGTGGCGACACGGAACCACAGGCCGGCACCTGGCGTCCTTCCCGGCGTGCAACGTGGAGGGTCCGGCACACGGGCCGGTACTGGATCAAGGACGGACAGCGACCGCGCCGCACCCGCGGTGCGGGTGCTCGGCGGCGCACTGCTGGCCTTCCACCTGTCACTGGTCTCCTGGCTCATGCTCCGCCCGCTCTCGGTGCCCTGGGTCTACAGCGCCAACGTCAGACCGCTGGCCACCATCGACCGCATCCTGCTCACCGACCCCGTCGCCGGCAGCCGCACCATCGGCACCGAACTGTTGCTGCTCGCGCCACTGGGGGTCCTGCTCCCCCTGCTGGCGGGGCGGCTCGACGCCTCCGCGCTCGGCTCGTTCACCCGGACGGTGTTCTGCGGTGCCGCGGTGTCGTTCGGTATCGAATGCTGGCAGACCCAGGTCCCGGGGCGGGTCTTCGACGTGGACACGGTGATCCTCAACGCCGTGGGGGTGGCGGTCGCACACCTGCTGGTGGTGCCGGGAACGAGGTCGAGACTGCGCCGTCGGCGCACCACCCGCCACCGTGTACCGCGGGACCTCGCGCCCGCCCCGGCGGCCACCCCGGTCGCCGCGCCGCCTCGGCCCGGGTCCCAGGACGTCCTGGCCGTGCGTGCGCCCGCCATCTCCTACGAGGTCGCGGCCCACCTGCACCGCGGGATGTGACCACCGCGGCGGTCCACCCGGACGCGCCCCGCAGTCGATCGCTCGCTCGGGGGATAGCCGGGGCATCCGGGGAAACCCTGACAGGACCGCGCGGTCTCCCTCACCGGTGTGGTACCGCGTCCGACGGATTGACGACCGGGTCCGTCGTCGGGGCCCACGGTGCCAAGCGGCCGTCGGGGCCGCGGCGCCGGCCGTGACACAACCGAGGAGTGCCCATGTCCACCCTGGTCCGTCCACGCGACGACAGGCTGATCGCTGGTGTGTGCGCCGCGCTCGCCAGGCGCTTCGACGTCTCTTCCAGCACGGTCCGGGTGGTGTTCCTGGTCTCGTGCCTGCTGCCCGGACCGCAGGTACTGGTCTACCTGGCGCTGTGGATCCTGGTGCCGGACGAACGCCGCGCGACCGTCCCCTGAGCCGGCGGGCCGCCGCGCCCGCACCAACGCCAGCACCGAGACCGTTGGGCTCCGGCAGGCAGGGGTCCACACCCGCTGACCGCCGGACCGCCGCTCCGGAAGCGCGGCGGTCCGGCGGTCAGCGAGGACTCGACGGAGCGTCGTCAGCGCCCCTGGCCACCGAGGCCGGGCAGCAGCGAGCCGGCCGCGCCGCGCGGCAGACGCGGGCCGTGGTTCCCGATCTGCCCCGCCGTCATCGCCTGGCCCCGCGCCGTCGGGGCGGCGGGAGCCATCTGGCCCGCCGTGTTCCGCGTCATCGTGGCGTGGGCGGCTGCCTTGGCCCGTGCCACCTCCAGCTTGTGCCGCGCCAGGGCGACGCGGTTGTCCATGTCGTTCCGGGCCATCGGCGCCCTGGCGACCGGGGCCTGGGCCGGGGAGGTCTGGGCCGCCGGCACCTGGACCGGTGCCTGGACCGGTGCCTGGACCGCCGGCACCTTCACCGGGTTCCTGGCGGCCGGGGTCTTGATGGCCGGGGTCTTGGCGGCCGGGGTCTTGGCCGCGGGCATCTGGACGGCGGGGGCCTGCGCAGCCGGAGCCGTGACGGCGGGCCTCTTGACGCTCGGGGTCGTCACGGTCGGGGTCTGGGCAGCCGGAGCCTGGGCACCCAGGTCGTCCCGGCCCGCCGGGGCCTGCACCGCCGGAGCCTGGGCAGCCGGGGGCCGGACGGCAGGCGCCTGGGCGGCGGGGGCCTGCGCAGCCGGAGCATCAACAGCGGGAGCCTGGGCGGCCGGGGGCCGGACGGTCGGGGTCTGGGCGGCCGGAGCCTGGGCGGCCAGGTCCTGGCGACCGGCTGGAGCCTGGGCCACCGGCCCCTCCGCCGCTCCCGGGACTCCCAGGTCGTTCCGTGCCGCGGGGGTCTTGGCCGCCGTGTCCGGGGCCTGACCGTCGAAGGCCGGAAGGGTGTGCACGTCCCTGGCTGCGGGCGCCGCCTCGGCCGGGTCCCCGGCCGGCAGGGTGTGCACCGACCCGACCGGGAGCACCTTGCCCCTGGCCGCCCCGTCCACCTTGCCCTTGCCCGTCCGGTTCACCTTGCTGGCCTTGGTCGCCTTGCCGGCCTTGCCCTTGCTCACCTTGTGTGAACGGCCCTGGGCCTGCCCCTTGGCGCTCGGCAGGCTGACCACCCTCGCCGAGCCGTCGTTGAGCGCCTGCTGGATGGCGGCCATCAACTCGGCCATGCCCGGTGAGGCCTGGGCCGTGTGGCGCGCGGGGACGGCGGCGACGGCCGGGTCCGCCGGCGTGGCGGCGCTGGCCACACCGGCGGACCCGGTGGCGACGGCGATGCCGAGCACGGCGGCACCGGCGGTCTTCAGCATGCGGGACGGCTTCATCATCCGTGGTACTCCTCGATGGTTCCGGCTCGGCAGGGCGTCACCAGGCCGTCCGGCTGGGTGCGCCGGCCGGGCACGGTTCCACCCGTCGTGACTGCGCAACGTAGTCATCCAGCTACTCATTGCGCAACGACGACGCGCGGGCGGCCACACCGACCGTCACGCCCTCCCGCCGCGGCCGCCCCTCCTCCGGAACCCCTGGCGGCCCGCGGTCAGCGGAACAACCACTCCGCCTTGAGCTCGGCGTACCCGGGCTTGATCACATCGTTGATCATCGCTAGACGTTCATCAAAAGGAATGAATGCCGACTTCATCGCATTGACGGTGAACCACTGCATGTCATCGAGCGTGTAGTGGAACGTCCGTACCAGGTGCTCGAACTCGGCGCTCATGCTGGTGCCGCTCATCAACCGGTTGTCGGTGTTCACGGTGGCCCGGAAGTGCAGCCGGCGGAGCAGTCCGATGGGATGGTCGGCGTACGACGAGGCGGCGCCGGTCTGGAGGTTGGAGGTGGGGCACAACTCCAGCGGAACCCGCTTGTCCCGGACGTACGCGGCGAGCCGGCCCAGCGTCACCCCCCCGTCCTCGGCGACCTTGATGTCATCGATGATCCGCACGCCGTGGCCCAGCCGGTCCGCACCGCACCACTGGAGCGCCTGCCAGATGGAGGGCAGTCCGAAGCCCTCCCCGGCGTGGATCGTGAAGTGGTTGTTCTCCCGCTTGAGGTACTCGAAGGCGTCGAGGTGGCGGGTGGGCGGGAACCCGGCCTCCGCGCCGGCGATGTCGAACCCGACGACCCCGACGTCCCGGTAGCGGTTGGCGAGTTCGGCGATCTCCAGCGAGCGCGCGGCGTGCCGCATCGCGGTGAGCAGGGCGCCCACCCGGATGCGGTGGCCTCTGGCCCGCGCGGTTCTCTCCCCTTCCCGGAAGCCCTCGTTGACCGCCTCGACCACCTCCTCCAGGGTGAGGCCGCCGTTCAGGTGCTGCTCGGGGGCGTAGCGGACCTCGGCGTAGACGACGCCGTCGGCCGCGAGGTCCTCGGCGCACTCGGCCGCGACCCGCACCAGGGACTCTCGGGTCTGCATCACCCCGCAGGTGTGCGAGAAGGTCTCCAGGTACCGCTCGAGCGACCCGGAGTCGGCGGCCTCCCGGAACCACTCCCCGAGCCGCTCGGGATCGGTCTCCGGCAGCGCCTGGTAGCCGTTGGCCGGGGCCAGTTCCACGATGGTGGCGGGCCGCAGGCCACCGTCGAGGTGGTCGTGGAGCAACACCTTGGGGGCCCGGCGGACCTGCTCCGGGGTGGGCTTGGTGCGGGGGCCCTCGGCCGGGGCGCTGGACGTGGTGGTGGAGTCATGGCTCTGCATTGTTGAAACGTAGTACCTACGCGCGTAGCACACATCCGCAACGCCTCCATCACCCCGGAAAACGGGGCCCGGCCCCCGGTCCCCGACCCGCGCGCCGGGGCGGGGGCCGTAGACCGGGGGCCGGGGGCCGTAGACCGGGGGCCAGCAGGCCAGCAGGCCGACGACTACTCCGGGATGCGGACCGCCGTTCCGGTCACCCGCACGCGCGGGTCACCGGGGCGCAGCTCGACCGTCAGCTCGCCGGGACGCCCCATGTCGTGCCCCTGGTGCAGGGTGAGGCGGGCGTCGGGGCGAACGAGGCCCAACTCGCGCAGGTAGCCCCCGAGGGCCGCGGCAGCGGCGCCGGTGGCCGGGTCCTCCACGACCCCACCCACCGGGAACGGGTCCCGGACGTGGAAGACGGTCTCCGACTCCCGCCAGACCAGTTGGAGCGTGGTCAGGTCGAGCCAGGCCATCAACGCGGCCAACCGGTCGAAGTCGTAGTCGAGGTCGGCCAGCCGGTCCCGGGTGGCCGCGGCGACCACCAGGTGGCGGGCGCCTGCGTAGGCGATGCGCGGCGGCAGGGCGCCGTCCAGCTCCGCGGGGGACCAGCGCAGGGCGGCGAGCGCCTCGGCCAGCTCCGGCGCGCCGACCTCCTCGGTGTGCGGCTCGACGCTGGTCAGCGTCGCCCGCAGGGAGCCGTCCTGGGCGACCACCGACACCGGCACCGTGCCCACCGGTGTGGCGAAGAGGAACTCCCCGGGTCCTGAGCGGTCGGCCAGCGCGACCGCGGACGCCACGGTGGCGTGTCCGCAGAACGACACCTCGGCCTTCGGGCTGAAGTACCGGACGGTGAAGGTCCGTCCGGCCACTCCGGCGCCGTCCGCACCCTCGGGCCGCGCGGTCAGGAAGGCCGTCTCCGAATAGCCGACGCGGGACGCGACGGCGAGCATCGCGTCGTCGTCGAGCCCCGTCGCGTCGAGCACCACACCGGCCGGGTTGCCGCCGGCCGGGTCGCCGGTGAAGGCCGCGTAGCGCAGCACCGTGGGAGGGGACGCCGACGGGTCTTGGTTCGCAGTCATGGTTGATTCTCATTCGGCGGCGGGCCAGGGGGAAGGTGCACCCGATGTGGGCTCGGCCATGACGCCTGACGGGGGCCCCGCCGAGTGGCTGTCCTGCGGAGGTGGGCGACGGCCGGGGCCTCGCGACCCGGGATTCACCCTGCCGTCCGCACCTGGGAGAGTGCTGCCTTGACTGCTCCTCCGCCTGGGGGCGGGGCTTTCCTGGCTCGGGCTGCCTCCCGGAGCGGCGCTCCGGGAGGTCTCGTTCCCTGGGCACCAGCCGGGGTGGGACCAGCCCGGGCGAGCGTCGTGCGGGGTTCTTGTCCCTGGGGGACACGGTTCCGCAGGTGGCGCAGGTGTGGGTGCGTTCCGAAAGAGGTAGGCGTGCTTGGTCCTCGCTCCGCACGACGCGCGGCCCTTGGTGGTGTGCGCGGGGTGCCCGAGCCGGCGGGCGGGGCGGCGGCGGGCCGTCATCCGCGTACCCCCCACTGCCTGCCGCGGTGCCGCCACGGCATCATTCCAGCATGGACGACGAGAAGCGGATCTCTCCCCGCCTGCCAACGGACCTCCATGCACGCCTCGTCGGGGCAGCCGGTACCGACCGGCGGTCCCCCAACTCCGGGATCCTCCACCTGCTCGAGGTCGCACTCGGCCCGACGGGTGGGGACGACCCGTCGCCCTGACGGCGATCGGCCGTTCCCCGCCCTGCTCCGCAAGGGTCCGATTCCTCCCCGGCCTCGAGGCCGGGACGTCCCCGGAGGAACCCGGTGACTCCACCCGCACCTGGACGCGCGGGCTCCCCGCGCCGGTGGCCGGGCCCGTGCGCAGGCAACCGGCGACTCGATTCCCCCACCAGCCGAAGCTGGCGCCGCTGCCCCGGAAAGAAGGACTGATGGGATCCGACACGCTACCCACGCGAGGGGCACGGCTGGGCAGACCCGTCGGCGGTGCCCCGGCCGGCACCGTGCGCGGTGCCGTTCTCCTGCTGCCCGGCGGTGAGGTGATGGGCACCCGCAGGCCCACCGGGCTGGCCGCGGCGGCGCTGTGGCCGCTGGGCCGGTACCTGGCCCGGGCGGGCAGGAAGGAGGGGCTGGTCGGGCACATCGTGCACTACCGGCACAGCGGCTGGAACGGGGACAGCGCCCACCCGGCGCAGGACGCGGCGTGGGCCGTGGAGGAGGTCGTGCGGCGCTACGGCGACGTTCCCGTCTGCCTGGTGGGCATGGCGATGGGCGCGCGGGCCGCGCTGCGGGTGGCCGGGCACGAGGCGGTCGTCTCGGTGGTGGCGCTCGCGCCGTGGCTGCCGGTGGTCCCGGACCCCGATCCGGTCAGGCAGCTTGCCGGCCGCAAGGTGCTGATCGCCCACGGCACCAGGGACGCCGAGGCCGACCCCGAGCTCTCCTACCGCTTCGCCCAGCGGGTGAAGAAGGTGAACCCGGACATCTGCCGGTTCGAGGTGCACTCCGACGGTCACACGCTCTATCAGCACCGGCCCGAGATCTTCGCGTTGACCTCGGACTTCCTCCTGGGCACGCTCTTCGCCCAGCGGCTGTCCCGGCCGGTGGCGGACGCGCTGGCCGCGCCTCCGCCGCTGGGTCTGAGGATGCCGCTCGCCTCCGGCTTCGGGCGCAGTCTGCGCCCCTGAAAGCGTCCGCCTGGACGCGTCCGCCCGGACGCGTCCGTCTGAACGGTCCGCCTGGCGACCGGTGGAACGCCCGGACCCGGCTGGGCCCGCCCCGGCCGAACCGTGTCGTCACCGCGCCGGTGGCGGTTCCGGTTCCCCGGGCAGCAGGCTTCCGCGACGGGCCAGCAGGAACCGCTTGAACGTCGCGACCGGAGGGGTGTCCGGCTGCCCCTCCCGCCAGGCGAGTCCGATCTGCCGCACCGCTCGGGGCGCGGTGACGGCGAGTTCCACCACGTTCGGCCGGGGCAGGACCGGCGGTGGCAGCAGGGCGACCCCGAGGCCCACCGCCACCAGGCCGCGCAGGGTCTCGGTCTCCTCCCCCTCGAACGCGATCCGGGGGGCGAAGCCGGCGTTGGCGCAGAGTTCGTCGGTGATCCGCCGCAGTCCGTAGCCGGTCTCCAGCACCACGAACGGGTCCTTCGCCACCTCTGCCAGCCGTACCCGCCGCCGTCCGGCGAGCCGGTGGCCGGCCGGGACCACCAGGTTCAACCGCTGTTCGTCCAGGCGTCGCACCGCCACCCTGGGGTCCTGCGGCAGCGGGGAGATCAGGCACAGGTCGAGGCCGCCCGCCAGCAGCCTGGCCACCATCGCGGCACCGTGGTCCTGCACCAACTGGAAGCGGATGCGGGGATTGGCCGCACGGAAGTCGTGGAGCAGCCCCGGCACCGTCTCGGGGCCGAGGGTGTGCAGGAAGCCGAACG
Source organism: Wenjunlia vitaminophila DSM 41686 (assembly GCF_000380165.1). Classification (GTDB taxonomy): domain Bacteria; phylum Actinomycetota; class Actinomycetes; order Streptomycetales; family Streptomycetaceae; genus Wenjunlia; species Wenjunlia vitaminophila. Next base: position 264,642 of record NZ_KB904635.1, read on the forward strand.
ACACCAGCCCGGTGGCCGGGTCGGCGTCCGCACGCAGGGCCTCCGCACCCCGCTCCACCTCGGCCAGCGCGCGTTCCGCCGAGGCCAGCAGCTCGCGGCCGGCCCGGGTGAGGCTCACCGCACGGCCGTGCCTGGCCAGCAACGCCACCCCCAGCTCGGCCTCCAGACGGGCGATGGAGCGGCTGAGGGTGGGCTGGGGCATGCCGAGCAGCGCGGCGGCCCGGGAGACGTGCTCGGTGCGGGCGACGGCGACGAACTGGGCGAGTTGGGGGGCGAGGACCGTCGCCCACGAGCCGGACGCCAGTTCCACGGGTGTGGTGTGCATGACTTCTCCCTCGGATCGACGCGCGGTGACCGCCCCTGACGAGCACTCATGCATTAATGCATGAATCACTGGTCAATGGTGGATTGGACCGCATCAATCGGCGCACCTACCGTCGAGGCATGCCCAGTGACAGTACTGGGGCGCCCGTCACGACGGGCGCCCCCACCTCGTCGTTCCCGCGCACCTCGTCCCCGGTGTCCACCACCACCGCGGCGCCGGCGGTCCGCCGGGCGGCTGCTCCCGCCGCCACCCCGGCGCCCCCGAAGGACGGGCACCTTCCCGGCAGCCGCGGCTACCGCCGGGCCAACCTGGCGCTGTTCGCCGCGGGCGTCGCCACGTTCGCCCTGGTGTACGCGACGCAGGCCCTGCTCCCCGCGATCTCCGCGGACCTCGGGGTGTCCCCCGGCCGGGCCAGCCTGACCGTCTCCGCCACCACCACCGGCCTGGCGGTCGCGGTGCTGCCGCTGAGCGCCCTGTCCGAACGGTGGGGCAGGACCAGGGTGATGACGGCGTCGGTGTTCACCGCGGCGGTGCTGGCCCTGCTGGTGCCGTTCGCTCCCGACCTGACGAGCCTGGTCGTCCTGCGGGCCGTGCAGGGGATGGCGCTGGCCGGGCTCCCGGCGACCGCCCTGGCCTACCTCGCCGAGGAACTGCACCCGCGGGCGATCACCGCCGCCGTCGGACTCCACGTCGCCGGGAACAGCGTCGGCGGGATGAGCTCGAGGATCATCACCGGGACCGTCTGCGAGGGCTACGGCTGGCGTGCCGCGGTCGCGGTCGTCGGGGTGCTGTCCCTGCTGTGCGCGGTCGCGTTCCGCCTGCTCATCCCCCCGGCCGCCCGGTTCCAGCCGGCGCCGGTGCACCCCCGGGCCGTGTGGGACACCGTGCGGGGGCACCTCGCCAACCCGCTGCTGACCCGCCTGTACGCGATCGGGCTGCTGCTGATGACGGTCTTCGGCGGGGTCTACACGGTGCTCGGCTACCGGCTGCTCGCCGAACCGTTCGGCCTGCCGGAGAGCGTGGCGGGCCTGGTGTTCCTGGTCTACCTGGTCGGCACGGCCAGCTCGGCCGCGGCGGGGCGCCTGGCCGGCCGGCTGGGGCGCCGCGGCGCCCTCTACACCGGCATCCTGACCGCCGCCGCCGGGCTGCTGCTCAGCGTCACCGACCACCTCGCCGCGGTGCTACTCGGCCTGGTGCTGATCACGGCGGGGTTCTTCACCGCGCACACCGTCGCCTCCTCCTCGGTGAGCCGGGCCGTGGTCCGCGGCCGGGCCCAGGCCACGGCGTTGTACCTGACGGCCTACTACGTGGGCAACGGCATCGGCGGCACCCTGGGCGCCTCCACCTACCACGCCGCCGGCTGGAGCGGCACGGTCGCCATGGGCCTGACGGCGCTGACCGGGGCGGCGGGGATCACCCTCTACGCCACCCGCCGGGCGGTGGCGGCCCAACGGGTGGCCAGGACGGCCTGAGGGCGGTCAGGGGAGCGGGAACTCACCGGTGTCGACGGCCAGCCCGAACGGTTCGGGCAGCGTGATCCGCTCCCCGTACTCGACCTTCGACAGCACGCGGTAGGTGCCGTTCTCCGGCTCGCCGTGGAGGGTGGCGACCGGGCAGCCGGAACGGCAGGGATCGAGGAGCAGGTAGAGCGGGACGCCGGCCGGGGCGTAGCCGTGCACCTTGGCGATCCGGTCGTTGTGGGCGTTGCCCGGGGAAGTGATCTCCACCACGAGCTCGGCCTCACTGGCCGGAACGTGGTGTCCCGGCCGCGCCACCACCGTCTCCGGCAGCACCACGAGGTCCGGGACGTAGAGCCCCTGACGACCGGGCACGGAGACACCCAGCGTCTGGTACGCGCCCCAGTCCCCCGGGATGACGGAGTACAACGACCGCTGGAGTCGCTGAGCCGTCGCACCGCGGTCGTTGGTGGGCGGCGGTGCCATGGTGACGATCCCCTCGACGACCTCCACCGTCCAGCCCTCGGGCCCGTCCGTCCGCTCCCAGACCCCGACGAGCTCCTCCCAGCCGGGGCCGTGCTCCAGCCGGTGCTCGGCGGCGAGTGCGCTCATGGGTTCCCTTCGCTCGGTGCGTCACCGAGCGAAGCACGCCCAACGGACCCGGGCCGGCCCAACGGTGGGGGTTCGTCCCTTCGGGGGCCCGCCCGGTCAGGCGATCCGTTCGAGCACCGTCCCGCCCCGCTGGTGCTCGGTGCCGGGCGGGGAGACCACGACCCCGTCGGCGAGGGCCTCGAGGGCGTGCGGGAACCGCTCCGGGGTGTCGGTGTGCAGGGTGAGCAGCGGTTGCCCGGCACGGACCGCGGCGCCGGGCTTGGCATGGAGCTCGACGCCGGCGGCGAGCTGGACCGCGTCCTCCTTGCGGGCCCGGCCGGCGCCCAGGCGCCAGGCGGCGACACCGACCGCGTAGGCGTCCAGCGTGGTCAGCACCCCGTCCCGGTCCGCGGTGAGCACGTGCTGCTCCCGGGAGGTGGGCAGCGGGGCGTCCGGGTCACCGCCCTGGGCGGTGACCATGCGGCGCCAGTGGTCCATGGCCGTGCCGTCCCGCAGCGCGTCGGCCGGGTCCTTCCCGGTGGCCCCCGCCGCGGCCAGCATCTCCCGGGCCAGGGCCAGGGTGAGCGCCACCACGTCGTCGGGGCCGCCGCCGGAGAGGACCTCCACGGACTCGCGGACCTCCAGGGCGTTGCCGGCGGTCAGCCCGAGCGGGGTGGACATGTCGGTGAGCAGGGCCACGGTGGGCAGCCCGTGGTCGTGGCCGAGTCCGACCATGGTGTGGGCGAGCTCCCGGGCGTCGGACAGGTTCTTCATGAACGCGCCGGAGCCCACCTTGACGTCCAGCACCAGCGCGCCGGTCCCCTCCGCGATCTTCTTGGACATGATCGAGCTGGCGATCAGCGGCATGGACTCCACCGTGGCGGTGACGTCCCGCAGCGCGTACAGCTTGCGGTCCGCCGGGGCCAGGCCCTCCCCGGCGGCGCAGATCACCGCCCCGGCCTCGCGGAGCACGCCGAGCATCTCCTCGTTGGACAGGGAGGCCCGCCAGCCGGGGATGGACTCCAGCTTGTCGAGGGTTCCACCGGTGTGCCCCAGGCCGCGGCCGGAGAGCTGGGGGACGGCGGCGCCGCACGCCGCCACCAGCGGGGCCAGCGGCAGGGTGATCTTGTCGCCGACGCCGCCGGTGGAGTGCTTGTCCACGGTGGGCAGCGGCAGCCCGGAGAAGTCCATCCGCTCGCCGGAGGCGATCATGGCGGCGGTCCAGCGGGCGATCTCCTGGCGGGTCATCCCGTTGAGCAGGATCGCCATGGCGAGCGCGGACATCTGCTCGTCGGCGACCTCGCCCCGGGTGTAGGCGTCGATCACCCAGTCGATCTGCTGGTCGCTGAGCCGGCCGCGGTCGCGCTTGGTGCGGATGACGGAGATGGCGTCCATGCGGTGTGCTTTCCTCACGTGGTGGCACCGGCGGGGCGCCCCGGTCGGGGCGTCAGCGGGCCTTGGAGTGGTCGGCGGCCACCAGGTCGGCGGTGCCGAAGGCGTCGGGCAGGATCTCGCTCATCGGACGGATGCCGCGCGGGGTGTCCACCAGCAGCTCCGGCCCGCCGTGCTCCCAGAGCAACTGCCGGCACCGGCCGCACGGCATCAACGGGTCACCGTCGCCGTTGACGCAGCAGAAGGCGGTCAGCCGGCCGCCCCCGGTGGCGTACAGCTCGGACACCAGGCCGCACTCGGCGCAGAGGGACACCCCGTAGGCGGCGTTCTCCACGTTGCAGCCCGCCACGGTCCTGCCGTCGTCCACCAGGGCGGCGGCACCCACCGGGAAGCCCGAGTACGGGGCGTAGGCGCGGGACATCATCTCCCGCGCCGCCGCCCGCAGACCGGCCCAGTCGACGGTTGGTCGTTGGTCCATCTACGTGCCCTCTCCACGTCTGTAGGGGATGCCGTCGGCCTTGGGCATCCGTAGTCGCTGCGAGGAGAACGCGAGCACCAGCAGCGTGGTGAGGTACGGCGCGGCCTGGATGAACTCGGCGGGAACCTCGTCGGACAGCACGTACCACACCGCGGAGCCGGCTCCGAAGACCACGCTGAACGATGCCGCCAGATAGCTGCGCCGGTAGAGCTGCCAGAGGGCGAGCAGGACCAGCAGCACCGCCAGGAGCAGCAGCAGCGCCCGCACGTTGTCGTTGTTCCGCAGTCGGAGGCTGTCGGTGAAGCCGAACAGGCCGGCGCCCATGGCCAGGCCACCGGGCCGCCAGTTACCGAAGATCATCGCGGCGAGGCCGATGTAGCCGCGTCCGCTGGTCTGCCCCTCCCGGTAGAAGTCCGCGGTGACCTCGGCCAGGAAGACACCGCCGAGGCCGGCCAGCGCCCCCGACGTGATCACGCCGATGTACTTGTAGAGGTAGACGTTGACGCCGAGGCTCTCCGCGGCGACCGGTGCCTCACCGCAGGACCGCAGCCGCAGGCCGAACGGGGTGCGCCACAGCACCAGGAAGCTCAACGGGACCAGCGTCACCGCGATCACGGTGAGCGCGGAGATGTCCCTGACCAGGCCGCCGCAGAGCCCCGCGAGGTCGGAGACGAGGAACCAGTGCTCGCGGTTGATGTCGGTCAACCAGTCCGCGAGGTGGGGCACGGTCCAGCGGGGCAGCGGGTCGATGTTCGGGGACTGCACCGGGGTGCCGCCCTGGACCCCGTCGAAGGCCAGCCGGGACAGGTACTGGGTGGCCCCGCCGGCCAGGATGTTGATGGCCACACCGGAGATGATGTGGTTCACCCCGAAGGTGACGGTGACCACCGCGTGGGTCAGGCCGCCGAGCGCGCCCCCGAGGACGCCCACCAGCACGCCCACCCAGGGGCCCCACTGGTACCCGGCCCAGGCCCCACACCAGGTGCCCAGGATCATCATGCCCTCGAGACCGATGTTGACCACACCGGCGCGCTCGGCCCACAGCCCGCCCAGGCCGGCGAGACCGACCGGGACGGCGAGCTGCAGCGCGGCGGCGGCCTGCCCGTCGGAGGTCAGGTCGTGCGCCCCGGTGACCACCCGGACGGCGGAGAACAGCACAAGACCGGCCGCCACCAACAGCAGCACCACGGGCAGGCTCATCTGGCGGCGGATCGTCTTCCGCGCCGTCGGAGCCGCGGGAGCCTTGGGAGCCTTGGGGCTCGTGGTGGTCGTGGTCGTCGGCGTACTGGTCACGCCGCCACCTCCGTAACGTTGCGCCGCGCGGCCTGGGCGAGTTCCTCGCCCACGCGCTGTTGCTGGCGCCGCAGTCCGTAGCGGCGGACCAGCTCGTAGGCGACCACCACGGAGATCACGATCAGGCCCTGCATGATCGTGGCGATCTCCTTCTCGAACCCGTTGAAGTCCAGGTTCGGCGCGGAACGGTCGAGGAACGCCCAGAGCAGCGCGCCGAAGGCGATGCCCAGGGGGTTGTTGCGGCCGAGCAGGGCGATGGCGATGCCGGTGAAACCGACACCGGCCGGGAAGTCCGCCACGCCGTAGGAGTGGCTCTCGCCGAGTAGCTGCGGCATGCCGATCAGCCCGGCGATGCCGCCGGAGAGCAGCATGCTGTACAGCACCATGCGTTTGGTGTCCACGCCACTGGCGACCGCCGCGGACTCCGAGGCGCCGGCGGCCCGCAGGTCGAACCCGAAGGTGGTGCGGTTGAGCAGGTAGTGGAAGCCGATGCCGACGGCGACCGCGATGAAGATGAAGCCGTAGACCTCCATCGTCCGGCCGTCCACGTCCACCGGGATGCCGGGGAAGTCCGCCGAGTCGGCCAGCGGCTCGGTGGTCAGTTGGTCGCTGCCCTGGGGCAGCACGCCCAGCAGCGAGTCCCGCATCAGATAGGCGATCAGCGCCGTGGCCACGGCGTTCAGCATGATGGTGGAGACCACCTCGCTGACCCCGCGGTGGGTCTTCAGCACGCCCGCCACCCCGGACCAGACCGCGCCCACCAGGATCGCGGTGACCAGGATCAGGGTCATGTGCAACGGCCCGGGAAGGGTGACCGCGCCGCCGACCGCCGCGGCCAGCATGGCGGCGATCCGGTACTGGCCGTCCACCCCGATGTTGAACAGGTTCATCCGGAAGCCGATCGCCACCGCGACGGCCGCCAGGTAGTAGGTGGTGGCCCGGTTGAGGATGAGCACCTGGGTGTCGGCGTTGGCCGAGTACTCGAGCATCAGCCGGAACGCCTCGATCGGGTCCTTGCCCGAGGCCGCCACGATGCCCGAACTGAGCGCCATGGCCACCACGACCGCCAGAACGGGGGCGGCGAGCGCGAGGACCAGCTTCTCCTTGTCGATCCGCTTCATCGCTCCTCCCCCGTGTCCGCGGCCGCGTCTGGGCCCGTGTCGGGGCCCGCGTCGGGGCTCGTGTCGGGGCCCGCGTCAGGGCCCGTGTCGGGGCTCGTGTCGGCGCCGGCCCCGCTTCCGGGAGCGGCCGTGCCACCGGAGGGCGGTGCGCCCTCGGGGGCCGTGCCGCCTTCGGTGTCGGCGTCGCCCGGCTCGTGGTGTTCCAGGTGGCCCGCGGCGGCCCCGGTCATCGCGCTGCCCAGTTCCTGGGAGGTGACGGTGGCCGGGTCGGCGTCGGCGACCAGCCGTCCCCGGTACATCACCCGGATGGTGTCGGACAGGCCGATCAGTTCGTCGAGGTCCGCGGAGATCAGCAGCACCGCGAGGCCCTCGCGGCGCGCCGCCCGGATCTGGTCCCAGATCTGGGCCTGCGCCCCGACGTCCACGCCCCGGGTCGGGTGCGCGGCGATCAGCAGCCTGGGGTGGTGGCTCATCTCCCGGCCGACGATCAGCTTCTGCTGGTTGCCACCGGACAGCGACGCCGCGGTGACCTCGATGCCCGGGGTGCGCACGTCGTACTCCTCGACGATGCGCCGGGTGTCCGCCCGGGCCGCCCTGGGGTCGAGCCAGGGGCCCTTGCTGTTGGGGCTCTCCCCGACGTGGCCCAGGATGCGGTTCTCCCACAGCGGGGACTCGAGCAGCAGCCCGTGCCGGTGCCGGTCCTCGGGGATGTAGCCGACGCCGCCCTCGCGCCGGCGCCGGGTGGGCCACGCGGTCACGTCCTGCTCACCGAGGACCACCGTGCCCTCGTCGGCCGGGCGGGCACCGATCAGCACGTCGATCAGCTCCGTCTGGCCGTTGCCCTCCACCCCGGCGATGCCGAGCACCTCGCCACGGTGGATGGTGAAGGACACGCCGTCCAGCAGCCGGCGTCCGTTCTCGTCGCCGCCCAGGCCCAGCTCGGTGACGGTGAGCATCGGGGTGTCGGTGACGGTGGACTCGCGGGTCTGCGGGGACGGCAGTTCGCTGCCCACCATCAACTCGGCGAGCTGGCGGGCGTTGACGTCGCCGGGGAGCACCGAGGCGACGGTGGTGCCGCGCCGGATGACGGTGATCTCGTCGGCGACCGACAGCACCTCGTCCAGCTTGTGCGAGATGAAGATGACGGTGAGTCCCTCGGACTTCAGCTCCCGCAGGTTCGCGAAGAGCGCGTCCACCTCCTGGGGGACCAGGACCGCGGTGGGCTCGTCCAGGATCAGGATGCGGGCCCCCCGGTAGAGGACCTTGAGGATCTCCACCCGCTGCCGGTCGGCCACACCGAGGTCCTCGACCAGGGCGTCGGGCCGGATGCCGAGGCCGTAGGCGTCGGATATCTCCCGCATCCTGGCCCGCGCGGCGTCGCGGATGCCGTGCCGTTTCTCCGCGCCCAGGACGGTGTTCTCCAGCACGGTGAGGTTGTCGGCCAGCATGAAGTGCTGGTGGACCATCCCGATGCCCCGGGCGATGGCGTCGCTCGGGGTGTGGAGCGAGACCTGCTCGCCGTCGATGGCGATGGTGCCCTCGTCCGGCCGTTGCATGCCGTAGAGGATCTTCATCAGGGTGGACTTGCCGGCTCCGTTCTCGCCGACGATGGCGTGCACGGTGCCGCGGCGGACGGTGATGTCGATGTCGTGGTTGGCGACGACGCCGGGGAAGCGCTTGGTGATGCCGTGCAGTTCGACGGCTGTGGGCGGACTGCCGGCGAGGCCGCCGGCGTGGGCTCCGTCGGCTTTGATGGCGCACTCTCCAGGGGGTGGCGGGACGGGGCGGGTCAGGGTGCCTTGGCCGGGCAGCGCCGGCCCCGGCGCCCGGGCGGACCGGAGTCGAGCGGCGGACGTGGAGTCAACCGTCTGGGGAACGGCGGTGGTTCACGAGGGGACCGGGTTCCCGGCCGGTCTCCCGGTCGGGGCCGGGGCGTGCGCCGGGGCCCGGAGGAGGGGGACCGCCGCTCCTCCGGGCCGGTCCTGGGTGCCGGGGGTGCGGCGGGGGCCCGCCGCCGTGACGCCGAAGTCAGCCGTGCGGAGTGCCCGGGGCAGGTGGCGGTGCGTCGCGCCCCGGGCTCACCTGGGGCCTACGGCTTGTCGTTCACCTTGAGCTCACCGGAGATGATCTTCTCCTTGGCCGCCTCGATCTTCGTCACTGTCTCCTTCTTGGCGGCGAAGTCCGGGTTGGACACGGAGAAGCCCACACCGTCGTCCTTCAGGGAGAACTCGTGCACCCCGGTCATCGGCTTCTTGTCCTCCACGACGCTCTTGATGAAGTCGTAGACGGCGCCTGAGCAGTTCTTGGTCGCCGAGGTGAGGATGACGTTCTTGTAGGCGGCCAGGCTCTTCTGGTTGTACTGGTCCTGGTCCACGCCGATGGCCCACTTGTTCTTGGCCTGGGAGATGGTCTTGATCGCGCCGTCCCCCGAGGCGCCCGCGGCGGAGTAGATCACGTCCGCGCCGCTGTCCAACTGGCCCTTGGCCGCGTTGGCGCCCTCAGCCGGGTCACCGAAGCCCTTGCTGTAGTTCGGCGGGCTCGCCAGGTACTTGACCAGCACCTTGGTTCCCGGCTTGGCGTACTCCACGCCCTGCCGGTACCCCGCCTCGAACTTCTCGATCAGCGGCATCTTCACCCCGCCGATGAAGCCGACCTTTCCGGTCTTGGTCTCCAGCGCCGCCGCCATGCCGACGAGGAACGAGCTCTGTTCCTCGGTGAAGACCAGGTTGGCGATGTTGTCGCCGGTGTTGTCCGAGGCGTCCACCACCGCGAAGCTGGTCTTGGGGAACTGGTCGGCCACCTTCTTGACGGACTTGGAGTAGACGGCGCCGACGCCGATGACGGGGTTGTACCCCTCCTTGGCGAGCTGCGTCAGCCGCTGCACCTTGTCGTCCTCGGACTCGCCATCGCGGGGCGTCAGGGCCTTGCCCTTGATGTCGAACTCCTTCATCGCCTTCTCCATACCGGCGTATGAGGCGTCGTTGAAGGAGTTGTCTCCGCGGCCTCCGACGTCGAAGGCCAGGCCTATGCCCTTGTCCTTGGAGCCGCTGTCGTCGGAGCTGCTGCCGCCGCAGGCGGTAGCGGTGAGCGCGAGCGCCCCAGCGATCGTCACCGCGGCGAGCTTGGTTACCTGGCGCAACGGGTTTTCCCCCTCTGTGCATAGCGCGCCGTGGCGGCGCTGGTCGGCCGCAGCTTAACGCGCGTAGAACTAGGGGAAAGGGCTGCCGGTGGGAAACCCACACGCCGTTATCGGATCGTCGTCTTCCCGACGTTAACGCTCCACCGCGGTTGGGAGGATCCTCCCAACCGCGTAGTCGAGCTTCACTCGCTTGGTCCCTGAGTGGGCATCAGCCGTCGAGGAGGACGGCGGCGGTGAGGAGGTTCACCCCGACCTCGATCGCCTTCTCGTCCACGTCGAACGAGCCCTGGTGCAGGTCACGACGGGTTGTGTCACCGACGGGACGGACCCCCAACCGGGCCAGCGCACCGGGCACGTGCTCCAGGTACCAGGAGAAGTCCTCACCGCCCAGGCTCTGTTCGGTGTCCTCCACGGTGTGCGCACCGGCCCGGGCGGTCATCGCGTCCCGGAACAGCTCCGCGGAGCCGGGGTCGTTGACCACCGGGGGAACCCCGCGGTGGTAGGTCAGCTCCACCTTGGCCCGGTACATCGCGGCGATCTGGTCGATCACCTCGTGCACCAGGTCGGGAGCCTCCTGCCAGGCGGTGTGGTCCAGGCAGCGGACGGTGCCCTCGAGCTCGGCGTGCTGGGGGATGACGTTGCAGGCGTGGCCGCCGGTGATCCGACCCCAGACCAGGCTGAGCCCGCTGCGGGGGTCCACCCTGCGCGCCAGCACCGCCGGCAGCTCGGTGGCCATCTTCGCCATCGCCGTCACCAGGTCGGTGGTCAGGTGCGGGCGGGCGCTGTGCCCCCCGGGTCCGTCCAGGGCGATGACCAGCCGGTCACAGGCCGAGGTGATCGGACCGGGACGGATGCCGATGCGACCGACCTCCACCTTGGGGTCGCAGTGCAGGGCGAGGATGCGGCTCACACCGTCCAGGCCGTTCGCCTTGATCACGTCCAGGGCGCCACCGGGCAACTGCTCCTCGGACGGCTGGAACACCAACCGCACCGGCCGGTTCAGCACGCCGTCGCGGGCCAGCCCGGCCAGCACCAGGCCGGCGCCGAGCGCCACGGTGGTGTGCACGTCGTGCCCACAGGCGTGGGCGCGCCCGGGGATGGTGGAGCGGTAGGGCACGTTCTTGGTGTCCGGGATCGGCAGGGCGTCGATGTCGGCGCGCAACGCGATCCGGGGACGGTCCGCCGCGGAGGGGTCCACCGGGTCGATGTCACAGAGCAGCCCGGTGCCGCCGGGCAGGACCACCGGGCGCAGCCCCTCGAGCTCGAGGCGGGCCTTGAGGGAGATGGTGGTGCGGAACTCCTCACGTCCCAGCTCGGGGTTCATGTGCAGGTCACGCCGGAACTCGATCAGTTCGGCGTTGAGCTCCGCGGGCAGGACGCCGGGCAGGGCCGCCTCGGACGGGACGGGCGCTTGGGACTGCGCCCGGGCTTGCTCGGCCGGATCATCCTCTGGACGACCAGCCGCACCGGGAAGTGACTGGTTCACCCCCGACAGGTTAGGCCGCATGACCGCTCCAGTTGGGTGATCGACAAAATTTGCGCCATGGGAGTGAGAAAAGTTGCCCGCTTGGGGCATATCAAACATGACGCACGGGTAAGGGAAGCCTTTTGGGTCCGCTTGCGTCCTCGGTACTTCTGAGACTACTGCGGCACCCGCGTCAGGGGCGAACGCGCCAGCGTCGCTGTGCCGCCGTTCCACCGTGAGCCGAGCGTCTCGAAGCTCCCTCGAGGGCGCGCGGAAGGGGGTGTCACGGCCGACCCGGCGGCCACCGCACACCCTCCCGTTCCCCGTCGACCACGGCGCTGACTGCCCGTTGGAACGGTGGCGACCTCGGCCCGGCCCCCCGCGGGCCGGGGCCCCGGCCCGCGGGGGGACCGTCAACGGGACAGGCGCCACGACCCGAAAGTCACTCGTCCGGACTCACCCGAAAGGGGAGCGGACGTCCCCGAACGGCGCCCTGGGCGTCCCGCGGCCCCCCAGGGCGCCCGCGTAGCGGAGCAGGGCGGGATCAGGTGGCCGGGAGCCGGGTCGGCGCCCGGACGGCGTCGAGCCGCCGCGGGCCGCGGGCGGTGCCGACCACCGTGGCCAGGAACGACCTGGCCCGGTCGGACGCGGTGCTGGTCAACCAGGCCGGGTCCACGTCGAGGACCTCCACGGCGGCGCCCGTGCCGGCCAGCGCCACCGGCAGGGTGTGCACCACGGTGGAGGGGAAGCTGACGATCCTGGCGGCGGTCGGCCCGCGCCTGGCCTCCAGCTCCAGGGGCAGCTCGGGGCGGACGACCCGCACCCCGGTCCTTCCGGCGAGCACGGCCAACTTGTCGTCGTCCTCGCGGCGGTGCGCCAGGTAGCGGGTCACCCCCAGGGTGCGGACCAGGGTGGCGACGCCGTCGAGGTAGCGGTCCCGGTCCACCACCCCCGTCTCCACCAGTGAACTGCCCACCATGTCCACGCCCGGGGTGATCCGCGGCGGCCCGTAGCGGGACCGGGCCCAGTCGTAGGCGTTGACCGTGTGGAGGACGTCGGGGGGCGCGGTGACCGGCATCGAGCTGAACAACTCGATCCGCCGGCCGCGGCGCGGGCTGAGCAGCCGGGTCGCCCGGGCCGCCGAGGACCTGGCGTCCCCGGTGTGGTGCCAGCGCACCAGGGGCCGGCCCGCCCCGAGCAGGGAGACGAACTCCATGGTGGCGGTGCCGTCGTCCACCACGGTGATCTCCCGGGCGCCGCGGGCCAGCGGCAGCAGGGTCTGGGCGAGACCGGAGAACGGGTCACCGAGCACCAGGTGCCGCGCCGTGGCCACCGCGGGGGCCAGCGCCAGCAGGCAACGGGCGAGGGCCGACGCCGAACCCCGGGCCGGGTACCCACGCACGGGGTGGCCCTCGGCCCTGGCGAGGCCGGCCATGGCGATCAACTGACCGCGTCCGACCGCGTCGCTCGGCGGCAGCACCGCGATCCGCAGCGTCCCCTCCCCGCGGCCCTCGGCGTCGGGGGGGTCTTCGGGACGGCGGGCGGCCGTGGCCCCCTCGGGCCCCGGGGTGCGGGGCCCGGTCGGGCCCGTCGTCGGTGTGGTGGGGACGGTCGCCCCTCCGGCACCGCCGTCGCGGCGCCGGTGCGCCCACTCCAGCACGTTGAGCAACTGGACCGGGCTCTCCACCAGGGCCAGGGTGCCGGTCATGCCGGAACGCCCGCACCCTGTCGGGCCGCGGCGCCCCGCGCCCCGGACTCCCGGGGCCCGGACTCCCCGGACCCGGACTCCCCGGACCCCGCTTCCCGCGCCTCGGTCTCGGCGACGACCCCGGGGACCCGGCGCAGCTTGCGCATCGGGCCCAGTTCGCTGTCGTAGACCCGCTTCACCCCGTCGCCCAGCGACTTCTCCACGGTGCGGATGTCCCTGACCAGCCGCTGTAGCCCCTGGGGCTCCACGGACGCGGCCTGGTCCGACCCCCACATGGCCCGGTCCAGGGTGATGTGCCGTTCCACGAAGACCGCCCCGAGCGCGACCGCCGCCAGCGTGGTCTGCAACCCCACCTCGTGTCCCGAGTAGCCGATCGGCACGTTGGGGTACTCCTGCTGGAGCGTGTGCAGCATCCGCAGGTTGAGCTCCTCGGGCCGGGCCGGGTAGGTGCTCGTGGCGTGGCAGAGCACGATGTTCTCGCTGCCCAGGACCTCGACCGCGTGCCTGATCTGCCGCGGGGTGGACATGCCGGTGGACAGGATGACCGTGCGTGAGGTGGCCCGCATGGCGCGCAGCAGTTCGTCGTCGGTGAGCGAGGCCGAGGCCACCTTGTACGCCGGGACGTCGAACCGCTCGAGGAACTCCACGCTGGGCACGTCCCAGGGCGAGGCGAACCAGTCGATGCCGTGCTTGCGGCAGTACTCGTCGATGGCGGCGTAGCCCTGTTCGTCGAACTCGACGCGGTGGCGGTACTCGATGTAGGTCATCCGTCCCCACGGGGTGTCCCGCTCGACGTCCCACTGGTCCCGCGGGGTGCAGATCTCCGGGGTGCGTTTCTGGAACTTGACGGCGTCACAGCCGGCCTCGACGGCGATGTCGATCAGCCGGAACGCGTTCTCCAGGTCGCCGTTGTGGTTGATCCCTATCTCGCCGGTGACGTAGACCGGGCGGCCGGTGCCGACGAGTCGCTGCCCCAGGGTGCGCAGGCGTTGCGGGGAGCTGGTCATGAGTGGAGGTCCTTTCCGAGAATCCAGGAGGCGATCTCGCGTATCGCCCCGTGTCCGCCGGACGCGGCGGTGACCGAACGGGCGGCGGCGCGGACCACGCCGTGGGCGTCGGCGACCGCGACCGGCCAGCCGACGAGGTCGAAGCAGGGCAGGTCGTTGACGTCGTTGCCGACGTAGAGCACCCGTTCAGGAGCGACGCCCTGCTCCTGGCACCACTGTTTGAGCACCACGTCCTTGCGGTCCACCCCGTGCACCACGGGGACGCGCAGTTTGCGGGCCCGCGCGGCGACCACCGGGTTCTGCTCGCTGGACAGGATCAGGACGGGCAGCCCGGCCCGGCGCAGCGCGGCGATGCCGAGCCCGTCGCCGCGGTGCACCGCGACGGTCTCGCGCCCGTCGGCGTCCACGAGCACCCGGTCGTCGGTCTGGGTGCCGTCGAAGTCCAGGACCACGGCGTCGATGTCGCCCCGGCCGGGCAGGGCACCGCCGCCCCCGGTGTCGAGCAGCGGGGCCAGCGCGCGGGCCCGGTGCAGGTCCGCGGGTTCGTCGATCTCCAGTACGCGCGCCGGATCGGTCCGCACCAGCGCGGTCCTGCCGAAGAAGCGGTGCCCGGCGGCGCGCAGTCCCGCTGCGCGCATGGCGTAGGCGGCACCCGTCTCCAGCAGGTCGAGCGGCCGTTCCTGGCGGAGCTGACGGCCCGTCCGGTCGTGGTTGACCCCCTGTCCGTCACCGTCCACCGCGCGCCAGAGGAACCCGTGGAACGGAGCGACGGTCAGGGCGGTGTCCGCTCCGTCGTCCAGCACCGCGGCAGCGACCCCGTCCACGTCGGCGGCGGTGAGGAAGGGGCTGGTGCACTGCACCAGCAGCACCACCTCCGGGTCGGCGCCGTGCCGTGCCGCGAACTCGTCCATGGCGTGCAGCAGCGCGGACTCGCTGCTCGCACCGTCCCCGGCGATCCGCGCGGGACGCCGCACCACCTCCGCTCCGGCGCCGAGCGCGGCGTCGGCGATCGTCCCGTCGTCGGTGGAGACCACCACGTGGGTGGCCCGTCGGGCGGCCACACAGGCCCGGACGGCCCGCGCGACCAGCGGCGTGCCGCCGACCGGCAGCACGTTCTTCCCGGGGACTCCCTTGGACCCGCCCCTGGCGGGTATGACGGCCAGCACGGCACTCATCGGCTTCGCTCCTGGGGGAAGGACACGGATCGGGCGGCCCCTGCGGGCACGCCGCGCGTCCCGGCGGGACGGGCGAGGGGGGTCACAGCTCCCCCACCCGGCGGATCAGCGGGGCGACGCGTTGCACGCCGGAGCGGTAGGCCCAGCGGGCGCCGCCGCGCACGGCCCTGCGCACCGGCCCGGGGTCGGCGGGGGCGGTCGTGGCGGGCTGGTCCCGCAGCGGCCCACCGGTGGGGTCCAGGCCGTAACGCGCCAGGAGGCCGGGGAGGTAACCGCCGGCCACGGCCGGGGTGTAGTAGGTGCGCAGGGCCGGGGCGGGCCTGGTGCCGGCGACCAGGCGCACCCGTTCCCTGGCGGCGGCGAACGGGTCCGTGCCCGGGGTGACCCCGTGCCGGGCGAGCCAGTCCGGGTCGGCCCGCGGGACGTGGCCCTGGTCCAGCCGGTCCCAGGAGGTCAGGCAGCCGGAGCCGAGGAAGTGGTGGTTGCCGAGGGCCTCGCGCACCCCGAGGTCGGCGAGGACCGCGGTGGGGACGCCGCGGTGCATCGACTCCAGCGCGGCGGTGGAGCTGACGGTCACCATCAGGTCCGTGCGGTCCAGGACGTCGCCCATGTTCCCGTAGACCAGGCGCAGGTTGTCCGGGCGGTCCGCGAGCCGGCGGACCAGCTTCTGGTAGGGGCTCTCCTCCAGGTGCGTGGTGTGCTCCCCCGGCTTGCTGCGCAGCTTGACCAGCACGTCCCGGTCCGGGTGCCGTCGTGCGTGGTCCGCGGCGCGGCGCAGCAGGTACATCCGGTCGCGGGGGTCACCGGGGACGCTGGGCTGCACCGCGAACGTCACGGTGAACGGCCGGTCGTCGCCGGGCGCGTACGGCTGGCCGCCGAGGAACGGCAGCGACGTCTCCACTACGGCGTCGGGGTCCAGGCCCACACCGGCGTAGACGGCGCGGAAGCGCTGGGCGTCGTGGGCGCCGTTGGCGAGCACCAGGTCGGCACCGGCGCGCAGCAGCAACCCGTCGGTGAGCTTCTCGTAGACCACGCCGACGTATCCGGTGACCACCACCGGCCGCTGCTCCTGCCCGTGCCAGACCCGTCCGAGGCCGTGCAGCACCGCCTGGACGGCGCCGCCGACCAGGGAGAGCACCACCACGTCGGGCCGCGGCCCGGACCCGGGGCCGAGCTCGTGCAGGAACCGGGCCGTGGTCACCTCGTCCAGCGAGGCGGGGTCGACGCCGACCTCCCGCAACTGCCGCACGGTGGGGGTGGCCCGGCCGCGCAGCAGCCTGCCGTGCAGCTCGGCTCCGGGGGCGAGCTGTCTGGCGATCAGGGCTCCCCACTTCCAGCGCGTGTCCGAGTCGGCGAGGACGAGGACCCTGGCGTGCTGCGCGGTGGGGCTCGGTGGGCTTGCTGGCACGCCTCGGAGCGTAGGAAGCGATTCCAATACTCCGTGCAACGACATCTGTACGCGCGATGAACAGCACGCCGCGACGAGCGGAACGCCCCCCGGGGGCGTCAGCGGGTCCGCGGGTGTGCCCGCGGGGCCCGCGGGGACGTCAGTCGGGTACCTGCTGGGCCACGCATCCGACGGCGATGACGGCGAGGATGAAGTAGGCGAGGAGCAGGCCGGGGAGGCAACTGAAACGGGACCCCGGAGAGGGCTCGGCGGGCCGCCGGGCCTTGGTGCGTGGTGCGTTCACGACCTCTACAACGCGGCGACGGCCACCGGTGATGTGGGATCAGTTGACCGTCTCAGCAGCCGGACCGCCGCGGCGGGCGACACGGCGGGCGGCCCCTCCTCACCGGGTGCGCAGCACGGCGGCGACGCGGTCGGCGATCACTGCGGGCGCCTGGCTGACGTCCTCGGCGGTGCCGCGTTCGTCCGGCTCCAGGGGTTGCAGGTCGCGGAGCTGCGACCGGAGCATCCCCGTCTTCATGAAGTGGCCGCGCCGTCCGTCGAGTCTGGCGGCGATCAGGTCGGGGTCGCCGTGCAGGTACAGGAAGAACACGTCGGGGTTGTGCGTCCGCAGCCGGTCGCGGTAGCAGCGCTTGAGCGCGGAGCACCCGACCACCCCGCCGGTGGTCCCGCGGTGGGCCGTCCACGCGCCGACGGCGTCCAGCCAGGGCTCCCGGTCGGCGTCGTCCAGGGGCTTGCCCGCGGACATCTTGGCGATGTTCGCCGGCGGGTGGAAGTCGTCGGCGTCGGCGAACGGCACCGCGAGCAACTCGGCGAGGAGCCGGCCCACGGTGCTCTTCCCCGTCCCCGCCACGCCCATCACCACCACCACGGGCAGGACCGGGGTCGGCGTCCCACTGATGTCGATCACACTCCTTCCGAGGGGACGTAGGTGCCCCAGACCTCGCGCAGGGCGTTGCAGACCTCGCCGACGGTGGCCCTGGCGGCGAGCGCCCGCTTCATGGGCGGCAGGACGTTGTCGGTGCTGCGGGCGGCGGCGCGCAGGGCGTCCAGGGCGCCGGTGACGGCGGCGTTGTCCCGGTCGGCGCGGAGTTTGGCGAGGCGGTCGGCCTGCTGCCGTTCGATGGCCGGATCGACCCGCAGCGGCTCGTACGGTTCCTCCTCGTCCAGGGTGAACCGGTTGACACCGACCACGACGCGTTCGCCGGAGTCCTGTTCCTGGGCGATGCGGTAGGCATTCCGCTCGATCTCGTTCTTCTGGTAGCCCCGTTCGATCGCGTTGACCGCGCCGCCGAGCTCCTCCACGGTGGCCATCAGCTCCACCGCCGCGGCCTCCACCTCGTCGGTCATCCGTTCCATCACGTAGGAGCCGGCGAACGGGTCCACGGTGGCGGTGACGTCGGTCTCGTAGGCCAGGACCTGCTGGGTGCGCAGGGCGAGCCGGGCGGCCTTGTCGGTGGGCAGCGCGATGGCCTCGTCGAAGGAGTTGGTGTGCAGGGACTGGGTGCCGCCGAGGACCGCGGCCAGGCCCTGGACGGCGACCCGGACCAGGTTCACCTCGGGCTGCTGGGCGGTGAGCGCCACCCCGGCGGTCTGGGTGTGGAAGCGCAGCATCTGCGACTTCGGGTTGCGGGCCCCGAACTCCTCCCTCATCACCCGGGCCCAGATCCGGCGGGCGGCGCGGAACTTGGCCACCTCCTCGAGGATGGTGGTGCGGGAGACGAAGAAGAACGACAGCCGGGGTGCGAAGTCGTCGACGTCCATGCCCGCCGCGAGGGCGGTGCGCACGTACTCGATGCCGTTGGCCAGGGTGAAGGCGATCTCCTGGGCCGGGCTGGCGCCGGCCTCGGCCATGTGGTAGCCGGAGATCGAGATCGTGTTCCACTTGGGGACCTCGGCCCGGCAGTACTGGAATATGTCGGCGATCAGCCGCAGTGAGGGCTTGGGCGGGAAGATGTAGGTGCCGCGGGCGATGTACTCCTTGAGCACGTCGTTCTGGATGGTGCCGGTGAGCCGTCCGGCGGGGATGCCCTGCTCCTCGGCGACGAGTTGGTAGAGCAGCAGGAGCAGCGCGGCCGGCGCGTTGATCGTCATCGAGGTGGAGACCTGGTCCAGCGGGATGCCGTGGAACAGCACCCGCATGTCCTCGATCGAGTCGATGGCCACCCCGACCTTGCCCACCTCGCCGTGGGCCAGCGGCGCGTCGGAGTCGTGCCCCATCTGGGTGGGCAGGTCGAAGGCGACGGAAAGGCCCATGGTGCCGTTGGCGATGAGCTGCTGGTACCGGGCGTTGGACTCCACCGCGGTGCCGAACCCGGCGTACTGCCGCATCGTCCACGGCCGTCCGGTGTACATGGTCGGGTAGACGCCGCGGGTGAACGGGTACTGCCCCGGCTCGCCCAACTGGACCGCCGGGTCCCAGCCGGTCAGTGCCTCGGGGCCGTACACGGGCTCGATGGGCAGTCCCGACTCCGACTGGTGTGTCATAGGTATCCCAGCCTTCCACTCGTCTCCGTGCCGCGCGTGCCGGTCGCCGCGCGTTCCCCGTGCGCACCCGCCGGTTTCCGGTGATCCACCGTTTCCCCGTGCGCACCACTGAGCCGGTGTGGTCGTCCACCGCTCGGGGCGGACTGTAGTCCCGACGTCTCGGCCGTGGAGGGAGGCCGGCTGGGACGTTGCTCACACCGGGCGGCGCCGTCCGTCGCCACGCCCGCCCCGGAACTGACGGTACCGGCGCGGGGGGCGCGGCACGGGCGCGGAGGACGGGCGTGTCCCGCCCCTCAGTCGCCGTCCACCCGGTCGGCGAGCCGGACGAAGGAGGTCCACGGCAGCGAGGGCGGCTCCGGGTCCCACACCCGCTGGGCGAGGGCGCGCAGCGGCATCCGGATGCCCCGGGCCACCTGCGCCTCGGTCTGGGCGTCGGAGAAGTCGCACCACACGGCGAGCCGGCCGCCGAGCACCTGGTCCGGTCCCGCCAGGTCCCGGGGGACGGGCCGGGTGCCGCGCAGCACCGCGGGCGACCACTGGCGGTAGATCCGCTCACCGGTGGGATACGTGAAGTTGTTGGGCTCACCGAGGACGTAGTAGAGGAACTCGTCGTTGACGTTGACCACGGGCCGCCCCGCGCGGAGGAACTCCTGCGGTTCCCGCTGCCCGAACTCCCGGCCCGTCCAGTACTCCACCTCCCGGTCCCGGTCGGCGGCGACCCGGGGCCCGGAGTGGAAGCCGTCGTTCCAGGCCTTGGCCTGCTTGCCGACCGCCCGGACCGTGTCCTGCCGGTCGTTGAGCCAGCCGGTGGCCGCGTCGGCGACCGTGGCGTCCGGCCCGAAGCGGCGGCGGGCGTCGGCGGCGAGCTGCGGGTAGGAGCGCTCCGGGTCCTCGGCCCGCAGCGCCAGGTACTCGTCCCCGCCCAGGTGCCAGTAGCGCCCGGGGAACAGGTCGGCGTACTCCCGGATCAGGTCGTCCACCAGCCGGCCGGCCGCGGGTTGGGAGATGTCCACCGCACCGCGCAGCGGGGTCCCCGTCACGTCCCTGAGCTGGAGCTCGGGGTGGGCCCTGAGCACCGCACCGAGGTGTCCGGGGCTGTCGATCTCCGGAACGACGGTGATGTGCCGGGAGCGGGCGAGGGCGACGATGCCCCGGACCTCGCGCTTGGTCAGGTGCCGGGCCGAGACGATCTCGGGGTGGCTGCTGCTCTCCACCCGGAATCCCTGGTCGTCGGAGAGGTGCAGGTGGAGCTGGTTGAGCTTGAGGTCGCCCATCTCGCGCACCCGGGCCCTGAGCCACGCGGCGGTGAAGTGCTTGCGGGCGATGTCCACGGACAGGCCCCGCTGCGGACGGTCGGGGTGGTCCTCGGCCACGCCCGGGGGGACGTGGCCGCGGGCGCGCAGGGCCTGCAGGGCGGTCCTGGTGCCGTAGAAGACGCCGGCGTCGGTGCTGCCGGTGATGACCAGGCGGCCACGGCGGCTGTCCATCCGGTAGCCCTCGGGCGGGGCGCTGCCCGCTTCGAGGACCAGGCGCACGTCGCCCTCCCGCGGCGGCGTTCCCCCGTCCGGCCCCGCCGCGGTGACGTCCAGCTCGCCGGCGAGCAGCCGGGCCTCGTCAACCAGTTCCGCGGACCCGGCGATCACCCGGGTGCCGGGCCTCGGCCACCAGCCACGGCCGGAGTCGCTGCCGGTGAACGAGCGCACCGACGGGATCGTCGCCAGCGGGGCCGTGCCCCGGGGCAGCGGCGCGGTGGTGGGCGGGGCGGGCTCGGGAGAGGGGCTCGGGGGCCGGGAGGACGGGGCGGCGGAGCTGGCTGAGGGGGTGGGCGAGGAGGAACTGTCGCAGGCACCGGCCGTCAGGACCATCAGCCCACTGACCATTCCCATGGCGAGAGCACGGGAAGGGGCCAGAAGGGCATTTCGTAGCATAGTCACAACTATAGGACCGATGAGGGTCACGCCCTCCGCCAAGGAACGCGGTCCGACACATCACACATTCCCGAGCGGGTGAATTTCAGACGGTCCCCAACCGGGGGTGCTTGAGGCACACTAGAGTGAGCCAACTCACAACTCCCTCCCCCCAGCGCCGTGTTGTCCCCACGGCCCTGCTTCCCACCCCGTCCAGCCCGGGAGGTTCCGCTGATCCCCACGACACCGGTGCCCGCCCCCACAGGGCTGCACCGCTTCAACACCGCATCCCCGAGTGTCGCCGAGGCAGCCCTGCTCGGCTGTTGCGGCTCGCGCCGCTGGGCCACCCACATCATCGACCGCCGCCCCTACCCGGACATGGCCACGCTCCTCGTCACCGCCGACGAGGCGGCCCGCGCGATGACCGAGGCCGACCTCAGCGAGGCCCTCGCCGACGAGAGCCAGGCCCCACAGCCCCTGACCGGCCTGCGCCTCCACGGGAACCAGGCCGCCCACACCGCACTGCGCGCCGCGCACGCCGCCTACGAGAGCCGGTTCGGGCACGCCTTCGTGGTGAGCCTCGACGGCTGCCCGCCGGAGGAGGTACTCGATCGGGTCCTCACCTCCCTGCACACCCGGCTCTACCACACCCCCGAGCAGGAGCGCCCGGTCGCCGCCCGAGAGCTGCACCGGATCGCCCGGAACCGCCTCGAGCACCTGATCGCATCCCCCACCCTGACCGGCAGCGGCTCACCCGCCACCTGACCCACCGGTCGGCCGCGGGCGCCACCGAGGCATCCCCTCACCCCCAGCGGTCCGGCACCCCCGGCGCGACCCGCGCACAGGCGTCCGGCACGGACCCCCACACATGGACGGCCCCGACCTCCGGAGCCGAACTCCGATCGGCCGGCCTCCGGAACGCCCGAACGATCCCGAACAGGACTGACACCTCCGGGCGCCGGAACCACTCGAACACCAGAACGAATTGCTTCGCCGATGGCGGCCCCGACGGTCACGACCGCCGACCACCCTCACGTTCCCCACCCATCGGCTGTTCGCCGCACCACCGGCGCCCGCCGAGCCCCGGGCGCGCCGACCACGGCCGGCGCGCCCGGCACGATCCAGTTGACCCGCGAGTGCGGGGTTGATCACACCTCGACCACCCCGAGGGCTTGACGCGATGACGCGTCGCTACGATGGCAGGGGCCGGTGGTCCGTAATCCGGCCGGGCCCGACCGACAGTGAAGCCGGCAGGCCCTTGTCCCCGCACCCGGAGGGTATTTCCGTGCCGGCTGGAACGCTGTACCGCGGCCGGGAAGGCATGTGGTCCTGGGTGGCTCATCGAGTCACCGGCGTCACCATCTTCTTCTTCCTGTTTGTGCACGTCCTCGACACCGCGCTGGTTCGGGTCTCCCCCGAGGCTTATGACACCGTCATCGCCAGCTACAAGACACCGCTCGTCTCCCTGATGGAGTACGGGCTGGTCGCGGCCGTCCTGTTTCACGCGCTGAACGGTCTTCGGCTGATCGCCGTTGACTTCTGGGGCAACGGCCCGAGGTACCAGCGCCAGATGCTGTGGACGGTGATGGGCATCTGGCTCGTGCTGATGGCTGGTGCGGC
The DNA here is from genome assembly GCF_000380165.1 of Wenjunlia vitaminophila DSM 41686. Classification (GTDB taxonomy): domain Bacteria; phylum Actinomycetota; class Actinomycetes; order Streptomycetales; family Streptomycetaceae; genus Wenjunlia; species Wenjunlia vitaminophila. The sequence goes on from NZ_KB904635.1 coordinate 287,215, forward strand.
CTACCCGGTCCTGCACCACGCCGCCGAAATCCTGTTCGGGGAGTGACGACCATGTCGGTGGAATCCTCGGTGGACCTGACCGCCTCCAGCGCCGCCTACGGCCCGGACAACCCGGCTCCGGTCATCGAGCCGCCCCGGGCCCGGACGAAGCGCACGCCCCGCAACCGGCGCACCAACTTCGAGATGCACGCCTGGCTGTTCATGCGGCTGTCGGGCATCGTCCTCGTGGTCCTGGTCATCGGCCACTTGCTGATCCAGCTCGTGCTGGACGGCGGCGTCTCCCGGATCGGCTTCGCCTTCGTGGCCGGCCGTTGGGCATCGCCGTTCTGGCAGGTCTGGGACCTGCTGATGCTGTGGCTCGCCATGATCCACGGCACCAACGGCATGCGGACGGTCATCAACGACTACGCCGAGCGGGACAACACCCGGTTCTGGCTGAAGATGCTGCTGTACACCGCCTCGGTGTTCACCATCCTGCTAGGCACCCTGGTGATCTTCACCTTCGACCCGAACATCCGCTAGGGCCGGGCCCACCCCCCTTGCCTGGCTCTAGATAGGGGACGCGACCTCATGCAGATCCACAAGTACGAGACCATCATCGTCGGCGCGGGCGGCGCCGGCATGCGCGCCGCGATCGAGGCCACCAAGCGCAGCCGCACCGCCGTGCTGACGAAGCTCTACCCCACCCGCTCCCACACCGGCGCCGCCCAGGGCGGCATGGCCGCCGCCCTGGCGAACGTCGAGGAGGACAACTGGGAGTGGCACACCTTCGACACGATCAAGGGCGGTGACTACCTGGTCGACCAGGACGCCGCCGAGATCCTGGCGAAGGAGGCCATCGACTCGGTCCTGGACCTGGAGAAGATGGGCCTGCCGTTCAACCGGACCCCGGACGGCACCATCGACCAGCGTCGGTTCGGAGGCCACACCCGCAACCACGGCGAGGCCGCGGTACGCCGTTCGTGCTACGCCTCGGACCGCACGGGTCACATGATCCTCCAGACGCTGTACCAGAACTGCGTCAAGGAGGGCGTGGAGTTCTTCAACGAGTTCTACGTCCTGGACCTGCTCATCAACGAGGGCCGGACGGCCGGCGTGGTCGCCTACGAGCTGGCCACCGGTGAGATCCACATCTTCCAGGCGAAGGCCGTCGTGTTCGCCTCCGGCGGCTGCGGCAAGTTCTTCAAGGTGACCTCGAACGCGCACACCCTGACCGGTGACGGGCAGGCCGTGGCGTTCCGGCGGGGGCTGCCGCTGGAGGACATGGAGTTCTTCCAGTTCCACCCGACGGGCATCTGGCGGATGGGCATCCTGCTCACCGAGGGTGCCCGGGGTGAGGGCGGCATCCTGCGGAACAAGGACGGCGAGCGCTTCATGGAGCGCTACGCGCCGGTGATGAAGGACCTGGCCTCCCGTGACGTGGTCTCCCGGGCGATCTACACCGAGATCCGCGAGGGCCGCGGCTGCGGGCCGGACGGCGACCACGTCTACCTGGACCTGACCCACCTGCCGCCCGAGCAGTTGGACGCCAAGCTCCCCGACATCACCGAGTTCGCCCGCACCTACCTGGGCATCGAGCCCTACACGGACCCGATCCCGATCCAGCCCACCGCGCACTACACCATGGGCGGCATCCCGACCAACGTCGAGGGCGAGGTCCTGTCCAACAACACCGACGTGGTGCCCGGCCTGTACGCGGCCGGCGAGGTGGCGTGCGTCTCCGTGCACGGCGCCAACCGCCTGGGCACCAACTCGCTGCTGGACATCAACGTCTTCGGCCGCAGGGCGGGCATCGCCGCCGCGGCGTACGCGGCCACCCACGAGTACGTGGAGCTCCCCGAGAGCCCCGAGTCCGAGGTGGTGCGCATGGTGGAGGACCTGCGCCAGAGCACCGGCAGCGAGCGGGTCTCCGAGATCCGCACCGCGCTGCAGGAGACCATGGACGTCAACGCGATGGTCTTCCGCACCGAGGCGACGCTGAAGCAGGCCGTGGCCGACATCGCCGAGCTCAAGGAGCGCTACAAGCGGGTCTCGGTGCAGGACAAGGGCCGCAGGTACAACACCGACCTGCTGGAGGCGGTGGAGCTGGGCAACCTGCTCGACCTCGCCGAGGTCCTCGCGGTGTCCGCACTCGCCCGCAAGGAGTCCCGCGGCGGTCACTACCGCGAGGACCACCCCAACCGGGACGACGTCAACTTCATGCGGCACACCATGGCGTACCGCGAGGAGGGCGCCGACGGGACCGTGTCGATCCGACTCGACTACAAACCGGTCGTGCAGACCCGCTACCAGCCGATGGAGCGTAAGTACTGATGAGCACAGCAACGGTGGACCAGCCGGCGGACGCCGCCCCCGCGGCGGCCCCCTCCGTCGACCGGATCGCGATCACGGTGCGGGTGCGTCGGTTCAACCCCGAGGTGTCCGCGGAATCCGCCTGGGTCGACTACCAGATCGAGATGGACCCCAAGGAGCGGGTCCTGGACGCCCTGCACAAGATCAAGTGGGAGATCGACGGCACCCTGACCTTCCGCCGCTCCTGTGCGCACGGCATCTGCGGTTCCGACGCCATGCGGATCAACGGCCGCAACCGGCTCGCCTGCAAGACCTTGATCAAGGACATCAACCCGGACAAGCCGATCACCGTCGAGCCGATAAAGGGCCTCACGGTCCTGAAGGACCTCGTGGTGGACATGGAGCCGTTCTTCCAGGCGTACCGGGACGTGATGCCGTTCCTGATCACCACGGGGAACGAGCCCACCCGGGAGCGCCGCCAGTCGGCGAAGGACCGGGAGCGCTTCGACGACACCACCAAGTGCATCCTGTGCGCGGCGTGCACCAGTTCCTGCCCGGTCTTCTGGAACGACGGGCAGTACTTCGGCCCGGCGGCGATCGTCAACGCGCACCGCTTCATCTTCGACTCCCGGGACGAGGGCGGCGAGCAGCGCCTGGAGATCCTCAACGAGCAGGAGGGGGTGTGGCGCTGCCGGACCACCTTCAACTGCACGGACGCCTGCCCCCGGGGGATCGAGGTCACCAAGGCGATCCAGGAGGTCAAGCGGGCCCTGATCACGCGCCGCTTCTGATCGTCCACCTGTTCTGACGGCACGGGGCCGGCGCGGGGTGCGCGCCGGCCCCGTGCCGCTCCCGCGGGGCACTGCGCGAAGGCTGTGCCGCGAGGGGCCGCAAGAACGACGATCAGGGACAGGTCCGGCATGCCCCCGGGCGGTGGTCCTGGTCTCCCAGGTCCACTCACTCCTGCGACAGGCACTCCTCGGACATGCCGAGGTGGCGGCGGAGTGCCTGTCGGCCGACGGTGGTGACGGCGACGGCGCGCGTGGTACCGACGGGAGTGATCCAACCCGCGTCGAACGCGTGACGGCACAGAGCGGCACCGACGGCACCGGCCAGGTGGGGGCGGCGTTCGGTCCAGTCCAGGCATGGCCGTACCGCCGGTCGGCGCGTGCTGGTCGGGACGGTGATGCCGAGGTCTGCGAGCCAGGTCGCTCCGGCGCTGGTGAGCCCGAGTCCGCGCTCCAGGTCCAGCAGCCTCCGCTCGAGCATCGCATCGGTGATCGCGACCCCCACGGTCCCGGCGAGGTGGTCGTAGCAGGTGCGGGCGTGGGCGAGGGCCTGTCGGCGGCCAGCCGCCGACAGGGAGCGGGGTGCCGGGGTGCGCTCGGGTGCCATCGCGGCGAGGCTCTCGATCAGCTCGGCGACGTGCGGACCAGCCAGGCGCACGTAGCGGTGGCGACCCTGCCGTTCCTCGACCAGCAGGTTCCCCCGGACGAGCGCGTGCAGGTGCTCAGTCGCTGTCGAGGGCGCCACCCCCACATGACGTGCCAGTTCCGTCGCTGTCCAAGCCCGGCGGTCGAGCAGGGCCAGACAGATGCCTGCCCGCGTGCCATCGGCCAGAAGTTTCGCCACGGAGGCCAGATCGGGGCCGGCCACCTGTGCGCGCCGCATGTCCATGCGGTCCATTGTCACCCTTGAATCCTCCCCTCCCTGAAGGGAGGGGATTCCTGGCTCAGGCTGCCTCCGGGAGCAGCGCTCCCGGGGGTCTTGCGCCCTCAGCGCCAGCCGGGTTGAGACCAGCCCGGACCAGCATCACGCGTGCGGAGTTCTTGTCCCTGGGGGACACGGCTGCGCACGCGGTGCAGGCGTAGGTACGTTCCGAAAGAGGCAGTGCGTGCTTGGTTCTCGCTCCGCACGACGCGCAGTCCATGGTGGTGTGCGCGGG
>NZ_KB904636.1 GCF_000380165.1 Wenjunlia vitaminophila DSM 41686
ATGCCGAGGACGCGGGCGATACCGGCTGATGCCATGTCCGCAACGCCGGGCCACGACCGAGTACCCAAAGCACCCCACGACAGGATCGCGAGCTGCACGCATTGCCGGTCGCGGCCCTGGGTCTTGCGGTAGATCCTGGCCCACGGGCCGAACCCGCGCTGTGTGAGCGGCCGCTTCGCGCGAGCTACCTGTTTGACGGCCGGGTGGTCCCCGGGCAGGCGCAGGGAGCGGCGCTGCTCGTGGCCCTCCAGGCGCTCCGGCAGCCCCAGCTTCACCGCGGCCGCCGCGGTGAGGACGATCAGCGGGTCGGAGTCCTTGCCGTGCCGGTTGAGCTTGGTGGCGCCGAGGGCGGACTCCTTGAGGGTCCACTCCACCAGCTGCGGCACGGTGGTGGCTGGGCAGTCCAGCACGATCCCGTCGACGCCGTACGCGGACCCGTCGCCGTCCAGCACCGCGAGCGGACCGTGCGGGAACCACGGATCCACCGCGGGCCTGGCAGTCTTCCCCGCGGCCGGACCACGCGGCGACATCGCCGGGCCGCGGCCGGCGGGACGCTCGGGGGTGGCCTGGACAGCCGGGGGCCTCGGCCCTCACCGGCACTGCGGTCTCCGACTTGGTTGGCCCGGGCGCGGCCGGGCCCGTGAACGCAGCTGGCATCTCAGGCTGTGGTGCGGCGACAGGGACGGGCGTAGCCACCGGGGCCAAGACGGCGGGGGCGCCGTGCGGGGGGTACTTCGCTGCCCAGCCGTTCAGCAGCCGCTGGTACGCCTCCAGACGTGGCGGCTTCGGCTCGGAGCGGCCGTTCTCCCAGTTCCTCACGGTCTGTGTTGTGGACTTCAGGGCCTGCGTGATGCCGGCGGCCTCATGTAGCCGGGCGCACTCCGCCGGCGGCGGAAGCTGAGGCTCCTCCGCCAACAGCGCGCCAAACCCCACACCACACCAGCACAACCCAACGGCCAGCTAACCGGCTCGCCCGCGAAGCCGCGTCGAACTCGGCGCAGGGGTAGGCGGGGGGCGCCTGGCGAACGGAAAGGGCCCCTGCTCATCGAGCAGGGGCCCTTTTTGCCACAGCGAACGGAGTAGTCAGCCCGGCTACTCGTCGGTCACGGTGACGACCGCTCGCGGCTTGACCGATGTATCGGCGACCGCTCCAGCCACGGTGAACCATCCCTCGCTGGCCACATCGTCCTCCGAGATGGGATCCCAGGTCACATCGACCGACCTGGTCGTGCCGTCGCTGTAGACGGCCTCCGTCTGCGCAGGCAGCGTCGGCACGACGCCGACCTTCGTGTCGACGGCAACGGTCTTGAAGTCGACGATGGACGTCGCCTTCTGCGCCTCGTATACCTCAAACTCGGCCAAACCGCACTCCGCACCGGCTGGGTTTTCGTACTTGCCTTCGGGATCGATGGTGAATTTCACCCAGCGGGTCTCGATGGGAGCATCAAGCTTCACCACATTGTCTGGTTGGCCATCCCACTGGATATCGGTGACCCGCTTGCTGCCACCCTCCCATTCTAGGACTCCTTCCACGATCCGGTCGCCAGATCCTCCGCGATCGATCAGGTTGATGCGATCAACCTTCACCGCAGAGGGGAAGTCGAGTTTGATCCAGGGAGTCCGGTCGCTCTTCCGCGCCGCCCAGGACGTGGCTTTGGAACCGTCGATCGCCTTCGTAGCGAGATAGCGGTCGTCTTGATCGTCGCCGTCCGGGTCGCCGTTTCGATCTCGGACCGAGGAGACCGTCACCTGTGCCTGAGTGGCAATGTTGGTGCTGTGCGCAACGATCGCTTCTCGGCTCGACCGCACCTCCACCCCATCCAACGTCACGACAGCTTCCGCAGTCGCCTGGAATGTGCTGGCGATCGGCTCATTCAACACGATGGTGTTACTGCCCGGCACGTTCTCCAGACGGTCATCGCTGAACACGTAGGCGATCTTCGCTTTCGAAAGGTTAGCCTTCTCACCAGTGCTCAGAGTTCCCTCAACCGCTCCGATAATGGGCTCATTCGTCTTGATGTCGCTCTTGTTGAGCGACAGTTTCACTCCCCTGAGAAATGCCGGCAGGGACAGCTGGCCGGATGCGTCCACGTCGACGTAGAAATGATCACTTGCGCGGTACCCGTCCAAGTCCGCGGTCACACTGATCTTGGTACGCCCCTTACCGGCAGCCGATACCACGCCGTCGGCCCCGACTTCGGCCACGGACGGATCACCGCTGGTGAAAGCAAGCTTGGCATCTCCCAGGTCGATTGACTGGCCGAGGAAGGAGAATCCTGCTACCTCGATCGCGGCGGAGCGGCCATCCGCATCGACCTTTGGATCCAGTTTGATGCTGCCGAGTGCGGTAAGATCCCTCAACGAGAAGGCCTGGACTTCGAGCACGTCGATCGGGCTCCCGTTCTGGCCACCACCGGGGAACGAGACTCTCACATAGCGCGCCCGCACACTGGACTTGTCCGGATCGACTGGATAGTTGTAGTAGAGGCCTTCCTGTTCCCAGGCATACAGTGTCGCGTCGCTCTCGGGAACGGCCTGCGTGTCCCTCGACGTCGGCAAACCCGCCCCAGACAGGACCGACGTTTCGTTACCCGAGGTCCACTTGACACCATCTTCGCTGTACTCGATCTTGACCTTCTTCGGCACGTTGTAGTAGGTCACATTGTCGGCATTCGGCATGCGATGGTTGAAGAAGACGTTGACGCGAGTGAGCTCTTGCATCTTCCGCAAGTCGTAAGTGATGCTCGAAGATTCATCTCCGGCTGGTGCGACCCACTTTACGGAATTGCCTCCCGCTGCATCATTGATAGTGCCATCGGACAACGTGCTCGCGTGCTCGCTGTCGGTGGAAACCTCCGGCACGATCCCCCGCGTGACGTTGAAATCAGGAATGAGCGTGACGTAGTTCCGGGTTGAGGTATAGGTCTTCCCATCCACCGTGATGTCTGCCCAGTAGCTGTACATCGTCGGCTTGGCGACCTTACCGGTGAACTTCATGGTCTTGCCTTCGACGACGAATGGTGATTCGTCGGCCGGTACCTCGGTGACCACGATCTTTCCGGAAGCGTTGTCGCGCTTGCCATCAACGGTTGCGTAGTGGTACCTGATCTTCGAAGGATTGAGGATGTCGACCGCGCCGCCCTTGCGGGTGAAGGCTTTGAAGGACACAGGGACGTCCTCGTTCGTCGAGAACTGACCCCAGAACATCGCCCCGTCCGTAAGCATGTTCACGCCGACAAGCGGGAGTGCCGGCGAGATCTCGCCGTCGCGGACCTTGACCGGATAGGTGTCGGTCTTGACTTGGAGATCATTCACACCGTCGTCATAGGTTGCGGTCACCGTGATGGTCGCGGTCCCGTCGCCGACAGCACTGACCCGGCCGGAGCCGCCCACTGTCGCGACCCGCTTGTTGTCGCTGGTGAACTTGAGCTTCGCCGGCGCGAAGACGTTGGTGTAGTCGTTCATGTAGCTTTCGGCCCTGAGCTGCAGGGCTTCTGTCGAGGTCTGGCTGCTGAACAGCTTGACGCTCGTCATCTTGTAGTCCCTGACCGGGCTCTTCGTCCTGATCTTGATGATCGTGTCGATTGGATCAGCGGTCACTTCGGACGTGTCAATGTTGATGTAGTACTTACTGCCGGCCCGCTCCATGGTGAACGGCAGCTCGATGCCCTCGTTCAGCCACTCCACGGCAGCGACCTTGTAGTCGAACGGACCGATCCGGCTCATCTGATCCTGGCCGCCGAAGCCCGACTTTGCTACGCCGGAGATCTGGTTTTTGATCATATGCATGTAGACGTACTGGTCACGGGCCATGGCGTAGCCCCACTCGGGACCCTGGCCGTGAGCGATAGCCTTCTGCGGATCCGTGTACCAGCCTGGTTTGAGCGTGTAGTCCATGGTGTACGGTGTGGTGCCGTACATGGACTCGCGCAGATCAGGCCCGGCGCGGTTGTCCATCCACTTCACGATCGACGCACGCATATCCGACAGTTGCTGTGAGGAGATCGGCACCATCGAGAAGATGTTGGTGTTGTCCAGGTTGCTGCTCAGGTTGTCCATGCCACGGGTCACGGTGACCGAGGAGTCATAGTTCATGACGTAGCCGTGACCGTATTGGTTGATCAGCTCCTTTGTCGCTTCGGCCCAGTTGTCCCGCTCATTGCCCTTGGCGTATTGGGTCCAGATGTCCAGGGCCGTGGTGTAGGGGTCATTCCATTCCTCATGGGCGACCTTCCTTCCCTGCGGCAAGATTCCGGTACGCCAGCCGCCGTTCGTGTACGGTTCGCTGTTCCAGAACGGTCGTTCGTGCAGAGTGATGTCCTGATCGCCGGTTTGCGCATTCGGGTTCGCATCTATGAGTACCCGATCGTTGTAGTTGCGGGCAGAGCTCCATGCGACGTCAGTGTTGGAGTACGACTCGGGGCCGCCATCAGCGAACACGTACCACGGGTCGTATCGCGCAACCAAACTTTGGATGTCGCTTTCAAGAATCTCGGATCCCTCGTACAGCGATGAGAGGTAGACACCGAACTTCAAACCGTAACGTTCGGCAGCCTCCTTGGCCTGCTTCACGCGGTCCTTCACATGCCAGGTGCCGTCATCGGCCCGGTACAGCGCGTTGTACTTGTACAGCTTGTTGCTGTCGCTCGGGGTCAGGTTCGCGTTCGGCGACGGCCAGTAGTAGATGGTGTTCTGAATGCTTTCCGTCGAAAGCATGGTCATGCCCATCTCTTTGGCCTTCTGGGCCCATTCATCGTAGTTGTAGTTCGGGTCGTACAGGTTCGGCATGGTCCCTGTGGTGTGCGACAGCGCCGCCATCTTCCCGTTAATGAACCAATCGACCGGGTTCCTCTTGACCGTGATGGTGTACTGCTTTGTTGCGGAGGCGCCCTGAGCGTCAGTCACCTTCACCGTGAAGGTATAATCTTTCTGCGTCTTGCCTTGTGCACCGTCTGAGACCGTGCCGTCGATGTGACCGTCGGCTGCCAGTGTGAGCCCGGGGGGCAGTTGGCCATCGGCGACGGTCCACGAGTACCCGGGAGCTCCACCGGCGGCCTGGAAGGTGAACGGAGCGGCTTGCGGGGCGATACTCGACGTGTTTCGTTTGCCGTCGATTGTTGCGACCATTCCGACGTACGGGTTCTCGTCGTAGGCGTACGGCAAGGTGTTGGACGGGTAGTCGTTCGCCGGCACGCTCGCGTTGCGTTCCACGAAGGCACGCCGATCTACACTGAGGCCCGTCGTCACAACGGAGAGCTGATCGTTGGACATATTCGGACCCGCCACCGAGTGCGTCAGGTCGGGGATGAGGTCTCCGTTGCCATCGCACAGTCGCGTGTAGAAGCCGAGGAAGTTCTTGTTCTTGCTGTTCTTGTGCTGAATTTCGATCAGAAGTTTGTTCCAGCCCTGCTTCAGGTGCACGGGGTACTTCGTCCCGTTCTTGTTGACCCTGTTCACGGCGCTGCCTTGCTGACCAACCGGAGCGTCGTTTGCGAACAGCCGGTACACACCCGAGCCGCCAACCTGCCACTGAACGTCCTGCGTGGTCGGGCTGTAGACGTAGCTTGCTGCCAAAACCCACTTATTGACTGTGGATTGGCCTTGCTTGACGTCGAAGTAGCCCATCAGATCGTTGTAGTCGTCGTAGTTCCGATTGAAGATGCGATCGTCGAAGTACTGCCAGGTTGACGACTCGTTGCTGCTCGGGTCCGCAAGAGATGTGCCGATGGCAGGGACAACGGGTACAGAAGACTGCTCGACCACCGGATTGGAATAGGGACCGGAGACCACCCATTGGTTCAGGTACGGCGCGGTACCTCCGGTTTGAGCTGCGTGGGCTTGCGGCCCCGTGAGTGCACCGCCAACCGCAAGGGCTGCCGCGAGCGCGGTCGCGGCAGCGACGACGCTGCACTGGATCTTGCGCAATCTCTTCATGCTACGTCCTTGCACTTGTCGAGATAGCTGATGCCCTGTCGTTGCAGACCTCCAGCAGCCCATCCGCCCGCACGGCCGTCTTCAAGTCGCGGGGCCGAAGCCTCCCCCTGCCTACACCACCGCATCAGAGATACGAGGATGTTTCGCATGCAACCTAAGGCAGCGAGAAGTAGATCAGATCTATTCTTGCCTGGCAAGGGTTCTTGCAGACGAACACGTGGCGCGCCGGCAAGCAGCGTCCCCAGGCAATGGTCGGGCGCCCACAACGGCCCCATGCCGCACGATCGTCGACTCGTGATGGGCTTCCATGCCCTCGTGCGCCGAGTATTGATCGGATCCATGCCCGGCACCGACAGGCGCCGTCGCCCTATGCAGCTGATCAATCCAGCAGCCTGCTGGCCCCTCGGCGTCCGGGGGTGGAGGGCCCGTGACCACCTGATCCTCGCTGTTGTCGATGCAACGGGATGGAAAGGTGGCCACGGCCTCATGGGAGACGGCATGACGTTCGGCTAGGACTTGTCCGGCCGATCATGCACGGAGCCAGATGACGAGGGCTGCGGTGGTCGCGGTCCCGAGGAAGACGTAGCCGCGCTTGTCGTAGCGGGTGGCCACTGCTCTGGCGTGCTTGAGTCGGTTGACCGCCCGTCCGACAGTGTTGCGCTTCTTGTGCCGTTCTTCGTCGAAGCCTGGCGGCCGTCCGCCGCGTGCCCCTTTGCGCAGGCGGGCGGCCTGGCTGTCGGTCTTCTCCGGAATCGTGTGCCGGATGCCCCGGCGCCGTGGATACTCGCGGCACGGGCCGTTGCTGTAAGCCTTGTCCGCCGCGAGGATGTCAGGCTTCTTGCGCGGCCTACCCGGCCCGATCCGCGGGACGCGAATCCTTTCCAGCACGCGCGTGAACTGCGTGCAATCCGCCCTCTGCCCCGGTGTGACGATCAGGGACAAGCAGCGCAACGTGGTCGAACGCAGCTTCAACCGCCTGAAGCAGTGGCGAGGCATCGCCACCCGCTACGACAAGACCGCTGATTCCTCGCAGCGGCCAGGCCGGACCTCCATCTTCGGCACAACGCACGACCCGCAGGCCCGCCCATTGATCGGGCCCTTCCGCAACCCCCCCGACACGGACGCGCGAAGGCCGAAACCGCAACTCTTGACCATTGCTCCCGCCGCCCGCACCGACCAAGCGACAGAGTGCCGATCGACACTTCTCGGCGCATCAGAAACCGACCGCGTTCATCCGTACGCGAGTGGGGGCGTCAGGTGTACACCGGCAGTACTGGCCCGGATAAGAACGTACCCGAAGCTATCCCGTCGGTCCGAGGCTCAGCCCGTGGGGCCCAAGTCCGCTGTGTCGCGGATCTCGATCCGCCCACCAGATCTGTGCAGTTCCAGGATCACGAGTTCGTTGCGGCCAGCCCGCCACACCGGAGCAGGCGCGTAAAGGGTGCGCTGCGGGCCTCGATCCCAATAGCGGCCGAGTGCGAAGCCGTTCAGCCAGACCTGTCCCTTGGTCCAGCCTGGCAGGGCGAGAAAGCCGTCGGCTGGGTCTGGGATCTCCACTTCTGCACGATGAAAAGCCGGGCCTTCGATGGCTTCGGCTGCCCCGTACCGCAGGGGGGACAGATCGGTCAGCGGGAGGGGGCGGATCTCCCAGTCGAACTGGTACTGGGTGTCGATCCGAACCCCTCCGCTGATGCCCTTGCGGTCCTCCAACCACGGACCGTAGTTGACCCGCCCCATGTTCTCTACCAGCAAGTCGAGCTCGCCTCCGGTCTCGGGGACACTAATCGACAGCGCGTCCAGCGACCCCGTTCGCTCCAGGATGCCAAGCGGCTCGCCGTCCAGGAAAACCTGGGCCCGGTCGGCGAGGCCGTGCACGCGCAGAGTCGAGTCACGGAAGGGGCCGCGAAGCCGCGTGCGGTAGTGGATCAGTCCGAATGACTGGCCCAGAGCCTCCATCGGCTCGGGCGAGAGCCGCTGCTGGGGGGTGGACAACGCGTCCAAGCAGTACGCCAGCGCCACCGTACCGTTTGGGTGCACCACCTGCGGGGCGAGCCGTTCCGGCGGCTCGGGCACCTCGTACCCGATCGGGCCGCGATACCGCTGGATCACCTCACGGAAGGCGTAGAACTTCTCGGTCAGTTCTCCTGCCTCGCCGACCGGCGCGTCGTAGTCGTAGCTGGTGCAGGTCGGCTGGTACTCGGTCTCGTCGTGGTTCGCGCCGTTCCACCAGCCGAAGTTCGTGCCGCCATGGCCCATGTAGATGTTGACCGAGACGCCGCGGGCCAGCATCCACTCCAGGTCCGCGGCGGCCTCGCCTGCGTCCCGCACGTGGTGGTGCTCACCCCAGTGGTCGAACCATCCGTGCCAGTACTCGGAGCACACCAGCGGCCCGGCCGGCTGATGGCGGCGCAGTGTGGCGAGCGACTCCTTCGGCCGCGAGCCGAATGTGGCGGTCGCCAAGGTGCCAGGCAGGACGCCGCCACGCAACACGCCGTCGGTGGCGCCGTCGGCGGTGAAGAGTGGGCAGTCCACGCCTCGTCGGATCAGCCCTTGGCGCAGGTGGTCGAGGTAAGCGGTGTCGTGGCCGTAGCTGCCGTACTCGTTCTCGACCTGGACGGCGACCACCGGTCCGCCGTGACTGGCCAGCAGCGGACGCAGGACCGGGACCAATTGGTCGAACCAGGCGTCCACGGCGTCCAGGTAGCGCTTGTCGGTACGGCGCAGACGCAGCCCAGGGTCGGCCAGCAACCAGGCCGGGAGGCCACCGAACTCCCACTCGGCACAGATATAGGGCCCGGGCCGCACGATCACGTCCAGGTCGAGCTGTGCGGCGGTGCGGATGAAGCGGGTGACATCTGCTGGACCGGAGAAGTCGGCCTGGTCGGGAGTCGGCTGGTGGAGGTTCCAGGCGATATAGGTCTCGACGGTGTTGACGCCCATGGCGCGCAGGCGAAGCAACCGGTCCTCCCACAGCTCGGGGTGGACGCGGAAGTAGTGGATGGCGGCGGAGATGATCTGGTGGGGCTGACCGGCGCGCAGGAAACCGTGCTCGGTCACGGTCAGCTCGGCGACGGCGCGGGGATTGGTCACGGCTGTTCCCGGGTGCTCAGACGGTGGTGGTCGTGGCGGCGAGGAGGGTGGCGACCGCCCACTGGGTCTTCAGAAGGCTGGGCGCAGGTGCTGAAGGCAGCGTGGCGTCTGGGTCGGAGGAGGTGCAGGGCATGTATTTGGCGGTTCCTAGGCCAGTCGGTTGTTGGCGCGATCGGCGGTGGACAAGGCCCGGCGACCACCTGGAGGCCGGCCTTGATCCCCTTCTCTCTCGCACTGAAGGCGTCGGTGGGAGAGCCCCCTTCGGGGAGATGTCGGTGGGTAACCGCTGCTCCCATCGGCGACTGGTTGCTGGGCCCGATGAGCGGCCCCGGCGTGCAGGGACCAGTTACTCAGTCACGCACACGATGCACGGATAGATAGATATGATATATGTCCGATGGTGGTGGTGGATAGGGCTGGCTTCTCCGGGGGTCCCCTGGAGGGGTCCGTTGCGGTCGCGGGGTCGAGGTGGGTGGCCGTCTGGGGATGCTCCCGCGGCAGGGCGGGAAGGGGGAAGGTCACGGTGGGGGCGGGGTAGGGAGGTCTCGCTGGGACAGGGAAGAGTCTGCGGTCACTGGATCCTGGCGTCAAGGGTTTGAATGTGATTCACTGACCCCGGAACACTTGATATATCAGAAACATCCAGTGGGGGTTGAGGCTGGCGCGACGAACGGCGGCCTCAAGAGCGAAGCAAGGGGGAAGCCGTTGACCGGCCCAGAAAAGACCACCGCGCCCGCGTCCGCGCCCGAGGGCACAGAGCGTGGTTACCGTCCCGGGTACGAGGTCGCGGCGGAGCGCATCCTCGAGTACGTCATCCAGGCGGGCCTTCAGCCCGGCGCCCGGCTCCCCACCGAAAAAGACCTCGCAGACGAGGTACAGATGAGCCGGACCGTCGTCCGGGAAGCGGTGAAAATCCTCTCCGCCCTGGGGCGACTGTCCGTACACAAGGGCCGCGGCATCTACGTGGCCGAACCCGACCAGTCCTCCTGGCAACAGTCACTCGCCAACTTCCTCCCCGCAGACCTGCGCCAAGTGGACGAACTCTTCGAGTTCCGCCGCCACCTGGAAACCACCACCGCCCACCTGGCCGCACAACGAGCCACCCCCGCACAGGTCAAAGCAGTACGCGAAGCCGCACAACAGTCCGCCCAAGCCGCACAACAAGACAACATCGACGCCTTCACCCGCGCCGACGAAGCCTTCCACACCGGCATCGCCACCGCCGCCGGAAACATGTTCTTCGCCGCCACCGTCGACGCCATGCGACGCCTCCAACGCCAGGTCACCACCATAGGACTAGCCGGCATCGCAGGCGGATCCCTCCACGTCGCAGCCACCCAACACCAAGCCATCGCCGAAGCCATCGCCACCGGAGAAACCAACCGCGCCCAAACCCTGATGGCCGAACACATCGACCTGACCGCCCAGCAATTCCAACAAGAGATCTGGCGCCGCGTCACACCCGACAACACCCACCCCTAAACCCAAGTCCCCGGGAAGCGCGGGGCCAAAGGACGCGCCGCAGCTCCGCATGGCGGATCGATGCGGGCGTGCAGCTAGCCGCATTTTGACATGCTCGCGCCATGTCGCTCCTCTCCGGGGGTACGCGCTTGGCCACCGCGTTCACCACAGCCCAACCCCACGGACTCATCGCCGTCCCGCCTGACCGAGGCGATCCACCAGCGGCCACCCAACGTCTTTCGGGTAGGCGACTGCTGTTCGTGTGCCACGTCGAGCTCTTCCACGGACGGGGACAGGGCTGCTTCCACCGGCGGGTCCGCGAGCGCGACCAGGGTCGAACGGTCGGAGCGCTCGACGAGTTCCACGGGGAGGCGGCGGCGCAGGCGGCCGGAGCCTGCAGCGGAGCACCCACGGAACTCTGGAGCACCTTCTGGCGGTGTGGACACCCGCCCGAGCATGAGGATCCTCCCCCTCGGCGCCCCTACGAAGGGGCGGACTGGCTGACTACAGAGACCGCGCTGGAGGCAATGTTCCACATCTATTGCCCTCAAGCCCCTCAGTGAATCTGATCTATAGCCTTGACGTCTCCAGGGCCACACAAGATACTGAGCCTCACCGTGACACGGGCGCTGAGTTGCTGAATATTGCTACGCCCGCAGGAGCACAGCCTCGTCACGTGACCTTCGAACCGAAGCCCGGCCGCGCAGTCTAGGCCACTGGAGAGTCGGATTCATCGACGGAGATCCGCAACAGGAAGGCATACTTGGATGCTAGCTAAGTTGGCCATGTGGTCTGGCCGGACATGCGACGGGGTGAGGGAGCGGCGTCCGCTTCGGCGGCAGCCATCAGTTACGGGCAAGAAGCCGTTCAGGCTGCGGGCCCTGATCGGAAGCCTGACCGCGGCCACCCTGGTACTACCGTTGGCCGCCTGCGGGGGGAGCGGCGACGACAAGTCCGCCGATGGCACTGTCCACTTGGAGTTCTGGGGCTGGGCCCCCGGATACGACAAATCGGTTGATTTGTTCAATTCTACTCACAAGGACATCCAAGTCACCTTCAAGACGTTGCCCTCCGGTAGCCAGGGTGGGTACGACAAGATGCTCTCGGCGGTGAAGGCAGGCAATGCCCCCTGCCTGGCGCAGGTCGGCTTCGAGTCCGTGCCCACTCTCCTGATCGAGGGTGCCCTGGAGGACGTCACCGAGGCGGCCGCCGGCGCAAAGGACAAGTTCGTCCCGTGGACGTGGAACCAGGTCACCGTCGCCGGCAAGACCTATGGCATCCCGGTCGACACGGGCCCCATGGCGATGTACTACCGCAAGGACGTCTTTGACAAGTACGGCATCGCGGTACCGACGACCTGGGACGAGTACGCCGAGGCGGCCGAAAAGCTGCACAAGGCCGACCCGGATACGTACATCGTGAACCTGCGGGCGATCACGCTGTCCGGACTGGCCTGGCAGAAGGGTGCCAAGTGGTTCAGCACCGAAGGCGATACGTGGCGGGTCGCCGTCAATGATCCCCAGACCCAGCAACTGGCGGACTACTGGCAAGGCCTAGTGGACAAGAAGCTGGTCGCCACGGATCAGGGCTACAGCCCCCAGTGGTGGAGCAAGCTGCAGTCCGGCAAGGTGGCCACGGCGATCGGGGCGGTGTGGCTGAACCCGCTGATAACACAGAACGCTCCCAAGGCCGAGGGCAAGTTCGCCGTCGCCCCGATGCCGCAGTGGACGAAGGGTGAGAAGAAGTTCGGCAACGACGGTGGCGGCAGCACGGCCGTGCTCAAGGGCTGCCAGTACAAGGACGAAGCGGTCGAATTCGCCACCTGGATGAGTACCAACCCCGACAGCCTGAAGAACCTGATCACCAAGACCGGCATCTACCCGGCCGCCACCGCCGGACTCCAACTGCCCGAGGTGAGCGCAGGGGTGGAGTACTACGGCGGCCAGAACATCTACGAGGTGTTCGCCGAGGCCGCCCAGAACACCGACGTGAACTGGCAGTGGGGTCCCACGCAATCACAGTTCGGCACCGACCTGGACGAGGCGACCAGCAAGGCGTACGCCGGTAGTGGCACACTGCCCGACGCATTCGACAGCGTGCAGGAGAAGACGCTCGCGGCGATCAAGTCGAAGGGCCTGAAGACGGGATGACCCGCGACGTCGATTCCCTTCCGGGGCCGGTCGTGCACCCTCCAACGCAATCAGAGGGTCACGGCCGGCCCCGGCTACCCACCGCCCCGGGGCGGAAGCGGCGGCCGGCCGGCAGCCGGACCCGCAACATGCTCGAGAGCCGACGCAACCGGGCCGCCGGTGTGCTGCTCGCACCGTTCGCCGTGCTGTTCCTGGCTGTGTTCGTAGTCCCGATCGGATACGCCGTGTACCAGAGCCTGTTCCGGGTGCAGCGCTCCGGACTCGGGCTCGAACCACCTAAGACCGTGTTCGCCGGCCTGGACAACTACACGCGGGTGCTCGCCGACGACTCTTTCCTCACAGGCGTGGGCAGAGTTCTGGCGTTCGGCGTGGTCCAGGTGCCGATCATGCTGGGGCTGGCCCTGCTGCTGGCCCTGCTGCTGGATTCCAGAGTGGCACGCCTCAAGCGCTTCTTCCGCCTGGCGTACTTCCTGCCGTTCGCGATACCCGGTGTGATCGCGGCGATTCTGTGGGCCTTCCTGTACGTGCCCGGCATCAGCCCGCTGAATGATCTCGGCAAGAGCGTGGGCGCCGACGTCGACTTCCTCTCCGCCGACATGATCCTCTTCTCGATCGGCAACATCGTCACCTGGTCCTGGACCGGCTACAACATGCTGATCCTCTACACCTCGCTGCAGTCCGTCCCTCAGGAGCTGTACGAGGCGGCCGAGCTGGACGGGTGCTCCGGCTTTCAGATCGCCTGGCACATCAAGGTGCCTCTGGTACGCCCGGCACTCACCCTGACCGGCGTCTTCTCCATCATCGGCACGCTACAGCTGTTCGGCGAACCGATGGTGCTACGCCCCATGACGTCCGCGATCAGCACCGACTACACCCCGGTGATGCTCTCCTACCAGGCGGCCTTCGGCCTCAACGACTACAACTTCGCCGCCGCTGTCGCGGTGGTCCTCGCCCTCGCGACGTTCACCCTGTCCTACGGTTTCCTGCGCCTGAGCACACGAGGATCACGATGAGCAAGCAGTCCACAGCCCCTCACCGCCGGTCCGGCCCGGGGCGTCCGGCGCTGCCCGCCCGTCGCCGTGGCTCACCAGCCGCCCAACTGAGCACCACCGTCCTGCTGCTCGCGGTCGCGGGCTACTTCCTGATGCCGATCTGGTGGCTGTTGGTCTCGTCGACGAAATCCAGCGGTGATCTGTTCGGCACCAACGGCTTCTGGTTCGGCTCGAGCATCCGCATTGGCGATAACCTGTCCAAGGTCTTCCACCACAGCGACGGCGCCTTCACCGGCTGGCTCCTCAACAGTCTGCTGTACTGCGGTGCCGGGGCCCTGGTGGCCACACTCACCGCCGGGATGGCCGGGTACGCCTTGGCCAAGTACCCCTTCAAAGGTCGAGAAGGCGTTTTCGCGCTGATCCTTGGCGCGGTGCTGATCCCACCGCCGCTGCTCGCCCTTCCGCTGTACCTGCTCGCCTCAGCAACCGGCATCGCCAACACGTACTGGGCGGTGCTGATTCCGAGCGCCGTAACGCCCTTCGGGGTCTACCTCGCCCGCGTGTACGCTGCGGCCTCCGTACCCGACGAGCTGACCGACGCCGCCCGGGTTGACGGTGCGGGCGAACTTCGGATCTTCTTCACCATCGGGCTGCGGTTGATGTCTCCCGCTCTGGTCACCATCTACCTCTTCCAGTTCGTTGGGATCTGGAACAACTTCTTCCTGCCGCTGATGATGCTCGCGGACGACAAACTCTGGCCGCTCACCCTGGGGCTCTACTACTGGAACAGCCAGCTTCGATCCCAACCCTGGTACGACATCGTGGTCACGGGCTCGCTGATTTCGGTAGTTCCCCTCGTGATCGCATTCCTCACCCTGCAGCGGTTCTGGCGCTCAGGACTGTCCGCCGGAAGCCTCAAGACCTGACGCCGCGCGCAGGACCTCCGGCGATGGGCGTCGGTGACCCGCGCTTGGCCATGGTTCGTGCTCGCCGCGGGGGCGGGCGCGCTGGTGACCTCCGAGGCTGCGTCCAGCACTGGGACGGCGGAACTGCGGTACGTCCCGGGCACGGTGAAAGCGGTCGGGATGCGTCGAGCTCCTGCACGCTGACGGTAACGCCTGCAATCCGGAATAGCGGAGCATCGCATAGAAAGGTCCTCGAAATGACCAAGCGATATCGTAGTACTGCATTTCTCCTAGGGCTGATGATAATCGCATCATTCCTTTTCAGCGTACCCACAGCCAAGCAGGCAGACGCGCAGCAGGTCACGGGGAACGCTCCGTTCATCAACTCGTGGCTCGTGTCGGGGCCGTTTGAGGCGCCGGTCGTCGACAAGCAGTATGAGTGCGAAGCCGGAACGCTGCCGGTCGACGGGAAGACGAAGATCACTCCGAAGACCGGTGAATCGCTGGCCTTCGGCGACGAAAGCAGGAAGTGGGAGTACTTCGACGACCGTATCTACAACCGGAACTACGACGACTACCAGGATCTCTACGGGTACTACGCCGTCAAGAAGGGCGTCGACACCAGGAACAAGTACGTGTACGCGCACACGTACGTCTACAGCCCAGTCGAGCAGCAGGCATATTTCAACGTCGGGGCGAGTGGTTCGTACCGGCTGTATGTGAACGACAGGTGTCTGACGGGCCCAAGCACTCCGGTGGAAGTGCAGAAGGACCTGACGAAGCAGGCAGTCCAGCTACAGGCGGGCTGGAACAGGCTGATGATTCAGATCAAGCACACCTACACGGAGGACGTGAATTCAAACGGTGTGCCGATTGCCAAGGACCAGAACGTTGCCTATCTCGGGTTCTACGGCCGGGTGGCGGATCGGTCCGGCAACAAGATCAATGGTCTGGTGAACTCCGTGACAGGGCCGTCGGGAAACCTGCAGATCGTGACGCAGGGTCTCTCGACTGACGATGCGATCGAGACGCCGCTCCCAAAGGGCGACATGCCGGTCGGCTACAAGGAGTGGCCGTACGTCTGGAACAAGTCGGTGACCAACAACAAGTACGGCGTCGCTGCTTCGACTTTCCAGTTCATGGCTGCTGGTGGGGCGCCGGGCTATACGTGGAAGATCGTCGATGGGGCATTGCCCGATGGTCTGGAGCTGAATCCTGACGGGTCAATCGCGGACGGGCTGGTCGACGGGAAAGTCGCTCTGAACAGCACCAAGGGAGTCGTCAGCATCAACGCCAAACCAGGCGACTACCCCTTCACTGTCCAGGTGGCTGACAAGGAAGGGACCACTGCTTCGAAAGACTTCACCATCACGGTGAAGGAACGTCCCAACAAGTGGTTCGAAGAAGGCAGGGTCGGCGCATTGACCCATGCCACCCCGACCTACAACTACTACGTGGACCCGAACTACTCCGTTGATCGATGGGCAGCGAGAGCAAAAAGTCAAGGGCACTCGCTGGTGTCAGTCGAAGCGCTGCAGCAGAACTACAACTGGCCGTCCAAGTTCGCAGATCCGAAGCATATCAGAGCGGAATACGTCCCCAAGGATGAGAATGGCAAGGTAGTAGACGGGCTGAAGCCGTTCGAGGAAGCGGTGAAACGTCACGGCATGAAGTTCGGCTTGTACTACGCAACCGAGGGTGGCGGCTTGCAGCACTACTCCACTGACGTGTTTATGCAGAATGTGGAGGACCTTATTCTCCGTTACGCTCCGGAGTACCTGTACTTCGACGGTCCACAGGCAATGCCAAATGCAAACTACGACGTGATGTACAGCGTGGTACGCGATTACAGCGATGGCATCATCGTGAACTCAAACGCGTGGGGGGTGGAGTACGGCGATCCGGACCTGAGAACCGACGAGGCATCTGGTATCTATTCCAATACGGGGCCGAATCATCTTCTGAAGCGGACGTCCATGGAACCGTGGAAGATGATCCACACGAAGAACATGATGTCGCCTTACTACGGTAAGCGCGACGACTTCAGGCAGGTCTCGAAGGAGATGCTGAGTAATGCCGGTCGGGGCAATGTCGACAACAACGATCAGTCGGTTCTCGACAGTCGGGGACCGAACTGGGACTCTCCTCAAGAGATCGCCACGAGGTACCCGAAGGCAGTCCAGGAGTTCATCGACGTAAGAGAGAACCTCGCTGACTGGTTCGAGGGAAAGCGCGGGGCGGAGAGGCACGAGTCCACGACGGGCACGACGCCGTACTTCCTGGCGGGCTACGGCTACGAGGACGATGGACGTGGAAATTATGAAAAGTTCGCTCACCCGAACAGCGCGACTGGTCCGCAATGGGGATACGCAACCGCCAGGGACAACAACATCTACCTTCACATCATGAAGGGGCCGGACGGCAAGAAGGGCTTCGACGCGCTTATCAACAACTCCTTGACCATCCGTCCGGTCAACGATCGTGTGACGTCCGTGAGATGGTTGAACAGCGACGTCCCGGTCACGTCGTTCAGCCAGAAGGGCGACAGTCTGACCATCAGCCTGGCCGACGTCCAGGAAGATCCGATCGACACGATCATCAAGATCGTGACCGACAGTCCTGAGCGCAAGTACAAGTTGACCAACGTCGATGTGACCGGTGAGCAGCTGGCGCAGGGGGCGTTGAAGGTCAAGGCCGAGGGCTACATGACGTACCCCGCGCTGAAAGCCAAGCTTTCAGGCGTGACCTACAGCAGCGCGAATCCTGGGGTAGCGGCGGTCAAGCCTAGTGGAATCGTGCATCCTGTGTCGGACGGGACAACGAGCATCACAGTACGAGGCACTCATGAGGGCGTGACCAAGCAAGGCACGTTGAAGGTGAAGGTCAGAGACGGCCTCGTCTATGTCCCCGACATGATCGGCGCATCGTTGCTGGTGG
This sequence comes from Wenjunlia vitaminophila DSM 41686, assembly GCF_000380165.1. Taxonomy (GTDB): domain Bacteria; phylum Actinomycetota; class Actinomycetes; order Streptomycetales; family Streptomycetaceae; genus Wenjunlia; species Wenjunlia vitaminophila. Next base: position 17,470 of record NZ_KB904636.1, read on the forward strand.
AAGGCAAGGAGGCCTACGGTGAGTTCGGCCTGAACGACGGGCTCAAGTACGAGATCGAAGGCAGGTCGGCCACGGGTGGTCCCATCGGTTTGGATGCGGCACAGATCAAATGGCATGGCGGCATCGTCGATCTGGCTGGCGGTGATAAATACGAGCCGGTTGCCATCAAGGAAGTAGACACGTTCGCGTTCGAGAAGAACAAGGTCATCACCCCGCAGGTCGACGCGCCCAGGAGGGGAGTCATCTGGGCAGACGTGACACTGGACGGTAAGACCTTCACCACGAACAGGGTCTTCCTGGACCTGTTGCCGTACCGCAACCTCGCGAGAGGCGCCGAAATCACTGCCAGCCAGCAGCAGGATGTGGTGTCGAACCTCACCGACGGTGACCTTATCGACGCCGAACACCACGATCAGTCAAAGTGGTCGGTGCCAGGAAGCGAGAAGACCTGGATTCAGTTCAAGCTTCCAGTAAAGTCCGAGATCTCGAACATCGACATCAACTTCAACACGCTGGAACAGCGGTACATCAACACGCCCAGGACAATCAAGATCCAAACCAGTGACGACGGCGTGGCCTGGAATGACGCCGGCACCGTCAACGGCCCCACCGGCAGTGCCTATTTCGGGTTCTACGACCAGTACCCGCTCAGCGCACAGGCCCAGTACGTGAAGCTGGTGTTCGACGGCGGCTCCAACGGGGCAGTGATCGACCTGCTCGAGGTGGCCATCAACGGGGGTCGCCTGCGGCCGAAGACCGCCCTGACGGTGAGCCCGAGTGAAGCTGACGCGCAACCGGGCCGAGCCATCGACCTGAGCGGCACTTTCACCATGGCGGACAACGGGTGGGCGCCCGCGAACACGCCGATCACCGATGTGGAGCTCAGCGTGATGCCGCCCTCCGGGTGGCAGGTCGACGGTGCGACGGTGTCGAAGCCGTCCATGCAGGTCGGATCGTCCCTCGAGGGCCGGTGGGCGATCACGCCACCGGAGAAGTTTGACCCGGGGTACGTCGACGTGCCACTCGTAGCCACCTACCATTTCCAGTTCCCTGATGATGCGGTGGACCACCTGGTGCGTCTGGAACGGTCAGTGAGGGTGTTCCTTCCGCCTACCACCCCCACCCCGAGCGGAACCGCACATGTCAGCGACCTGCCGTTCATGAGCGCATCCAACGGGTGGGGCCCGGTCGAGCGTGACAAGTCCAACGGTGAGGCCGGCGCCGGCGATGGCGCAACCCTGACCCTCAGCGGGAAGACGTACGCCAAGGGCCTTGGGACGCATTCAAAGAGCGAGGTCACAGTCTGGCTCGGCCGTACTTGTCGCACCTTCCATGCTGAGGTTGGTGTCGATGACGAGGTGGCCCAGAGAGGATCGGTGGCGTTTCAGGTCCTCGGCGACGGCCGAGAAATCATCAACACCCCTGTCGTCCGCGGCCCCGACAACGCCCGCCCCGTCGATGCCGACGTAGCGGGGGTCAGGATACTGACGCTGCGGGTCACCGACGGCGGTGACGGAAACGGCTCCGACCACGCCGACTGGGCTGACGCCCGGGTGATCTGCGACTGAGCCACCCGCCGGCCACATGCGCGTGTTGCCTCCCCCTCCGGGGAGGCAACACGCGGCGTTCCATGCCTGGTGCCCACGAAGGAGGAAGGAGGAGCATCGAGCAATCAACCTGCTAGCCGCATAGCAACATCCGCTTGGTCACCGCATGACAGCGACCACAGCCCCCGTCCCGCACCTGCTACCAGGGCACCCACACCGATCCCGCTGACGCCCATCCACTGCCACCCCACCGCGGACTCACACCCTCAGCACGGAACGCATAACCCCAGCTCACGCACCCCGACCACCTCGATCAAAGCGCCCATTTGCACCTCTCAGCGAACCAGCAACACGCCAGGCCAGCAGCCGCCCTGTGCACCAACAAGCCCCCTCGGGGCGTCAGCAGCTGGGCGTACACGGTCGCTTCGACGCCGAGGCCGACCGGGTTACCCCAGACGGGGAAGACGGCGCGGATACGGGCGGGGGCATCCGCCTGCAGCCGCGGGCCGCCGTGCAGAAGCTGTGGGACCCGGGCAAGTCGGCGCTCGCCGGCCGGCTTCAGGAAGCTGGCGGACTTGGCGGGGCTGAGAACCGAGTGGACGTACGGCAACATCCGACCGTATGTTCCGGTGTCCGCGCGCGTCTTCGCACGCGCGCCGGCACCAGTGCACGCGCGCCGGTTCGGGGAGAACCGCGCGCCGGCTCGATCTCGTCTTCTCGGGGGGACTTTCTCGTGACCACGCCCATGCCGGCTCCGCCGTACGCTGCCCCGCCCGGCGCCTGGCTGCGCTCGCCGGCCGTGCTCGGCCGGGCCACCGCCGTGCTGCTCGGCCTCGTCATCGCCACCGACCTGTTCGCCTGCTACGCGGACCTGCTGGAGATGGACGTCACCGGCGACCTGGCCGACGGCGTCACCGGCGTCGGCGTGATCGACCGGGCGGACCACGCGGACGCCCTCTATGGCATCGCCGGCATCGCGCAGCTTGTCGCGCTGGTGACCACGGCCGTCGTCTACCTGTGCTGGCTGTGGCGGATCCGGGTGAACGCCGAGGTGTTCGACGCCTCACGGCATCGCATGAAGCGCGGCTGGGCCATCGGCGCCTGGTTCTGCCCGGTGGTGAACCTGTGGTTCCCGCGCCGGATCGTCGTGGACAGCTGGGACGCCAGCGCTCCCTGGGGCTCACGGTCCGGGCACACGCTGGTCAACGCCTGGTGGACGCTGTGGATCGTCAGCCTCTTAGTGGGCCGGTTCGCCGACCGCAGCTCCCGGCAGGCCGAGACGGCGGACGAACTGCGCGGGGCCGCCAGGACGATGCTGTTCTCCGACTGCCTCGACATCGCGGCCGCGGTCCTCGCCATCATGGTGGTCGTCCGCCTGACCCGGATGCAGGAGCGCAAGGTCCTCTCCGGCGAGGTGCCGGCTCCCGCACTTGGCTGAAATCCCATGGCTGTGACACTCCTGCCCTGGTCGTACCGCCGCCGCTCCACTGCCATCAGCGACGGCACCGAACGCATCACCAGAATCACACTCGAAGCCATCCGCCTCGACCACCTCGCCGAAACCCACCACCGCCCCACCCGAACCCACCAACCCCAACCATCGAGCGGGCCGAGCATCCCTGACCAGCGCAAATGCGCGCCGAGCCTTTTCACGCCGGCGATATCTACAACCAACCAGGCCCCACTCAGAGCACAAGACCCCAGCTCACCCACCCCGGCCTCCCGGCCCGAACCACTCACCTCGCATCTCAACCAATCAGCAACACGCCAGGCCAGCCACCACCCCGCACACCAACAAACCCCCTCCGAGCCTCATCGCTGAACTCGGACTGGAGTGGGCGACGGTGTAGAACGCATCCGACACTGAGTCAGAACGATTGCTTAGTCGCGGTGACAACCCAGCCCTGCGGGCTCGGGCCGAGGTGTTGTGCTCGCGGCGTGAGCACAACACCTCGGGTGGGAAGGGACCTGGGAGGCGAGACCGGTCAGGGTCCGATCTGCACAGTGATCACGCGGTTGGGGCACGCTGCGGCCACGTCGGTCAGCACCTGGTGCTCGGCGTGGGTGCACCGCGCTTCCTTCCGTGGCGGCCAGTCTGTGGGGTCCTGGTCGGCCTTCCGCCGGTTCGACCGCGCGGAGACCGCCGCCAGCGCCCGGTCGTCACCGAGATCGTTGGCGTACGCCTGCCGGCGCTGCGCGGTCCAGGGGTAGCCGCCGGAGTCGTGCGCCTCGGCCAGGGGAACCATGTGGTCGATATCGATGCCGCGGGCGCTGGTGATGGTGGCGTCGTCGTACCAGGAGTACCAGGCCGCGCCGGTGAGCCGGCATCGGCCCGTCATCGGAGGCGGCTGGACCGCTTCGTCCAAGAGCACCTCGGCGCGGTGGAGCAGCCGTCGTGGTCGTTGTCGGTCCAGCGTCGGTACAGGTCCCGGTCGTAGCCCTCGCGGTGTTCATCGGCGACCGGTGGCCAAGCCACCATTCGCCGCAGCGGCCGCGTCACCTCCGCCGCGGCGTGCCCCGGCGCCGGCAGCATGAGCCACCGGCATCTCCATCACCAGACCAGCAGCGGCCAGCACTTAGCAGCCGCGCGCACGGATGGCGTCTCCGTCATATGAACGTGCTACCGGCACGGTGATCGGTCAGGAACGAAACCGCCTGGTCGTCACCCACCGGGCGAGCCCTCGACACCGCGTGCCCGAGAGCGATCGCGGGGCTGTTACCCAGACCGTTCCACCTCAAGCCCACGTCCAGTCCCCGGGCGCGGTGTCCGCGGTCCTGGACGTGGGCATGGCTGAGAAGGCCACGGAGTTGGTTGAGGAGTTCCGGGCGTCGGCGGCCGCATACCGGCGGGCTGGGCACCGGGATCGAGGTAGTCGCGTTGGCGACCGCAAAGGCGCTCAGCCAGCTCGGGGTCCCGGACCGCTTCGTCTCGGCGGCGACGGGCGGGCCTGGCGGCCGGTACGTGTCGTGGGACAACCACGACGCCTGCGCGCGGCGCATGCTCGCCACCCTCGCGGTCATCGAGGCCGAGCGGCTGGTCGACCGCGTCACCGTCGCGCGACGCGACGGGACTGTGCCCTACGCCAACGAACTCCTCGACGGCCAGTGGCGGCGCGGGGCCGCGGCCGACACGGCGGGAGCCTCTGAGCGCGTTCGGCCCTGGAGTGCCCGAGAGACCGAAGTCTTCCGTCGCGACCTTGCACGGACGGACCAGCGTCTGCACCAGGACCTGGCCTGTGAGGAACAACGTTTGGCGGTCCAGCGGGACGCCGAGCGCGCTGCCGCGCTCGCCGAGCCCGGTCCGCCGCACCGCGCAACCCCGCCGCCGGGCACCCGGCGTTCGACTCCCACCGGCTTCGCCCGCTGAACACCGATGGATTTTCGAGGAGCTGATCGCGCCGTCGTACCTGAACCAGATCATCTTCCGCGACGACCCGCGGGCGGTGTGCGTGCTGGGACAGCCCGGCGCAGGCAAGCTGGCGGTCTCCAGCAGGATCAAGAGGACGATGCGGCCGGGCGCCACCCGGCTGGAAGGCGACGACTTCAAGGCCTCACACCCGGAGCACTTCCAGCTGCTCTCTTCCGATCCCCGTAACGCCGGCGCGGCGATCCGGTTCGACTACCGTGCCTGGTTCGCTCAGGCCGAGGCGTCGTGCGCGACCGGCGCGGTGACGTCCTCATCTAGGCCGCATCCGGCAGCGCCCGAGAGTTCTTGGATAGAGCGTTGCCTTTCGCCGTCGCCGGCTACCCGATCGAGGTCGTGGTCCTGGCGGTGCGTAGGGCCGACAGCCGCCTCGCCACCGTCCTGCGCTACGCCCGCGCCCTGCAGGTCGGGGCCGGCCGGTTCACCTCCCAGGCTGGCCACGACCAGTGCTTCAACGCCCTGCCTGATGTCGTCGCCCTCGCCGAGGAGCATCCGGCCATCACCGCCGTCACGGTGATCCGCCGGGACGGCCGAGCCCTGCTCCGGCACGAGGCCGGCAGCCCGGGACGGGCCCGCTGGATGCTGGAGTCGGAGCGGAACCGCCCCTACACCGAGCAGGAGGGCGCCGCCTTCTTCGCCCTGTACCGGGGGCTGCGGCAGGCTCTGCCCCAGCTCGCCATGAGCTGGACGACATCGCGGGGCTCGCCCGCCCGTTGATGCCCGCCGCGATGCGGTCGGCCCGCGTAGACGGCCGCGATCCGAGCGATCTCCTGCGGCCCCGCGGTTTCCAGCCGCGCCTGGTCCTCGACAGCGGCCTGCCGCGCGGCCTTCAGCTCACCGGTGCGGTCCTCGTCGGGCACTGGTACCCGACGCTCGGCCGTGATCTGGGCGCTGTACCAGGCCACCACCGGGTGGACCGGCGTCGGCCGACATCTGACCGCATCGATCACGCCACCGAAGGGACCATTACCGATCCGGACCATCACCAGATGTCCGGTGTCGGGATTGCTTGGCTGAAGTCACCGGACCTGAGTGCTTCGGTAGGAATCGACCAGTGCATCCAGCCGCCGTCTCCGCCGATGCGCCACTCGTCCTGATCAGATAGCTGAAGCAAGTGATGGTAGAGGTTTGGGTCCTGACCATTGCGGCGGGTCGGAGAGCCTCCTGTCGGGAAGACTGACCAACCGAAGGCGAGGTTCTCCGCGAGGATGTGATCCGGCCGCGACACCCAGTCGTTGTCCGGATCGAGGTTCGAGATACTCACATAGTCACGGATGTACTCGATATCCTCGTCGTAGATGCCCGGTTCCACCCGGAGTGTTCCCCATGCCGGGTCATAAGTGTCAGGGAAGGCAAATCCGGGTGAGGCCGCCCAGGGTATCGGTGTGAATACGCTGGAGCGGGCGGGGGGGTCCGTCTCCACAGCGCGTCCGGAACGGGCGGCGATCACCGCACCCAATTCCTGGGCATCACAGAAGAACTCGCTCGCGACCTCGGCTGCAGCAGGGTCGCACAGCTCGGATTCGGAATCGAGGTAGAAGAAGTTGAGCAGGCCCGTTCCAGCGGGGATGAGACCATCGAGCCAGGGAGCCAGAGCATCGGTGTCGAGGACCGCGAACAGACTGAGTGGAACGCCTTCACAAGTAGGCCAAGGCGTTCCCGGCTCAAGCATGGGATGACCACCGAATCGACTGTTCCCAGCCGCGTCCCCCGGCGCAGCTCTGGTCAACTCGAACCCAGGCCTGGCAAGGCTGACGACGCGGGTGGCGAGCTCCGCGCCAAAGAGGGCAGTGCAGAATTCGTGCAGGGCGGCACGTGTTGTCGTTGGCTCCACACGGGCATCTAAGCATCCGCCTGTGACAACCCGCTGTCACCCTACTGAGGGCGCCTCCAAAGCGAGACCGTTGGGCTGGGTAATCAGGTGGCCGTCACTGTAGAAATTACTCTCAGTCTGGTCTGTGCTCACTCTGGATCCGCTCACTCATCAGAAGGTGCACGCGTTCAGAAACACACACTAAGAGGTCATCTCGTTTGGGACTCCGCTTCCTGTCGGCGGCTCTCAACAAGAGTGCACATCCGGGGCTCGCGCTCCTCGACATACGATGCCGACATGCACGCAGACAGCACGCGGAGCGCTCAGGCCCTGCTGATCAACGGCGCCGTCGGTGTAGGCAAGACCACCCTTGCCGAAGCGGTGGGCGACCTTCTCGCCGACGCCGGGATCCCTCATGCCGTGCTCGACCTCGACTGGCTGAGGCAGTCGTGGCCCGCTCCTCCCGGTGACCGTTTCAACTTCGGGCTGCTGCTGCGGAACCTTCGGAGCATCGCCAGCAACTACCTCGAAGTAGGAGTGACACGCCTCGTACTGGCTGGCGTGGTCGAGCACCAGGACGAGCGGAAACAACTGGCCGATGCCGTAGGTGTTGATCTCACGGTGTGCTGGCTGCGGGCGGAGTTGCCGGTCATCCACCAGCGTCTGGCGCACCGCCACGCCCGCGAGCCTGAAGCCCTGCAATGGCACCTGGACCGGTCCACTGAACTGGACGGAATCCTCGGCCGGGCCGCGGTCGACGACTTCATCATCGATACCACCACAGGCTCCGTCTCCGACGCCGCCGCATCTGTGATCAAAGCAGCCAACTGGCAGTGAGCAAAACGGACTACTGGGGCGTCGCACGCCTGGTCAGGTCGCCAGTATGCGGTAACAGATCAGGGCGGCGGCGATGCCGGTGAAGGCGAGGAAGTGCTTGGCCTTGCGCTCGTAGCGGCGGTGCAGACGGCGGCACCCGGCAAGCCACGCCACCGTCCGCTCCACGGTCCAACGGTGACGGCCCAGCCGCTGAGAGGACTCGACGCCTTTGCGGGCGATGCGCGGGGTGAAGTTCCGGGAGCGCAGCCACCGGCGGAGGTGGTTCTAGTCGTACCCCTTGTCGCCGTGCAGCTTGGCGGGCCGCCGCCGTGGTCCGCGACGGGAGCGGATCGGCGGGATACCGCGCACAAGGGGTTCGAGCCCCTAACTGTCGTGGGTGTTCGCGGCGGTGATCCCGATCGAGCGGGGCAGACCGGCTCGGTGATCAAGTGGATCTTTGTTCCCTTCTTGCCGCGATCTTCGGGATTCGGACCTGTCAGATCCCCCCTTTCAGGGGCCGCATATTCACTGCGCCGATCGCGCACCAGGACCAGTCCAGGGCGCCACTCGCACCGAGCTCGTCCAGGACCAGGTGGTGGAGCTTGCCCCACGGAGCTTGCCCCACACCCTGGCCCGGCTCCACTCAGTGAACCGCCGGCGCGCGGTCGGCCCGGAGAGGCCGAAGCCCGGCGGCAGTTGCCGCCACGTACAGCCGGTCGTGGCCACGAACAGGATCGCCGCCAGCACCTGCCGGTCCCCATACCGGCGTCGGCCACCACCCTGCGGGCGCGCACCGGAGCTCCGTCACGGTGCTCACTGCGGGCTCCCCGCTGCGCCAGGCAACTGTCACCTTGAGGGTCGCCTTGCCCCCGGCCTCGGTCACGACGCTGACCAGTTGGCCGCTCTTGACTGCGATTTCGATGCCGAATTCGAGCGTCACTTCGTCCGGGGCCGCGGTTCTGACGCTGCGCATGACGGTCTCCAGGGTCTGGGAAAGATCTTTGGGCTGCCGTGACATACGGTCACCGAGGGCGGCCCGCCGTCGTCGACGCCGACCACCCGCGGCGCGGGCGCCTCCGGCTCGGGCAGGGCATCGACCAGGCGCAGGACCGTGCTCCGGACCGCCACCGGGCACGGAGCCGGACGCCTCAGGCATCGCCGGCAGCGCCGGGTACTCGTCCACCGGCAGGGTGTGGAGGGTGAACCGGGAGCTGCCGCAGACGACGTTGACCCGACACGCTGGGCGGTCTTCCCATCGGGAAGGACGCCCTGGGCCGGGTCAAGCGCCAGTGCGGCCTCCATGTCAGCCTCACCCCGACCAGCAGCACCTGCTCGCCGCCATCGGCATCACCCGCGAAGCCGCCCGAGCGCGGGTCGCCCCCACGTGACTCCCGCCGATTGACCACCGCTCCCCGCTTCGACACCGACGTCGCCCACGCCCGCTCCTACAGGGCCTTGCACGGACACCTCGCCGCCCACGTCCGCGACCAGCACGAAGGGGTTCCCCATCGGGCGCTGGCTCGTCGAACACCGAACACGACGAGGTCGCACAGGGCTTCCGCGGTACTACGAGCAGGTGCGCAGGGACTGGAACGACCCCGAAGACGTGCTGTGGCAGCTCCAGACCAGACTCTCGGCCCCGGTGCCCTTGGGGGTCGTCCGGAGTGGCGCGAGTGCGGGGCGGTGCGGGGACCGGCCGAGGACGGCAAGGCGGTCCCCTGTCAACCGCTCCACCGACACTCCGGTGCCCGCGCCGTCCCCGGCGAGCGGGCACCGGAGTGCTGTGACCTGCGGTCAGTCCCTTGCGTCAGGTGCCTTCCCGCCGTGGACGGCGCGGTAATCGGGCGATGGGTTCTGCCCGCCGTCGACCCCGCCGAGTACGGTCCCGCGGTCTACGAGCCGGACCGCGTCCGGCCCGGCACCGGGCTGCTCAGCGGTCACCGCGAGAGCAATCGTGTTGGTCCCGCGGGCCTTGAGGAAGCCGGACGGGATGACGAACTCGTTCTGCGGGCCGACGTTGTTGACGTACTGTCCGGTGTTCCAGCCGTTGACGAAGATTTGGACGCGGTACTTCGCCGCACGTCCGGACGCGTCCTCGATTCGCAGGCCGACGGCGGTGTCGGTGTCGCGGGCCAGGTTCAGGTCGACGCTGGTGGTGTACCAGCGCACGCCCGGACGGTCGCTCTTCAGCGAGGTGGTCGTGGCCCACGCGGCGGTGGGGGCGCCCGGCAGGTGCCAGCCCTGCCGTTCGCCGTGCAGACCGCCGTTGTTGTAGAGGCCGCGCACGGGATCGACCGGGTTGGGGCCGCCGGCCGCACCCTGTATTCGCCATGCGACCTCGCCGGAGCCGGGCACACTCACGTCGGCCAGGCCCCGGCCGCCCTTGGAGCGTCCGTCGGCGGACCAGTCCTCGTACTGGCCCATGTTGCGGACCAGGACGGCGAGCACGGCGGGCTTGCCGGGTTCGGTCACGCCGGCCGGGACGGTGTGGGTGGCGGCGCCGTCGCCTTGGGCGCCGAGGTAGGTGCCGTTGAGCCACACCAGTGCGTTGCCGGCGGTGCCGGTGCGGGCGGTGACCGTCACCGTGCTGCTTGCCGTCGTGGGTGTGTAGTGGCCGCGGTACCAGGTGTCGCCCTCGTGGAAGCCGTACTCGTCGGTGTCGAGGACCACGCCCGAGGCCGTGCCCGGACCGTGCGAGGGATTGTCGGCCGTGGTGCGGTCGGCCTTCGTCCAGCCCGAGTCGTCGAAGCCGGGTATGCGTTCGGGGTCGGACGCGGCCGTCTTCCAGGACGTGATCGTGGGCGTGGCTGGGGCGTTCGGCCGGGGCAGGGAGGCCACCAGGGCGCCGGCTGCGTCGCGCTGGGCGGAGACATTGCGGCCGTTCCAGGTGAGCACGGTGATGTTGCGCGGTGCGAAGACCCGTACCTGGACGGCGTCGGTGGTGTCACCGGTCAGGTCGAGCCGGGCGCCGGTGATGCGGGCGGTGCGGGCGAGGTCGGGCCCCGTCACCAGGACCTTGTCCGCGCCGGTGTCCAGCTGCCAGGTGGTGGCCACCGCGTCGCGGTCGGTGAGCAGGACGGTCAGGTCGTGGCCGTCGCCGCTGATGCGCACGGTGGCGGTGCCGCCGTGGGTGTAGTTGAGCCGCAGGTCGCCGCGGGCTGCGTCCCAGGTCGTGGTGACGGGAGCGCCGTCCAGCTGGGTGACCTTCGGCTCGGAGGAGTAGCGCAGCACGGTCTCGCCGTCTTCGCTCCTGGTGCCGTCGAGCACCAGCAGGTCGCTGCCCGCCGAGAGCTGGGTGAGCACCTGCGAGGTGGAGTACACCAGCCGATGCGGGCCGAAGGCCCAGTCGGCGACGAGGGCCTTGGCGTCGCGTCCGTCCAGGGTGATGGCGGTGCCGGGCTGTTGGGGGACGCGCGGGTAGGCGGTGGCGGAGGGCGGTGGTGCGGGCGGGTCGGTGGGGGTGGTGTCGATGGCGTCGACGGAGACGAAGGTGCCCTGGGAGGCCGGGTCGCCCTTCTTGCCCGTGACGACGATCTTCAGGGTGTGCTGGCCCGGGCCGAGGTCGTTTGCCTCGTACTTGACCTGCTGGTAGGCCACGGAGAAGGAGTAGCTGTCGACGGTGGCCTTTTTGACGCCGTCGATGTAGACGTCGGCGGTGCCGTGGTTGACCGAGTCCGGCCCGATCCAGCGCACCACTGGTCCGTCGAAGGTGACCTCCAGGCTGTCGCCGGCCTGGTCGGAGAAGGTCTCGTCGTCCTTGTGGTCGCCGCTGGTCCAGGCCTGGCCGGCGGCGTGCTGCCAGGAGCCTGTGTACGTGAGGGCGTCCGTGTCGGAGTCGTTCCAGCGGTAGGAGGGGGCTCCTTCGACCGGGCCGGGCACAGTGCCGAGGTCCAGCGGGAAGCTCACCTCGCTGGTCGAGGTGTCGTTGCTGTCGGCGTGGCGCAGGGTGATCAGCCGGGCGCCGTGCCCGGAGACGGAGGAGGCGGCTGCGTCCTCGGCGGACAGCCGTTGCCCGATGGCGACCTTCCCTCCGGTGGCGGTGACTGGGGGTGCGGTGACCGCGCGTGCGGAGGAGAGCGGGGTGACGGCCTGCTGGAGGTAGCCGAACTCCTTCTGCACCGCCAGCTTCGGGGTGATCCGCCGGTCTTCGGAGATCGCGGCGCCGTAGTCGTAGGAGGTGAAACCGGAGCCGGGGTCCCCGGTCCAGCCCCAGTTGGTGCCGCCGTACTCCATGTAGTAGTTGAACATGGTGACGCCGTTGGCCAGGTTGTTCACCGCGAACTGCCGGGTGAACGCCGGGTCGGCGAACTTTGCGCACTCGCTGGTCTGGAAGTCCCGTCCCCAGGCGGTGAACGCGCCGCCTTGACCCTCCGCGATGAACACGGGCGTGTTCGGCGAGTACGAGCGGATACGGGACTCGAAGTTGCTGAGCCGCCCGCGGTTTCCCTTGCAGTCGAAGCCGAGGGGGTAGGTGTCGAAGGCGTACAGGTCGAGCTTGGAACCTCCGGGCTTGCCGGGCACGTTCCAACCGTGCCCGTCTCCGTAGTCGTTGTGGAACAGCGGCACGGTGATGCCGTCGTCCCGTACGGCGGCCTGGAGTTTCTCGATGTAGTCGATCTGTTTGGCAGAGTTGCCGATCTGCTCGTTCTCGACCTGGTAGGCGATGACGCTGCCTCCGCCGTCGGTGATCTGGTGCCGGGCGATGATGTTGTTGACGGTGTTCAGCCACTCCAGGTCCGCGGCCAGGTTCTGCGGGTCGGAGGTGCGCGAGTCGCCGCCGTAGGTGGTGGTGTACGGCGGCAGGCCCCCCATGGACGTCTCTGCGTTGATGTACGGGCCTGGGCGGGCAATGACGTACAGGCCCTCCTGCTCGGCCATCGTGAGCAGGCGGTCGACGTCGCGGACGCCGGTGAAGTCATAGGAGCCCGGCTTGCTGGAGTGGTAGCCCCAGAAGAAGTACAGCGAGACGGCGTTGAAGCCGGATGCCTTCATCTTCTGCAGGACGTCCTGCCACTGGTCGGGGCTGGGCAGTCGCCAGTAGTGGAACTCACCGGACCAGACGTTGAGTCGCTTGTCGTCGATCTTCAGGGAGTCAGCGTCCCAGGTGACCTCGTGTGGCTGGCCGTCGTTGCCAGCGAAGACCGGGGCGTGCTGTGCGACGGCGGGTGGCTGGGCTGGGGGTGCGGCTTCAGATCCAGCCGCCGTGATGGCGGTCGCGACCAGCGCCAGTGCGAGTCCGGCTGACAGACGGCGAACGGCCCGCCTTCGGGGCCGTTCGGGAAGGGGATGTGGGCTCGTGCCGTGCATGCCCGGGTCGTGAGTCATCGATGGCCTTCCGACGGGTTGGGGATGCGAAGGGGGGCTGCGCGGTGCAGCGCGGCGTTGTCGCGCCTCTTGCACGGCCAGGGTCTACGGATTCGCGGTGTCGAGGTCGCGCGGTACTGCCGCCGGGCCGGGTACGGCTGGGCGTGATCGACGTCGCCCGTTCGGGCGGGCGGCGGAGCGGTCGTACGGGGTGGGGTCCTCGGACGTCGATAAACGGTAGGGAGCCGCTTCTTCGCGGTCAAGCACGGGAACCAGCAAACAACAAATTCCCACAGTGCAGAACGCGTTGACCTCGGTGGCTCCGGCAGTGAGACCAGGATGTTGGCCTGAGCTGGTGGTCTAGACAACATGTTCTGTTGTGTGCAACTGTGGTGATCGGGCCACCACTCGTTCAGAACTGTCCGTCAACCAGACAGAGATCTACAGGGTTCGACGCACTGCCGGATCATGCAGCGCCCGTTCCGGCGGGCGGCCGTCATCGGATCTTGCCGTGCCGTCCTTCCCGTTCAGCTCGGCCAAAGTGCCGGCGACCGCCCGCTGGTGAACGGCACTGGCGCATCCGGGGTCTTGGGGCGCACGTCGTCCAGGAACCGTCGCATGCCTGTGGGGCGCGGGGTGCGGCGGCGGTGTGTCCGGTGGGGTCCTGAGCCGGTGGTGGCGTCGTTGCGTATCGCGTCGGGGGACGTAAAGGGCGGTCACGTTCCCCGCGTGGCGTAGATCTCGGCGATGAGGGCCTCAACCCGGGTTCTGATCTGGTCGCGGATGGGGCGGACGGCCTCGACGCCCTTGCCTGCGGGATCGTCGAGGTTCCAGTCGAGGTAGTGCTTGCCGGGGAAGACGGGGCAGGCGTCGCCGCAGCCCATGGTGATGACGTAGTCGGATTCCTGGACGGCCTCGGGGGTGAGCACCGTGGGTGTGGCGCCGGTGATGTCGACGCCGACCTCACGCATGGCCTCGATGGCGGCCGGGTTGACCTGGTCGGCGGGCAGGGAGCCGGCGGAGCGGACCTTGATGCGGTCGCCCGCGAGGTGGGAGAGGAAGCCGGCGGCCATCTGGGAACGGCCCGCGTTGTGGACGCAGACGAACAGCACGGAGGCGAGTGGGGCAGCGGGCATGGGGCTTTCCTTCGCAGCGGGACGGCGAGCGCACAGGGCCACAGGTCAGTCGTGACTGGCGTCAGCGCCCAGTGATATGAAAATATCAGTTTATGCTGACGTCAGTCGACACTGAGTTGATGCGGGTGCTGGCCGACCCGCTCAGGTTGAAGATCGTGACCCTGCTGGCCCGCGAGATCCTGTGCACCACGCATCTGGTGGAGGAGACCGGCGCGAAGCAGACCAACCTCTCCAACCACCTGAAGGTCCTGCGTGAGGCCGGGGTCGTCGAAACCGAGCCGTGCGGGCGCTTCACCTATTACCGGCTCCGCCCGGACGTCATCGCCTCCCTCGCGGGCCGGTTCGCCGAGCTCGCCGAGACCGCCCAGGTCACCGCCGCCACCGATACCAAGAGGACCTGTCCGTGACCAGTGTCGAAGCACCCGCGGAGCCCGAAGGTGGCTCCGTCGTCGGCAAGCTCTCCACCCTGGACCGCTACCTCGCCGTGTGGATCCTCGCCGCGATGGCCGCCGGGCTCGGCCTCGGCCGGGCGATCCCCGGCCTCAACGACGCCCTCGCCGCGGTGGAGATCGGCGGCGTCTCCCTGCCGATCGCCCTCGGTCTGCTGGTGATGATGTACCCGGTGCTGGCCAAGGTCCGCTACGACAAACTGGACGCCGTCACCGGCGACCGACGACTCATGGCGTCCTCGCTGGTCCTCAACTGGGCCCTGGGGCCCGCGGTGATGTTCACGCTGGCCTGGGTCTTCCTGTCGGACCTGCCGGAGTACCGCACCGGTTTGATCATCGTCGGTCTGGCCCGCTGCATCGCCATGGTCATCATCTGGAACGACCTCGCGTGCGGCGACCGGGAGGCAACTGCCGTCCTGGTCGCGTTGAACTCCGTCTTCCAGGTCCTGGCCTTCGGCCTGCTCGGCTGGTTCTACCTGGAGTTGCTGCCCGGGTGGCTCGGCCTGGGCGAGGGCGAGCACCTGGACGTCTCCGTGGGGAAGATCGCCCTGAACGTGCTGGTCTTCCTCGGGGTCCCGCTCCTGGCGGGCTTCCTCACCCGCCGCGTCGGGGAACGCCGGCTCGGCCGCGAGAGGTACGAGCAGAACTTCCTGCCGAGCATCGGCCCCTGGGCGCTGTACGGGCTGCTGTTCACCATCGTCGTCCTGTTCGCCCTGCAAGGGGACACCATCACCGCGCAGCCGCTGGACGTCGCCCGTATCGCGGTGCCCCTGCTGGTGTACTTCGCGCTGATGTGGTTCGGCTCCTTCGCCCTCGGCAGGGCCATCGGCCTGCCCTACGACCGCACCGTCACCCTCGCCTTCACCGCGGCCGGCAACAACTTCGAGCTGGCCATCGCGGTGGCCATCGCCACATTCGGGGTGACCTCCGGACAGGCCCTGTCCGGCGTCGTCGGCCCGCTCATCGAGGTCCCGGTGCTGGTGGGCCTGGTGTACGTCTCGCTGGCCTGGCGTCGGCGGTTCCCGGTCACGCGGCTGGGTTCGTGATGGCCCGCGTGGACGTGGTGGTGATCGGTGGCGGCCAGGCCGGGTTCGCCGCCGGCTACCACCTGCGCCGCCAGAAAGTGGACTTCGTCATCCTCGACGACCAGGCCACCCCCGGCGGGGCCTGGCAGCACACCTGGGACTCCCTGCACCTGTTCTCCCCGGCGGCCCACTCCTCCCTGCCCGGCCGTCCCATGCCCGCCCAGCCGGGACAGACGTACCCGGACGCCCGCCACGTGGTGGCCTACCTCACCGACTACGACCAACGCTACGACCTGCCCGTGCGCCGCGGCGTCCGGGTGAGGGCCGTCCGCGGCGACGGTGACCGGCTCCGGGTCGAAACCGACTCCGGTGACTGGCGGGCGCGGGCGGTCATCAGCGCCACCGGCACCTGGTCCCGTCCCTTCCTCCCTGCCGTACCCGGACGCGACACCTTCACCGGACGCCAACTGCACACCGTGGGCTACCGGCGCCCAGCCGACTTCGCCGGGCAGCGCGTCACCGTCGTCGGCGGCGGCAACTCCGCCGCGCAGATCGCCGCCGACCTGCTCCTCGACGGTGTCGAGGTGACGTGGGTGACCCAGCACCCGCCGCGTTTCCTGGCCGACGACGTCGACGGCCGGGCCCTGTTCGCCATCGCCACCGCCCGCCGCCGCGCCCTCGACGAGGGCCGCACCGACGCCGGTGGGGTGGCCCCGCTCGGCGACATCGTCGCCGTCCCTCCGGTACGCGCGGCCCGGGACTCCGGAAAACTGGTGGCCAGGCCGATGTTCACCCGACTCACCGCGACCGGGATCGAGTGGGCCGACGGCACCCGGGCCGACGCGGACGCGGTCATCTGGTGCACCGGCTTCCGCCCCGCCCTGGCTCACCTCGCCCCACTCGCCCTGCGCGGCCCGCAGCGGCACATCCCCACCGACGGCACCCGCGCGATCGGCGAGCCACGGCTGCACCTCCTCGGCTACGGCGACTGGACCGGCCCTGCCTCTGCCACCCTGATCGGCGTCGGCCGGCCGGCCCGGGACGCCACCGCACAGATCACACGACTGCTGCGCGAAGGTGTGTCCCACACCTGACCTGGGTGTGCTACTCGCCGGGCCAAAGGTAGGGCCAGACCACCACGGCGGCCCGTCGAGGACGTGCCCGTGGCGGCACGCACCAACGGCTCGGCTCGGTCGCAGATATCGCACACCCCTCCGGTCTGGTGCCTGGGCCGCGGCGGAGAACAGCCTGAGCCGGACGGGGTCGCCCAGCGCCCTGAACGCCCGCGGCTGTCTGCGCCTCCTCGGCGGTGAACGGCCGCTTTGTCAGCGACGGGCCGCCACGGCTCCGCGGAAGGACCGGAGGTGGGTTCCAGCAGCGGCAGCATCCCCAGCATTCGGCACGTCTCGGTACGTGTGTCGAAACCAGAGGTGTGGGTTCGTTGCCGTTCAGATGCGGGACACGTGAGAGGCCAGGTGTCGGGCCACGCGTGCGGCGTCCCGGCCGACTCCGCGCAGGGAGTTGGAGGAGGGGCTGCGCTGCCACTCCAGCCCGACGAACGCCAGACCAGGGTGGATTCGTGAGATTCCGTCACGGTGCAGCGGACGGCCTGCCGCGTCCACAGCGCCGAGGTTCGCCAGATACGGCAGGTCCGGGCGGTAGCCGGTGGCCAGGAGGATCGTGTCCACTTCCCGCGCGCTCCCGTCCGGCCAGGTCACCTTGTGGTCCTCCACGGCCGCGAACACCTCTCGTCGGTCCGGAGCCCCGGCGGCGAGCGCGGCGCGGTAGCGGCCGTCGTCGAAGACGGGTTGGGTCGGCACGGCCCGGACGAAGCGGCCCAGGGGCGCGGTGTCGATTCCGGTCCACTTCAGCCAGAAGTGCAGGTCGCGACCGAAGGTGCGCTGCCGGAGGAACCTCACCGGGCGGCGGGTGGCCAGGGTCACCTGCGCCACGGTGGCGAGCTCGGTGGCAATCTGCACCGCGGAGTTCCCCGCCCCCACCACCACGACCCGCTGCCCGACGAACGGCTCGGGGTTGCGGTATCCGGCAGCGTGCAGGACCTGACCGGAGAACCGGTCCAGGCCAGGCAGGTCCGGCCGGTAGGGGCAGCCGAAGGTGCCGGACGCCGCGACCACCGCCCTGGCCACCAACGTCCCCCCGCCGTCCAGGTCCACGGCGAACCCCGCCCCGTCCGCGCGCACAGCCGTCACGCGACTGCGGGTACGGACGTCGGCATCCAGGTGGGCGGCATAGGCAGTCAGGTAGGCGACGACCTCGTCGCGGCGCGGGTACCGGTCCAGGTCGCCGCCGGTGAAACGCATACCGGGCAGGCCACTGTAACGGGCCGGCGAGAACAGAGTGAGACTGTCGTAGTACTGCGGCCAGGAGCCGGCCGCCCGCTCGGAGGCCTCCAGCACCACCGGCCGCAGCCCCCGCCGCATCAGAGCGTGTGCCGTGGCCAGCCCGGACTGGCCACCCCCAACCACCACCACGTCAACGTCTCCCATGAACCCCTCCTGATTAGATGAATCTCTATGTTGATATTCATCAAATCAGAGGAGTGGTGGCCACGCAAGGATTGACAGATGCCGAAATATCCCAGGGGCTGCAAGAAGTTGCCGACCCCGCCGAGTTGCCCGTGGTCGCGATCAGGAGCGGCCCTGTGGGCCGGCCACCCGGACCGCGGTCACTCGGGTCCACGGCAGCTACCTGCGGGCTCCGGCCGCGTCGAGCGGGCGGCGAACGTTCGCCGAGCAAGCGCAGGGGCTGACCCGCCGGCCCTTGGGCCTGACGCCAGGTCGGGAAGCCTCCAGCTTCCCCTCCCCACATGACTGCCGAGCGACCCGGGAACGGGCGCTCTTCTTCCTGTGCTCCCCGGCTTGTTCGCCGCGGTTGGCCTTGCAGCGCCGGTGCTACGCGGCATCCGGGACGCGCACCGCGGTGGGCCGAACCCGGCACCAGCCCACGGGCCACCGAGAATGCCGACCCGCCGCCGGGCCTTCCCGCCGCACACTTCATCGTCTATCGTCGATCATCGATGAATGAGGAAGTGCGTGGCCCAGCGCCACTGACGGACGAGGACGCCGCCATGTACGCCAGTTGGTTCAGGGCCCTGGCCGAGCCGGCCCGGGCCCGGCTGCTGAACCTGCTGGCCATCGAGCGCAGGCCGATGGCCGTACGGGAGATCGTGGAGTGCTGCACGATCGGCCAGTCCACCGTGTCACATCACCTGAAGATCCTGACCGAGGCGAGGTTCGTCCTCTCCGAGCGGCGCGGCACCTCGACCCTCTACAGGGTCAACGAAACCTGCCTGGAGCGCCTCCCTGCCGCCGTGCGCACCATCATGGGACAGGAACCCCACCGTGCCCGCTGAGCAGCCGCTGATCATTCCCATGACCCCCGCCCACGCGGCGTCGGTGCTCGGGATCTACCAGTTGGGGATCGATGAGGGGAACGCCACCTTCGAGACCCAGGCGCCGAACTGGGCCGCTTTCGACGCGGCCAGGTTGCCCCGACACCGTTTCGTGGCCGTGGAGCCCGGCGGCGAGCAGGTTCTGGGCTGGGTTGCCGCGAGCAGGGTCTCCGACCGGTGCGCGTACGCGGGGGTGGTCGAGCACTCGGTGTACGTGCACCCCACAGCCCGCCGCCGGGGTGTCGCCCGGGCCCTGCTCAACGCCCTCATCACCTCCACCGAGACGGCGGGCGTCTGGACCATCCAGTCCGGAGTCTTCCCGGAGAACGCGGCCAGCCTCGCCGTCCACGCCCGCGCGGGTTTCCGCGCCATCGGTACCCGTGAACGCATCGGCCGTCACCACGGCACCTGGCGCGACGTGATCCTCGTCGAGCGCCGAAGCCCACATATCGCGTAGGGCCCGAAGCCCTCTCCCCCTCAGGGGCAGAGCACACAGGCGTGGCCGCCGAGGGCTGCGGGAGACGGCGGCCGGTTCCCGGGCGGGGCGTGCGTGAGTACCGCCTCGCCGCCAGGTGCGCCGTGGCGCCGGTCGGGCCCGTCCACGTGGAAAGAGAGGCCGGAAGAGCGCGAGTGGGGACTGGCGGTTGCCATCACGGCGATGCGGAGGCGCCCCAGGACTAGTTCGATTAGATGAATGTCTATGTTGACGCTCATTGATGCAGGTGTCATGCTGGCCACAGAGTCCATTGATGGTTGTCGAAATACATGAGGGAGTGGCCGTGACCGTGCTTGCCACCACCGAGCTGCCCGTCGTCGTGGTCGGAGCTGGGCCCTCCGGTCTGGCTGCTGCCGCCCACCTGATCGACCGGGGCATCGAGCCCTTGGTCCTGGAGGCTGGGCAGGCCGCCGGGGCGGCGGTGCGCGACTGGTCGCACGTGCGGCTGTTCTCCACGTGGGGCGAGGTCGTCGACCCCGCTGCCGAGAAGCTCCTGGCACCCACCGGCTGGGTCAAGCCCGACCCAGCGACCCATCCTTCCGGCGGGGACTGGGCCGATACGTACTTGCAGCCGCTCGCCGACGTCCTTGGCGACCGCGTCCGCTTCGGCGCCACTGTCACCGGCGTCTCGCGCGCCGGCCGGGACCGGATCGTCGACGCCGACCGCGAAGCACAGCCGTTCGTCGTTCACGTCAGCCACGCCGATGGCCGCGAGGAACGGGCCCTGGCCCGGGCGGTCATCGACGCCTCCGGCACGTGGAGTACCCCCAGCCCCGCCGGGGCCAGCGGCCTGCCTGCCCTGGGGGAGCGCACCGCCGCCGACCGGATCACCTATCGCGTGCCGGACTTCAAGGACCACGCCGTCCAGGCCCGGTACGCGGGCAAGCGCACCGCGGTGATCGGCTCCGGCGCCTCCGCCTTCACCGCTCTGGCCCACCTCGCCGACCTCGCCACGTCCAAGGAAGGCGCCGGGACCAAGGCCGTGTGGATCCTGCGCCGGGGCATCTCCGGCTCCACCTTCGGGGGCGGCACCGCCGACCAGTTGCCCGCTCGCGGCGCCCTGGGGCTCGCGGCGAAGGCCGCCGTCGACAACGGGCACGCCGACGCGGTCACGGGGTTCCGGACCGAGGCGATCGAGCGCGACGCCGACGGCCGCTTGGTCATCGTCGCCGAAGACCGCCGGCGCCTCGACCCCGTCGACGAGGTGATCGTGCTGACCGGTTTCCGCCCCGACCTCAGTTTCCTGTCCGAGCTCCGGCTCGTTCTCGACGAACGCCTCCAGGCCCCGGTCCAGCTCGCCCCCCTCATCGATCCCAACCAGCACTCCTGTGGCACCGTCTACCCCCACGGTCACCGCGAGCTCTCCCACCCCGAACAGGGCGTCTACCTCGTCGGGATGAAGTCCTACGGCCGCGCCCCCACCTTCTTGGCCATGACCGGTTACGAGCAGGTCCGCTCCGTCGCCGCCGCGCTCGCCGGTGACTTCGACTCCGCCGACAACGTCGAACTCACCCTGCCCGAGACCGGGGTCTGCGGCGGCGCCGGACTGTTCGACACCCCCGACGCCCAGCAGGCCGACGGTGGCGGCTGCTGCGCCGCGCCCGAACTCGCGCAGCTCGGCGCCCCGGCCGCGGTAGCGACGGCCACCCGGGAGGCGCCAGCGGGTGGCTGCTGCGGCTCGTGACCACCCCGGCAGCACCCACACGCGGGACCGCGACCAGGCCAGGACACCGGTCGCGGCCCCCGCACCACCCTGCTCGTCCTTCGCATCACGCCTCGCCGGCGCACTGGTGACCTACGTCTTCACACACGCCCCGGCGCTGCACGCACCGTGGCCCCGCGCCCGGACCCGGCCGGGCGTTCCTGCTGCCCGCGGTCGCCTTCACTGGGCCGGCCTTCGCAACGTTCGTGGTTGTCCTCGAACGCGGGAACACCGCCCAGCAGGGCAGCAGCTTCGACCAACGACCCCAGGTACGCCCACTGCGCACCCGTGGGACAGCCGGCAAGGTCCGGGCCAACCCCAGCCGGTAGACCCCAGCAGCTTCCCGACAGCCGGATCGACCAGCCCACCCCAGGTGGAGAGCAACCCCACATGCCCCCACTCCCCCACCCGCACCGGACCCGGCCCCCACAACCAGCAGCCCCCACCCAACAACGTGAGCCGCAGCAGCCAGCCCGACAGGACCGGCACCAACAGCGACAACCGGCAGACCAGCGCGCTCGGACACGAACACCCTCACCGATTCACAGGTCATCGACGGGCCGCACGCCACCCCCCACTTTGACTCACTCAGAACAGATATCTCTCGAAGCAAAGGTGGCGGTGTACGCAGAGGGGGGCGGTGCGAGCGGCCCGCGACGCTCCTTGCTCCCCCCATTGCTTTGACATATGTCAACATAGGCGTATGTCCACCACCAGGCAGCTCCAGGTACTCCAGTCGGGCGTCGAGCCGTGCTGCCCACCGCTGACCGAACGCCCCTTCACCGCCGTGGAGGCCGAACGCGCCGCCGCGATGTTCAAGGCCCTGGGTGATCCGGTTCGCCTGCGACTGTTCACCGCGGTCGCCTCGCACGAGAACGGGGAGGCGTGCGTGTGCGACATCTCCGACGTGGGCGTCTCCCAGCCGACCGTCTCCCACCACCTGAAGAAGCTCAAAGAAGCCGGCCTGCTCACCTCCGAACGCCGCGGCACCTGGGTCTTCTACCGCGTGGAGCCCTCCGTCCTGGCCGCGATGAGTCACCTGTTCGCCATCCCCGCCACGTAAAGATGGCGCCGCCCCCCGCACTGCTCGCCTCCTTGCCCGCAGGCCGGTTGGCGGACTGGCACTTCGCCCGGCTCGCCGCCACCCGCGGGGCCGGTCTCGCGGCCGGCGACGAACTGGTCGAGGTCGCGATGATGGAGACACTGCACGGAGAAGGGGGCGGCGACTCCGAAGGCAGTTACCGCGTGCACGACCCTCGGCGACGACAGCCGCTGAGTGGGTCGCCAAAGAGCAGAAGCGTCTTGTCTGGGCGATCGACCGTGCGCGAAACCTCGGACTGATCACAGTGGCGGCGGAGATCGGGGAGGCGCTGTCGTACTTCCTCGACGACATCACTCTGGACCCGAACTCCGCCGACTGGCTCTTCAACGCTCCCGGGGAGAGACGGCCGCGGGTGCTGGCCGGGCTCCGCAGGGCACGCGCGAGGGATGCCCTGGCCGAGGGTCACCCGGACAGGGCGCTTTCGCTGCTGGCCTCGAACAGCGAAGATGCAGCGGAGAGCTCCGGGGACCGGGTCTCATGGGCCCGGGACGCGATGGTCGTCGCCCGGGCGCACTCCGTGAAGGGCGACTACCGGGCCGCCCTCGACCGCATGACGATCGCCGCGGACCGGCTCCGCTCGCTGGCGACTCCTGGCACACCCTCGGAGACCTTGAGCTGATGGGCGAGTTGCAGCGCTGGCGTGGGAAACCGGAGCTGGGCGAGCAGAGCCAGCGGGGGGCACTGCGAGTCGCCGAACACGCGGGTGACCTGAGGGCTCAGGCACCTCTGCGGCGCACCCTGGCTGAGACACTGGGCTGTCTGCGCCGTCCGTCGGAGGCGGCCCCGCTGCTGGAGTCGGCCAGGGACGACTCCAGGCTCCTCGGCGACCGCCGCTGGGAAGGCGCCACCGAGTACGCCCTCGGCAAGATCTACCGGCTCCTCGGAGAGCGTCAGAAGGCAGTCGACTGCTACAGCAGGGCAGAGGGCATCTTCGGCCCGATGGGCGAGCGGCTGTGGGTCGGCCGAGTGAACAACACCCGCATTCGCGTCCTCGCCGGCATGGGACAGCTCGATGACGCCGCCGCCACCGCCCGCGAGGCGATCGCGCTGTTCGAGCAGCTCGGCAACGAAATGTGGGTGGCGCACACCCAGCGGGACGTCGGCTGGCTGCACCTGCGCGCTGGGCGTCCCCAGGACGCCGACGCCGAGGCACCGCTCACTCACGCCGTGGACGCCTGTGCCGTGGCTGGCGATGCCTACGCGGGCGCCATGGCGCGTCACCTGCGCGGTGTGGCCTACCGCGAAGTCGGCCGGTACCCGGAGGCCCATGCCGACTTCGACGCCGCGCTGGAGGTCTACAGGTCCGGCTCGTACGAGTGGAACGAGGCCCCGGTCGCCCACGACGTGATCCGCACCCTCCGGGTGGAAGGCCGCACCGAGGAGGCCGACGTCATGCACCGGGAGACCTCCGTCGCCAACCCGATCTTTGACCGCACGCACGGCCGGGACGGAGCTGTCGCGGTGCCGGACGAGGACTGAACCAGCCGGAGACTGAACGTCCTGGTCCTACCGCGGGGCCATGGTGCCCCGGGGCCAGCCAACGCCCCCGGGGCACCGGGCACCAATGCGACGAGGCTGCCGGCCCTCCGCCTCCACGACCCGCCCGGGCCCGGCGAAACGAGTACCGGGCCGCAGGTGGGGTCTGGCCGTAGACGGCGCGAACACCACTACAACACCGCGGGTATCGCCCTGTTGGCCCAGGTCACCGGGCACACCGGCGGCACGGTCGAGAGCGCCCTCAGGGCCTGGCCTGAGCCATGCCGCCGGCCCGTTTCCTCTGGTAGTGGGTTCGGCCCTTGGCGGAATTCCCGCAGGTGGCCATGTCGCACCATCGGCGGCGGCCACCCCGGGAACTGTCGATGAACACCCAGCCGCATCGCAGCCCGGGGCAGACACGGGTGCGTTCCAGTGGCAGCGCCCGGAGCAGATCGAATGCCTGTAGGGCCAGTTCGTGGTTGAGGTACTCGGCCCCGGACGTCCCGACGCTGACCTGGAGCTGCGGCCCGGTCCCGCGGACGGTGAGACGCGCACTGGCGACCGCGTGCTTCCAGTGGTCCTCGAACTGCTCAACCGCCCCCGCGGGATCTGGAGCGCCTTCGTGGATCAGCGCCGTGATCAGGTCGTGCAGAGCCTCGCGCAGCTCGCGGGTGCGGTCCAGGGCCAGCTTGGCCCTGCCGGGCTCGGTCTCGGCCAGCCGACGCAGGTCAGTGAGGTCGTCCGGGGTGAAGTGACCAGTGAGGGCGGCCCATTCCAGGACGCGCGGGTAGCCGTCGAGCCAGTCGATCGGCTCCGCGTCACGCGCCGTGACCGTGTTCACCAGGTCGATGACGATATGCCCGCCGACCAGGTCACGACTCCTGAAGGTGTGAGGCTGGATGTTTCCCGTCACGCGTGACCGCCCTCCTCGAGCTTGCCTCATTCCATCCAACCAGTGTACTGATGTTATCCGGTTTGAATACCTCGCTCAGCTGACAGGAGACACCCATGGCTGCCGCCGTCGAGCTCATCGCGGCCCCCTGGAATATCGGCCTACGACCGCCCTGGCCGGGGCGTGAACCCGGAACGTGGCGGACCCCCCAAGCACTGCTGTCGGCGGGGCTGGAAGCACGTCTGCGGCCGGCCCGGGTGGCACAGCTCGACCGTCCGCCCTACGAGTTCGACGCGCAGCCGGCGACCCGCATCCGCAACGGGGTGACCATCCGCGAGCACGCGCTGCGGCTCGGCGAGGCGGTCCAGTCCGCGCTCGCCGCCTCCCGGTTCGCGCTCGTGCTGGGCGGCGACTGCAGCATCCTGCTGGGGTGCCTGCTGGGGGCCCGGCGTCAGGGGCGCTGCGGCCTGGTTCACCTCGACGGACACAGCGACTTCCGTCACCCCGGCAACTACGACACCGCTTCGTCCCTCGGCTCGGCGGCTGGAATGGACCTGGCCCTGGCCACCGGCCGTGGTGAGCTGCTGCTCACCCACTGGCCGGTGGTGGGCCGACCACTGGTCGCCGACCAGGACGTGATCCAGATCGGCGACCGGGAGGAGGCGGAGGAGGAGGCACCCCCGGTCACCCGGTTCACCGCCCAGGAGATCCAGCGGATCGGCATCGCCGATCTGGGCGAGCGGGTCATCCGCCGCCTGGAGCAGCGCGAGCTCGACCGCGTCTGGCTCCACCTCGACCTCGATGTGCTCGACGAACGCGTCCTGCCTGCGGTGGACTCCCCGGGGCGTCCGGGCCTGGACTTCCCCCAGCTCGCCGAACTCCTCTCGACCCTCACCGGCACCGGCCGGGTGGTAGGGCTCGACGTCGCCATCTACGATCCGGAACTCGACCCGGACGGTGCCCACGCCGCTCCCATCGTCGACTGCCTCGCCTCCGCCCTGACCCCGCTCACGACCGTGGGGACGCACACGTGAAGACGCTGCTCGCCGACGGCCCCAGCAACCTGTACGCGACCGAGATGGAACAGTTCGGGCGTCTGACTGGACACTGGGCAACCGAGATCACTTACTACCCCACCAACGGCTCACCAGCCCGCCGCGTCAGCGGCGAATGGGAGTTCAGCTACGCGCTGGAGGGCAGAGCCGTCCTGGATGTCTGGCAATGGCCAGCGCGCGAGGAAATCCTCACCGCGGACCGCGCCGCGGACCAGGAGTGCGGGCTGTGCGTACGCATCTGGGATCCGCGCCTACAACTGTGGCGGTTCACCTTCCACGGCACCGCCCACGGCGACCAGGTCCACATGTACGCCCGCCAGATCGACGACGAGATCGTCATGGAACGCGCCGTTGGCAGCGACCTCATCCGCTGGACCTTCACCGACATCACCACCGGCACCTTCCACTGGCGCAACGAACGATCAACCGACGGCGGACACACCTGGCGGCTCGACCAGGAGGTCAGCGCCCGCCGCCTGCACTGACGGACCCCGGCGCAACGGTCAGGGCCACCATCGGCGGGGGGCGCCACGCATCGACGGTTCTGCTCGACGCTCCAGGTGGCCGTCTCGGCCCGCGCACACCACTTCCCGGGGTTTCGCCAACGTCTCCTGGCGCGTCGATCGTGCCGAGACCGCGGGGGAACTCGCGAGCTCCGCCGCAGAACAGGTCCGGCAGCACATCGCGCAGGCACAGCGCCTGGCACAGTCGCCGGACGGCCCCGGATGTGACGTAGCCGTTGCGGTGAGCGGCACGTGGCGGCCGGTGCCGCCGGTCGATCGGCGCCGGCGCGCACGGGCCCCTACAACGCCGGAGTTCAGCAGCGTCACCACACCGACCAGCCTGACGGCACTGGATCTTCCCCACCGGTGACGTCGAAGCGACACCGGCGCCTGGCTCGTCACCGCCTGTCCCACACCACCGGGCCGGAACAGCCGTGCCGCCGCGCCGAGCGCTCGGCGAAGGACTCCAGCACCTCTGCCAGCTCCTGGTCGTGCGGTAGGAGCCGGCTCGAGTGCTCGGCGTCCCTGACGGCGGACCGCACCGTGTAGACCGCCGTACCCATGCCCGGGCACTGAGCGGTCATCACCCGCACCTGCTGCTGACGCAACAGCTCCCGGCTCTCTGTGTCGTTCCGGCCCGCCGGGAGGAACTCCAGGGCGGCGGCACCGTACGGGCCGTAGGCCGCCTCCATCGTGTACAGCGGCGCGCCCCGCCAGCCCCGCAGGGCGCAGTCCTCCAGGACGCCCCGCTCCGCGGCCGTCTCGGAGACGTTGCGGACGCCGAGTCGGGCCGCGGTGGCACGATCGAGCAACCCGGCACAGGTGCCGTCCGCCCGTTCCAGGTCCTCGTACTCCCAGACACGCGGAACACGGGGAACGTCCGGCGCCGACTGCCCAACGCCTCGGCCACAGTCCTCGCGCTCGCTGAGATTGCGTGCGGTCGCGGTGGCGAGCGCGGCCAGTTCCCGACGCTTCCCCCGGTCCTCGAAGGTCTCCTCCTCCAGGGTGGCCGTGACGGTGAGCAGCAGACCGTCCCACCCGAACGAGGCGAACCCCTCTTCATCACAGCCGAGCAGGACCGTCACCATCCCAGTGTGCGCGTCCTGCGAGTTCCGGAAGAACGATCCGGTCCACTGCCCGCCGAGCGGCGCGTGTTCCGGCTCTCCCCGGGGACCACTGTGGAACGTCGGGACGCCTACTTCGAAGAACAGGTCGGGAATGTCCTGTTCACTTCCACGCTCCCGGAACCGGCACCAGGTCCCGTTGGCCCTCATGTGGTCGTTCCACCGTGCCAGCTCCACCCCGTCGAAGAGCAGCATCGCCTCGTCAACCGCGATCACGCCGCCGCACCCGCGGCCCAGCGCCTCGCGGGGGCTGACCGCGTCCCCGCCGTCCACAAGTCCGCTGACCAGCCATGCCACCCCACCGGCGACCAGGAAGCCCACCAGGGCCAGCACCGCGTTGCGCCGCCGGTGCCCCCGGTACCACCACCGCAGTTCCGAATCGTCGGTCACTGCCATCCCCTCCCCAGCGGGTGGACCTCGCCGCAGTCAGCCCGCCGTGGCCAGCTCCCCGCGTGTGCCAGGTACTGGCTCGTAACGGCGTCGGCCAGGTCCGGCAGCGCCTTCGTGTGCCGGCCGCTCACCGTGATCCGGTGCAGCCCCGGAGCGCCGCCGCAGCGGGTCTCCAGCCACACCACGTACAGCGGGGTGAGGGAGGGGTCCCGCCGCCCGGGGTCCGGCTCGTCATCCGGCGGCTCGGGAGGGGACACCACGCGACCGTCCCCCAGCTCCGCCAGTTCCTTCCCGTGCTCGATGCGGGCCTGTTGTGCCGCGGCCCCGGCCCAACTCCCCACGGTCACCTCCGGCTCGTCGTCAGGCTCCCGCCTACCCAACGTGTCCAAGGACACGTGGGCGAGCACGCACCCGTTGCCCCAGGTCAGCTCCCCCGAGGCGGCGGCTTCCCACCGGATGTCCACCGGTGGGTCCTGCTCGATCACCGCCGGCGCCCCCGGCAGCACCGGGTCGGGGGCCAGGCCCAACGGCCCCGGGGCGAACCAGCCGCAGGAAGCCCGCACCCGGCCCGCCATCCGCCGCGCCTCCGCCACCTCCTCGTCCACCCTGGCGACCGGAACCACCCGTACCCGTGAGGCCTCCACCCGGGGGGCGACACAGCCCACGGCCCGGCGCACCCGGTTCGCCGCATCCACCGCCAGCCTGGACTCGGCGGCCCTGGCGGCGTCCGCTGAGGACCCGACGTCCGCGCTGACCTCGAACGTGTCGACGGCTCCCGGGTGGCCGGGCAGCGGCTCGGCGCACCGCACCCGCACCGAGGCGGTGCCTTGTTGGGGGGCGTTCTCCTTCCGGTCGTCGGCGACCAGTGACGTCACCCCCACTCCGGGGAGCGCCGGGACAGCCACGCGAGTCACGGTGACCTGCACGTAGGGGTCGCCCTCGGCATCGCTGTCCGTGCCCAGGTACAGCTCGCAGGACAGGTAGGTTTCGGCGCCGACCACCCCGTACCCCTCGAGGACGGCGCCGGAGGAGGTGCTCGACCACCGTTCGTCGTGGGCCTCTTCACCGTCAGGCAACGCGCTGGCGATCCCGGCCCGGTCCAGCATGCCGTCACATGCCTGGCGCAGCACCTGCTGGTTGTCCGCCCGTCTCTCGGCCTCCCGCCAGGTCCGGACAGCCGTACACCCCCCGGCCGTTCCCAGTAAGAGCACTCCCACCAGGGCCTTGTCGAACCATGCGCTGCGCACTGCGCGACGCCACCACGCGGCTCGTTCCGCCCCAGCGGCGTCCTTGTCGGTACCCGCTTCCCCCACTGAGTGCACGGACAGTGTCGCCTCCCCTGCGCTACGTATCCGGAACCGCTGGGGACCCTACCAACACGGTCGCCAGCACCTGAGGACCCGACCGCTACGGAGGTGCGTTTCGGCCAGGACGGGGCCGATCCCCTCGTTCACCGTGCGGCCCGCGTTGAGGATTTCGCGGCGGACGCCGTCGTAGGCGATGGACGAATAGGGGCGGTCGACGTCGGAGGAGGGGAGGGTGAGCAACAGGCTGTCGAAGTCGGGGTCTATGAGGCCGTGGCCCGAGTAGTACACGAGCAGGGTGTCCGTGGCACGACGCGCTGCGGTGCGGATCGTGTCGAGGACCTGCTCGGCGGACGACGGCTGCGACAGACGCAGGCAGTGGCCGGGTGGCAGCCCCCAGACCGCCGGGGCCCGGGGCCGTCCTCTCACGCCGTGGGTCAGCGTGACGTTGATGACGTCCAGCGCGCCCGTGGCGCCCGGCACCCCGGAACCGGGTCCGCCGCCCCCAACCGGGCGGCCCCGGCGAACACCAGGCCCGCTCCGCGAGCACATGGAAACACATCCGTGTCATCCTCGTCACAGCGTTCTGGGAGCGCTCTCAAAAATCGGAGGGTAGCGTTTATCCTGATCCGCGTCGGATCAGCGGCGCGGCCCAGGCCGCGGATGAAGACGAGGAGTTGGCCGCCTTGCCCGAGCAGACCACTGGGGCGTCCCGCCCCACGCTGGAAGCCGTTGCGGCGCACGCCGGCGTGTCCCGGGCGACGGTCTCGCGGGTCGTCAACGGCGGTGCGGGCGTGCGTCAGCATCTGGTGGACAAGGTTCGCAAGGCGGTCGAGGACCTGGGTTATGTGCCGAATCACGCGGCTCGTTCGCTGGTCACTCGGCGTCATGGCGCGGTGGCCGTCATCATCGCGGAACCGGAGTTCCGGGTCTTCTCCGACCCGTTCTTCGAGCAGCAGGTGCGCGGGATCAGCCGGGAGCTGACCGCTCATGACTCGCAGATGGTGCTGCTGTGGGTGGAGGGTGTCGGCGATCACCAGCGGATCGCGCGCTACTTGGACGGAGGGCATGTGGACGGCGCGCTCGCCTTCTCCCTGCACAGCGACGACCGGTTGCCGGCGCTGATCGCCCGGAGCAGTGTCCAGGCGGTGTTCGGAGGACGCCCGCCGGTGGGCTCGGGCCTGAGCGTGCCGTTCGTCGACTGCGACAATCGCGGCGGGGCCCGGGAGGCAGTACGGCACCTGGTGTCCCTGGGGCGCCGGTGCGTCGCGCACATCGCGGGCCCGCGTGACCAGACCTCCGCGCTGGACCGGATCGCGGGCTACCACGACGTGCTGGTCGACCCCGATCCGGCGCTGCTGTGCCAGGGCGACTTCACCCGGGAGAGCGGGGCCCGCGCCATGGCCGAGCTGCTGGACCGGCGGCCGGAACTGGACGCGGTTTTCGCTGCCAACGACCTGATGGCCGCGGGTGCGCTGCACACTCTGCGGGAGCGCCGACTTCGGGTGCCGGAGGACATCGCAGTGGTTGGCTTCGACGACATGGATTCGGTGGTAAGAGACACCGAACCGGCACTCACCACGGTGCGTCAGGACATCGAGGGCATGGGTCGGCTCATGGTGAAGCTCCTGATGCGTCTGCTGCAGGGACGGAGTGATGCGGCACCAGCATCTGTGATCACGCAGACGAGTCTGGTCCGGCGGGCGTCGGCATGAGGCGGCGGCTGGGGCCCGGGCCCCAGCCGCCGCCCCTCAGGGGGTCGTCCGGTTGCGTCAGTCGTACGGGATGACCAGTACGGCGGTGTCCGTACCCGTCTGGAGACGGGAGTCCGCGTTGCCGATCGCGCTCCAGACCTCCAGGCGTATCGTTCCGCCGCGCAGGTCACCGAGGGCGCCGGTGGCGGACTTCAGGCCACGGGTCTGGTTGTACTCCTCCCAGCCCGGGAGTGGATCCGTGGCGAAGTAGTGGTACGTCTCCGTCCGGTCGAAGGTGCCGTCTCCGGTGAGGTCGTAGCTGATCCGGGCCTGTTGGCCGAGGCCAACGGCCGTACCGGCGTCCACCGGTAGGCGGAACGCGGTGGTACCGCCGGTTCTGAAGGTCGCGTTGACGCCCTTGGCCTCGTACACCAGCGGCTTGTTGGGGGTGCCGTCGTAGTTGGCGCCACCGGCCGAGGGGATGGTGTCGCTGCCGGGCGTGCCGCCGGTGGACGTGGTGAGGACGCCGCCGGAGCGAAGTTGGAAGGTGTTGCCGGTCGAGGGCTCCGGGTCGGGTCCCGAGCCGGTCGCGGTGGCGGTGGACCGGGCGGGTACGGCGAGGGCCTTGCCGTCGGAGAAGGTCACGGTGCGGGTTGCGGAGCCGTAGTTGTGAGCCACGTAGGTGCGGGTCCCGTCCTTGTCGAAGACCGCGGAGGTCGGGATGTCGCCGGTCACCGAGGTGTCGGGGGCGCCGAGGGCGTCCAGGCTGGTGATCCAGTGGTAGGTGTGCGCCTTGGACTCCCCCGTCTCCGGGGTGTACTGGGCGTGGCCCACGTCCCATTTCGCCCTTGCGGCCGTCGGGTCGGCGAGGGACTCGAACTCCCAGAGGATGTCGCGCCATTCAACGGCTGGTCCGCCGTTCTCCCGCTCCATTTCGGCGATGTTGCGCCGGATCGCGGCCTGGTGGCCGCCGAGGTGGAGTGAGCCGCCGGTGACCGGGAGGGCGTTGATGCCGTGGATCTCCTCGGGGTTGGCGGTCCACCAGGTGGCGTAGGCGGCGCCGCTTCCCCACACCATACCGGCGGTGTCGTGGCCGAAGGAGTCCGGGAAGACCTGCTGGTCGGAGTCGAACCAGTACTGGGCGATGGCCTCGCTCTCGGTGGCCAGCAGGTAGCTGCCGAGGTCACGCAGAGCGGCGTCGTCGGTGGCCGAGCCCCAAAGTACGAGGGCGGCGCTGAGGTTGGTGGACTCCGAGGAGGACTCCTGGTTGTTGCCCGCGGCGAAGCCCTGGTGGCCGGAGGCCCAGCTGTGTCCGGCGTAGACGTCGAAGCCCCGCAGGAAGGGGAAGGCGGTGTCGGTGCGGCTGGGGTTGGCGGTGTCGCGGACGAGGGTCTTGACCATGCCTCCCCAGGCGGAGTCGGCGGCCCAGTCCGCGTCGTACTGGGCGATGATCGCGGCCGCGTAGACGTAGTAACCGTAGTGGAAGTGGTGGTCGTTGAGCTCGGTGTCGCTGCCGTAGGAGGCGGGGTAGCCGGTGAGGGTCTTCCAGTCGCGGTCATAGGAGAACTCGTTCGCTCCGCCCGCGGCGAACCAGTCCTGGAGGCGGCCCTTGAGGAGGGCGAGAAGCTTGTCGCGGGTCGCGGTCTCGCCTATTTGGTCAGCGAGCGACACCAGTTGGGCGAGTCTGCCGAGCGCCTTGCCGGTCCAGTAGGTGTCGACGGCTCCGGAGAACGGGTCGGAGGAGGAGACGACCTCATTCAGGTACCCGCGCAGCCTCGCGGCGTCGATGGCGCTGGTTCGGGGCAGGCCGGGCAGGACCGGGGCTGCCTTCTGGACGGTGGTGAAGGCCGTGCCCTCACGGACCTTCATGGTTCCGCGCGGCGAGACGTAGGTGTAGGAGGTGAGGGGGTCGGTGGTGTGCAGCCACTGGTGCCGGTAGAGGGCCTGGAGGGTACCGCTTCCCGTGCCTTCCTTGGCCTGTGTGGTGAGGCTGTAGGTAGCGCGGACGGTGCCGTCGCTGGTGTCCCAGTCAACCCGGGATCCGGTGACGAAGTTGAAGGCGTACTTCCGGTACGTCGCGAGCGCCTCGGTGGAGGGCAGGACGGCGAGGGAGAAGTAGTCCTTGCCGCCGAGGCCGGCGCTGATCGTGGAACCGGAGACGTTCCAGTCGCTGCCGGTGGGGGCGAAGAGGGCATAGTGGTGGCCGGCGACGGTGATGCCCAGGATGTTGCCCTCGTCGGCGAAGACGGCGGCGGTGCCCGCGGTGGTGATCTGGGCGTTGCCGCCGGATCCCTGGGCGTACACGAAGGGCAGGCCGTGCCCGATGGTGGTGCGCAGGGTGTGGGTGCCGTCGGACCAGTAGGGGGTGACGGTCCAGTCGGACCATGCGTCGGCCTTGGTGTCAGGCGAGTTCAGCCCGGCCACGCCGAGGGTGAGGTCCCGCTTGTGGGCGAACTCGTACTGGCGGCCGTCCCCGACGATGGCGGGGTTGGTGGGGTAGCCGATTTCCAGTCCGCCCGCGACCGCCTGGTAGGTGAGGGGATGGCCGTACATGGGGGTGGAGTACGGGTTGTCGCCGTAGCGCTGGAAGGCGAGCGAGGACCACCAGTCGTTGGTGGGTACCGGCCGGTCCTTGGCAGCGGCAGTGAGCTTGGGCGTCACGGGTGTGCCTGTGTTCGTGGTGGGGCCGGAGGTGCCGGCGGGCCGGGTGTCGGAGTAGCTGCCGGCCCCTACGGGGACGGTGGCGGCCGCGGCGGAGGGCGCCAGCGGACCGAGTCCGACGGCCGCCAGCGCGGCAGCTAGTGCCAGCGCGGCGGCTGAGCGCGGGCGAGGGACTGGCATGCGGAACACCTCATATCATCACGATGGGCAGAGCGGCTCAACAGCGATACGGCTGCGGCAGGCCGCCGAGCACCGCGGTCGAAGCCAGCGGTGCCCGGCGCATACGGCGATGTACGGCGGTGCAGGCGGGAACGCGCGGAGTGCGGTTGGTTGTCTCCGGACTCAATCCGAGAGCGCTCTCAGATGGCCTGAAACGTAGAACTCCTGAAACATGGCTGTCAATACAGGGCGCACACCCGACACCTAGGCCGAATCAGACCTGTTAAGTGTTCAAGTCTTGACGGATCGTGCGCTTCACAGGCAGGCTCCCCTGGCATGCTGAGAGCGCTCTCACGTTGCGCTCGTGCGACCCCCGAGCCAAGGGAGGCTTCCCATGCCCACTGCCCGAGCCGCCAAGAGAGCCGCATTCCGCTTGGGGGCGGTCGTGCTCGCCGGGGCCTTGCTCGCTGCTTGCGGGGGGTCGTCGGATGGCGCCTCTGACAGCGCTAACGGGAAGGTCACGATCACTGTCGACCTGTTTGGCTCCTTTGGCTACAAGGAGGCCGGGCTCTACGCCGAGTACGAAAGGCTCCACCCCAATGTGACGATCAAGCAGACGGACACCGAGGACGAGGCCGACTACTGGAGGTCGCTGCAGACCCGGCTCGCCGGGGGCGCCGGCCTCGCCGATGTCCAGGGCGTCGAGGTGGGCCGGATCGCCTCCGTCACCCAGCAGCAGGCCGACAAGTTCGAGGATCTCCGGAAGTACGGCGCCGACGCGCTCAAGGGGCAGTTCGCCGAGGCCAAGTGGGCCGCTGCCACAGGGCGGAACGGCGAGGTGCTCGGTCTCGGCACCGATGTCGGCCCGGAGGCGATGTGTTACCGCACCGACCTCCTCAAGCAGGCGGGACTGCCCACTGACCGCGAGGTACTGTCGAAGCGTTGGGCCACCTGGGACGGCTACCTGGAGCTCGGCAGGCAGTACAAGGCGAAGGCTCCGAGCAAGAGCGCCTGGCTGGACAGCGTCGGCAGCCTCTTCTCGATCATGATCGGGCAAGAGGAGGAGCGCTACTACGACGACTCGGGCGCGCTGATCTGGGAGACCAACCCGGCGATCGAGAACGCCTGGAACGCCTCCATCGAGGCGTCCGAGGCAGGTCTCAGCGCCAAGCTCGACCAGTGGTCGCCGCAGTGGAATCAGGCTTTCTCGGCCGGATCCTTCGCGACCCTCCCCTGCCCCGCGTGGATGCTCGGCTACATCAAGGGCCAGGCCGGCGAGACGGGCAAGGGCAAGTGGGACATCGCCGCGCTTCCGGGCGGCGCCGGCAACTGGGGAGGCTCGTACCTCGCCGTCCCCCGCGCCGCCAAGCACAAGAAGGAGGCGTACGAGCTGATCAAGTGGCTCACGGCGCCCGAGCAACAGTCCAAGATCTTCGCCAAACAGGGCAACTTCCCGTCGGCCACCGCTGCCATCGCGCAGATCGCTGACGCGACGGATCCCTACTTTTCCGGTGCCCCGATCGGACGGATCTTCGGTGAGGCCGCCGAGGCCGCCCCCGTACAGGTTCTCGGCGTCCACGACCAGAACGTCGCCCAGCAGATCACCAATGCGCTGAGTGAGGTGGAGCGCAAGGGCACGAAGCCCGACAAGGCATGGGAGAACGCCAAGAAGGGCGTCAAGAACATCATCGGGTGACCAGTCACCTCCGCGCCGCGGTCCGGGCAACTCCTGCCCCGCCCGGACCGGCCCGGAGGGTCCCCGCCCCGGCACCGACTCCTCCCGAAGGGCCGCAACGTGACCCTCACCGCATCCGCGCGACCGAACCCAGCGAGCCGGCCGTCCAGCATCCGGCGCGTGTGGCGCCAGCTCTCCCCCTACGCCTACATCGCCCCCTTCTTCTCCCTGTTCGCCGCCTTCGGACTCTTCCCACTGATCTACACGGCCTACGTGTCGCTGTACCGGGTGGAACTCCAGACGCCGGGCGACATGGAGTGGCGCGGGCTGGACAACTACACCGCGTTGCTGGCCGACGAGTTCTTCTGGACCTCGCTCCGCAACACCTTCACCATCGGGGTGCTGTCCACCGTCCCCCAACTGGTCATGGCGCTGGGCCTCGCGCACGTGCTCAACTACAAACTGCGCGGGCGGACGTTCTTCCGCACTGCGATCCTGCTTCCGTACGCGACCTCCGTCGCCGCCGCCACGCTCGTCTTCGCCCAGCTCTTCGGCCGTGACTTCGGCCTGATCAACTACGGGCTCGGGCTCGTCGGCATCAGCCCGGTCGACTGGCAGACCGGCACGGTCGCCTCCCAGATCGCCGTCTCCACCATCGTCATCTGGCGCTGGACCGGGTACAACGCCCTGATCTACCTGGCAGGCATGCAGTCCATACCGCACGAGCTCTACGAGGCCGCCGAGATGGACGGGGCATCACGCTGGCGGCAGTTCGTTCACGTCACCCTGCCGGGGCTGCGACCCACGATCGTCTTCACGGTCATCGTCTCCACGATCGGTGCCACCCAGCTCTTCGGCGAGCCGCTGCTCTTCGAGGGATCCGTCTCCGGCGGCATCTCACACCAGTACCAGACCCTCGGGCTCTACATGTACGAGCAGGGCTGGGGCTTCTTCCACCTGGGCCGGGCCGCCGCCATCGCCTGGGTGATGTTCCTGCTGATCCTGGCGCTCGTCGGGGCCAACGCCCTCATCACCCGCCGCCATTCCCGCAAGGAGGCCGGCCGATGACCGCGCTCACCGATCCGCCCGTCACGCACCCGGCCCCCGAACGGCCCGCCGCGCGCGGACGACGACGCTCGCAGGCAGGACGCACGATGCGGGGCGGGAAGCTCGCCTACGCGGTCCTGATCGTCGCCGTGCTCGTCTCGGCCTTCCCCTTCTACTGGACGATCGTCGCAGCCAGCCGCTCCAACGCCGACATGGCGCAGGTCCCGCCGGCGCTCCTGCCGGGCCCGAACCTGATGCAGAACTTCGAGGCCGTGATGGAGGAGGCCGACATCGGCACGGCACTCCTCAACTCCCTCATCGTGTCCGGGTCAATCACCCTCGGCACCGTGCTGTGCTGCACGCTCGCCGGGTTCGCCTTCGCCAAGCTCCGTTTCCGCGGCCGCGGGGCGCTGCTCGCCGTCACCGTGGGCACCATGATGATCCCGCCACAGCTCGGCGTCATCCCCCTGTTCATGCTGATCGCCGAACTGCAGTGGGTGAACCAGCTCCAGGCCGTCATCCTGCCGGGACTCGTCTCCGCCTTCGGTGTGTTCTTCATGCGGCAGTTCCTCGTGCAGTCGCTGCCGGACGAACTGATCGAGGCGGCCCGGGTCGACGGCGCATCGAGCGCACGGATCTTCTGGTCAATCGTGGTGCCGATCGCCCGGCCGGGCATGGCCGCCCTCGGCCTGCTGACCTTCATGGCCGCATGGAACGACTTCTTCTGGCCCATCGTCGCCCTCACCTCCTCCGAACCGACCGTCCAGGTCGCCCTGCGCCAGCTCGGCGGCGGCTACGTCAACGACCAGTCCGTGATCATGGCGGGCACCCTGCTCAGCACACTTCCGGTGCTGCTGGTCTTCGGCCTGCTGGGCCGGCAGATCGTCGGCGGGATCACACAGGGCGCGGTCAAGGGCTGACCACGCAGGGTGGGCTCCCGACACCGGCACGCCAGGCCCTGCGCCCTCCACACCACAGTCGTCTCACCCCCGGGAGTTCCACGCTCATGTCCGCGCTCGACACCCGCCCCCGCACCGCCACGACGCTCCGGTTCCCCGAGGGCTTCCGTTGGGGCACCGCCACCGCCGCGTACCAGATCGAGGGCGCCGCCACCGAGGACGGCCGCACTCCATCCATCTGGGACACGTTCAGCCGCACCCCCGGCAAGGTGTGCAACGGCGACACCGGCGACATCGCCGCCGACCACTACCACCGGGTGAGCGAGGACATCGCGCTCATGCGGCGGCTCGGCGTGACCGACTACCGCTTCTCCATCGCCTGGCCCCGCGTCCAGCCGACCGGCCGGGGCAAGGCCGCCCGCAAGGGGCTGGACTTCTACCGACGGCTCACCGACGAGCTGCGGGACGCTGGTATCCGGCCGGTGGCCACGCTCTACCACTGGGATATGCCCCAGGAGCTGGAGAACGCGGGCGGGTGGCCCCATCGGGAGACCGCGTACCACTTCGCTGAGTACGTCCGCCTCGTCGCCGAGGCACTCGGCGACCGCGTGGGGACCTGGACCACCCTCAACGAGCCCTGGTGCACGGCCTTCCTCGGCTATGGCAGCGGTGTGCACGCCCCCGGCCGTACCAGCGCCGTGGACTCTCTGCGTGCGGCGCACCACTTGAACCTGGCGCACGGCCTCGCGGTAGGGGCGCTGCGCGCGGCGCTGCCCACTCCGGCCGAGGTGTCCG
The DNA here is from genome assembly GCF_000380165.1 of Wenjunlia vitaminophila DSM 41686. Classification (GTDB taxonomy): domain Bacteria; phylum Actinomycetota; class Actinomycetes; order Streptomycetales; family Streptomycetaceae; genus Wenjunlia; species Wenjunlia vitaminophila. Next base: position 55,370 of record NZ_KB904636.1, read on the forward strand.
TGACACTCAACCTCCACGCGGTACGCGCCCACACCGACGCGCCGGGGGACCATGACGCGGCCCGCCGGATCGACGCCGTCGGCAACCGGATCTTCCTCGACCCGCTCTTCCACGGGCGGCTCCCTGAGGACCTCATCCATGACACCGCGGCGATCACCGACTGGTCCTTCGTCAAGGACGGCGACCTCAAGACCGTGGCCGCGCCGCTCGACACGCTCGGTCTCAACTACTACTCCCCCACCACGGTCGCCGCCGGCACCTCCGAGTCGCCGTCGCCGTGGGCGGGCGCGGAACAGCACGTGCGCTTCGTTCCCGCCCCCGGGCCCCGTACGGCGATGGACTGGCCCGTCGACGCGGACGGACTGCACGAACTGCTGATCCGTCTCCGGGACGACCTGCCGGGCCTGCCACTGGTGGTCACCGAGAACGGCGCCGCCTACAACGACTACGCCGACCCGTCGGGCGCGGTGAAGGATCCCGAGCGGACGGCCTATCTGCACGCCCATCTGGCCGCCGTGCACCGGGCGATCAAGGACGGTGCTGACGTACGGGGCTACTTCCTGTGGTCCCTGCTCGACAACTTCGAGTGGGCCTACGGGTACAGCAAACGCTTCGGTATCGTCCATGTCGACTTCGCAACTCAGCGCCGCACCTTCAAGTCCAGCGCCCACTGGTACGCGGACGTCATCGCCCGCGGCGGCATACCCGCGTGAACCCAGTCGGAGGCGGCCCCACAGCGGCGCTGGCCACCTGAGCTCGACCTGCCGGTACCCGCCCCCGCCGGCCTTCAGTTTCATCGAGCCGCTCGAGCTCCACCCCCAACAATCAATACCGGTGCAGCTCCCCGGGGAGGTACGAGGGTCAGGGGGCCGAGGCTGGCTGGGTCACCAGCGGGAACGCGTCGATGCCGGAGCCGTCCGCACACGCCGCTCCGTAGGCGGGTCGCTCTGTATGGCGGGTCGCTCTCCCCGCCCCGGCGCCGCTCTCGAGGGCGGTCCGAACCGGACGGCGCGCACGTCCCACATGCTCGTCGCCCAGCGCGCGACGCCGCGATGAAGGGTTACCGCGTCCGGCGCACGCTCGCCACGAGCTCGTGAACGAGCTGGTCGCGCCCGCCGACGAGGAGCGACTGAGCAAGACCATCGCCCGCTGGGGTCTCGTCGGCGGACACGTGGTTCGCTCCGCGGGGGCCGGGTCACCACCAGGTGGTGCAGGCGACTTCGGGATAGTTGCCGGCCTTGCCGCACGCTCGCATGAGATTCCCCTGGTTGTTGAAGGCGTGGGTGTGGTGGCCGCCGCCGGTCTCGATCCGGGTGATGCTGAGCTGCTGCCAGGTCCGCCCGCCGTCGGTGCTGCGGTCCACCCACACCAGGTCGCCCGGGGAGCCGAAGATCCTGCCCCACGCACATGTTCGGTTGGCCCGCAGCTCGATTCCGCGGGATTTGATCGAGGTGGACGCGACCGTCCTGGCATTGTTGAAGTTGCAGCCCTCGTCGGCGTGAGCCGTGGTGGGAGTCACCGCGGTGAGCAGGGTTCCGGTGAGCCCTGCCGCGGCGACGGTTCCGAGGAGAGTCCTGCGCATACCCATGGCTGTCGTCCTTCCTGGTTGGTGGGTCCCCGGGATCGGCGGTGCGTGAGGGCGGACCAGCCGCATCCGATCCGGTTCACCCGGCGACGCTCCAGATGTAGCGCGAGCCTGTCGGGACCGGTCCCGACCGGGGCGGGTGAGACGGTCACGGGGAGATCCGAGCCACTCACTCCGTCCTCCGGGCGCCTGTCGGTGGTCCGGCCGGGCGTGACCCCGGCGGCAACCCCGGTCGTCGCCGCGGCCCGGGTCAGGTCCTCGCGACCATGACCGGCCAGGTGTGGGGGGATTCCACCCACGGACCGAGGGGCACCGCGACCGCGGGTCCCCACTGTCGCCCCGCGGCACACAGCGCCCCCGCCTGGGTCGGTAGCCGGTCGGCTTCCCCTGGCGCTCCGTGGGGGTTACGCCGGTTCCCAGCCTCGCCGTGTGACGTCATTGATAGCATTGCCGTCATGGAGCAGAAGAGCCTGACGCTGCGTGTCCCCAAGGACGACGCCGAACGCATCAGCCGCCGCGCCGCCGAACTGGGGCTGTCGGTCAACGCGTACATGCACCAGACGGTCATGGCGGATGTGAATCAGGAGGTCGCCCGGTTCGCTGCGCCCACCCGCGAGATCCTGGACTGGCTCGGGGGCGACCCGGAGGCAGCCGACGTCCTTGACCGGCTGAACGCCGACATCGACCCGCGTCCGAAGGCGCAGCAGCGGGGTGCGGCGGCGTGAGCGACCGGCTGACCGTCGCCCACCTGTCCGCGGTCGCCCAGCAGATGCCCGGCGACCCCGCGGTGGATGACTGGGGCGTGCCGGCGGCGGCCATCGCCAGGTGCGAGGCCGTCGTCGCGGAGACGCCCGTCTACCAGGGACCCCGCGCCCAGGCGGCGGCTCTGTTCCACACCTTGCTGCGGCTGCCGATGCTGGAGCACTCCAACGGGCCGTTCGCCATCGCCGCGGCCATCGACCTCCTGCAGTATCACGGCATCGACGGAAAGTACGACGCCCTGGCCTGGGCCAACCTCGCCGTCGAGGTGGCTGAGGGACGCGCGAGCGTGAGCGATGTCCTGGCCACCATCCGCGGCTGGACCACGACCCCGGAGGGGTGAACGCCTGTTCTTGGTCTCGGGAACGTGAGGGGCTCGCCCGCAGCGGCCCTTCGCGTTCGGTGAGCCCGGCGGTTGGTGCGTTCTCCCGGAGGCGGCTGGCTGGCCGTTCACTCCACCGGCCCATCCGTTGGTACCTCGGAGGCCGTGCGCGGGTATGGGGACGGTGTGGCCTCGTCCTGTTGTTCGGTGCGCGAGCCGATGCTCGCTCGCGCCGTCGATCACCTGCCGGTAGCCGGCGCCCTTCCAGGCCAGTTGGTTTTCGAACCGAAGTGGGACGGCTACCGGACCCTGCTGTCCGTCCTCGACGAACGGGTGCGCCTGTGCTCCCGGACCGGCACCGACCTGACCGGCTGCTTCCCGGAGGTGGCCCGAGCGGCCACAGACCTCAACGAGGACGTCGTGGTCGACGGTGAGGTGGTGGTCTACACCGGCGGGCGCCTGGAGTTCACCGCGCTCCAGCACCGCCTGGGCCGCTCCTCCGCGACCGTCAGCCGCCTGGCCCGGACAGAGCCCGCGCACTTGATCGCCTTCGACCTCCTGCACCGCGCCGGCACCTGCCTGGTCCGCCGCCCGTACCGCGAACGCCGGAGGGCCCTCGAGGAGTTCTTCGCCGACCACCACCTGGTCGCGCCGTGGTCGCTCTGCCCAGCCAGCACCGACCGTCGACAGGCCGAGGAGTGGATGAGCCACTGGTCGGCCGTCGGTGTGGAAGGCGTCGTCGTCAAGGGCGCCGACCAGCAGTACGAGCCCGGCCGCAGGGGGTGGCTGAAGGTGCGGTCGCGGCGGTCGACAGAGGCTTTGGCCGGCGCCGTCACCGGGCCCGTGCGCCTCCCGCACACCCTGCTGCTCGGACGGCACACCCCCGAGGGCCGACTGTGCCTGGTCGCCCGTACAACGCCACTGGCGGCGGCCCAACAGGCCGACCTGGGTCGGCTCCTCACCCCGGGCACTGCCGCACACCCATGGGAAGGGATGAGGGTCACGGCCCACTGGGGGTCACGCGACCTGCTGCGGTTCACCACCGTGGAGCCGGGGCTGGTGGTCGAGTTCGAAGGCGACACCGCCGTCGACCACGGTCGGTGGCGGCACCCCGTGCGCGTCCGCCGGCTCCGTCCCGACCTCGCCCCCGGCGACGTTCCACGGTTCGGAGCCGGTTACGAAACCACGCCGGGATGATCCCGCGCGAGTGCCGCGGCAGAAGGCAGAAGGCAGAAGGGGGCAGGGTCGCACGGGCCCACGTCCTGGTCAGACCCGAGGAACCCTTGCGGCCACTGCCACGTCACGGCTGGCCGCCGATGACCAATCGGTGTGGCTCTCCTGCGGGAACCGTCCGAGCTGGGAACCTCCGCGCGGCAGAGCGAACACGGCCGGCGAAGCACCGGCCCGAGCTCAGGGCCTCAGCAGGCCGCCCACCCACCAGTCGTGCGGTGTGCCGTCGTTGGCGATGCCTCTGCTGCGCAGTGTCCCTTCGACGGTGAAGCCGAGTTTCTCGGCGACGGCACGCGAGCCGGTGTTCCCGGTCATGGCCCACCACTCGATGCGGTGCACGTCGAGCGTGGCCCAACCCCAGTCGCACAGGGCCCGAGCGGCCTCCACCGAGTACCCGCGTCCGCGCTGCTCCTTGACCGCCCAGTAACCGAGCTCCCAGACGCCGCGGCTGATGAGGGTCAGGCAGTACGAGCCGACCAGGGCGCCGGTGTCCTTGCGGAACGCGCCGAGGGTGTAGTCCCTGTCCTCGGCCCACTGAGCGGGAAGCTTCTCGCCGACGAACACCTCCGCGTCCGCACGCCGGTACGGCACCGACACCGGGGTGTAGAACTGGATGTCCTCGTCCTGGCAGGCTTCGTACACCGCGTCCACGTCGGCAGGTGTGAAGGCCCGCAGCACCAGACGGTCGGTCTCAAGAGTCACTGGATCCATCGCGGCAGTATGACCACCCGCGATGAGCGGCGACCAGCGCATATCCCGTCCGGGCAACCACCCACGGCAACACCCCGGGCTGGTCAGCGGTCGTACACGTCATCTGGGGGGCTGGAGGGGGACGGAGAGTGGTCTCGTGTGGCGGTCAGGCGTGGAGGTTGAGGACGAGGTAGCCGTCGACGCGGCTGAGTCGGTCCGACGCGGGGTCGGGCGGGAGGGCGTGGCCGAGGTTGTCGGCGCGGACCTCGCTGATCCACTGGTCGTGCTGGTACTCGTGGTTAATCAGCGCGGTCAGCAGGTGCGTGGCGACGATGGTCATCTGGGTGGGGGCGCCGACGGCGCCGGCAGCGATGTCGCCGATGCGGGCGTGGACGCGTTCGGCGACGGTGTCGCGGAACGCGGCGAGCCGTTGGACCGTGGGGAGTGCGCCGCGGAACTTCTCCGGGTTCGCTGAGTCCATGAGCCCGTCCAGTTCCGGGTCGGGGCTGGGCTCGGCCGCGGTCAGGTTGCGGATCATGAAGTGGGCGACGTGGGCTTGGTGGCCGAGGTGCCAGCCGATGGCGCTGGAGTTCTCGTGTGGGCGCCAGGTCACCTCGTCCGGCGTGAGGTCTCGCCACAGGTCGTCGGTGTAGGCGCGGGCGCGGTCGTACTCATGCAGCAGGGCGCGTAGTTCGTGCATGACTCCACCTGTCGGAGAGGGGGCGGGGCGAGGCGGTCGGCCGGGGGCGGCGGGTGGTCCGGGCATCCGAGGGATGGCGCGGGGGTGGCCCAGAGCAGCGGTTGCGGGAAGACCTGAGTGATCCGGTCGGTGGCGCCTCGCTCGTTGGGCAGGGAATGGGCTGGTGCGGCAGGGCCGCGAACCGTCTGCCAAGTTAGGCGCCCGCCCTGGGTCTCCGGTAGGGGATCTCGCTGAATCCAGAGATAAGTGATGCGTATGGCTAGTGGCGGGCGGGCGCGAGGCTGTCGGCGAGGTGGAGCAGGTCTGCGCCGAGCGGGGAGTCGCCGTTCCAGATCGCTTCGAAGGCGATCTGCACCTCGCGGCCGTCGTTCAGCAGCGGCCGGTGTGGCACGTCGGGCGAGGTGAGCTTGGAGCGGGGGACCATGGCCGAGCCCAGGCCCAGCTTCGTCCAGTCCTCCAGGACGCGGTAGCTGGCGGCTTCGCCCGGATAGGTACGCAGGGGCACCTGGTGCGCCTGGAAGAGCCGTGTGGTGAACGTGGTCAGGCCACAGGTGTCCGGCACGAGGATGAAGCATTCCTTGCCGGCTTCCTCGAGTTCGAGCGGAGCCGGGTCCGCGGTGTCGGGGCTGACCACGACGATCGGCTCGACGTCGATGACCCGGTGCTCGAAGCGTGGCACCGCTGCCACCGCCGGGATGAGGATGATGTCGAGTTCCCCGGCCAGCAGGCCCTCGCGCAGGTCCTGCATGTTCGCCTCGCGCAGCACGAGGTCGCGGGGCACGGGGAGGTCGCAGACCATGCTGAACGCCCGGGCGACCAGGTGCGAGCTGATCAGCGGCGAGACGCCCATGCGGATCTTGTGCTCGCCGGGTTCGTTCAGCCGCCGGGCCTCCGCTGCGACGGCATCGAGCGCGACCAAGGCGCGTTCGATCAGCGGCAGGATCCGGGTGCCGAAGGCGGTCTGGGTCACGCCGCGCGGGGAGCGGTCGAACAGCTTGTCGCCGAGGCGCTCCTCCAGCTTGGCGATGCCGTTGGACAGGGCGGGCTGCGTCACCCCGTAGGCGCGTGCGGCGGCACTGAACGACTTGGTCTCGGCGACGGCCTGCGTGTACCGGAGTCCTTCGAGGTTCAGGCGCTCAACCATAATCATGCCTTATCGCTGCATTCACGAAGATCCTCTACCGGGCCGCTCTTGCTGCGCCTACGGTGGGGTGCCTGCTGGTCCAGCATAACCAGCACCTATGAGAGTCGTTTCTGTCCAGGGAAGGGCGCCATGTCAGACAGCGCTGTGGCCGTGGTCGTGACCGAACCGCGGGGCCCCCTGCGTCCGTCCGTGGCCAGGACGACGGCGCCTGCGGGACGGTGGGTCCGCGTATCGGTCACGGCGAGCGGTGTGTGCCACGCCGACATCTCAACGGCTGCAGCCGCCGGCGCCGGCGTCTCCTTCCCGGTCACCCCGGGCCACGAGGTCGCGGGTGTGATCGCCGAGATGGGCGATCAGGTGGAGGGCTGGTCGGTCGGGGATCGGGTGGCCGTCGGCTGGTTCGGCGGGAGCTGCGGGCGCTGCGCCTCCTGCCGGGCGGGCGATGTCGTCCACTGCCCGGACCGCAAGATCCCCGGCCTGTCCTACCCGGGTGGCTGGGCGCAGAGCATCACCGTGCCCGCGGACGCGCTCGCGCGCGTCCCCGACGAGCTCGACCTGTTCGACGCGGCCCCGTTCGGCTGCGCGGGCGTGACCGCCTTCAACGCGGTCCGCAACGCCGGCGTCCCCGCGGGCCGACGGGTCGCCGTGTTCGGTCTCGGCGGCCTGGGGCACTTCGCCGTCCAGTTCGCGGCGAAGCTCGGGTACGAGACCGTCGCCGTCGCCCGGGGGAACGACCGCGACCGGCTCGCCCGCGGCCTCGGCGCCCACCACTACATCGACAGCACCGCCCAGGCGCCGGGCGCCGCCCTGAAGGCACTCGGCGGCGCCGACCTCATCGTCCACACCGCCTCCTCCACCGCCCCCGTGGACGAACTCCTCTCCGGGCTCGACGTGCACGGGCGGCTCACCCTCGTCGGCGTCGACGCGGGGTCGGTGAGCCTGTCGGTGGCCCGGCTGGTCATGAACGGCCACACCCTCACCGGACACCTGACCGGCAGCCCACGGGAAACCGAGGAGGCGATGCGGTTCGCCATCACCAACGGCGTCCGCCCCCTCATCGAGCGCATGCGACTGGAGCAGGCCGGTGAAGCGGTCGCCCGGCTGCGCTCCGGAGCTCCCCGGTTCCGCGTCGTCCTGGACACCGCCGCCGACGGCTGACCAACCCCCGTTTCCACGTCTGCGTCCCGACGCGCAGCCGCCCGCCCCGGCTCCGACGGCACCCGCGCGCCCTCGAAGGGCGAGTGCCGGCCTGCAGAAAGGATTCCTCATGTCCCACCGGCACAGTCACGACGTGATCGTCGTCGGCGCCGGCGCCTCCGGACTGGCCGCAGCCAGTTCGCTCCACGCCGCCGGTCTCGACACGGTCTGCCTGGAGGCACGTGCCCGCGTCGGCGGCCGCATGCTCTCCGTGGCCACCTCGTACCCAGGGCGGGCTCTCGACCTGGGAGCCACCTGGTTCTGGGACGGCGAGGAGCGCATACGCACCCTCGCCGCGCGCAGCGGAATCGCGACCTTCGACCAGCACCTCGCCGGCGACACCCTCCTCCAGGAGACCACCGGCACCCGCCGGCTCACCGGCAACCTGCTCGACGCCCCCTCCCACCGCTTCACCTCCGGGTCCCAGAGCGTGGCCACCGCCCTCGCCGGCACGCTGCCCGCCGAGTCCCTGCTGCTCAACACGCCGGTCACCGCCATCCGCCAGGTCAGCCAGCACAGGCTCACCGTGCTCACGCCAGCCGGCCCCTCACACGCCAGGCACGTCATCCTGGCCATTCCGCCGGCCCTGGCGCTGGAACGCATCGACTTCCACGACGCCCTCCCCGCTGACCTCGTGCGCCTCGCCCGGTCCACGCCGGTCTGGATGGGCACCGTCACCAAGGTGGTCGCCCACTACCCGGCCGTCTTCTGGCGCGAGCGGGGACTGGCCGGCGCGGTATTCAGCAGGACGGGTCCGCTCCAGGAGATCCACGACATGTCAGGGCCCGACGGGCGGCCCGCCGCACTCCTCGGATTCGCCCACGCCCGCGCTGTCCGCCCAGGATTCGACAAGGCCGTCACCGGGCAGCTCGCGCGGCTCTTCGGTCCTGCCGCACCAGCCCCAGACGTCCTGCACGTGCAGGACTGGAGCACCGAACGCTGGACCGCCCCTCCCACCGTCCACCGCCTCACCGACTACTCCCTCCTCGGCCACGCCCTCTATCAGCGGCCGGCACTCGACGGCCGCCTGCACTGGGCCTCGACCGAGACGGCCACCGAGAACGCCGGACACATCGAAGGTGCCCTCGCCGCCGGAGAACGGGCCGCACGATCCGTCCTGGCGAGCGCCGGGCTGCTGAACGGCGTCACAACCACGCGCCGCTGACCCAGTTCCGCCGGTCCGCGTTCCGCCCCGCACTCCTCAGACCACGGCCGACGAGACGGCCCGCCCCCACTCCGCCCCACCACGGACCCGCCCGGCACGCACGCAGCGTTACTGAAGGAACCGATGACCAACACCTCACCCGTCCGAAGCGACATACCCACGGTTGTCGCCCAGCGCCGTGTCCTGCGCGTCCTCGTCGCCTCCCAGATCCTCAGCGGGGCCGGGCTCGCCGCCGGCGTCACCGTCGGCGCGCTCCTCGCCAAGGACATGCTCGGCACCACCAGCCTCGCCGGGCTGCCCAGCGCCCTGGTCACCGCCGGATCAGCACTCACCGCCATCGCCGTCGGCCGCGTCTCCCAGGCCCACGGCCGCCGCCCCGGCCTCGCCGCCGGCTACTTCGCCGGCTCCGTCGGTTCGGCCGGCGTCATCCTCGCCGCCGTCCTCGACAGCCCCCTGCTGCTGTTCACCGCCCTGTTCGTCTACGGGGCCGGGTCCGCCACCAACCTCCAGGCCCGCTACGCCGGAGCCGACCTCGCCGCTCCCAACCACCGGGCCCGCGCCGTCTCCACCGTCCTGGTCGCCACGACCCTCGGCGGCGTCGCCGGCCCCAACCTCGCCGCACCAACCGGCGCCCTCGCCGAACACCTGGGCATCCCCAACCTCGCCGGCCCCTTCATCCTCTCCGGCCTCGCCTACGCACTCGCCGCCCTCGTCCTCGCCCTGTGGTTGCAGCCCGACCCCCTCGTCCTCGCCCGCACGAGGGCCGCGGCCACTGAAGCCGCGGCCACTGAACCGGGCTCCGCGACCGGTCCGGCGACCGCCGACGGTCCCGACACGAACGAGGCCCGCGGCGGGCTCGTCCTCGGCGCGCTCGCCATGATCCTCACCCAGCTCGTCATGGTCGCGATCATGACCATGACGCCGGTCCACATGCACGACCACGGCCATGGCACGGCCGCCTCCGGCCTCGTCATCGCCATCCACATCGGCGCCATGTACCTGCCGTCGCCCCTCACGGGATGGCTCGTCGACCACTACGGCCGCACGAAGATCGCTGCTGCCTCCGGGACCGTCCTCCTGGCCTCCGGTGCCCTCGCCGGGCTCGCGCCCGCCGACTCCGTCGCCCTGCTCGCGCTCGCACTCGCCCTGCTCGGCCTCGGCTGGAACTTCGGCATCGTCTCCGGCACCGCGATCATCACCGACACCGTGCCACTCGCCACCCGCGCCAAGACCCAGGGCCTGGTCGACGTCTCCATCGCCGTCTCGGGCGCCACCGGCGGCATGGCATCCGGCATCATGGTCGCCGCCACCAGCTACCCCGCCCTCGCCCTCACCGGCGGCATCCTCTCCCTCGCCCTGCTGCCCGCCGTCGCCGCGACGGCGTACCGCCGATGAACCCGGCGGACTCCGGTGTCCCCGCCCCCGACCTCGTCGTCGACGGAACCGGCCTGCACTGCGTCGCGCTCCTCCTCCGCCTCCGCAGCGAGATCGACTGTGCCGGGCCCGGCACAGTCGTCCACGTCGTCACCACCGACCCCGCCGCCCCGCTCGACCTGCCCGCCTGGTGTCACATGACCGGCCACCACTACCGCGGCCCCGTCCCCGGTGCCCAGCAGTCGGTGCACGCGCTCGTACTGGCCGCCGACGCACTGCCCACCAGAGCCGACGCCCCCTGGCACCCCCGTGACGAACACGTGCCGTGACCGGAGCCGGCGGCGGCCGGCGGGCACGGACCGGCGCCAACCCGGAACGTTTCGCCACTCACACAGGTGCTCGAAGCCGCTCTCGCCCACGCAACCATCACGCCGAATGCCAGCCGAATGGAGCTGAATGCCCGATGATGGGGACCGCCCGGGGCAATGAGGCAACCAAGGTGCAGCAAAGAGGGAGGTACGCACATGGTGGAGGCCGGCACACGGCACGAGGAGCGTGTAGCGGGGCGGGTGTGGACGGTGCGCTTGGATCCCTACGGCCGCCCGTCCGCCGGCACGGTGAGGCTTTCGTGCTCCCGCCCGGCCTGTGCCGATCAGCGGTTCCCCGGCGGCACCGCCGTGGGGCGCAAGGCTGCGGTCAGTCACGTCAACACGCACCTGGCCCGCATCCGCGCGGGCGGGGGGCCGCGCGGCGAGGCATGGTGCGCCTGCCGCGCCGCCGACTGCGCGTGGCACACTCCCGAGCCCGTCGCCGGGCGGCCCGGCCGGCCGGCGGCAGGGGCGGTGCGGTGCGAGGGCCCGGTGGTGTTGACGGTGTACGCGGACCGTGCCGGACGGTTATGGCGGATCGCGGAAACGTGCGCGCGCTGCGCGGCCGCCACTCCGAACTGCCGCGTCCTGGACACCGCCCGCCCCCCGTCCCGCACCGCCCCGCCCGGGGTGGACCAGGCGACGAAGGCGCACACCGCGGAGCGGGGGCCCACCGGCGGCGCGGTCAGGGCTGGTGTGGAAGCGGTGTTCTCCGACCACGGCCCCTCCCCCGCAGCCGACGCATCTCGTTCACCGGCCGCCGGGGCGGCTTCGTTCCCTCGCGCCCGCACCGCCCCATCGCCGGCCCAGGCGTCCCGGCGGGCGAACCGGTGGGGGAAGATCGCGCAGCGGATCGTGCCGAGCGATCTCCAACCCGACGCCCTGCGCCTTGAGCTGATCGAACTGGGGGACGCGTTCCGCACCTACCAGCAGCGCACCGAGCCCGACCTCGTCCTGCTGGCCGAGCTTCACGAGCGCAAGGCCCGCGCGTTCGCCCTGTGGGCGGACGTGAGTGGCGACGTCTCCCTGCGTCACGAGGCGGAGCGTGCCGAGAAGGCCGCGCAGACCACCCGCGAGATGCACGAGAACCGTGTCGGCCTGCCCTTCGGCGACACGGCGGGCCGGAACGGACCCGTGGTGGTGCGGCTGTTGACACGCAAACAGGCCACGCATGCCCGTGCCGTGCTGGACTACGTGGCCAGGGCCCCGCACCCCGAGCCCGAGGTGCGCCTCGCGGTACTCATGCTGACCCTGCGCGCCGCGCGCGCCGGCACCGGGAACATCACCGGCCAGGACCTGATCGGCTGGCTCCAGAACCATGCCGAGCGGGTGCTGGAGTTGCTGGTCGCGGCCGACTGGCTGCGTCTGCCCGGCACCGTTGCCGAGGTCATGGCCTCGCGGCCCGAAGCCCCCACCGCCATCACCGTCCCCACGCTGCTGCCCGAGCAGCCCCGCCCGTTCGACTTCGGCAAGACCACCCGTTCCAGGATCTCCGGCTGGGCGCAGAAGGCCGTGGGTGACCGGAAGATCCGCAAGAAGAAGGGCGGGGCCGCCACGCGCCTGCTGGCCCTGTACACCGCGGCCCACACCCGCCCCGACGGACGGCTCAGCAGTCCCGAGGACGGCGGGCTGCACCTGGACCACGTCGCGGCGTTCTGCGCCCTGCCTCCCGAACTCGTCGCCGAGCACGCCGAACTGCTGGTCGCTGCCGACTGGCTGGTCGAGGCCGACACCACCGGAGGAAGACTCAGCGGACAGCTCACCGAGCGCGTCCTGCCGCTGTCAGGGCTGCTGTAGCACGCCGCCTCCATGCCGACGTCACGTTCGCACGACACCGCGTTCACTGCTGGGAACGCCGCTCCGTCCCTGACGCGGGCACCTCGCACGGCCTCGAAGCCGACTGCGCGCCGCACGCCGAAGAGCGTGCGGGCAGGTGCCGAGGCAGAAAGGGGGACTGCCCCGGAAGGAGTTGGAGTGTGGACTCCGTGGACGACGCGTGCTCGAGGGATACCCGCGCCACCCCTAGATGTGCTGACCGAGGAACCTTTCGATCAGTGCCCAGAGGGCACGCGCCCCCAAGGCGATCGCAAGCCGACCAGCAACGTCGCGGATCTTCCCCTTGGCTTCCGGGGAAGGGCGCGATTCATCCATCACTCCACCTCATCTCTGGGGCTGCGTCCCGTCACCATGCGCGACGGGGCGCCCCCCTTTCAGAGGTGAGGCGGTATCAGGTTAGCTCGCCCTTCGATTGATCACCGAGGAATGCCCGAGAGCGGTCAGCCAACAACCGTCCGGGCCAGGATGCGGCGCGCCCACCGCACGGTCACGGGTCGTCCGGCCGCAGACGGTGTGTCCGTCGCGTCCGCGCGAGCCGGGGCCCACGCCCGGCCCCGGGCCGCCCCAACCGGCCCCGGGCCGAGCAGCGAAGAGCCGCCCGGACCGGGACCGGGGTGGGTTCAGCCCGTGATGAACCAGTCGTCGTCGAGGTACTCCAGGGTGGAGTCCCCGAGTTCGTCCTCCCCGAAGGTGACGTCCGCCCGGATGGCCCCCACCGGAATGTCGACCTTCACCGGCGACCCCACGATCACCCGCGCCGGGTCGACCGTTGCGGTGACCAGCGCCGCCTTCTGCACAGGCGAGATCATTTGGAAGACCATCCGGAAGGTGACCTCACACGGACCGAAGCCCTCCGCCTCTGCCTGCTTGGCGCCGGGGCCTGCGATCTCGCACACCGTGTCGATGTCCTGGCGGCCCAGCGCGTGCAGGTACTCCTCGTACCTCTCGATCGCCGCCTCCTTCGTCTTCGGCGCCGGCACGGACCCGGCGGGTACCGACGCCGACTCGGAAGGCTTCGATGTCGACTCGGAAGGCTTCGACTCCCGCTGGGAGGGCGCCGAGGCCGAAGCTGTCGGCGCCGAGTCGGGAGCCTTCGGCGCTGACGGAGCAGACGCAGGCGCCGACTCGCCGGTGGCCTTCTCGTCCGTATCCTTCGGCCCACACGCCGTCAGCACCGCGACAGCAAGGAGCACTACACCCACTCTGGTCCGCACCCGAGTCCCTCCGGAGAAATCACATCTGTCTGCAGGGGGACACGCACTCAGCGCCCCGGCGGTTCTCCGCGCGGCCGGCGTATGCGGCGATGCTCCCCACACCCGGGCCGTTCCCCCCGGCGAAGGAGCACGCAGCCAGCGGGTGGAGATGGCTGGTCGTCGAGGGCCGGAGTACCCCGGCTGACAGCTCCCACGGCCGGCCACCGGCGGCGCCGAGGACGGCGGCGTCGGGTTTCCACGCCGGTCACACCACACCCGGTGAGCCGGGGCCAGCACTCCGACGGACCAATCAGATTCCGGTGCTCCGGACCTCCGCCCGTACGTCGCGCTTCCTCCCGTTGACCGCGCGGACTGGTGCGACGCCGCGGCCCCGCGGGGCTGTCAGTCGTCCAAGGGCAGTTGGTCTCCGGTGGCACCGGTCTCCAGACGCGCGTAGTCAGGGTGGTCCAGGCGGTGGTGGGCATAGATCTGGTCGGCCCACGGCGGATCAAAGGGTGTGAACGCGCGTAAGCCGAGGACCCGGCCGATCGGCCGATCGGGATGGGCGGCGTTGAAGTCGGTGACCGCCGCCGCTTCGCCGATCTGCTCGATGGTGCCCGGCAGGTCGTCGAGGTAACAGGTGACCCTCGGCAGCAGGTGTTCGTGCTCGGGGCCGCGGAACAGGTCCAGGGCGGTCGTCGTCGAGGAGTAGTAGTCCAGGTCGAGGCAGACGAACCCGACCGGGTGATCACGCAGCAGGTCCGATCGGGCGTCCAGGTAGTGCGGCAACGTCTCGGCGATGTCGCCGATCACCAGTTCGGCCGCGCCCAGACGGGCCCGCAGCCGCTCGTGGTCCATGGTGTAGAAGCCGGGGCCGTACAGGTAGGGCACGTCTCGGAGGTCCCCGGCGGGGGGCATGCCCACGCCGCTGTCGAACCCGACGACCCGCACGGCCACACCGGTAGCGGTGGCGTAGTACTGGGCGTGCTCGGCCAGGGCCAGCAACCCGTTCCCCCCGGCCACCCCGAACTCCACCACCGTCACACCCCGGTGCCCCAGCCGCGCGGCCAACTCGGTGGCCCGGCGAACGCCATAGGCGTAGTGGGGCCGCTCGACCAGACCGAACCGATACGCCGAGGCGACACTGACCCCGGGCAGCCGCCTCAGCAGTCGGTTGCGCACGGCGTTCCGGGTGCCGGACTTCGACCAGTCCCACAGCACCTCAGCCATCCCACCGGTGGGCCGACGACCGAACGGAAGACCCCTCTGGGCAGTCGTACGTGAACCCCTGCGCACCACAACGCTCCCCCAGCCCGACGGACAACGATCAGCGGCAGCCTTCCCGCTCACGCACCCCGCCCAATCCCGTGCTCTAGTCCGCGGCGAGTTGGGCGCTGCGGGGGCCGGGCGATACTGGTGGACACGTGAGCCCCCCGGTCCCCGACATGGTGTGGCAGGCCTGTCCCTACCGGGGGGTGTGTTCCTGTCCGGAGCCACGGCACCGATCCGGCAGGCACCACCGCACGGCGCACCACCGTCCGGCCGCGGTCGCCCTGGCCGGTCTCGAACCCACGGGGAGGAACATCGGTGAGAACCGCCGCACGCAAGAAGGCCGCCGGCGCCGTCTGCACGGCGCTGGCTCTGTGCTTCGCCACCGCCCACACCGCTGAGGGTGCCGCCGGTCCCAGTCACGCGGAGACCCGCGGGTCGCTGGTCTCCGCCGAGGCCCTCTACACGTTGGAGACACCGAAGGACGTCACCTCGCAACTGAGGGGCCTCGGTTTCCCCAGCGATTCCACGCGGTACGGAGTCGATGCGTACCGGCTGGTCTACAACACCGTCGACGCGCACGGCAGCCCCACCACCGCCAGTGGACTGCTCGTCCTCCCCCACGACGTCAAGGGCACGCTGGTGCCCGTGTCGTACACGCATGGCAGTGAGCTCTTCGACAAGGACGCTCCTTCCACCGATCCGTTGGGGTTCAACGCCGGCGCCCCCATCACCTACGCGTCCGCCGGTTTCGCCAGCGTCGCCCCCGACTACCTGGGCATGGGCACGGGGCCCGGCACCCATCCGTGGCTGGACGTCCCCTCGGGGACCACCGCCTCGCTCGACATGCTGCGCGCAGCACGTGAGTTCATGCCCCGCACGGGCAGCACCATGGGGCGGGACGTGCTGGCGACGGGCTTCTCGCAGGGAGCGGAGACGGCTCTGGGGCTCGGCCGTGCCCTGCGGAAGGGCGAGGACCCGCGGTTCCGGCTGGCGGCGCTCGCTCCGGTGAGCGGCGCGTACGCCCTCCGCGACGCCCAGATACCGGCGATGTTCTCGGGCGAGGTCTCCGCCAAGGCGAGCGTGGTCAACGCGGCCTACGCCTATGCCGCGTTCGACCGGACCTACGATGTCTACGACGAGCCCGCGGATGTCTTCCAGCAGCCGTACGCGGACTCGGTGGAGGCCCTGACCGAGGGGCGGCACAACTGGCAGGACCTGGCCGAGGCGACTCCGGGCACGCTTGCCGAACTGCTCACCGCCAGGGGTCGGGACCTGCTGGAACACCCGCGGGGAAACATGGCGAAGGCGCTGTGGGCGGCGGACAACTCCTGCGAGGAGTGGTCACCGCAGGTCCCGCGCCGCATGTACTTCTCCGCTGGTGACGAGCAGGTCGTCAACGCGAACACGAGGCAGTGCCTGGCCGACTTCGCGTCGCAGGGCGTACGGTTCCCGACCGTCGACGTCGGGCTCGAAGAGTGGCACGGCTCGCGCCATTTCGGTTCCAACGTGGCAGCCACCAGACAGATCGTCACATGGTTCCTGTCGCTCGACAGCGGTCCGGGGACCACGAGCTGAGTCGCTGGGGTCGGCGGGGCCAGCGGCGTCCCCCGCCCCCCCCGTTCACTGGTGTTCACGTCGTGACGTGCCAGCGCCAGACACCGGGTGGGTCAGTGTCTGACGCTGGCGCGGGCACCGAACACCCCGGTGCAAACAGCAGTCCACCGGCCACTCGAAGGGGTCCAACGCACATCTCGTCACGCACTCAGGGGAATGGCTCACTTGCAAGCAGTAGCCAACTGGAAGGGTGGTCGGTGATGGAACGGGAGACGCGCGGGGAGACGGCCGAGGTGTACGAGCCTCCGGTGCTGGTGGGGATCGGGGACTTCGCTGATGAGACACAGGGGCAGTGGATCGGTGCCGAGCCCGACGGAAGTTGGGGGCACCACTTCACTCCCCCGAGCTGACCCGGCTCCGTGACATCGCGGTGTGGCGGGCGGTGGTTCGTGGTTCTCCCGGATCACGAGGCGGCGCCCGCCGTTCTCGATCGTGTGCGGCGCTTCGCGTGCAGGGTCGTGTCACACGCCTCAGGCCGGCCGTGGCTCGTTGGTTGCTGGTCGGAGCAGGAGTCGGTGGCGTCGACAGCCGGGAGGGACCGCACCGTTCTGATCGGCTCCTCCCCGCTCAGCCACGGGGAGCTCGCGACACCCGACCTCGCCGCGGGGACGGCGGGGAGCTTCCACCTGCTGGCCTCCCGCGACGGCAGGGTTCTGGCACGGGGAACCAACGCCGGGGACCGACGGTTGTACACCGCACGGGTCCACGGGATCACGGTGGCCGCCGACCGGGCGCTGACCCTGGCGTGGCTGGTCGGGGCCGAACCCGACCCGACCCAGCTCGCCGTCGGCCTGCTGGTCCCGTGCGTCCCCCACCCGCTGGACGCCGCGGCCGTGTGGTCGGGCGTCGCTGCGGTGCAGCCCGGGGATGCCCTCCTCCTGGGAACCGACGGCACAGCGCGTACCGAGCGGTGGTGGCACCCCCCGTCGGCGGACCTCCCGATCGCCGAGGCCGGGCGAGGGTTGCGGGAGGCGCTGCGTGCGGCGGTCGCGGTGCGGGTTCGTCCCGGCGAGGTGTGGGGAGCGGACCTCTCCGGCGGAATGGACTCCACGTCCCTGTGCTTCCTCGCCCACGAGGCCGGCGCCCGTCTGGTGGCCGTGACGATGGAGCTGGCCGCTGTCGGCAGCCAGGACGCCCACTACGCCCGCGAAGCCGCGCGCCACCTACCGGGTGTCACCCATCTGACGGTTCCCACCAGCGAGCTTCCGGACTTGTTCGCCGAGCTCGAGCAGCGCAACCCTCCGGGGGACGCGCCCACCGCACTGGTCCGCAACCGTGCCCAGCAGAACGAGACGGCGCGCATGCTGGTGCGGCACGGCGCACCGCGACGGCTGTGCGGCCACGGCGGAGATGACGCCGTGATCCCGCCGCCCGCCTATCTGCACCGGCTGCTGCGGGACCGTCCCGCGGCAGCGTGGCGAAGCGCCGCCGAACACCGCGCCGCCGGGCGGTGGCCGCTGACAGCGACGGTCGGTCAGTTGCTCTCCCGGCGCGGACTGGCCGGCTGGCTCGCCGAGCAGGCCGCCACCCTGGGTGGCGTCCACCGTGGTGCCGCCCCCGGGTGCGACTGGGGTCCCCGTCTGGCGCTTCCCCGCTGGGCCACCCGGGAGGCGCGTGACCTGGTGGCGGCACGCCTGCGCGCGGTGGCCGAAGGGTGCGAGGCCCTCGCCGCGGACCGTGGCTCCCACGCCTGGGCCCAGTCCTTTCGTGCCGCCGGAAGCCTGGCCGGTCAGATCGCGGACTGGTCGCACCACGTCGGGCTGCCCACCGACATGCCGTTCTGCGACGACGCGGTGTTCGATGCCTGCCTCCGCGTCCGTCCCCAGGAGGCCGGGGATCCCGCCAGGTTCAAACCCCTGTTGACGACGGCGATGCGTGGGGTCGTCCCGGAGGCGGTCCTGCGGCGCACCACCAAGGACCACGCCGGGCACGAGTGGTACGCGGGGCTGACGGCACAGCGCCGCGTCCTCGCGTCCTGGGCGGAGGACTCGCGCCTCGCGAACCTGGGGTTGGCCGACCCTGTCGTCCTGCGTCGAACGCTGCTCGCCCCGGCCTTGCTGACCGGCGGTGTCAGCGAACTGGAACCCACCCTGGCCACCGAGGAGTGGCTGCGGGACCTCGAAGCCCGCCCTTTCCCACCTCACCTGAAGGAGCATCGCTGTGATCTCTCCAGCACACCGGGCGGGCCTGCGACTCCGCCGTGACGTCACCGCCTGCGACACCGGCACGGGCATGGTCCTGCTCGACGAACGGGCCGGCCGTTACTGGCAACTGAACAGCACCGGCGCCCGAGTCCTCCGTGCCCTCCTCGACGGCGACACCCCCGACCAGGTCACCGACGCGCTCACGGCGAC
The DNA here is from genome assembly GCF_000380165.1 of Wenjunlia vitaminophila DSM 41686. Taxonomy (GTDB): domain Bacteria; phylum Actinomycetota; class Actinomycetes; order Streptomycetales; family Streptomycetaceae; genus Wenjunlia; species Wenjunlia vitaminophila. Next base: position 74,173 of record NZ_KB904636.1, read on the forward strand.
CGCCGGTGGAGTTCCTCGTGCCCGGGTCGCCGCCGACGTCCACGGCCTGCTGACCCGGCTCGCGGCGGCCCGCCTCACGGAACCGGCTCCGGCACGGTGAACCGGCCCCTGGACGCCGCCCGGCCCCGGCTGTCCCCGCGCCGCCGCCTGCCCGCCCGGACCGCCGTCGCCGCCGCCTGCCTCCTGGCCCGGCTCTCCCCGCGCCACCTCAGAGCCGTGCTGTCCCTGCTGCGCCGCGGGGCCCGCCCGGCCACCCATGACCAGGCGCTCGCCGCTCGCCGGGACGTCACGGCCACGTCCACCCTCTGCGCCGGCCGGTACTGCCTCCAACGTTCCCTCGCCGTGGTGCTGCTGTGTCGGCTGCGTGGCACCTGGCCCGCCTGGTGCACCGGGGTGCGGATGCCGCCGTTCGCCGCCCACGCCTGGGTCGAGGTGGACGGACGGCCGGTGGGTGAGCCGGAGGACGTCGCCACCTACCACGTCCTGATCACCGTCCCACCGAAGTGACCGACGCCGGGGGCGGGCTCCCACGGCGGGGCGGGCGTGGTGGGGAGCTCTCCCTCGTTCCCGGTGCGCGACGGGCGGGTCCCTTCCCGCCCCGGCCGACCCGTGTGGTGGGGCTCATTGGGATGCCGTTGCCCACACCCGGGGTCCTTGCATGTCACCGTGTACGGGTACCGTTCCGCACGGCACGACCGCACTCGACGACCACGGCTCCGTCGCCTACCGTGGCACGCGTTCGTGAGGGTCCGCGCGTCGGCGAGGATCGATCAGCGCGGGGGTGGGCGTGGAGGAGCACGAGCCGTTCGCGTTGCTGCGCATCGTGGGCACGCACGGCGGCAGTGTGGTGGTCCAGATGAATGACTCGTACGCCCCGGGCATCCCCGACGTCAGCGGACAGCTCTTCGTCCACAACGACTTCGTGACCGGCATTCACGACACCTATGTCGCTCCCGAAGACCTGGCTGGCTGGGCGCACGTGTTGGACGAGGTCGCCGCGGGGCGTGACGCCGTCTGGCGCGAGGCGGCGCGGGTGTCCGAGGTCGGCATCCGCCTGGACTGGCGGGAGGACGACCACGATCGCATCACGGTGACCATCGACGACCAGCAGACGACGAGGCTGTCCGTCTCGCTGCACGTGGACCGCGGCTGGATCGACGAACAGCGTGCCCTGCTGGAGAGGCTACGTGCCGCGTGGGCACGTCTCATCCCTGAGGACTGAGACGTTTCCCGGGTCCTCGTGGGGTGGGCCGGCAGCCGAACGGGCGCGACACCACGTCGCCCGGCTCCGGTCCTGACCGTGGGGAAAGCGCCGCACCCGCGGACCACCTCGCCTGGTCGGCACCGTGGCCGGGCCGAACAGGCGAGGTGGCGGGTGGCGGTGGCGCCACGCCGGGTCAGCGCACCCGCAGCGTCACCTGCTCGGTGACGGCGGGGCCGTCGTGCGGGGTGAAGGTCACCGGGACGGTGTGGGTGCCGGGCGCCGTCGCGGTGAGCGTGAGCTCGATCTCCAGGCGTCCACCGCGCCTCAGCAGGACCGGTGAGGACGCCGGCGAGGCGGTGACGCCGGACGGCGGGGTCACCGCCAGCAGCCCCCGCACGTCGGTCGGCCGCACCGCGGACAGGGTCGCCGTCACCGTGGTCGGCGCACCGACCTGCGCGTCGGCGGTGGCCGGCGAGAGCCGCAGTTGGGCGGCCGGGGCGTCCGTGTACCAGGGCGCGACCTCGGCGATGACCGGCGCCGGGGAACCCGGCGTCCACTGCAGACGGATCGCGTCGACGCGGACGCCGTCCGCCGGGAGTTCGGTGAGGCCGCCACTGTCCAGCGAACCGATGGTGCGCCACTCCCCTTCCCCGGCCCGGACCTGTACGGCGGCGGCGCCCGTGCCCACCACGGTCACCCGGTCCAGCGGGCGCTGCTCGGGAAGGTCAACGACGAGCGCGTCACCGGCCCCCGGCGTGGAGGCCGCCCGGTACGTGGTGTCCACGGTGCCGTCCACCACGGACGCCAGCGAGGAGCCCGCGGCCGGGGCGGGCGTGCCGCTGGCCACCGGCTGCGATCCGGTCACCCGGAACTCGCGCACCACCAGCCAGTACTCCTGCCCCTGTGTGGCGCGCAGCCGCACGTACCTGGCAGTGGTGCCGGGCGGCAGGGTCGCCTGGATCTCGGGTTGCCCGGTGTACGTGCCGGCGGTCGTCCAGTTCGTGCCGTCCTGCGAGTACTCGAGCACACCGGAGTGGACGTAGTCGTTGGTGCTGGTGGGCTTGCCCATGTGGATCGAGACGGCGTTGACCGGCTGGACCGCACCGAGGTCCACGCCCACGTAGTCGCCGCGGCCCACCGACGCCGCGGACCAGAAGAAGGTCGAGTCCTGGCCGTCGAGCATGGCGGCCGGCCCGTAGCCCTGGTACGTGGGGAGGGAGGTCATCGCGGAGCCGCGGGTGGAGGGGGTCAGCCAGCGGTCGTTCTCGGCGAGCGCGTCGCTGACGAACTGGTCGAGCACACCGGAGCCGATACTGACCTTGACCTTGCCCCACATGCCGGTGTGTTCGACCGACCTCGCCTTGTCCATCAGCTCCCGGACCTGCTTGCGGTGGGCGAGGGCGCCGACGCCGTCACCGTCGCGCTCGGCAGCCAGCATGCGCAGTGCCGCCTGGGCCGACTGGGCCCAGTACTGGGCGGATTCCAGCCAGGGCCCGGTCTCCTCGACGAAGGCCGGGTTGTGCATGCGCTCGCCAAGGGTGGCCCGTGCCCCCTCGATGACCTTCAGGTAGGCCACCAGTTCGGCGGACGCGCTGCGGTCACCGCGCGCCCCGGCCCGCCAGAACGCGGAAACCTTCTCCTCGAGCACCGGTGCCTGCTTCGGGTCGAGCGTCGAGGAGTACCCCAGGTCGGCCAGCGCGGCGAGGGCGGCTCGGGCCTGCGGGTCGCCACCTGCCAGCTCCGTGATGCTGGCCTGCCAGGACCGTTCCGCGTCGTACGCGGTGTCGTTCCAGGTGTAGTCGGCGACGTTGAAGAGCGGGAGCTTGGACGCCTCGGCCTGGTTCATCGGGTTCGCGGTGATGCCGTGCAGCACCTCGGACAACCCCGGGTCCCGCCCCACGTAGGGGCCGAGGAAGAGGCGGTCGGTCGCGTAGTCGTTGACCGGGTAGTTGTCCCAGACGAGGATCGAGTGCCCGAACACGTCCTTGGCGGCGGCCGCCTGTTCCCCGGTGATCTGCGAGGCGACCACGCCGACACCGGTCCACTCGACGATGACGTCCGGGTCGAGCTTGGTCTTCAGGGCCTCCTTGTACGGGCTCGGCGAGGTGTCGTAGTACTCGGTCGGCACCGTTTGCAGCCGGGCCGCGCCGGGGTGGGTCTCGATGAAGTCCCGTTGTACCGCGTTGACCAGGTGTGCCTGCGCCGTGCCCGCGGCGGCTCCGCCGGTGCCGAACTTCTCCCCGTCCGCCGCGCAATTCCACTTCTGGTAACTGATGTCGTCCAGCGGCACGGCGAAGTCGCGCACCCCGACGTCCCACAGGGTCTGGAACTTCTCGATCAGGGCGTCCTTGTCCTCCTCCGAGCTGTAGCAGACCGAGAGGCCGGGCGAGATGGCGTAGGTGAACCTGACGTGGTTGGCCTGCGACCGTTCGACCAGTTCCTCGATCCGTCCGAGTTCGGCAGCCGGGTAGGGATCGCGCCACTTCTCGCGCAGGTACGGGTCGTCCTTGGGCGAGTACACGTAGGTGTTCATCTTGTGCGCGCCGTAGAAGTCCAGTTGGGACAGGCGTGCCTGATGTGACCACGGCGTGCCGTAGAAGCCCTCGATCGTGCCGCGCAGCGGGAACGCCGGCCAGTCCCGGATGTCCACTCCGGGCACGCTGGCCTGCTGGCCCGGCCCGCCGACGAGCTGGCGCAGGGTCTGTGCCGCGTAGAAGGTACCGGTGGCGTCGCGTCCGTCGAGCGCGACCACGCCGTGGCTGCCGGTGCGGCCGGTGGTGAGCACGTAGCCCTCTGCGGGGAGCTCGCTGGCGTCCCGCGTCCCGACCGCCCTGGCCGCGTCGCGGCCGATGGCGATCACGCTGTCGCCGTCGCCCGCCTGGTCGAGGGTGCTCACCCGTTCGACGTTGGCTATCCCTGCGCCTTCCAGGGCCTGCTGGGCCACGCGCACGGCCGCCGGGTCGGCGTCCTGGTCGGCGAGGACGGCGACCGTGGAGCCCAGCACCACCGGCGGCCCCTGGGCCTCCATGGACCTGGGCACCGGGTAGACGGAGGGCAGCGACGCGGGAGTCTCGGTTCCTGGGGGTGGGGGTGCCTCAGCGGATGACGCGGGCGCTACCGGCCCGCTGGCCAGACCGACGCCGAGCGCGACGGCGGCGGCGACGGTGCGGAGACGGGGCATCGATCCTCCTGGTGAGAGCGGAAAGGTGTGGTGGGTGCCGCGTCAGTCGTGGCACGCTCCCTCGGGCCTGCCGGGCGGGTCGCACGGGGCGGGAGGCACGGGGATGGGTCCGCCGTCGAGCTGGTCGAGGGTGAGCACGAGCAGCGAGTCGGTCCAGCCGAGCGGGACCACGGACGCCGGGTTGCCCGCGGCGTCGATCTGTTCCGGAAGCTCCCCGAGCACGTTGCGGTGGGCGAGCAGCCAGTCCACGACCCGGTCGGCCTTGTCGTCTTCGCCCGTTCCGGCCCAGGCCAGGGCGAAGAAGGCCGTCTCGGGGGTCCAGGTGTTCCGCCACTTCTGGCCCGGGTCGTCGCCCGGGACGACCCCGCCGTTCGGTCGCAGCAGGGCCGCGTAGGTGTCGTCCATGGCCACGGCGAGGTCGTCGGGGGCGGTGTTGTAGGGGGGCGCCAGGAAGGTGACGGCGGAGTCGCGGCCGTGCTTGCCGTCGACCGTGCGCTGGTAGCCGAGCGGCGCGAAGTGTTCCTCGATGCCGTCGGCGAGCCTGGCGGCGGCGGCGCGCCACCTCTCGGCGTCCTGGGGGTGCCCGGTGACCCGGGCGAGGTCGGCGGAGGCGTTCAGGCCGGAGAGCAGGATGGCGGAAGTACTGATGTTGGGGGTGCTGGTGGGGATCTCCCAGTAGTCGGGGGCGGCCGGCGGCAGACCGCGTTCGTCCAGGGAGGCGGCGGCGTAGTCGGCGGCCTTCCGCACCGTCGGGTACAGGTCGCGGGTCAGCTCGGCGCGGTGGGCGCCGGGCGCCGCCTGGTACCACTCCCAGATAGACCAGGGCACCCAGCCGTTGGCGTCGAGCTGCCAGTGCCGGCCGTCGGGCGGGCCCGAGCCGTCGAGCTTGGTGCGTGCCTCCCAGGTGCCGTCGGGGCGCTGGGTGCGGCGGTTGTAGTCGAGGATCCGGTAGGCCTCCTCGTCGTGGCCGGTGCGGGCGAACGCCACCGCGGCGACGCTGGAGTCCCGCGGCCACGAGTAGCTCCAGGCCCCGTGCCAGGCGGCTGCCATGGCTCCGTTGGGCTGGGTGAGCAGCCGCAGCGAGAGCAGCGCCCGCTTGGCCGCGGCCCGCTCCTCGAGGGTCTCTCCGGGCACCGAGCCGGACGCCAGCCAGTCCTGCGACTCCGCGATCTGGGCGGCCGCCCCGGGGTCCCCGGCGGGCACGGTCCTGGGCTCGGTCGCCCCGGCGGGCAGGTAGCGCCAGTCGCCGTTGGGCAGCCGCAGCACGTTGCTGTCCGGTACGTAGGTGGCGCCGTGCGCCTCGAGCGGGGTGATGGCGGCCGTGGTCCGCCCGTTGCCGAGCAGGCCGGCGGTGTACGCCACGAGCTCGCCGGGGGGTACGGACTTGTAGCAGGTGTTGGTCGCCGCGCAGGCCTGGGCGCCGGAGGGGTCGATCGCGAAGGCGAGGTGGGTGGTGGCCCAGGGGTCGGTGTCGTAGGCCTTCCAGCCGCCCCAGTAGGGCACGTCGTAGTTCCACGACGGCAGCGCCCCGGCGAGGGCGCCCTTCCAGCCGTTCCACACCACCTTGCCGGCGGCGTCCTCGGCCTCGACCACGAGGTAGTACTTCGTGTCCGCGGTCAGCTCCGCGTCGACGGGGAACTCGACCCAGCCGGTGCCGGAGCCGCCGAGTTCGGCGATGTCCAGCCGGCTGTCGGCGACGGTGGTGGACTCGTCGGCCACCTCGGTGCGGATCTGGGCGTGGAAGGTGCCGGTGGACGCGTTGCTCGTCAGGTAGGCGCTGACCGTCTCCACGCGTCCTTCGGAGGTCACGAACTCCTGGGCTCCCGCGTGGTCGGAGGCGTTGATCAGGAACAGGGCGTTCGTGGCGATCGGCTGCCTGTCGTAGCCGGCCACGGCACGCGCCGGGGTGGCGGTGGCCACCAGCGTGCCGGTGAGCAGCGAGAGCACGGCTGCCACCAGGGTCGGCCGGCGTCTGGTGCGCCGTGCGGCGAAGCCCATGAGCGACTCCTCACGTTCAGTCAAGTGGTCTACACCAGTTGACCGCAACGCGGTCGCTCACCGGAACGCGCGGTCGTCGATCTGGCCGGATCCGGCCACTCACCCACACGCTTCGTGCCGCCGGCGACGCACGGGGTGCCGTCCGGAACGAGGGCGACCGACTCGCGGCCCCGGTCGCACCGCGCGCTCCACCAAGCTGGCGCCCGGCGCGGCAACCTCACCTCGCCGAACCGCAGTGACCTGCGCATACGCGAACGGGGCCACGATCCGCCGCAGGGCTGTCCAGCACCCCGGGGCCGCACTCGACGGCTCCCGGGGCGGGCGCGGCGCGGGCCGAGCAGTGAGGTCGTCGGCGGGGCCGTCATCGTTGTCGCGCTGGTTCCGTACCGCAGCCACCCGGGCTGGAAGTCGGCCTTGCTGACCCTGGGTTGACGGCCTGCCAGCCCACCGAAGCATTGGTCTGGACCTTCGGTGTGCGCCCGCACGGCCCCGTGACTTCAGGGGTGGTCCGGCCCGCCGTTGCACTCGGCCCGGCGCCGGCTACGCCTACCGGAGCGCGCCCATCGTGCCGTCCCCGCTCACAGCAGTCCCCGGTGGGCGGCCCACACGATGGCCTGGACCGCGGTCCGCATGCCCAACCGGTCGCAGACCGCCTTGGTGCGGCGCCGCACGGTGCGTTCGGACAGGTTGAGCCGGCGGCCCACCGCGTCCACCGACAACCCGTCAGCGAGCAGGCGCAGGACCGAGAGTTCCTGGGACGTCACTGTGGCCGTGGGATCTGTCACCGTGGACACGAATGCTCTCCCGATCGTCGAGTGTGGGATGGCGGATCCGCGCCGGAACGTCGCGGCCCTCACCGGAGTCACCGGCATGAACGCGCTCAGCAGCGCCCGCAGGATCCAACGTCCCCGGTGAGTAAGTCAACCTTCGCGAAGGGACACGCCTCGAAGTCCTGTGGGACTCCAGCGGTCCTGACCGTGCCCCAACACCACGTCGCGCCCCGCGACGTACCTGGGAACGAGAACGAGCGGTAGCTGCTGGACCAGTGGCGCGTCGCCGAGCTGCTCCACCGTCGCCGTGCCCTGGCGAAGGGGCTCGCCGGTCCGGGAACAGCGCGGGCACGGGTGACGGTCGACGTCGTCCAGGTCGCCCGGCAAGGGGTTGCTCCGGCAAAGGACACCCCGGGTGAGGTGTCGATTCCCACCGCGCTACCTGTTACGTTGGCCTGCTTTGCTCCGATCGGAAGGAAAGCCGTGGACGTCCCCTCCTTGCACAGCGAGTTCCTCAGCGAGGCGCTTCCCCGGATTCGGCAGGACGCGCGCGTGGCCGGCGTGGCGATCACCGGGTCCATCGCGGAGGGCCGCTCCGATGCCTACTCGGACGTGGACCTGATCCTGGTCATCGACGACGACGCGTACGAAGCGGTCATGGGGGAACGGCTCGCGCTGATCGGCTCCTGGTCCTCCCTGGTGGCCGGATTCACCGGGGAGCACGTCGGTGAACCGCGTCTGATCGTCACGCTCGTCGGGCCACCCCTCCTGCACGTCGACTTCACGTTCGTGCGCGCTTCCGACATCGCCGCGCGCACCGACAGTCCGGAGGTCCTGTGGGACCGGGACGGAGTCCTGACCGGTGCCCTCGCCCAGCAGCCGCCGACCACTCCGTCGCTCGACCTCCAGTGGGTCGAGGACCGGTTCTGGATCTGGGTGCACTACGGCGCGACGAAGCTCGGCCGCGGTGAACTGTTCGAGACCATGGGTTTCCTCAACTACCTGCGCGAGACCGTGCTCGGCCCCCTGGCCGCCCGCCGGGCGGGCGCACTCCCCCGTGGTGTGCGCCACCTCGAAACCATCGCGCCCGAAGAGGCCCGCGACCTTCGGGCGACCCTGTGCGGCTACGACCGCCACGAGGCCGGACAGGCCCTGCTCGCCGCCGTCGATCTCTACCGCAGGTGGTCCGATGTCGGTGGGGCAGTCGTTGAACGCCGCCACCAGGCCGAGAGGCTCGCCCTGCAGTACCTCCACGACGTCATCGATCAGGGACGCTGACCCATCGGGTCGGGGATCCGGCGGAGCTTCTGCTCATCAGCCTGGCGGCGCCCGGGTGGGTCGGGTAGGGGCGTCAGAAGGAGACGTCGAAGTAGTCGATGTCGGTGATGTCCACCTGGAGGTCCTGGGCACGGGTGCCGTGGTCCTGGAAGTACACCTCCTGGAGTCCCCGGGCGACGATGCCGCGCAGACGGTGGTCACTGGCCCCCTGGTCGTGGGCCTGGAGCAGGGGGCGGGCGTGCTCGGGGGGCAGATGGACCGTCAGGCGGCGCAGGCGCGGGTCGTCGGTGGTGCCGATGGGGGCGGTGTAGCCGAACCGGGCCCTGGTCTCGATGGTGAGGCCGGTGGTGGTGGCGGCCTGCCGGCGACGCCGCGCCCGCACCCGGGGCTGCCACGCCTTGCGCACCTCACGATCCAACGCTTCCCGCAGTGCGCGCCTCGGGCGTTTGCGCTGGCCGGCGAGGTACCGCTCCACCGTACGTCGGGACACCCCCAGGCGCTGGGCGACGGCCTTGGTGGAGCCCTTCTCGGCACGCATCAGCAGCCGGAACTGGGCGAGCGGGGTCTTGGGCGGCTGCCGGGTGAACAGCTCGGTGTCGGCGCGTTCCAGAGCGTCGTCGATGTCCCCCACCGTCTACTCCCCTTCGTCGAGGACGGCGTCGCCGCCCTTGATGTGCCGGGCCGGGTTGTGGCCCTGCTCCATCAGGTCCACCGCCCACGCCATGTCCTGCACTCCCTCCAGCTTCGCCGCGCCCGGGTTCGCGCCGAGGCGGAACGTACCGGGCAGGACGCGGCCTTCCGGCGTGAGGGGGAGGAAGTCCAGCGGGGACCGGCCGGGCGAGGGGTAGACCACGCAGTCGGACAGCACAGCCAGGGGGTACCGGCCCGTCGCCTTGGCCACGTTGGCCATCTTGCGGTGCATGTTCACCCGCGCCTTGGAGATCACCGCCGCACGGATGTCGGGGCGCCAGGTGGGGCGTTCCAGGGCCGGCCACCGTTGGCCGTCCCGGTAGCCACGCCCCTGGGGACGCTCACGCAGTTTGCCGATGCCGCCCTTGACGGTGGACTTGACGGCCGAGAGCACACAGGCCGTCGCCGGGTCCGTCTCCCTGTGCTGTTCCATCGCGGCCAGGAAGGCCCGCTCGTCGACGTCCCTGTCGGTGGGCACTCCGAGGTCGGCCATCGTCGCCAGGTACGCGGTCCTGAGCCGGTCGTGCCACGGATCCAGGTACGCCCCCGTCTCGTGCCGCAGGTACGCCTCGACCGGATCGACCGCGTGCCCGAGCTCGGCCGCGTAGGCGACGGTCGGCGTGGCGTACCACGCCGGACCGGTCGGTCGCTGCCCGGAAGAGGTGAACGGGGACGGCAGCCGCGGGTCCAGGTCGATCCCGGACAGGTCCACCAGCCAGCAGCCGGGGAGCTTCTTGTCGAAGGCGGGTCGGGTGACGTGGGCTGGCCCGCCGATACCGACCGCCAGTCGGGAGGCGGCGGCGAGGAACGCGGTGTTGATGTCGATGCCGACCGCGTGGGGCAGCAGACATTCGGCGTCGTCCAACAGGGCCGGGTCGCGGACCCACTGGTACGCCTCCTCATCCAGGAACTGGTCCTTCGGCCACCCCTGGGCGACCGGGTGCTCCGGCGTCGCCTCCGGCGGCGCGGGATCGACCGGGCAGGTGAGCGCGCCGGGGTTCGGCCCGGAGCCCCAGCCGCCGCTGGCCTCGTCCCGCACCGCCCTGGTCGGCGGGCGCAGCGCGGTCATCAGCTCCAGGCCGGTGACGGCGGTGGAGCCGCGGGGGGTCAGGACACGGGTGGCGTAGACGGCGAGGGCCCGGGCGAGGTCAGCCGGGTGCAGTTCGGTGGCGTTGCTCCAGGCACGGGCGTCCAGGGCGTCCCAGGGCAGGACGGCGAGCTGCACGCACTGGCGCTGCCCGCCGGCGGGCACGGGACGGTACACCCGTGCCCACGGCCCGAAGCCACGCCGGGTGAGCTTCCACTGCCGGCGGGCGAGCTGTCTGACCACCGGGTGGTCGTCCGGCAGCCGCAGCCCCCGACGGTCCTCCAGGTGCGGTGGGAGGCCCAGCCGTTGCGCGGCGGAGGCGGTGATGACGATCAGCGGGTCGGAGTCCCTGCCGTGCCGGTGCAGCCGGGGGGCGCCAAGACCCGACTCGGCCAGCGTCCACTCCACCAGAGCCGGGAGCGTGGTCGCCGGACACGTCAGGACGGTGCCGCCGGCGCAGTACAGGGTGCCGTCGCCGTCCAGGACCCCGAGCGGTCCGTGACGGAACCGCTGGTCCGTCGGGGCCGGCGCCGCGGTGGAGGCGGGGGCGGCCTGGTTCGCCGGGCGGCGCGGCGCCGGCGAGCGCCTGGCCGTGTCCGAGGACTCCGGGTGTGACGCCTCGTCCGTGGCCGTGGACTCCGCCGGGTCAGGGGTGGTGGCCGGAGGCGGGACGGCCGCGGACCCGGTGGGCGCCTCCGGCGGGTCGGCTGGCTGTGCGGCGGGGAACCGGGCAGCGAGGCCCTCCAGGAGCCGGACGTACGCGGCGCGCTTCGGCGGACGCGGCTCCTTCCGGCCGGCCTCCCAATCGGCCACCGTCTCCCGTCGGACCTTCAGGGCCCTGGCGACCTCCGTCTGTGTCAGGCTCCCGGCCTGCCGCAACCGCACGCGTTCCGCGGGCGGGGGCAACACGCCCGCGGCCTGTTCCAACAGCGCGTCCACCGCTGCGAACAGACCCTCCTGCTCGGTCCTGGGCACGGGTCACCTCCTCACCGACGCACGCTAGCAGAACGCTCATGGAACGCACGTGGAACGTACGTGCTCTCCTGTGGGTGGTCCCGGGTGGCGCGCGGGCCGCGACGGCCACGGACCCGACCGGACCACCGTTCGCTTCCGCACCGATCCGGTGCGGGAACACGGCTGCCTCATCCGCGCCGGCGGCGCCTCGAACGGGGGCGTGACGCGTCGGGTTCCGGGGGTGGCGGAACGGGGGCGGGGACGCCCAAGGACGACGCCAGCTCCCGGGCTAGCTCGGGACCCAGCCGCGCCGCGTTGCACTCGAGGGCATACGTCGCGTATTCCCGCAGCCCCGCTCGTACCAGCGCATATACGAAGTCGCGGTACATCTCGGGGAACATCCAGCCCGCGCCGCGGACGACGGCGTGTGCGGCCGCTGTGTGACCGTTCCGGTGCTGGTGGACCAGGAGTTGGACGACCTCGGTCGTTGACGTGCCTCGGACGAAGTCCGCCAGCGCTGTTCCGAGTGGGCCGTCGAGTCCCGCCCCGGACAGCGTGGAGATCACTGCGCTGCGTTCCTCTGCGGGCATGCCCGCCCGCCCCACCATCGCCCGGAGGGCCTCGGCCGACAGTTCATCGACCGAGTCCTTGACCGAGCTGCCTGCCGACCTCAGCAGCCCCCTCAGCGCGGCCGCGTCGACCTGGGCGCCCGCTCTGGTGAGGAGTTCCAGCCTGGTGAGCGCCAGGGCCGGGTCCCGGTGCACCAGCCGTGCCAGGGCCAGCGGCACCAGATCGTGGTCGCCTCCCTGGTGCAGCAGCCGGAGCATGTCGAGGAACTCGGTTACCGGCAGGGCGGCCCACGAATCCACGATGTCGAGGTGCTCGGCGCCCGCGGCCCGCAGCGCGGAGACCAGTCCGATCAGTAGGGAGTCGGCCGTCCCGCGCCGCGCGGCAAGCACCCGGTCCCTGTCCCGGCCCTCCAGGAGCGTCACCAGCGCGGCGACCTCCTCCGCCGGGCGTCCCGCCGCGTCGGTCAGCAGCTGATGGGCATCCAGCGGCCGGCCCATCCCGCGCAGGGCCGCGACCAGGGCGACGGTCTCAGCCGCCGGCCGGCTCAGGGCCGAGCGCCGCAGCAGATCCAGCATCGCCTCGTCCCGCCCCTCGGCGTGCAGCACATCGGCGAGATCGATGACCTGCTCCTTCGGCATGACCGAGGCCGCCTGCGACAGTACGTCGAGCACCCGGTCGCCCATGCCCGCGGCCCACAGCGTCTCGCACAGCGCCGTCAGGGCAGGGACCGTCATGGGCGTCGCGGACGCGGACCGCAGCAACTCCTCGGCGTCGGTCGTGCGACCGGCCTCGTCCATCATCTGCAACACATGCACCAGTTGGGTGGGCCGGGACACGACGGCCGCCCTGCCCAGCAGATAGAGGTCGAGGGCGTTCTCCTTACGACCGATGGTCAGCAGCGCGTCCGCCAGCCGCACTGTCTCCTCCGGTGAGTCGATCACTGCCGCCCGCAGAACCCGCTCGGCGTGGCGGTCCATCTCGGACGACCAGAAGGCCCCCGCCAGTCCGAGGATCGTCTCCGTGGTCCGCGCACGGCGCATCGCGGCCGTCATCAGCCGGTGGGCTTCGGCGGTGTCGCCCGCGGTGTCAAGGGACCTGATCGTCGCCGCGACGTCCTCGGGATCGCGGCGTGCCGCCAGCAACGTCAGCTGCTCCGCGTCGTCACCATCGTCCATCGCGCGCAGCGCCCGGATGCACACGGCGAGATCCTTCGGCTCCCGTTCCGCGCCCGCGGCCTGAAGGACGGTAGCGGCGTCCGTGCCCCGGTCCTCCCCACGCAGCAGCCACACCAGTGCCGCCACCTCCTGGGCGGGACGCAGCGCGGCGGCCAGGGTCAGCAGCTCCTGGGCCGCGGCGGCGTCCTCGTCCCGCAGTCGCGCCGAGTGCTCCGCGATGAGCTGTGGGCGGGCACGGAGCGTGTGGGCGAGGTGCTGGGGCACGGAACGCCGCACAGGAGCCACAGCCTGGGCGGCGGGCCGTGTACGGGCGATTCCGTAGCGGTTGCGCACAAAGGCCAGCGTGCGGCCGGTGTTGCTCGACCGCTGCTGCGGCAAGGGCCGTCCCTTGGCGCGCAGTTCCTCGACGAGATGCTCGTAGATCCTGTCGGCCTCGATCAGCTGGCCTCCGCCCGGCAGCCCCTCGTCCAGGAGGCGGATGAGCTCGCCGGTGAAGGCGGTGTGCTCTTCTCCTGGCGGGGACAGAGCCTGGCGGTTGGCGTCCGAGGCCGTCAGCAGGTACGTCCCCGCGATGCGCGCCTGCTCGGCCATGGTGACAGCGCCGCTCATACCCCCGGTCATGGCTTGTCCGCTGTAGCAGCAGTCCAGGATCGCCATCTTGTTCACCCTGCGGCCCGCGTTGAGGATTTCGCGGCGGACGCCGTCGTAGGCGATGGACGAATAGGGGCGGTCGACGTCGGAGGAGGGGAGGGTGAGCAACAGGCTGTCGAAGTCGGGGTCTATGAGGCCGTGGCCCGAGTAGTACACGAGCAGGGTGTCCGTGGCACGACGCGCTGCGGTGCGGATCGTGTCGAGGACCTGCTCGGCGGACGACGGCTGCGACAGACGCAGGCAGTGGCCGGGTGGCAGCCCCCAGACCGTCGGGTCCTCGAGCAGCTCCGCCAGCCGGGCCACGTTGTTGGCGACGGCCGGGAGGTCGTCGAGCGCGGCGCTGTCGTAGGTGGAGCAGCCGATGAGCACGGCGTACGACGCGCGCGGTTCGGCCAGGCCCACGGTCAACTGCCTCCCGGGGCCGTCCTCTGCGCGTCCGCGGCGGAGAGGGCGTCGACCAGCAGCCGGACCGCTTGCTCCGAGCCGTCCTCCACGGTCACTGAGAGCCCGTCGGACGCCCTGGTGAACGTGAGCACCGCCCGGCTCCTGCGCGCCCTCCGCCAGCCCGCGTACACCAGGGCGAAGTTGGCCAGGCCCACGCCGTGGGTCAGCGTGACGTTGATGACGTCCAGCGCGCCCATGGCGCCCGGCGAGGACTCAGTCACGAGCCGCACGTCAGTGGGTGCGTCGTCGTCCTGGCGTAGCCAGCGGAAGAAGTCCCGCAGGGCGTCCGTGTCATCGGCATCGAGCACGCTGATCCTGAGCAGCATTCCCGGCCCCCGGTTCAGATGGACGGCCCCGCGTTGCGGTGCAGGGATTCCTGGCTGATTGTCCCACAACTCGACACGAAAGACTGCTGCTTCGGGCTGCGACAGGAACAGCGGCACGGCCTGTACGGTCGCGTTGCCGCCCACGCCGCCCCGGAACCCGGACCGGCGTCGGGTCGGGCGTCCGAGGGGCGGGAGCAGGGCTCGGGTCAGATGTCGAGGAAGCGGACGTCCCTGGCGTTGCGCTGGATGAAGTGGCGGCGGGCTTCGACGTCCTCGCCCATCAGGACGGAGAAGAGGTCGTCGGCGACGGCCGCGTCATCGAGGGTGACCCGGCCCAGGACCCGGTGGTCGGGGTCCATGGTGGTGACGCGCAGTTCCTCGGCGTTCATCTCGCCCAGGCCCTTGAAGCGCTGGATGGAGTCGTCCCTGACCCGGTGGCCGTCCTGCCGACCCCGTTCCAGGAGCATGGTGCGTTCGCGGTCGGAGTAGGCGTACTCGACGCGGTCCCGACTCCACTTGATCTTGTAGAGCGGGGGGCGGGAGAGGTAGACGTGGCCCCCCTCGATCAGTGGGCGCATGAAGCGGAACAGGAAGGTCAGCAGCAGGGTGTTGATGTGCTGCCCGTCGACGTCGGCGTCCGCCATCAGGATGATCTTGTGGTAGCGGAGTTTGGCGATGTCGAAGTCCTCGTGCACGCCCGTGCCGAACGCGGAGATGATCGCCTGGACCTCCTGGTTGTGCAGGATCCTGTCGAGACGGGCCTTCTCCACGTTGAGGATCTTGCCGCGGATCGGGAGGATCGCCTGGTACTGCGGGTTGCGGCCGGATCTGGCCGAACCGCCGGCGGAGTCCCCCTCCACGACGAAGATCTCCGACATCGCCGGGTCGTTCGACTGGCAGTCGGACAGCTTGCCCGGTAGCGCCGCCGTTTCCAGCAGGCCCTTGCGGCGGGTCAGGTCACGCGCCCTGCGGGCCGCGACGCGGGCCGTGGCCGCCTGGATGGCCTTGCGCACGATGTCCGCGGCCTCGTTCGGGTTGCGGTCGAACCAGTCGGTCAGGTGCTCGTGGACGATCTTCTGCAGGAAGGTGCGCGCCTCGGTGTTGCCGAGTTTGGTCTTGGTCTGGCCCTCGAACTGCGGCTCGCCGAGCTTCACCGAGATGATCGCGGTCAGGCCCTCACGGACGTCCTCGCCGGAGAGGTTGGCGTCCTTCTCCCGCAGCAGCTTCTTCTCCCGCGCGTAGCGGTTGACCACGGTGGTCAGGGCCGCGCGGAAGCCCTCCTCGTGGGTGCCGCCCTCATGGGTGTGGATGGCGTTGGCGTAGGAGTACACGCTGTCGGTGTACTGGCCGCTCCACTGCAGCGCGACCTCGGCCGACAGGAGCCGTTCGGTGTCCTCGGCGGCAATGGTGATGACCGACGGATGGACCGGTTCACCCTTGCGGGCGTTGAGGTGGGCGACGAAGTCGGTGATGCCGCCGTCGTAGCGGTAGGAGACCGTCTTCGCCGCCGGGTCCGAGTCGGCAGCGTTGGCCGCGGCCGTCGCACGCGCGGAGGGCCGTTCGTCGGTGAGGGTCAGGGTGAGCCCTCGGTTGAGGAAGGCCATCTCCTGGAAACGCCTGGCCAGCGTCGCGAAGGAGTACTCCGTGGTCTCGAAGACGCCGCCGTCTGCCCAGAACGTCAGGGAGGTGCCCGTCCGGGAGGTGGCCTCGTGACGGGCCAGCGGGGAGGCGGGAGCACCGTCCTTGTAGTCCTGCGTCCACCGGTGGCCGTCGGTCCAGATCTCCACCGACAGCCGGGTCGAGAGCGCGTTGACCACCGACAGGCCCACTCCGTGCAGACCGCCGGAGACCGCGTACCCGCCGCCCCCGAACTTCCCGCCCGCGTGCAGCACGGTCAGCACCACCTCGACGGCCGGCCGCCCCTCCACCGGGTGGGTCCCCACCGGGATGCCACGGCCGTTGTCGACCACCCGCACCCCGCCGTCGGCCAGGATCGTCACGTCGATCCGGTCGGCCACCCCCGCGAGTGCCTCGTCCACGGAGTTGTCCACGAGCTCCTGCACCAGGTGGTGCAGCCCCCGCTCGCCCGTGGAACCGATGTACATCCCCGGCCGCTTGCGCACCGCGTCCAGGCCGTCGAGAACAGTGATCGCGTTGGCGTCGTACGACGCCGTCCCGGCGTGGCCGGGCTGCTGGGAGTGGGGAACACCGCTGGCGGTGCGTGTGTCGCACGTGGTCACGGAGACGCTCTCTTTCGGGCATGGCGGACCGCGCTCCCACACCGCGGTGCGGGAGCGGCCGGACGGCTGGCGGAGACAGGGCAGGCAGCCCAAACAGGGCCCGGAGGCTCGTCAGCCTCGGGACCCTTGACTGCCGGGACGCCCTCCAGAGTACCGGAGTCGCCCCTCGCCAGAGGGGCGAGAACACCTCCAGACGTCGCCGAGCCGCCCTCATGGCTCCCATGACGATCCCCCCTGCCTCAGTGCCCCGAAAATGCGGCAGAGAGCCATTCAAGGGCCTTCTTGACGCCTTGCCGCCTCGTGTGCCAGGCACTATTCCTGGGCGTGACCCTCCGCAGTCACCCGTCGCGCCGCGCCAGGCCACCGACCCCCGACCTCCCGCAGAACCCCGCCCCGATGGAGGGCGCTGATGGGGGTGGCATCCGGCGTCTCCGGCTGCCGCTGGTCGACGCCGCCGGTGAGCTGTTGGGCGTGACGGGTGCTCGGTCCCGGAGGCGCGGGGCACGGGTGAGGACCCGGCGCCAGGTGCCGTCCCTCCGCCGTCGGGGGAACAGGTCGTGGAGCGGTCATGACGGTACGGGCGGCGACAACCCCGGTCAGTCGGCCCTGGCCTCGATGCGCCGGGCGTACGCCCGGGCCGCGCGGGCGCGGTCGCCGCAGCGTGTCGAGCACCAGTGGCGGCGCCCGGCGCGGAGCAGGTAGCGGTTGCACGGTGGGGAGCCGCAGGCCGTGAGGCGTGCGGCATCCGGACCCGTGAGCAGGTCCGCGGTGTCGGCGGCCAGGGCGCCGAGGGCGTGATCGACGATCTGGTCGGTGGGGTGCGGAGCAGCACGGTGCAGGCCGCGGACCTCGTCCCAGTGCAGCGGGGCGGCGGTGGGGACGCGGGTCAGCGCCTCGTTGACCGCGGCGAGGGCTTCCCGTGGGGCGGGGGTCCGGTCGATCCGGGAGGCGAGCAGCGCCCTGACCTGCTGGCGCAGTGCCCGCATCCGTGCCGCGCACACCTCGTGGAGTCCGGCGTCCGCCGGGGCGAGGCCGCGTTCGGCCAGCCACCGCCCCGCGGACCTCGGTGTGCCGAGGAGGTCGAGGAGGCGGCCTCCGGGGAGGGCGATGACGCTGTCCGCGAAGTCGAGTGCGGGGTACTGCTCTGCGCCGGGCGCGGGCGGCGGCGCCGGTTGGGCGTTCGCGGTCTCCTCCATGGTTATCACGGTACGGCTTGCCGTTATCCGTGACAAGGAGCTATGCTCACGGATAATCATCTTTCTATCCGTGAGGTTTACTTGTGGCTACCGCAGGCACTTCCCGCGAGCCGGTCCCCGTACGCGTTGTCGGCGGCCCGACCGCCCTCATCGAGTACGGCGGGGTGAGGTTCCTCACCGATCCGACCTTCGACGCCCCGGGCGACTACCCCCTGGGTGACGGGCGAGCCCTCACCAAGACGGCCGCTCCCTCCGTGGCCCCCGGCGACCTGGGCCGCATCGACGCGGTCCTGCTGTCGCACGACCAGCACCCCGACAACCTCGACCGCTCCGGCCGGACCCTGCTCGCCGATGTCCCCCTGGTGCTGACCACCCCCAGCGGCGCCGGCCGCCTGGGCGGCACCGCCCGAGCCCTGAGTCCCTGGGACACGGTCGAACTGGACCGTCCGGGCGGGGGCACCGTGACCGTCACGGGCGTGCCCGCCCTGCACGGACCCGAGGGAGCCGAGGAGGTCGTCGGTGAGGTGGTCGGCTTCGTGCTGACCGGAGTCGACCTGCCGACGGTCTACGTCAGCGGGGACAACGCCTCGCTGGACCTGGTCAGGGAGATCGCCGACCGTTTCGCACCGGTCGACACCGCCGTGCTCTTCGCCGGTGCCGTCCGCACGGCCCTTCTCGACGGCGCGCTGCTCACGCTCGACAGCGTCCAGGCCGCCGAGGCCGCACGGATCCTCGGTGCTCGCCGGATCGTCCCCGTCCACTTCGACAGTTGGGCGCACTTCACCGAGGGCCGCAGCGCACTCGTGGACGCCTTCACCGCCGCGGGGTTGGTCGACCGCGTCGAGTTCGACTGATCGGACAGCCGTGGGGGGTTCCGCTCCGGCTGCTCCCCGTCATGCGCCCTGCCCGGGGCCGGGCGCGTGACGGGGAGCGGGGCACCCGCTCGTGGAGCCGGGCCCCATCAGCAGTTGGGGATCACCGTTCCGTTGTTGTCCCTGGCCTCGTCGTTGCCCCAGCGGGAGAGGTAGTAGGCCGATACCCACTGGTTGGCCGGGCCGACGTCGAGATCGGTCTTCAACCACCAGTGGTTGTAGTTGCCGCTGCCGTCCCTGATCTCGCGGCCCCACGCCTTGCAGAACACGTAGTTCGTGCCCGCGTACAGCGTGCCCGTCTGGGTGGTGCTGGTCGGCGAGGCGTAGCCGGGGGCGTTGGCGAAGGTGTCCACCCAGTACTTGCCCGTCCCCGAACAGCCGTTGTCGCTGGTCAGGTACTTCTGGTAGTAGGAGCCCGGGTAGGGGGCCAGGGACTGGCCGTTGATGTGGATGGTCTGGCCCACGCCGTTGTAGAGCTGCTCGTAGTGGATGTGCGCGCCGGAGCTGTTGCCCGTCGATCCGGTGCTGCCGATCTGCTGTCCCTGGGACACGCCCTGCCCGTGGCTGATCGCGAACGACGAGAGGTGGAGGTAGTAGGTCTTCCATCCGCCGCCGTGGTCGATGACGACGTAGTTCCCGGCGCCGCCCGCCTCGTAGTAGCGGTACGCCGTGCCCGAGGCGGAGGCGAGGACCGGGGTGCCCGCGGTCGAGCCGCCGTCGGAGCGGACGAAGTCCAGCGCCAGCCGGACCTCGGCCGAGTGGTGGCTGTAGGTCCAGGTCTGCCCGCAGGGGTAGGGCGCCTTGAAGTTGGGCGCCGCGTGTGCGGGTGGTGGTGCGAACAGCAGGCCCGCCAGGATCGCGGCCAGGCCCACCAGGACGGTACGCAGTCGTCGCATCAAACCTCCTGGGACAAGGGTCTGTTCGTACGCAACGACAGCGATGGTAGGCGGAGATCCATCAATCTGGCGCGCTCATGTCAGGCTTTTTTTGATCTCGTACCGTTCGGGCGACGCCGTCGAGGTCCGGGACGAGCCGTCCGCGGCGACCCCGGGTGGAACGGACCCTGGGAAACGATGCGTTGGGGCACGATGGCGGGAACGCACGGACCGACCGACGCGTCTGTTCAGGCGTCGGTCCTGGCCCTAGCGACACCGACACCGACGACACCACTGGCGCCGGCACCGTCCCGCGTGGCCGGCGCGGAAACATCCTGCGAAGGGACACCCCGTGAGCCTGCCCGACCCCGTCTCCCTGAGGCCCGCTGCGGACGACTACGCCTACACCTTCGGCGGCCGTCAGCCCCTGGTCACCGTCCAGCCCGGAACCGTGGTCGAGCTGAGCACCGAGGACTGCTTCGGCGGCAACGTACGAGGCGTCGGCGACCTGCCCAGCCAGGTGTGCACCTTCCCGTACCTCAACCCGGTCACCGGTCCCGTCATGGTGGCCGGCGCCGAACCCGGCGACACCCTCGTGGTGCACTTCGTGGAGATCACCCCGGCCCGCGACTGGGGCGTCTCCAGCACCTTCCCCCACTTCGGGGCACTCACCACCACCCACAGCACCGCCATGCTGCATCCCCCGCTGGAGGAGCGGGTGTGGGTGTACGACGTCGACGTACCGGCCGGCGTCTGCCGGTTCCGGGCACGTCGCGGTGACTTCACGGTGGAGCTCCCCCTGGACCCGATGCACGGCACGGTCGGCGTCGCACCAGCCGGCGGGGAAACCCTGATGTCGATCACTCCGGGCGCCCACGGCGGCAACCTCGACACCCCCGAGATGCGTGCCGGGACCACGGCCTACTTCGGGGTCAACGTCCCCGGCGCCCTGCTGGCCATCGGCGACGGCCATGCCCGGCAGGGCGAGGGGGAGGTGTGCGGGACGGCGGTGGAGACGGCCATGCGCACCACCGTCATCGTCGACGTGGTCAAGGGCGGCGCCCCGGCCTGGCCCCGGCTGGAGAACGACCGCTTCCTGATCAGCACCGGTTCCGCACGGCCCCTGGAGGACGCGTTCCGGATCAGCCAGCACGACCTGGTCGGCTGGACCCGCGACCTGCTCGGCCTGGAGGAGCTCGACGCCTACCAGCTCGTCAGCCAGGCCGGGCTGGCACCGGCGGCCAACGTCTGCGACACCAACTACACGATGGCCGCCAAGCTGCCGAAGGGCCTGCTGGGCCGCGTCCGCGCCTACGACGGGGTGCACGATCGCCTCCGCGAGAGCGCCGCGGCGTACCTGCGCGAGCGGTGAGAGCGGGCGCGAGGTGGTCCAGGGGTGGCGGGAGCGAGCCCAGGGGAGGAAACACGATCTGGGGGCTGCCGCACCGATGAGTTCGGCTGGCCGGGAGAGTCTCACAGGTGAGAGAACCACCAACGACGTCTCGGGGAGCCCGCATGAGGAAGGTCATCGCACAACTGTTCATCTCACTCGACGGAGTGGTGGAGGCGCCTGACCAGTGGCACTTCTCCTACTACAACGAGGAGATGGGGGCGGCCGTGGACGCGGTCCTCGGTGCGACCGACACGTTGCTCCTCGGCCGCAGGACCTATGACACCTTCGCCGGGGCCTGGCCCGAGCGGGAGGCAGCCGGTGGGGAGGACGCCCCCTTCGCCAAGGCCCTCGGCGACGCCCGGAAGATCGTCGTGTCGAACCGGCAGCTCGCGTTCACCTGGCGGAACTGCGAGCAGCTCAGGGGCGATTTCGCCGAGGCGGTCACGGCGGTGAAGAACGAGTCGGGCACCGGTCCCATCGCGGTGAGCGGCTCGGTGTCCGTGGTCCGCCAACTGCTGGCCGCGGGGTTGCTGGACGAGTTGCACCTGATGGTGCACCCGATCGCCGTCCGGAAGGGGATGCGGCTGTTCGAGGAGGACGAAACTCCCGTCCCGCTGGCGCTCATCTCCTGCGAGACCTTCCGGACCGGGGTGCTGAACCTCGTCTACGCCCCCGCGGGGGCACCTGCCGAGGGGACCTACGACGACGCCAAGGTGCACCTGTCCCAGCCCGCGCCGTAGGCCGGGGCGTGCCGGCGGTCGCCCCGGGCCGAACGTTTCTGGACCACCGGCGTCGAGAGTCCAAACATACGTCACATAGGAGGGCATAAGGAGCATAAGACTCGGGTAGGGCAAGGAGGTGGACGTCGATGCGGACGCTGCCGTTGACGAGCTGTACGGGCTCGCCCCGGGCGACTTCACCGCTGCCCGGGACGAGTGCGCGACGGCCGCCCGTCGGCGTGGCGACCGCGCGCTGGCGCGGCGGATCGGCCGCCTCCGACGCCCGACGTTGGCGGCCTGGGCCAGCAATCTCCTGGTCCGCGAGCGCCCCCGGGAGGTGGCGTCGCTCCTGCAGCTCGGCGAGGCGCTGCGGCGGGCACACCGCGAGCTGGACGGGGAGCGGTTGCGTGCCCTGTCCACGCGGCAACACCAGGTGGTCGCCGCGCTCGCCCGTCAGGCCGGGGAACTGACCGCCCGGGCGGGGCGGCGGATCAGCGAGGGCACCCTGCGCGAGGTGGAAGGGACCCTGCACGCGGTGCTCGCCGACTCCGACGCCGCCCGCCAGTGGGCCACCGGCCGCCTGTCCGCACCGCTGGCCGCCCCCGCTGGCCTGCCGCCGACCGCGGAACCCACGGGACGCGCCCGCACCGGTGGGGCGCACCGCGGCGTGGCCGAGCCGGCCGGGTCGGACGCCGACGTCCGTGGCCGTGAGCGGCGCGAGGGACTCGCGCGGGCCCGGCGGCAGGCGCGGGATGCCGAGCGGGACCTGCACGCCCGCGAGCAGGAGGAGCGCGCCGCACGACGCGAGCTGAGCGGCGCGTCACAGCAACACGAGGACCTGCGGCAGCAGATCGCGGACCTCACCACACGGCTGGCGCGGGCCAGGGACGAGCTGCGGCAGGCCCGCCGGCGGGAGCGGGAGGCGCGTGAGCGAGTGCGGCGTGCCGACCGGGAGGTGGACAGGGCGAGGAGCCAGGCGGAGGAGGCGGCCCGGACGGTGGAGCGGCTCTCCGGTGCGCCTGGCGCGGCGACGTCCCCCGGCCAGCGCGCGGGGGGCCGTGCACGCTGACGGGTGACCACGACGCCCCGGCTTGCTGACCGCGGGCCCGGTCGGCACCGCGGTCGTCGCCCCCCCGAGGAACGTCCACGCCGTCCAACGGGTCGCGAGCACGAGCGGAACTCGGTGCCCCCTCCCCCGCCGCACCTCCCTCTGTGCACGGCGGCGATGATGGCCCACGACGCGGGCGACGGCACGGGGAGGGCGACACACGGTGGAGATACGGCTCCTGGGGACCGGTTCTGGTGACGGATGGCCCAACCCGTGGTGCTCCTGCCGTTCCTGCGCCTGGGCGCGGGACACCCCGGGGGCCGCCCGCGGCCAGACCAGTGTGCTGGTCGACGGCACCCTTCTGATCGACACCGGAGGCGCCCGCAGCACCGGCATCCCCCTGGATGCCGTCCGCACGGTGCTGTTCACCCACGCCCATCCCGACCACACCGATCCACAGCTCCTCCTGTGGCGGCAGACCGCCCAGACTCACACCGGCTCCCCCGCGCACCCGCTGGAGATCGCCGGGCCCCCGGCCGCCCTGGACCTGTGTCGTCCCTGGGTCGCCCCCGGCGCCCCCGTCACCTGGGTCGAGCTGCTGCCCGGAGACGAGCGTCAACTCGCCAGCGGTCACCAGGTGCGTGCGCTCGCCGCCAAGCACTGGAACGACGACCCCCATGTCGGCCCCGCCCTGCTCTACGACGTCGACGCCCAGCTCCTCGCCGCCTGGGACACCGGGGCGCCCCTTCCTCCCGCCGACCACCCCACCTACGACTTCGTCCTGCTGGACTGCAACGACGGTCTGCGCCGCGCCTTCAGCGAACACCACAACCTCGACGCCTTCGCCGGGACCGTGGCCGGCCTCCGGGCGCAGCACGCCATCGACGACCACACCCAGGTCGTCGCCGTTTCGCTCAGTTGCGGCAATCCTCCGGGACCCGAACTCGACGCCGTCCTCGCACCTCTCGGGGCGTCCGCTCCCCCCGACGGGTCCCTCCTGACCTCTCACCGGCCCCCACCAGCGGTCGTGCCTGGTGTCCGGACGGCGCGGGCCGGCTCGCGGCGGCACGAGCGACCTGGCGGCACGGGCTGACGGGCCGGGCCGCTCGGCGTCAACGGGGCGTACCAGGACCTGCCGGCCGTCGGACTCAGCCGCTGGTCCCCTCGGTCAACTCGACCGGGTCCCGCGGCGCTCCGTCGCCCTCGGGCGGCAGGTCGCCGCGCTCGGGGCCGCTCTGCTCGGGGCCGCTCTGCTCGGGGCCGCTCTGCTCGGGGCCGCTCTGCTCGGGGCCGCTCTGCTCGTCTGCGGGACCCTCCGGCATCGCCTCGGCCAGCTCGTCGGTGCCGGCGTGGCGGGTGTTGTCCGCGGCCTCGCGGAGGGTGTCGCGCGGGACGCCGTCGCGGTCCGCGGACAGGCGGATGACGCGTCCGCTGTCCTCGCGCACGTACTCGTGGGTGGTGCTCGTCGTGCGGTACCAGCTCTCGCCGTCCCGCTCGCACGTCATTTCCTGCCCCGCGGCTTGGGGGGTGCCGTGTTGCGTGCAGTCCGCGGGGTCACTCCTGCGCTCGTCGACACTGAGTTGGATCACTCCGCCGCCAGCGGACCGGACGTAGGAGCTGCCGAAGCCGTGGTCGCCGGTCACGGTGACGGACTGGGGCACGAGGGTGTAGCCGGGTATCTCGGTCAGGTACACCATGTCCGATGCCACACCCATGGCCTGGAGCCTGGCCTCCAGCGCGGAGCGGTCCGCCCCGGTCGCGCTCGTCCCCTCCCCGCAGGCGGCCACGGCCAGCGGCAACAGGAGCAGCGGCAGGGCTCTTCGCAGACGTCTCATCTGCTCATCTTCCCAGAGGGGCCGCTGTCCCGTGTGCTGTTCCGGCCCGCCCACGGGGGCCGGGTCAGCTCGTTCCCGCAGGTGGATCGGCGAAGACGCCCCGCACCATGCCGGTGGCCTGCCCGACCTCGATGAGGTAGCCGTCCGGGTCCCGCAGGTAGCACCGCAGCTCGGCCCTGCGGTCCAGGGGAGGCGTGAGGAACTCGGCTCCCCTGGCACTCCACTGCCGGTGGCACTCCTCGATGTCGGCGACGCGGAGGTTGAGGAAGCTGCTGGCCGTGCTCGGGTCGGTGGGCGGCCGAAGGGTGACTCCGGGTTTGTCCGGCGTGGGGCCGCCTCCGGGGTTCATGATGATCCATCCGTTGGCGAGCCTGACGATGCACGGGTTCTCCTCGAGCACCACCTCACCGCCGAGGACATCGGTGTAGAACCCGCGTGATCGCGCCACGTCGGCCACGGTCAGGAAGTGGGTGAGGAGCAGTCCGGTCTCCGGCGCGGGAAGTTCGTCACGGCGCACGCAGCACCTCCAGGCATTTTACGGATATTTCTCTCCATAGTGGTGTATGGATGTCCGTGTCGATGGAGGAACACGGGCGGAGAGGGAAGCAGCGCAGCCGTGGCAGACGAAGGGGCCCGAAGGCACCCCGGCGAGGAGCCCGGCGCGGAGGGCGGAACCCGCGGGGGCGAGGGGTTCGTTCGCACCGAGACGGGCCGGGTGGAGGCGTTCAGCGACGCGGTGATCGCGATCGCCGTCACCATCCTGGCGCTGGAGATGCGTCCGCCGGAGCACGACGAGGGGCAGTTGCTGCCAGCGCTGTTGGACCAGTGGCCGGTCTACTGCGGCTACCTGACCTCGTACGCCTACATCGCGGTGATCTGGCTCAATCACCATCAGGCCTTCACCCGCATCCGCACCGTCGATCGGGGCCTGCACGTGGCGAACCTGACGCTGCTGCTGACCACCGCGGCCCTGGCGTTCCCCACCGCCGTCGTCTCCGAGGCGCTGCAGGAGGGCCTTTCCGGCGCCGACGTCCGTGCCGCCGTCGCCCTGTACGCCCTGGTCGCCGCGGCCATGTGCAGCAGTTGGTTGTGGATCTACGCCCACCTCGCCCGCCACCCCGACCTGCTCACTGATCGGGCTGAGCCGCACTACGTCCGGCACGGCCAGCTCCGCTCCCTCACCGGTGTCGTGGGCTACGGGCTCGGCGGCGTCCTGGGCTGGGCGGTGCACCCCGCCGTGGCCCTGGCCGTCTTCGTGACGCTGCCGCTCTTCTACTTCGTGACCAGTGAGGGGTTCCGTGGAACGCCGTGGCGGGGACGCCACCGGGCGGCGGAATGACGCCACCCGTAGGAGAACGCCGCCGGCCTTCCCGCGAAAATCAGGCGCGGTGAATTGCCTGTCAGCGGCGGCCACGATGATTTAAAAACTAAATTGCTATCATTGCACGCGCCATAAAACACATGAGTTTGCGTTCTCTGAGAACGGGTTCCTGGTCGGCCTATGTGGGAACTATTCTGAACGGCCCGATATTCGGCCATGAGGCTCCCACAGAAAGTTCCATGATGATGAAGCCCACAATGTTTCCGACCGTGGCTCTGGCGACCGCGCTGCTGGCGGTTGGTGGCGTGCTGACCGGCGCCGCACAGGCCTCCGCCGCGGGTTCCCAGGCACCGGCCGCCGTGGAGCGGACCACGGCCGACACCCACGTCTACCCGCGGGCCACCCTCCACAGGAACCAGGCCTGGACCTCGGGCAACGGCCGAGCGATCCTTCGGGTCCAGTCAGACGGCAACTTCGTCCTGTACAAGGAGGGCCGGCCGGTGTGGCAGGCCCCGGGTGCCTATCCCAACGGCGACCACGCGGTCATGCAGGAGGACGGCAACTTCGTCCTCTACGATCGCCAGGGCCGGCCGCTCTGGGCCTCCGGCACCTGGCGCAAGGGCGCCTACCTCGCGATTCAGGACGACGGCAACGTCGTGGTCTACACCCGCGAGGGCAGGCCCGTCTGGGCGACGAACACCGGGGACTGACACCCGTCGACAGTTCCCTCCCGCGCCGGCCCGCTCCCCCGGGACACCCCGTGGGGCGCGGGCCGATCCGCGGGCACGCTCGTCGTTCCGCCGCCGTTGGTTCGCGCCCCCCGGGGGCGTCGGGCCCGGCGTGGCATGCGTGTGGTTGGCTACGCGGCATGGAACTCACCGGAGCGGTCCTGGCGACGCGCGGCGACGACGTCGTACTCGAGGCGTACGGGGGCGTGGCCGATCCGACCACGGGGGCGCGCTGTGGACCGCGATCCCGTTTCCAGATCGCCTCCCTGAGCAAGCAGTTCGCGGCGGCGGCCGTCCTCCTGCTCGTCGAGGACGGCGTGCTGGCCCTGACGGACCGGCTCAGCGATCGACTCACCGACTGCCCCGTCGCCTGGGCGGACATCACGCTCCACCACCTGCTGACGCACACCTCGGGGCTGCCGCACTGGGACGGCATACCCGACTTCGACTTCGACACCCCTCCCCCCTTGGCGGAGACCGTCGCCCGGATCACGCGGTGCACACCGTTGACCGAGCCCGGCCACCGGTGGCACTACAGCAGCGTCGGGTACGTCCTGACAGCGCTGGTCGTCGAGCGCGCGTCCGGCAGCGGGTACCAGGACTTCCTGCGGGAACGCGTCATCCGGCCGTTGGGCCTGGTGGGCACCGGCGTCGGGGCGGCGCCCCCGGCGGACGTCGCCCGGGGCCGCAGGGCCGGACAGACATACGACTTCCAGGACCTGACCACGATGCCCGGAACCGGTGACGTCTGGTCCACCGCACGCGACCTGGCCCGCTGGGCCCGCGCCCTGGAGCGGGGCGCCCTGTTGGCCCCGGACTCGCTGCGCGCGATGTTCACCACGCACTTCCGGCAGCACCAGCAGCGCCCCCCGCTCACGGTGACCGGCTACGGCTACGGCGTCTTCCTCGGCGACCTCGCCGGGCGGCCGGCGCGCTTCCACGACGGCCACAACATCGGCTACCGGTCCCTGCTCGTCCGGCTCCCCGAACAGGACGCCAGCATCGTCGTGCTCGCCAACGACGACGACGCCGACCCGTACGCGTCGGTGCCCGACGTCGCCCGGGCCCTGGGGCTCAAGCCGTAGCCGGACCGTGCGCCACGCGTCGCTCCCGGCCGGGGTCAGTCGCGGCGGTACTGGGCGGGTGAGTTCTTCGTCGCCCGGTCCTCGTAGGCGCCCACCGTGCCCCGGTCCACGTGGAAGGTGGTCAGGGTGCTGACGGGTGAGACGGGATCGCGCAGGTCACCGATCACCCGCAGGTGGGTGCTCCACCGTTCGGGAGTGACCTCGTACAGGTCGTAGCCGTAGCGGTTCCCCTCGAAGTACTGCAGGTGCGGGTTGGCCGCTCCCATGCGGGGACCGTTGGCCGCGTTCCAGGCCGGTGAGTAGGCGTTCGACGAGATGGAGTGGGACGTGAACTCCGTGCCGATCACCGGTGAGGAGGTGTCGTCGAAGTCCGGCCGGATGTCGTCGATGAAGGCCGAGTGCCAGTCGCCGGTGATGACCACCAGGTCCTCCAGCCCGGACCGGTGCGCGTGGGTCAGCACGTCCTTGCGCTCGGACAGGAAGCCGTCCCACTGGTCGGTGAACATGAAGCCGCCGCCCGGCCTGCCGCGGAGCTGGCTGAGCATGATCGAGTTGACCCAGCAGTGCCAGGCGTCCGGTGCGCGGTCGATCCCCTGTTTCAGCCACTCCTTCTGGCGGGCGCCGAGGATCGTCCCGTCCGGGAGGTTCTGCGCGGAGCGGTACGAGCGCAGGTCGAGGACGGTCAGTTCGAGCAGGTCGCCCCAGCGGCGCACCCGGTGGATCTGCGGGTCGGGCAGGGTGGCGTCACTGCCGTCCCGGTGCGGCATGTTCTCGTACCACGCCTGGTAGGCGGCGGCCCGGCGCTGCAGGAAGGGAGCGCCGCCACCGGCGCTGCTGTAGTCGTTGACGACCTCGTGGTCGTCCCAGGTCAGGAACCAGGGGTGGGCGGCGTGGGCCTCCCGCAGCGACGGATCGCCCTTGTACAGCGCGTGGCGACGCCGGTAGTCACCGAGGCTGAAGTCCTCCGCGGTGCCGTTGCCACGGGGCCCGGTGACCGGCCCGCCCTCGTAGATGTAGTCGCCGAGGTGGACGACGAAGTCGAGGTCCTCGCGGGCGATGCCGCGGTGGGCGGCGTAGTAACCACCGTGGAACGCCTGGCAGTTGGCGGAGGCGAAGCGGACCTTCGACACCGGGCCGACCGGGGCGGTTCGCGTCCGTCCGAGCCGGCTGCGCCGTCCCAGAGCGGAGAAGGCGTACCAGTAGCGCTGACCGGCCTGCAGGCCGTCGACCGACACGTGGACGCTGTGGCCGAGGGTCGCGGAGGCGGGTGCCGTACCGCGGGCCACCACGCGCCTGAGGTCGCGGTCCTCGGCGACGACCCACCTGACCTCGACGACCTCGGGGAGCTGTTGTTCGGCGGCCAGCGGCTCGGGGGCGAGGCGGGTCCACAGGACGACCCCGGTCGGGGTCGGGTCGCCCGAGGCCACGCCGAGGGTGAAGGGTGCGGGGTCGTAGCTGGCGCCCAGTTCCTCGGCGGCCTCGACGGCCTGCGCCGGGGACAGGCCGCCGGCCAGCGGCCAGGCCACGCCGAGCGCCCCCGCTGTCGCTGCGGCCCTCAGCAGGTCACGACGGTTCAGTTTCACGGCTTTCCTTTGTCGGCGCTGAGGGTGAGGGAGATCGCGTCGGCGTATCCGTCGTTGGACTGCCCGGAACCGGCGCGGGTGAGGACCAGCAGGACGCGGGCGGTGCGGGCGCCGGGGGGCAGCGCCGCGGTGGCGCTCCGCTCGAACAGTCCGGTGCGCGCCAGACGTTCGCCCGCGGTCACGGGCCCGAGGACGGCGAGGGCGACCGGGGTCCCGGTGGCGTCCCGGAACTCGACGGACAACCGGGCGCCGTCCTCCTGCGTCGCGTACCCTCCGAGCCACGCGCTCACGGTGAACCGGACGCGCCCGGCGTCCACCGGCCCGCGACCGGTGGGGCCCACGGCCGGGAGGTCCACGTCCTGGACGAGCGCGGTGCGGGGCGCGTTGCCGCCGGCGAAGAACCGCTTCCCGCGCGGGGCCGGTCCGGGATCGGAGACGGACGGGTATCCCTGGCCGACGTCGTATCCGATGAGGGCGGGTGCCCCCTCCGCGATCCGCCACCCCGTGACCGAGTGGACCGGTTCCGCGGTCCCTCCCGGCCCGGCCTCGGCGTCGCCGTTGACAACAAGATTCATGCTCAAGCGCCTCCACTGATCGGGCAGTGATGCCGACAGGAAGCTCAGCAGCTCCGAGTGAACCACGGGGGGATGGTCGAGGAACAGCCGTGGAAGGTGTCGCCCGGGGGTCGGGGTCGCCCGTGGCCCTCCGGGCACGCGCGCGTCGCCCCGCCCCCGGGGCCGGGGACGGGGCGACGTGGGTCCCACCGCGCCGAGCCGGGCTCTGACGCGGTGGGGTCAGCGGGTCAGGTGTGCAGCGTGAAGCCGTCGAGGGTGGCGTAGACGCCGCTGCGCTTGACGATCTGCACCGTGTGCTCCCCCCGGGGAAGTCCCTCGACGGTGAAGATGGCCTGTTGCACCTGGCGCTCGGCCGAGGTGGTGTCCACCAGCCCCTGGGAGACGCCGTCGAGGAAGACCTCGACGTCGCCCTGGTCGGAGTACTTCTCGCCGAGGACGGTGATCCCGGTCCCGTGGAAGGTGAGTGAGGCGGAGGCACCGTCGGTGGTCGTGTACTGGACGTCGTCGACCAGGTCGCCGGCACCGCGGTTCGGGGAGAAGCCCCAGCCTTCCGAGTACGCGACTCCCGAGGTGTTGTTGATCACCTCGACGCCTGACGGCTTGGCGAGGGTGACCTCGACGGCCGCCTGGTTGCGCCAGACACCCAGCGTGAACGTGCTGCCGCCCGGGAGCCTGTTGTACGCCGTCCAGAAGCTGTTGCGGTCGGTGACCTCCTGGCCGTTGATCTGGCGGATGACGTCGTTGGTCCGCAGGCCCTGGGCGTAGGCGTGCGACGTGTCGGGAACGGACTTCAGGTACAGGCCGTCGTAGTCACCGAGCGCCACCGCCGACTTGATCTCGTCTGAGTAGATCTGGGTCGCCCGCGCGCCGAGCAGGGGCTCCGGAAGTGCCTTGTACGGGTCGGGCGGAACGACTCGCCACTGGAGCGGCGGTGGCGTGGGGGCGCCCTGCCTGCCGAAGCCGGTCATGGAGATGTTCTGGAAGCCGAGCTGCAGGGCGGGGGAGTCGTCCTGCACGGTGTAGTCGAGCTTGCCGAGATCGGAGAACGGGCTCGTCCCGGTGAACAGCGGGTCGGCGACCAAGGAGTTGACGTCGAGGCCCGCGGCACGCCAGGACTCGTTGATGTCGGCGACGGGCTTGCCGTTGTTCCAGAACAGGTTGCGGTCAATGAGCGGCTTGCTCTTCGCGAGGTCCACCGAGATCAGGTCGTACGGGTCGTCGGTGACGAAGACGTTCTTCTCGACGACGTCGCCGTTGTCGGCGTACCAGACGTGGAAGTGCCCGCCGCCGTTGACGAAGATGTTGTTCCGCACCGTCCGGTAGAAGCCCTCACGGAGTTTCACCCCGCCGTTCAGCAGCAGGTTGTCCTCGATCAGGTAGTTCGAGGAGCCGTCGTCGAGGTCGATGTCCCACTGCGAGGAGTGCCAGATCCGGTTGTGCCGGATGACCGTGGTCTCCATGGCGTCGAGCTTGGCGTACGACTTCTTGGTGGCGTCGTCGGCGTCCAGCGGCCAGAAGCGGTCGCGGCCCCAGGCGTTGAAGGGACCGTGGTCCGAGGTCTCCTTGACGCAGTTGAAGATGTCGTTGTTCTCGATGACGTGCCCGCCCCACGTGCCGTCGTTGACGTCGACGCAGGCCCGCGGGCCGTCGTGGATGGTGTTGCCGGAGACGGTGATCCGACGGCTCATCGATATCTGGACACCCGAGGTCTGCTTCTCGAACTGTCCGTTGTCGTGCATCCAGTTGTCACTGATGCGGATGTCGCGGGGGTAGTTCTCGGACTTCGGGCCCGGGGTGGTGTCGGTGAGGGTCCTGCGGAAGTCGTCCCAGGTGGAAGGGTCGCGCACGGCGTCGGGGTTGCCGATGACCGCGACGTCCGAGGCGCCGGAGTGGCTGAACTCGTTGTCCGAGACGACGTCGTGCCTGTTGTAGCCGTCCAGGAAGACGGCGTTGCCGCCGACCTGGTCGAAGCGCGAGTTCCGGATGTCCACGTGCTCGGTGTTCTTCAGGTACGCGGCTCCTGTCCGCGCGATGGCCCAGTCGCCGAGTTGGAGCTTCTCGTACGGGCGGGTGAAGAGCGTGCGGTGGGTCTGGGTGAAGGTGAAGCCGGAGAAGGTCAGGTGCCGCACCGGCCGCTCCGGGCTCTCGCCCTGGACCCGGATCAGTTCCTCCCGCTCGGCCGTCTCGATG
Source organism: Wenjunlia vitaminophila DSM 41686 (assembly GCF_000380165.1). GTDB lineage: Bacteria > Actinomycetota > Actinomycetes > Streptomycetales > Streptomycetaceae > Wenjunlia > Wenjunlia vitaminophila. The sequence goes on from NZ_KB904636.1 coordinate 106,161, forward strand.
CGCGAGGTGGACAGGTCCGCGCCCTCGGGGGCGTAGAGGTACAGCTTGCCCGCGTCCTTGTCGTAGAACCACTCACCGGGCGCGTCCAGTTCCTCGAAGACGTTCTCCACCATGAGGTAGCTGCCGTGCATACCGCTGCCACGGTTGTTGTCGCCCACCCAGTCCAGCTTGGCGGTGCCGTCCTCGTTGACACCGGTGACCCTGAAGGAGTTGCCTCCCCACATGTGCTGGTGCAGGGCTCGGACCAGGGCCGTCGTGGGGTTCTTCCACGTCGCCACGCGGGCGGGGGAGATGGCGTCCGCGGCCGTGCCGCCGAGGATCGCCTGGGAGGGGTCGTAGTTGGGGTAGCGGGCCAGGACCTGGCGCTCCCCGTCGAGGAAGAGTTCGTCGAAGGCGAGTCCGGTGCCGATGTCGGCGACCTTGACGTCTCCGGAGTGCGTGCGCCACCGGGGCTTCAGCACCCGACCGCCGCTGAGCACGACCTTCTCGCCCGGGGCGGCGGTGTAGCTGACCGGAGCGGCGGCGGTGCCGGAGTCCTGCGGTCCGAAGGTCAGGGTGCGGGGGAGGTGGTAGGTACCGCCGCGCACGACGACCTGGACGGCCACACGCTTGGTCAGGGTCAGGGCGCGGACCGCCCTCTGGGCGCGCTCGATGGTCCGGAACGGGTGGTTCACGGTGCCCTGCGCCTGGTCGTTGCCGACCGGGGACACGTACAGCCGGACGCTGGCGGACGCGTCCGCGGGAGCCGTGGGCAGCAGGACGAGACCTGCTGCCAGGGCAGCGGTGGTCAACGCCACTGACAGTCGGCGAGATGCCCGCCCTGGCTGTGTGGTTCTGTTCAACTGGGTCTCCTGGAGGTGGGTCAGGCGCACGTGCGACGGGACCGCCCTGTGCCGCGGTGACGAGCCTGTGGGCGGACGCCGCCTGTTGCTCGGTCCACCGAGTAGGCCGCCGCCCTGGAGCATTGTTCCGATGTCCGGACTGTTGCGGCGGCGCGCGGTCAGAGAAGCAGGGACGAGAAGGTCGGATGAATCAGGGTTGTGCGGGGGCCGGCGTCGGCAGCGGTGCCGACGCCGGCCTGGTGGTGCGGACGAGTGGGGGTTCTCGTCAGTTCTGCCACTCCACCTTGAACACCCACACGTGCTTGCCGGCCTTGCGGGCCGCCTCCGGAACGTCGATGACCAGGGCGCCGTTGCGGACGGTCCAGGTCAGGGGGCGCTTGTAGCCGAGCAGGGTGACCTTGTCCCCGCTGCGGATCGGCACCGGCGCCTCGACGGTGAGCTTCGCGCCGGGTGCGGCGAGCGAGTGGATGTAGAAGGCCTCGTTCTGCCGGACCGTGAACCGCAGGTCCTCGCCGAGCTGCGCCATCCGCGCCCAGTAGGTGGTGTCGTAGATGGCCTCGCCGTTGACCGCCAGCCACTCCCCCGTCTCGCGCAGCCGGGTCTGCATGACCTCGGGGATGGTGCCGTCGGCGCGCGGGCCGATGTCGAGGAGGAAGTTGCCGTTCTTGGAGACGATGTCGACGAGGCTGTGCACGATGGCCTCGGCGGTCATATACATGTCGTCGGGGGTGGCCTGGTTGTAGCCGTAGCTGTACGGGTCCAGGCCACGGCTCGACTCCCACTTGGCGACGACCGTGTTGTCGTAGGTCGTGTACTCGGGGGTCGTGAAGTCGTGGATGGGGATGCCGCCGCGGTTGTTGACGGTCACCTCGTACGGCTTCGGGCGGTTCTTGCCGTGGTTGAAGTACTCGGCGAAGACGTTGTAGCTGTCGTTCACGCCGCCGATGTCGCACCACATGATCTGGGTGTCGTACCGGTGGATCAGCTCCAGCATCTGCGCGGCCTGGACGTCCTTCACGTAGTCCTTGCCCGCCGTGTAGCCGGTGTACGGGACCGGCTCGAGGGTGTAGGGGTTGCGCGGGGCGTGGCCCATCCACGGGTTGTCCGGGTTGAACCACTCGGGCATGGAGAAGTAGAGCCCGCGGTGGAGTTCCGGGGTGTACGCGCGGGACGCGTCGAAGAGTTCCTTGACCAGGTCGCGCCTGGGTCCCATCTTGACGGAGTTGCGGTCCGAGACCTTGGTGTCCCAGAGCGCGAACCCCTCGTGGTGCTTGGACGTGAGGACGTGGTACTGGGCGCCCGCGTCGCGGAACAGCTCCACCCAGGAGCGCGGGTTGAACCTCTGCGCCGTGAACATCGGGATGAAGTCGTCGTACGCGAAGTCCGTGCCGTACTTCTCCGCGTGGTACGCGTGCGCCGGGTTGTTCGGGTTCTGCATCTGGTCCCAGTACCACTCGGCGTACTGCTTGCCCACCGGCGCCCAGGCCGGCACCGAGTAGACGCCCCAGTGGATGAAGATGCCAAACTTGGCGCCGTGGAACCAGTACGGCGCCTGGTGCTGCGACAGGGACGCGTCGGTCGGCTGGTAGTCGCCGACCCCGAGGGTGAGCTGGCGGGCGCTCGACGCGGCGGTCCCGCCCGTGCCCGCCGCGACGACACGCCCGTCCTGGACCGTTCCCGGACGCACCCCGACGCGGTTGCGGATGCCGACGCGGACGCGGACCTCCTCCCCGGGCTCCAGACGGGTGATGGGCGCGGGCTGCACGGTGCGGGCACCCGGCACCTGGACGCTCACCGTGAGCTCGTCCCCGGCCAGGATGGCGACCGAGCCGGCGTTGATCACGGTCGCCTCGACGCTCTGCGCACCCGAGTCCTCCAGCAGCGACACGGTGGAGTGCGCGTCGCGGAGCAGGACCGCGCGGCCGGTGGCGGCCGGCTGGAGGGTGAGCGCGAAGACGTGCAGGGAGGTCTTGTACTCCTGCGCGGGGTTGGTGACGGGCAGCGTGATGGCCACCGCCTCGCGCTGCGGGTCGATGTACAGGTCACTGGTGCCCAGGCCGACCTGGTGCTCGTCCTTCGTGCCGTCCGGCCGGTACCGGTAGGGGGCCGAGAGGCGACCACCGGCCCCGTACCAGTCCGGTCCGCTGACGCCCCCGGTGGACGTGGAGCCGTCGGCGTAGTGCACGGTCGCCAGCCCCGAGGCGTGGCCGTAGCTGCCGGCGGTGAGGAACAGCGCCGACAGGTACCGCGCCTTGGGGATGTCGATGCGCTGGCCCATGGCGACGACGTTGTTGTTGGCACCCGCGGCCGACGAGGGGAACGCGAACGGGACGCCGTTGACCTCGACGCGGCCCGCCGGGAGTTCCTCACCGGGGAAGGTGTAGCCCGAGCCGTCGAAGTTGCCTCCCCGCGCGTCGGCGGTGTCGATGGCGTCGTTGTCGAAGTACGCCTCCAGCGGGACCACCACCGGGTCGGGGACGGTTCCCCACGCGGGGTCCGTCGCCGCGGACCGGGTCGCGGAGGAGGGCGCGGCGGAGGCGTGGCCCGCGGCGAGCGGCACGGCGGCCACGGCGGCGACTCCTGCTGCTGCTCCGAGGACTTGGCGTCTTGGATAGGTGCTCACGAGTCGGTACTCCAAGGAGGGTTGAGCCGAGTATTCATCGGAGGTCTGATGATTGAGGGAGGCCGAAAGCCTGTCAATAGCCCGCGCAAGAATCCGTGATTGGTCCGATGTCCCCGCGGCTCGGACCGTGCCTGTCGTCATCGGGGCGGCGCGTCCGCCCCGCCCACTCCGGGCAGCCGGACCCGCGCCTCCCGGCGTGCCGGGCGACGGGGTGCGGAAGCCGACGCACCGCACGGCGCGGCGCGGGCACCGGCCGCGACGGGGGCGGCGCGTGAGCAACCACCGTGACGGGTGGCGGCGCTGGGGTGCCGACGGTGACCCGGACGGCGGACCGCGAGCCGATCGGCCTCCGTTTGAGCAGGTGAGGTGAAGGATGGCGTGCCGGCGGCCGGCAGCCTCCACCCTGTAGCAGGATGTGATCGCCCCGACTCGACGGGTTCACGGCGCGGTGGGGATCCCGCTGGCCGTCCGGCGGGAGCACGGCCCTGCTCGCGGCAGGAGCCGGGTGACACATCGGATGTATAGTGGCAAGCACGTCACCGTGCTGGTCAACAGGCCGCCGCCGCGTCTGTGTATCTGGTTGAGACTGCAGGGGAGGTCTGTGATGGCTGTGACCGACGAGGCCATCGGAAAGATCAAAGAGATGATCCTTTCCGGTGCGCTGCGCCCCGGGGACCGGCTTCCCAAGGAGGCCGACCTCGCCGCCGAACTCGGGCTGTCCCGCAACTCCCTGCGCGAGGCGGTGAAGGCCCTGTCCCTGCTGAACGTCCTCGACGTGCGCCAGGGGGACGGGACGTACGTCTCCAGCCTGGAGCCGCACCTGCTGTTGGAGGCCGTCTCCTTCGTCCTGGACTTCCACCGGGACGACCAGGCCCTCCAGGCACTGAAGGTCCGGGGGATTCTCGAGCCCGCGGCGACGGGCCTGGCCGCCGAGCGGATCGAGGACGGGGCGCTGGCGGAGCTGCGCGAGCTGCTCGACAGCCTCGGCGACAAGCCGAGCCTGGAGGAACTCGTCGCCAACGACCTGGAGTTCCACCGGCGGATCGCCAGGGCCTCCGACATTCCCCTGCTGTGCTCCCTGCTGGACTCACTGTCCGCCGCGACGGTGCGCGCCCGGGTGTGGCGCGGCATCACCGAGGAGGCGGCCGTGGCCCGGACGCTGGCCGAGCACCGGGCCATCCTCGACGCCCTGACCGAGCACGACGCGAAGACCGCGGAGGCCTGGGCGACGATCCACATCGCCAACGTCGTGCGGTGGCTGGACACCGCGCTGTGACACCGCGCTGCCGGTGACGGGGCCCGCCAGGGTCCCGTCACCGGCAGCGCGGTTCGGCCGGCCGGGGGTCTCCCCCGGCCGGCCGCCGCCATGAGGGCTCCGTCGTGCCTTGGGCACGCCTTCCCGGGCAGGACCGTCGGTCTCCGGGCCCTGACCGCTCCGGAGACCGACGTCACGACGGGTCATTCCTGCTTCTGCCCGGAGGCGAACCGGGAGATGATCAGGGCGACGATGATGATCACCCCGTTGAGGAACTGGTTCCACAGCGGGGGCACGCCGCCGAGCGTCATGATGTTGACCACGAGCTGCAGGGTCAGGACACCGGTGAGCGCCCCGAACAGGGTGCCCTTCCCGCCGTTGAGGCTGACGCCTCCGATCACGGTGGCGGCGAAGACCTGGAAGATCCAGCCGCTGCCCTGGTTCGCCGACACCGAGCCGTAGTGGCCGGTGTAGAGGATGCCCGCCAGCGCCGCAAGCACACCGGCGAGGATCAGGACGACGCAGACCACGCGGTCGACGCGGATGCCCGCGGTGCGGGCGGCCTCGGGGTTGCCGCCGATCGCGTACAGGGCCCTGCCGTGCTTCAGCCAGGCCAGTGCGGCGCCACCGAGGGTGAACAGCAGCACGGAGATCCAGATGGAGGCGGGGACGTCGAGCCAGGAGGCCTGCCCGAGGTAGGTGAACGACGACGGGAGGTCAACGATCGACTGGCCCTCGGAGATCGCGATCTGCAGACCGCGCAGCATGGTCAGCATGCCCAGCGTGACGATGAAGCCGTTGAGTCGCAGCTTGAGGATGAGGAAGGCGTTCAACGCGCCGATCAACGCGCCCACGAGCAGGCACAGCGGCACGGAGAAGGAACCGGGGAGGAGTCCGAGGCCGCTGAACCGCCCGGCGTCCGCGGGCAGCACCATCCACACCGCGATGACGGGGGCGACACCGATGGTGGACTCCAGTGACAGGTCCATCCGTCCGGAGATCAGGATCAGTGCCTGGGCCAGCACCAACAGGCTGAGTTCGGTGGACTGCTGGGCGACGCCGATCAGGTTGTCGTTGGTGAGGAACGCCGGCGAGACGATGAACCCGATGACGCCGAGCACCAGCAGCACCGGCACCAGGGACAGGTCGCGGAACCTCGCCAGGTCGGGGGCCCTGCTGGGCCCCGCGGCCCTCTTCAGCGGTGTTTCCTTGATCGTGGGTGCGTCAGTCGTGGTCGGCATCGCTGCCCTTCCTTTCGTGCGTGCCGGCCATGCCCTCGATGGCGGCGACCAGTTGTTCGTCGCTCCAACCGCGGTCGAACTCGGCGGTGATCCGGCCCTGGAACATGACCACGACCCGATCGCACGCCCGGAGGTCGTCCAACTCGTCAGAGACGATCAGTGCGGCCTTGTCCTCCTCGGCGATCCTGCGGATCCTGCCGAGGAGGAACTCCTTCGACTTCACGTCCACACCGTTGGTGGGGCGGATGGCCACCAGGACGTGCGGGTCGGTGGCGAGGGCCCGGGCGATCACGACCTTCTGCTGGTTGCCGCCGGACAGGGCCGACACCGGGGTGCGCTCGTCGGGCGTCTTGATGTCGAGGTCCTTGATCATGCGTTCGGCGAACCTCCTGGAGCGGGAGGGAAGCACGGTCCCGAACGGTCCCAGTTGGTCGCCGACGCTCAGGGTGGCGTTCTCCGTCACGCTGCGACCGGGCACCAGCCCCTGGAGGTGGCGGTCCTCGGGCACCAGGGCCACACCGGCGGCGAGCGCGGTCGGCACGTCGCCGGTGCGGATCTGTCGGCCCGCGACGGTGGCCCCTCCGCTGGCGCGGTGCAGTCCGGCGAGCGTCTCGCCGAGCTGGACGCTGCCGCTGCCGGCAGAACCGGCCACGCCCACGACCTCCCCGGACCGGACGGTCAGGGACACGTCGTCGTACACCCCGGGGAGGGTCAGCCCGTCCAGGGACAGCAGGGGGCGGCCGGCCGTCGCCGAGCTGAACTCGGACCAGACGTCGGAGGTCTGCGTGGCCTCCCCGGTCATCGCCTCCACCAGTGCGTCACGGTCAAGCTCCGCGACCGGGGCGGTCACGATGTGACGGGCGTCCCGGAAGACGGTGACGCTGCTGCACAGGTCGTAGACCTCCTGCAGGTGGTGGGAGATGAACAGGAAGGCGACGTGGTGCTGCTGGAGGTCGCGCAGCTTGCCGAAAAGGCGGTCGATGCCCCGGGCGTCGAGTTTGGCGGTGGGTTCGTCGAGGATGATGAACTGGGCCCCGAAGGACAGGGCGCGGGCGATCTCCACGAACTGCCGCTGCTCCACCGTGAGGTCGCGGGCACGCGCGTCGGGGTCCAGCTCGACACCGTACTCGGCCAGCAGGTCCCTCGCCTGTCGGCGCAGGTCCTTCCAGCGGATGGGACGCAGCGCCGAGGGGCTCTGCCGGTGGAGGAACAGGTTCTCGGCGACGGTGAGCTCGGGCAGGATCGTGGAGTGCTGGTAGACACAGGCCACGCGGGACCGCCAGGCGTTGATGTCGCCGTGGGCCGGCGCGGGCTCGCCCTGGAAGGCGAGGCTGCCCGCGTCGGGCTTCTGCAGGCCGGTGAGGATGGAGACGAGGGTGGACTTGCCGGCCCCGTTGCGCCCGACGAGGGCGTGGGCCTCACCGGGCATGACGGTGATGTGCGCGTCGCGCAGGGCGACGGTGGCGCCGAAGCGTTTGGAGATACCGGTCGCCTGGGCCACGGGGGTGGTGGTGACCGGGGGGGTCGCCGTGTTCACCATGGCGGGTGTGCCGTCCTTTCCTTGCGGGGCACCGGCCGTCGCCGGTCCGGCCGAGCGGGGGCCCTGGGGGGCGCCGGCAGGGTCACTTGACGGTGTTGCCCCACAGGGCGGCGTCGTCCACGTTCTCCTTGGTCACCAGAGGCGCGGGGAGCTGGTCCTCCAGGCCGTTGGGGATCTTGACGATGGTGGAGTCGTGGTCGGTGGGCCCGGGCTTGAAGGTCTTGCCCTCGGCCGCGGCCTTGGCGTAGTACAGCGCGTACTTGGCGTAGAGGTCGGCGGGCTGGGAGACGGTGGCGTCGATGTGGCCCTTGCGGATCGCGTCGAACTCCTGGGGGATGCCGTCGTTGGAGATGATCGTGATGTGGCCCTTGGTCCCGGCCGGCTTCAGCAGGCCCTTCTGCTTGAGCAGGGCGAGGGTGGGCTGGAGGAAGACGCCGCCGGCCTGCATGTAGACGCCGTTGAGGTCGGGGTGCTGGGCGAGCAGGCTCTGCAGCTTGGCGGAGGCCACGTCGCCCTTCCAGTCGGTGGGCAGCTCGAAGACCTTGATGTTGGGGAATCGTTCCTTCATGCATGAGGCGAAGGCCTCGGAACGGTCCCGCCCGTTGATGGAGTCCAGCGCGCCCTGCAACTCGGCGACCTTGCCCTTGCCGCCGAGCTGCTCGCCGAGGAACTCGCACGCCTTGGTGCCGTAGGCCCGGTTGTCGGCGCGCACGACCATGTAGACGTCGCCCTTGTCGGGGCGGGTGTCGACGCTGACCACGGGGATGTCCTTGGCGGCGAGCTGGTCCAGGGTGGAGGCGATGGCGCCGGTGTCCTGGGGGGCCATGACCACGGCCTTGGCGCCGCTGTTCTGGAAGACCTGGACGTTGGCGACGAGCTTGGTCACGTCGTTCTGCGAGTTGCTGGTGGGCAGCAGGTTCAGGTCGCCCTTGTCCTTCTCCTTGGTGATGTACTGGGCGTAGGAGTTCCAGAAGTCGGAGTCGGAGCGGGGGAGGTCAACCCCGATCTTCGGCTTGCTCTCGCTGCCCCCGTCCGTGGAGCTCTCACGGTTGCAGGCCGTGACGAGCCCGGCCACCATCAGTACCGCGGAGGCCGCGGCGGCTGTACGAATGCTCGTGAGCTTCATGGCGCACACTCTCTTTGTGGGGCCGGCGCTCGTGCGTCGGCGGGTTGTCATGGTGTGTTACCGGTCGGAGGTCCAGGCCGGGTCCGCTGCCGTCGGCACGTCCGGCTGACACGCGCGGGGCGTGTCCTGCGGCGCGGTGAGATCCGTGCTGACGGCTGCTTCGCTCGCGCTGTGCTGGTGGCGTTCTGCGCCTGACATGGAAGAGACTCCCTCTGTGCCATCCGAGGAATAGGCCCTCCGATGGGCGCATGTCGGGGAGGTTACGGGAACAGGAGCAACGGTGACAAGATATTCATCGGATGACTTGCTGCTGTAGCCTCATCGCAACCCGAGCGATACACAGGCAGTCCCAACCCTCTCGCACAGCGTGTCACCACGAGGAAGACCCGACCTGAAAACATCGGATGAATACTTGCCTGTTCCGGTGTCGCAGCGTAGTGTCCCACCCATCGCCACCCAATCATCCGATCTATGCTCTCGGTTGGTGCTGTTCCGTCTTCGCCGTGGGGCTGAAGCACCACAGTGGAGGGTGTGAAAGGAATCCCGTTGTCCCCAGACCTCGCGCGGATCATCGCGATGGACACCTTCGATGTCCGCTTCCCCACCTCACGGGAGCTGGACGGGTCCGACGCGATGAACCCGGACCCGGACTACTCGGCCGCGTACCTGGTGCTGCGCACCGACTCCCCCGACGAGCTCGCCGGTCACGGCTTCACCTTCACCATAGGCCGGGGCAACGACGTCCAGGTGGCGGCCATCGAGGCCCTCAGGAGCCACGTCGTGGGCCGCTCCGTGGACGAGCTGTGCGCGGACCCAGGACTGGTCAGCCGTTCCCTCGTCGGTGACAGCCAACTGCGGTGGCTCGGCCCGGAGAAGGGCGTCATGCATATGGCGATCGGTGCCGTGGTCAACGCCGTGTGGGACCTGGCGGCCAAGCGGCAGCGCAAACCCCTGTGGAAGCTGCTCGCCGACGCCGACCCCGAGTGGCTGGTGTCACAGGTCGACTTCCGGTACCTCACCGACGCGCTCACCCCGGCGGAGGCCCTCGACCTGCTGCGCCGGGGCAAGGAGGGACGCGAGGAACGCGAGGACGCCCTGCTGCGCAAGGGCTACCCCGCCTACACCACCTCGCCCGGCTGGCTGGGCTACTCCGACGAGAAACTCGCCCGGCTCGCCCGGGAAGCGGTGGCCGCCGGCTTCGCCCAGATCAAGCTGAAGGTCGGCGCCGACCTCGACGACGACATCCGCCGTTGCCGGGTCGCCAGGTCCGTGGTCGGACCGCACGTCCGGATGGCCATCGACGCCAACCAGCGGTGGAACGTCGACGACGCCGTCGCGTGGGTGGGAGCCCTGGCCGAGTTCGACCCGTACTGGATCGAGGAGCCCACCAGCCCCGACGACATCCTCGGGCACGCGGCGATCCGCGACGCCGTGGCCCCCGTCAAGGTGGCCACCGGCGAGCACGTCCAGAACCGCATCGTGTTCAAGCAGCTCCTGCAGGCCGGGGCGATCGACGTGCTCCAACTGGACGCGGCACGGGTCGGCGGGGTGAACGAGAACCTGGGAATCCTGCTGCTGGCCGCCAAGTTCGGCGTCCCGGTCTGCCCCCACGCCGGCGGGGTGGGCCTGTGCGAGCTGGTCCAGCACCTGTCGATGTTCGACTACGTGGCGCTGAGCCGCACCACGCAGGACCGGGTCATCGAGTACGTCGACCACCTGCACGAGCACTTCACCGCACCGGTGGTGATCCGCGACGGCCACTACGTCGCCCCGACCGTGCCCGGCTTCTCCGCCGACATGGAACGCGCCTCGCTCACCGCCTACACCTACCCCGACGGGGCGTTCTGGGTGGCCGACCGCGCGGCGGTCCCGGGTCCGTCGGCCGCCGAGGGTTCGGACGACACCCCCCGCGACAGCCTGGGGGTGCGCGCATGACGACCAACGGTCTGGCCGGGTTGCGCGCCGTGGTCACCGGCGGCGCCTCGGGCATCGGGAGGGCCACGGCGCTGGCGCTCCAGGCGCACGGCGCCCGGGTGGCGGTCCTGGACCTCACCCCCGAGGCCGTCAGCGCACCGCTCGTGGGCCTGCGGGTGGACGTCGCCGACGACGCCAGCGTCCGCACCGCCGTCGAGGCCGCGGCGACGGAGCTGGGCGGCATCGACATCCTCGTCAACAACGCCGGGGTCGGCGCCGCCGGCACCGTGGAGGACAACCCCGACCAGCAGTGGCGTTCCGTGCTGGACGTCAACGTCCTCGGCGTGGTCCGCACCACCCGCGCCGCCCTCCCCCACCTGCGCCGGTCCGCGAACGCCGCGGTCGTCAACACCTGCTCGATCGCCGCCACCGCTGGCCTGCCGCAGCGCGCCCTGTACTCCGCGAGCAAGGGCGCCGTGCTGTCCCTCACCCTCGCGATGGCCGCCGACCACGTCCGGGAGAACATCCGCGTCAACTGCGTCAACCCGGGCACGGTGGACACGCCCTGGGTGGGCCGGCTGCTGGACGCCGCCGAGGACCCGGCCACGGAACGCGCCGCGCTGTGTGCCCGGCAACCCACGGGCAGGCTGGTCACCGCGGACGAGGTGGCCGCGGCCATCGTCTACCTGGCCTCCCCGGCCGCCGCCAGCGTCACCGGCACCGCGCTCGCCGTCGACGGCGGCATGGCGGGCCTGCGGTTGAGGCCCGCCAGCCGGTGAACGCCGGCATCCAGCGCGCGGCGGTCGGCCGCGGCACCGCCTGGACGACGCGGCTCGCGTTCGGCTCGGCGGGCATCGGGAACCTCTACACCGCCGTCACCGACGACGACGCGGCCCGTACCCTCTCCACCGCGTGGGACGTGGGCATCCGCTCCTTCGACACCGCCCCGCACTACGGCCTGGGCCTGGCCGAGCGGCGCCTCGGCGCTTTCCTGCGCGAGCGCCCCAGGGCCGAGTACACGATCTCCACCAAGGTCGGCAGGCTCCTGGTCCCCACTCCCGGGAACACCGGTGACGACCTGGCCAACGGCTTCGCCGTCCCCGCCACCTCCCGCCGGGTGTGGGACTTCAGCGCCGACGGCGTGCGGCGGAGCCTGGACGCCAGCCTGGAGAGGCTCGGGCTCGACCGGGTGGACATCGTCTACCTGCACGACCCCGACGACCACGCCGAACAGGCGCTGCGCGAGGCGTACCCCGCGCTGGAGCGGCTGCGCGCCGAGGGGGTGGTCCGGGCCATCGGCGTCGGCATGAACCAGACCGCCCTGCCCACGCGGTTCGTCACCGACACCGACATCGACGCGGTTCTGCTGGCCGGCCGCTACACGCTGCTCGACCAGAGCGGACTGGCCGAACTGCTGCCCGCCGCGGCGCGGCGGGGCACCTCGGTGATCGCCGGCGGGGTGTTCAACTCCGGCCTGCTCGCCGACCCCCACCCCGGCTCGAGGTACGACTACGCCGCGGCCCCCGCACCGGTGCTCCAGCGGGCCCTGCGCATGCGGGACCTCTGCGAACGCCACGGGGTGCCGCTGCGCGCCGCCGCCGCGCGGTTCCCCCTGGGGCACCCCGCCGTCGCCGGGGTCCTGCTGGGCCTGCGCAGTGCCTGGGAGGTCACCGACGCGGCCACCCTCGCCGAGCGGGAGATCCCCGACGCCCTGTGGGAGGAGCTGCGGGCCCGACACCTCATCGCCTCCGACGCTCCTGTCCCGGGGAGGGGGTGACGTCGCATGCGGATCGCGCTGTTCATCACGTGCTTCAACGACACCATGTTCCCCGGCACGGGCCGCGCCGTGCTGCGCGTGCTGGAACGCCTCGGCCACACCGTGGAGTTCCCGCAGGAGCAGACCTGCTGCGGCCAGATGCACGTCAACACCGGTTACCGGCGTGCGGCCGTGCCCCTGGTCGCCAGGTTCGCCGAGGCGTTCGCCGGCTACGACGCGGTGGTGACGCCCTCCGCCTCGTGCGCCGGCACGGTCCGGGAGAGCCACCCGCTCCTCGCCGGGCTCGGCGGCGCCGGGCTGCCGGACGCCGTGGCCGCGGTCGCGCCCCGGGTGTACGAACTGACCGAGTTCCTGGTCGACGTCCTGGGCGTCACCGACGTCGGCGCCCACTTCCCGCACCGGGTCACCTACCACCCCACCTGCCACTCCCTGCGGGGGCTGCGCCTGGGTGACCGGCCGCTGCGACTGCTCCGCGCCGTCAGGGGCATCGACCTCGTCGAGCTGCCCAGGGCCGACGCCTGCTGCGGCTTCGGCGGCACGTTCGCGATCAAGAACGCGGACACCTCCACCGCCATGCTCGCGGACAAGATGAGTGACGTGCTGAACACCGGCGCGGAGGTCGTGTGCGCCGCGGACAACTCCTGTCTGATGCACATCGGTGGCGGACTCGACCGACTCAGCGCCGGCGTCCGCACCATGCACCTGGCGGAGATCCTGGCCGCCACGGGAGGGCAGCGACCTTGAGCACCGGCAGCGACGGGCGGGTCTGGCTGGGCACGCCCGCCTTCCCCAAGGCGGCACGCACCGCCCTGACCGACACCCAACTGCGCCGCAACCTGCGGCACGCCACGTCAACCATCCGCGCCAAACGCCTCCAGGCAGTGGAGGAGCTGACCGACTTCGAGGCGCTGCGGGAGGCCGGCTCCGCACTCAAGCGGCGTACCGCGCGCCACCTGGACCGGTACCTCGAGCAGCTCGAGCGGTCCGTCACCGACGCCGGAGGCACCGTCCACTGGGCGGCCGACGCCGCGGAGGCCAACCAGATCGTCACCCGACTGGTGCGGGCCACCGGTGAGCGCGAGGTGGTCAAGGTCAAGTCCATGGCCACGCAGGAGATCGGTCTCAACGAGGCGCTCGCCGAGGCGGGCATCACCGCGTACGAGACGGATCTGGCGGAGCTGATCGTCCAACTCGGCGAGGACCGTCCCTCCCACATCCTTGTCCCGGCCATCCACCGGAACCGTGCGGAGATCCGGGACATCTTCCAGCGCGAGATGGGCGCGTGGGGACGCGCCGCCCCGCGGGACCTCGACGACGGCCTCGAGTCGCTCACCGAGGCGGCCCGTCAGCACCTGCGCGAGAAGTTCCTGACCGCGAGGGTCGCGGTGTCCGGGGCCAACTTCGCCGCGGCGGACACCGGCACCGTAGTGGTGGTGGAGTCGGAGGGCAACGGGCGGATGTGCCTGACCCTGCCGGAAACACTGATCACGGTGATGGGCATCGAGAAGGTCGTGCCGCGGTTCACCGACCTGGAGGTCTTCCTCCAGCTCCTCCCCAGGAGCTCCACGGGCGAACGCATGAACCCGTACACCTCCACGTGGACGGGCGTGGTGGCCGGGGACGGCCCGCAGGCCTTCCACCTCGTCCTGCTCGACAACGGGCGCACCGACGTGCTGAAGGACACCGTGGGGCGCCAGGCCCTGGCGTGCATCCGCTGTTCGGCCTGCCTGAACGTCTGCCCGGTGTACGAGCGGACCGGTGGCCACTCCTACGGCTCGGTGTACCCGGGGCCGATCGGTGCGGTGCTGACCCCCCAGTTGGTGGGGGTGGGGCAGGCCGCGTCCCTGCCGTTCGCCTCCACCCTGTGCGGTGCCTGTTACGACGCCTGTCCTGTGAAGATCAACATTCCGGAGGTGCTGACGCACCTGCGGGCCGAGGTGGTCGAGGGCGGGCGGCAGGGCCTCAGACCGCCAACGGCGGAGGCGGTGGCCATGAAGGCCGCGGCGGCGGTGCTGAACTCGCCGCGGCTGTGGAGGATGGCACAGCGGGCCGCCGCGGTGGGGGGAGGGGTGGTCGGTCGCGGGGGACGCGTCCGGCGGCTCCCCGGCCCGCTGCGCGGCTGGTCGAACGCGCGGGACACCGCGGTGCCGCCGCGGGAGTCGTTCCGCGACTGGTGGCGGAAGAACCGGGAGGGTGGAGGATGAGCAGCCGCCGAACCGTACTCGGCCGGATCAGGGCCGCCCTCGCCGACGTGCCGCGGGACGAGACCCCCGACCAGGTGGGTGTGGTGCGCGACTACCTGCGCAGCCACGCGGGCCACGACGTGGTCGGCCTCTTCGTCGAGCGGGTGGCCGACTACGGTGCCACAGTGGTGCGGTGCGCCCCCGACGAGGCGGCCGGTGCCGTCGCCGCCGCGTTGGAGCGGCACGGCGCACGACGCGTGATCGTCCCCGAGGGGTTCCCGGCCGGTCTGCTGCCGGACGGCGACTGGGGGTGGGTGAGGGACGACCCGCCGCTGGGCGTCACGGAACTCGACGCGGCGGAGGGGACGTTGACCACGGCGGCGGTGGCCATCGCGGTCACCGGGACGGTGGTGCTGGACGCCGGGCCGGGTCAGGGCCGCCGCGCCCTGACCCTGGTGCCCGACTACCACCTGTGCGTGGTGCACGCCGACCGGATCGTTCCGGACGTGCCGGACGCCCTGGGCGGGCTCGACCCGCGCCGGCCGCTGACCTTCGTGTCCGGCCCGTCCGCGACCAGTGACATCGAACTGGAGCGGGTCGAGGGCGTGCACGGGCCGCGCACCCTCGATGTGATCGTCGTCGAATCCCGAGGGGCGGGGGCGTGACACCCTCCCACCGCTGACGGGCGGGGCGTCCGCGGTCGCACCGACCGCCCGGGCCGGGCCCCGTCACCGGTCCGGGCGGCTGCGGAACACCTGACTCGGTGTCGGGCGCCCCTCTTCCACCATGTGGTTACCCGGCGGTAGCGTGCTGGGTCCCCACCGTGCGAGGGGGCGTGTCATGGCCACTGCCGGCAGCTTCGACCCCGTGGCGAACACGAGGCCACCCGCGCGGCGTTGCGTGCCGTCGTCCCCCGTCTGGCCGACCTGTTGAGGGCGGTGCCCGACGTGGGGGCGCCCTCGGGCCTCCCGGTGTGGTCGGTGGGTGACGTCGGCGCGCACGTCGGCGGTGTACCTGGCGTACTGCTCCGCCTTCACCCGCGGGTTCGAGGACTGGGACAGCGTCCTGCCGCCGGGCGACGGTCCCTTCACCGAGCGGCTCGCGGCCGTCAACACGCGGGCGCTGGGACTGTTCGGCGACGACGAACGCCTGCGGCTCGGCGAGTTCGTCACCGAACGAGGGGAAGCGTTCCTGCGGGCCTCTGAAGGTCTTGCGCCCGACACCACCGTGGCGACGCCCTGGCACGGGGAACAGGGCGAACTGACGTTGGCGACCGCGACCGGGCTGCTGCTCGGTGAGAGCCTCCCGCACGGTTTCGACATCGCGCGCGGTCAGCTACGGTCCAGTGGTCGCAAACCGTGGCTCGGCCCACGCCTGGGGCAGCTCTTCGTCAGCCCGTGAGACCAGTGCCGGGGGACCCGCCGCTGGGGCGGGCCGCGGCTGACCGCGCGGCCCTGTCACGGCGGGCTCGGCGCGGAACGCTCACCGGTGGCTGCCGGGACGTTCGCCCTTGGGGCCCCGGCCGCGTTCGGTTCGGGGACCGTGGGTGCGCCATCCGGGGTCGGACTGGAGGGTCTCGTTGGCCCGCTCGTTGGCGTGCTGGTCGGGCACCCCCTCGTCCTCGGCCTTCTTGCGGAGCTTGGCCCGCCGCTTGTCGTACTTCTTGCTTCCGGGCTCGGGCACGGCGCTCACTCCCTCATCTCGGGTCCTTCCCCGGTGCCCGCGACGGACGCCGGTAAACCGGCATCGGAACCGACACCGCCCCGCGGTCGACGCCCGGTTTCCCGACCCGGCACACCCCCGCCGTGCGGGACATCGCATATCTCATTCCAGGCGAACACCGTCGACCAATTGCCCGAGCTGCTGAGACGTCGCTGATTCCGCCATCTCCGCACGGCCGCGAACCGAGCTTTTGACAGCGCTTTCCGTCGAGAGTTCCCTCCTGCGACCAATGCCTCCACCGCACCCGCGAAACGATGGTTCACCAGGGAGGACGCCCGTCCCACCTGGGCCTTGTGCGTGCAGGTCAGCGCCTTCCGCGCGTGCGAAGAGAAGGGAACCCGACGTTACCCGGGAAAAGGGAGCACGGAACGCGATCATACGGTTGACGAAAAGGCATTCGCCCTATCGACTTCCCCTGTACCAGTGGTTACCGTGAGGAGCCTCACCACCCTCAGGTGCCCACCGCGCAGGCAAAGGCGCCGCACAGGTCGTGGGCATCCCAACGGAAGGGGTTTCGTCATGCAGGCCATTCCCCTGGCAGAAACGAAGGACATCGTCTCCGGCTGGCGTGCCGGTGCCGAGAGCGTGGGCGCGTTCGACAACCCGGCCGGCCCCCTGTACGTCGGGGGCGCCGCCACCGAGGCCGGGCTCACCCGGCCCGACGTCGCTGCCGTCACCGGCCTGAGCCCCTGCACCGGCTCCGGCCCCATCGACTGTTGCTGACGTCGGACATGTCGCCCGCCGGTGCCGCCCGGGAGGAGAGCCCGACGGACAGCACCGGCGGGTTCGACTCCGTCCACTCCGCGCTGACACGTCCGGCGCTGCGGGATCTCGATGAACGGCTCGCCGGCCTCCTGAAGCCCGCCGAGCGCGCCGTCGTGCTCGCCGGCGCCCGGTCGTCCCTGCTCACCGCGGTGCGGCTGAGGCTCAACCGGGTGCTCCTGCTGGAGCTCCACGCCGCCCGCATCGCCGGGCGGCTGGACGCCCCCACGCCCGAGGCCCGCTGGGAGCAGTTCCTCGAGCTGGCCCGCCGCCCCTCGTTCCACCGGGCCCTCGACACCGACTACCCGGCGCTGCGCCCCCGGCTGGAGCGCGTGGTGCACCACCGCGTGACGGCCATGGAGGTCCTCGCGCGGCGGCTGGTGGCGGACCGGCACCTCCTCCCCGCCCTCCTGGGTCGCGACCCCGGGCCGCTGGTCGGCGTCACCTCGGACGCCGGGGACGCCCACCGCGGTGGCCAGAGCGTGGTGCTGCTGGACTTCGCGCACGGCAGGGCCGTCTACAAACCCCGCCCCATGGGCGTGGACACGGCGCTGGCCGGGCTGCTCGCCACCCTCCAGGCGGACCGTCCGGACGTCGAACGCCTCCGGGTGCCCGCGGCGTTGCCCCGCGACGGCTACGGCTGGGCGGCGTTCGTGGCGCACCGGTGGTGCGCCGACCCCGGCCAGGTCGAGGAGTTCTACCGGAACCTCGGCCGGTGGCTGGCCGTCGTCCACCTCCTTGGCGGCACCGACATGCACGCCGAGAACGTCGTCGCTGACGGGCCCGTGCCGGTCGTCGTGGACTGCGAGACCCTGTTCAGCCCGGAGTCCGACCCGCTGCGCAGCGGCCTGGGGGACGCCTTCGACCGCTCCACCGTCCTGCTGCGCCGCACCGTGGTGCGCACCGGCCTGCTGCCCATGCGCATGGCCGAGCTCGCCCTGCGCGGGGTGGACCTGTCCGCCGCCGGGTGCCTCCCCGGGCAGCAGCCCGAGGTGTTCTCACCGGTCATCGTGGATGCGGGGACCGACCGGGCCCGGCTGGGCATGCGGGCCGCCCCCAGGCACCGCACCGCACACCTGCCGGTCCCCTCCCCCGACCCGCTGGCCCACCGCGAGGAGGTCGTGGACGGGTTCGGGGAGATGCGCGCGCGCATCGACGCCCTGGACCGCGCCGGTGCGCTGCGACCCGCTGTCGTGGCCGGGTTCACCGGGTGCGAGCTGCGCGTGGTGCTGCGACCCACGCAGGTCTACGTCGAGCTGGGCCGCATGCTGTGGCACCCCTCCTCCCTGCACGACCAGGACGCGGCCGTGGAGCGCGCCAGGGACGTCCTGGCCCGGCAGGCGTCGGTCATCACCGGGGCGCCGCGGGAACCCGAGGTGATCGCGGCGGAGGTGGACGACATGCTCGTCGGCGACGTCCCGTTCTTCTCGTTCCTCCCCGAGCAGGGACGCGTCCTCGGTCCCGGGGGAACGGTGACGGGCGGGGCGGGCAACCTCATCGATGCCGCGCTGGACCGGTGGCGGGGCAGTGACCCGGCGGAGGAGGAGGCCGTGATCAGGGCCTCACTGCTGGGCGCGTACCGGGACCCGGCGTCGGTGGCCCCGCTGCGGCGCCGCACGACGGCCCCACGCGAGGACGACCTGCTCGGGCGGCGCCGCACGCTGGTCGCGCGGCTGGCCGGTGAACTGTGCCGGCAGGCGGTGACCGGTGAGGACGCCACCGCCACCTGGATCGGCCCGGTCTACAGCGAACACGGGTACTGCCTGCGCTCGCTGTCCACCGACCTCTACAGCGGCATCGGCGGCGTCGCCGTCGCCCTTTCGGACTACCGGCACCTCTGCGAGCGGGGCGACGTGCCGGCCGTCGCCGGTCTCGACGCGGTGGTCGACGGCGCCGTACGCACCCTCGTGCTCATGGAGGACGCCGCGGCTCCCACCCGGCTGGGTGCCTACGAGGGCGTCGGCGGCGGCATCCTGACCTGGCTGGCGCTGCACCGGGTCAACGGTGGGGACCTCCCGTTGCGCCGGGCGGCGGCCCTGGCCGCCCACGCACCCGAGCTGATCGCCCAGGACACCCACATCGACGTGCTCTCCGGCGTCGCCGGGCTGCTGGTTCCGCTCGTCGGCCTGGCGGAACGCACCGGCGACCGCGGCTGGCTCGACCTGGCCGGCGCCGCGGCGCGCCGCCTGGCCGCGCTGGCGGTGACCGACGGGACCACCGCGCGCTGGGGCACCGAGCTGTACCCGGGTGGGACGGGCGGCTTCGCCCACGGGGTGGCGGGGGTCGGCTGGGCCCTGGCCCGTCTCGGCCTGGCTGCCGGTGACCAACGGTGGCTCGACCTGGCTGACGCCGCCTTCGCGTTCCAGGAGGCCCTCTACCGGCCCCGGGCGGGGAACTGGCGGGACATGCGCGAGTCGGACCCCGACCGGTACGTCACCTCCTGGTGCCACGGGAGCACCGGCACGGGCCTGGCCGCCTGGGACCTGTACCGCGTGACGGGCCGGGACACCTGGCTGGACGTGGCGGTCCGGGCCGCCGAGGCCACCCGCCGCGACGGACTGGGGTGGAACTCCACGCTGTGCCACGGTGACCTGGGCGCGTGGGAGTTACTCGAGCAGGTACCCGCCGACGCCCTGCGGACCCCGGTGGACCGGGGGGTCCTGGACGCCACCGTGCTCACGGCGCTGGAGGACACCGGGCCGCTGTCACCGGGGGAACGCCGCCCCGCCTCCCCGGGACTGCTCATCGGGACGGCGGGAGCGATCCACCACCTGCTGCGCACGGGCCGTCACCGGGACGCGCCGCCGACGGTGCTGCTGCCGGAAGGCCGCTGACGGCGCCCGGCCGCCGGGGCGCGTCCCGGCCCGGGGCGCGTCCCGGCCCGGGGCGCGCCCCGGGCCGGGTTCGTCCGCCGGTCAGGTGAACGAGGCGAACATGCCGGGCTCGTAGGAACCTCCCCGCTGGTGCACGATCACGGCGAGCCGGTTGGCGGCGTTGATCAGGGCGACCAAGGCGACCAGCGCCCCGATCTGGTCGTCGTCGTAGTGCTTGCGCACCTGGTCCCAGGTCTCGTCGGACACGCCCTGGTGGGCGTCGGCGAGCCGGGTGCCCTCCTCGGCGAGCGCCAACGCGGCCCGCTCGGCGTCGGTGAACACGGTGGATTCCCGCCAGGCAGCGACCAGGTTGAGCCGGACCGCGCTCTCACCGGCGGCCGCTGCCTCCTTGGTGTGCATGTCGATGCACCAGCCGCAGCCGTTGATCTGGCTGGCGCGCAGCGACACCAATTCCTGCGTGGACTTCGGCAGCGGCGACTGCTGGATCACCAGGCCCGCGTTGGCGAACCGCTTGGCGAACTTGGTGGCGATCTCGTTGTCGAACATGTTGAACCGGGGGTCCATGACCTCGTCCTCACTGTGGTGTGGCACTGAACGAACACGAGATGCCGGCGGCCCGCTCCCTGTGACGGAACGGCCGTGTGACGTGCGCCACCGCCCGTGGGTGTCACAGATCCGCGGGGCCCGGCGTCCTGTGCGCGTGGCACCCTCGAGAGCGAACAGTCAGGAGCAGCGGGTGGAGAGCGAGCACAGCGAGCGCACCAGGGGCACGGCCGGGCAGCCCGCCGGTGGCAGCGGACGCACGGACCCCGCCACCGAGGTGTTCGTCACCCACCGCAACCTGCTGTTCACCGTCGCCTACGAGCTGCTCGGCTCGGCCGCCGACGCGGAGGACGTCCTGCAGGAGACCTGGCTGCGGTGGGCGGGTGTCGATCTCGGCGCGGTGCGGGACCAGCGTGCCTACCTGGTGCGGATCACCACGCGCCAGGCGCTGAGCCGGCTGCGCACGCTCGGCCGTCGCAGGGAGTCCTACGTCGGTTCCTGGCTGCCCGAGCCGCTGCTCACCGCGCCCGACGTGGCCGAGGACGTCGAGCTGGCCGACAGCGTCTCGATGGCGATGCTGCTGGTGCTGGAGACGCTCACGCCGACCGAGCGGGCGGTGTTCGTGCTGCGCGAGGTGTTCGACCTCGGGTACGACGAGATCGCCGAGGCCGTGGACAAGAGTCCCGCCGCGGTCCGCCAGGTCGCGCACCGGGCGCGGGCGCACGTCGCGGCTCGCCGGCCCCGGGGCGTCGTCTCCCCGACCGAGACCCGGGACGCGCTCGACGCGTTCCAGCGGGCGGCCGAAACCGGCGATCTGCAGGGCCTGCTCGACATCCTGGCGCCGGATGTCGTCCTCCTGGGTGACGGCGGCGGAGTCAAGCAGGCCATCCTGCGGCCCGTCACCGGGGCGGACAAGGTGGCACGCCTGCTGGCCGCCGGGCTCGGCCGGCTCACCGCCGCGGCGTCGCTGCGGCCAGCGCAGGTCAACGGTTACCCGGCGCTGGTTCTCCGGCTCGACGACGTGATCGACACCGTTGTGGCGGTGCGCATCGACGACGGCCTCATCACCGGGCTCTACGCCGTGCGCAATCCCGAGAAGCTGTCGCGCATGGACCGGGAGACCACCCTGCGCCGCTGAGCCGTGCCCCCGCGCGAGCCGCTGGTCGCCGCCGCGGCCCCGCGGGGGCACGCCCCGGTCACTGGCCGACGTAGGCCGCGAGGTGCTCGCCGGTGTGGCCGCAGCGGGAGGCGACGAGGTCGGCGGGCGTGCCCTCGAAGACGATCCGACCACCGTCGTGGCCGGCGCCGGGCCCCAGGTCGATGATCCAGTCGGCGTGCGCCATGACGGCCTGGTGGTGCTCGATGACGATGACCGACTTGCCGGAGTCGACGAGCCGGTCGAGCAGGCCGAGCAGTTGCTCGACGTCGGCGAGGTGGAGACCCGCGGTCGGCTCGTCGAGGACGTAGGTGCCGCCCTTCTCCGCCATGTGGGCGGCCAGCTTCAGCCGCTGCCGCTCGCCACCGGACAGCGTGGTCAGCGGCTGGCCGAGAGTGAGGTAGCCAAGACCGACGTCGGCCAGCCTGCCGAGGATGGTGTGCGCGGCCGGCGTCCGGCCCTCACCGGCGCCGAAGAACTCCTCGGCCTCGGTCACCGACATGGCCAGCACCTCGCTGATGTCCCGACCGCCGAGGTGGTGGTCGAGCACCGACGCCTGGAACCGCCTCCCCTCGCACTCCTCGCAGGTGGTGGCGACGCCGGCCATCATCGCCAGGTCGGTGTAGACGACGCCGGCGCCGTTGCAGTTGGCGCAAGCGCCCTCCGAGTTGGCGCTGAACAGCGCCGGCTTCACTCCGTTGGCCTTCGCGAACGCCTTGCGGATCGGGTCGAGCAGTCCGGTGTACGTCGCGGGGTTGCTCCGCCGCGAGCCGCGGATCGGGCGCTGGTCGATCGACACCACGCCCGCGCCCGCGGGGATCGACCCGTGCACGAGCGAGCTCTTTCCGGAGCCGGCGACGCCGGTGACGACGACGAGCACGCCGAGCGGGATGTCGACGTCGACGTCGCGCAGGTTGTGTGTGGACGCGCCGCGGATCTGCAACGTTCCGGTGGGCGTGCGCACCGGTTCCTTGAGGGAGGCCCGGTCGTCGAGGTGGCGGCCGGTGAGGGTGCCGCTGGCCCGCAGCCCCTCGACGGTGCCCTCGAAGCAGACGGTGCCGCCCGCGGTTCCGGCGCCTGGGCCGAGGTCGACGACGTGGTCGGCGATCGCGATCGTCTCCGGCTTGTGCTCGACGACGAGCACCGTGTTGCCCTTGTCCCGCAGCCGCAGCAGCAGGTCGTTCATCCGCTGGATGTCATGGGGGTGCAGGCCCGTGGTGGGCTCGTCGAAGACGTACGTGACGTCGGTGAGCGAGGAACCCAGGTGGCGGATCATCTTGACGCGCTGCGCCTCACCGCCCGACAGGGTGCCCGACGGGCGGTCGAGCGATAGGTAGCCAAGCCCGATCTCCACGAACGACTCCAGGGTCTGCAGCAGCGTGGCGAGCAGCGGCGCCACCGACGGCTGGTCGAGCCCGCGAATCCATTCGGCCAGGTCGCTGATCTGCATCGCGCACGCGTCGGCGATGTTGATCCCACCGATCCGCGACGACCGGGCCGCCTCGCTGAGCCGGGTGCCGTCGCACCCGGGGCAGGCGGTGAAGGTGACCGCCCGGTCCACGAACGCCCGGATGTGCGGCTGCATGGCCTCGGGGTCCTTGGACAGGAACGACTTCTGGACCCGCGGGACCAGCCCCTCGTAGGTGAGGTTGACGCCGTTGATCTTCACCTTGGTCGGCTCGCGGTGGAGGAAGTCGTGCAGCTCGGTCCCGGTGTAGTCGCGGATCGGTTTGTTCGGGTCGAGGAAGCCCGACTCGGTGTAGAGCCGCACCATCCAGCCGTCTCCCTTGTAGCCGGGGATGGTGAGCGCGCCCTCGGCGAGCGACTTGGAGTCGTCGAAGAGCTGGGTGAGGTCGATGTCGGAGACCGCGCCCCGGCCCTCGCAGCGCGGACACATGCCGCCGGTGCGGGTGAACGTCGTTCGCACGCTCTTGCTGGCGCCGCGTTCGACCGTCATCACGCCGCTGGCCTTGACCGAGGGGACGTTGAAGGAGAACGCGTTGGGCGAGCCGACGTACGGCTGCCCGAGGCGGCTGAAGAGGGTCCGAAGCATCGCGTTGGCGTCGGTCGCGGTGCCGACCGTGGAGCGCGGGTTGGCACCCATCCGCTGTTGGTCGACGATGATCGCGGTCGTCACTCCCTCGAGGACGTCCACCTCGGGCCGCGCCAGCGTCGGCATGAAGCCCTGTACGAAGGCGCTGTAGGTCTCGTTGATCAGCCGCTGCGACTCCGCGGCGACCGTGCCGAACACCAGGGAGCTCTTGCCCGAGCCGGAGATCCCGGTGAACACCGTCAGCCGGCGCTTGGGGATCTCTATGCTGACGTCCTTGAGGTTGTTCTCACGCGCGCCGACGACGCGAATCACGTCGTGGCTGTCCGCAACGTGCGGCGCAGGCGACTGCGGGTCCGTCCTGGTGGCCGTGCTCATCGTTTCTCCCTCTGCGCGACGGGTCGCCTTCGCGGTCTCCGCAGGCGTCGCCTGGCTGGATCTGTTCAGATGCAAACGGTGTCCCCGGTGCGCCCTTCACCGGGGGCGGTGTGGCCTTCGGCGCCGGCCCGGGCGCGCCGGCCCGCGGCCCCGGGGGCGTCCCGCCCGTGGGCGGTGGCGGGAGGAGGCCGGGGGAACGGTGCTGTCCACGGCAGTCACGTTAGCCGCAGCTCGAGGGCCGTCGCTTCTCGATTCCTGATCGGTCGGGTCACCGGTCTGGCCGCGCGGACCCGCCACGACGGCGCCCGGCTGCGGTACCCGGACCTGGGCCGCCCGGGGGCTCCCGGACGTGCACCACCGTTCGTTCCCGGTCGGACCACGGTGACGGGAGCACGAAGGACCCGACGGCCCGTTGTCAGGCCCTTTTTCGTTCGGAGTCAACACCCCCGGATGTGCCATTTTCCTTTTGGGATAAGAGCGTGACGACCGTGACGGGCGTTTTCCGCACTCGGCTTCCCCTTCGCCGTCCGGGAATGAACGCCTTCGCCGGCCCCGGCGAGTTCCACGCGAGATCTGCGCCGGCCATTTAGCACACGATCAGGAATCTCGGCAAGTTTCACCGAAGGGGGCTGTTTCGGGGTAAGTGCACATGGTAAATATTCGGGATTGTGGTTCATGGCCCGTGAGATCGGCCCGGGTGTCCGAGTCCGTTCTCGCCGGGCCGCACGGGCCGTCTGCGCGACGTCACTGTTCATGCCCACCGTGCAGGCAGCCACCACCGTTCTCACATTCCGCCCCGAAGGTGGAGCCGTCTCATTGCGTGCCCCGGCAGGCAGGTCATTCACTCCGGGGCGGGCCAACGCCGCTAAGGAGCTCCGACATGGGAAAGAGCGATCGCCTCCCCCCGAGTATCGGTGCGGTCGCACTGGACATCGGCACGAATCGTGTGGGGGTGATCATGGACCACATGGGAGGACGGGTACAGCTCCGGCCGGTGCACGGGGGCCGGGAGTGGGACGCCAGGAAAGAGGAGATCCGTCCGGCTGACGAAGGTGACCCGCAGTGACGTCCGGGGTGCCGCGGTGGCGGTTCACCCGGCGGAGGACCGTGCCGGTCCCCCGCCGGGTGTGACGGCACCAGCCGCGTGGGGCGTCAGGGCGCCACGCCTGCGATGGCCACGGGTCAGGAGCCGACCGTCACGCTGCGGGAAGCGGTCGCTTCCGGGGAACCGTTGCACAGCGCCGACTGCCCGGTGAAGACCCGGGCCACGGAGCAGCCCTCGTCGTCGGTCACGGTCACGGTCACGGTGAAGGTCCCCGCCGTGGGGTAGGTGTGCCGGGGCTCGGGGCCGCCGTCGCGCAGGACGGTCCCGTCGCCGAAGTCCCAGTCGTAGCGGGTGACCTCGCCGTCGGGGTCCGTGGACGGGCTCGCGTCGAAGGCGGTGGGGCGCCCCCCTGGTCCAGTCGTGGCCGTGAAGGACGCGGTGGGGCCCTGGTTGGGCCGGATCGCCACGGATTCGAAACCTGGAGCGGTGCCTCCGGTGCGGACAGGGGAGCCGGGGATCTCCCTCAGGGCACCGTCGCCGGTGAGGGAGAAGGCGTTCATGTCGTTGGAGTCGAAGTTGGCCACGTACAGGTGGCGACCGTCGGGGCTGACCGCGACCCCCACCGGGCCCCGCCCGGCTTCGAACGGTGAGCCGGGGACGGGCCGTAGCGCGCCATCACCGGCGATGGTGAAGGCCGACACCGCGTGGGCGTCGTCGGGACGCACCGAACCGGGACTGGTCAGGAACAACTGGCGGCCGTTGGGGCTGATCGCGATGCCCTCGGGGTGGTCGGGGACGGGGTACGGGGAGCCAGGGGCGGGCGTGAGGTCACCGGTGGCACCGATGCGGAACCCGTAGACCTCGTCGGTGGTCGTCGCGGCGGTGAACAGCGTGCGCCCGTCCGGGGTGATCCCGATGGCGGTGGACGCTCCGCCCACGGTGGTCGGCTGCCCCTGGGGGGCGAGGCTGCCGTCGCCGCGGATGGCGAAGTGGGTGATGACGTCAGTGGGATCGGACAGCGGGCGCCCGTGGGAGACGTACAGGTGGGCGCCGTCGGGAGTGACGGCCAGTCCGCGGGGGCTGGCGAACCCGGTCCTGACGGGGTCACCGAGACGGGTCAGCGTCCCGTCCTCGTGGACGGTGAACACCGAGACGGTTCCAGAGTCGATGTTCGTCGTGTAGAGGGTCTCCCCGTCGGGTGCGATGGCGATGGCGAACGGGACGGTGCCGCCCGTGCCGACCGGTGCCCCCAGGGGCGTCAGGGTGCCCCGGCGGTCGACGGCGTACGGCACCACGGTGTGGGTGCTCCTGTCGGCCACGTACACGTAGCGGCCGTCAGGGGACGGCACGACGCCACTGGCACCGTTGCCCGCGGTGCTCGGGCTGCCCGTGGGGAGGGTGCCGGTCAGGGTGGGCGTGCCGTGGGCGTCGAGGGTGAATGTGGAGACGTCGTTGGTGGCGGAGTTGGTCACGAACAGCGTCCGGGCGAAGGGGGCCGGACTGGCGGGGGCCGGACTGGCCGGGGCGGGACTGGCGGGGACTGCGGTGAGGACGGCCACGGCCGCCAGCACACCGAGCCGGGTGGGCAGGCGTCCAGCGTGCACGGAGCACCTCCTGGTGGTTCGGGGAATCGCTGCCACCGGTTCTACGGGCCCGAGGGGCCGGAGGGGTTCACTCCCGGACGCCTGAAGTGACCCGTGTCCGGCGGTCGTCCTGCCGGCCACACCTCCGGGCGAAGGCGGAGCGGGACGGGGGCGTCGGCGCGACGGACGGTCGTGCTGATGGTGCGGCCCACGCCATTCGTCCCTTCATCGGGGCAGGGGGTTCGGCGGGGGTACGGGGAGGGGGTACCTTACGAGTTCGATTACCGAGTTCGAATCGCCAGTTCCGGTCCCTAGCGTTGAGGAATGTATGTCCGGCATGAGATCGCGTCGAGTGTGGGGTACGAGCGCCGCCGTTGCGGCAGGCGTTTCGGGGGTGCTGGTCCTCCAGGGGGTGACCGGCGCGGCGTCCGGGAACGCCCAGGAGAGTCGGGAGCCCCAGGGACCGGTGCGGGCCCAGGTCCGCGAGGCCGCGTTGCGGGTGGCCGAGGACGGCAGGTCCGCCACGTTGCGCCAGCTCGACACCGCGCGGTTCAGCATGCTGGGGGTCTCCTGGGCCGACCCGTCGGCCAGGGCCGCGGGCACCGTTGAGGTGCGGACCCGTGACGCCGAGTCCGGGCAGTGGTCCGACTGGCTGCGACTCGACGACGACGGGGGCAGGAACGACGACGGTGTGCGCGGCGGCACCGAGCCGGCGTGGGTGGGCCCTTCTGACGGCGTGGAGGTGCGGATGAGCACTTCGGCGCGCTCGTCGGCGGCGCTCCCCAAGGGCCTGCGCCTGCACATGATCGACCCGAGCAGCGCTGCGGCGGACGACGGCTCCAGCCTGGCGGTGCAGCCCGCCGCGGCCATCGCCGAGGTCGGGGCCGACGCGTCGGTGGAGGAGGTGCCGACGGCGCCGGAGTCCACCGCGCCGCGCCCGCCGATCACCGACCGGGCCGGCTGGGGGGCGGACGAGTCGATCAGCCCGGAGGCGCCGGAGTACCTCCCGGGCGGTGTGGTCAAGGCGGTGGTGGTGCACCACACCGCCGAGTCCAACAGCTACACCTGCGCGGAGGCGCCCGCGGTGATCCGCGGCATTTACACGTACCACGTGAAGACCCTCGGCTGGAAGGACATCGGCTACAACTTCCTGGTCGACAAGTGCGGCACCGTCTACGAGGGCCGCAAGGGCGGGGTGGACCGGCCGGTGTTGGGGGCGCACGCCTACGGGTTCAACACCGAGACCACCGGAATCTCGGTCCTTGGCACCTACACCGACATCGCCGCGTCGAAGTCCGCGCTGACCGCGGTGGCGCGGGTCGCGGCGTGGAAGCTGGGCCAGTACGGGGGCAACCCGGCCGGCACGACCACGCTCACCGCGGGTGACAGCGGCACCAACTACTTCGGGAAGAGCTGGGCCAAGGGTGCGCAGCTCACGTTCCCGCAGATCCACGGGCACCGGGACGGCTACAACACCCAGTGCCCGGGTGACCAGTTGTACGGTCAGTTGGCCACGATCCGCAGCTACGCGGCCGGCCCGGTCACCGGACTGGCCGTCACCTCGATCACGGGTGCCGGCAAGGCGGGCAGCACCTACTACACCAAGGCCCAGATCACGGTGAACTGGACGGCCTCCACTCCGGCCGCCCTGATCAGCAGGTACGAACTGCTGGTGGACGGCAAGGTGGTGGCGACCACCGCGGGCAGCGCCACGTCGGCCCGGGCCACCCTGGCGTTGGGTTCGCACGCGGTGCAGGTCCGCGCGGTCCACCAGTCGGGGAAGACCACGACCACCTCCGCCGCCACGGTGGTCGCCGAGACGACCCCGCCGACGTTCACCACCAAGCCCTACACGACGCTGCGCCTGGGCACGGTCAACGTCTCCGCGGTCCCGATCACCCTGCGCTGGAAGGCCACCGACAACGCGGCGCTGAAGTCGGTGAAGCTGACCAAGCCGACGACGTCCACCTACGGGCCGACCACCACCGCCTCCGCCCGCACCATCCCGCTCAGCACCACCGCCACCACCTTTGCGATGACCGCACAGGACCAGGCGGGCAACACCGCCTCCGCCAGCCACAGCTCCACCGCGCTGATCCGCCACGAGTCCGTCGCCACCAGGTACGGCGCCTGGACCACCAGGTCCTCGAGCAGCTACCTGGGCGGCAAGTCGTACTCAAGCGGTTCGAGGGGCGCCAGCCTGACCTGGACCTTCACCGGGCGCGCGGTCGCCTGGGTGGTCTCCAGGGCGTCCACCTCCGGCCAGGCGTACGTGTACGTGGACGGCACCAGGGTCGCCACCGTGGACCTGAGGTCCTCCACCACCATGTACCGGAACGCGATCTGGGCCAAGGCCTGGACGACCAGCGCCACCCACACCGTGAAGATCGTGGTCGTCGGCACCAGCGGCCGTCCCACCGTCACCACCGACGGGATCGTCTACCTGAAGTGATCTCGCACCCCGCTCCCCCACTGACGGACCACGTCAGGAGGGGGAGCGGGGCGGCGGGCGGCAACCACCGGTGCCGGTCCGACGGCGAGCCCGCCCCGGTCCGCCCCGAGGGCCCCGGTGGCAGGATGGGCACCCAAGGAACACCACACGAGGGGAAGCGGTCGAGGGATGGCTGTCATCCAACACACCACGCTGAGGCCCACCAAGCTGGAACTTCTCGCCTCATGGCTGCCCGCCCGACCCTGGTACCGCGGCGCGGGCCAGGAGCCGCGGCTGGCCAAGGCCGGCGGCTTCCGGATCGACGACCCGGACGGTGCAGTGGGCATCGAGTTCATGGCGGTCACCGACGCCCACGGGGACCGGGCGGTGACGTACCAGGTGCCCCTGAGTTACCGCGGCGCGCCACTGGACGGGGCTGAGCACGCGCTGATCGGCACGTCCGAGCACGGTGTGCTGGGCCGGCGGTGGATCTACGACGGCACGCACGACCCGGTGCTGGTGGCGCAGTTGTTCGCCCTGCTCCTCGGCGCCGCCGAACCGCAGGACCAGAACACCAGCGACACCCCCGACCCCTCGGTCACCGCTTCCTTCGCCGCGCCGGGCTCCACGGCGTCGATCGTGCCGGTGGACGTCTCCGACGGGCCCCACGGCACCGACCTGCTCGTGCGGGCCGCGTCCCGCACCGACCAGGACCGTGCGGCCGGGCACCTGACCCTTCACATCAGTCGCGTCCTGGAACCCCACGGCGACGCACCCGCCCCGGCCCTGGGACACGTCACCGCGGGTTGGGCGCTCCCGGACGGCACCACGGCACGCGGCCCGTACGTCGTGGTGCGCGGCGCCGGGTCCGACGGCACCACCGTGTGACCGTCCCTCCTGTCCCGGCCGGGACAGGAGGGACGGTGGGTGGCCCCGCCGGTCAGCGGGGCCGTCGTGGCGTCTACCGGGGCAGCACCTCGGTCGCCACCGCCGCCGGTACGGGGGCGTATCCGACGGCCCTGGCGGTGAACGTCCCGCGGCCCTGGGTCCGGCCACGCAGCCGGGAGGCGTAGCCGAACAGCTCCGCCAGCGGCACCGTCGCGGTGACCACGGCGGTGCCGGCCCGGGTGGCGGAGCCCAGGACACGGCCGCGTCGCGCGGCGATGTCACCGAGGACCGCGCCCACGGCGTCGCCGGGCACGGTGACCGTCACCTCGACCACCGGTTCCAGGAGTTCCATCGCGCTGGCGCGCAGGGCCCGCCGCAGGGCGAAGCGTCCCGCGGCCCGGAACGCCAGGGGCGAGGAGTCCTTGGGGTGGGTGGCCCCGTCGGTCAGGGTGACCCGCAGCCCGGTCACCGGGTGGCCGCCGAGGGGGCCCTCGGCCAGGGCGTCCCGGCATCCGGCCTCCACCGCACGCACGTACTCCTGTGGCACCCGGCCTCCGGTGACGGTGGACTGGAACACCAGGTCCTGCGTGGTGTCGCGGGGGCCCGACGGGGTGTCCACCGCGGGGTGGAGCGGCTCGACGTCCAGCACGACGTGGGCGAACTGGCCTGCCCCGCCGTCCTGTTTGACGTGCCGATACACGAGCTGGGACACCCCGCGGGTGACCGTTTCGCGGTAGGCGACCTGGGGTCGTCCCACGTTCACCTCCAGTCCGTGGTCGCGGCGGACCTTCTCCACCGCGACCTCCAGGTGCAGCTCGCCCATTCCCGACAGCAGCGTCTGGCCGGTCTCGGGATCGAGCCTGACGGTCAGTGAGGGGTCTTCCTCGACCAGTCGTGCCAGAGCCGTCGCCAACCGGTCGCTGTCCAGGCTCCTGCGTGCCTCGACGGCCACGGAGACCACCGGCTCGGCCGCCTGGGGCGGTTCGAGCAGCAGGGGCGCCGTGGGGGTGGTCAGGGTGGCCCCGGCACGGGCCGCCTTGGGCCCGATCACGGCGACGATGTCCCCTGCCACGGCCCGGTCCAGCTCCGCGTACCGGTCGGCGTGCACGCGCAGGATGCGGCCGACGCGTTCGGTGCGGTTCGCGGCGACGTCGAGCACGGTGTCTCCCTTCGTGAGCGTTCCGGCGTAAACCCGCAGGTAGGTCAGCCGTCCGCTGGGCGTGGTGGTCACCTTGAAGGCCAGGGCGGTGAGCGGTGCGGCGGGGTCGGCGGCGCGGTCCTGTGCCGCCCCGTCCAGGGTGCCCCGCACCGGTGGGGTGTCCAGCGGTGAGGGCAGGTAGGTCACGGCCGCCTCCAGCAGCGGTTCGATGCCTCTCGTCCGGTACGCAGAGCCGCACAGCACGACCACGGCCTCACCGCTGCGGGTGAGTTCGCGCAGTGCCGCGGTGAGGGTCTGCTCGCGGACCGCTGAGTGCGCGCAGAACTCCTCCAGCGCCGCCGGGTGGAGTTCGGCCACGGCCTCGTCCAGCGCTCGGCGTCGGCGTCCGGCCTCCTCCCTCAGCTCGTCGGGTACCGGGCCGGGCTGGCAGGTGTCGCGGTCGGCGCCCCACACCAGTGTGCGCATCCGCAGCAGGTCCACCACGCCGGTGAACTCACCGTCGCGGAAGACGGGGAGCTGGACCACCAGCGGCACCGTGCCCAGCCGTGTCCGGATCGACGCGGCCGCCGCGTCGAGGTCGGCCCCGACGCGGTCCATCTTGTTGACGAACGCGATGCGTGGCACGTGGTGCCGGTCGGCCCTCCGCCACACGGACTCGCTCTGCGGTTCGACTCCGGCGACGGCGTCGAAGACGGCGATCGCGCCGTCGAGCACCCGCAGCGCACGCTCCACCTCGTCGGAGAAGTCGACGTGCCCGGGGGTGTCGATCAGGTTGATCCGGTGGCCGTCCCAGTCACAGCTCACCGCCGCAGCGAAGATCGTGATTCCCCGGTCGCGTTCCTGGGAGTCGAAGTCGGTGACGGTCGTCCCGTCGTGGACCTCGCCCCGTTTGTGGGTGGCTCCGGTGAGGTACAGGAACCGTTCGGTCAGGGTGGTCTTGCCGGCGTCCACGTGGGCGAGGATGCCCAGGTTGCGCAGCGCGGTCGACGGGCTGGTGGCGTGGCGTTGCGGGTGGGTGCGCATGGCGCGGGGCCCTTCCGGGTGTGCGAGAACAGGGCAGCGCGATGGGTGGGGAGATGAGGAACGTCGGACCGGGCCCCGGACGGGCGCGGCGAGGGCCGCGCGGCACGTGGCCGGGTCGGGGCACGCCCGCCCGGGAGGTCCCGAGGGGCGGGCGTCAGGCGTTCGTCGTGGACGTCCGGTGCGGGCCGCGCAGCCGACACCGGGCGGCCCGGGACACCAGGATCACGTCATACCGTGACGGGGGAACGACGACGGCGGCACGCGGACACACAGCCCAGCCCCCCTTGTCGTCGGTGTTGCCCCGCGGGTCGTCGCGGGCGCGGGTTCAGTGTAGGGAGCGGGGTCCGCCCGCACACCGGGTTTTCCCAGCGGGCGGGGCGCGGGGAGCCGGCGAGCTGTCTGGTTGCCCTGTCCTGTTCCCACCTGGGGCCCGCGGGCCCCATGGCGCCGGGTCCGATCCTGCCGGTTCCCGCTGTGGTGATCGCTTCGGTCGCCCCGGCGCCGCGCCGGCTTCACGGGGCGGAGTTCCGCGCTGTGGCGAGCGCCTGGCCGTGGGGGGGACGACGCAGGCCTGATGGGCGAGCAGGTCCGCGAACGTGGTGGTCAGCGGGTCCGGCAGGCGCAGCGGGCCGCCACTTCACGGGCACCTTCAACGGCGTCCGGGGCAAGGGCCAGACGGTCGACTTCATCGGCGCGGGGTCGGTGGCGGCCGCCGCCGCGGTGCCCCAGGGCCGGCGCAGCCGCGCGGTCGCGCTGATGTTCATCGGCCTCAGCACCGCCACCGTGCTCGGCGTACCGGGCGGCACCCTGCTCGGCGGCAAGGCGGGCGACCGCCACCCCGACCGGGCGCTCCCGGTGATCCTGCTGCTCCTCGCGCTCGTCCTCGTGGGGGTGGCGCAGGCCGGCCCGGACCGGGCGCTGACGATCGTTCTGCTGGGCTGCTGGGGCGTAGCCGGGTTCGCGCTGGTTCCCGCGCTACAGGCCCGGGTCGTCGCGATCGCCGGCCCGGCCAGCACGCTGGCGTCGGACCCTCGGCATGCCCGGGACCCACACCCAGCCGAGGAAACTCCAGTAATGCGACCAACTCCGCTCAGGAATGCCCGACTGATACACGGAGGCTAGTGTTCGATTTCCGGGTTCCGGCGCGGGAGGTTGAGGGATGTCGTGGTGTCCGCTGGCCTCCGTCCACGCACAGGGGTGCGCGGGTGACGCCGTCCCACCACCTTGATGTCCGTTGTCCAGTGCTCCCGGTCGGAGGTAGACGCCCATGCTCACGAACCGTTTCAGCACCAGTGATCTGCCGGTCCGCGACCGCTTCACCTGGTGGCGGGACATCACCGTGTCCACGTTGATCCCGACGGTCCTGGCGAGTGACCACGCGGATGACTTCCACGCCACCGCCGAGGTGCTGGACCTCGGCGGAGGGCAGGTCACGACGATGACCTACCTTCCGGTGACGTGCGTGCGGACCCCCAAGCTCATTCGACAGAGCGACCCGGACTACTACCAGTTATCCCTCACCGTGCGGGGGGACATGGGGCTGTCCCAGGCCAGGCGGCACACGGCGTTCAGGGCCGGGGACCTGATGCTCTATGACTCCTCACAGCCGTTCGAGGGGTGGGCGAGCTGCGACGGCGGCGCCGTGGTCCACGTGGTGGCGCAGTTCCCCAAGGCCGTGGTGCCCCTGCCCAGGCGACTCGTGGACCGGCTGGTGGCCACGCGGATCACCGCCGACCACGGGTTCGCCGACCTGCTGGCCCGGTTGCTGCGGCAGGTCTCGACGTCACCCGAGCACTACGGCACCGATGACGTGGACCACGTCCTGACGGTCCTGTTGGACCTGCTCGCCGCGACCGTGGCCCACCGCCTGGACCAGGTCGGGACCCTGAACCGGGAGAACCGTCAGCACG
This sequence comes from Wenjunlia vitaminophila DSM 41686, assembly GCF_000380165.1. Lineage (GTDB taxonomy): Bacteria > Actinomycetota > Actinomycetes > Streptomycetales > Streptomycetaceae > Wenjunlia > Wenjunlia vitaminophila. The sequence goes on from NZ_KB904636.1 coordinate 140,146, forward strand.
CCGCGTCGCTTCGGGTGCGGGCGTTCATCCAGCACCACCTGGGTGATCCGCGACTCACCCCGGGCCAGGTCGCCGCGGCGCACCACATGTCGCTGCGGAGTCTGCAACGGCTGTTCGCGGACCTGGGCACCACCCCTGCCGCCTACATCCGCAGGCAACGCCTGGAGGGCGCCCGGCGCGACCTGGTCGCCCCCGCGTTCGTCGCCCGGCCGATCCACGTGGTCGCCGCCCACTGGGGGTTCTCCCACCCGGCGCACTTCACCCGGGCGTTCCGGGCGGCGTACGGCGTCACGCCCCGGGAGTACCGCGAGACGGCGGCCGGCGGGGTGGTCAGCGAACGTCGAGCGTGACGGGGCCGCCGTGGGGATCGACGCCCCTCAGTACGGACCAGGGCACCCGGAAGACGCGGCCGGGCGCCGCCGGCCAGGGCAGGGTGTGTCGGGACACGACGCGGTCGGCCTGGCGGACGGTCACCCGGGGCACCCTGACGAGGTCGTCCGTCCACAGCAGCAGACGGCGTCGGGGGGGCGCCGGGTCCCCGGGGCGGATCAGGCCGGGTGACACCCAGCGCAGGGGCTCGGCGGCCAGCAGGCGCACCCCGGCGTGGGGTGTGCCCTGGTCTCCGTGGAGCCAGTTCCTGACCTGGCCGGCGACGTGCAGGCCGTCCAGGGCGGCGATGTCGGCCGTGTCGACGGGGTGCAGGAGGTTGCCGGCGGCGAAGACCCCGGGGCGGCTGGTGCGCAGCGCGGTGTCGACCAGGGGGCCGAGCGTTCCCGGGTCGAGTTCGAGTCCGGCACTGCGGGCGAGTTCGTGGTCGGGGATCCAGTCGCCGGTGAGGACCACGGTGTCGCACTCGACGGTGCGCCGGGCCCCGGTGTCGAGGTCCTCGATCTCGACGGCTCGGACGCGGGGTTTGCCGATGATGCGGGTGACGCGGGTGCGGTGGGCGACCGGGACGCGCAGCAGGGCCCGCCCGGCGAGGGAGAAGGCCTTGTAGGACTCGGTGTGGGCGTGCTGGCTGACCATCAGGGCGGTGCTGCAGCCGGCTTCGCGCAGGGTGAGGTGGGCGGAGAAGCTGACGAGTTCGGCGCCGACGATGACGGCACGGGTGCCGACGGGGGCGTGGTGGAGGTGGACGGTGTTCTGGAGTTGGCCGGTGGTGTAGATGCCGTGGGGGCGGTCGCCGGGGATGCGGCGGGCCGGGCGGGGACGTTCCCGGGCGCCGGTGGCCAGGACGACGGCCCTGGCCTCGACACGGAGGCGGCCCTGGGGGGTGGTGACGTCCACGGCGTGGTCGCCGGCCCAGTCGGTGACGGTGGCCTGGGTGCGGACGGTGGCTCCTGCGGCGGTGGCCCGGTCGACGAGACGGCGGGCGTAGGCGGGGCCGGTCATGACCCGGTGCAGGTCGCGGATGCCGTATCCGGTGTGGTCGCTGTGGCGGGGGATGCCCCCGGCGTGCTGTTCGCGGTCCAGGACCAGGACCTCGCCCTGGAGGTCCGGGGCGAGGGCGGCCGCGGCGGTCAGCCCGGCGGGGCCGGCGCCGATGACCAGGACGTCCGGGGTGAGGGTGGTCGGTGGGCGGGTCATCGGTTCTCCTCGGGGTCCGCAGTTCCGCCGCGGTTGCCGTGGGCGTGCAGGAGTTGGGTGACGGCGGCGCCGCAGAAGAAGCCCTGGCAGCGGCCGTTCATGGCACGGGTGCGGCGGCGGAGCCCCTCGAGGTTGCGGGCGGGCAGGGGGGCGTGGCAGGCGTCGCGGATCTCCCCGGCGGTGACGCGCTCGCAGAAGCAGACGACCTGCCCGTAGGCGGGGTCCTCGGTGATCCGCTGGTGGTCCTGGTAGGGACGGGGGGTGGACTCGCCGATGTTGGGCATGCGGGGCGGGGGCGGCAGGTCGGCGCGGGGGTTCAGGGTCAGGCCGGCGGTGCGCAGGAGTTGGGTGACGTGTTCGGCGATCGCCATGCCGGCGGTCAGTCCGGTGGAGCGGATGCCGCCGACGAGCAGGTAGCGCTGGTCCGGGGTGGGTTCGATGAGGTAGTCGCCGTGGTCGATCGCTGCCCGGAGCCCGGCGTAGGTCGCGGTGACCTCTTCGGTGAGCAGTCGGGGCATCAGGCGCTCGCCCTTGGCGAGCAGGAAGTCGAAGCCGTCCTGTGAGGTGTCGGTGGCGGCGCGGTCGGTGAGGTCCTGCGAGGTGGGGCCCAGCATGACGTTGCCGTAGACGGTGGGCGAGATCAGCACGCCCTTGCCGCGTGAGGTGGGGACCGGTAGGACGATCTTGTTGGCCAGTGGGCGGGCGAGTTTGTCGAAGACGAAGAGTTCGCCGCGGCGCGGCGTGACGGTGAACCGGTCGTGGCCGAAGAGCCGGTCGACGGTGTCGGCGCCGAGGCCGGCGGCGTTGACCACCCAGCGGGCGTGGACGGTGCCCCGGGTGGTGGTCAGGGTGGTGTGGTGGGGGCCGACGGCCACACCGGTGACGGCGTGGCCGAGCAGGACCTGGGTGCCGCGCTGGTGGGCGTCGGTGGCCAGGGCCAGGGTGGTGGTCCAGGTGCAGATGATCGACTCGTCGGGGACGGTCAGGCCGCCCAGGGCGCCGTCAGCGAGGGCGGGGACCAGCCGGTGGACCTCGTCGGCGTCGATGAGCCGGCACTGGTGGTAGCCGTTGCGTTCGGCCTTGTCCTTCAGACCGGGCAGGGCCTGGAGTTCCTCCGTGGTCCAGGCGACCAGGACCGCACCGGTGTGTTCCACCGGGATGCCGGTGTCCCGGGCGTAGGCCGACAACAGTGCGTAGCCCCGTTGGACGAGGCGAGATTCCAGCGTTCCCGGGGTGGCGTCGAAGCCGGTGTGGAGGATGGCGGTGTTCGCCTTGCTGGTGCCGTCGCCGACGTCGTCGCGGGCTTCGACCAGCGCGACGGACAGGTCGTGTCCGGACAGGTCGCGGGCGATCGCGGCGCCGACGACGCCGCCGCCGATGACCGCGACGTCGTACACGTGCGCCGGGTCGCGGCGCGTGGGGGTGTTCATTTCCGGCTTTCCTTGGTGGTGGTGGCCTCGGCCAGCGCCGTCCAGGAGCTGAGGTACTCCCCCGCCCGGTCGGCCGACCAGGTGGGTTCGTAGACGGCGGAGGGCTGCCACCGGCCGACGGCTTCCGCCAGGGTCAGCCGCGGGTTCAGGGCGAGGCGGGCCAGCGCGGCGGCGCCGAGCGGGGTGGCGTGGGGGGACGGGTAGACGTCGATCGGGATCTGGGCCAGGTCGGCCTGTGCCTGCATCAGAGTCCGGCTGCGGGTCAGTCCTCCGTCCACCCGCAGCCGGGTCAGTGGCGTGCCGAGGTCGGAGGTGACCAGGGTGCACAGGGTGGCGACCTGTGCGGCGATGCCCTGCAGGACGGCCAGGACCAGGTGTTCGGTGCGGGTGGACAGGGTCATCCCGGTGAACGTCGCGGTGGCGTCGGGGCGCCACCAGGGAGCGGCGAGCCCGGCCAGGGCGGGCACGCACAGGGTGCCGTCGGACTCAGTGGCGGCCACGGAGTCCAGGTCGCTGGCGGACTGGATGAAGCCCAGGTTCTTGATCCAGCGGATCGCCGAGGCGGCGGTGTAGACCTGGCCGTCGACGCAGTAGGGGGTCTGGGTGGCGGTGTGCCAGGCAACCGAGGAGGTCAGCCCGGCGGTGGAGCGCAGCGCTGTCTCGCCGGTGTTGGCCAGCAGGAAGGCGCCAGTTCCGTAGGTGCACTTGGCCGCGCCGGGGTCCCAGCAGGCCTCGGCGAGCAGTGCCGCCTGCTGGTCGACGATCAGGCCGACGACGGGGACCTCGGGGCCGAAGGCGCGGGTCGTGCCGACGATCTCGTCGCAGCGGACGATCCGGGGGAGTTCCTCCGCGCCGAGGCCGAACAGGTCCAGGAGCTCGGGGTCCCAGGCGACCGCGTCGACGTCGGTGAGCAGCGACCGGCTCGCGGTGGCGGCGTCGGTGACGAACTGGCCGGTCAGGTGGTGCACCAGCCAGGTGTCCACGGTGGTGACGACGCCCTGGCGGGTGAGGTTGGCGCGCAACCAGGCCATCTTCGGCGCGGAGAAGTAGGGGTCGAGGACCAGGCCGGTGCGCTGGGCGACCCAGGGGGCGTTGTCGCTCAGGGCCCGGCAGATGCCCTCGGCCCTGCGGTCCTGCCAGACGATCGCCGGGGTGAGCGGGGCGCCGGTGGCCGGGTCCCAGGCCAGGACGGTCTCGCCCTGGTTGGCCAGGGCGACGGCGTCGATGGGCCGGCCGGCGGCGGCCACCGCTCGCCGGCCGGTGTCCATCACTGACGCGAGCAGGTCCCGCGGGTCCTGTTCGACGGCGCCGCCGTCCCCGTAGTGGGGGTGGAGGGCCGCCTCGACGATGGCGAGGGTGGCCCCCTGGCCGTCGACCACGACGGCCTTGGTGCCCGAGGTTCCCTGGTCGATGGCGAGGACGGTGGTCATCGGAGCGTCTTCCCACTCGTGGCGGTGTCGGGGCTGGCGGTGTCGGGGGTGGTGACGGAGTCCAGCGCCTTGTCGATGTCCACCATGTCAGGCATGGTCATGCCGGCGACGCCGCGGCGGACCAGCAGGTAGACGAGGTACACCGCGCCGAGGGCGAACAGCAGCAGGGCGTACAGCCAGGGGTCGCGGAACGAGGAGTCACGGAAGATGAGGAGTTCGTAGACCAGCCACACGGACGCGACCGCGATGACGGGGTTCTCCCAGCGGCCCAGCGAGAAGCCCTGGGTGGGTGGCAGCGACCGGCGCTTGACGATGTACATCAGCACGGTGCCGGCGTAGATGAGGGCCGGAAGCAGGGTGGCGGCGGAGAACAGGGAGAAGAGAGCGTCGGTGGAGAAGGAGAACGCAGCGAGGATCAGTTCGGCGACGACGAAGACGAACAGGGTGGCGTTGAGCGGGGTGCCACGGGTGGGGTGGATGCGGCGCAGGAGCTGCCAGCCGGGGAAGCGTTCGTCGCGGGACATCGCCCACACCAGCCGGGTGCTGCTGAGGGTGATGACCAGGCCGCAGGAGAAGATCGAGACCACCACGAGGACGAGGAGGGCCTTGCCCACGGTGGAGCCGAGCACGTCGGTGATGACGGTGGCCACGGGGGTGTCCGAGGCGGCGAGCTTGGCCGGGTCGCCGATGAGGGCGGTGACCGCGACGAGGAACAGGAAGCCGAGGATGCCCAGGGAGATCACGGCCTGCATCATGGCCTTGGGGATGACGCGGGCGGGGTGCTTGGTCTCCTCGGCGAGGTTCGCGGCGGACTCGAAGCCGACGATGGTGAAGGCGCCCAGCAGGAACGCCAGGGCGAACGGGCCGGCGTGGGTGGTGCCGCCGAGGCTGTAGTAGCCGTCGCCGGAGACGGGGGCGGTGTCGAACAGCGTGCCGAAGTCGAGCTTGCCGGTCAGGCCGCCGACGGCGAAGAGCAGGATCGTCAGCGAGATCATGCCGATGACCTGCACGGTCACCGCCACCTTGTTGACCCGGTGGGTGATCTGGGTGGACATGGCCACCAGGACGGCCTGGAGCAGGATGACGACGGCAGTGATCGCCCAGGCGTTCTGGGTCGTCCCCTGGTACTGGAACAGCTCGGGCAGGATCGTGGAGGCCACGGTGTAGTCGACGGCGACGACCACGACACCGAGGAAGGAGAACGATATCCAGCCCATGATCCAGCCCCACACGGGTCCCACCAGCCGGGAGACCCACTGGTAGGCGTAGCCGCTGATGGGGATGCGGGCCGCGAGGGCGCCGAAGACAGCGGCGACGGAGAGCTGCCCGAGGACGCCCAGGGGCCAGGCGAAGATGCCGCGGGGGCCGGAGCTGTTGAGCACCGATCCGTAGGTGGTGAAGATCCCGGTGGCGATGGAGACGAATCCGAAGGCCATGGCGAAGGACGCGTACCAGCCCAGTTCCCGGCCCATCTCCTGCCGGTAGCCGGAGCCCGACGCGGGGGTGGGGTCGCTGTGTGGTGTCTCGCCTGCGTCTGTGGTGGCCATGATGGTGCTGTCCTTCCGGGGGTCGCGCTGTACGTGTGGGGGGGTCGGGGGCTCCCGCGTTGCGTGCGGTGGGTGCTGGTGTGGTGGTCAGGCCACGATGACGGCGCAGCCGGCCCGTTCGATCGCCGAGGCCAGGGCTGTTTCCGGGGGGGTGTCGGTGATGACGCCGGTGCATTCGTGGAAGCCGCAGACGCGGTGGGTGGCCAGCCGGTCCTGCTTGCTGGTGTCGGCGAGGACGTAGCTGCGTGCGCTGTGCGCGAGGATGCGTTGCTTGGTGGCCACCTCGTCGAAGTGGAAGTCGGTGACGCCGGACTCGGCGTCGATGGCTCCGGAGCCCAGGAACGCCAGGTCGGCGTGGAGGCCGGAGAAGAAGGCGACGGTTGCGGGGCCGTGACAGGCCAGGTCGCCCTGGCGGACGCGCCCGCCGGGGACCAGGACCTCGACCTGGGGCAGGACCGACGCTTCGGCGGCCACCAGCAGCGAGGGGGTGGCCACGGTGCCGCGGAAGTCCGGCGGGAGGGCCCTGGCGACCTGGACGGCGGTGGTGCCGACGTCGATGACCAGGGTCATTCCGGGGCGGACGAGGGCCGCCGCGGCCCGGCCGATGGCGGCCTTGGCCTCCACCTGGGACGCGGAGCGTTCGGTGAACGACGCTTCCTCACCGCTGATCCCGCGGACCACGGCCAGTGAGGCCGCGCCGCCGCGGACCCGGCTGAGCAGGCCGCGCCTCTCCATCAGGGCCAGGTCGCGGCGGATGGTCTCGGCTGACACGTTGAGCTGCTCCACCAGCGCTTCCGTGCTGATGGTGCCGGCCTGGTCCACAGCGGCGGAGATGCGGCGGTGACGTTCGGCGGGAAGCATCGGACCTCTGACTGCAATCGTGGGAGATTGACTGTTCCTGACTGAAAGCGTGGATTATTGCCCGGTCTTCGTCAAGAGATGACCGAGAAGTTGCTTGACGTTCACCAATGGACACCTTCGGTCACCGTGCGCCGGGCTTCGGCGGGGCGGGTGCGACGAGCGGAGCGAGGCGTGCCAGCCGCGGGCGGCGCTCGACCACCCGACACCTCCCCTGAAGAAGGGTAATTCGGTCATGTAGGGATGTGGGCCGAATGACGATAGGGAGGACCCGCAGACGCCAAGGACCCCGGGGCGGGGCGCTCCGGGGTCCTTTTGGCGTCTGCGGGTCAGCGGCGGCGCTGTGGGGGCGGGAGGAAGCCCGTGGCCGAGGGGTGGGTGCGGGCCGTTTCCAACAGCCGGGCGGCGCCGCGGACGGCGGCGGTGTGCGGGGCGGGGGCGGACCTGACCGGTACGCGTAGCTGGATGGCGAGGCGGTAGGTGATCTCCGGGCGCAGGGCGCCGCCGCCGGCGAGGAGGACGCCGTGCTGGAGGGCGTCGAGGGTCCGCGACGTGGGGTCGCGGGTGAGCATGTCGGTCACCGCGGTGACGACCGACGCGGTGAGCTGCCGGGGGGTGGTGCCGTCGGCGAGGTCACTGGTGCCGCGGGGCGTGCGGTGGGCGTCGACGACGTCACCGTCGGCCAGGAGGAACACCTCGGTGAGGTGGGCACCGAGATCGACGATGAGCAGGGGCCGGGACAGGTCGGCTCCGGCGCCGACCGCGATCGCCCTGGGGACGGTGGTGGTCAGTACGGTGCGCGGGCGCAGGAGCCGCAGGGCGGCGAGGGCCGCGCCGCGGTACGCGGCGCGGTCGTGGACGGGTGTGGTGATGATGATCAGGGGGCGCTCCGCGGCGGGTACGCGGTGGCCCAGCAGACGGTGCAGCATCCGGGCGGTCCCCGCGGGGTCCACGATGGCGCCGCGCTGGACGAGGCGGTGGGGGCCGCGTTCGCCGGGGAGCTCGGTGGGGGCGTCCAGGATCAGCCCGCGGCCCAGGGCCCAGGCCCGGGTCCGGGAGCTGCCGAGGTCCAGGGCGATGCCGGCGCGGGCCGGGCGGGCCGGCCAGGCCGTGTGGTGGACGGACGTTCGCCGCGAGGGGCGGGGCGTGGTCACCGTCCCGCCCCGCCGGCCTGCTGGCAGCAACCGCAGTAGCGGGCCTGCGGCACGATCAGCAGGCGGGCCAGGGAGACGGGGCGCCCGCACCGCTGGCACGAGCCGTAGCAGCCCTCGTCCATCCGCTCCAGGGCCTGTTCCACGTCGGTGAGGACCATGCGGGCGGAGGCGGCGAGCTTGGCGTGGACCTCGGTCTGGGAGGCCGCGTGGTGCCCGGGCTCGCCGGGCGGGGTCGCCTGGAGCTGCTGGAGTTGCTCCTGACGGAAGCGGCGCTGCTCGTGCAGGTCCTCGCGCAGCACGGCGAGGTCCTCGTGGGTCAGGTCGGCGTTGTGGGCGTCCATGACCTGCTTGTTCACGGCTTCACCCCTTCTGGGGGGCGGGATGGGACCGGGCGGGGGGGGACTGTCACACGGTACGGCGCTGGCACGGCACGCAGCACCGGGCGTAGGGCAGGATCTCCAGGCGTTCGACGGGGATGGGCTTGGCGCACTCCTGGCAGGTGCCGTAACTGCCGTCCTGCACCCGGGCGAACGCGGCGTCGATCTCCTTCAGCACGCGCTGGATGGCGTCCCTCTGGGCGGCCATGAGGTGGTCGTCGGCCTCGTGACCGGCCTGTTCGCTGGCGTTGAGCTGGGCGAGGCGCGAGTTGCGCTCGTGTTCGAGGCGCTGGCGCGCCTCGTGCGCGGTGAGGCGTTCGGGGTGGGATTCGGGGCGGGCAGCTCCGAGCGACATCGGGCGTCCTTTCGCCGTCGGTGGCTGGTGCGGGCATGGCAGCCACCCCCGGGCGGGGCCGCCCAGGGGTGGGCCCCGGTTGCGCGGCGGGTGACCGTCCTCGCCCCGGGGGGATGCTGTCGTGGCCATGCTGGCCCGGTTCACCCGCTCCGGGCCATCGGTCACAGCACCCATTTGTGGGGGGTCCCGGGGTGTAGGTGGCGGGGGGCGCGGGGCGCCGACACGGTCCGCAGATGGCTGTCGGGTCCCATCGACGTGGGCGGCCGGACGCGGGCAGGCTGGTCAGCGGGCCATACGGGCGTGTGGGGCTGTTCCCGGGGTTGTGGGCCACTGGTTGTCCCTCCGGCCGTGGCGGGGGCGATAGTGGTCGTAGGTGTGCGTATCGAGGAAGGCCCACAACCGGTGTTCTTGTTCTGGCGGATCTTCGGGCTCAACGCGGTGGTCTTGGGCATGGCGACGGCGCTCCTGCTGTTGGCCCCGGTGACCGTCTCCGTGCCCGTCGTCCTCACCGAGGCGGTGATCCTGGTGAGCGGTCTGGTGGTCATGCTGGTCGCCAACGCGGCGCTGCTGCGGATCGGTCTGGCCCCGCTGGACCGTCTGACCCGGCTGATGACCACGGTGGACCTGCTGCGGCCCGGGCAGCGGCTGCCGGTGCACGGCCAGGGCGGTGTCGCCGAGCTGATCCGCACCTTCAACGCCATGCTGGACCGGCTCGAGGCCGAGAGGGCCGCCAGCAGCGCCCGGGCCCTGTCCGCTCAGGAGGCCGAGCGACGACGCATCGCCCGGGAACTCCACGACGAGGTCGGGCAGAGCATGACAGCGGTCCTGCTGGAGCTGAAACGCGCCTCGGACCAGGCCGACGACCCCCTGCGCGGTGAGCTGCAACAGGCGCAGGAGATCACCCGGCTGAGCCTGGACGAGGTCCGTCGGCTCGCGCGCCGCCTGCGCCCGGGCGTCCTCGAGGACCTGGGGCTGGTGAGCGCGTTGACGTCGTTGACCGCCGACTTCGCCACCCACACCGGGCTGCGGGTCAGGCGCCACTTCGACCCGGACCTGCCTCCCCTCGCCCCCCAGACCGAGCTGGTGCTCTACCGGGTCGCGCAGGAGGGACTGACCAACGTCGCCCGGCACGCCGAGGCCGAACGGGTCGAGCTGAGCCTGCGGCACACCGACGGCGCCGTGGTGCTGCGGCTGGCCGACGACGGACGCGGCATCGGCATCGCGTGCGAGGGCGCCGGTATCCGCGGCATGCGCGAACGCGCCCTGTTCGTCGGCGCCACCCTGGACATCAGGTCCGACCCGGCCTCGGGCACCGAGGTCTCCCTGTCCGTACCCACCACCGGGAGGCACGCGTGACCACCCCAGAGCCCCGCCCCATCCGGGTCCTGCTGGCCGACGACCACGCGCTGGTGCGCCGCGGCGTGCGACTGATCCTGGACAACGAACCCGACCTGGAAGTCGTCGCCGAGGCCGGCGACGGCGCCGAGGCCATCGCCATGGCCCGCAGCCACGAGGTCGACCTGGCCGTCCTGGACGTGGCCATGCCCCGCCTGACCGGCCTGCAGGCCGCGCGGGAACTGGCCACGGTCAAGCCCGGGCTGCGCATCCTGATGCTGACGATGTACGACAACGAGCAGTACTTCTTCCAGGCCCTGAAGGCCGGGGCCTCGGGGTACGTGCTGAAGTCCGTCGCCGACCGGGACCTGGTCGCCGCGTGCCGGGCCGCGATGCGCGGCGAGCCGTTCCTGTACCCGGGCGCGGTCGCCGCGCTGATCCGCAACTACCTCGACCGCGCCCGCAACGGCGAGGAACCCCCCGACCAGGTGCTGACCAGCCGTGAGGAGGAGGTCCTCAAGCTCGTCGCCGAGGGGCACTCCTCCAAGGAGATCGCGCAGACCCTGGTGCTGAGCGTGAAGACCGTCCAGCGGCACCGGGCGAACCTGCTGCACAAGCTCGGTCTGCGGGACCGCCTGGAGCTCACCCGCTACGCCATCCGGGCTGGACTGATCGAGCCCTGAACCCCTCAGTTCCCGTGCCCCGGCCGGCCGCCCGCCGAAGCCGACACCGCCCCCGGACCGGCGGCGGTCCAACGACCCCGCGGCCACGCGCCACGCCACCGTCCCGGACGCGGAGCCGGGCGGCCGGGCTGTTGCTGGCCACGCTGCTGGCCCTGGTCGGCATCGCCCAACCGGCCGTCGCCGGGCACGGCACCGCGGCCAACGCCGGGCACGGCGCCGTACCGGCCACGGCCCCGGCCGACGTCCACCACACCGGCAGCCCGGACAGCCACGCCGACGACACCCCCTGGACCCGTCCTTCCCGGGTCTGCCGCGACGACACCGGCCACCGGCTGCTCCCGGTCCCGGCCGGCACGCCGGCCGCAGCGCCGGCCGTCCTCCCCGCGCCGGGCACCGACACGGTCCGACCGGCCCCGGGCACGGCGCCGTGCGGCCGGTGGGCGGCACCGCACCGCGGACGGGCACCACCACCTCCCCCAGGCACCTGACGCTTCGTCCCCCGTCGTTCACGCGCCGCCCCACCGGCGGCGCGACCTGCCTGTTGGAGACCTCCCTTGACGCGCGCCATGCGGGTGCGGGCGTTGTTCGCCCTCACCGTCGTCGCCCTGTCGCTGTTCATCACCGTGACCGTGCCCGTCCGCCTCGGCCTCGACCTGCGCGGCGGCACCCAGATCGTGCTGGAAACCCGTGACTCCCCCACGGCGAAGGCCGACGCCGACGCCACCGACCGCACCCTGGAGGTGCTGCGCCGCCGTGTCGACGCCCTGGGCATCGGCGAGGCGTCCCTCGCCCGGTCCGGGGACCACCGGATCATCGTCGAACTCCCCGGCGTCCAGGACCCCCGCGCGGCCGCCGACGTCCTCGGCCGCACCGCACAGCTCACCTTCCACCCCGTGCTGGGCACCGCCCCCGCCACCTCCTCCCCCGCCGACGGCGAACGGATCCTGCCCGACGGGTCCGGGGAGTCGTTGCGCCTGGGTGCCGCCGCGCTGACCGGCGCGGACGTGGAGGGCGCCGAGGCCCGGATCGACCAGCGCGGCGGCGGCGGCTGGTTCGTCACCGTCGACTTCAAGGGCAAGGGACGCGGCGCGTGGACCACGTTGACCGGCGAGGCGGCCTGCCGCCCGGTCGGCGACCCCACCCGCCGGGTGGCCATCGTCCTGGACGACAAGGTCATCTCCTCACCCCAGGTCGATCCCTCCGTCGGCTGTGACACCGGCATCGCCGGAGGATCCACGGAGATCACCGGTTCGTTCGACCGGACCGAGGCCAGGGAGCTGGCCCTGCTCGTCAACGGCGGGGCCCTGCCGGTCCCGGTCGAAACCGTCGAACAGCGCACCGTCGGACCGACCCTGGGGAGCGAGGCCATCGAGGCCAGCGCGTGGGCCGCCATCATCGGCACCGCGGTCACCTCGCTGTTCATCATCGTCGTGTACCGCCTGATGGGGGCGCTGGCCGCGGTGGCCCTGGTCTGTTACGGCCTGGTCTCCTACGCCGCCCTGGTCGCCCTCGGGGCCACCTTGACGCTGCCGGGCCTCGCCGGTTTCGTCCTGGCCATCGGCATGGCCGTGGACGCCAACGTCCTGGTCTTCGAACGGGCCCGCGAGGAGTACGCCGCCCAGCGCCGCAAGAGCCTGCGCTCGGCCGTGACCGCCGGGTTCCGCAACGCCCTCAGCGCCATCACCGACTCCAACATCACCACCCTGATCGCCGCCGCGCTGCTGTTCTTCCTCGCCTCCGGACCCGTGCGCGGCTTCGGTGTCACCCTGGGCATCGGCGTGCTCGCCTCCATGCTCAGCGCCCTGGTGATCACCCGGGCCCTGACCGACTTCGCCGCGTCCCGCCGCTCCGTGCGGCGACGCCCGAACCTGTCCGGTGTCGCCGCCACCGGCGCCGTCCGCGACCGACTGCTGCGCCGCAACCCCGACCTGATGCGCCGCCGGCGGCGCTGGCTCGCGGCCTCCGCCGTCGCCATGGTCCTGGCGGGCAGCGGGATCGCGGTGCGCGGCCTCGACCTGGGGGTGGAGTTCACCGGGGGCCGCCTCATCGAGTACTCCACCTCCACCCCGGTGGACACCGACCGGGCCCGCGCCGCCCTGGCCGACGTCGGTTTCCCCCGTGCCGTCGTCCACACCTCGGGCGACGGTGACCTGACCGTGCGCACCGACCGTCTGAGCAACGAGGAGGAGGCCCGGGTCACCGAGGCGGTGACCGACCTCGCGGGCTCAGCCGAGAAGATCCGCGACGAACTGATCGGCCCCAGCCTCAGCACGGAGCTCCGCCGAGGCGCCGTCATCGCCCTGTCCGTGGCCCTCGTGACCCAACTGCTCTACCTCGCCGTGCGGTTCCGCTGGACGCTGGGTGCCGCCGCGGTCGCCGCCATGGCCCACGACGTGCTCATCCTCGTCGGCGTCTTCGCCTGGCTGGGCAAACCCATCGACGCCGTGTTCCTGGCCGCGGTGCTCACCACCATCGGCTACTCGGTCAACGACTCGGTGGTCGTCTTCGACCGCGTCAGGGAGCTGCACCGGGCCACCCCCACAACGCCCTTCGCCCGCCTGACCAACACCGCGATCCTGCAGACCGTGCCCCGCACCCTCAACACCGGCATGGGCGCGGCGTTCATCCTGACCGCGCTGGTCGTGCTCGGCGGCGACTCGCTGACCGACTTCGCCCTGGCGCTGTTGATCGGTCTGGTCGTCGGCACCTACTCCTCGATGTTCACCGCGGCGCCCCTGGCCATCGCCCTCCACACGCGCACCACCCCGGCCCCCCGCACCCCCGATCCGAAGACCCCCGACCCGCGGTCCCCCGCGGGCGTGTCCGCTCCCTGACGGGAGCGGGAGGGCGGCGGACCCTGGAAGCCAGGAAGGAGACGGCGCGGGCCACCCGGTAACGGTGGCCCGCTGCTCCTTCCCCGAACGCCACCGGCTCACCGACGCTCCCGCAGCATGACTCCGAGCCAGCAGCCCCAGCCGATCGGCTGCGGCAACCAGTAGTTCCAGATCCGGTAGAGCAAGGTGGCGGCGAAGGCCTGCCCCGGGGTGAGCCCGTACACCACCAGCAGACCCGTCAGTCCGGCCTCGACGATGCCGATCCCCCCGGGGGTCAGGCGGATGCTCCCGGGGATCTGTACCAGGCCGTAGGCGAGCAGCACTCCCTGCCAGGGCACCGGGATGCCCAACGCCCACACGCTCGCTACCAGGCATCCGGCGTCGAAAACCCAGTTGAGCAGGGCCAACGCGCCCGGCCGCAGCCACGGCCGGACACCGGGCTGAACGCTCCTGGCCTGCTTCAGCACGCTCCTCAGCTCCGCGTCGGCCTCCTGCACCCGCCCGTACCGGGCCCTGACCCGCGCCCAGGCCCGCCCCAGTGCCGCCCTCACGGACGCCGAACGCAGCACGAGCAGCGCCACCAGGACGGCCAGCACCAGCCCGGCGGCCACCCGCAGCATCGCCGCTCCAGGTCCGCGCGAACCAGCGGTGAGCGCGCCGAGGACGATCACGACCAGCAGCCCGAGCGCGGAGAGCCCGCCGGCGGAGGCCAGCGCCGCGGCGGTCAGGGCCTGCCCGGCCCCCCGGCGGCGTAGCTGCCGGTACAGCCAGGCGGCCGAGAACGCCGCCCCGCCCGGGAAGACCCCGGCCATGGCGTTCGCCGCCATCATCAGCCGGACCATGTCCGCCAGCGGAACGCCCAGCCCGCCAGCCGCCAGCAGCCAACGGGGAACGGCGGCCAGACACACGAACGCGGCGGCCTCGGCGAGCACCGCCACCGACACCTTGCCGGGGTTGACGTGGACCAGCAGGTCGGCCGCGTGCTTCAGCTCCCCGCGACGGGACGTGGCGACGAGCAGGGCAGCCGTGGCCAGCGCCGCCGCCACCAACCACCACAGCCATCGCCAGGAGCCTGCGCGGCCCCGCGCCCTCATCGTCCACGTCCCTGGCGGTCCTGGTCCCCGTACCCACCCGGGCCCGGCAGCACCGGGAACACGGGGAGCACCGGGAACACGCCGGCGACCACCCACCCATCGGTCACGCATCGCACACGTCCGACGCTACGCCGTGATCAGCGGTGGACGGGTCGCGACCACCCGGCGGGCCCCGAGATGCCCGGTCGGCGCACCACGGCGCTCACCCGCGCGGGGGCGTCCTGACAGAACGGTCAGGAGGCGCTGGTGGGGGTGGGGGTGGGCTGCTGGTCCGGGTCGATCTGCTGGTCGGCCCACAGGTACCCGTCGGGGAGCAGGTCGGTGATCCCGACGGTGCGCGGCCCGTCGCCGGCGCCGATGATGACCTTCAGGGTCGGGGCATGGTCGAGCAGGACCTGGCGGCACCGGCCGCACGGGGGGACGACGCCGCGGCCCCGGTCGCCGACAGCGACGATCACCTCGAGTTCGTAGGCGCCCTGGGCGGCTGCCGCGCCGATGACCACCAGTTCCGCGCAGGGGCCCCCGGTGAAGTGGTAGACGTTCACCCCGGTGAAGATCCGTCCGTCGCGGGCGCGGGCCGCCGCCGCCATGGAGTGGGTCCCGCCCCCGCAGCGAGTGGCCGCGACGTGCGCCGCGGCCTCGAGGAGTTCGACGTCCACGGCGTCGCCAACGGGGTCGGCGACATGGTGGCTCGGTGTGGTCATCGTCCGTTGCCTCGCTCGCGTCGGGGGAAGGGGTGGCCCCCCCATGATGCGTGACCGTGCGCGCGGGCGGCAGGGCCGCCCCCGGGGTGGGTGCCCGAAGGACGGAGGCGGTCGGGCTACAGCACGGGCGGCCCGGTCCTCGTCGCGGTGCGCCAGGGCGAGGCGCGCGCGGCGAGCCGGGCGGCGTTCCACCCGGACAGTTCGGCGGGACGGTTGGTGATGACCGCGTCCACCCCGGCGGCCAGGAGGGCTCTCCAACGGGTGGCGGTGTCGACCGTCCAGACCGTGACGGCCACACCGGCGTCGTGCAGGTCCCCGACCACAGCGGGCCGGTCGGCGAGGGCGGCGTCGGAGGGGTTGTAGGAGGTGAGCGAAAGCTCCTTGGACACGGCCACCGGATCGGCGTCCAGGGTGCCGCGGAGCAGCCCGAGGGCCAGTTCCGGGGCCAGCTCACGGGTGTGGCGCAACGCGTTGACGTCGAAACTCTGCACGAGGACCCGGTCGGTCATGCGGTGGGACCGGATCTCGGTGATGATCCTGGCCACCTGGCGCCGGGTGTGCGGGCCCTTGATCTCCAGCAGGAGGTTGCCGCCCCGAGTGGACAGGTCCTCCAGTTGCGCGGCCAGGGTCGGCAGGTGTTGCCCGGCGTACTGCGCCCCGAACCAGGAGCCGGCGTCCAGGCCGCGCAGCTCGGCGGCCGTCAGGTCACGGATCGCGCCCCTTCCGTCGGTGGTGCGGTCCACGGTGGAGTCGTGCAGCACGTGCGGCACGCCGTCCCTGCTGGGCTGGACGTCGCTCTCGATCCACCACGCGCCGCCGCGACGGGCCGCCTCGTCGCCGACCAGGGTGTTCTCCGGCGCCACGAGGGAGGCACCGCGATGGGCCACCACCCTCAACGGTGCGCCGTCCGGGCGTATCCAGACGGACGGGCGGGGCGTGGCGCCCCCGGCATCGCCCATGGCGATCGGCGCGGGCCCGACGCGGGGAACGTCCCTACTGGTGTTCGAACGGTGTCGGGTGTGCTCCGCCGCGGAGGCGTACGGCGACGCGGCCCCCGCCGCCCACGTCAACGACACGACTGCCACCAGCACGCTGGCCACCACAGCTCCCGGCGACCGCATCGACGGGATCATCAGCACGGCTCCAGGGCTCGGGGACGCTGGGGGGAGACGGTCACCCGGCGGCACCCCGGGTCCACGGCACGGCACCCAGCGGGCCACCGCACCCCGTCGCCCGCCGGGGTACCCCCCGGGTGTCCCCGTGAACGGCGGTGCACCCCGGAAGGGTGCACGGGCCCCGGCGGAATCACCCTGAAGGCCCCCACCCGCGCCGGCCTCCCGGCCACCCTCCAGGGCCGGACGCCCCCACCGGGTCCTGGCGGGGTGAGCGTCGACTCCTACGCGTGACCACCGGGCGCACCGCCGCCACGCCTCGGTGGCCGGCGCCGATGTGGCCAGGGTGGGCGCGTTCCTCCCCGTGGTCCAGGACGACCTCCACCGCGCCGTCGTGGGCGCCCACGACACGGGGCCCGGTGAGAGCGCACACCACGTGCCGGGCCCGAACGGTGTCGTCGGACCCGGCACGTTCCGCCGCTGGCGCGGAGGTGGTGGGGATCACCCCTGGTCGCTGATGAGCGGCTCGATCCACATGTTGCGGTACTGGACCTTGTTCCCGTGGTCCTGCAGGCGGATCGCTCCCGTGGAGGCGAGTTCCGCGATGCCGCCCCCGGTGGGTCCGTCGATGACCACGTCGTCGTGGACGGTCTGTCCGTTCCACACGACCGTGACCCGGGCGTCGGCGGTCTTGTTCCCGTCGCTGTCGAACCGCGCGGCGGTGAACGTGATGTCGTACGCCTGCCACGTCTCCGGCGGCAGGGCGGCGTTGATGTCCGCGGCCTTCTTCTTGTAGATCGCCGCCGCCTCGTTGTCGGCCAGCTCGGCCACGCCGAAGGAGTCGAGCACCTGGATCTCGTACCGGTCCTGCAGGTAGACGCCGCTGTTGCCGCGGTCCTGCCCGGTCACGTCCGGCGGGAGCAACGGCACCTTGAACTCCACATGCAGCTTGAAGTCTCCGAAGCCCTGCTTGGTGCGGATGTCCCCGCCCGACACCTGGATGCCGCCGTCGGCGGTGCGCGTCCACCGCACACTGCGACCATCGGTGTGCTGCCAGTTCGACACGGTTCCCCCGTCGAACAGGTTGATCCGCTCACCCACGCGGTACACGTTGACCATGTCGAGGTTCACGTGGCCGGTGTCACCGCTGTCCACGCGGTAGGTGATGGTGTTGACGCCCTTGCGCAGCGCCAGGGACTCGCTCTTCGTCGCCCAGGTGTCCCAGTTGCCGGTGCTCGGCAGGCTGGACTGCCTGACCTTCTCCCCGTTGACGTAGACGCTCACCGTCTTGGTGCCCTGGAACGGGTGCGGGCCGTTGGAGTAGCGCAGCCCCACGTCATAGGTTCCCTGCCTGGCCGCGTCCACCCGGAACGACGCCGCCGCGCCCTCGGTGCCGAACGCGTCCACGAAACCGCCACCGGTGTATCCGACGTGGTCCGTGTTGATCTTCGCGCCGCCGGCCAGCTTGCCCTCCTCGGCCTCGTACGCCGAGGTCACCTGCGGCCGACCGGGGATGGAGTTCAGCGTGTACCACGCCTCGGTGCTCCAGAGCGACTCACCGGAGGCCGAGCTGAACGGCCGCGGGGACCGCAGGTGCACCACCCGGTCGGGCCTGAGCCCGTCGATCTTCAAGAACACCTTGGTGCGGTCATCGGAGAGCGTCGCCGACCGCACCGTCAGCGTCTCCTCGTCGATCTTCGGCCCCCCGTACGCGGGGGTCGGGGAGTAGCGCCACTGCTTGACCCGGTAGCTCGTCGCCAGTTGGTCCGCGGTCTCCTGGGACAGCGGCTGCGTGTACCGCAGCACGAAGCCGTCCTTGGTCGCCCGCATCGAGTGGATGTCGAAGGCGTTCTTCCCGTTCAGGGTGAGCTTCTGCAGGCCGTACCTGAGCTTGCCGGCCTGACCCCAGTTCCCGTCGGCGCCCAGTCCACCGGCGTACAGGGCCCCGTCAGGTCCCACACTGATCCGGGTCGGGCCCACCTCGAGGCCCTGGGAGTGACGGAACACCGCGCCCTGGTACTCGCCGTTGACCTTCTGCAGGTTCGCCCGCTGCAGACCGCCGTAGGTCACGTCACCGAACATGATCTGTCCCGCGAACGGCCCCTCGGTGATGCGGAGCGGCTGACTCGGTGAGTTCGCGATCTCGTTCTGCGGCAGCCACAGCACCGGCTTGGTCACCGGCTGGTCGTCGAAGGGGCCGGCCGGGTTCATGTAGTGGTTGAAGAAACGATCCTGCTTGATCTGGACGAGCTTGTTCGCCGGGAGCCAGCCACCCTGGTTGTCGGTCACGAGGATGCTCTTGTCCGGGCCCCACCCAATGCCGTTGGGGGTCCGCAGCCCACCGGCGATGTAGGACACCTCGCCGGTCTCCTTGTTCACCTTGATGGTGGTACCGCGGTTCTTCGACGGCTGCGGGTTGGTGCTCGCGCCACCGTAATTGATCGCCACCGACAGGTTCAGGTAAAAGTACCCCTGGTCGTAGAGCATGCCGAAGGCGAACTCGTGGAAGTTGTTGCTGAACGGCCACGTCGCGATCTTCTTGTACTCGTCGGTGACGTCATCGCCGTCGAGGTCGTTGAGCTCCGTCAACTGGTGCTTCTCCGACACGTACAACTTGCCGTCGACGTACTTGATCCCCATGGGCTCCTTCAGCCCTTCGGCGACCTTCTTGTACGTGACCTTCTCCTTGCTGGTGTCCCCCGTGACGTTGTCCAGCAGGTACACCTCGCCCTGGACGTTGTTCGAACCGCCCCAGGTCGAGATCGCCAGGCGCCCGTCGGGGAGCCAGTCCATCCCACTGACCTGCGGGGTGAACCCCTCGGGCCGCAGGTCCGTCAGGTCGTAGTCCGGGTGCACCGCCTCCAACGGCAGCCCGTCGCCCGGCGCGTCGGCACCGCTCGCGCACTCCTTGCGGCCGGGGGCCGTCACCCGCACCACGCCGGCGTCCGTGCTCAGGACCGAGTTCGGCACCAGTGTGTACGCCGAGTCGCCGGGCTTCTTCCACTGCAACGTGACCCGCTGCCCGCCCGCCCGATCGAAGTGATCGATGTGCAGCGAGTGGTAACCCGCGGTCAGGAAGACAGAGCCGTCCATCGGTTCGGCCGCGTGCAGACCATCGTGGTCGATGACCAGCGCGTCATCGATCAGAAGTCGCGAACCGTCGTCGCTGATCAGACGGAAGGTGTACGTCCCGTCCTGCGGGATGTTGACGTTGCCGATGACCTGCGACACGAAGTTGTCCGAGAAGCCGAACCCGTCCGTGGAGGACCAGTCCACCGTCGGGAGCAGCTTGTCCACGTTGGGAGTCTGCTTGGGCTTCAGTTCGCAGATCCGCTCCATGGGCGTCTGCACGTCGAACACCCGCAACGTCACCCCGGGTTCCTGCGGGGGCAGCTCCTGCGCCTCCGCGGAGGGCTGGGCGACCGCGGGGGTTCCCACCCCGCCCACCACACACGCACACACCAACAACCCCGCCGAACCCACCCGCAGTCCGCGGGATCTTCTTCGATTCACAACTCCTCCAACCGTCATCGGACGAACTCATCCACATGGGCACGCCGAAGCGCACCCGCCGAAGGGGAAATCCGTGAGGAAACAGAACAGCGGGAAAGCCAACCAACACCGGGGTCCGCCTCCGCCGCACCAGACCCCCGCCACCGCCTCGGACACCGACCCACACTCCGGGCCCCGCCCGCCGGCCACACCGGCCACATCCAGACGACCGACACAGTAGGGCGCTTCTCCCCAACCCGTCCATACTTAGTCCCAGTCAAAACGAAACTCGTGCACACAGCTATCGAACTTCTGTCACACAGGAGCAGAATGACTGCCTGACATGCCAGACAGGTGCCCCCGCTCCCCCGCTGTGCCCACCGCGCCCGGCCGGCCGGTGCGGACGGCGACAGGGGCGGCGCGCTGACGGGGGCGCGACGGGCGACGGGGGTGGCCACGGGGTTCAGCCGGACGTGCGCAGCCGGGCGACGAAGGCCGACAGGGCGGCGAACTGCTCGGCCAGACCGCCCGGCCCCCCGTCGGGGTCCTTGAAGTAGAAGCCGAGGTCGGGCAGCGGGCCCGACAGACCCGCCTGGTGGGCCCGGGCCACCAGGCGGACCAGGTCCAGGACCAGGGGCGCGGCCAGCGCGGAGTCGCAGCCCTGCCAGATGGTCTGCAGGACCATCCGGGTGCCGAGGAACCCCTCGAAGGCGACGTGGTCCCAGGCGGTCTTCCAGTCGCCCAGCGCGGGCACGTCGTCGATGTGCACCTCGCCCTGCGGCGCATGGCCCAGGGTGTCGGTCAGCACGCGCGCCTTCCCCGCGTTCTTGGCGGCGGCCGCCGCCGGGTCGGACAGGGCGGCGCCGTCACCGCCGCCCAACAGGTTGGTTCCGGACCACGCCCGCACCGTCAGGGCCCGCTGACTGAACATCGGCGCGAGGACGGCGCGCAGCAGCGTCTGTCCGGTCTTGCCGTCACGGCCCGCGTGCGGCAGTCCGCTGTCCGCCGCGAGGGAGGCCAGTGCCGGGGAGCGCAACCCCGTGGAAGGGGTGAAGTTGACGTACGGGCAGCCGGCACGCAGGGCCGCCGCCGCGTACAGCGAGCTGGGTGGCAGACGGGGGTCGTCGGGGTGGGCCGCCGGCTCGGTGGTGGCGACGTTGACCACGACCACCCGGGGCAGGTCGTGGCGGGTGGCGAAGGACGCGATGTCGGCGGCGAAGGACGCGATCAACTCGTCATCGGTGCGGGTGTCCCCCGTGGACGGGCCTCCCGGGCGCACCTCACGGTCGGCCTCGGCCAGTTCCCGGGCGACGGCCGCGGGCAGGTCGTGGGGCAGGACCCCGGCGGCGGCGAGCTCGGCCGCCTTGCCGGGCAGCGTGCGGTCGGTGGGGTCGTGCCCCCCGAACACCAGGGATGACAACGGCGGCCAGGCGACGTCGGCGAACGCCGGGGCGGCGGTGACTATGCCGGTCGGAGGGTGCAGGCCCGCGGCGATCGCCGCGCACCCGGCGACCGTTGTCGTCGCGACGGAACCGCGCGCTCCGATCAGCCAGACTCCGGTTCGGGCATCGGTGGGGGTCAATGCTGCTCCCTGTGGGGTGAGATGGGTGGTGTGGGGCGGTCCTCGGGGTGCGGTCCTTCAGGGGCGGTCGGGGTCGGTGCTCCCGGACGGGACGGGCGTGTAGACGGCGTTGCGTGCGGCGCTGTCCTGCACGGCGGCGAGGACGCGCTGCACCTGTAGTCCGTCGGCGAACGACGGCGATGGCTCGGTGCCCCGGGCGATCGCCGTCACCAGGTCGCGGGCCTGGTGGGTGAAGGTGTGTTCGTAGCCCAGGGCATGGCCCGGTGGCCACCATGCCTGCAGGTAGGGATGTTCTGGTTCGGTGACCACCACGCGGGTGAAGCCGGAGTCGGCCCCGGGTGCGCGGTGGTCGTGGACGAGCAGCTCGTTGAGGCGCTCCAGGTCGAAGGCGAGCGAACCGAGTTCGCCGCTGACCTCGAACCGCAGGGCGTTCTTGCGGCCCGCGGCCATGCGGCTGGCCTCGACGGAGACGAGTGCGCCCGAGGCGAGCCGCCCGGCGAACACCGCGGCGTCGTCCACGGTGACCGGGCCGCGGGCGACCTGCGCGGGTGGCGAGGAGGGGGCGGGGTGGCCGGGGAGGGGGCGTTGCCGGACGAAGGTCTCGGTGAGGGCGGAGACGCCGAGCAGCGGTTCTCCCGCCAGGTACTGGGCCAGGTCCACCGCGTGCGCGCCGAGGTCGCCGAGCGCCCCGGACCCCGCCCGTTCGCGGCGCAGTCGCCAGGTCAGCGGAACGTCCGGGTCCACCAGCCAGTCCTGCAGGTACGCCACCCGCACGTGCCGCAGGGTGCCGAGCCGGCCCTCGGCGATCAGGTGGCGGGCACGGGTGACCGCGGGGACCCGGCGGTAGTTGAAGCCGACCATGGCCACCTGTCCCCGGGACCGGGCCGCCCGGGCGGCGGCGGCCATGGCCTCGGCCTCGGCCACCGAGTTGGCCAGCGGCTTCTCGCACAGCACGTGCTTGCCTGCCTCCAGCGCGGCGATCGCGATCTGGGCGTGGCTGTCCCCCGGGGTGCAGATGTCCACCAGGTGCACGTCGTCCCGGGCCACCAGGTCCCGCCAGTCGGTCTCGGCCGCGGCCCAACCGTGGCGGTCCGCCGCGGCGCGCACCGCCGACGGTTCGCGTCCGCAGATCGCCGCGAGGACGGGCCTCAGGGGGAGGTCGAAAACGTGACTGACGGTGCGCCAGCCCTGGGAGTGGGCCTGGCCCATGAACGCGTACCCGACCATGCCGACGCCTAGTTCGGGCGCGTGGCCGTCGGTGTGGTGCATGCGGTTCTCCTCGACGCTGGGCGGTTGGGGCAGCGGCAGCCCCACCGTGGGCGGCTGACCGCCGGGCCGGCACGGCCCGGGGTCGGTGCCGGCCCGGGAGCGGGCTCACCGGGGAACGACGTGGTGGTGCCGGGAACGGGGACCGGGGAGTCGTGAGGGCCGGGCCGACCGGCCGGTGGTGGGGTCAGGCCGGTGAGAAGAGGTGGTCGCTGATGAGGCGGGCGGCACCGATCACTCCGGCGGCGGCCCCGAGTTCGCCGAGGACGATGGGGAGGTTGCCGGTGGCCAGCGAGGGGGACTGCCGGTAGACCTGGGTGCGGACGCCGGCGAGCAGGTCGTGCCCGAGCCCGGCGACACCACCGGCGATGACCACCATGCCCGGGTTGAAGTAGCTGATCAGGACGGCGACGATCTGACCCACGCGGTGGCCTCCGGCGCGGACCAGTTCGAGTGACGCGACGTCGCCGACCGCGGCGGCGGCCGTGAGGTCGGCCGCGGTCAGGTGCCCCGCGGTCTCCCACCGGGCGGCGAGCTCGGGTGACCTGCCGGAGCGGGCCGCGTCCTGCGCGTCCCTGGCCAGGGCGCCGCCGCCGACGTGCGCCTCCAGGCAGCCGCTGTTGCCGCAGGCACAGGGCCGCCCGTCGGGTTGGACCTGGATGTGTCCGATGTCCCCCGCGCTGCCGGTGGTACCGCGGTGGACCTGGCCGCCGACGACGATGCCGCAGCCGATACCCGTACCGATCTTGATGCACAGGAAGTCCGCGACGAAACGTGCGACGCCCGCGTGCTGCTCCCCCATGGCCATCAGGTTCACGTCGTTGTCGACCATGACGGGGCAGCCGAGTTCCTGACTGAGCGCCTCGCGTACGGGAAAGCCGTCCCACCCCGGCATGATCGGCGGCAGCACCGGCACGCCCTCGGGGAAGCGGACCGGGCCGGGGACACCGACGCCGGCCCCGGCGAAGCCGTCGCCCTGTCTCAGCTCGGCCGCCATCGCCAGCACCTGTTCGAAGACGACGACGGGCCCCTGCCGCACGTCCATGGGACGGGTCAGGTGGCCGAGCACCTCCAGTTCGGCGTTGGTGACGGCCACGTCGATCGAGGTGGCGCCGATGTCCACGGCGAGGAAACGCAGCTCCGGGGCGAGCCGGAGGGTCCATGGGCGACGACCGCCGGGGCCGTTGGCCTGCCTGTCCGCGACGACCAGGCCGGAGCCGAGGAGCCGCTCGACCTCCACGGCGAGCCTGGAGCGGGACAGGTCTGTCTGCTCCCCGAGCCGCGCCCGGGTGGTGGGGCCGCCGTCCCGCAGCAGCCGCAGCAGCCGCGCCTGTTGTGCGGTGCCGGGCCGCGCCGTCATCCGTCGCACGCGCCCTCCCCTTCCTCCCCGGTCGCGTGGGTATCCCACGGACCGTCCGGGCCAAGTGGAAGGAAACGTAGCAGCACTTTGTCCGAACGAGAAGAAGTTGCGCAGCACTTCAACGAACTTTCTCCATGAACAGACAAAGTCTGGCTGGCCGGGCTTCCTCACACCTGGTCGGCGGTGGTGGCCGGCAACGGACGGGCCACACCAACGGCGGAGCGACCGAGCAGCAGGAGGCGACTTGACCGTGTGATCCCCGTCCTCGTGCCGGAACCCGTGCCCGTGGCAGGGCCGACGGGCGTCCGGTGAACGACGTTCCCCAGGACCGCTGCCGGGGCGAGGTTCATCCGTGCGGGTGGAGCGTTTGGCATCCCAGCCCCATTACCAGCAGCCGGGCGCGGCCGTCCCCGTGACGGGCCCCCGCGACTGATCCTGGGGCGTGCCGGCCTGGGGGGCGACGGGCTGGTCGTTCAGCGAGGGCAGGTCGGCCCGTTACTCGTACCGGTACTTCAGCGAGTCCGCCTCCGTCTGCTCGACGTCAGCGATCGTCAGCTCCGGCAGCCGCAACTGGGCCAGCGTCACCTCGGCCGAGGTCGGCTGGGCGTCCGCCGACAGCCACTGCTCCGGCTTCCAGGCCGCGCTGCGCAGGAGCGACTTGGGGCAGTGCGGGTAGACCTCCTCGATCCCCACCACCAGCGCACTGGCCGGCGGCTTGCCCACGGCGGTCAGCCGCGACAGCAGCTCCGGGCGGGTGGAGACGCAGGCCCGGCCGTTCACCCTGAGCGTCGTGGTGCGCCCCGGTATGACGAACAGCAGCCCGGCCCGTCCGGTGGCGACGACGTTCTGCAGGGTGTCGAGACGCTTGTTGCCCGTCGCGTCCGGTATCGCCACCGTCCGTGCGTCCAGGACGGCGACGAACCCCGCGGGGCCGCCGCGCGGGGAAACGTCACAGTTGCCGTCGGCGTCCGCACTGGCGACCAGGACCAGCGACGAGCATCCGATCAACCGCTGGGTCTGCTCGGTGAGCTCGGTCATCTGCTTGCGCACGGCCGCGTCGCTGGGGAGTCCGTAGGCTCGGCGCAGGGCCTCCTGGTCGCGCACGGCGTCGAGGCGAAGCGAGTCGAATGCACTGCTGGCAACGGGTGACGTCATACCCATGACCCTATGGGACCGACTTGTCGTTGATCCTTGGTCGGTGAGCGCGGGCCACGGGGACGGTCGCGCCCGCCGTCCACCCAGCCGAACCCGCAGGCCACCATGCCCCGAGATCACCTTCGGGTCCCCCCGACAGGGGCCGGGCCCCGTATACGGACGGCTTCGACGGCAAACCGCCGCTAGACGAGCGCGACGGCGTCTCCCACCCGCACCGCCCCCGGGGCCGCGACGGTGGCCAGCGCGTCCAGCCGGGCTCCGTGCGCGTCGGCGACGGCTCGCAGCACCAACGACGAGTGAGGCAGGTCCTGCTGGGCCTCGTTGGTCATCACACACCGCTCGCTGGACCGCACGAACTCCACGCGCATGACGTCGCCGATCCGCGCCTCGTTCCCGAACCACTCGTCCTCCACGAAAGGAGGGGTGCCCGGCGGTGTCCGGACCAGGAGGTTCGGCCGGAACCTCCGCTCATCGACCGGGACGCCCGGCACGGCCGAGCGCACCCAGTCGAGGGTGGCCGTGGTCAGGACGCTCAGCGGAAGCTGGTCGAAGTGGGAGATGGCGTCCTCACGGGCCACTTCGACGTCCTCCCGGCCGAGGTAGCGGCGGATGTAGGCAGTCGGATCCGCAACGGCCACGCCCTGTGGATCCAGCAGTTCGGGCTCGCCGACGCCGTCCACGTACCGGGAGCGTAGCTGCAGCAGACCCGGCATCCTGCGGAAGCGGCGGGTGTTCTTGCCGGAGCCGAACTTCCCCCCGGCGTCACGCACCGCGAAGAGACGGTCGCCGAGCAGGCCCCTGGCGTCAACGTCCACCCGCTGTAGCCGCTCACCACCGGTCGACTTGATCGGGTAACGCCAGATCCGTTCGACCACGCCAACCACGTCCACCATCCAGGGGACGCTACAGGACGCCCGACCCGGTCGTACGCGCTGTCGGAACACGCCCCGTGGAAGGCAGCGGCACCACGGCGACGGCGACCGCCCCGGTGGCCGGGTCGCCCGCGTTGTACAGCACCGACGTGCCGTCGGGGGTGAAGACCGGGTGGGGATGACGGGGGTGGCTGTCGGCCCCGGTACGGGCAAGCACGGTCCGCGTACCGGTGGCGACCTCGACCAGGAGCACGTCGGAGGTGTGCCCGGCGTTGTCCCACCCCCGCCCGGGGGCGTCGTGCGGGCCGGTGGTGTCCACCACGGCCCAGCGCCCGTCGCGGCTGATGTCGCAGTGCCAGTCACGCTCGCCACCGCTGACCAGGCGGGCCCCCCGGCCATCGGGGTGGACCATGTAGAGACCGCGGGGGCCGGCCTCGCTGACGCCGTAGGCACACACCACGGCGCCGAGGTCGTGGAACATCCACCGCTCGTGGCCCACGGCCAGCGGGCCCTGGTCGTAGACGCAGGCGCCGTCAGGGGCGTGGTCGGGGTGCCAGGCCCAGACGCGGTCCCGGACGTCGCACGCCGGCCCCTCGTGGGAGTAGGCGAGCCACGACTGGTCATGGGGACTGTGGCAGGGATGGTTCGCGAACCAACCGGTGGCGAACAACTGACGGACCTGCCCCGTCAGCGAAACCTCCAGGCAGCGGACGGGAACCCGCTGGTGGAGCGGGTGTTCCATCACCACCACCCGGTCTCCCTCGGCGGTGATCGAACACAGGTCCTGCAGGGTGTGACCGTCGGCGGCGGCGTAGAGCCGTTCGAGGGTGCCCGACTCCAGGTCCAGGACGTACAGGGTCCCGTTCCAGGTGAAGGCCGCGCGTTCGGCGGCCAGCGCCACGTCCGGCCACACGGGACCGCCGGGGCCCGGCGTCGAGGGGGGAAGCTCACACAGCGGCCGCTCGTCGGTGGTCGGTCCACGCCACCGCACACTGCTCAGGCCGGTCCCCCCGACGGCGGGTGAGTAGCGGGCCAGGACCAGCCGTTCACCACCGTGGTGGAACCCGTTGGTGTGCGGGTAGGGCAGGTGCGCGGCGTCCAGCAGGGGGGTCATCGAGGACCGCCTTCCAGAACCAGGTCTCGGGGGTTCCACGGACCGCCCGGGCCCCACGCCGTTGGGGAAGCTCCTGGACGGGCGCCGACGATGCTATCCCCGCACCGCACGGAGCGGACGAACCGTCCGGGGGGCGGCCGGAAACGGGCGTGGCTTCCGGCGCCCCCGGTCGGGTGAGCGGGGGACTATCATCCGGAGGCATGAGTGACGTGGTGACCTTCCGTGACGCCACCGAGGCGGACGTGCCGGCGCTGGTGGCACTGGTGCAGTCCGCCTACCGGGGAGAGGCCAGTCGGGCCGGCTGGACCACGGAAGCCGACCTGCTCGACGGGCAGCGCACCGACCCCGAGACGATGCGTGAGACCCTGCGGACCCCGGGGAGCGTGCTGCTGACCGTCGAGCGCGACCGGGCCCTGGTGGCCTGCTGTCACATCACGCACCAGGCGGCCGCGGAGACCGGCGGCTCCGCCTCCTTCGGGTTGTTCGCCGTGTCGCCCCGGTTGCAGGGCGAGGGCCTGGGCAAAGCGGTCCTGGCCGAAGCCGAACGCCGGGCAGTGCTCGAGTGGGACGTGGAGGAGATGCGGATGCAGGTCATCTCCGTACGCCGGGACATCATCGCCTGGTACGAGCGCCGCGGCTACCTGCGCAGCGGCCGGACCAGCCCGTTCCCCTACGGTGACGAGCGCTTCGGCCTGCCCCGGCGGTCCGACCTGGCCTTCGAGTTGCTGGTCAAGACCCTGCGCTGAGCAGCCGCCCCCACCGACGGAATGGCTCGTCACGGCGTCGTTCGGGGTGGGACTGGGCGTGGGACGTTGAGCCGGCCCGGGCGTCGGGGGACACTCAACGCACCCGACGCGGTCACTGACAGTCGCTGACCGCTGCCCGTCCGTGACCGGTGAGGTGTCGTTGATGGCAGCCGATCCTGTTCCTCCCCCGGCCGGTGGGGACGGGACAGCGGTGTTGTCGTTGCCGCCGCAGGAGGTCTTCGCGGCACTGAGGACGTCACCAGAGGGGCTGTCCGGCGCGGAGGCGGCGGCCCGGCGAGCCCGTGTGGGGGACAACGCGCTGCCGAAGCCGGCGCGGCGGCCGTGGTGGCGGGATCTCGCCCAGCAGTTCAAGGACCTGTTCGCGGTGATCCTGCTGGTGGCCTCGGCGATCACCTTCCTGTCCTGGGGGCTGGAGAGCCCGCGGGACGCCAGGACCCTGCAGTTGGCGGTGGCGATCGCGGGTGTGGTGGCGCTGAACGCCGCGATCGGCTTCGCCCAGCAGTACTCCGCCGAACGTACGGCCCAGTCGCTCCAGGAGATGGTGCCGAGGATGTGCCGGGTGCTGCGGGACGGTGAGCTGACCGAGCTGCCGGCGAGTGACCTGGTGCCCGGTGACGTGGTGGTCCTGGGGGCGGGGGACGCGGTGCCCGCCGACTGCCGGGTGGTGCAGGCGCAGGGCGTGTCGGTGAACAACGCGGCGCTGACCGGGGAGAGCGGTGCGGTCGGGAGGAGCAGCGACCCGGTGTCGCAGGGACCGGCGCTCCAGGCCCGCAACTGCGTGTTCATGGGCACGGACATGGTGGCGGGCTCAGCCCGGGGGGTGGTGTTCGCCACCGGCGAGGCCACTGAGTTCGGTCGGATCTTCCGGTTGACGGCGGCGGCGCCACGGCAGAAGACGCCGTTGCAGCGCCAGGTGGCGTCGATGGCACGGCGGGTTGCGGGGGCGGCGTTGGCCGCCGGCGCGGCGATCTTCGCGGTGCGGATGCCGACCGGGCAGCCCATCGTGGAGACGTTCGTGTTCGCGCTCGGGGTGATGGTGGCGTTGGTCCCCGAGGGGCTCCCGGCCACGTTGTCGGTGTCACTGGCCGTCGGCGTCCGACGTATGGCACGGCGGAACGCACTGGTCAAACGGCTGCTCGCGGTGGAGGCACTCGGCTCCACCACCGTGGTGTGCACGGACAAGACCGGCACCCTGACCCAGGCGGAGATGACCGTGGTGCAGGTGTGGGTCAGCGGGGTGCCGCACCCGGTCTCCGGGGTCGGGTACGCGCCGCAGGGCGAGGTCACCGACGGCGATGAGGTGCGGGAGCTGTTGCGCACCGCCGGGCTGTGTTCCAACGCGCGGTTGGTCGCCCCCGACGAACGGCAGGGCTGGCGGGTCCTGGGCGACACCACGGAGGGCGCCCTGCTGGTCGCCGCGGCCAAGGCGGGGATCGACCTGGACGCCGAGGCCCGGGCCGCGCCGCGTGAGGCGGAGTACCCGTTCGACTCGGTCCGGAAGCTGATGAGCACGGTGCACCGGGACACCGCCGGTGGTCAGCACCGCCTCAACGCCAAGGGAGCCCCGCACGAGCTGCTCGCCTGCTGCACCAGCATCTGGTGGGAGGGGCGGAGCCAGCCACTGGACGACCGGCTCCGCGCAGCGGTGGGCACGGCGAGCGACGACCTGGCGGCACAGGGCCTGCGCGTGCTGGGAGTGGCACGGCGGGCGCTGGACGCGGCGCAGCCCGACCGAGAGGGGGCCGAGTCGGACCTGACCTTCCTCGGTCTCGTGGGCATGCAGGACCCGCCCCGGCCCGATGTGCGCGACGCCGTCGACGCCTGCCGTCGCGCCGGTATCCGGATCGTCATGGTCACCGGGGACCATCCCCTGACGGCCGAGGCCATCGCCCGCAGGGTCGGCATCGTGCGCCGGACCGACCCGGTGGTGGTGACCGGCGCCGAACTGGACGAACTGGATGACCGTGGTCTGGACGCCCTGTTGGACAAGCCCGCGGAGCTCCTGCTGTGCCGGGTGAGTCCCGAGCACAAGATGCGGATCGTGACCGCCGTGCAGCGACGCGGGGACGTGGTCGCCGTCACCGGGGACGGGGCCAACGACGCCCCCGCGTTGAAACACGCGGACATCGGAGTGGCCATGGGGGCCGGTGGGACGGACGTGGCCCGCGAGGCGTCGGTGATGGTCCTGTTGGACGACTCGTTCTCCTCCATCGCCGCCGCGGTCCGCCTGGGCCGATCCGTCTACCAGAACATCCGCAAGTTCCTGATCTACCTGTTCAGCCACAACATCGCCGAGCTGATGCCCATCCTGGCCGCGACGTTCGCCGGGTTCCCCCTGGTGCCCATCAACGCCGTGCAGATCCTCGCGATCGACCTCGGGTCCGACGTGCTGCCCGCCCTCGCGCTGGGCGCGGAACCACCCGAGCCCGACGTGATGGACCGGCCCCCCCGTCCACGCCGGGAACGACTCTTCTCCGGCGCGGTGATCCGACGGATCCTGTTCCTCGGGGGCATCCAGGCCGTGGGGGTGTGCCTGGTCTTCTTCTGGCACATCCACAGCTCCGGCATCCCCTACTCGCAGTTCACCCAGAACACCCCCGCCTACCGCGAGGCCATCACGATGGTGCAGGCGGGCATCGTCGTCAGTCAGTTCTTCAACGCCCTCGCGGTGCGTTCCGAGCGGCAGAGCGTGTTCACCATCGGGGTGTGGTCCAATCCGTGGCTCCTCGCCGGCGGGTGCTTCGGCATCGGCCTGATGGCTGCGATCAGCTACCTCCCGCCCCTCCAGTCACTGTTCAACACCGCCCCGCTCCAGGTCACCCACTGGGCCGTCCTGGTGGCCCTCGGAGTTGTGCTCCTGGCGGCCGAAGAGGCACGCAAAGCATGGATGCGCCACCGCCGACCCGCGAACAAAGGATGATCACGGTGAGAGTACTCATCGCCGGATGCGGGCGGGTGGGATCGACACTCGCCACCCAACTCGCCGCCGAACGACACGACGTCCAGGTCATCGACGAGCGCACCGGAGCACGGCAGGCACTGCCCCCCGCCTTCCCCGGCCACTTCCACCAGGGCGACGGCACCAACGACCAGGTGCTGCGCTCCGCCGGGATCGAGCACGCCGACGGGTTCGTCGCCGCCACCTCGGACGACACCGCGAACCTGGCCATGACCCGCAGCGCCAAACAGGTCCACCGGGTCCCCATCGTCGTTGCCCGCCTCAACGACCCGTCACAGACGGACACCTACGTCGGGCTGGGCATCCACACCGTCGCCGGCGCGCACTGGACCGTCTTCCAGATGCACCAGATGCTCCTGCACCGCCACCTCACCCCCGAACTCACCTTCGGCAACGGCGAGACGCTGCTCATCCGCTCCCAGCCCCCCAGGTACCTGGCCGGGCGCAGGATCACCGCCTTCGAGGTGGACGGCGAGATCCGCGTCGTCGAGGTCACCCGCACCGGCAGGTCCCACATTCCCTCCGTGGACATGGCCATCCAACCCGGCGACCTCATCACCTTCGCCGTGGCCGCCACCGCGCTCCACCACCTGCAGGGCTTCCTCGACCGGCAGCTCGGCACCTGACCACCGCCCCGGACAGCGCCCGTGCGGACGGGTCCGCACGGCGTCGGCGGCGGTCAGTGGGCGGCCCGCCCGTCCAGGACCGATGGCCTACGCTGACCCCATGGATGCCGGTGCCGCGGGGGCGGCTGCACTCATGGCCGTACTGAACGACGCGGTGCGCGACTTCCGCGCGTACGGGTACGAGCAGTACCTGGCCCACCGGGATTTCGTCCGACCGCGTTTCGAGGGACTGATACCCGCGGCGACCAGCCCGACGGTCGCGGTGGGCGTCGCCTACGAACTGCGCTACGACCCGCCCGGGGTGCAGCCGCGGGAGGCCGAGATGTACCTGACTCTGCGGCTGTGTGACGACGCGTTCGTGGTGGCGGGGGACGCGTCGTTCGACGACCCCCAGCCGGACGACTTCGCCGGGGTCACCCAGCGGTACCTGTTGGAGCTGCCCGAGGTGCGGATGACGGACCTCGGTGAGTGCGTCGCGATGATCCGCCGCTACACCGCCCGGATGTGCGCCTACACGTCGTTCCTGGACGACGTGGGGGTGCCCCGGGCCTCCTGATGTGGGCCGGCCGCTCAGGGGGGCGCGTCGGGGGGCGGGGGGTTCTCCAGCAGTTCCTCCAGGTCCGCCAGGCGACCGAGTTGGTGGGTTGACGGCGCGGTGCGGTAGTTGCCCGCGAGCCGCTCGCGGTGGCGGTGCAGGAAACGCCAGTAGCCGGCGGTGTAGGGGCAGGCCCGGTCACCGGTGCGCTGGGTGGGGCGGTAGGCGCACGCCCCGCACAGGTCACTCATCGTGTTGATGTAGGCGCCTCCGGTGGTGTACGGCTTGGTGGTCATGCGACCGCCGTCGGCGTACTGGGACATCCCGATGACGTTCGGCAGCATGACCCAGTCGTAGCCGTCCACGAAGCAGCGGTGGAACCAGTCGGTGACGGCTGCCGGGTCCCAGCCGCGTTGCAGGGCGTGGCTCCCCAGGACCATCAGCCGCGGGATGTGGTGGGTCCAGCCCGTGTCGCGCACCTGCGCCAGGACCGTGGCCAGGCAGCGGGCGGTCACCGCGTCGGCGTCCAGGGTGGCGAACCACGACGGCAGCGGTGCGTGGTGGCCGAGTTCGTTGCTGTGCCGGTAGTCGCGTTCGAAGTGCCAGTACAGGTGCCAGACCCACTCGCGCCAGCCGGCGATCTGGCGGACGTAGCCCTCGACGCTGTTCAGTGGGGCCCGCCCGTCGCGCCACGCGCGCTCTGCGTGCCGTACGCACTCCCCCGGGTCCAGCAGACCCAGGTTCAGTGGTGCGGACAACAGGCTGTGGCTCATCCACGGGTCACCGGCGAGCATCGCGTCCTCGTAAGGGCCGAACGCCGGCAGTCGGTGGGTGACGAAGCGGCGCAGCGCGGCCAGTGCCTCCTTGCGGGTGGCGGCGAACCGACGCGGGCCGTCCCGACCGACGAAGGTGACGGCGCCTTCCCGTTCCCAGCGGTCCAGGTCGTGGCGGACCCGCTGGTCGATCTCGTCCTCGCGGGGGTAGTGGGGCGTGGCGACGTCGAGGACCGGGGTGCCGCGTGGCGGTGGGCGGCGGTTCTCCCGGTCCCAGTTCCACCGTCCGCCGGCGGGCTGGTCCCCGTCCACCAACAGTCGCTTGTGGCGGCGGACGTGGCGGTAGAAGTCCTCCAGGCGCCGTCCGGACACCTCGCCGTCGGCCCAGTCGGCGAACTCCTCGAAGGTGAGCAGGAAGCCGCGCGGGGGGAGGACCGTCACCTGGTCGAGGGAGGTGACGAAGTCCAGTGCCCGGTGCGACGTGGGGTGGGCGACGGTGACCTGCCGGGAGCCGACCGCCTTGCGCAGACCCTCGCGGTAGGTGTCGGCGTGGACGTACCGGACGCGGTCCCCCAACTCGGCGGCGCGGTGCCGCATCGCGCTGAGGACCAGGTGGGCCTTGGCCCGGTGGAAGCGGCGCCTGCGGAACACGGCCCTGGACTCGATCATGATCAGCGGGGCGTCGTCGTCGGGCCCGCCGTGCGACGGGGTCAGGAAGTGGGGGCCCAGTTGGTCGGCGAAGATCCAGTGGGGGCGGCGCGCCATGCTCCGGGGCCTTTCGCGCTGCGGTGCCGGCGGGGGTGGCTGTGGGTCACGGGTGCCGGAGGTCGGCGGCGGACGATCTCGGCGGCACCCATTGTGCCGCCGGTGGACGGTTCACCGGGGGACGGCGCGCGGGGGGCGTGTCCCGCCCCGGGCGGGGGGTGCCGGCGTGTTGGGCGCCACCGGTGTGGGCCGGGACGGGGGTGCCGCCGATACGCTGCCTCTGACCTGCACCGTTGTCCGCCCGGGCCAGCCACCCCGTGGTGGGGGGTGCGCCGCTGCTCGTGGGCCCGCGGGGTGGGCGGGGTGCCGCCGGAGGAGGTGGTCGTGTCGGTTCCCGAGGTGGACGTGGCCATCGTGGGCGCGGGGGCCGCCGGGTTGTCCCTGGCCCGGTTGCTGGCCGACCCGGTGACCGGCGGTTGGGCCGGGGACCGCGCGCCGCCCGTGGTGGTGCTGCTCCAGACGCCCGAGGCGCGGCTGCGGCCCGCGGACCGGACCTGGTGCTGGTGGGAGGAGCCGCCAGGTGACCTCGACGGGCTCACCTTCGCCTCCTGGCCGCGCGTCCGGGTGTACGACCCGGGTGGCGGTGCGGTCGAGTCCGACATCGCGCCGTACCGCTACCACATGATCCGCTCGGCGGACTACGAGCGCGCGGTGGGCCGGTGCCTGGACCGCGGCGGGGTCGTGCGGAGGGTCAGCGCGACCGTCACCGGGATCAGCGACCACCGTGACGACGCGGCGGAGGTGCGCTGTGTGCTCCCGGGAGGGGCCCGGTGGCAGGTGCGGGCGCGGTGGGTCTTCGACTCCCGGCCGCCGAGTCCGTTGCCCGCCGCCCGCACCGTGCTGCTGCAGCACTTCCGGGGCTGGTTCGTGCGCACCCGGGAGCCGCGGTTCGACCCGGACGTCGTGGTGCTGATGGACCTGCGGGTTCCGCAGCCGGAGTGCGGCCTGGCCTTCGGGTACGTGGTGCCGTTCGATCGGTGCGCCGCACTCGTGGAGTACACCGGGTTCTCCCGTGCGGTGCTGGGGGTCGCCGCGTACGAGACCGCGCTCCGCCGGTACGCCGGGGACGTCCTGGGCCTGGGGCGGTACCGGGTGGAGGCGGCCGAACAGGGGGTCATCGTGATGACCGACGCGGTGTTCCCCCGCCGGGTCGGCAGGCGCGTCTTCCGGATCGGGGCGGCCGGCGGCGCCACCCGGCCCTCGACCGGTTACACCTTCGCCGCCACGCAACGGCAGGTCCGGGCCGTCGCAGCGGCCTACGCGGCGGGGCGCACGCCGGTTCCCCCTCCGGCGTACTCGGCGCGGGCGCGTGCGTTGGACGCGGTGCTGCTCCGGGCCCTGGACACCGGTCGGGTGGAGGGCGCGGACTTCTTCGCTCGTCTGTTCCGCCGTAACCGGGCCGGTACCCTGCTCCGTTTCCTTGACGGGAGCACACGTTGGCACCAGGACGCGCGGATCGGTCTGACCACGCCCGTGGGGCCGATGCTGCGCACCGCCGTGGAGCTCCCGTGGGTGCGGCGTGGCGCCGCTGGTGGCGGCTGAGGCCGGGTCCGCTCCCCGGCCCGGTCCGTGGTCGTTCGTGGAGGAGGTGCGGTGCGCGGTTGGCGTGACCCCCGGCCCGTCCCGGCGTGGGACGGTGCGGCGCAGGCAGGTGCCCGGGACCGGCGGGCGCTGGCGGTGCCCGGCGTGGACGGGCGTCCCGGGTTCGCGGGCGATCCGCCCGTGGTGGGCGTCGTCGGCGGCGGGATCGCCGGTGTCGCCGCCGCCACGGTGCTCGCGGAGCGCGGGGCCCGGGTCGTCGTCTACGAACGCCAGGCGTGCCTCGGGGGGCGGTTGGCCGGCTGGCCCGTGCGTCTGGCCGACGGGTCGCGGGCGACGATGAGCCGCGGCTTCCATGCGTTCTTCCGTCAGTACTACAACCTTCGGGGCCTGTTGCGGCGGGTGGACGACACGCTGGGGATGCTCACTCCGCTGCCCGACTACCCGCTGCGGCACCGCGACGGGTGGTGCGGCAGCTTCCGCGACGTGCCCAGGACGCCCCCGTGGAACGCGGTGGCGTTCGTCGCCCGCAGTGGCGCGTTCACCTGGCGGGACGTCACCCGGGTGCGCGCCCGGACGGCGCTGTCGCTGCTGGACGTGCGGGTC
Organism: Wenjunlia vitaminophila DSM 41686; assembly: GCF_000380165.1. Taxonomy (GTDB): domain Bacteria; phylum Actinomycetota; class Actinomycetes; order Streptomycetales; family Streptomycetaceae; genus Wenjunlia; species Wenjunlia vitaminophila. The sequence continues at coordinate 176,057 of NZ_KB904636.1, forward strand.
CCGCGGGTGTACCGGAGGTTCGACGCCACCAGCGCACAGGACTACCTCGACGCCATCGGGTTCCCCCCGGCCGCCCGGCACCTGGCGTTCGAGGTGTTCTCCCGCAGTTTCTTCGCCGACCCGGCGGAGCTGTCCGCGGCCGAGTTGCTGCTGATGTTCCACATCTACTTCCTCGGGTCCAGCGAGGGGCTGCTGTTCGACGTGCCCCGGCAGCCGTACCCGGAGGCGCTGTGGGAGCCGTTGGCCCGCCACCTGGCCCGGCACGGCGCCGAGGTGCGGACCAGCACCCCGGTGCGGGAGGTGCGTCCACGCGCCGGGGGCGGCCTCACCGTGGCCTCCCCCGGCGGGGACGATGACGTCGACGCCGTGGTGCTGGCCCTGGACACCGCGGGTCTGCGCGCCCTGGTGCGGAACTCTCCGGGGCTGGGCGACGCCCCGTGGCGTGAGTCGATCGACCGGCTCCGCACGGCGAGTCCCTTCCTGGTGTCACGGTTGTGGCTCCGGCGCCCGGTGGCAGCGGACCGCCCGGGGTTCCTCGGCACCAGCGGTTACGGGTCGCTGGACAACGTCAGCGTCCTGGAACGGTGGGACGGCGAGGCCGCCCGCTGGGCCGCCCGCACCGGGGGGTCCGTGGTGGAACTGCACGCCTACGCGGTCACGGGCACCGACAGGCGGTCCGAACAGCAGCGGCTGCTGGCCCAACTCGGCGAGGTGTACCCGGAGACCCGCGGGGCCGAGGTGGTGGACGTGCGACACCTGTGGCGGGCGGACTGCCCGCTGTTCGACGTGGGTGGCTACGCCCGGCGGCCGGGCGTGCGCACCCCCGACCCCCGCGTGGTGCTCGCCGGGGACCTGGTCAGCAGCCGCCTACCGGTGGCGCTGATGGAACGGGCGGCGACCACCGGCATCGAGGCGGCCAACGCGTTGCTGGAACGGTGGGGTGTTCGGGGCCACACCCTGTGGACCGTCCCGGTGGCCGGCAGGTCCGCGGCACTGCGGGCGCTGGCCGCGCTCGCCTGACCCCCGGACGCCGCGGCGGCCGGGGGTCAGGTGCGGCGCAGCAGGTGGCGGCGTTCGGCGTAAGCCATGTCGTCGCGCCACAGCCGGGCGGAGGCGGCGGCCATCAGGGGGCGCAGCACCGGAGCCGCGCGGCGGGCCAGGGAGAAACCGCGGCGGTGCGAGCTGGCGACGACGGCCTCGATGACGGCGGTGCTGGGGTGCGGGTGGGAGTCCGCGGTCAGCGGGGTCGCGTGGGTCTCCACCACCGAGCCGGTCCCCTCGCCGTCGGTGATGCGCATGACCACGGTGCGCGGCCCCGGCGCGGTGAACACCGCCTCGACCGGGGCCACCAGGCGGCCGGCGACCTTGAACGCGACCCGGACGGTGAGTCCGTCGTCGCCGACCGGTGCCGGGTCCACGGTGAGGTCGGCGAAGGCGTACGGGTGGAACCAGGCCCCGTGCCAGGGGTCCAGGCGGTTGGCGACGACGTCCTGCGGTTCGCAGGCGCCCTGGGTGACCGTCACCGCGTCCACCGATCCGCCGGGGTCCGGCCGGTCCGGCACGCGTGGCGAGGGCCAGGGGTCCTCACCTCCCACCGCGTCCAGACGGCACCACACCAGGACGCCGTCGTCGTGCACCGGGTAGGGCTCCCAGCCGGCGAACGGCCCGCCGTCGAGAACGAGCCCGTGCCAGTGGCAGACCACCCGGTCCTGGCAGACCCGGCTGCGGGCGAGGGGCGCGCCCAGGTGCGGGCAGGCACCGGGGCCGGCACGCACCGCACCGTCCCGGCCTCGCCAGGCGATGACCTCCTGCCCGCCCACGCACCGCGCCAGGACGCGGCCGACCCGGACGTCCCTGGTGCCGGCGAGGACGTACCAGTTGCCGGTGGGTCGGGCGGCGGCGGCCAGGACCGCGGCGTCGATGACCGCCGGCCGTGCCTGACGCCAGGTGGGGGCCGGCGGTCCGGGTCGGGTACGACTCAGCACCAGCGGGAAACGGGCGCGGCGCCCGGCGCCGGGGCCGGCGGTCACGGGGCGTCCCTCCGGGCAGGGCGCCCGGGCGCCGTGGCGTCGCCGGGCCGTCGGTCGGCTGGGTAGGGCGGGTCGGGGACGTGGAGTGGCCGTGGGCCGCGGTGCCGGCGGTGGGCGCGCAGTCGGGCCGCGGTCACCGCGGCGGCCCCACGGGTGGCCGTGGCGACGCGGCGCGCCCTGGACACCGTCACCCTGCGGTGCAGCACCGGGTACCCCGCGGCAGCCGCGGCGTCCAGGATTCGGGAGTACAGGGTGAACGCGACGGCGACACACGGCCGCGAGGCGGGCTCCAGCATGGCGATGCCGGGCGCGGCCTCGCGGTACACGGCCCGGGTGAGCGCCGCGGTGTGGGCGAGGGCCGCGTGGATGCGCGGGTCGGTGCGTCCGCTGGCCCGGCTCCACTGCAGCAGGGCGCGGTCCACTCCGTGGGCGGCCAGCAGGTCGGCTGGGAGGTAGATCCGGCCGCGGTCGAGGTCCTCCCCCACGTCGCGGAGGAAGTTGGTCAGCTGGAAGGCGACACCGAGCGCGGCGGCGTAGGGCTCGGCTTCGGCGCGGGTGGTGACGGTTCCCAGCACGGGCACCATCTGCAGGCCGATGACGGCGGCCGAGCCGTGCATGTAGCGCCGCAGCGCGGCGTAGTCGGCGTAGTCCCGCACGTGCAGGTCCATCCGCATCGAGGCCAGGAAGTCGGTGAAGTGCCGGTGGGCGATGCCGTAGGTCCGCGCGGTGTGGGCCAGGGCCCGGATGACGGGTTCGCTGCCGCTCCCGGTCCGCAGCCCGGTGGTCAGCTCCTCCTCGACGGCGGCCAGTGCCGCGGCGCGGCGCGCCAAGGTGGCCCCCGCCGGCCAGGAGTCGACGATGTCGTCGGCGAAACGGGCGAAGCCGTACAGGGCGTGGACGGCGGGTCGCCGGCCGGGCGGCAGGAGGCGGGTGGCCAGGAAGTAGGTGCGTCCGTGCCGGGCGTTGAGGGCCCGGCACCGTGCGTAGTCCCGGCGCAGCGCGGGTTCGGTGATGCCCGCGGCGGTCAGCTCGCGGCCCGTCATCACACACCGGTTCCCGTGCGAGGTGGGGCCGGGGGGCGCGGCACGGCAGCCCGCGGGGGCGCGCCCGTGCGGCGTGGGGTGCGGCGGTGGGGGCCGGTGATCCGGGCGGCGGCGAGCTTGCCGGAGATCAGCACGGGCGGGATGCCGACACCGGGCGTGGTGCCGCATCCCGCCAGCACCGCGTTGTCGATGCCGGCGACGAGGTTCCGCGGGCGGAAGGGCCCGGTCTGGGCGAGGGTGTGGGCGGCGGAGAACGGGGTGCCCGCGGCCATCCCGGCGTCGGTCCAGTCCGCGGGGGTGAACAGCAGCTCGTGCTCGACCGCGGCGTCCAGCCCGGTCAGGCCGCGTCGTTCCAGTTCCCTGACCAGCACGTCGCGGTAGCGCGGCGCCAGCGTCCGCCAGGTCCCGGCGCTCGGACCGGTGGCGGTGTTCGGGCACGGCGCCAGGATGGAGTGCAGGTGCTTGCCGGGTGGGGCGAGGGCGGGATCGTGCGTGGTCGGCCGGGAGACCAGCAGCGACGGGTCGGTCATCAGCCTGCCCGCCCGGGTCACCTCGGTGAACGTCTGCCTCCAGGCACGGCCGAAGAACAGGGTGTGGTGGGCCAGGTCGTCCCACGTCCGGTCGGTGCCGACGTGCAGCACCACCGCGGACGGCGCGTGCCGCAGGCGCGGCACGCGCCGCGGGGTCCTGCCCAGGAGCCGGTACGCCATCGGCAGGTCGCAGGTCAGGACCACGGCGTCGCAGGCCAGCCGCTGCCCCCGCGCGGTGATCACCGCACGCACCCGGTCACCGGACCGCTCCAGGGCGGTGACCTCGCTGTCCCACTCCAGTCGGGCACCGGCCTCGGCAGCGGCGTCCGCCAGGGCCGTGGCGACGGCGTGGACGCCCCCGCGCGGGAAGTAGACCCCCGCGACCGTGTCCATGTAGGCGATCACCGCGTACGCCGCCAGCGCTCGGGCCGGTGACACGCCCGCGTACAGCGCCTGGAAGCTGAACACCCTCCGCAGTCGCTCGTCCCGCAGGAAGCGGCTGACCTGCGCGTCGAGGCGGCCGAATCCGCCCAGGCGCGCCAGCGCGAGCAGGTCGCGGTGGAGCACGTCCCGGGGCGAGTCGAAGTTCGTGTCGATGAAGCGGGGCATCTGGACCCGGAACATCTGCTCCAACCACTGGCGCAGCCGCCGGTAACCCGCTGCTTCCCGCGGCCCGGCGAACCGCCGGACCTCCTCCTCCATGGCGTCGGCCGCGGTGTGCACCTCCAACCGGGAACCGTCTGCGAACCGGGCGCGGTACGCGGGGTGCAGCTCCCGCAGCTCCAGCCGGCCGTCCAGCGAGGCACCGACCGCGGCGAGGGCCTCATCGATCAGGTGCGGCATGGTCAACACGGTCGGGCCGGTGTCGACGAGGAAGCCGCCGACGTCCACGCGGCCCGCCCGGCCACCCGGCCCCGCGCCCCGTTCCACCACCGTGACCTGCCTGCCCGCCCCCAACAGGTGCAACGTCGCCGACAGGCCGGAGAGCCCGGCGCCGACCACCACCACATGGTCGGTTCGACCGGGGACGGAACGCGTCACCGCGCCCGCTCCACCTTCGGGGCCCGCCCCGAGCGGGGCTGGCCCCACCCCGCGACCGCCGGCGTCCCCCTTGCGCCGACCGATGAGCACAGCAGACTGGCAGACAACATGAGGAGGCCCCTTCCCGCCAGGCCGGACAACGACGTCCTCTCTTCTACCGGAGCGTCGGCGTTCCGTGACGCACCGCCACGGGTCCTTCGTCCGGCAGCGGCACTGACGCACCACGAGAGCGGTCGGAACAGGTGGGTCCCGCGAGCCCTCCCGAGGCGGGCCGGGCCGAAGGGTCATGGTTGCGGGTCGGCAGCGCCCCTACACTCCAGTGGGTGCAACCCACGATGATCAGGCGTGCCGTCGCCCAGGACGCGGAGCGCCTCACCACGCTGATCCGGACGTCGGGCGCCTACCGGGGGAAGTACGCCTCGATCGTCTCCGACTACCGGGTCACCCCGGACTACATCGCCCGGCACCGCGTCTTCCTGGCACTCGATGTTGCCGGAAGGCTGTTGGGCTTCTACGCCTTGGTGCGGGAACCGCCGGAGCTGGACCTGGCTTTCGTGGCGGACGAGGCACAGGGAGAAGGCGTCGGCCGCCTCCTGATGGAGCACATGCTCGAGCAGGCCAGGGAAGTCGGCCTGACCCACGTGCGCGTCGTGTCCCACCCACCCGCCGAGGAGTTCTACCGACACCTGGGCGCGGAGCGGGTGGGCACGGTTGCGCCCTCGCCGCCCGAGATCACCTGGGAACGCCCAGAACTGCGGTTCACCGTCACGTGACCGTGCACCGGCGCCCCACCCCGCACCGGGGGGAACCCGTTCGCACGGCCGGCGGTCGCCTCACGCCAGGGACAGGAACAGCTTCTCCAGGCGGGCGCGCATCTGCTCGCGGTCCTCGTCCGCGCCCGTCGCCCCCTCGGTCAGACACTGCTGGAGTCCGGTGGCGATGACCGCGAAGCCCGCCTTGTCCAGAGCCCGGGAGGCCGCCGCGAGCTGTGTCACCACCTCCTCGCAGTCCCTCCCCTCCTCGATCATCTTGATCACTCCGGCGATCTGCCCCTGGGCCCGGCGGAGCCGGTTGACCACCGTCTTGAGCTCCTGCGCCCCCATCGTCAGTTCCACAAGCACACTCCGTTTCGATATACCCTCTAGGGTATTCTACCTGGGCTGGGGCGGCCGAGCGAAATGAAGCGAGCGCGCTCGTCCCTGATCGTCGGCACCCACACACAGCGCCGCTCCCGTTGGTGGTGGGAGCGGCAGCCGTGGTGTCATCTGTTTCGTTGGTGACCCGGTGGGTCAGAGGTTGATGCCCTTGGTCTGGAGGTAGTGGACGGGTTCGATGGCGGAGCCGTAGATCGGGGTGTTGCGGACCTCGAAGTGCAGGTGGGGGCCGCTGGAGTTGCCGGTGTTACCGGACAGGGCGATCTGCTGGC
>NZ_KB904637.1 GCF_000380165.1 Wenjunlia vitaminophila DSM 41686
CCCTGACGTGTCAGCCCTCGGCACGCCGCGGGGCACGACAGCGAAAGGTTCCCATGGCCCTGTTCGACCTCCCCGCCGACCAGCTCAGGAACTACCGTTCCGGGACCGCCGAGCCCCCGGACTTCGACGCCTTCTGGGACAAGACGCTCACCGAGACCCGGGCGCACCCCCTGGCGGTCACCTTCGAGCCGGTGGACACCCCGTTGACCGGGGTGCGCGTCTGGGACGTCACCTTCGCCGGGTACGGCGGGCACCCGGTCAAGGGGTGGTTCACCGCCCCCGCCGACGCCACCGGGCCGCTGCCGGTGGTGGTGCAGTACCCCGGGTACAACGGCGGTCGCGGGCTGCCGCACTCCTGGGGGCTGTGGCCATTGGCCGGCTACGCCCACCTCGCCGTGGACGTCCGCGGTCAGGGCGGGGGCGACACCCCCGACCCGGTGGGTTCGGCCCCGTCCACCGCCGGGTTCATGACCCGTGGCGTCGAGCACCAGGACACCTACTTCTACCGCCGGGTCCACGCCGACGCGGTCCGCGCGGTGGAGGCCGCCCGCAGCCACCCCCTGGCCGACCCGACCCGCACCGTCGCGGTTGGTGGCAGTCAGGGCGGCGGGATCACCCTGGCCGTCGGGGCGCTCGTCCCCGACCTGGCCGCCGTCGCCGTGGACGTGCCGTTCCTGTGCCACTTCGAGCGGGCCGTGACCATCACCGACGCCAACCCCTACGGTGAGATCGGCCGGTACCTGACCGTCCACCGCGGCGCCGAGGGGACGGTGCTGCGCACCCTGGGATACGTGGACGGGGTGTTCTTCGCGGCCCGGGGCCGGGCCCCCGCGCTGTTCTCCGTGGGGCTGATGGACGACGTCTGCCCGCCGTCCACGGTCTACGCGGCGTACAACGCGTACGCCGGGGAGAAACGCATCGAGGTGTACCCGTTCAACCGCCACGAGGGTGGCGGCGCGCACCACGAGGCGGTGCGGCTGCGCTGGGTCGGGGAGGTCCTGGGCCGTGGCTGAGCGGTCCCCGGCGCTTCCCACGCCGAGTGGCGTCACCGTCCGGACCGGGGTCCGGACGGTGACCGTGGACGTCGCCGGCGTCCGGGTGCTGACCTACGCGCACCGTCCCGACCCGGAGCCCGCCGAGGCACCGAAGCCGTACCTGCACCCGCTGCGGACCCTCGCCGGTGACGTGGTGACCGGCTACCGGCCCGCCGACCACCGGTGGCACAAGGGCCTCCAGCTCACCGCGTCCCACCTGTCCGGCGAGAACTTCTGGGGCGGCGGCAGCTACGTCCACCAGCAGCGGCGGTACGTACCGCTGCGCAACCACGGCACGGTGCGGCACGACACCCTCACCGCCACCGGGGGCGGGTCAGGGGCGGTGCTGCGCGGCCGGTTGACCTGGTGCTCCTCCCGGGGGGAGCCCTGGGTTCGGGAGCACCGCGAGATCACCGTGACCGCGGTGGAGCCGGAGCACGGTTCCTGGGAGCTGCGCTGGACCAGCGCGCTGACCGGGCTGCGGGACGAGCCGCTGCGCTTCGGCAGCCCGGCCACGCACGGCCGCGCGGGGGCCGGCTACAGCGGGCTGTTCTGGCGGGGGCCGGGTTCCTTCACCGGCGGCCGGGTGATCGGCCCCGGCGGTGCCGAGGGCGAGGCGGAGCTGCTGGGGCGGCGGGCGAGGTGGCTGGCCTTCACGGGCCGGCACGAGGCCACCGGACGTGACTCCACACTGCTGTTCCAGGTCGCCGGGCCCGGGCCCGGCGGAGCGGAGGAGCCGGAAGCCGCCGCGCACTGGTTCGTCCGCAGCGAGGAGTACCCCGGCGTCAACCCCTCCTGGGCGTTCCACCGGGAGTTCGAGCTGGCTCGCGGCCGGACACTGACCCGGCGGTACCGGACCGTGGTCGCCACCGGGGCGTGGACGGCGTCCCGCGTCGAGGAGTACCTGACGGGGCACTCCTGTTGAATCCTCCCCTCCCTGAAGGGAGGGGATTCCTGGCTCAGGCTGCCTCCGGGAGCAGCGCTCCCGGGGGTCTTGCGCCCTCAGCGCCAGCCGG
>NZ_KB904638.1 GCF_000380165.1 Wenjunlia vitaminophila DSM 41686
CGCTTTGCCCTCGGCCTTGCCTTCCAGGAACTTCTCCTCGACGAGGGTGCCGCGGCCGGGGAAGAAGCTACCCACGTGCATCAGTTTCCTCCAGGTTTCCCGTGCCTGGGTCTCCCCCAGGCCGATCTCCAGTAGTTCCGAGTAGTACGAGACCGACGCCGGGTCGGCCGTCCCGAGAGCTTCCGCCAGCGCTTCCAGTATGGCCGGGGCATCCTGGTCACGGCTGTGTGTCATGGCCGAGAAGGCGGCCATGGTCAGGTCCCGGGCGGCCTCCTCCGGGTCGATGATCAACGGGACGTTCTCCGGGCCCAGGACCAGGGGGTGGACCGAGAGCGCGGTCCAGCCTTGGGGACCGAGCCTGAAGGGGCCGGCGGCCCAGGCAGCGGTGGCCTTGTCCTGGCAGACCACCAGCAGCAGCGCGGGGCAGGTGTACTTCGCCTTCAGGTAGGACAAATAGTAAGCCCAACTCAGCGCCTTGGCCCGATCGGGGCGTCCCTGTGCCTCGATGACCAGGAGGAAGTCCTCGCCCCTGGTCGGCTTGATCCGCAGCACGCTGTCCACGCGCCGCTCCAGTGGCCGGATCTCGGTGACGTCAGTGGTGAGGACCTCGATGGCGGCCAGCTCGGGCAGCGGCACGCCGAGGAGCCGGAACACCGGGGTGAGCAGCTCCGGACGGTCCTGGAAGATCCGGTGCGCTGCCTCGTGGTGCGAAGTGACCATGATCGGAACGTTAGGGGTGTTCTGATTGGTACATCCAGTTATCTCAAGATAGATACCCCATTCAAGTGAAAACGGCCTAGATGAACCGTTTCTCCGGTTTCTTATCTGATCGCTGCGGGCGTGTTCGAACGAGCCCGGTGGCCGGGGCCCGGGGTGGCCGCCCCTCCCCAGCGTGTGACCTGAATCACGCCGGGGGGTGTCACGGGTCGGAGGGGTCGTCTGTCCCATGGACGTCACCACGACCGACACCGCCCGAACGTCTGGGAGTCCGACATGACCAATGCCCACCGCGTCGTCGTCCTCGGAGCCGGCTACACCGGCATGTTGTGCGCCATCCGCCTCGCCCACCGCACCCGCCGTGACAGCGTGCGCATCACCGTGGTCAACCCGTCCGTCTGGTTCACCGAACGACTGCGGCTGCACCAGATCGCGGCCGGGCAGGAACTGCCCGGCCACCGTGTCCCCGACCTGCTGGCCGGGACCGGCGTGGCGTTCCGGCAGGGCCGGGCCACCGCGATCCACCCCGACCGGCACACCGTCGAGATCGACCACGCCGACGTGCTGGGGTACGACACCCTGGTGTACGCGCTCGGGGCCACCACCGACACCGCCGCCGTCCCCGGTGCCGACCGCCACGCCCACACCCTCGACTCCACGGGGGCCGCCATGGTGTTCGCCGCGCGGCTGGACGAGATGGAGGCGGACGGTGGCGCCGTCACCGTGTGCGGCGGCGGGCCGACCGGGGTGGAGGCGGCTGCCGAGGTGGCCGAGTGCCACCCCGGGCTGCGCGTCACCCTGGTCACGAACGGCCTGCCGGGGGCGGACCTGGGCGCGAAGGCGCGCGCCCACCTGGACGCCGCGCTCGACCGCCTTGGTGTCACGGTCCGGACCGGTTCCCCCGTGGCCACGGTGCGGCCCGACGCCGTCGAGCTCCTGGGCGGTGAGGTCGTCGCCTCGGACGCCTGCCTGTGGACCGCCGGAGTGGTGGCGGCTCCGCTGGCCGCGGACTCCGGCATCGCGGTCGATGACCGCGGTCGCCTCGTCGTCGACTCGACCCTCAGGTCGGTGTCCCACCCCGACGTCCACGCGGTCGGCGACGCCGCCGCCGTCCGCCAACCCTGGGGCCAGCTCCACGGCACCTGCCAGAGCGGGATGCCCACCGCCGCCCACACCGCCGACGAGATCGCCCGCGCCCTGCGGGGCGAGGAGCCCGAGCCGTTCCGCTTCGGCTACTTCCACCAGTCCCTCAGCCTGGGGCGCCGTGACGCGGTCACCCAGTTCACCCAGGCCGACGGC
>NZ_KB904639.1 GCF_000380165.1 Wenjunlia vitaminophila DSM 41686
GGGGTGGCCGCCGTGGCTAACCCCCTGACGACCACCGACCCGACCCGGGTTGGCGAGCTGCACGACTGTGCGGCCCGCACCGCGCACGACCACCACGGTCAGCCGGACGCCGGTGCCTGGTGGGAGCAGGCGCACCTGCTGGACACGGCGGACGCCGCGTTCGCCCGACTCGCTGTGCCGGGGGGTGCGGCATGACGGGCCGATCCACTACTGGGGCGGACTGGACGCACGCCAACCTCGCCGACGCGAAGGGGGACCTGAAGGCGGAGATTGCTCGTACGGACACCAAGGCCGGCCTGTTGCTTGCCTTTACCGGGACGGTGCTCGCTGGTGTCCTGGCGGCTGCCGCCACGATCGATGTGGTCCTGCCGGCGCTGGTCGTGGCCGGGGTCGCGTGCGGGGTGCTGGCCGGGGCCGCCATGGTCCTGCTCACCGCCGTCCGCCCCCACCTCGGTGGCGATGACCGGGCGTCGTTCCCGTACTGGGCGCGGTTGACGACCGAGCAGATCACCGCCGCGATGCGCGATGACCGGCGCGCGGACGTGGTCCGGGTGCTGTCGGGTATCGCCGTGCGCAAGTACTGCGCGCTTCAGCGCGCGGTGGACCTGATCCGGCTGGCGGTGGTCCTGCTCGCTCTCGCCGTCCTGGTCGCGGCTGCGGGGGTGGTCTGGTGACTCGCACACCCAAGGCCTTGCTCGTGCTTGCCCTGGTGGGCGTGGTCGGGATGGCGTTCCGGGTGTCGTGGAACGCGTTGCGGGACATCGCCCGGACCGTGGGCGCCGACCCGACGGCGGCCACCCTCTACCCGTTCGTCGTCGATGGTCTGATGGCTCTGGCCTTGGTTGCCACCCTGGTCCTGACCGACCCGGCGGACAAGCGGTTCGCCCTGCGGGTGCTGGCCGCCTACACCGTTGCCTCACTCGTCCTGAACTACGTTCACGGACTCGTTCCGGCTCTGCATGACAGGTCGGTCGACTGGGGTCGACTCGCCGACTGGGCCCCGGCGAACTGGGCGCTGGTGCTGCTTGCCACCTCGTTGCCGGTTGGGTCCATCTACTTCGGTTCGGACTTGGTCGCCAAGGTGCTGCACCACCGACCGACTGCCACCACCACGACCGATGAATCACCGCGGACCAGGGTGAACCAGTCGATAGCTGACGAGGGAAGGTCGACCCCGAGCAACCCAACCGCCCTCGGCGGGGAGTCGGGCGCCCCGGGCCCTGAACCGTCCCTGGTGGGCGTCGACTCCCCGCCGCCCGTCGACGTCGACTCGACCGACCCGGCACCGACTCCGGCCCCGGCTGAGTCGGCGTCGGTCGAGTCGACTCCGGCCGGGAAGGTGCGTCCGGCGACGGGGCCGGTACCGCCCGCGGCCCGCACCCGCCGTCCGACCCGTACCCCGACGCAGTTGCTCGACGAGGCGCGGCAGGCCACCGTCGACTGGCCGACCGATGCCCTGACCGCCGAGGCCATCCGCAAGGCCGTGCGGACCTCGGCGGACAACGCCCGGACTCTCCGCGACGCCCTCAAGGCCGAACGCGCCGCCACCGCGCCAGAGCGTCTGCACGTCGTTCCTGCCCCGGACGACACCCTGCCCATGCCTGAGACCCGCCCGGACGCCGACGCCATGGAGGCATCGTGACCGCGCTCGACACCCCGACCCTGGCCGTTCACGGCCCGGCGATCACCGCCCTGGCCGCGCTGCACGCCACCGCCCCGGACCTGCCCACCGCCTACATCAGCCTGCAACCGATCATCAGCGAGTCGAGCCCGCCCGCGTGGGGACTGGCCGTGCATCTCCACCGCACCACGGACACCTCGGGTGGCTTCGGGGGCGGCTTTGGGGACTTCGAGCGGTGGCGCCAGGCGCTGAGCATCGCGGTGGACGCCCCGGCGACCTACTACCGCTATGACGACTACCAGTCGCTGACGATGCAGGGCACCTACGCCGGTGTCCGCGTGGAACTCAGCGCCTACATCGACCTGCCCGACACCCACCCCTACCA
>NZ_KB904640.1 GCF_000380165.1 Wenjunlia vitaminophila DSM 41686
GTCCACCACTACGGCTACCCCAAGCCCCCCGAGGAAGCCCTGGCCACGCTCCCCCAGATCCGCGCCGACCTCGACGCCGCCGGCGGCCAGGACAAACCGCTGTGGCTCGACGAGAACGGCTACCCCACCCACAACGACGGCGTCACGGAGGCCCAGCAGGCCGCGTACCTGCCGCGGGCCGAGGTGTTCGCCTTCGCGTCGGGCGTTGACCGTTACTACTGGTACGACGCGTTCAACGACGGCACCGACGCCAATGAGAAGGAGCACAACTTCGGTCTCTTCCGACGTCCGAGCAGCTCGGTGACCGCCTGGCAGCCCAAGCCGTCGGTGGTCACCCAGGGCGTGCTCACCCGCCAGCTCGCCGGGCGCGTGTTCGCGGGGCGGGACGACGCGGGCGCGGCGGAGGTGCGGTCCTACCGGTTCGGGTCGGGCTCCGACACCGTCCGCACCCTGTGGACCACCGCTGACACCCCGCGCACGGTCGAGCTGTCCACCACCGAACGCGTCACCGTCACCGACCAGTTCGGTAGGGCCAGGACCTACACCCCCACCGGCGGCAAGATCCAGCTCACCCTGGACGGCCGCGTCCTGTACGCCAAGGGCGCGGTGACCAACGTCAAGGCCGTCACCACCCCGGTCTTCTCCGTCCAGGTGCCCGAGCAGACCAACACCGCCGAGACCGTCCGGGCCACCCTCGTCGCCGACCGGACGGCGGGGGGCCAGAACCTGCCGCGTAAGGTCAGCTTCCAGGTGAACGGCGAGGCGTTCCCCATGGACGCCGCGCCCGGGCAGGTCACCCGCAGGACCATCGAGCTGCCCACCTCCGCCAAGAGCGGGCCGCGCGAGGTCAGCGGAGAGGTCACCTCGGGGCCGATCACCCTGGCCCGGGTCAGCTCCCCCACCGAGGTCCAGCAGGCCACCCAGGTGACCCTCGACCCGAGGGTGAGGGCGGCGTCCCCGCTGGCCACCCAGCTCACGGTGACCGTCACCAACAACCGGGACCGCACGGCGCTGGACGTCTCCACGCTGGAGTGGCAGGTCAACGAGGGCACCGCCTACGTGGACCGCGGCACCGCCGCCGGAACGTTCCAGGTCCCGGCGAACTCCTCCAGGTCGTTCACCGTGGACGTGCGGAACGCCAAGGCGTGGAACCGCTACTGGGCCGCGGCCCACATCACCGTGGACGGAGTCCGCACCCCCGTCGGCACCTGGACCGGCTGGGGAGCCGTGCAACCCGACGGCGTCTCCACCGCCACACCCATCGACCTGGCCACCCAGGCCAGCAAGAGCTACCCGAACGGCTACCAGGGCGCCACCGACCTCTCCGGCACCGTGCGCCCCCAGTACACCGACGAGGGCCTGGTGCTGAGCGCCACGGTCACCGACAACGCCCTCCACCAGCCCGTCACCGACCCGGCCAACATGTGGCAGGGCGACAGCGTGCAGCTCGCGGTTACCCCCGACCACCCGGGTCGCAGCAAGCAGTACGTCGAGGTCGGGGCGTCCCTGGTCAACGGCGTCCCGCGGGTCCACACCTGGCGGCCCCCGCCCGGGCAGCAGGCAGGTCCGACCCCGGGCGCCACCGCGACCGTCGTCCGCGACGGCACGACCACCCGCTACAGGATCACCGTCCCCTGGGCCTCCCTCGGCCTGGCCGGCAAACCCACCTCCTCCGTCGGCCTCGGCGTCGTGGTCAACGACAACGACAACGACGGCCGGGGACGCGGTGTGGTCGAGTGGGGCTTCGGCATCGCCAACAACTCGAAGATCTCCAGCGGTCTGCGGGCCGTCCAACTGACCGACGCGTAGCGGTAGTCCACCGCAGCGCACGACCGCTCTCCTCCCACCGGTGGGGCCGGGACCGCGTGACAGCGCCCGGCCCC
>NZ_KB904641.1 GCF_000380165.1 Wenjunlia vitaminophila DSM 41686
AGAGACGAAGCCCGCGACCGAGGAACGAGGGAGCGCGCTGAGGAACGCCGGCAGGGGCCCCGCAAAGCGGCCGGCGGCGAGCGAACACCAGAAGAGGCCGCAGTGTCGTGCACCCGAACCCCGACGACGCGCAGATGTGAGCGAGCCAAAGGCCGCGCCCCTGCCAAGAGACGAGGAGTAGGTCGCGAGGAACGAGCGACCGCACGACGAGGAACGCCGGCAGGGGCTTTCCCAGCGGCCGGAGGCGAGCGAACACAAGAAGAGGGGTACCGTTGCCCCGATGAATACGAGCGGCCAGCAGCTTCCGGCGGTCTCCGTGATCATGCCGGTGCTCAACGAGGAACGGCACCTGCGTACCGCGGTTCGGCACATCCTGAGCCAGGACTACGCCGGAGAACTCGAGGTGGTGATCGCGCTCGGCCCGTCCACCGACCGGACCGACGAGATCGCCGCCGAACTGGTGGCCGAGGACTCCCGGGTGCACACCGTCCCCAACCCCACCGGTCGGACGCCGGCGGCGCTCAACGCCGCGATCAAGGCGTCCCGGCACCCGGTGGTGGTCCGGGTGGACGGGCACGGGATGCTCACCCCGAACTACATCTCCACGGCCGTGCGCCTGCTCGACGAGACCGGCGCGGCCAATGTGGGCGGGATCATGCACGCGGAGGGCGAGAACGACTGGGAGCGCGCTGTCGCCGCCGCGATGACCTCGAAGATAGGTGTGGGTAACGCCGCGTTCCACACCGGCGGGGAGGCCCAGGCCGCGGAGACGGTGTACCTCGGGGTGTTCCGCCGTGAGGTGCTCGAACAGCAGGGCGGGTACAACGAGGAGTTCATTCGAGCCCAGGACTGGGAGCTGAACTACCGTATCCGCGAGGCGGGGGGGCTGATCTGGTTCTCCCCGGAGCTGCGGGTGTCCTACCGGCCCAGGCCCACCGTGCGGGCGCTGGCCAAGCAGTACTTCCACTACGGACGGTGGCGGCGGGTGGTCACCCGGTACCACCGCGGGTCGGTGAACCTCCGCTACCTGGCACCGCCGACCGCGTTGGTGGCCATCGCGCTGGGGTTGGTGGGCGGACTGGTGATCCACCCGCTGGGCCTGGTCGTCCCCGGTGGTTACCTGGCCGCCATCATCGTGGGCTCATTCCCTGCGGGACGCGGACTCCCCTCGGCCGCCCGCGCCCAGATCCCGTTGGCGCTGGCCACCATGCACCTGAGCTGGGGGTGGGGCTTCCTGTCCAGTCCCAGGTCCCTGGCGCGCAAGGTCATCGCGACCCGGGGGATGGCCGCCCGGGTGGATCACTGACCTTTCCTCTTCCTAGCCCACCGGGGTCACCCGTCGGGCTAGGCTCTCCCCGTGGCCACCTCCTGGGAGCCCACCGACGTGGGCGTGCTCCGTTTGCCCTCCGGCCGGCTGGTGCGGGGGCGCGGTCTGCGGCGTCCCCTTCCGGACGGTCAGTCGCCCTCCTTCGGGGTGTACCTGCTGGGGCACGAGCCGCCCCCGGTCGCCTGGGAGACCCGCTGGCTGCGCTGGCCGGACTTCTGGTTGCCCTCGGACCGCGGCGCTGCCCGGGAGACCCTGCGGGAGGCGTGGGAGCGCGCCGAAGGGGAACGCGTCGAGGTCGCCTGCGGCGGCGGGTACGGGCGCACCGGCACCGCGCTGGCCTGCCTCGCCGTCCTGGACGGGGTGCCCAACCACGAGGCCGTCGCCTACGTCCGGCGGCACTATTCGGGGCGCGCGGTGGAGACGCCCTGGCAACGCCGCTTCGTCGCCCGTTTCGCCTAGGGCCTGTCTGATAAATCCCGCCTGGGTCGTGACGCCTGGCACGCAC
>NZ_KB904643.1 GCF_000380165.1 Wenjunlia vitaminophila DSM 41686
GCACGGATCAGGTCCAGGTCCTCTGGCGTGAACGAGACCTCGCGGCCGTACTCCCGGCGGCGGAACTCGCGGTAGTGGTCGCGGAGCCAGCGCTCTTTGCAGCGCAGCTCCTCGGCGGCTTCGGCCAAGCTGAAGTCGGCCATCAGGCCACCGCCTCTCGCAGCGTCGCGCCGGTGCTGCTGCGTCCGGTGGGAGTCCACAGAACCAGCAGATCAACGCCGATCCGGTCCGCAATCGCGGATGCTGCCTCGATGTTCAGGGTCTCCTGATCACCGGTCAGCAGCGCGCCGACCGTGCTCGGCGCCACCGAGGTTGCGGTGGCCAGGTCGCGGATGCTGACGCTGGTGCCATCTCCGGTGTGCTTCATGAGGGTGCGCAGTAGGTCGGGGCTGCGCAGGGCAAAACGGGGCGCCCTTCGGGACATTGATCCTCCCGCGATGATCCATCCCCCTTCGGGGATATCGGAATCATCGCACTAGCAGGACGATATGTCTATCCCAGAGGGATGGTCATATCGTCCCGGCGCTCAAGGCGACCCCTAGCGCGGACTATCCCCCTTCCTGGACAATCTGTCCCGATGTCGGGGTGTCCACCGCCCCTCACCAGCTAGACATCACTCACCCAGCCGACCCCCGGCGGACGCCGGGCAAACTGATTGAGGGCATGATGGCGACCATGACCACCACCCCTCGGGACGATCTGTCCCGTCTCGTGAGAGGCCGGCGCGCGGAGCTCGGGCGGAGTCTGGCCCAGGTGGTGAGAGCCGCAGGCGACCCGTCACTCAACGAGTCGTGGGTGAACCGGTTGGAGCTGGGACAGCTCCGCGACGTACCGAAGCGCGAGCGACTGGCGTCTCTGGCCCGCGGCTTGCAGCTACCGTTTGCCGAGTTGGCGCGAGCTGCGGCGGCCCAGTACCTCGGGCTCCAAGAAACCTGGTCAGGCGACCACCAGGCCCGGGCGGTCGTGGCTCACATGGAGGAGCTGACCCCTGCGGAAAGAGAGCAAGTGAGGGCCATCGTGGAGGCATTCGCCCGATCTCGCCCTAGGGCCGAGTGAACCTGCCTCCGCAGGAGGCCAATTCACCCTAAGTTGAACATGACTTGAAGCCGACTTGCGTTCAAGTCGCTTCCCCGCTTAGCCAAGTGCGCCATATCGCTTGGCCGCCCCCTTGTCCGTGGGCATGATGGCCTGACACCACAGACCCACAACCATCACGCGTCATCCACAAACCGAACTGGTGATCGAATATCACCGCGTAGCGCAAGAGGGGCACCATGACGAAACTCCCGCCGATCCTCCGAGTTAAGCGCGTCAAGTCTCTGCCTGGCCAGCGGACCGTGATGCGCGTCGAGCGCACGGGGGTGATTGAGGTTCAGGTAGTGAAATCCGAGATATCCGCCCGCGCTGCGCGGGACCTGCGAGCGGTTATTCAGCTCGCACTGGACACCGGCTCTCTCCAGCAGGGAGAGATCACCCCACCACGCGAAGCGGCGGACGGCCACCCTTGAGCGCACTCTCCACGGCCGCCATCGCCTCGTCGTCCACCTCGGGCAGCAGGTGCCCGTAGACGTCGCTCGTCGTCTGGATCGACTCGTGCCCTAGCCTGCGCTGGATGTAGGTCAGCGGCTGCCCTGCCGAGATCAGGGCAGCCGCATGACTGTGCCGCAGATCGTGAGGCGT
>NZ_KB904644.1 GCF_000380165.1 Wenjunlia vitaminophila DSM 41686
GTCCAGAGTTGGATCTGGGTGCCGTCGGCGGTGTTCGCTCCGGCGACGTCCAGGCACTTGCCGTTCACGCCCCGCACCGCACCACCGCGCGGGCCCTGGTCGCCCGTCCGCACCCGGATGTTGCGGAACGCCACCTCGTCCCCGTCGCCGTGGTTCTGGATGCCGAGGTGGCCCTGGCGCAGGCTGCGGACCGGGTCGGTGTTGGTGAAGTCGTTGACCAGGCGCCCGTTGAGGAACACCTCGAGGCGCTCCCCCGTGATTCTCAGTTCGTAGGTGTTCCACTCGCCAGGCGGGTTGAGCGCGGCGTCCCGGGCGGCGACGTCGGCGGACTGGAAGCCGTAGACCGACCCGGTGGTGCGGTCCGGGGTGTCGGTGGCGTCGATCTGGATCTCATACCCGTTGTTGACGGCCGACCAGGGGTCGTCGCTCGCCGGGAAGCCGACGAAGACCCCCGAGTTGTCGTCACCGGTCATCCGCCAGTCGAGCTTGACGGAGTAGTCGCCGGTGAGTTCCCGGGCGGAGTACCAGAGCATGCCCATCCCGCCCTGCGAGGTGAGTGTGCCGTCCTCGAGGGTGAACGAGCCCGGTCCCGCCTGCTTCCAACCAGTGGTGCTGCTGCCGTCGAACAGCGGGGTGTACCCGGTCTCCGGGCGGCAGTCCGCCTCGGTCATCCCGGCCGCCCACCGGATGCCACCCAGCAGGTGACGGCGGAACGCCGGCTCGGTGTACGACTCGTCGGTGTGCCCGCCGCCGGTGTAGAAGGCCCGGCCGCCCTGGTAGTCCTTGCACCAGGCGATCGGGTGGTCGCCGCCCATGGTGCCGCCGGTGTAGCTGGACTCGTCGAGCGAGGCCAGCACGTGTGCGGTGGAGCGCGGGTTGGTGCGGTAGTTGTACCACTCGTCGAACCGCTGCCAGCGCGCGCCGAGGTGCGCGGTGGCGTCGTGGGCGCGGTCCTCGACCTTGACCGTCGCCGTCTGGTTCTGCGGGTGGGACTGGAACAGGGCACCGGCGAGGCCGGCGTAGAACGGCCAGTCGTACTCGGTGTCGGCCGCGGCGTGCACGCCGACGTAGCCGCCGCCGTCCCTGACGTACTGTTCGAACGCCGTCTGCTGGGTGTCGTCGAGCACGTCGCCGGTGGTGGAGAGGAAGACCACGGCCTGGTAGCGGGCGAGGTTGCCGGTGGTGAACGCCTGGGCGTCCTCGGTCGCGTCCACGGTGAAGTCGTGCGCGGCGCCCAACTCGCGCAGGGCGGCCAGCCCGTCGTCGATGGACGAGTGGCGGAACCCGGCGGTCTTGGAGAACGCCAGGACGCGGTAGGCCGGGTCGGCGACGGGCCCGGCCACCTGGTCCCCGACGGCCGCCGGTTCGGTGGCTGCTCCGGCGCGGTGGTCCGCGGTCGCCCGGTCGGTCAGCGCTGCGGCGGGTGCCGCGGCCAGACAGAGCAGGGCGCCGGCGAGCCAACAGGTGAGTCTGGTGCGGGTGGCGTGCACGTCCGGTGCACCTCCTTTCCCTCCCTGCTAGGGCAGGGTCCATTTCTGGTTGGGTCCTGTGTGGCAGGTCCACAGGTGGACGCGGGTGCCGTCGTTCCAGGTGGAGCCTTCGGCGTCGAGGCAT
>NZ_KB904645.1 GCF_000380165.1 Wenjunlia vitaminophila DSM 41686
CGAACACCGCAGTCTCCGAGGTGAAACGGTCACCAGTGAGCTGCATCCCATCACCGGAATCGCCCGCAAACCGAATAACCACCCGATCCAGGCGCTTCACCTCTTTACTTGGCCCCGCGTCCCGATGAGAATCGGACGCAGCTCCCTCTTCTGCTGGGCTGACCTGGCTGGTCACTGAGATGGACCTCCCTCGAGGCGGCGAAGACCGCGGCCCTGCGCCGGACACCTGTGCTCCCGTAGCCCATGCTACGTCGGCAGGAAGGGTGACCTTCCTTGTGCCCGAATCCCGGGCAGCGCCAACCGTCGCTCCACTCGTTCCACGGGCTCTGGCCGCCCGTGCCGTTCCGCAGGTGCTTCTATCAGCCGAAGGTCGAGGCCGTCAGGAGTTCAGGTAAGTGAGCACGGCCAGTACCCGCCGGTGGTCGCCGGTGCTGGGGGCGAGACCGAGCTTGAGGAAGATGTTGCTGACGTGCTTCTCCACGGCGCCGTCGGAGACCACGAGCTGCTTGGCGATGGCCGAATTGGTCCTGCCCTCCGCCATCAGGCTCAGGACCTCGCGTTCGCGAGGGGTGAGGCCCGCCAGGACGTCCTGTTTCCGGCTGCGGCCGAGGAGCTGGGCCACGACCTCCGGGTCGAGGGCGGTGCCCCCTTCCGCCACCCGCACCACGGCGTCCACGAACTCACGTACTTCCGCTACCCGGTCCTTCAGCAGGTACCCCACGCCCCGGCTGCTTCCCGCCAGGAGTTCCGTCGCGTACCGCTCCTCGACGTACTGCGAAAGGACGAGGACGCCCAGTCCGGGGTATGAGCCGCGCAGCGCGACGGCCGCTCGCACCCCCTCGTCGGTGTGGGTGGGGGGCATGCGCACGTCGGCCACCACCACGTCGGGGAGCTGGCCCCCCACGGCCATCTCGCCGACCGCCTTCACCAGCGCCTCGGCGTCGCCCACGCTGGCGACGACGTCATGGCCACGGTCGGTGAGCAGCCGGGTCAACCCCTCTCGCAGCAGCACCGAGTCCTCGGCGATCACCACTCGCACACTGCCCTCCACGGCCACCCCCAACGTTCGGTTCGTGGGTCCAGCATTCCAGCATCCGAATGCCGGTGGCGCGGCGACTCACGTGGGGGGACCCGGGTGGCTCCGTGGGCCGGACGGGTGACCGGTCAGGTCCGCCAGGGGAGCTCGGCGGTGATGGTGGTGGGTCCGCCGACCGGGCTCTGGGCGACCAGCACGCCGTCCACCGCGTCCAGCCGCTCGGTCAGCCCCGCCAGGCCACTGCCGCGGGAGGGATCGGCGCCACCCCGGCCGTCGTCGGTGACCTGGAGCATCAGGTGGTCGTCGGATCGCCATACGTCGACTGATGCTGATGTTGCGTGGCTGTGTTTGCTGATGTTGGTGAGGAGTTCGGCGACGGTGAAGTAGGCGATGCCTTCGATGGCGGGTGCG
>NZ_KB904646.1 GCF_000380165.1 Wenjunlia vitaminophila DSM 41686
GGGGACGTGTTCACCGAGGACGGGTCCAAGGTGGCGTTCAACGACGCGGCGGGGGTCAAGGCGCTGACGTGGTTGAAGCAGTTGGTGGACGGTGGGTACACCGACAAGGACCTGGTCAGCACGACTCCGAAGTTGGAGCAGACCCCGGTGGCCAAGGGGAAGGTGGCCTGTACCTGGCAGAACACCCCGGCGGACGTGGAGCCGTTCTGGGGCAAGGAGAACATCGTGGTCCGGCCGCCGTTGAAGGACACGGAGTCGGTTGGTTACGGCACGGTGGGCGCGTTGTCGATGCTCAAGGGCGCGGACAAGGACGCCGCGGGTGAGTGGATCAACTTCGTGGCCGAGCCGGGCAACGCGGCGGGGTTGGAGAAGCAGTCCGGGTTGTTCCCGGCGCGGAAGTCCGCCAAGGACCTGTACCCGGACGACGCCGTGCAGCAGGCGGTGGCCGCGACCCTGCCGAGCATGGTCGCCGGGCCGATGCAGGACAAGGCCCGTGAGGTGATGGGCCTGCTCGCCCCCGAGATCCAGGCCGCGCTCATCGGCAAGAAGAGCCCACAAGAAGCCCTCGACGCCGCAGCCAAGGCCGCCGACGCACTCCTCGCCCGCTGACCAGGCCCGGTGACCGGGCCCCCGGTGGGCCTGGTCACCGGCCGGTCGGCCCCTGACCGCGCACCCTGGCTGGCGCACCGCACTGTCAGCCGGGGCGCGCCCCAAGGGGCATCGTTGCTCGTTCTCCCGCTCCCCCAGGGACCGGGACCCGTCCCAGCACCACAAGGAGACTCACCGTGGCAGTCGTCGCGGAACCCACCCGCCGGAGCCGCCGCAGCGGGCCGCAGGCGCGCCGCGAGGCCCGGATCGGCCTGCTGTTCGTCCTCCCCTGCTTCCTGGTGTTCCTCGCCTTCAGGTTCGGCCCCGGCGTCGCCGGCGTGCTGATGAGCTTCACCGACTACTCCCTGACCGACGGCGGCAACTTCATCGGCCTGGACAACTTCACCCGCCTGTGGGACGACCCCCTGTTCTGGCAGGCCCTGAAAGTCACCGTCTGGTACACCGCACTCGCCGTCCCCGGCACCCTCGCCGTCTCCATCGCCCTGGCCCTGCTCACCCGACGCGCCTTCCGCGGATCGAAACTCTTCCGATCCCTGTTCTTCCTGCCCGTGGTCACCTCACTGGTACTCGCCGCCACCGTCTTCGTGTGGATCTTCTCCACCGGCGGCCCCTGGTCCACCATGACCAGCTGGCTCGGCATGTCCGACTCGTCCTGGCTCACCGACGACACCCTCGTCATCCCCGCACTGGTCATCGTCGGAATCTGGTCCCGCTTCGGCTACGGCATGCTCATCCTGCTCGCCCGCATGCAGGACATCCCCCGCGAACTCGAAGAAGCCGCACTCACCGACGGAGC
>NZ_KB904647.1 GCF_000380165.1 Wenjunlia vitaminophila DSM 41686
ACACCCCCAAACGCCCGCACATACTCCAACGCCCGCCGCATGATCACCGCATCATCCACACACCGACCATCATCAGAAAACACCCGCACCCCAGCAGCCGACTCCGCCATCGCCCCCAACTCCGCCAACTGCCGCCCCTCCAACCCCACCGTCACCGCACCCACCGGCTGCACATCGCAATACCCCNACTCCCGCCCCAACCGCCACACCTGCTCCACCACACCCGCCGTATCCGCCACCGGAAACGTATTCGCCATCGCATGCACCGCCGTAAACCCACCCCGCGCCGCCGCACGCGTCCCCGTCGCCACCGTCTCCGCATCCTCCCGACCCGGCTCCCGAAGATGCGTATGCAAATCCACCAACCCCGGCAACAACACCAACCCCTCCGCATCCACCACCCGCACACCACCACCACCCGAACCACCAGCCGACACACCCACACCCACCTCAGCCACCACACCACCCACCACCAGAACATCCCGCGGCGCACCCCCCAACACCCGCGCACCACGAATCAGGAATTTCGACTGGCTCACTTGCTCTCCTCGGAACGGTGGTGGGAAGGGACGGTGCCGGGCAGCGCTGGTTCCGCGCCCCCCAGCAGCAGGTAAAGGACGGCCATCCGGACGCTGACCCCGTTGCTGACCTGTTCCACGACGGTGGAGCGGACGGAGTCCGCGACGTCCGCGGCGATCTCCATGCCGCGGTTCATCGGGCCGGGGTGCATCACGATGGCGTGGTCGGGCAGCTTCGCCATCCGGGTGGCGTCCAGCCCGTAGCGGCGGCTGTACTCGCGTTCGGTCGGGAAGAACGCCGCGTTCATCCGTTCCCGCTGTACCCGCAGCATCATCACGGCGTCGGACGCGGGCAGCACGGCGTCGAGGTCGAAGGACACCTCGCAGGGCCAGCTCTGCACCCCGATGGGCAGCAGGGTGGGCGGGGCCACCAGGGTCACCTCGGCGCCCAGGGTGCTCAGCAACAGGACGTTGGACCTGGCCACCCGGCTGTGCAGCACGTCACCGACGATGGTCACGCGCCGGCCGGCCAGGTCCCTTCCGGTGCCGTCGCCGGGTCCGCGGTGCCAGACCGGGCCGCCGTCCGGTGCCCCGGCGAGGTGACGTCTCATGGTGAAGGC
The DNA here is from genome assembly GCF_000380165.1 of Wenjunlia vitaminophila DSM 41686. Taxonomy (GTDB): domain Bacteria; phylum Actinomycetota; class Actinomycetes; order Streptomycetales; family Streptomycetaceae; genus Wenjunlia; species Wenjunlia vitaminophila. Next base: position 1,139 of record NZ_KB904647.1, read on the forward strand.
GTCCAGCAGGGCCTGGGTGGGGTGCTCGTGGGTGCCGTCACCGGCGTTGACCACACTGCCGCGGATCCAGCCGGAGTGGGCCAGACGGTGCGGGGCGCCGGAGGCGTGGTGCCGGATGACCACCGCGTCGGTCCCCATCGCCTCCAGGGTCAGTGCGGTGTCCTTGAGCGACTCGCCCTTGGAGACCGAGGACCCCTTGGCGGAGAAGTTCAGCACGTCGGCGGAGAGCCGTTTGGCCGCGGCCTCGAACGACACCCGGGTCCGTGTCGAATCCTCGAAGAAGAGGTTCACCACGGTACGGCCCCGCAGGGTGGGGAGCTTCTTGATGGGGCGGTCGGCGACGCGGGCCATCTCCTCCGCGGTGTCGAGGATGAGCAGGGCGTCGTCGTGGGTGAGGTCGGCTGCCGAGATCAGGTGGTGCTTCACAGGAACTCCGTGGCGGGGACATCAGGCGTGGGCACCGGCCGGGACGGTTCGGCGCGGGGACGTCGGGCGGGCACGTCGGACGGGGCGGGTCAGGGTCCGGACGTTACGGGTGGGCGTCGGGTGGGCGTCGAGCGGCCAGTTCCGGCGTGTCGCGCCGGGGCACCGGGTGGGTACGGGGCCGTTCAAGCGCGCCGGGCCGGGGTGTCGGACCGGGCGCCGCGCGGAGCCCGCGGTCGGGGGCTCGGGCGGGGGTGACCCGCGGGGGCTAGCCGCGTTCCGGTACGCCGCCGAGCAGTACGGCGTCCCTGCCGTCGTGTTCGGCCAGCAGGACCTTCACGGTCTCGCGCAGCGACGTGGGCAGGTTCTTGCCGACGTAGTCGGCCCGGATCGGCAGCTCGCGGTGCCCCCGGTCGACCAGGACCGCGAGCTGGACGGCTCGGGGCCGGCCGATGTCGTTGAGCGCGTCGAGCGCCGCACGGATGGTGCGGCCGGAGAAGAGCACGTCGTCCACCAGGACCACCAGTCGGCCCTCGATGCCGTCACCGGGGATCTCGGTCCTCGCCAACGCACGCGGCGGGCCGAGGCGCAGGTCGTCGCGGTACATCGTGATGTCGAGGGAGCCGACCGGGGTCTCCCGGCCGTTGATCTGCGCCAGCTTGTCGGCGAGCCGCCGGGCGAGGAACACGCCCCGGGTGGGGATGCCGAGCAGGACCACGTCGTCCGCGCCCTTGGCGCGCTCGACGATCTCGTGGGCGATGCGGGTCAGCACCCGCGCGATGTCCGGTGCTTCCAGCACCGGCCGGGCCGAGGACAGGCCGGGAACCGCGTCTCCAGGGACTTCGTCCCCTGGGAGCATGTCTCCATGGACCATGTTCTGGACCTCCTTCCCCGCCTCACGGGACGGGCCTTAAAGGACGCCTGATTACCCTGCCACGGTACCAGGGGGCCGGCGCGCACCCGCCACCGCCCCCCGCGGCGGCAGGGCCGGAGGACCCCGTGGAGCAGGCCCGCACACCTGCGCGAACAAGCCAGACTCGGCGTCCGTGGGGCCCGGTCGGACCATTCGGCTTGACGAAGCCAAATTACGCTGCGTAACCTCACAGTGAGTTACCGCGCTGGTCGCCGGGCACGGGGTGTCCCGGCAGGCGGGCCACCGCGGGATTGTTGACCATGATCGCCGAGTACCACGTCCGGGGAGCCATATGTCCAGCGACTACGCCAAGCAGCTCGGGGCCAAGCTCCGTGCCATCCGCACCCAGCAGGGCCTGTCCCTCCACGGTGTCGAGGAGAAGTCCCAGGGGCGCTGGAAGGCCGTCGTCGTCGGCTCCTACGAGCGGGGAGACCGCGCCGTCACCGTGCAGCGCCTCGCCGAGCTCGCGGACTTCTACGGGGTTCCGGTCCAGGAGCTGCTTCCCGGCAGCACCTACCCGGGTGCCTCCGAGCCGCCGCCGAAGCTCGTCCTCGACCTCGAGCGCCTGTCCCAGGTGCCGCCGGAGAAGGCCGGCCCGCTGCAGCGCTACGCCGCGACGATCCAGAGCCAGCGCGGCGACTACAACGGCAAGGTGCTCTCCATCCGCCAGGACGACCTGCGGACGCTCGCGGTCATCTACGACCAGTCGCCCTCGGTGCTGACCGAGCAGCTCATCAGCTGGGGCGTCCTGGACGCGGACGCCCGCCGGGCGGTCCCCCAGGACGAGGGCTGAGGCATTCGTCCCTGGTGAAACGTCTCACCCTCCCGGGTGGCCCGGGAGGGTGAGATCTCTGCTGTTCCTGATGCGCCGGCCCGCGCGGGGCCAGCAGCGCACGGACCGGTCATTCAGTCCCGGCGAAGGCTGGGCTTGAGCTCCTTGAGGCGGCCGAGGAGACCGTTGACGAAGGCCGGTGACTCGTCCGTGGAGAACTCCTTGGCCAGTTCGACGGCCTCGTCGAGCACCACGGCGTCCGGCACCTCGTCCTCCCACAGCAACTCGTAAGCGCCGAGGCGGAGCACGTTGCGGTCCACGACCGGCATCCGGTCCAGGGTCCAGCCCACGGAGTAGGCGCCGAGCAGCTCGTCGATCCGCGTCGCGTGTTCCGCGTAGCCCTCGACGAGCTGCATCGTGTACTCGGTGACCGGCGGCTGCCGGTCGTCGGTCCGCGAGTGCCGGATCCAGTCCGCCATGACCGTGGTCGGCTTCTCACCGCGCTGGTCAGCCTCGAAGAGGATCTGAAGGGCGCGCTTGCGGGCCTTGTTGCGAGCAGCCACGGTTAGCTGTTCACCCGACCGAGGTACTCACCCGAGCGGGTGTCGACCTTCACCTTCTCGCCGGTGGTGATGAACAGCGGGACGCCGATCTCGTAGCCGGTCTCCAGCCGGGCCGGCTTGGTGCCGCCGGTGGAGCGGTCACCCTGGACACCCGGCTCGGTGTACTCGATGACCAGCTCGACCGAGGCCGGCAGCTCGACGTACAGGGGGTTGCCCTCGTACATCGCCACGACCACGTCGAACCCCTCGAGCAGGTAGTTCGCGGCGTCGCCCACGGTGTCGGGGGAGATGTGGATCTGGTCGAAGGTCTCCGTGTCCATGAAGACGAAGTCGGAGCCGTCCTTGTAGGAGAACTGCATGCCGCGCTTGTCGACGTTCGCCGTCTCCACCTTCACCCCGGCGTTGAAGGTCTTGTCGACGACCTTGCCGGAGAGCACGTGCTTCAGCTTGGTGCGGACGAAGGCGGGGCCCTTGCCGGGCTTGACGTGCTGGAACTCGACCACGGACCAGAGCTGGCCGCCATCGAGCTTGAGCACCATGCCGTTCTTGAGGTCGTTCGTGGATGCCACGGTTGCGGAATCTCCTGGAGTGCTGCTTCGGGGACCCAGGGGGCGCGCCCGCGCCCTCGCGGGCCTACAGGGCGAGCAGCTCCTTGGTCGTGATGGTGAGTAGCTCGGGCCCGCCGTCCGTCACAGGACGGACGACGAGTGTGTCGTCGATCCGGACGCCGCCCCGGCCCGGAAGGTAGACCCCGGGCTCGACGGTGACCGGCACACAAGCGTCCAGTTTACCCACGGCCGCAGGCGACAGCCGAGGGTCTTCGTGGATTTCCAGGCCGACGCCGTGGCCCACCGAGGACCCCAGCAGGTCGCCGTGGCCCGCCCGGTCCACCACCTGCCGCACCGCGCGGTCCACGTCCCGGTACGCGGCTCCGGGGGCCAACGCCTCCCTCCCGGCGCGCTGGGCGGCGAAAACCAGCTCGTAGAGCTCGATCTGCCAGCTCGCGGGCTCGCTGCCGACGACGAAGGTGCGACCCACCTCGCACCGGTACCCGCGGTAGCAGGCGCCGAGGCAGACCGTGAGGAAGTCGCCCTCCTCGACCCGCCGGTCCCCGGGGTGGTGGTTGGGCGCGCCGGCGTTGGGTCCCGTGCCGACGTGCGGGGGGAACGCGGCCGAGTCGGCGCCGTGGTCCACCAGCCGGCGCTCCAGCTCCAGGGCGAGGTGCCGTTCGGTCCTGCCGACCAGGATCGACTCCAGCAGCTCGCCCAGCGCGTGGTCGGTGATCTCCGCGGCCACCCGCAGCGCCGCGATCTCGTCGTCCTCCTTGACCAGCCTCAACTGCTCGACGGCCCGGTCCAGATCGGTGAGCCTGAGCCGCGGGGCCGCCCTGGCCAGCTCCCGGTGCCGGGCGACGGTGAGGTGGTGTTCCTCCACGGCGAGGCCCTGCACGCCGATCCTGTCGGCCAGCTCCGCGGCGGCGACCGCGCAGTCACCGTCCGCGGACGGCAGCACCACCTGTTCCACCCCTTCGGGGGGCCAGCCCCGCTCAGGCTCCGCCCAGGGCTCCCGGGGCAACACCAGCACGTCGTGGTCGGGGGCCAGCAGCAGGGCCGCCCCGGGTGGCGCGCCGTCGGTCAGGTAGCGGACGTTGGCCGCCCGGGAGACCAGGGCGGCGCAGCCGCCCGCCGTGCAGCGCTCGCGCAGCCTCGCCCGCCGAGCCGCGTGGACCTCGGACATACGGCGAGCGTAAGCGGCATCGGGTCCGGCGGCCCACCCGGAGGGGCCACTCGGGGTGTCCGGCTGGCAACGGTGGCCCTGACGGGCCGCACCTCCTGACGAGGGCCTACCAGACCGGGGGCCCCACCATGCTCCGGGCGACCACCCGGTCCAGCGCCTCGGCCGCGGCGGAGACGTCGAGCGTGGAGTTGTCGATGATCGGCAGACCGGAGCCGTACCAGCCGGCCATCCGCCCGTGGATGCGGGCCACCTCCTCGTCGGACAGCCGACGGTTGCCGCTGCGCTCGGCGTTGCGGGCCAGGACCACCTCAAGGCCGGGGAGGAGGACCACCGGCAGCAACCCCGGCCCGACGTGGCGTTTCCAGCCGCCGAGGCCCACCACCGGGCGGTCCGGGAAGACCGCGTCGTCGATGATGCAGGAGATGGCGTTGGCGAGGAAGTTCCGGGCTGCGAAGCCACAGGTGCGGCGGGCGAGGCGGTACTGGGCCTCGGAGTTCTCGTTCCAGCCGGACTGCGGGTCGGCGAAGCCGGACCTGACCCACTCCCGGACGTCGTCGAGGCTGATGTGGGCCGTGGGCACGGGACGGGTGTCCGCCCACCGGCGCGCGATGGTGGTCTTACCGGCCCCCGCCGGTCCTATCAGCAGCACGGCGATCGGTGCGGAGGTGGACACCGACGGCGGTTGCGCGGCGGCCTGGGGCACGGGGACCGGACTGGACGGCGGCAGCGGGAAGTGCCCGGTGCTGCCGGTGGGCTGCTGCGCCGGCGGCGGCACCGGCGGGCTCCCCTGGCCCGGATAGCCGGTGCCGGGCGTCCCCCGAGCTCCGGCACGTCCTGGCGGAACGCCGGGCGGCGGGGGCATCGGCACCCCAGCATGTTGCATCTCGGCCCCACTCTGTCTTCCGTGGCACGGCACCCTCCCCCCGGGCAGCCCGTGCACTCGCCTTCGAACCGTGTCCCGCAAGGCGGGTTCCCCCACCGTGTTGGCCGGTCAGGAGTCTTTATAGCTCATCCGCGAGGGCGCGAAGGGCGAGCCGGTAGGAACCGATGCCGAACCCCGCGACGGTCCCGGTGGCCACCGAGGCCACCACGGAGGTGTGCCGGAACTCCTCCCGGGCGTGCGGGTTGGAGATGTGCACCTCGATCAGCGGGGCGGTCCGCTGGGCCGCCGCGTCCCGCATCCCGTAGGAGTAGTGGGTGAACGCCCCGGGGTTGAGCACCACGGGAATCCGCTCGTCGGCGGCCTCGTGGAGCCAGCGGATCAGCTCGCCCTCGTCGTTGGTCTCCCGGACCTCGACGGCGAGGCCGAGCTCCTCGCCGAGCGCGGTGCACTGCTCCACCAGCCCCGCGTAGGAGGTGGCCCCGTACACGTCCGGCTCGCGGCTGCCCAGCCGCCCCAGGTTCGGTCCGTTCAGCACCAAAACACGTGTGTGATTCGTCACTTGGCGACTTCCTGGTAGGCGGCAACCAGCAAGGACGGGTCCGGGGCGGTGAGGATCGCCGGCTTGGCAAGGCCGTCGAGCACCACGAACCTGAGCTGGTCCGCGCGGGACTTCTTGTCCACCCGCATGGTCTCGAGCAGCGCCGGCCAGGCGTCGGCACGGTAGGTGAGCGGCAGGCCCACCGACTCCAGCACCGCACGGTGCCGGTCCGCCGTGGCGTCGTCCAGGCGCCCGGCCAACCGTCCCAGTTCGGCGGCGTAGACCATGCCCACGCTGACCGCGGCGCCGTGCCGCCAGCGGTAGCGCTCGGCACGTTCGATGGCGTGCCCCAGGGTGTGCCCGTAGTTGAGGATCTCCCGCGGCCCGGACTCCTTCAGGTCCGCGGACACGACTTCGGCCTTGACCCGGACGGCCCGTTCGACCAGTTCCGCGGTGTGCGCGCCGGACGGGGTGCGGGCTGCCCCGGGGTCCTGCTCGACCAGTCGGAGGATCTCCGGGTCGGCGATGAACCCGGCCTTGATGACCTCCGCGAGACCCGCCACGTAGTCGTTGACCGGCAGCGACTCCAGGGCCGCCAGGTCCGCGAGCACACCGGCCGGCGGGTGGAACGCACCCACCAGGTTCTTGCCCTCGGCGGTGTTGATACCGGTCTTCCCGCCGACCGCGGCGTCCACCATGCCGAGCAGGGTGGTCGGCACCGCCACCCAGCGGACCCCGCGCAGCCAGGTGGCCGCGACGAAGCCGGCCAGGTCGGTGGTGGCGCCGCCGCCCACCCCCACGACCATGTCACTGCGGGTGAACCCGGTCTGTCCCAGGGCCTTCCAGCAGTAGGCGGCGACCTCCGCCGTCTTGGCCTCCTCCGCGTTGGGCACCTGGATCAGCACGGCCTGGTGGCCCCGGGCGGCCAGCTCGTCCCGGACGGCCTCTCCGGCCGTGGTCAGCGCCTCCGGGTGGATCACCGCGACCCGGTGGGCGCCCCCCACCAGCTTGGGCAGCTCGTCCAGCAGGTGGTGGCCGACCAGGACCTCGTAGGGAGCGGTGCCCGCGGTGCCGCCGACCTGGATCCGGACGGGGGTGTCGGTCATGTGTTCCTCACTTGGTAGGGCGGTCGGAGACGCAGGGCAGGTCGAGCGCCCTGGCCACCGCCTCGGCGACGTCCTCAGGGGCGCGCCCCTGGGTGCTCACCACCGCCGAGGCGACCTCGGTGTACAGCGGACGGCGCTGTTCCATCAACTCGCGCCACCGGGTCCTGGGGTTGCCGATCAGCAGCGGTCGGGGGGCGTCCAGCCCGACCCTGCGGACCGCGTCGCCGGGCGCCACGTCGAGGAAGACCACCGGGGCAGGGGCCAGCAGGGCCCGGGTGCCGCCGTCCAGCACGGCTCCGCCGCCGAGGGCCAGGACCCCGGTGTGCTTGGCCAGGGCGTCCTGCACCGCCTGCCGCTCCAGCTCGCGGAAGCGCGGCTCGCCCTCGTCGATGAAGATCTCGGGGATCGGTTTGCCCGCCGCGGCCTCGACGTCCGCGTCGGTGTCGCGGAAGGTCACCTCGAGCCACTCGGCGAGGATCCTGCCGACGGTGGTCTTGCCCGCGCCCGGCGGACCGACCAGGACGGCGACGGGGGCGGGTCGCTGTGGCGGAGTCGGGTCGCTCACCTGACCACCAGGTGCTCGAGGTAGCTGACGACGTTCCGCCGGGTCTCGGCGACCGAGTCGCCGCCGAACTTCTCCGCCACGGCGTCGGCGAGCACCAGGGCGACCATCGCCTCGGCCACGATGCCGGCGGCCGGGACCGCGCAGACGTCGGAGCGCTGGTGGTGCGCCCTGGCTGGTTCCCCGGTGACGACGTCCACGGTGGCCAACGCCCGCGGGACGGTGGCGATCGGCTTCATCGCGGCCCGCACCCGCAGCAGTTCCCCGGTGGACAGGCCGCCCTCGGTGCCTCCGGACCTGCCCGACCTGCGCCGCAGCCCGGTGGGTGTGGGCTCGATCTCGTCGTGGGCCCGCGAACCGGGCGTCCTGGCCAGTTCGAAACCGTCGCCGACCTCGACGCCCTTGATCGCCTGGATGCCCATCAGCGCCCCGGCGAGACGGGAGTCCAAACGTCGGTCCCAGTGCACGTGTGACCCCAGCCCGACGGGGACGCCGTAGGCCAGCACCTCGACCACGCCCCCGAGGGTGTCCCCGTCCTTGTGTGCCTGGTCGATCACCCCGACCATGGCTTCGGACGCCTCCCGGTCCAGGCAGCGCACGGGGTCGGCGTCGAGCCGTTCCACGTCAGCGGGCAGGGGGTGGACGCCGCGCGGCGCGCTGGCCCCGCCGAGCTCCACCACATGGCTGACGATCTCGATCCCGGTGGTGTGCCGCAGGTACGAGCTGGCCACCGCGCCGAGTGCCACCCGGGCCGCGGTCTCCCGGGCGCTGGCCCGCTCCAGCACCGGGCGGGCCTCGTCGAACCCGTACTTCTGCATCCCGGCCAGGTCGGCGTGACCCGGGCGGGGGCGGGTGAGCGGGGCGTTGCGGGCGAGCTCGGCGAGCTCCTCGGGGTCGACCGGGTCGGCCGCCATCACCTTCTCCCACTTGGGCCACTCGGTGTTCTTGATCGTCAGGGCGATCGGGCCGCCCAGGGTCAGGCCGTGGCGGACGCCGCCGAGGAAGGTGACCTCGTCCCGCTCGAACTTCATCCGGGCACCGCGGCCGTAGCCGAGCCGCCGCCTGGCCAGGGCGTCCGCCACCATGTCCGTGGTGATCGGCACTCCCGCGGGCAGTCCCTCAAGCGTCGCGACGAGTGCGGGGCCATGGGACTCCCCCGCGGTCAGCCAGCGCAACCTGCTCAACAGTGCTCCTTACCCTCGCGGCCCCGGGCCGGCCCGGTGACCAGACCCAGGCAGATCCTTCCACGACCCGGTCCGCCGACGGTCCGCCGTCCAGCCTACGGAACGGACCGGGACCCGGGTCGGGGTGTGGGGACCCGCGGGAGACCCGGACCCGCGGCGGAGCGGGCTGGGCGACACCGGGGCTCACCGTCCGGCCAGTGCCTCCTCGCCGGCCCTGCGCATGGCGGCCAGCGGGGCCGGACGACAGCCGGTCATCCGCTCCACCTGGAGGACCGCCTGGTGCACCAGCAGGTCGAGGCCGCCGACCACGGTGCCGCCGCGGACCGACCAGGCCGCGGCGAGGGGCGTGGGCCAGGGGTGGTAGAGCACGTCGAAGAGCGTCCCGGGCCGGTCGGGCACCGCGGCGGACAGCGCGTCGGCCGCCCCGGCAGGAACGGTGCTGACCACCAGCTCCGCGGCGAACGCCGTCGCCGCGCGCTCCCAGGGGACGGGCCTGACCGCTACGCCGAGGCGCTCCCCGAGCTCCCGCAGCTCCGCGGCTCGCCCGGGGCCGCGGACGTACACCAGGACCTCTCCGGTACAGACCCGGCCGAGCGCGGCCACCGCGGAGGAGGCGGTGGCCCCGGCGCCGAGCACCGCCGCGGAGTCGACCCGGGTCACGCCGCGTTCGTCGAGCGCGGCGACCAGGCCCGGGACGTCGGTGTTGTCACCGACCAGGCGCCCGTCCTCGGTGAAGACCACTGTGTTCACCGCGTGCACCGCCCGTGCGGTCGGGCTGACCTCGTCCAGCAGCGGGATCACCGCCCGCTTGAGCGGCATGGTCAGGGACAGTCCCGCCCACCGCTGGCGCTCCGGCTCCAGGCTCCGCAGGAAGTCCGGCAACCCCGCCTCGTCCACCTCGAACCGGTCGTAGGTCCATTCGGTGAGGCCCAGGTCGGCGTAGGCGGCGCGGTGCAGTGCCGGGGAGAGCGAGTGGGCGATCGGTGAGCCGAGCACCGCCGCGCGGCGGGCGTCGGTCACCCGTCGTCCCCGTGCTCACGCCGGTACTTGTTGAACTCCTCCACGTTCTTGTTGTGCTCCTCGATGGTGGCGGCGAACCGGGTGTCCCCGGGTTTGACGGTGACGAAGTACACCCAGTCGCCCTCCGGCGGGTTGGCCGCCGCCTCGATCGCCTGGTGCCCGGGGTTGCCGATGGGCGCGGGGGGCAACCCGGGGTGCTCGTAGGTGTTGTACGGACTGTCCACGCTGGTGTCGTCCACCGTGACGTCGAGGGTACTGCGGTTGAGGGCGTAGTTGACCGTGGAGTCCATCTGGAGCTTGCCCATGGTGGCGTCGGTGTTCAGCCGGTTGTACATGACCCGGGAGACCTTGCCGAAGTCCTTGTCCTCCTGGGCCTCCGCCTGGACGATGCTGGCCAGGATGATGATCTCGTAGGGGCTCCGCCCGACCTTGCGGCCCGCCTCCTCGAGGTTGTCCTTGGCGTACTCCTTCTCGGCGCGGTCCACCATCTCCCTGAGCAGGTCGGCGGGCTTGGTGCTCTTGCCCACCGCGTACCGGGACGGGAACAGGAAGCCTTCCGGGTTGCCCTCGGCGTAGGCGGGCAGACCCAGGTCGGTGTTCCTCGCGATCTCCTCGGTGGTGCCGGTCTTGAGCTTCAGCCGCTTGTCGATCTCTGCGTAGATCCAGGTGGCGCGGCGTCCCTCGGGGATGGTGAGGGCGTTGAGGTTCTTGGGGTTGGTCAGGATGCCCATGGCCGCGGCGGCGGACATCTTCTTGCGGACCATGTAGACGCCCGGCTGGATGGACTGCGACTTGGGGTTGGCGTTGGCCTCCTCGGTGAACGCCCGGACGCTCTTGATCACGCCCTTGTCATGGAGGATGTTGCCGATGTCGGTGGCGCCCGCACCCTCCGGGATCTCCACCTCCACGTCGCCCGAGCCCTGGCCCGAGAAGTCCGGCGGATCGCCGAAACGGCTGTCCCAGAACTTGTAGCCGGAGTAGCCGGCGGTCGCCACCACTCCGCCGAGGACCAGCGCCACCACGAGGCAGGCACAGCCGCTCCGGCGCTTCTTCGGCTTGCGGTTCTTGTTCCGGCCGCCGGAGTCGTCGTCGGAGTCGTGGTCGTCGTCGGCCCGGGAGTCCCCGTCGTCGGAGAAGAAGGGGTGGCGCTCCTCCTCGTCGTCCGCGGGGCCGCCGGTCCCGCCGTCGGACCGGCCGTCCGGTTCCGCTGGGCCGGGTTGCCGTTCCTGCCGGGGGGCACCGGGGGACGCGCTCGGGTCGCCGCCGGGGAACCCGCCCCCGTGGGGCTCGCCCGGGTGGTGGGGGTGCTGGCCGGGGTGGGGCTGGCCCCCGGGGTAGGGGGCGCCCTGGCCCTGGTGGGGGTCGTGGCCGGGGTCGTGGTGCGCGGCCTGGGCCGGGTGTGCCCCCGGCTGCGGAAACGGGTACCCCCCCGGGTGCTCCTGCTGGCCGCCACCGGGGCCGTGGTGCGGGTCGGGATAGCCACCGGGCGCCATCCCGCCGGGGTCCCCCGGGTGGGAGCCGGGGTGCGGCTGCACGTAGGGGTCGGAGTAGTAGCCGCCGCCCAGCGGGTCACCGGTTCCGTACGGGTCCTGGGAGGCGTACGGGTCCTGCTGCGGGTACGAGGTGTGCTGGGGGTGCGGCTCCTGCTGGGCGTACGGGTCCTGCTGCGGGTACGAGGACTGCTGGGGGTACGAGGACTGCTGGGCGTACGGGTCCTGCTGCGGGTACGAACCGCCGTACGGGTCCTCGTGGTACGCGCCGCCCCCGGTCGACGAGTGATCCCCGGACTGCGCGGCCCAACCCTGACTCCCGTACTCCCCGGAGTGGAACGACTGGCCCTGTGGGTACTGGGCCTCGGGGGGTGTGTGCGGGTGGTGCGTCTGGTCTGCGGTGGCCCCCTGAGCGTTCCAGTCATCGGAGGGCGCTCCGTGTCCGGTCCACTGCTGGTCACCGTGGAGGGGATCCTCCGGATACCACGGATCGGCCCCGGAGCCCCGGCCAAGGTCAGTCATCTATCCCCTATCACCGGGATGGCGGCACTCACGACCCGGCCCGGTTGTCGCACCAGCGTTCGAGTGAGCGCCCTTACGGGTAGTCACCCCCCCGCGCGAACGCTACCGTACCTCGATCAGACAACCACCTCGACGCACTCCCCCGGGGGACGCCCGGACACCCGCTCGGCCTCCAGCGCGCTCTGCAGGATCACCACCGCAGCCGCCTGGTCCACCACCGAGCGACCCTTCTTCGAGCGCACGCCGGAGGCACGCAGGCCCTGGGTGGCGCTGACGGTGCTCATCCGCTCATCCACCAGTCGTACCGGCACCGGTGCCAGCAGCCGGGCCAACGACACGGCGAACGCGCGGACCTTGGCCGCCGCCGGACCCTCCCGCCCGTTCAACGAACGGGGGAGCCCGACCACGACCTCCACCACCTCGTACTCAGCGGCCAGCGCAACGATCCGGGCCAGGGCGCCCTGCCTGGCCCGAACCGTCTCCACGGGTGTGGCCAGCAACCCGTCGGGGTCGCAGGAGGCGACCCCGATCCGGGCGTCCCCGACGTCAACCCCGAGGCGGCGCCCCCGCCTCATCGGCCCGCACGCTCGGCCACCAGCCGCTGGAACGCGTCCATGGCCTGCGGCACCGCGTCGGGTTTGCTCCCGCCGCCCTGCGCCACGTCGTCCTTGCCCCCGCCACCACCACCGAACGTCTTCGCGGTGGCGCGCACCAGCTCGCCGGCCTTGAGCCCGCGCTCCCTGGCCGCCTCGTTGGTCGCCACGACCACCAGTGGGCGGTCACCGGTGACCGTGAACGCGGCCACCACGGCCGGGCGCCCGGCCAACCGACCGCGCACGTCGAGCACCAGCCTGCGCAGGTCGTCCCCGGAGGTGCCGTCCGCGACGCGGGTCGTCACCAGCGCCACCCCGGCCACGTCCTCGGCCTGCTGGGCGAGGCCCGCGGCCTGGCTGAGCACCTTCTCGGCGCGGAACTTCTCGATCTCCTTCTCGGCGTCCCTCAGCCGTCCGAGCACCCCGGAGATCCGCTCGGGCAGCTCCTCCGGACGGCTCCCCTTGAGCAGGTCGGTGAGCTGCGAGACCACGGTGTGCTCCCGGGCCAGGAAACGGTAGGCGTCCACGCCCACCAACGCCTCCACCCGGCGCACCCCGGAGCCGATGGAGGACTCGCCGAGCAGCTTGACCAGGCCGAGCTGCGCGGTGTTGTGCACGTGGGTGCCTCCGCACAGTTCCTTGGAGTAGTCGCCGATGCTGACCACTCGGACCCGCTCGCCGTACTTCTCGCCGAACTCCGCGATCGCCCCCTGCTGCTTGGCTTCCGCCATGCTCATGACCTCAGCGGTGACGTCGAGCTCACGGGCGAGCACCTCGTTGATCTTCTGTTCCACGTCGTTGAGCACGGTCCGCGGAACGGCGCTCGGGGAGCCGAAGTCGAAGCGGAACCGACCGGGGGAGTTCTCCGACCCGGCCTGCGCCGCGGTCGGGCCCAGCGCGTCGCGCAGCGCCCGGTGGGTGAGGTGGGTGGCGCTGTGCGCCCGGGCGATGGCCCGCCGGCGGGAGCCGTCGATCTGCGCGTGGGCCGCCGCACCGACGGTGACCTCGCCGACCTGGACCACGCCCTTGTGCACGCTCACCCCGGGGACCGGCTGCTGCACGTCGCGGACCTGGACCACCGCGCCGTTGTCCAGCCTGATCCGGCCGGTGTCGGCGAGTTGCCCGCCGCCCTCCGCGTAGAAGGGGGTGCGGTCCAACACCACCTCGACCTCGTCGCCCTCCCGGGCGGCCGGGGCCGGCAACCCGTCGACCACGAGCCCGACCACGTTGGCCTCGCCCTCGGTGGCCGAGTAGCCGGTGAAGACGGTGGTGCCGGAACGGTCAGCGACCTCCCGGTACGCCGACAGGTCCGCGTGGCCCAGCTTCTTGGCGCGGGAGTCCGCCTTGGCCCGTTCCCGCTGCTCCTTCATCAGCCGGCGGAACCCCTCCTCGTCGACGGCCAGGCCCTGCTCGGCCGCCATCTCCAGGGTGAGGTCGATGGGGAAGCCCCACGTGTCGTGGAGCAGGAACGCCTTCTCGCCGGGCAGGACGGTGCCGCCGGCCCGGCGGGTCTCGGTGACCGCCCCGTCCAGGATGGCGGTTCCGGTCTTCAGCCGCTCGAGGAACGACGCCTCCTCGGCCGCCGCCACCGTCTCGATCCGCTGGTGCTCCTCGTGCAGCTCGGGGTACTGCGGTCCCATCGCCTTGACCGTGACCTCGACCAGCTCCCGCACGGTGGGGCCGGTGGCACCCAGCAGCCGCATGTTGCGGATGGCCCGGCGCATGATCCGGCGCAGCACGTAGCCCCGGCCCTCGTTGCCCGGGGTGACCCCGTCCCCGATGAGCATGACCGAGGTGCGGATGTGGTCGGCGACCACCCGCAGGGACACGTCCGAGCCCTCGGCGTCGCCGTAGGCGCAGCCGGTCAGCTCGGCGGCCCGATCGATGATCATCCGGCTGGTGTCGATCTCGTACATGTTCCGCACGCCCTGGAGCACCATCGCCAGGCGTTCGAAACCGAGCCCGGTGTCGATGTTCTTGGCCGGCAGCTCGCCGAGGATCGGGAAGTCCTCCTTGCCCTCACCCGGCCCGCGCTCGTACTGCATGAAGACGAGGTTCCACAGTTCCACGTACCGCTCGTCGTTGACGGCGGGGCCGCCCTCGACGCCGAACTCGGGACCGCGGTCGTAGGAGATCTCCGAACAGGGGCCGCACGGGCCCGGCACGCCCATGGACCAGAAGTTGGGCCCCATGCCGAGACGCTGGATGCGCTCCGCCGGCACCCCGATCACGTCCCGCCAGATCCGCTCGGCCTCGTCGTCCCGCTCGAAGACGGTGATCCACAACCGTTCCGGGTCCAGGCCGTACCCGCCCTCGTCGACCGGGAGCGTCATCAGCTCCCAGGCGAGCTTGATGGCCCCCTCCTTGAAGTAGTCACCGAAGGAGAAGTTGCCGCACATCTGGAAGAACGTGCCGTGCCTCGTGGTCTTGCCGACCTCCTCGATGTCCGGGGTCCGCACGCACTTCTGCACGCTGACCGCGCGGGGGAACGGAGGAGTGACCTCACCGAGGAAGTAGGGCTTGAACGGCACCATGCCCGCGGGCACCAGCAGCAGCGTCGGGTCGTCGGCGATGAGCGATGCGGACGGCACGACGGTGTGCCCGCGCTCCTCGAAGAAGCGCAGCCAGCGGCGGCGGATCTCTGCCGACTCCATCAGTGGCCCTCTTTCCAGTCGTGAAGCTGCGGGTGGGGACGGGGAACGTCGTGCCCGGGGGCCGGCAGGGCCCGGTCCGGCGTCCCCGGACGGATGACGTAGGCACCCTGGCTCGATCTGCCGAGGGTGTGGTTCAGCTCTTCCTCGCGCTCGGCCATGCCGACGCGGACGTCGGACACGAACGTGCGCATCCGGTCGCCGACCTGCGCGGCGCGGCCGACCGCGGTTTCCGTGAGGCCCTCCGGGGTCAGACGACGGGCCGCCCGGTTGACCTTGGTGGTCCCCCAGGCACCCACCGCGGCTCCAGCGGCGAGCCAGAACAGGCGGCCTAGCACTGTGTTCCTCAGCCCTTCGGTCGGCGGGGCTGCTGGCCGCTGCCGAGCGCACCCCGCGGCTTGGTGGACTCCTGCCGCCCGCGGGCGGCCTGGCTGGCCCGACGCACCCCGTGGCCGAACGCCGCCACCTTGACCAGCGGCCCGCCGAGGGCCGCGTTGACCGTGGCGGAGAGCGCGGAGGCGTTGGCGGTGACCTGCTTGACGTCGGCGGTGATCGAGTCGACGCGCTCCAACTGGACCCCGGTGCGCCGCAGCGTCACCGCGGCCTCGCCGAGCAACGGAACGGTCTGGTCGGCGATGCCGCTGACCAGCCTGGCCGTCTGCCGGAGCACCCGGGCGACCCGCACCAGGACCACGGCGAGGAAGACCACCAGGACGGCCCAGAACCCGGCGACCACCAACCCTGCCACCTGACCTGCGGACACGTTGCGCGCTCCCTCGTGGATTGTCGGCCCTGACGGATGCGGTCCCGCCGGACGTCGGCGTGGTCGGGCTCGGTGGACCGGGCCCCAGGA
This sequence comes from Wenjunlia vitaminophila DSM 41686, assembly GCF_000380165.1. Lineage (GTDB taxonomy): Bacteria > Actinomycetota > Actinomycetes > Streptomycetales > Streptomycetaceae > Wenjunlia > Wenjunlia vitaminophila. Next base: position 16,949 of record NZ_KB904647.1, read on the forward strand.
CGGGCCCGCGGACGGGTCCGCGCGAGCCACGCCCCGCGGTGTCGCGGCCCGGGGACAGGGCTCGCCCGGTGCCCCGCGAGGCCCCCGCCCGGCGGGCCCACCCGGTCCGCGTGCACGGCCAGCAGACACTGACCTTATCGCGCCGGCACCGGCGGACCCCACCGGCTTTGCGGCACGCGGGGACGAGCAAGGCCCGCCGTCGCCCCTGCCGAACGTGGTCGGCGGGACGCCGGCGGGCCAGCCCGTGGATCAGCGTGCGTAGTACTCGACGACGAGCTGCTCGTCGCAGATCACCGGGATCTCCCGACGGTTCGGGTCGCGGTCCAGGCGGAACGCCAGCGCCTTGAGGTTGACCTCGAGGTACCTCGGGGTCTCGCCCTCACCGGCGTAGCCACCCTCGCGGGCCACCTGGAACGGGTGCTTCTCCCGGCTGCGCTCCCGGACCATGACCACGTCGCCGGGACGGAGCCGGAACGACGGCCGGTCCACCTTGCGTCCGTTGACCTCGATGTGGCCGTGCACGACCATCTGCCGGGCCTGGTAGATGGTGCGGGCGATACCGGAACGCAGGACGAGCGCGTCCAGACGGCGCTCAAGCTCGATGATCAGCGCTTCGCCGGTCTTGCCAGTGACCTTCCGAGCGCGGTCATAGGCACGGCTCATCTGCGTCTCACTGATGTCGTACTGAGCGCGCAGACGCTGCTTCTCCAGCAGTCGGACCTTGTAGTCGCTGCTCTGCTTGCGACCCCGACCGTGCTGACCCGGCGGGTACGGGCGGGCCTCGAAGTACTTGACCGCCTTCGGGGTGAGCGGGATGCCAAGGGCTCGGGACTTGCGGACCTTTGGCCGTGACTGGTTCACGAGGAAGGAACCTCCGTAGTGGGTTGACGTGCCTCAAGGATCGTGCTCTCGAAGATCGGCACCACCCCACGAGCCCCATGCCCACGACCGCCCGCCGGTGGCGGGCGCTCGGGAGGCCGGGTCAGCCGCGCCCTCGGAGTGAAGCCTGCGCCCGGACCTGCCAGGGGTCGGGCGCGCACGAATCCTATAGAGAGTAACGCGTCCGGGGACCTGTTCCTCCACGGCGCCCCCCGCACCCGGGTCGGACGGGTCAGCTCGGCGCCTGCTCCTCGCCCTCTCCGGCCAGGCGGCGGCGCAGCCGCTCGACGACGTCCGCGTAGCGGGCCTCCGTGCCGTACCGCGTCGGCTGGTAGTAGCGCCTGCCGTGGACCGCGTCCGGCGCGTACTGCTGGGCGGCCACGGCGCCCGGCACGTCGTGCGGGTACTGGTAGCCCCGGCCGTGTCCGAGGCTGTTCGCGCCGCGGTAGTGGGAGTCGCGCAGGTGGGTCGGGACCGGGCCGGCGAGCCCCTTGCGGACGTCGGCCAGCGCGGCGTCGACGGCCAGCACCGCCGCGTTGGACTTCGGGGCCAGGGCCAACGCGATGGTGGCCTGGGCCAGGGTGATCCGCGCCTCGGGGAACCCGATCATCTGCACCGCCTGGGCCGCGGCGACCGCGGTCTGCAGCGCCCCGGGGTCGGCAAGCCCGATGTCCTCGCTCGCCGAGATCATCAACCGGCGGGCGATGAACCGCGGGTCCTCTCCCGCCTCCACCATCCGCGCCAGGTAGTGCAGCGCCGCGTCCACGTCGGAACCCCGGATGGACTTGATCAGGGCACTGGCCACGTCGTAGTGCTGGTCGCCGGAGCGGTCGTAGGTCACCGCCGCCCGGTCCACCGCGGTCTCCAGGGTGGCCAGGGAGATCGTCGTCTCGCCCTTGGCCAGCGCCGCGCCGGCCCCCGCCTCCAGCGCCGTCAACGCGCGCCGTGCGTCCCCGCCGGCCACCCTCAGCAGGTGCTCCTCGGCGTCCGGGGCGAGCGTGACCGCGCCGTCCAGGCCCCGCCCGGCGGACAGCGCCCGGTGCAGCAGCCCCCGCAGGTCCTCGTCGGTGAGGGACTCCAGGGTGAGCAGCAGCGAACGGGAGAGCAGCGGGGAGATCACCGAGAAGTAGGGGTTCTCCGTGGTCGCCGCGACCAGGGTCACCCAGCGGTTCTCCACCGCGGGCAGCAACGAGTCCTGCTGGGCCTTGCTGAACCGGTGGATCTCGTCCAGGAACAGGACCGTGTCCCTGCCGTAGCCGCCGCTGTCCCGCCTGGCCGCCTCGATGACCGCTCGGACCTCCTTCACCCCCGCGGTGATCGCGGACAGTTCCACGAAGCGACGGTTGGTGACGCGGCTGACCACGTGGGCCAGGGTGGTCTTGCCGGTGCCGGGCGGCCCCCACAGGATCACCGAGGCAGGACCCGCGGGCCCGCCCTGCGGCTCGGCGACCAGGCGGCGCAGGGGCGAGCCCTCCTTGAGCAGGTGCCGCTGCCCCACCACCTCGTCCAGGGTGCGCGGGCGCATGCGGACGGCCAGGGGGCTGCGGCCGGGCTCCTTCTCCGCGCGGGCCTCTGCCGCGGCGGTGAACAGGTCGGGTTCCACACCGGGAAGCCTAGGACACCGGACCGACTACCTGACCGGGCCGACCGGGGGCCGGCTCACAGCAGGGTGCGCCAGTAGGACCAGAAACGGGTCAGGATCAGCATGGCGATCGCCAGGTACCAGGTGAACGTGATCAGCCAGTGGAACTCGGACGCCACCGCCAGTGCCCGCCTGCCGCGCGCGCCCAGCGGGATCACGTCCGTCCGGAGGTTGTGCAGGGTGACGTAGACGAACATCGGGATGGTGGCGGCCCAGGCGACCATGCAGTACGGGCAGAGCGCCCCGATGGTGTACAGGGACTGGTAGATGAGCCAGTGGATGAAGCAGACGCCGAAGAGGGTGCCGAGCTGCACCCCGCCCCAGAACCACCGGCGGAACCTGGCACCGGCCAGCAGTGCGGCACCGACCAGGGCCACCATGGCGTACCCGGCGAGCCCCATGAACATGTTGGCGAAGCCGAACGCCTGCGCCTGGTCGGTCTGCATCACCGAGCCGCAGCTCAGCACCGGGTTGATGCTGCAGCTCGGCACGTAGGACGGGTCCTCGAGCAGCTTGATCTTCTCGATGGAGAGCACGAACGCCGAGAGGAGACCCACCGATCCGGTCACCACCAGGAGCCAGGCGAAGGCACGCCCGGCGCCGATCGTCGGGGCGGCCGGCTCCTGGTCGGTGACCGGGGCAGTGTCCAGCGTGGTGGTCGTCATCCGCCACCTTCCGTTCTCCGTGTGAGCAGTCCCACCCTGCCCAACGGTAACGCCCCCGGTGAGGTGCCGGCCCGAGGGCAGTTCACCCCCGGGAGTGACGGGCCCCGCCACGGCACCGGTCGTCCGCCGGCGTCGTGGCGGGGCCGTCCCGCCGATCGGGGACTAGTCCCCTGCGACCTTGGTCGCCGCGTCCTGCGGCCGGGCGTCCACCCCGGCCTCCCGGCGCTGTGCCGGGGTGATCGGGGTGGGCGCCCCGGTCAGCGGGTCCCCGCCGGTCGAGGTCTTCGGGAAGGCGATCACGTCCCTGATCGTCTCCACCCCGGCGGCGAGGGCCACGATCCGGTCCAGGCCGAAGGCGATGCCGCCGTGCGGTGGCGGACCGTAGTTGAACGCCTCGAGGAGGAAACCGAACTGCGACAGGGCCTCCTGCTCGGACAGGCCGATCGCTGCGAACGCCCGCTGCTGGACCGCGCGGTCGTGGATGCGGATCGAGCCGCCGCCGATCTCCGAACCGTTGAGCACCAGGTCGTAGGCGTTGGACAGGGCGCTGCCCGGGTCCTTGTCGAAGGTGTCGAGGCTCTGCGGGCTGGGCGCGGTGAACGGGTGGTGCAGTGGCGTCCACCCGGCGAACTCGCCCTTGTCGTCCTCCACCGCCTCGAACATCGGGAAGTCCACGACCCACAGGAACGCCCAGGCGGACTCGTCGATCAGGCCACAGCGCCGGCCGATCTCCAGCCGGGCGGCTCCCAGCAGCTCCAGCGACGGGGTCCTGCGGCCGGCGGCGAAGAAGATCGCGTCGCCCGGGGCGGCACCGGCCGCCTCGACCAGCCCGGCCAGGTGTTCCTCGGAGAGGTTCTTGGCCACCGGCCCGCGCAGCTCCCCGGTCTCCGCGTCCACCAACACGTACGCGAGGCCCCTGGCGCCGCGGGCCCGCGCCCAGTCCTGCCAGGCGTCCAGCTCCTTGCGGGTCTGGGTGGCACCGCCGGGCATCACCACCGCGCCCACGTGCTCGGCCTGGAACACCCGGAACGAGGTGCCGCCGAAGTACCCGGTGAGGTCCACCAGCTCCTGGCCGAACCGCACGTCCGGCTTGTCCGAGCCGTACCTGGCCATGGCCTCGGCGTAGGTGATCCGGGGCAGCGGGCGGGGCACCTCGTGCTGGTGCACCTCCCTCCAGACCCGCGCGATGACCTGTTCGCCGACGTCCAGCACGTCCTCCTGCTCGGCGAAGGACATCTCGACGTCGAGCTGGGTGAACTCCGGCTGCCTGTCGGCGCGGAAGTCCTCGTCCCGGAAGCAGCGAGCGATCTGGTAGTAGCGCTCCATGCCGGCGACCATGAGCAACTGCTTGAACAGTTGCGGGGACTGCGGCAGGGCGTACCAGCTACCGGGCTGGAGCCGGACCGGCACCAGGAAGTCACGGGCGCCCTCGGGGGTCGACCGGGTGAGGTACGGCGTCTCCACGTCGAGGAAGCCGTTCTCCTCCATCACCGTGCGGATCACGTGGGTGATCTTCGAGCGCAGCCGCAGGGCCCGCGCGGGGCCCTCCCGCCGCAGGTCGAGGTAGCGGTACTTCAGCCGCACCTCCTCGTTGACCGAACCCGGCTCGTACTCCGCCACGGGGAACGGCAACGGAGCCGCCTCGGACAGCACCGTGAGGTCGGACACGACCACCTCGACCGCGCCGGTGGGCAGTTCGGGGTTCTCGTTGCCCTCGGGGCGGATCCGCACCTCGCCGGCGACCTTGACGCAGTACTCGGCGCGCAGCCCGTGCACGGAGTCCAGGTCCCGGACGACGACCTGCACCGTTCCGGAACCGTCCCGCAGGTCGAGGAACGCGACACCCCCGTGGTCCCGGCGCCGGGCCACCCACCCGGCGAGCGTCACGGTGGTGCCGGCGTCGCTCGCGCGGAGCGCCCCGGCGTCATGGGTGCGGATCACTGCAACTTCTCCTTGATCGTGGTGATGAGGGCGTCCAGGGCCACGGGGTGCTGCTCGCCGCTGTCCAGGTCCTTGAGCTGGGCGACGCCGTCGGCCAGGTCCCGTTCGCCGGCGACGACGGCAAGCCGCGCCCCCGAGCGGTTGGCGGACTTCATCGCGTTCTTCAGGCCCTTGCCGCCGTAGGCGAAGTCCGCGGCGACGCCGGCCCGGCGCAGCTCGGTGAGGACACCGAACAGCACCCGCCTGGCCTGCTCCCCCACCGGCACCGCGAAGACCTCCACCGGGGAGGGTGGTTGCGGCGTCACGCCTTCTGCCTGCAGCGCCAGCACGGTGCGGTCCACCCCGAGGGCCCAGCCGACCGATGGCAGGGAGGGACCGCCGAGGAGTTCGGACAGGCCGTCGTAGCGACCGCCGCCCCCGACCGCGGACTGCGCGCCGAGACCGTCGTGGACGAACTCGAACGTGGTGCGGGTGTAGTAGTCCAGGCCCCGCACCAGTGCGGGGGCGTCCTCGAAGCCCACCCCGGCGGCGCCGAGCAGGTCGCGGACCTGCTCGTGGTACGCCTTGCACTCCTGGCACAGGTGGTCGCGCATGAGCGGGACGCCCTCGAGCAGGGCCCGCATCGCGGGGCGCTTGTCGTCCAGCACCCGCAACGGGTTGATCTCGATCCGGCGGCGGGTGTCCCCGTCGGGGTCGATCGCCTCGAGGTCGAGGCCGCGGAGGAACTCCTGGAGCGCGGCCCGGTAGGCGGGGCGGCAGTTGGCGTCGCCCAGGGTGTTCAGGAGCAGCCGGACGTCGCGCAGGCCGAGTGACCGGTAGGCCTCCACGGCCAGCAGGATCAGCTCGGCGTCCAGGTACGGGTCCTCGGCGCCCAGGGCCTCGGCACCCACCTGGGAGAAGTGGCGGTAGCGGCCGGCCTGCGGGCGCTCGTAACGGTAGTAGGAACCGGAGTACCACAGCTTGACCGGGAGGCCACCGCGGTGCAGGTTCCGTTGGAGGGCGGCGCGCAGCACCGCCGCGGTGCCCTCGGGACGCAGGGCGAGCTCGGTGCCGCCCTTGGTGGTGAGGGTGTACATCTCCTTGGTCACGATGTCGGTGGACTCACCGACGCCCCGGGCGAACAGCGGGGTGTGCTCGAACGCCGGGGTCTCCACGTAGCCGTAGCCGGCGCGGCGCAGCGGTGCCGCGAGCGCCTCGCGGACCGCCAGGAAGACTTCGGAGTCGGGGGGGATCAGGTCGTAGGTGCCCTTGGGGCCTTGGAACGTGCTCACGGTGCAGACTCGTCACAATCCTCGTTGCGGGGGCGCCGGCTTGGGCTGCCCCTCCGCGTCGGCGGCCACCTGCCGCAGGTAGGGGTTGGTGGCGCGTTCGCGGCCGATGGTGGTCTGGGGTCCGTGCCCGGACAGCACCACGGTGGAGTCGTCCAGTGGGAGGCACACCCGTGCCAGGGACCGGAGGATCTCGAGGGGGTTGCCGCCGGGCAGGTCGGTCCGTCCGATGGAGCCGGCGAACAGCAGGTCGCCCGAGAAGAACACCTGGGGGACGTCCTGGTGTTCGGGCAGCCGGAAGGTCACCGACCCCTTGGTATGGCCGGGGGCGTGCGCGACGGTGAGTTCGATGCCGGCCAGGCGCAGCGTGTGGCCGTCGGTGAGGGTGCGGACGTCGCTCGGCTCGCCCACGGTGATCTCCCCCATCAGCCGGGCCCCGATGGCGCGGCCCATCGCCTTCGCCGGGTCGCTCATCATGTAGCGGTCCTCGGGGTGGATCCAGGCCGGGACGTCGTGTGCCCCGCACACCGGGACCACGGAGGCGACGTGGTCGATGTGACCGTGGGTGAGGAGGACGGCGACGGGCTTCAGCCGGTGCTCGCGGACCAGCTCGGCGACACCGGGGGCGGCCTCGTGCCCCGGATCAATGATCACGCACTCCTCGCCCGCGGCTGGGGCGACCAGGTAGCAGTTGGTCCCCCAGGCCCCGGCGGGGAACCCGGCAATGAGCACGTTCGTCCTCTGATCGTCGGTGGTGGCTCGTGAGGCTCAAGAGCCTACCGGCGGCAACGGGCCCATCGCGAACCAGATCGCGCGCCCCGTGCCTACACTTGTGCGCCGAACCGGCCGAGGCGGCCGATCCGCGGTGCGGAGCACACCGAGTGAGAAGGGGACCGAGTCGGTGGTCAGCAAGGAGCAGCGGCGACGGCAACTCGCCCGCGAGAAGTTCCAGCGCCAGCAGCAGCGGCGGAGCGCACAGCGGGAACGGGCGAAGCGGCGCAACGTCGTGATCGCCACCGTACTCGCCGTGGCCCTTGCCGCGGGGGCCGCGGCCGTCGCGGTGGCCGCCGTGGGCGGGGACGACGAGGGCACCGAGGCGAAGCAGTCCCCGTCCCCCTCCCCTTCCGCGTCCAGCGCGCCCCCCAAGAACCCGTGCGCCGAGCCGGCCAAGGGCACCCCCTCGACCAAGTCGTGGAAGGAGGAGCCGGCGATGAAGGTGAACAAGAAGGCCACGTACACCATGACGCTGGACACGAGCTGCGGCGAGATCGCCATGGAGCTGTATCCGGCCAAGGCCCCGCACACCGTGAACTCGTTCTCGTTCCTGGCCGGGCAGAAGTACTTCGACCACTCCCCCTGTCACCGCCTGGTCACCGACGGGATCTACGTGCTGCAGTGCGGCGACCCGGGCGGCGGCGCCGGACCGGGCACCCCCGGCTACACGATCCCCGACGAGAACCTGGACGACCCCTCCGTCAAGGGCGGGGTGTACCCGGCCGGCACGGTGGCCATGGCCAACCGGTACGACCGCACCACCAAGCAGGGCCGGAACACCGGTGGCTCCCAGTTCTTCCTGGTCTACCAGGACAGCGAGCTGCCCCCCGACTACACACCGTTCGGGAAGGTCACCGCGGGGATGGACGTGCTGAAGAAGATCGCTGAGGCGGGAACCCAGACCGGGATGCCGGACGGGGCGCCCAACGCCACGGTGGTCATCGACAAGGCGACGGTCGTGGCCCGCGAGGACTGAGCCGCGGGACCGGACGCTTCGGCGTGCGCCGGGCGGACCTGGCCCGGCGCACGGACCGGCGCCGGCCGCCGCGGGGCGGGTCGGCTCGGGGGACGGGCCCGCCGCACGGCACCGCCCGCGAGAAACTTCGGCCGTGCGGGATGCGGACAGCCCCACCGCCGTTCGCCTATGTTGGGCGTTGTGCAGGGCGTTCGTGCCGAAGACCCCTCCTGGTCCGTAGGGGGCGAGGAGGGCGGAACTGTGGACGATGGCCGTGTGGGGCACCACTCGGACATCACGTAGGAGGAGGCGCTGTGACCAGCGACCCATGGGGCCGCGTCGACGAACAGGGGACCGTGTACGTGCGTACGGCCGACGGCGAGCGTGTCGTCGGATCGTGGCAGGCGGGCTCCCCGAAGGAGGCCCTCGCCTACTTCGAGCGCAAGTACGAAGGACTTGCTGTCGAGATCGGCCTCCTCGAGCGGCGGGTGCAGACCACTGACCTGTCGCCGAAGGACGCACTGGCCGCGATCGAGCACCTGCGTGCCACGGTGGACCAGGCCCACGCGGTGGGCGACCTGGCCGCCCTGGCCAAGCGGCTCGACGCGCTGGTCAGCGTGGTCGAGGAGCGGCGGGAGGAGCGCAAGGCACTCAAGGCCAGGGCGACCGACGAGGCCCGTCGGGCCAAGGAGGAGCTGGTCGCGGAGGCGGAGCAGCTCGCCGCGAGTGACCAGTGGCGGGTGGCCGGGGAGCGGCTGCGGGCCCTGGTGGACACCTGGAAGGGTCTGCCGCGGCTGGACCGCAAGAGCGACGACGAGCTGTGGCACCGGTTCTCCCACGCCCGTTCGGCGTTCTCCAAGCGCCGCAAGGCACACTTCGCCTCGCTGGACGCCCAGCGCGAGGAGGCGAGGCGGCGCAAGGCGAAGCTGGTCACCGAGGCCGAGGCGCTGTCGGGCTCCACCGACTGGGGGCCGACCGCGGCCCGTTACCGCGAGCTGATGTCCGAGTGGAAGGCGGCCGGCCGGGCCCAGCGGGAGGCCGAGGACGAGCTGTGGAACCGTTTCCGCAGCGCTCAGGACGTCTTCTTCCAGGCGCGGTCGGAGACCTTCGCCGAACGGGACGCCGAACAGCGGGAGAACCTGACCCGCAAGGAGGAGCTGGTCGTCGAGGCGGAGAAGATCCTGCCGGTCACCGACCTCAGGGCGGCCAGGGCGGCGTTCCGTTCGGTCAACGAGCGCTGGGAGCAGATCGGCCATGTGCCGAGGGACGCCAGGCCCCGCATCGAGGCCCGGCTGCACGCCGTGGAGCGGGCCATCCACGAGGCGGAGGAGGCCGAGTGGCGGCGCACCAACCCTGAGGCAAGGGCCAGGGCCGAGGGTCTGACCGGCCAGTTGCAGGCTGCCGTGGACAGGCTGCGTTCCCAGGTGGAGCAGGCCCGCGCCGCGGGCAACGACGCCAGGGCAGCCAAGCTCGAGACGGAGCTCATGGGGCGCCAGGCCCTGCTGGAGCAGGCCCAGAAGGGCCTGCAGGAGTTCAGCGGCTGAGCTCCGGGGGCTGGCCTCCGGGCAGGGGCTTTCGGCCCCTGCCCGGAGGCCGGCCGACAGCAGGGCTCCGCCGTGGAGTTCGGCGGCGGAGCGCAGCGGGCGCGGACCGCGCCCGTCGGGACGGCCGTTCGAGAGGGACGAGGGATTCGTGACGGAGTACGTGCTGCGCCCGGTCGGGCGGGTCGAGTCGGAGCTGACCGACCGGGCGGCAGCGCCACGGCAACCCGACGAGGGAGCCCCCGACGCCTGGCTGGTCTTCGACGACCGGTACCTGCCCGCCCTGGACGGCCTCACCCCGGGCGGCGACGTGCTCCTGCTCACCTGGCTGGACCGTGCCGACCGCGACACGCTCGCCGTCCGCCCGCGCGGTGACGCCGCCCGCCCAGTCACCGGGGTCTTCGCCACCCGCGCCCCCGACCGCCCCAACCCGATCGGGCTGCACGTCGTCCACGTCCTCGCCGTGGCGGGGCCCCGCGTCCACGTCCGCAACCTCGAAGCCCTCGACGGGACCCCGGTCCTGGACGTCAAACCCCTGCTCACCGCGGACCGCTGACGGGCGTCTCCAGGGGACCCGCCGGCACCGCCCCCCCGGGGGGACCGGAGGCGCGCGGCGCGTGGGTCAGCGGGCCCGGGCGGAGGTGACGCGGTACACGTCGTAGACGCCCTCCACCCCGCGCACCGCCTTCAGTACGTGACCCAGGTGCTTGGGGTCACCCATCTCGAAGGTGAACCGGGAGGTGGCCACCCGGTCCCGGCTGGTCTGCACCGCCGCGGACAGGATGTTGACGTGCTGGTCGGACAGGACCCTGGTGACGTCGGACAGCAGCCGGGACCGGTCCAGCGCCTCCACCTGGATGGCGACCAGGAACACCGAGGACTGGGTGGGGGCCCATTCCACGTCGATGATCCGCTCTGGCTCCTGGGCGAGCGAGTCGACGTTGACGCAGTCGGCGCGGTGCACGGACACGCCGTTCCCCCGGGTCACGAAGCCGATGATCGGGTCGCCCGGCACCGGGGTGCAGCAACGGGAGAGCTTCACCCAGACGTCGTCGGTGCCCTTGACCACCACGCCGGGGTCACCCACCGGGCGGCGCCGCCGGCTGCGCGGGGACGGGGTGGTGACCTCGGCGATGTCCTCGGTGGCGCCCTCCTCGCCGCCGAGCGCCTGCACCAGCTTCTGCACCACGGTCTGCGCCGCGACGTGCCCCTCGCCGATCGCTGCGTACAGCGCGGAGATGTCGGGGTACCGCATCTCGTGGGCCAGGGTGACCAGCGAGTCACCGGTGAGGACCCGCTGGATCGGCAGGTTCTGCTTGCGCATCGCCCGCGCGATGGCCTCCTTGCCCTGCTCGATGGCCTCTTCGCGGCGCTCCTTGGAGAACCAGGCACGGATCTTGTTCCGGGCCCGGGGGGACTTGACGAAGCCGAGCCAGTCCCGGCTGGGCCCCGCCCCGGCCGCCTTGGAGGTGAAGACCTCCACCAGGTCGCCGTTGTCCAGGGTGGACTCCAGCGGGATGAGCCGGCCGTTGACGCGCGCCCCGATGGTGCGGTGACCGACCTCGGTGTGCACCGCGTAGGCGAAGTCCACCGGGGTGGCGCCGGTGGGCAGCGCTATGACGTCACCCTTGGGTGTGAAGACGAAGACCTCGTTCCTCGACAGGTCGAAGCGGAGGGACTCCAGGAACTCGCCCGGATCCTCGGTCTCCTTCTGCCAGTCCAGGAGCTGGCGCAGCCACGCCATGTCATTGACCGTGTCGCCCTTGTCACCCTTGCGCGGCGCCCGCGGGGTGTCGGTGCGCACCTTGGAGGCCCCGGCGACCGCCTCCTGCTTGTACTTCCAGTGCGCGGCGATGCCGTACTCAGCGCGACGGTGCATGTCGAAGGTGCGGATCTGGAGCTCGACCGGCTTGCCGCTGGGCCCGATCACCGTGGTGTGCAGCGACTGGTACATGTTGAACTTGGGCATCGCGATGTAGTCCTTGAACCGGCCGGGGACCGGGTTCCACCGCGCGTGGATGGTGCCGAGTGCGGCGTAGCAGTCCCGGACGCTGTCCACCAGGACCCGGATGCCCACCAGGTCGTAGATCTCCGCGAAGTCCCGCCCCCGCACGATCATCTTCTGGTACACGGAGTAGTAGTGCTTGGGACGCCCGGTGACGGTCGCCTTGATCCTCGCCGCCCTCAGGTCCTGCTGGACCTGGTCGGTGACCACCGCCAGGTACTCGTCGCGCTTGGGCGCCCGTTCGGCGACCAGACGGACGATCTCGTCGTACATCTTGGGGTAGAGGATGGCGAACGCCAGGTCCTCGAGCTCCCACTTGATGGTGTTCATCCCCAGCCGGTGCGCCAGCGGGGCGTAGATCTCCAGGGTCTCCCTGGCCTTCTTCTCCTGCTTGTCCCGCTTGAGGTACCGCATGGTGCGCATGTTGTGCAGCCGGTCCGCCAGCTTGATCACGAGCACCCGGGGGTCCCTGGCCATGGCGACGACCATCTTGCGCACCGTCTCGGCCTGCGCGGCCTCACCGAACTTGACCTTGTCCAGCTTGGTGACGCCGTCCACCAGCAGGGCCACCTGCTCGCCGAAGTCCCGACGCAGCGCGTCCAGGCCGTACTCGGTGTCCTCGACCGTGTCGTGCAGCAGGCCGGCCATCAGGGTGGCCGGGTCCATGCCCAGCTCGGCGAGGATCGTGGTGACGGCGAGGGGGTGGGTGATGTACGGATCCCCGCTCTTGCGCTTCTGCCCGCGGTGCCAGCGCTCGGCGACCTGGTAGGCCCGTTCGAGTTGCCGCAGGTCGGTCTTGGGGTCGTTGCTGCGAACGATGCGCAGCAACGGCTCGAGCACCGGGTTGTACGGGCTGCTGCGCTGGACGCCGAGGCGGGCGAGACGGGCCCGGACACGGTTCGAGGACGGCTGGCGGGTCACCGACGCGCCGGTCAGTGCCGGCCGGGCGCGGGCGGCGTCCAGCGACCGGGCCGGTTGGGGTCCGCGGTCCAGGGCGGGGTGCTCCCGGGCGGAACGCTCAGGGACCTGGCGGTCCTGGGTGCCACGGCTCTGGACGGCACGCTCCGGGGCGGTCCGTCCGGGCGGGTTGGGACCACCGGTGGCGCCGGGCGCCGGATGCTGCCTGCCACCGGCTTCCGGCGTCGTCGGTGCCACGGGCTGGGCCTTGTCGGGCAAGGGAACTCCTCCTCGGCCCCTCCCGCTGTGGGCCCGCGGGAGGGAGGGTCCGGTTCTCCATGGTAGCGATCGAGGACGGAAAAGCGCCTGTGGTGCTCCGGGGTGCCACGACAGCGGGCGCCCGCCGGGGGCGCCCGCTGCGCAGGAGAACTGCCCGACGGGGTCGGACGGTCACGGTCAGACGGTGACCAGCGCCTCCAGGGGTGCCCCGGCGAGCACCGTCTCCAGGCGGGTCCTGCCCTGGAGGAAGGCCAGCTCCATCAGCACCGCCAGCGCGGCGACCTCGGCCCCGGCGCGCCGCACCAGCTCCACCGACGCCTCGGCGGTACCGCCGGTGGCCAGCACGTCGTCGATCACCAGGACCCGTTCACCGGGCAGGAAGGCGTCCCGCTGGACCTCGATCTCGGCGGTGCCGTACTCCAGGGCGTACGCCTGGGACAGGCACTCCCCGGGGAGCTTGCCGGCCTTGCGGACCGGGACGAAACCCACGTCCGCCCGTACCGCCACCGGCGCCGCCAGGATGAAGCCGCGGGCCTCCAGGCCCACCACCTTGTCCACCTGGTGCCGCACGGCCAGCGCGGCCAGCGCCTCCACCAGGGCCGTCATGGCCGCGGCATCGGCGAGCAGCGGGGTGATGTCCTTGAAGACCACGCCCGCGCGCGGGTAGTCCGGGACGTCCCGGATGCGGCTGGTCAGCAGCGTGCCCAGGTCCACGGGGACCGGCTGGCCGGTGGTTTCTGTGGCGCTCATCGTCCCCCCTCAGCGTCGCTTCCCGGACGGTCGGTTCCTGCTGCGACCTCGGTTGACCGGCTGCCGGCGCTGCCCCCGCTGCGGCCCCACTCCGGCGGTCGCCGTCGGTGGCTCGGCGTCCTCGGGGCCCTTGGCCAGCGAGATCGTCTCCAGCTCGCCGGCCGGCCCGTCCTGGGAGTCGCCCTGGTCCTTGCCCTTGGCCCGGTCCGAGGCGCGGCGGGCGGCGACCCGCCTGGCCAGGTCCTTCATCTCCGGCTGCTGTTCCTTCAGCCAGGACATCAGCGGGGTGGCGATGAAGATCGACGAGTAGGCACCCGCGGCGAGGCCGATGAACAGCGACAGTGCGATGTCGTTGAGCATGCCGGCCCCGAGCAGGCCTCCGCCGACGAAGAGCAGCGCACCCACCGGCAGCAGCGCCACGATCGAGGTGTTGATCGAGCGGATCAGGGTCTGGTTCAGGCCGAGGTTGGCCGCCTCGGAGTAGGTGAAGCGGCTCTGACTGGTGATGTTCTTGGTGTTCTCCTTGATCGTGTCGAAGACGACCACGGTGTCGTAGAGCGAGTAACCGAGGATCGTCAACAGACCGATCACCGTGCCCGGCGTCACCTCGAAACCCACCAGGGCGTAGACCCCGACGGTGATGGTGAGGTCGTGGATCAGGGCGAGCAGGGCACCGAGCGCCATCCGCCACTCGAAGGCGATGGCCAGGTAGATCACCACCAGGACCAGGAAGATCCCCAGGCCCTGCCACGCCTTGCGGGAGATCTCCTTGCCCCAGCTCGGGCCGATCACCTGGGCGTCGACCTGCTCGACCTTGATCCCGAGGTCCTTGGCGAACTCCTTCTTCGCGTGGTCCGCCTCGGCAGTGTCCAGCTCGCTCATCTGGACGCGCAGCTTGTCGTTGCCCAGCTTCTGCACGATGGCGGTGTGACCGGTGATCTCCTCGGCCGCCTTCCTGGCGTCCTCCTGGGAGATCTTCTGGTCGTTCTTCTGGACGGTGAAGACCGCGCCGCCGGAGAACTCGATGCCCATCCTCAGACCGGGGGTGATCAACCCCACGATCGCGGCCACGGTGATGACCAGCGAGAGCACGAACCAGCGCTTCCGCTTCCCGACGAAGTCGTAGGAGACCTCGCCGCGGTACATCCGCTCGCCGAGACTGCCCAGCCGGGACATCAGGCCTCCTTCAGGGGGGTGATGGGACGGCGTCGGCCGCGGATCGGCGCCGGAGCGCCCAGCCGCGTCGGATCGAGCCCGGACCACTTGTGGCCCTGGCCGTAGAACCGGGTGCGGGCCAGCAGGGTCATCATCGGCTTGGTGAACAGGAAGACCACCGCGACGTCGAGCAGCGTGGTCAGGCCCAGGGTGAAGGCGAAGCCCTGCACCTTGCCCACCGAGACGATGTAGAGGACCGCGGCGGCGAGGAACGACACGAAGTCCGACACCAGGATGGTGCGCCGGGCGCGCGGCCAGGCCCGCTCCACCGCCGGCCGCAGCGAGCGGCCCTCACGGATCTCGTCCCGGATTCTCTCGAAGTACACGATGAACGAGTCGGCGGTGATGCCGATGGCCACGATGGCACCGCAGACCGCGGGCAGGTTCAACGCGAACCCGATGCCGGGACCGAGCAGCGTCATGATCGTGTAGGTCAGGATCGCGGAGACCCCGAGGCTGAGCACCGAGACGAAGGCGAGGCCCCGGTAGTAGGCCAGCGAGTACAGGATGACCAGCGCCATGCCGATGCCGCCGGCGATCAGACCGCCGCGGAGCTGGTCGCTGCCGAGCGCGGCGGAGACCTCGGTGACGTCCTCGGTGCGGAAGGACAGCGGGAGCGCGCCGTAGGACAGCACGTTGGCGAGGTCCTTGGCCTGCTGCTGGGTGAAGCTGCCGCTGATCTCGGCCCGGCCGCCGGCGATGCTCGAGGAGACCGAGGGGGAGGAGACCACGTCGCCGTCGAGGACGATCGCGAACCGGTTGTTGGGCTCGGCGTTCTTGGCCAGCTCGCCGGTGACGTCGGCGAACTTCTTGGAGCCCTTGCCGTCGAACTCGAGGTTCACCTGCCAGGTGCCCCGCTGCTGGTCGTAGGAGGCCTCGGCGCCGTCGAGGTCCGTGCCGTCCACGGCGGCCGGTCCCAGCGCGTACTTGTAGCCCTTGTCGTCACCGGTGCCACAGGCCACGATCGGCTGGTCGGGCTTGCCCAGCGGGGGCTTGCTGTTCTTCGCGCAGGTCACCGCGTCGAGCTGCTTCTGGAGCTCGGGGGTGACGGTGGTGTCCAGGCCGTCGGTGGCCGCGGGGGACGGGGTCGAGGAGCCCTTGTCCTCCGCCTTGGCGCTCTGCGACGGGGTGGTGCTGGGTGAGGCGTCGTCCTTGGTCAGGGCCTCGGAGACAGCCCGGCCCTGGGTGGTGGAGCTGGGGTTCGCCGACGAGCTCGAGCTCTCCTTGGCCTTCTCGCCCGCGTCCTTGGCGTCGTCGCCCTTCTTCGCGTCCTTGTCGGCGTCTGGCTTCTTGGTGGCCTTGCCCGACGTGCTCGCCGAGGGCGACGCGGCGGGTGCGGGATTGGCCTCGGTGATGGCCAGCACGGGGCGGAAGTACAGGCGCGCGGTCTTGCCGACCTGTTCCTTGGCCTGCTGCTCGTTGGTGCCCTTGGGGATGTTGACGATGATGTGCTTGTCGCCCTGAGTCTGGACCTCGGACTCAGTCACCCCGACCCCGTTGACCCGCCGCTCGATGATGTTGACGGCGGTTTCGAGGTTCGTCTTGTTGACCGCGTTCTCCTGACCTGGCTCGCTCTTGGCGGCCAGGGTGATGCTGGTGCCGCCGGCGAGGTCGATGCCCAGGCGCGGCGTGTGCTCCCCGGAGAGGAACATGCCCCCCACCAGCGCCACGATCGTCACCAGGATCACGGCCAGGGCGGTCCCTGGCCTCTGCTGGGAGCGGCCCTTCTTGGGTGCTGCCACCTTCTCGATTCTCCCTGTCCGAACCGCCCCGGGAGCGGGGGCTCACGGGGCGATCACGAAGTGTTGGTGCGGACCTGCTCGGCCGAACCTGAGCGACCGGCCGGCGTCTAGACGCCCGCAGGGCCCTCCTCGTCGTCCTTGCCGGCACGCCCGGCGTTCTTCCGGGACCCGGCGCCCGCCGGCTCGGACTCGTCCGGGTCCTCGTCCGCCGCGTCGTCCCGCACCTCGTCCTCGGCACCGTCATCGGCCCGGACCGCGGAGTCCTTGCCCAGGTCCACGGAGCCGAGGCCCGCCGGGCTGTCCGGAACGGTCAGTCCCTCACCGAGATCATCACTCGCAAGGGCCTCGTCCTCAATGGTGCCGTTGACGATCCGGTCATACTCGTCGTCCTCGAGGACCGCACCCACGGCGTTCTTGGCGAAGGTGGCGTGGACGCCGGGAGCCAGCTCGAGGACCACCGTGTCCTCTCGCGTCTCCTTGACGCGGGCGTACAGACCGCCGATCGTCCGTACCCCCGTCCCTGGCTGGACGCCCTCGCGGAGCTGCGCCGCGGCACGCTGCTTGTTCTTGGCCGAACGCGTCATCAGCCACATGGCGCCGACGAGCACGATGAACGGGAGGAGAGTGACGACGATATCCACGGTCAGGAAGTCCTTCACGGGGCCGCCCTAGGCGGCCGGTCTGTGGGGATGTGGGGGGACCGTCCGGTCAGGGGCGGCGTCGGCGGAGTCTAGGGGACTTCGCCGTCATAGAACAACGCCAAGCATCGCATCCCAGTTCCCCTGGGGGCGAGCCGGTGCGGCACCGTTCTCGGAGCGCGGCGGCGGGGGCCACCTCCGCGTCTTCTCCTCCCATGGTGTCACGGTTGGCCGAATAGTCCGCGCTGCGGCGCGGCGAGTCCCAGGTGGGCCCAGGCCGCCGGTGTGGCGATCCGCCCCCGGGGGGTGCGGGCGAGCAGCCCCTCGCGCACCAGGAAGGGCTCGGCCACCTCCTCGACGGTCTCGCTCTCCTCCCCCACGGCCACGGCCAGCGTGGACAGCCCCACGGGGCCACCGCCGAACAGCTTCAGCAGCGCCTCGAGCACCGCGCGGTCCAGCCGGTCCAGTCCGCGGGCGTCCACCTCGTAGATGTCCAGGGCCCGGGCCGCCACCTCCTTGGTGATCACACCGTCCGCCTTGACCTGGGCGAAGTCCCGGACCCTGCGGAGCAGCCGGTTGGCGATGCGGGGCGTCCCCCGGGACCGTCCGGCGATCTCCGCGGCCCCCTCCGCCTCGAGCGGCACGTCCAGCAACCTGGCGGAGCGGTGCAGCACCCGCTCCAGCTCGGCCGGGGCGTAGAACTCCATGTGGGCGGTGAAGCCGAAACGGTCCCGCAGCGGCGGCGGCAGCAGCCCGGCCCGGGTGGTCGCCCCGACGAGGGTGAACGGGGGGAGCTCCAGGGGGATGGCGGTGGCACCCGGGCCCTTGCCCACGATCACGTCCACACGGAAGTCCTCCATCGCCATGTAGAGCATCTCCTCGGCGGGCCGGGACATCCGGTGGATCTCGTCCAGGAACAACACCTCGCCCTCGGTCAGCGAGGACAGGATCGCTGCGAGGTCACCGGCGTGCTGGATGGCCGGCCCCGAGGTGATCCGTATCGGGGCGTTCATCTCGGCTGCGATGATCATGGAAAGGGTGGTCTTGCCCAGTCCTGGCGCGCCGGAGAGCAGCACGTGGTCGGCGCTCGCGCCCCGCTGCCTGGCCGCCCTGAGCACGAGCGAGAGCTGCTCCCTGACCCGCTCCTGGCCCACGAACTCGGCCAGGTCCTTGGGGCGCAGCGCCGCCTCCACCGCCTGGTCCTCCCGGTCGGCGGAGGGGGCCACCAGTCGCTCCCCGGGGGCGCCCGGCTGGCCCTGGGTGGTGTCGGATGCGGTGTCGTCCCAGTTCATGGTCGGTCTTTCGGTAGACGGAGCACGGTCGGTGCGGGGCTCGTCAGCGGGCGCGGCCCAGCCCTCGCAGTGCCAGCCGGAGCAGCGCCGAGACGTCGGGGGAGGCTCCCGAGGCCACCGCGGCGTCCGCCTCCGGGGCCACCGCGGCCACCGCCTCGTCGGCCTGCCTGGCCGGGTACCCGAGGCCGACGAGCGCGGAGTGGACCTGGTCCCGCCATCCCGCGGGGCCCGCGACGGCGACCGGCCGCCGGCCGGAGCCCACCGGGTCGCCGAGGCGGTCCTTCAGTTCGAGGAGCAGCCGCTGCGCCCCCTTCTTGCCGATGCCGGGCACCGCCGTGAGGGCCTTCTCGTCCCCGCCGGCGAACGCGGCGCGCAGGCCGTCGGGGGTGTGCACGGCGAGCATCGCCTGGGCGAGCCGCGGCCCTACCCCGCTCGCCGTCTGGAGCAACTCGAACACCTGGCGCTCGTCGTCGTCGGCGAAGCCGTAGAGGGTGAGCGACTCCTCCCGGACCACCAGCGAGGTGGGCAGGCGGGCGGTCTGCCCGACACGGAGGGTGGCCAGCGTGCCGGGGGTGCACTGCACCGCCATCCCGACACCGCCGACCTCGATCACCGCGGTGTCCGGGCCGACGGCCGCCACCCGGCCACTGACAAACGCGATCATGAAGGTGCTCCTGGGTGGGTCCTGGGTTGCCGGCCGCGCTGTTGGCCGGCACCGTACGACGGTGTGCCGGCAGGGGTCGCCGGGGAACGGGCGGCGGCCACCGCGGCGGCGAGCCGGCCGGTCGCGGTCCCGCGCCAGATGTGGCAGATGGCCAGCGCCAGGGCGTCCGCCGCGTCGGCTGGCTTGGGCGGCGCCGACAGCCTCAGGAGCCGGGTGACCATGGAGGTGACCTGCGCCTTGTCCGCGCGTCCCGTGCCGGTGACGGCGGCCTTGACCTCACTGGGGGTGTGTAGCGCCACGGGCAGCCCCCGGCGGGTGGCGCACAGCAGGGCCACGGCGCTGGCCTGCGCGGTGCCCATCACGGTGCGGACGTTGTGCTGGCTGAACACCCGCTCCACGGCGACGGCTTCGGGCCGCTGCTCGTCCAGCCACTGCTCGAGTCCCTGCTCGACCAACAGCAGGCGCTCCCCGATGTCGAGGTCGGCGGCGGTACGCACCACACCCACGGCGACCATGTGCAACGGCCGCCCCGGGGTGCCGTCCACCACGCCGACCCCGCAGCGGGTGAGCCCCGGGTCCACTCCCAGCACCCGCACGCTGACTCCCCCTTACCTTCCGCGTCCTCGCGCAGGCTACCGGCCGGCACCGACAGCGCCCCGGCACGCCACGGGGCCGGCGTGCCCTCGTGCACGCCGGCCCCGTGGAACGCCCGGCAGGTGGCCGTCCGTCATGTGGTGTCCCGGGTCGCGGTCAGGCGCTGATCTTCTCCATGATCTCGTCCGGCACGTCGAAGTTGGCGAAGACGTTCTGCACGTCGTCGCTGTCCTCGAGGGCGTCGATCAGCTTGAAGATCTTCCGCGCGCCCTCCTCGTCCAGCGCGACCTGCACGCTGGGCAGGAAGTTGGCGTCAGCGGAGTCGTAGTCGATCCCGGCGTCCTGGAGCGACTTGCGCACCGTGACCAGGTCCCCCGCCTCGCTGACCACCTCGAAGGACTCGCCGAGGTCATTGACCTCCTCGGCGCCCGCGTCCAGGACCGCGCCCAGCACGTCGTCCTCGGTCAGGTCGCCCTTGGGGACGATCACCACGCCCTTGCGGGAGAACATGTAGGACACCGAGCCGGGGTCGGCCATCGAGCCGCCGTTGCGGGTCATGGCCACCCGCACGTCGGAGGCCGCGCGGTTGCGGTTGTCGGTGAGGCACTCGATCAACATGGCCACGCCGTTGGGGCCGTACCCCTCGTACATGATGGTCTGGTAGTCGGCGCCGCCGGTCTCCAGACCGGAACCGCGCTTGACGGCCCGCTCGATGTTGTCGTTGGGGACCGAGCTCTTCTTGGCCTTCTGGATGGCGTCGTACAGCGTCGGATTGCCCTCCGGGTCACCGCCGCCGGTGCGGGCCGCCACCTCGATGTTCTTGATCAGCTTCGCGAAGAGCTTGCCACGCTTGGCGTCGATCACGGCCTTCTTGTGCTTCGTCGTAGCCCATTTAGAGTGGCCGGACATCAGCCTGTCTCCTTCGCGTCACCACTTGTCCAGTCGAACGGGGCGATCCTATCGGGACCGCACCATCTCCACGAACAGTCGATGGACGCGGTGGTCACCGGTCAGTTCCGGATGGAACGAGGTCGCGAGCAGCGGCCCCTGGCGCACCGCGACCACCCGCCCCTCGGCGGGTCCGCTGCCGACCCTGGCCAGCACCTCGGCCCGGGCACCCACCGACTCGACCCAGGGCGCGCGGATGAACACGCCGTGCACGGGGCCTCCGTCCACGCCGGCGAGGTCCACGGGGGCCTCGAAGGAGTCGTTCTGCCGCCCGAAGGCGTTACGCCGGACGATCATGTCGATCCCGCCGATGGTCTCCTGGTCGTCCCGGCCGTCCAGGATCTTGTCCGCGAGCATGATCATGCCGGCGCACGAACCGTACGCGGGCATCCCGGCCGCGATCCGTTCCCTCAGCGGCTCGAGCAGCCCGAACGCCACCGCCAGGTTGGACATCGTGGTGGACTCGCCGCCAGGCAGCACCAGGGCGTCCACCCCGGCGAGCTCCCCCACGCGGCGGACAGGAACGACCGAGGCACCGGCGGCGGCAAGGGCGGCGCTGTGCTCGCGCACGTCGCCCTGGAGGGCGAGCACGCCGATGACGGGGGTGGCGGACACGGGAGGGCACCTCTCAACACGGACTCGGGGCGGTGGAAGGGCGGTGGCGGTCCGGCGGCGGCCCCCCGGACGGGACGTCGGGGGGGGCCGTCCGGCCGGCGACCTCACCGACCGGAGCCGTTCCGACCGCGGTGGGCGGCCGGAACGGGCGCGCGGCGTTACCAGCCCCGGTTGGCGTAGCGCTGCGACTCCGGCAGCTCGTCGCAGTTGATCCCGACCATGGCCTCGCCCAGACCGCGGGAGACCTTGGCGATCACGTCCGGGTCGTCGTAGAAGGTGGTGGCCTTGACGACCGCCGCGGCGCGCTTGGCCGGGTCACCGGACTTGAAGATGCCGGAGCCGACGAACACGCCCTCCGCCCCGAGCTGCATCATCAGCGCCGCGTCCGCAGGCGTGGCCACGCCACCCGCGCTGAACAGCACCACCGGGAGCTTCCCGAGCGTGGCGACCTCCTTCACCAGCTCGTACGGGGCGCGGAGCTCCTTGGCCGCGGCGTACAGCTCGGTGTCGTCCAGGGTGGTCAGACGACGGATCTCGGAACGGATCTGCCGCATGTGGCGCACCGCCTCCACCACGTTCCCGGTGCCCGCCTCGCCCTTGGAACGGATCATGGCCGCGCCCTCGGCGATCCTGCGCAGCGCCTCGCCCAGGTTGGTGGCACCGCAGACGAACGGCGTGGTGAAGGCCCACTTGTCGCTGTGGTTGACCTCGTCGGCGGGGGTCAGCACCTCGGACTCGTCGATGTAGTCCACGCCCAGGGCCTGCAGGACCTGGGCTTCCACGAAGTGCCCGATCCGGGACTTGGCCATCACGGGGATGGAGACGGCCTTGATGATGCCGTCGATCATGTCGGGGTCGGACATCCGGGCAACGCCGCCGTCCCGGCGGATGTCGGCGGGCACACGCTCGAGGGCCATCACAGCGACGGCACCGGCATCCTCAGCGATCTTGGCCTGATCTGGCGTGACCACGTCCATGATCACACCTCCCTTGAGTTGCTCCGCCATGCCGCGCTTCACGCGCGCCGTGCCGGTCTCGGGGCTGTCGGACGAGGGGAGGGGGGACGCAGTGGACACGGTGTGACCTCACACTCAAAGACGAAAAGTCGACGACTCCATCGTAGAGCGCTCGCTCATGTGGCCGAATACAGCGGGGTCGGAGACTCATCATCCATCTCAAATGTCATGGGGAAGGGCGCATAACCAGCCAGCCGGAACCAGCGCACCAACCGGTGCCGGCGCACCGCCCTGGCCGCCCGCACCGAGTCGTTGTGGAAGCGCCGTGCCATGGGCACCCGGCGGACGGCGGCGGACAGCTCCCGGATCGCCTCCTCGCCCCCCGGGACCGAGCGCAGCGCCTCGAGCTGCTCCTCCTCGCCGAACACCGCCCGCATCGCCTGGCTCAGCTCGCTCTCCGCCACCTCACGCTGTTCGTCGTCGGCCTGCCGGGCGGCCTGCGCCGCCTGGTACAGCACGATCGAGGCGGCCGGGTCGAGCAGCCCGGAGGTGGCCACCTCCTGCGCCACCGAGGCCCGGCGCAGGAGCTGCGCGTCCAACGCCGCGCGGGAGGCGTCTATCCGCGAGTGCAGGCGGTCCAGGCGGCCAGCCGTCCAGCTCAGGTACACCCCGAAGGCGAGCACGACGATGACGATCAGGATCCAGGTGGTCACGTGCGCAGGCTACTGCCTCGGTCCCGGGCGGCCACCGGCCCGCGACCGGTCCTCCGCGAGCGGCGTCACACCCGACGGCCGAAGCGGGCGAAGAGCCCCACGCGCTCGTCGGCGGCGACCGAGGCGGCGCCGGTGGCCACCGTCTCGTACACCGCCAGGATGTCCCCGGCCACCGCCGGCCAGTCGTAACGGCGCACGTGGCGGCTGCCGACAGCCCGCAGTTCCGCGAGCCTGGCCGGATCGCCGAGCAGGCGCAGCGCGTGGTCGGCGAGGGCGTCGGGGTCGCCCACCGGGAACAGTTCGCCGGCGGCCCCCTGGTCCAGGACCTGCCGGAAGGCGTCGAGGTCGCTGGCGAGCACCGGCGCCCCGGCGGACATCGCCTCGACGAGGATGATCCCGAAGCTCTCCCCGCCGGTGTTCGGGGCGACGTACAGGTCAACGCTGCGCAGCAGCCGGGCCTTGTCCGCGTCGCTGACCATCCCGAGGAACTCCACCTGCCCCCGGACGTGCGGCGGCAGGCCCTCCGCGGCCTCGCGCTCGTCACCCCGGCCGGCGACGAGCAGCCGCGCCCCGGGGCGCTGGTGCGAGATCCGCTCGAACGCCGAGAGCAGCGTCGGCAGGCCCTTGCGTGGCTCGTCGAGGCGGCCGATGAACCCGATGGTGCCCGGCCGTCCCAGATCCGCCCTGCCCTGCCACTCCGGGCGCGGGGTGGCGTCCGCGAAGAACCGCACGTCCACCCCGTTCGGGATGACCACGGCGTCTCCGCCGAGGTGCTCCACCAGGGTGCGCCGGGCGTACTCGCTGACCGCGATGCGGGCGCTGATCTTCTCCAGGGCCGGTTGCAGGATCGGATACGCGGCGATCATGGCCCGGGAGCGCGGGCTGGACATGTGGAAGGTGGCCACGATCGGGCCCTGGGCGGCCCAGCAGGCGAGCAGCCCGAGCGACGGGGGCGCCGGCTCGTGGATGTGCAGCACGTCGAACCGTCCGTCGTGCAGCCAGCGGCGCACCCGGGCGGCGGACAGGAAACCGAAGTTGAGCCGGGCGACGGAGCCGTTGTACGGCACCGGTACCGCGCGGCCCGCGGACACCACGTAGTCGGGCAGCGCGCCGTCGTCGTCGGCGGAGGCGAGCACCGACACCTGGTGGCCGTGCCCGAGCAGGTACTCGGCGAAGTCACGGATGTGGAACTGCACGCCCCCCGGGATGTCCCAGGAGTACGGGCAGACGATCCCGATCCTCACCTCCGTCCCCCGTCCGCTGACCGGTCCAGGTCGGCCAGCCAGAGCCGTTGCAGCATGTGCCAGTCCTCCGGGTGTTCGGCGATGCCCTGGGCGAAGACGTCGGCCATGGACTGGGTCATCGCCGCCACCTTCTCCGTCCGCGTGCCGTGCGCGGGCACCGGCACCGGGGGGTGGACCTGGCCGTGCAGGATGTCGCCGTACCACAGGGTGACCGGCAGCAGCAGGGCGCCGGTCTGCAGCGCCAACAGCGCCGGCCCCGCCGGCATCCGGGCCGCCTCGCCGAAGAAACGCACCTCGACGCCGCTCCGGGACAGGTCGCGGTCGGCCACGAGGCAGACGAGACGGCCCGCCCGCAGTCGTCTGACCATGGTGTCGAACGGACCCTGGCCCCCGGTGTGCGCCAGCACCTCCATGCCCAGGCTCTCCCGGTACGCGACGAACCGGTCGAACAGCTTCTCCGGCCTCAACCGCTCCGCGACGGTGGTGAACGGGTAGCCGCGCTCGGCGATCCACGCCCCGGCCAGGTCCCAGTTGGCCAGGTGCGGCAAGGCCAGGATGACCCCCTGTCCCGAGGCCATGCCCTCGTCCACCCGGTGCACGTCCTTGGGGTCGAACGAGGCGCGGACCCGCTCGCTGTCCCAGGTGGGCAGCCTGAACGACTCGCGCCAGTAGCGCATGTAGGACCGCATGCCGGCCTGGGAGAGCTCGCTGATCGCGGACGGTGGGGCGGCGGGCACCACCCGGCGCAGGTTGGCCTCCAGGCGCAGCACGCTCCGCCCCCGGCGGGACCAGACGTTGTCGGCGATCCTGGTGAAGAGGCGTTCGGCCGCTGACTCCGGCATGCGCTTGACCGCGGTCCAGCCCAGCGCGTACGCGGTGTCGGTCAGCCGTTCCCTCACGCGGGCCCGCCCTTTCGGGCGGACTCCAATGCGTCCGCCTCCTGCGCCTCGTGGTAGACCGCGTGCATCCGCTGCCACAGGGTGATCGCACTGCCCACGGCGACCACCCACAGGGCGATCGGCAGCAGCCAGTCGATGTAGGGCACGCCGTACTCGTGCAGGCCGGAGAGTCCGGTGAGCACCAGCGTGATCACCATCCGGTCGGCGCGTTCGATCAGTCCGGAGACGTCACACTTCAACCCGAGGCTCTCGGCCCGGGCCTTGGTGTACGACACCACCTGCCCGCTGGCGAGGCAGAACAGCGTGACCGCGGCGAGCAGCAGGTCGTCGCCCTTCCCGGCGAACCACATCAGCAGTCCGCCGAAGACCGCGGCGTCGCCCACCCGGTCGAGCGAGGAGTCCCAGAACGCCCCCCAGCGGCTGGACCGTCCCACCTGGCGGGCCATGGTGCCGTCCAGCAGGTCGGAGAAGACGAACAGGGTGATGACCAGGGTCCCCAGGAAGAAGGTCCCCCTGGGGTAGAAGACCAGGGCCCCCGCCGCCACGCCGACGGTGCCCACTGCCGTGACCATGTCCGGGGAGACCCCGGCGCGCACCAGCATGGTGGCGAACGGCGTGACGACACGCGTGAAGAACGCACGCGCGTACTTGTTGAGCATGACCTTCCCGATGGTGTCGGCGGATGCCGGAGGGCCCGGACGGGCACCGGCTGGCCCATCGTAGCCAGACAGCGACTCCCTCCTCTGCGACGGCACCCGTCGGGTGACGGCGACGGGACCGCCCCACCGGGCCGGCACGGCGCGGAGGACGGCGCCCGCACGCCCTATGGACGGGTGCTGACGCCCGTGGAAAGCTCGAGGGACCGCGGGCGTCGACGGGGCCGCCGGAGCGGTCCCGTGGCGTGCGCGTTCCCCATCCCTGCGGACTTCCACTGCACGGTGGAGCGGGAGGCGAGCCCATGGCCGACAGGACGAACCCCCACCCAGGAGCCGCCGGAAGGGCACCGACGGCCGACCAGCCCTCGTCCGTACGCAACGTGGTGCTGGTCGGCCACAGCGGCTCGGGCAAGACCACGCTCGTCGAGGCGCTGGCCCTGGCGACCGGCGCGACCACCAGGGCGGGGCGGGTCGAGGACGGCGGCACCATCTCCGACCACGACGAGATCGAGCACCGCCAACACCGCTCGGTACAGCTCTCCCTGGTGCCGGTCGAGTGGAACGGCATCAAGATCAACCTGCTGGACGCCCCCGGATACGCGGACTTCGTCGGGGAGTTGCGGGCCGGACTGCGGGCCGCGGACGCCGCCCTCTTCGTGGTCTCCGCGGCCGACGGGGTGGACGGGGCCACCCGGATGGTGTGGGAGGAGTGCGCCGCCGTCCGGATGCCCCGCGCGGTCGTCGTCACCCACCTCGAGGCCGCCCGCGCCGACTTCGACGAGATGCTCCGGGTGTGCCGGGAGGTCTTCGGCGGCGACAACCCCGAGGCTGTGCTCCCGCTGTACCTCCCGGCGTACGGCGCACCGGGCGGCGACGGGCAGTCCCCGGTCACCGGCCTGCTCGGGCTGCTCTCCCAACGGGTCTTCGACTACTCCTCGGGCGAACGCCTGGAGCGCGACCCGGACGACGACCAGGCGGCGCTGATCGCCGACGCCCGGGACCGGCTGATCGAGGGGATCATCGCGGAGAGCGAGGACGAGTCCCTCATGGACCGCTACCTCGGTGGCGAGGCGCTGGACATGAAGACGCTCGTCACCGACCTGGAACGGGCCGTGGCCCGCGGCACCTTCCACCCGGTGCTCGGCGCGGCCCCGGCCGCCAACGGTGCCAGGCAGGGCCTGGGCACCGTGGAACTGCTCGAGTTGATCACCGGGGGGTTCCCCACCCCGCCCGAGGGCCGGCTCCCGGAGGTGACCACCCCGAACGGCCGCCCCCGCCCTGCGCTGACCTGTGATCCCCAGGGGCCGCTCGCCGCCGAGGTCATCAAGACGACCTCCGACCCGTACGTGGGCCGGATCAGCCTGGTGCGGGTGTTCTCCGGAACGCTGCGGCCGGACCAGACGGTGCACGTGTCCGGGCACGGCCTGGCCACCAGGGGGCACGAGGACCACGACGTGGACGAGCGCCTCGGCACCCTGTCCTCACCGTTCGGCAAGCAGCAGCGCGCCGTCGCCAAGTGCGTCGCCGGGGACATCTGCACCGTCGCGAAGTTGACCCGGGCCGAGACCGGCGACACGCTCTCGGACAAGGACGACCCGCTGCTGGTGGAGCCGTGGGAGATGCCCGACCCGCTGCTGCCCGTGGCGATCGAGGCGCACAGCAAGGCGGACGAGGACAAGCTCTCCCAGGGCCTGGCCCGGTTGGTGGCCGAGGACCCCACCATGCGCCTGGAACAGAACCAGGACACGCACCAGGTGGTGCTGTGGTGTCTGGGCGAGGCCCATGTGGACGTGCTCCTCGACCGGTTGCGCTCCCGGTACGGCGTCCAGGTGGACACCGTGCCGCACAGGGTGTCGCTGCGCGAGACCTTCGGAGCCAGGGCCGGCGGGCGCGGGCGCCACGTCAAGCAGTCCGGTGGCCACGGCCAGTACGCCATCTGCGAGATCGAGGTGGAGCCCCTCCCGGGAGGCGGTGGGTTCGAGTTCGTGGACAAGGTGGTCGGCGGCGCGGTGCCGCGCCAGTTCATCCCCTCGGTGGAGAAGGGCGTGCGGGCCCAGCTCGCCAGGGGCGTCGCCGCGGGGTACCCGGTGGTGGACGTGCGGGTGACCCTGCTCGACGGCAAGGCGCACTCGGTGGACTCCTCGGACGCGGCCTTCCAGACCGCGGGCGCGCTGGCGCTGCGGGAGGCGGCGGCGGGCACGGTGATCCACATGCTGGAGCCGGTGGCCGAGGTCGGGGTGCTGGTCCCGGACGAGTACGTGGGCCCGGTGATGAGTGACCTGTCCGGCCGCCGTGGCCGGGTGCTGGGCACCGAGCCGGCGACGCCGGGGCGGACCCTGGTGCGCGCCGAGGTCCCGGAGATCGAGATCAGCAGGTACGCGGTGGACCTGCGGTCGCTCTCCCACGGCACCGGCCGGTTCAGGCGCGCCTACGCCCGGCACGAGCCGATGCCGCCCCAACTCGCCGTCAGGGTCCGCGAGACGGCGGCCGAGAGGTAGGCCCGGGAGCTGATCGGACCCGCCGGGCGGCGGATCCGGAATCTCCACGGCACGGGCGCACCCGGGTGGTTAGGCTGACGACCTGGTGTGCCCGTGCCGCGCCGCGGGCATGCTTCTGCGCAGCAGGACCGTCGGGCGCGGCAGGAACCTGCGGGCGCAGCCCGCGAGTTGGCAGGGGGTACGGTGACCACGTTCGACTTCAGCCCGGGAGCCCAGGTCCCGCTGACCGACGTGGGGCAGCAGACCGCGCCGACCCAGATGCTCTCCTCGGCTGCCTACCGCGACGGCAGCATGGAGGAGCTCACCAAGCTCAGTGAGGGCACGTCCCAGTCGGCCGGCAGGTTCAGCCTGCTGGAGCCGAACCTCGGCGAGGCCTTCTGCCGCGCGGTGCAGGTGCGGATGCTCGGCGGCGGCCGGAAACCGGTGATCCAGTCGTTCGGGGTGGACCCGGCGGCGGTGGTGCGGCACTGCCTGGCCGCGAGTCGCATCCGCAGGAACCGGGACATCCGGCTGACCATCGTGATGGCCGTGTTCGGGCTGCTGTTCCTGCCCGGGACGCTGGTGTGGGTCGGGGCCTTCCAACTCAAGCGGACGCTGTCCCGGACGGCGTCGCGGTTCAGTTCCCTGAACTCCCTGGTGATCGTGGTGGTGGCCGCCGCAGCCGTGCTGTTCGCGGTCCGGCCGCCGGCCTCCGGCCTCCCCGGCCTGTACCTGCGGCTGGTGTTGCTGGCCCCGGTGGCCGGCTGGTTCGTCGCCAGGCGGCTGTGCACCGCCACCGCCGTCGAGCTGCGCAAGAGGTGGACGGCCGTGCTGGACGGCGCGGACGCCGGCCCCTCGGTGCCGGAGGCGGTGCCGTCGGGGCCCAACGACACCAGGGCCGAGCGGATGCGCGAGGAGCTGGAGAAGCTGGGCCAGGAACAGAACAGCAACGTGGTGTTCTACCGGGGGCGTGACGGCATACTCGGCATGGGCTCCCGGTGGGGCGGCTGGGTGATGGACGAGGAGCTCCGCCCGGCACCGGGCCACACCGACATCAACCAGTTCCGTTCGTGGGACGTGGTCAAGGCCATCCACGGAGCCCTCCGGGACCTTCCGCGCGGCCCCCTGCACAGCGGCGGGTTCCCCCGCCCCTCGGTGCGGCACTGGATCGTGGTGCCGGTGAACGAGGGAGCGGGGGCCGTCTCCCGGCCGAGCGGGCCCGAGGTGGACGGCTACTCGATCCGCGACTTCGAGGTGCAGCGCATCTGCAACGAGCAGCAGTTCGACGCCGGAAGCCGGCACTACGTGGGTGTGCAGTTCGTGTTGTGGGAGGGACAGTTCGTCCTGACCCTGATGTGCACGGTCACCACGCTGCACCGCTCGCTGCGGGTCGAGGTCACCGGCTACACGCTGGGTCCTGTGGCGCCGTCGCTCGCGGGCAAGCCGTCGCCGAGGACCAAGACGGTCCCCAAGAGCGTCAAGTTCTGGGAGACCAAGAAGGTGACGCTGCCGCTGGTGACGACGGAGGAGGTGGTCCGACTCGCCATCCGGGCGCCGCTGATCTGGATCCCCTCGCTGCTGGAGTGGCTGGGCGGCAAGCTCACCCTGCCGGAGCCGTTCGGGCTGCGGCACTCGTGGGTGGAGCCGCCGTGGACCCACCGGTTCATGGCGGACGACGCGCTGCGTGCCGCCGCCCCCGTGATCCGCGCGGTGCACGCGGCCACCCTCAAGGTGCTGGAGGACAACAACGTGGACGTCGAGCCGTTCCGCAACCGCGCCGGGAGCCTCGGCGGCGCGGTCCAGGGCGCGGCCCCCGGCAAGGTGGACCACTACGACGCCCGTTGAGACACCGCGCGGGGCCGGTCGGGTACCACCCCGCCCGCGGCGTCCGGGCTGGACCGCGGCGGGCGGGGGTGGCTACTCCGCGCCGGGCGCGGACAGCGGGTGGTGCCAGACCTGGGCGAGCATGGTACGGGTGTCCGCGAGGAGCTGGGGCAGCACCCGGGTTTCACCGATCACCGGCATGAAGTTGGTGTCACCACCCCAGCGCGGCACCAGGTGCTGGTGCAGGTGGGCGGCGATCCCGGCCCCGGCCACGGCGCCCTGGTTCATGCCGATGTTGAAACCCTGGGCTCCCGACGCCTGGCGCAGCGTGGTCATCGCCTTCTTGGTGAACTCGGCGAGTTCCACGGTCTCCGGCGCGGTGAGGTCGGTGTAGTCGGCGACGTGGCGGTAGGGCACCGTCATCAGGTGTCCCGAGTTGTACGGGTACAGGTTGAGTACCGCGTAGACGTGCTCGCCGCGGGCCACCACCAGCCCTTCCTCGTCCGACAGACCGGGGATGGTGCAGAACGGGCAACCGTCACCGGCCCCGGGACCGGTGGGCTTGTTCTCGCCCTGGATGTACGCCATCCGGTGGGGTGTCCACAGGCGCTGGAACGCGTCCGGCGACCCCACTCCGACCTGCAACTCCGGCTCACGCGTCATGCCGGTCAGCATAAGCGTCCGCGGCGGGCGAGGGGACCCGAGGGCAGCCGGACGGCGCCCCACCACCGGTTACCGCCCCGTCGTCCCCGGGGGGCGGCGGGTCCGGCCGGGTGGCTGTCGGTGCCGCGTGGTAGAAGACGCCCATGACGACGCTTGCCTTCCCGGAGTTCCTCGATCTCATCGAGGACCGTTCCGCCGCACTGCGCGGGGCCGCCGCCGGCCCGGCCGACCTCGAGGTCCGTGTCCCCGGCTGCCCGGACTGGTCCCTGCGGGACCTCGTTGCGCACCTCGGCTTCGTGCAGCGGTTCTGGGCGGCCACCATCGCCGCTGGCCCGCGGGACGCCCCGCCGAACCGGGCCGCGATCGACGGCGCGGACCCCCACGGCGACCTCGTCGCCTGGTCGTCCGAGTCGACCGACCTGCTCCTGGCCGCGCTGCGGGACGCCGGCCCCGAGCGGGGCTGCTGGGCCTGGTGGGACCCCGCGTCCGCTTCGTGGACGGCGGCGTCGGTCGCCCGCCACCAGGTGCAGGAGGCAGCGGTGCACGCGCACGACGCCCAGGAGGCGGTGGGACGGCCCGAGCCGATCCCCACAGTGGCCGCCGTGGACGGCCTCTCGGGGTTCCTGGACGTGTTCCTCGGCTCGGCGGGCCCGTGGCCGCACCGACCGGCCAGGGTCTCGGTCCAGGTCTCCCAGGGCCCGCGGTGGCTGGTGGACCTGGCCGAGCGGGGCTCGCTGGTCGTCGAGGACGACGGGACGGCCCCTGCCGTCCGACTCGAGGGCTCCGCCAGCGACCTGCTGCTGTTCCTCAACGGGCGCCTGGGGCCCGACCGGATCAGGGTCGAGGGGGACCGTGCCCTGGTCGAGGCCCTCCTCGCCTGGCCCGACCTGACCTGATCGCCCCTCCCCCGGGCTGACCGCGGTCCGGGGCGCCGGCGGCCGGGGGTCCAGCCGCCGGCGCCCCGGGTGCTCACACCTGGACGCGGCGCTCCACCGCGTCGGCGATCTCCGCCAGGGCGGCGTCCCGGGGGATGCCGTTGGCCTGGCTGCCGTCGCGGTAACGGAAGCTGACGGCGCCGTTGGCCATGTCGTCGTCCCCGGCGATGACCATGAACGGGACCTTGTTCTTCTGGGCGTTGCGGATCTTCTTCTGCATCCGGTCGGCCGACGCGTCCACCTCGACCCGCAGGCCCCTGGACCGTGCCTGGGCGGCGAACTCCTCGAGGTAGGGCACGTGGGCGTCGCCGATGGGGATGCCCACCGCCTGCACCGGCGCGAGCCACGGCGGCATGGCGCCGGCGTAGTGCTCGAGCAGCACCGCGAAGAACCGCTCGATGCTGCCGAACAGGGCGCGGTGGATCATCACGGGCCGTTGCCTCGAGCCGTCCGCGGCGGTGTACTCCAGGTCGAACAGCTCAGGCAGGTTGAGGTCCACCTGCACGGTGGACATCTGCCAGGTCCGGCCGATGGCGTCCCTGGCCTGCACCGAGATCTTCGGCCCGTAGAACGCGGCACCGCCGGGATCGAGGACCAGCTCCAGCCCCTGCTTCTGGGCCGCCTGCCGCAGCGCGTCGGTGGCCCGCGCCCACACCTCGTCGGTGCCGACGGACTTCTCCGGGTTCCTGGTGGACAGCTCCAGGTAGAAGTCGTTGAGTCCGTAGTCGCGCAGCAGGTTGAGCACGAAGGTGAGCAACGAGTCCAGCTCGTCGGGCATCTGCTCGACGGTGCAGTAGATGTGTGCGTCGTCCTGGGTGAAACCACGGGCCCGGGTGAGGCCGTGGACCACGCCCGACTTCTCGTAGCGGTAGACGGTGCCGAACTCGAACAGCCGCAGCGGCAGCTCGCGGTAGGAACGCCCCCTGGCCCGGTAGATCAGGTTGTGCATGGGGCAGTTCATGGGCTTGAGGTAGTAGTCGTGGCCCTCGTCGAGCTGCATGGGCGGGTACATGGCGTCCCGGTACCAGTCGAGGTGGCCGGAGATCTCGTAGAGCCTGCCCTTGGTGGCGTGCGGGGTGTAGACGAACTCGTAGCCGGCCTCTTCGTGGCGCCTGCGGGAGTAGTCCTCCATGGCCCGGCGGATGATCCCGCCGCGCGGGTGGAACACCGCCAGGCCCGAGCCGATCTCCTCGGGGATGGAGAACAGGTCGAGTTCGGCACCAAGCCGCCGGTGGTCCCGCTTCTCCGCCTCGGCCAGGAAGTCCAGGTGCGCCTTGAGTTCGTCCTTGGAGGGCCAGGCGGTGCCGTAGATCCGCTGGAGCATCGGGTTGCGCTCGCTGCCCCGCCAGTAAGCGCCCGCGGAACGCATCAGCTTGAACGCGGGGATGATGCGGGTGTTCGGCAGGTGCGGGCCCCGGCACAGGTCGCGCCAGCAGAGCTCGCCGGTCTTGGCGTCCAGGTTGTCGTAGATGGTCAGCTCACCGGCTCCGACCTCGGCCGAGGCGCCCTCCGCGGCGTCCGCGGCGGCGCCCTTGAGCCCGATCAGCTCGAGCTTGTAGGGCTCGTCGGCGAGCTCGGTGCGGGCCTCGTCGTCGGTGACGACCCGGCGGGAGAACCGCTGTCCGCGCTTGACGATCTCCTGCATCTTCTTCTCGACGCGCTTGAGGTCGTCGGGCTGGAACGGAGTCCGCACGTCGAAGTCGTAGTAGAACCCGTCCTTGATGGGCGGGCCGATGCCGAGCTTCGCCTCGGGGAACAGCTCCTGCACCGCCTGCGCGAGTACGTGCGCGGTGGAGTGGCGCATGATCGCCAGGCCGTCCTCGCTGTCGATGGCGACGGGCTCGACCTCGTCGCCGTCCGCCAGCCGGTGGGTGAGGTCCCTGAGCTGGCCGGCGACCCGGGCGGCGATGATCCGGCGGTCACCCTCGAAGAGCGCCGCGGCCGTCGTCCCCGTGGTCACCACGCGCTCATCCCGCTCGGAATCGCGTTTGATGATCACACGGAGGTCTGACACCGGTCTCTCCTGACTCGTGCACGTGGAACACATGGGCGCGTGTTCGTGAACGTGTGTGGGCGCGTGTCCCGGGGACACATGGCCGCGGCGGGGTGCCGCGCTGACGAATCGTACCGAGCCGGATGCCCGACGGGCGAAACGGTAACGCGCCGGACAGGCCCTCCGGGGCCCGGCCGCGCGGCGGCGCCTGATCAGCCCCGCTGCTCGCGGAGCTCCTCCACGAGCTCGGCCGCGCCCCGCACCGAGGCCGACAGCCGCTCCCGCTCCTGCGGATCGACGGGCGCCGGCGTCACCTCCCGCACCGCGGTCAGACGGCGGAACCCCCCACGGCCGTGCAGCAGGCCGCTCACCCGGACCGGGACGCCGGCCAGGTGGGCGTGGGCCGCCACCCGGTAGCGGCCCCCGGCGAGCTGGGCCACCACCTGCTCGACGTCCGCGCCGGCCAGCACGCGCAGCCGGACCGTGCCGGCCCCGTCCGCGCTCCGCCGGTAGAGCGCCACCACCTCGCCGGTGATCCGCACCGCGACCGACTGCTCGGCGTGCAGGTACCGGACGCCGGCCTCACGCAACACCGGCAGGTCCACCGGGGAGAACACCACGGCCGGCGGCCGGTTCGGGTAGCCGTGCGGCGGCCCGACGGCGGACGACCAGGACAGTGAGACCTCCACCAGTGCGGCACCGTGCACCAGCCGCACCAGGGACTCGGTCAACTCACGGCAGACCCCGCGGTCGACCGCGGAGTCGAACGCCTCCATGGAACCGGTGGCCCTGCGGTGGTCCACGGCATCCCTGGTGGCGTTGAGGCTCCGCAGCAACGCCGTGGTCAGCGGCCGCCCCTGGGGCACCGGCGCGTAGACGGTCAGCGGCCGGCCCCCGGGGGAGGACTCCACCAGGACCTGGCTCAGCACCCCGGCGACGTAGCGGGCGTGGCGCTCGCCGAAGTACCCGTGAGGAGGGCAGTCGGCGTGGGCGACCGCGAGGAGCATGGCGCGCACGCCGGTCCACAGGCGCTCGGCCGCTTCCCAGGACACCGTTCCCGCGGTCCGCGGCACCTCCCGCATCCAGCGGATCTCGTCGCCGGGAACGGCGAGACCACGCAGGATCCGGACGGCCGAGGGCGCTCCGGAGCGGGCCAGGGCCGTCAACGCCTCGTGGAGCAGCTCCCCGTGGTCCTCCCACCGTCCGCCGTGCGGCACCAGCAGGCTGACCTCGCGGTCGGCGAACCGGGTGCCGACCGGCGGGGTCCAGCGGGTGTACCGGCCGGGGACCCCACCGCGCCGCTGCCAGCCGTACCTGGCCAGCAGCCCGCTGAGCACCGCGGGATCGACCCACCGCGCGTCGGGCAACTCCTCGAGGGGGCCCTCCCCGTCCGACACCCCCGACCTGGAACCGCCCGGTCTCGAGCCGTCCGGCCGTGAACCCTCCGCACGCGTCCGCATCAGGGCCGCCCCCCGGCCCCGACCCGGGCCATGATCTCGGCCAGCGCACGGTCGTCGAAGATCCGCGCGGTGGATATCCGCACCTGGGTCCTGAGCCGCCCGGTGACCGCGTGGCCGGCCAGGTTGACCCAGTAGCAGCAGTGCCGCAGTTCGAGCCGGTCACGGCCGGCGCGCAGCCAACGTCCCCTGCTCAGCGGGGCGATCATCACGACCAGGATCCTGGGCACCGACACGGGGGTGCGGGCGAGGGCGGCCAGCTCGTCGTTGTCCAGGGTGAGGGTGAAGGACGGCCCCCGGGGCGGCAGGGGGAACTGGTGCGCGTGCGTGAGCCGCACCCTGATCGTCACCTCGTCCTCCACGGCCGGGCCGAGCGAGTCGCGGCTGAGGTACCAGTCGGTGCCGGTGGCCGAGTACGGCCGGGACAGCGTGCACCCGGCGGCCGCGGCCACCGCGTGCAGGTGAGCGGTCTGAAGCGTCTCCATGCGGTGGGGCGGGGCGGGTACCTCCCGGCACTGCTCGGTCCGCCGGGGGAGAAGCCCGCTGGGGGCGGGCTGCTGGAGAGCCATCGAGTGGGTTTCCTTCTGCCATGGTGACGATGAGTAATCGTCAGGGTGGGTGATCGAACAAACAGTTCGTCACTACTGTTCCTCTCCGTAGGCGCACTACCTCAAACGACTACGGGACAACATGATTTGTTAACGCTCGGTCACCCAAGAATCGATGACGGAGAGTCACCATGGCGGGTGAGTGAGGCGGGGCGATCTCCGACGGGCCGGGTGTCCACGACCGGGGTCACCCGTGCGGGTGGATTCCGGTGCACGACCCCTTTCGGCCGCCATGCGCTACGCCTATAGTTAGGAACCTAACCGATAGGTGCCTAATGGATAGGGACCTAATCGACAGGAGCCGATCATGCCTCGCTCCCGCCGCTCTCCGCCGCACCCAAACCCGAACGAGGCAAACCGCAGGGAAACCCTCGACTGGATCTTCCAGTCGACGCCCGACCTCAACGTGAACGACGCCGAGTTGGGCGCACTGCTCTTTGCCGGATCAGGGCAACTCGTCCGCACGGTCGAGGATCACCTGCACCGATACGGCCTTTCTCCAGGACGGTTCGCGGTGCTCCTCGCTCTGGGGTCCGCCCCCGGAGGTCAGCGCACCCCCTCCGCGCTCGCCGAACGCATCGCGGTGAGCCGGCCGACCGTGACGGGGATCGTCGACGGGCTGGTCAACGCCGGGCTGGCGCGCAGATGCGCGGATCCCACCAACCGGCGGAACCAGCCGGTGGCCCTCACCGAAGAGGGACAGCGGCTGATCGAGGAGACCGTGCCCGACCACTTCCGCCGACTGGCCGCGGCGGTGGGCAGGTTCAGCCCTGCCGAACGGGAGACCCTTCGCCAAGCCATGGGTCTCATCAACCGTTTCGGCGACTTCCTACTCGAGGAGAAAGCACCATGATGCTCGTGCTGATGTATTCATTAGCGGTGGTGGCCCTCACCATCGGCACAGCCGCGTTCTACCTCGCGCTGGTACCAGCGTTTCCGGTGTCCTGGCTCTACTACCACTACTTCATCCGCAAGCCCGCGGCCTGGACGCTCCTGGCCGCAGGCGTCGGAATCGCCGTGTGGGAAACCGTCGATGACGGGTTCCCGCTCTCGATGATCGCTCCGCTGTCCCTGTTGGTGTTGGCGACGTGGCTCACGTACTGGTTCCACCAGGACGTGCAGTTCCCGGCCGTTGACTACCCGGAGATGGCGGAGGACCCGCTGAGCCTGCCGCTGCGCGGCGAGATGCAGCTCGCGGTGATCGAGTACGGCGGGGTGACCAAGGCGTACCCGCTGGACTACGTCATCCACCACCACATCGTCAACGACCGCTTCGGCGACAAGATCGTCTCGCTGACCTACTGCGCCCACTGCCGAAGCATCATGCCCTTCGACGTGACCGACATCGGGCCCCTGCTCGTCGGCTCGTTCAAGGACACCAACA
This sequence comes from Wenjunlia vitaminophila DSM 41686, assembly GCF_000380165.1. Classification (GTDB taxonomy): domain Bacteria; phylum Actinomycetota; class Actinomycetes; order Streptomycetales; family Streptomycetaceae; genus Wenjunlia; species Wenjunlia vitaminophila. Next base: position 54,062 of record NZ_KB904647.1, read on the forward strand.
TGATCGTCGCGGACCGCCGCACCAAGACGTTCTTCCAGCAGGCCACGTTCAAGTCGATCATCGGCAAGCTCCACCCGCACACCCTGAAGTTGATCCACTTCCAGGTCCTGTCCTGGACCGACGTCAGGCGCCTCGACCCCATGCCCCAGGTCGCGAAGGTGACCGAGCGGGACGTCAAGGGGATGGACTTCGCGGTCCCCGGCAGCTACGAGCGGCTCATGTCCAGCAACCACACCCTGGGCCTGCCGAAGAACCGCCGCGACAACACCTTCCCCCCGCGCACCCGTGTCGTGGGCGTTCTGGAGCCCACCATGCGCCCCTGGTCGTACCTCCGGAACGAACTGCTCCAGCAGCGCGTGGTGAAGAACGAGGACGGCTTCTACATGGTGGCGGTCAACAGCACCATCAACGCCTTCCAGGGTGAGGTGGACGGCCACGAGGTGAAACTGGCGATCACCGAGGACCTCCAGCTCAGCGACCGGGCCACCGGCACCGTGTGGGACCTGCGGGGCCACCGCATCCGCGGTGAACTCCAGTCGAACCTCACCCCCGTCGCCCTGTCCGACGAGTACTGGTTCTCCTGGAAGCTCTACCACCCCGACACCAAGCTCATCCGGTTCTGACCGGACACCCTCCCCCTGGGGGTGCACGACGCGAACACGAACAGGGCCCCTACCGATGTCCATCGGTAGGGGCCCTGCGACAGCGTGGGCGATACTGGGATCGAACCAGTGACCTCTTCGGTGTGAACGAAGCGCTCTCCCGCTGAGCTAATCGCCCTTGACACGCTGAATAATACAGGCCGGGCAGCGCCCGGTCCAAACGCCTTACCCAGTACGGCTCCCAGGCGTCCGCCGGGTCATCGGCCCGGCACGACCCCCGGTCGAAGCACCCGCGGGAACACCGGCCACCCGAGGAGAGCACCGCCCCGCGACCGCGCACAACAACGAGGACGGCGGTCCACACATCACGTGCGGACCGCCGCCCTCATCCCGGTGGGCGATACTGGGATCGAACCAGTGACCTCTTCGGTGTGAACGAAGCGCTCTCCCGCTGAGCTAATCGCCCGGGTGCGGGGAAAACACTACCGCACCCGTACGGGTGCTCAGCACCGTCGCAGAGGTCAGGGCAGGTGCGGGCCGTACTGCGACAGGTAGATCGCCACCCCACCGCCGGCGAGCAGCAGGCCCACGATCAGGAAGACCAGGTTCCTGCGGCGGGTCCGCGGGTCCATCGCCCGACTGGCCGCCCTGGCAGCCTGCTGCTTGGACCAGCGCAGCACCCGCTGCGCCCAGACGAACTCGGTGCCGAGCACCGCGAGCCCCAGGAAGATCGCCACCCAGCCCGGCCCGGGGAGCACCAGCATGGCGATGCCGGCGACGATGATCGCGACACCGACCAGGAAGACGCCGATCTGCCAGGTGAGGTGGAGGGGCCGGTACCTCTTGACGAACATCGGCGCCCGGGAGCCGAACTCCGGCTTGCCGTCCGCTCCCGCCACCTTGTCCTCGGCAACCTGAGCGGCGACCTGGACGCCGCTGTCCTTGTACACCCGACCCTCGGCCCCCGTGTCCGGCGAGGCCCCCTCAGAGTCATCCTCGGGCTTCCCGTGCAGCCCGTCGCTCCCCGTCGTCATGGTTTCAAAGTTACAGGAGCTTTGCCTTTCACCGGAACGGCGGTTGTCCCAACAAATACACTAAGCCGGACGAGGTACCCGAAGGTTAGCAATCCAGGCAGAGGGGTTTACAACGGCCCTGGAGGTGGCATGTCGATTCCGCCGACGTGCGATTCCCCGAGCGCACACTGAGCGAAAGGCCATGGCGCTTATGAACACCACGGTCAGCTGCGAGCTGCACCTGCGCCTCGTTGTGTCGAGCGAATCCTCACTGCCCGTTCCCGCGGGCCTGCGGTACGACACGGCCGACCCCTATGCCGTGCACGCCACCTTCCACACCGGTGCGGACGAGACCGTCGACTGGGTCTTCGCCCGCGATCTCCTGGCCGAGGGCCTGCACCGGCCCACCGGCACCGGCGACGTCCGCGTCTGGCCGTCCCGGAGCCACGGCCAGGGCGTCGTATGCATCGCCCTGAGCTCGCCCGAGGGCGAAGCCCTGCTCGAGGCACCCGCCCGCGCCCTGGAGTCCTTCCTGAAGCGCACCGATGCGGCGGTTCCACCAGGCACCGAGCACCGTCACTTCGATCTCGATACCGAGCTCTCGCACATCCTCGCCGAGAGCTGAGACCCCGCCCGGCCGTCCGACTCGGGGGTACGGTCCGGGCCCGAGTGCACCCACAGCAGCCGCCGCTCACGACACCGCTGGAAGCGAGCCTTGCCGGCGCCGTTGCCCGCGTCCCGTTCCCGGACGCGGGCAACGGCGCCGCACGCGTGCCGGGCGGAGCCTGCCGCCTCCGGCACACCCCACACCCGCTCGCCGGCACCCCGGCCCCGGGGGCGCCCGTAAGGGCTTCAGCCACGCCGCGACCCGGCCGCATACGGAGCGCGGTCGCCGTGCACGCTACAGTCACCGGGCAGGGCGCATGCCCCTCCACCGCCACCAGACCGGTCAGGGAGCTCATCAGTGCTGATCACCCATGACACCCGGTGCGCGCTCGACTGCGTGGTCGAGCTGCTCGGTACCGCACCGGAGTGCAACGGGGAAGAGGGACTGCCCGACATCGCCACGCTGCGCGACTTCGTCCAGCGTCAGCGGATAAGCGAAGTGGAGGTGGGCGAGCTCAGGGAGCGGGACCTCGCCGCGGTGCGCCGGGCCCGGGAGCGGTTCGCCGCCGTCTTCCGGGCCCCCACCGACAGCACGGCGGCCGAGCTGATCAACGCCATGGTCGCCGACGCGGGGACCACCCCCCGGCTCACCAACCACGACGAGTACAACTGGCACATGCACTACTTCTCGCCGGGGGCGACGGTGGCCGACCACCTCGCGGCCGACGGCGGCATGGCGCTGGCCTTCCTGATCGTCGCGGGCGAGCGCGAGCGACTGCGGCACTGTGACGCCCCGGACTGCCGCAGGGCCTTCGTGGACCTGTCCCGCAACCGCTCCCGCCGGTACTGCGACAGCCGCACCTGCGGCAACCGGCTACACGTCGCGGCCTACCGGGCACGACGCCGGGAAGCGGCCGTGCCGCCCCCCGCGCAACCAGCCGACTGACCGCCCCCAGCGGGCTCCCCGCTCCAGGGGCCCGGAGAACGGGACATTCCGGCCCCCGACCCCTGGAGCGGCAATATGCGACACCTCATCAGGTGAATACGCGTCAGTGAATAGCGCGGACCGGGAGCGGCTTCCCGGTCACTTCGACGCCCGTCGAGAGGAATACCGAGATCGTCCGTTATGGATTTCGGGTGCGGGCCGACCGAGATGCCTCAGATTCCCCGGCGCCGAAGAATTTCCTCGATTTCCCGGAAATCCGACAATCCATCATCACGGGAAGACTTCTTGGGCTTCCCGCCGCCGCCCGGCCGCAGGCCCGCCGCCGGGGTCGTCCCCGCACCCACCGGAGCGGCTCCACGCTCCGCCGCCGGCGGGGTGTCCCCACGCCGGTCCCCCGCGACCCGGGCCACCACGAACAGCACCGCGGACACCGCGAGCACCGCCATGCCCACCCACACCGTGGAGTCGAAGACCAGGTCCACCGCCCAGTCCCCGACCGCCTCGCCCACGTCCTGCCCGAGCGGCAGCACGCCGCTCATGTAGAGCCCGACGGGTAGCAGGGACCACGCCGTCAGTCGGACCGCCCGCAGGAACCTGCGGCGGTACGCGTGCAGGAAGGCTATGGCCAGGCCGGCCCCGGACAGCGCGATGCAGACAGTCGCCGTCAGCACGGTGTCCCCCTCGTCTCGTCGTCGCGCTCGCCGTTCCGACAGCGCGCCGGGGCCCTGCCGCTGCGCCCCGTCCTCCCATCGTGCCTCGGCGAGCGGGTGCGATGCCAGGATCAGACCGGTTCCCGGGGAAATCTCAGGGACGGGCTCCTCCCTGGGCCCGATCCGCGCCGTCGGCCGACCGCAGGGGTCACTCGGGGTTCCCGGGCGGGGGATGCCACACTGCACGGCATGAGTGATGCCCCGCCCCGCCGCGCCACGCTGGACGTCTGGTGCGACCTGCAATGCCCCGACTGCGGCACGGCCCTGGAGGACATCAGGGCCCTGCGCGCCCGTTACGGCGACTCCCTCGTCATCGAGTTGCGGCACTTCCCGCTCGACAAGCACAAGCACGCCACCGCCGCCGCGCAGGCCGCCGAGGAAGCCTTCGCCCAGGGCAAGGGCTGGCCCTACGTCGAAGCGGTACTCGGCCGCGTCCAGGAGCTGACCGACCAGGGTGAGACCGCGCTGGTGCAGGTCGCCCGGGAACTCGGCCTCGACGCCAACGAGGTCGATACCGCGCTGATCGACGGGCGGCACTTCCTCATCGTCGACGCCGACCTCGCCGAGGGCCGGGCCATCGGCGTCACCGGCACACCCACGTACGTGGTGGGCGGCACCCGGTTCGACGGCGGCAAGAGCCAGCGGGGCCTGCGGGAGAAGGTCGAGGACGCCATCGACCGGCTGCTCGCCTGACCCCCCGGAAGCTGACCCGGGCCCGGGGGCACCCAGGGGACCAGGACGGACTCAGGACAGCGGCTTCGCCAGGTGGTGGTGGGTGACCTGGAACCCCAGGGACCGGTAGAGGCGGGCGGCGGGTTCGTTGTCGGCGAAGACGTTCAACCCGAGCTCCGCGACCCCGGCCCGGTGGCACTCGGCCTCGGCCAGCCGCATCAGGGTGCGCCCGTGGCCGCGACCCCGGTGCTCCGGCTCCACCTCGACGTCGTAGACCCAGGCCTGGTCGGTCCGGTCGGGCCCAGCCAGCCCCAGCCAGAGCACGCCGACCCGCACCCCCGCGCTGCGCAGCACCCGCAGCACGGCACCCGGGGTGCGCACGCCCTCGGGCAGGAACCTGCGCTGGTCGTCCCGCGCCTTGCTCTCCGCCTGCTCCGCATCCAGGCCCATCGCCACCAACACCTCGACGTACCCCCGGCGCTGGTCGTCGTTCCAGGCGGCGAACTCCGCGTCGGTCAGCGGGTCCGCGGAACAGCCCGGCGGCAGCACGGGAACCGGGCGGTCCCGGAGGGACAACGCCATCGTCCGGCTCCGCTCCGAGTAGCCCAACGCCCGGGCCAGCGACAGGCCGGCCGCCTCGGACGGGGCCACCGACACCTCCACCCGCCCGCAGCCCCAGTGGCGCAGCACCTCCTCGGCGGCGAGCAACGCCACGGTGCCCCTCCCCCGCCGCCGGTCCCCCTCGTCCACGCGGAGCCCGCCCAGCCGACCCACCAGCCGGCCGAACCGCTCCCTGGCCTCCACCTCGATCTCGCCGACCGGCCGGCCGTTCACGACGATCGCGTAGCGCCTGCCACGCGACCCGTCCGCCGCACGCCGCTCCGCCTCGCACGGCCGCAGTGTGGTCGTCATCGGGCCCTCCCCCTTCTCATCGGTCCGGTCCGCGCCCCGCCCCCCTCGGGCGGCCGCTCAGGGATCGAGCTCGGACCGGCTCCGCTCGTCGAACACGGCGATGGTCTTCGCCGTCACCGGCCCCGGGGCCCCCGCCAGTTCCCTGTCGTCCACCCGGTGCACGGCCTGCACATCGCGCAGCGAGGACGTCAGCATGATCTCCTCCGCCTCGGCCAGCACCTCCAGTGGGAGGTCCGCCTCCTGGGCGTCGGTCCACTCGAGCACCAACTCCCGGGTGATCCCGGCGAGGCAGCCGGCGTCCAGCGGCGGGGTCAGCAGACGCCCTCCCACCACCACGAACACGTTGGTGCCCGTGCCCTCGCACAGCCGGCCCACGGTGTTGCCGAACAGGGCCTCGGAGGCTCCGCGCTGCTGGGCCCGGGCCAGGGCGACCGCGTTCTCCGCGTATGAGGTGGACTTCAGGCCGGCCAACGCGCCGCGCTCGTTGCGCGGCCAGGGCACGGTGATCGCCGCGGTGCTGTCCGGTCTGCGGCCGACCGGCCCGCCGGACACCACCAGGGTGGGCGCGGCGGTCCCGCGCGCCGAGCCCAACGGCCCCGGCCCACCGGTGTACGTCACCCGCAACCTGCCGTGGGCGACGGGCTCGGCCCCGAGCACCTCGGCGCAGGCGTGGCGCACCTCGTCCAGGTCCGGTTCCGGCAGGCCGAGCCCCCGGGCGGACCTGGCCAGTCTGCGCAGGTGCCGGGTGAGCGCGAACGCCCGCGCCTGCACGATCTTCATCGTCTCGAAGACGCCGTCCCCGACGGTCAGCCCGTGGTCGAAGACGGACACCACGGCGCTTTCGGTGTCCCTCAGGGCACCGTCCACCCAGACCCTCATCGACTGCTCCTCGCCGTGTCCTCGACGCGTTGTCCGCGATGACGTTACCTCTGTGCCCGCCGGGGCCCCAGCCTTTGTGCCGCCGGGGCGCCGGGCACCGCCGGAACGGCGCGCGTCCGTTCCGGCCGTCCCCCGCGGCCGGCTGCCCCGGCGGCGTCCTGGGAAAACAGAATTTGAGCTGGCCGGGGAATCCGCTAGAGTTCAACACGTCACCAGGGCACACGCACAAACGCCCGGACAGTGGCACACGCGGACGTGGCTCAGTTGGTAGAGCATCACCTTGCCAAGGTGAGGGTCGCGGGTTCGAATCCCGTCGTCCGCTCGATGGGGGTCGAGGACCCCCCTCGGTGGAGTGGCCGAGAGGCGAGGCAACGGCCTGCAAAGCCGTCTACACGGGTTCAAATCCCGTCTCCACCTCTGCGGATCTGATCGTGTCCGGCGGTGTGTTCGCTCGGGCGATCGGTTCTGTGGGGGCGATTAGCTCAGTGGGAGAGCGCTACCTTGACACGGTAGAGGTCACTGGTTCAATCCCAGTATCGCCCACCATGTCCTGTCCGGTCACGGCCGGCGAGCATGGCTGACCAGCACGGACGATTAGCTCAGCGGGAGAGCACTACCTTGACACGGTAGGGGTCACTGGTTCGATCCCAGTATCGTCCACCCGGAGTTCGCGCTCTGCGCGTACGGTGTTGAGCCGCGGGTACGGAAACCGTACCCGCGGCTTTCTGCTGTCCATGGACGTGCCCACGGCGCGTTCGACTTCGCCGGCAGGCTCCGTACGCGCCACGGCGTCCCCCGGCCGGGTCCCCCGCCGCAGCGCCAGCCCTTCAGCCCCAGCCCCGCGGCCCCTCAGCCCCAGCCCCGCAGACCAGCCGGCGCAGACCCGTGCGGGGCCGCGCCGGCCGATGTGGTCGCTCGCCGAGCGCCCGGGGTCCCGGCGGGCTTCGGGCCGTTCGGGCTTCGGGCCCCGCCAGGAGGTCCCCAGGACTCGATCAGGAGGAGAAGAGCATCCTGCCGAAGCTCCGGTGGTGGTGACCCCGGTGGCCGCTGTGCACCGCACCCCAGGCGGGGGCGGCCGGCGCGGCCGGGTACGCGGGTGGGGCGGCCGGCGGCGGAGGCTGCTGGACCCACTGCGACTCCAACTGGGTCAGCGCCTCCAACTCGCCGTAGTCCAGGAAGATCCCCCGGCACCCGCCGCACTGCTCGATCTGCACACCGCTGCGGTTGTACGTCTGCATCAACCCGTGACACTTGGGGCACTGCATGCTGTATCAGCTCCTCACGCCAACATGCGCCGGCCGGTTCACCCGGACGGCGGTGTCCTCACCTTACGCGCGTGCCGTGTCGGGGCTCCGGAGGTGAGTCCGGCGATCCGTTCACAGGCTGCGACCAGCGCCTGGTCCACCTCGTCCAGGGGCCGGCCCTCCCGCCGGGCCCGGACCACGGAGAGCGCCGCGGACTGCACGGTCAGTGCCCGGGCCGGCACGTCCAGTACCGGCCAGGGGTCCTCCCCGCGCGGCGGCACCGCGGGACCGCCGGTGTCCTGGTAGGCGGTGAGCAGCCGGACCCACAGTTCCGGGGCCAGCAACCCGGTTGCGTACCAGGCGGCGGGGCGGGCCAGGTCCCAGGCCGGGTCGCCCACGCCCAGGTCGTCCACGTCGATCAGCCGCCACTGTCCGGGGGGCACCCGGACCAACTGCCCCAGGTGGAGGTCGCCGTGCACCAACACGTCCCGATCGGGTGGCGTCCCCTGGCCACGTGCCCAGCCCGGCAGTCCGGCCGCGGCCCGGCGCACCACGGCGGAGGAGGTGTCCTGGGCCACCGCGCCCAACCGCTGCAGTGCCCGCGCCACCTTGGCCGGCCCGCGCATGGGGGGCGGCGTCCCCGGCAACGAGTCCAACGGCACCGAGTGGAGCCGGGCCAGCAGCCGACCGGCCTCCGCCCAGGGCGCGGCCTCCGGGTCCCCGGAACCGACCGGCTCGCCGTACGGCCACAGGGTGACCCGGCGGCCCCGCACCCATCCGGGCCGTCGCTGCCGCACCGGTGGGAGCAGCACGCCTGGCAGTGTCGAGGCCACCGCCAGGCGGGCGTCGAGCCCTGCCTGGTCGGTGTCGGCGGCGTGGGCCTTGGCGACCAGGTCCCCGACCCGGACCACCACGGAGTCGTCGCGCTGGGCCAGCACGACCGGCTCGCCGCCCAGCATCCGTGCGAGTTCGCCCACCAGCCCGTTCATCGCGCCAGTAGACCACGCCCGACAACCCGACACCTCCCCCAAGGTGCCGGGTTGCCTGCCGTCCGTCGCACCCCCGTCCCCACGGGGCTGCCGGTTCCTTCCCGCCCGGTCCGTGAACCGGGCTTCGGGGGCGCCTCGTCAGCGCCCCATCGTCCCGGCCACGGACGACGCCTGCATGACCACCTGGTCCCATCCTCCGAAGACCACGGCGAGCAGGGCGGCGAGCGGCACCACCATGGCCGCGGCCACCAGGGGGTGCCGGGTACCGGAGGCGGTGACACCGAACGTCCCGGCGCTGTGGGGACGGCTGCCGCGCCCCGCCCTGCCGGACTTGCCCATCGTCATCGCCGCTGGTCTCCTCGGTTCCCGCCGCCCACCGCGGCACGGTGCCGCGGGTCGGTCGTCGTCAGGTGCGTCCGGCGGCGGGCGGGGGACCTCGGGGGATGAGAGCGCCGCCCACCGCCTGACCACAAGGCTAGGCACGGCTGAGCCGTTGATCGTCATGCCGTCGTACCGCTTCGCGGGCATCCCCGAGGATGAGCGTTCGACCCATGGCGTACTCCCCTGGGTGGAGGTGGTGGTGATCCGCACAGGGATCTCCCGGAGGGGACCGCACGACCGGGCGCGGGCGGGGCTGCCGGTGGTGCCGCGGCGGCGGCGCACGGGGGCCTCCCTCGTTCGGGGAACCCGCGGTGTCGGAGCGGTCACCTCATCGGGGAGTCGGCGCATCGGCCTTCGGGCCTGTTATTTGAACCCAGCGGGGGCTGTACGGCTCCGCTGGCGAGCGGGGAACGCGGTGCTCCCCCGCGGACGGGTGCGGACGGGTGCGGACGGGTGACGGTACGCCACGGGCCCTACCCCCGGCCCCCGAGCGGTCCGGGGGCCAAGCGACCCGCACGGCCGTTCACCGCGGGGCGCGGCGCCGGTGCGCCGACGCCGCGCCCCCACCTCCGTCCGCCGGAGCCCGGTCAGTCCGACGACGCGGGAGCCTCCCCCTCGGCGTCACGCGGCACCGGCTGCTCGACCAGGGCGAGCACGCGGTTCTGCATGAACCGCGCCGTGCGCACCACCGACCCGCTGCGCGTGACCTCGCTCACCTCCACGACGCCGCGGCGCACCGCGGTCTCCACCCTGCGCCCTGCCCTCGTCGCCAGCACTTCGTAGGTCCTCGTCGTGTCCCCCGCGTCCACGACTATCTCCACACGGTCACCCTTCATGCCGTCAAACCCCCTTGAATGACGGGCCGATGGGCACGAGTCGGCCTGCTCCTGGAGAGGTCCCCGTCCGGTGTGCCCTGTTCCTTCAGGATCGCACCCGCCACTGACATTCCCGCTCGGCGCACGCGCGTTGCGCATCAGCACACCGGCAGACCAGTCCGTAAGCTGTGCCACGTCAGACGGACCGGCCGGAAGCGACCTCCTCAACGGGGGCAGGGGGCGAAGCCTTCCCGCCGAAGGCAGGGGAAGGACATGACGATGATGCGGCTCCGGCGCGAGGATCCGCGGGTCGTCGGCTCTTTCCGGTTGCACCGGCGGCTGGGCACGGGCGGGATGGGCGTGGTCTATCTCGGCTCGGACCGGCGGGGGCAGCGGGTGGCGCTGAAGCTGATCCGGTCGGAGTTGGCCGAGGACCCGGAGTTCCGTACCCGGTTCGCCCGGGAGGTCTCGGCGGCGTCCCGCATCCGCGGCGGCTGCACGGCCCGGCTGGTCGCCGCCGACATCGCCGCGGACCGGCCGTGGCTGGCCACCCAGTACGTGCCGGGCCCCTCGTTGTACGACAAGGTCAACGACCAGGGGCCGCTGGCCGCCGCCGAGGTGGCGGCGATCGGGGCGGCGCTGGCGGAGGGTCTGATCGCGGTCCACGAGGCCGGGGTGGTGCACCGTGACCTGAAGCCGTCCAACATCCTGCTGTCCCCCAAGGGGCCGCGGATCATCGATTTCGGCATCGCCTGGGCCACCGGGGCCAGCACCCTCACCCATGTGGGGACCGCGGTGGGCTCGCCGGGGTTCCTCGCTCCCGAGCAGGTGCGCGGGGCGCCCGTGACACCGGCGACCGACGTGTTCGCGCTGGGAGCGACGCTGGCCTACGCCGCCACCGCCGACTCACCGTTCGGACACGGCAGTTCCGAGGTGATGCTCTACCGCGTGGTGCACGAGGAGCCCGACCTGCGCGGGGTCCCCGCCGCACTCTCCCCGCTGGTCGCCGCCTGTCTGGTCAAGGACCCCGAGGAGCGTCCGAGCACGGCGTCGTTGCACGAGCGGCTCACCGAGATCCACGCCCGGGAGGCCCGCGGCCTGGACCCCGCGTGGGGAGCCCCGGGCACCAGGGGCCCGGCCCGGCCCGGCGGTCGGGAGGCAGCCGCGTACCTGCGGCAGCGCACCGAGGAGCGGCGCGGCGGGTCCCCGCCCACCCGGCCGACCGCCGCTCACCGGCCCCCGGCAGGCAGCCAGCACCTGCCCGGAGCGAGGCCGGGGCAGGGCGGTCAGTCCACGCAGGGCCGGCCGGCCTCCGGCGGTGACCGGCCCGGTCCCACCGCCCGCCCCACCCCGGGCAATCGGCCGGGTGCGGGGGGTGGGTCAGGTGGCCGCAACGCCGCCGGCGCCCGCAGCGGCCCCGGCGGTCGCCCGGGCCCCGCGGGGCGACCCGCCGCCGGCAACCGCCGCACCGCGCCCGACCGCGCGCCGCGCACCCCTCCGCCGTCCCAGCACCGCACCGGTGCGGGCCGCCGCACGGGGCAGCCCCGGCCCACCGGCCCCCGGCCCGCGATGCTGCGGCAGCGCCTGGTGGTGTTCGTGACCGCGACGCTGCTGGCCGCCGTGGGCATCGCGCTGGCCCAGGGCTGTCAGGGGCCCAAGCACGACGACGGTGCCGAGCGGAGGGCCTCCAGGGGCGGCTCCCCGGTCTCCCAGCGGCCCCCGGGCAAGAACCCGGCGCCGGACGCCGGACGCACGTCGCAGCCACGGGGCAACGTGGCTCCCCCGGCGCGTGCGGAGCAGGCGTCCAAGGCCGCACGCCCCCTGACGCTGACCCGGGACTCGGCGCGGACGCCCCGGGTGGACTGGCTCAACCGCAGCTATCCCGACCCTGACGGCGGCCCGGACCTGCGCCTGCGCAACGGCCGGCTGCACGGGCCCGGCGGCGACCGGGTCACCCTGGACCAGCTCCTCTCGGTGCGCCAGGGCGGGCGCCCCGCGCAACTGGTGGTGCTGGAACGCGAGGCCGGTCCGGTGCGGGAGCACCTGGTGGAGCTGTACACGTTCCGGGCGGAGGAGCCGGTGCTGACCGCCGCGCACACCGCCGAGGCCAGGCCGGGCGCCGACTACCGGTGGCGGATCGTCAACGGCGCGGTGCTGCGCGAGCAGCGGCCCACCGGCGACGGGCGGGGCCCGGACGACCGGGCCGACGGAGCGGCGTCCAGGACCACCGGGTTCGTACCGCTGGTGGACGGCACGTTCGCCGAACGCCGCGCCGTGCCCGGCTCCTGAGCCCCGGTTGTGCGGCAGCCGCCGGAAGGTGGGTGGCGGTGCCCCGTTCCCGTGGTGCCCCGTTCCCGTGGTGCCCCGTTCCCGTGGTGCGCCGTTCCCGTGGTGCGCCGCCGCCCGTGTGGACCCGTTCTGGGCCCTCTGGCGCCGGAGTCCACCGGCGAGTAGCTTGCTAAGCGCTTGCTCAGTCAACCGACGAGCCCGGAGACCGCCATGCGCACATTCACCGGACTGGACGAGTTCGCCCGCGCCAAGGGGGAGCACCTCGGACACAGTGACTGGCACACCGTCACCCAGGAGCAGATCGACCGTTTCGCCGAGGCCACCGGCGACCACCAGTGGATCCACGTGGACCCGGAGCGCGCCGCCTCGGGCCCGTTCGGCGGCACCATCGCCCACGGTTACCTGACGCTGTCGCTCGTGCCCGCCCTCGCCCAAGGGATCTACCGGGTGGACGGGGTGCGGATGGGCATCAACTACGGCACCAACAAGGTGCGCTTCCCCTCCCCCGTGCCGGTCGGCTCCCGGGTTCGCGGCTCGGCCGAGCTGGTCGAGGTGACCGTGGGGGCGCAGGGCTGGCAGGCCGTGGTCAGGTTCACCGTCGAGATCGAGGGGCAGGACAAGCCCGCCTGCGTGGCGGACACCGTCGTCCTGCTCGTTCCCTGACGCCGAGAGGGGGCCACGGGTGACGACGACCGCCGCCACCGCTGTGGACGCGGACGAACTCCGGGGTCGGGTCTCGGCGTTGCTCGCCGAGTACGACCCGGCCACGGTGGACCGGCTGACCTTCCTGCGCGCCCGCTTCGACGCCGGGCTCGCCTGGGTGCACTACCCGCGCGGCCTCGGCGGGCTGGACGCCCCGCGGGCCCTGCAGTCCGTGGTGGACGCCGCCCTCGAGGCGGCCGGAGCCCCGGACAACGACCCCCGCAGGATCGGCATCGGCCTGGGCATGGCCGCCCCGACGCTGCTGCGGTTCGGCACCGAGCGGCAGCGCCGCCGCTTCCTGCGCCCGCTGTGGACCGGCGAGGAGGTCTGGTGCCAGTTGTTCAGCGAGCCGGGCGCCGGCTCCGACCTGGCCTCGCTCGGCACCCGGGCGGTCCGGGACGGGGACGCCTGGGTGGTGACCGGGCAGAAGGTGTGGACGTCCTCGGCGCACACCGCCCGCTGGGCGATCCTGCTGGCCCGCACCGACCCGGAGGTGCCCAAGCACCAGGGCCTCACCTACTTCGTCTGCGACATGCACGCCCCGGGCGTCGAGGTGCGACCGCTGCGGCAGATCACCGGGGAGGCGGAGTTCAACGAGGTCTTCCTCAACGAGGTCCGCGTCCCCGACGAGCACCGGCTGGGTGAGGTCGGTGACGGCTGGCGGGTGGCCAGGACCACCCTGATGAACGAGCGGGTGGCCATCGGCGGGCAGGCGCTCCCCCGTGAGGGAGGCATGATCGGGATCGTCGCCGAGCTGTGGCGCGGGCGCCCCGAGCTGCGCACGCCCGCGCTCCACGACCGACTGCTGCGTCTGTGGGTGGACGCGGAGGTGGCCCGACTGACCGGCGAACGGCTGCGCCAGCAGCTCGCCACCGGGGCACCGGGGCCGGAGGGCTCGGGGATGAAGCTGGCGTTCGCCAGGCTCGCCCAGGAGATCAGCGGTCTGGAGGTCGAGATGCTGGGCGAGGAGGGCCTGCGCTACGACGACTGGACGCTGCGCCGCCCGCAGACCGTGGACTTCACCGGGCGCGGGCCGGGCTACCGGTACCTGCGGGCCAAGGGCAACTCCATCGAGGGCGGCACCTCGGAGATCCTGCGCAACATCATCGCCGAACGTGTCCTGGGGCTCCCGGCCGAGCCCCGCACCGACAAGGACGTCGCCTGGAAGGACCTGCCCCGATGACGCCTGCCCGGACCGTCGTCCCCCGGACCGACCAGGACCTTCTGTACTCCGAGGTCGAGCAGGACCTGCGGTCCTCGGTGCACGACCTGCTCGCCGACCGTTGCCCACCGGCCGCGGTGCTCGCCCGCTGCGAGGACCGCACCCCGCACGACCTCGCGCTGTGGCGCGCCCTGTCCCGGGACCTGGGCGTCGCGGGACTGCTGGTCCCCCCGGCCCACGGCGGCCACGGAGCCACCGCCCGGGAGGCCGCGGTGGTGCTCGAGGAGTTGGGCGCCTCGGTCGCCCCGGTCCCCTTCCTGACCAGCGCGGTGGTGGCCACCACCGCGCTGCTCGGCTGCTCGGGGGCGGCCGACGAGATCGCCCGGCTGGCCTCGGGCGCGGCGACGGCGGTGCTGACGGTGCCGTTGTCCACCGCGCCCGGCTCTGCCTTCCCCCAGGGGGTGCGGGCGGACGCCGCCGGGGTGCTGACCGGCCGGGTGACCAGCGTGGGGGACGCCGGGTGCGCGGACCTGCTGGTGGTGCCGGCGACCGGCCCCCGGGGGCCGGGGCTGTACGCGGTGCACGCCGGGGCGCGCGGCCTCGGAGCCGACCTGCCGGTCTCGTTGGACCTGACCAGGCCGCTGGTGGACATCCACTTCGACCGGGTGGCGGCCCGGCCGCTCGCCGGCCCGGGGGCCGCGGAGCCCGCGCTGGCCACGGCGCTGCTCACCGGGGCGGGACTGCTCGCCTCCGAGCAGCTCGGCATCGCCCAGTGGTGTCTGGACACCACCGTGCGCCACCTGGGCGAACGGAGCCAGTTCGGCCGCCCGGTGGGGTCGTTCCAGGCGCTCAAGCACCGGCTCGCCGACCGGTGGTTGGAGGTGGTCTCGGCCCGCGCCGCCGCCCGGTCGGCCGCCGACGCCCTCGCCTCGGGCAGCACCGACGCTCCCGTGGCGGTCGCCGTGGCCCAGGCGTACTGCGCCCCCGTCGCGGTGCGCGCGGCGGAGGAGTGCCTGCAACTCCACGGAGGCATCGGGATGACCTGGGAACACCCGCTGCACCTGTTCCTGAAGCGCGCCAAGGCCGACGAGGTCGCCTTCGGCACCCCCGGGCGGCACCGCGCCGCCCTCGCCGGCCTCGTGGGCCTGCCCGCCTGATGGCCTCCCCCTCCTCGCCACCGGACCCCGTCGAACTGTGGCCGCAGGTCCAGCCCGAGGCGGCGCGCCGACTGATGCGCGCCGGCCTGGAGTCGTTCGCCCGTCGCGGGTACCACGCCACCACCACCCGGCACATCGCCACCGGAGCGGGGATGAGCCCGGCCGCCCTGTACGTGCACTTCTCCTCCAAGGCGGCGCTGCTGACGGAGATCAGCCGCAGCGGGCACGAGTGGACCCTGAGCCTGGTGCGGCAGGCGGTGGCACGCGGCACCGACCCGGTGGAACGGATGCGGGCGCTGGTCGAGGAGTTCGTGGCCTGGCACGCCGAGCAGCACGTCGTGGCCCGGGTGGCGCAGTACGAGCTGGCGGCGCTTCCCGAGGAGGCGCACCGGGTGGTGAAGGGGCTGCGTCGGGAGACCGAGCAGGTGGTGCGGTCCACGATCCGGGACGGGGTGGAAGCGGGCGTGTTCGACGTCCCCGACGTGCGGGTGGCGGCGCGTGCGGTGCTGTCCCTGGGCATCGACGTGGCCCGCTGGTACTCGGAGCGGGGGCCGCGCACACCGGCCGACCTGGGCCAGGAGTACGCCGACCTGGTGCTGCGGATGCTAGGGGTGCGCCCGGCTCGGTAGCGCCGCCCGACGGCCCCGGTCAGCCGCCCGGCGCGCCCGCCGGGGACACCGCGTAGAAGGCGACGGCTGCCGCGGCGGCCACGTTCAACGAGTCCACCTCGTGGGCCATCGGGATGCGCACCCAGGTGTCGGCGGCGGCCAGGGCCCGGGGGGTCAGCCCCGTCCCCTCGGCCCCGAGCATCAGCGCGCAGCGGTCGAGGCGGTGGGGGGCGGCCTCGGCCAGCGGGACGGCCTCCTCCCGCGGGGTCAGCGCGAGGACCGCGAACCCGGCGTCGCGCACCGCCTGGAGGTCCCGGGGCCAGGATGCGAGACGGGCGTAGGGGACGGAGAACACCGCGCCCATCGACACCTTCACCGCCCGCCGGTAGAGCGGGTCGGCGCAGTTCGGGCTGAGCAGGACCGCGTCCATGCCCAGGGCGGCGGCGCCACGGAACACCGCGCCGAGGTTGGTGTGGTCGTTGACCCCCTCAAGCACGGCGAGCCGGCGGGCTCCGGCGATCAACTCGTCGGGGGACGGCAGCGGCCGGCGCTCCATCGCGGCCAGCGCGCCCCGGTGGACGTGGTAGCCCGTGACCCGCTCGGCGAGTTCCGGGGAGACGACGTACACCGGTGCCGTCGCCCCGTCGATGACGTCGCGCATGACCTCGACCCACCGGGGGGTCAGCATCATCGACCGCATCGGGTAACCGGCCTGCCGGGCCCTCCTGATGACCTTCTCGCCCTCGGCGATGAACAGCCCCTCGGCGGGCTCCAGACGACGCCGCAGTTCCACGTCGGTCAGGGCGGTGTAGTCCCCCAGGCGCGGGTCGTCGGGGTCGTCGATCTCGGTCAGCTCGGCCACGCGGACCATCCTGCCGTGCCCGCGCCCTGGCCTCCGCGCCGGCCCACCGCGACCACGTCGCCCACGACCACCACGGCGGGCGGCCGGACGCCCTCGGCGGCGACCACCTCGGCCACCGTGGCCAGGGTCGCGTCCACCCGGCGCTGGGCCGGGGTGGTGCCCTCCTGGACCACGGCGACCGGGGTGCCGGCCGGCCGGCCGTGGGCGATCAGGGCAGCGGCGATGCCGGCGATCCGCTCCACCGCCATCAGCAGCACCAGGGTGCCGCGGAGCCGGCCGAGCGCCGGCCAGTCCACCAGCGAACGGGGGTCGTCGGGGGCGAGGTGCCCGGAGACCACGGTGAACTCGTGGGCTACGCCCCGGTGGGTCACCGGGACGCCGACCGCCCCGGGCACACTGACCGCGCTGGAGACCCCGGGCACGACCGTGCACGGCACCCCGGCCGCGGCGCAGGCCAGCGCCTCCTCCATGCCCCGCCCGAAGACGAACGGGTCGCCGCCCTTGTAACGCACCACGAAGCGGCCGGCCCTGGCGTGGTCGATCAGCGCCTGGTTGATCGCGTCCTGCGCCATCGCCCGGCCGTAAGGGATCTTGGCTGCGTCGATCACCTCCACCCCGGGCGCCAACTCCTCGAGGACGGCCCGGGGGGCGAGCCGGTCGGCGATCACCACGTCGGCCTCCGCGAGCAGCCGGCGGCCCCGCACCGTGATCAGGTCCGGGTCCCCGGGGCCGCCCCCGACCAGGGCCACGCCCGGCGTGCGGGTCCGGTGGCGACGGGCGGTCAGGGTCCCGTCGCGCAGGCCCTCGAGCACGGCGTCGCGGACGGCGGCCGAACGGCGCGGGTCCCGGCCGGTGAGCACCGCCACGGTGACGCCGTCGCTGCGCCCGGTGGCCGGGGTCCACGCGGTGGCCGCGGAGGCGTCGTCGCTGCGCACGCACCACACGCGGTTCCGTTCGGCCTCCGCGGACGCGGCGGCGTTGGCCCCCGGGTCGTCGGTGGCGATCAGCGCGTACCAGGCGTCCGCCAGGTCACCGGGCCGGTAGCCACGGCGCCGCCAGGTCAGTTCCCCGGCGTCGGCCATCGCCTGGACCGCGGGGGTCGCGGACGGCGACACCAGCAGCACGTCCGCCCCGGCCGCGAGCAGTCCCGGCAGTCTGCGCTGGGCGACCTGTCCCCCGCCGAGCACCACCACCCGGCGTCCTGACAGGCGCAACCCCACGGGGTACGCCGGGGCTTCGGCGGGCGAACCCGCCGTGCTTTCTGACATGACGGCTCCTCGGTGCGTGCGGTGGGGGTCGGGACGCCGACCCGCTGCCGCTGCGGCACTGGAGCGGCACGCCCCACCCACGGTACGGGCCCCGCGTCGGCGGGGCCCGTCCAGGTCAGGACTTCTCGGTGACCCCCGCCGCGTCGAACGTCGCCACCTCGTGCATGGCGCGGGCGGCGCTCTGCACCACCGGCAGGGCCAGCAGGGCACCGGTGCCCTCCCCGAGCCGGAGGTCGAGGTCTATCAAGGGCCGCAGTCCCAGCTTGGTCAGGGCGGCGACGTGCCCCGGCTCCGCACTCCGGTGCCCGGCGACACAGGCGGCCAGCACCTCCGGGGCGATGGCCCGGGCCACCAGCGCCGCCGCGCCCGCGCTGACCCCGTCCAGGATCACCGGGGTGCGCAGCGAGGCCGCGCCGAGCAACAACCCGACCATAGCGGCGTGTTCCAGGCCCCCGATGGCCGCCAGCACTCCGATCGGGTCGGCCGGGTCGGGTTGGTGCCGCTCGAGTACGGCCTGGACGACCTCGATCTTGCGGGAGTACGTCTCGTCGTTGACGCCGGTGCCGCGTCCGGTGACCTCGGCCGGGTCCGCGCCGGTGTAGACGGCGATCAGGGCCGCGGACACCGTGGTGTTGGCGATGCCCATCTCGCCGGTCAGCAGCGCCTTGTTCCCCGCGGCCACCAGATCGCGGGCGGTCTCCACACCGACCTCGATGGCGCGCACCGCCTCGTCCCTGGTCATCGCGGGCCCCTGGGTGATGTCCGCGGTGCCGTGCCGCACCTTGCGCGGCACCAGGCCGCCGCGGTGCGGCAGCTCCCCGACGACACCGACGTCCACCACACAGACCTCGGCGCCGACCTGGCTGGCGAACGCGTTGACCACGGCGCCGCCGGCGAGGAAGTTCAGCACCATCTGGGCGGTGACCTCCTGGGGCCAGGACGTCACTCCCTGGGCGTGCACCCCGTGGTCCCCGGCGAACACGGCCACCGCCGCCGGCTCGGGGATCGGCGGCGGACACTGTCGGGAAAGCCCGCAGAGCTGGGCCGAGATGATCTCCAGCATGCCGAGGGCCCCGGCCGGCTTGGTCATCCGCTTCTGCCGCTCCCAGGCCTCGCCGAGCGCCTTGGCGTCCAGCGGGCGGATGCCGTGCAGGGTGTCGTCCAGCAGGCTCTGGGGGGCCTCACCCGGCAGGGCACGGCGCCCGTACTCCTCCTCGTGGACCACCCAGGCCAGCGGGCGGCGCCTGGACCAGCCCGACTGCATCAGCTCGGGCTCGTCGGGGAACTCGTCCACGTAGCCGACGCACAGGTAGGCGACGATCTCCAGGTGCTCGGGCAGGCCCAGTTCGCGCACCATCTCCCGCTCGTCGAAGAAGCTGACCCAGCCGACGCCGAGCCCCTCCGCGCGGGCGGCGAGCCACAGGTTCTCCACCGCCAGCGCCGACGAGTACGGGGCCATCTGCGGCTGCCCGTGCCGGCCGAGGGTGTGCCGGCCGCCACGGGTGGGGTCGGCGGTGACGACGATGTTGACCGGGGTGTCGAGGATGGCCTCGACCTTCAGCTCCTTGAACTGCTTCGCCCTGGCCTTGGGCAACGTCCGTTCGTAGGCGGAGCGCTGACGCATCGCCAGCTCGTGCATCTTGCGCCGGGTCTCCTCGGACCTGATGACCACGAAGTCCCAGGGTTGGGAGTGCCCCACGCTGGGCGCGGTGTGCGCGGCCTCGAGCACCCGGAGCAGCACCTCGTGGGGGATGGGGTCCTGGCGGAAGCCGTTGCGGACGTCCCTGCGCTCCCGGATCACCCGGTGCACGGCCTCCCTGGCGGCCGGGTCGAAGCCCTGGGCGGGGGGCGCCGCCGGCCGGTCCTGCGCGGCTTCCTGGTCCGGTTGGGCCTCCTGGTCCGGCGGGGCAGGTTGGTCCGACGGGGCAGGTTGGTCCGACTGCGCTTCCTGGTCCGGCTGGGGGGAGGGGGCGGGCTGGTCCGGTCCTCCGGGTTGCTCGGGCGGTGCCGGCGGGTCCGACGGCGGGTTACCGTCCGACGCCGACCCGTCGTCCGACGCTGCCTGCGGGTCCGGCTGCGCACCCTGGTCCTGGGCCGCCTGCTGGGCGGTGGTGGTCCCCTGGTCGGAGACGGCCTGGTCCTGAGCCGCCTGCGGGTCCGCGGCGTCCTGTGGGTCGGACGGCGCCTGTGGGGCAGGTGTCGGCTGCTGGTGCGCCACCGGAGTCGGCTGCGGCTGCTGCTCTGGTGGGTCGGCAGCGGGTTGCCCGGACGGCACGGGCTGATCCGGTGCAGCCGATGCCTCAGCCGGTGGCGTCTGTCCGGCCGGGGACGTCTGCTCGCCCGGCGCCGCCTGCGGGTTCCGGGCGGCTGCCGGAACGGTCGTGGCCGCGGGGTCCGCGGCGGGGACGACCTGCTGCTCCTGGTGCGGCTGCTGGGCCTGCGCCGGCTCGGGCACGGGCCGGGCCGCCGGGACCGCGGGACCCGGCTGCGCGGGCGCGGGACCCGCGGCGGACTGCTCACCGGAGGGCTCCGTCGCGTCCTGCGGCTGCGCCTCGGGGGCCGGTTGCGGCTGGGCGGCCTCCTCGGCAGCGGCCGGTGGTTCCCCGCCGGGGGCTGCCGCCCCTGAGGCCGCCACCTCCGGCTCGCCGGAGGTGGAGCGAATCGGTTCAGCCGTGGCCCCGGCCCGCGGTGGAGCCGGTTGCGCGGGCTGCTGCGGAGCCTGCGGTGCCGGGGTCGGCTGCTGGGCCGGGCCGGCACCGGCCGGGTCAGGGGAGGGCGAGACCTGCGGCGACGCCTCCGGAGCCTGGGCCTGGCCGCCTTGGGCGCCCTGCCCCTGCGGGTCCCGCGGCGCCGACTCCCCCTGGGGGGCCTGCTGGGGAACGGGAGCGGCTGGAGCACCCGGCGCACCCCCCGGGGCGGGCTGCTGCTGCGGGTCGGTGAGGAAGGCGTCCGTGCGGGAGGGCGGCAGGGGCACCGCCGCGGTCGTCACGGGCTGCTGGGCAGCCGGGGCCGGCTCGGGCTCGCGGCCCGCGGCTCCGTCGGACGGCGCCTGTGGGGTCGCGGGCACCGTCGGTGCGGCGGCCGGGACCATGGCCGCCCCCGCCTCCTGGGAGACGCTCTCGGCGCCCGCTCCGGGGTCAGCGGGGACCGCCGCGCCGTTCCCTGGTGGCTGGACGTCAGCTTGCCCGGGGGGCGTCCCGGTGACGGCGGGAGCAACCGGTGACGGCTGTCCCCCCACCGCGGGGTCCTCGGCTCCGTCTGCCGGTGACGGCACCGGAGGGACCGGCCCCGAAGCGGTGGCGCCCGGCACGGGGCCCTCCGGCTCCCCGGCCACCGGCGGCTCGGCCGGTGGCTTCGCTGGTCCGGTGGCCTGCTCGGGAACCACGGGCTCGGCCGGGGCGTGCGGTGCGGTCACCTGGGCCTGCACGACCGCGGCCTGGGCGGTCGCGGCCTGAGCCGTCGCCTGCTGCGCGGAGGGCGCGCGGTGCGCGCCCCGCTGCCGTGGCGGCGCAGGAGTCGGGGTTTCCGGCGCCGACTCGCCCGGGGCCTGGGGTGTCTGTGCGGCGAGCGCCGGCCCCCGGTCAGCGAGCGAGCGCACCGAGACCGTCTGGCCGGCCTCGGTGACGGGCGGGGTGGCCCCCACCGGTCGCCGCGGCTGGTGGGCGGGGGCAGCGGTCTGGGGCGGCACGGCCGGGCCCGGTTGGGCTGACGGTGTGGTGGCCGCGGGGTCGGGCTGCGGCGGCACGACGTGCCCCCGGGCCGGGGTGGGCGTCCGCGGCGCGACCGTCTGGGGCCCCTGCTGGGCGGCGTGGCCCGGGGCTCCCGGGTGCGGCATCCCGGCGTCCCGGCCGCCGGACTCGTGCGCCTCCGGCTCACCGACCACGGATTGCCCCTCCCCGGGCTCCTGGGGCTGCGCGGTGCCCTCGCTCAGCGTCGCCGTCCCGGCGCCGGGTACGGGGGCGGGTGTCGGCGAAGAGGGCACCGGCGGGGGTGGAACGGGCGCCGTGCCGCCGCCGGGCCGGGGGGCGGTCGGTTGACCGGGCGCCTGCTGGGCCTGGGCTGCCGGTGCCGCCACCGCGGCCGGTGGCGTGGCCGGCGCAGGAGCCTGGGGTGCCGCCGGGCCGGCCGGCTCCGACCGCGGCTCCCCGGGGGTGGTCACGGCCTGCTGTTGCGCCGGTCGTTGAGGCACCGTCTGCGGGACCGCCGGGGGCTGGGCCGCCGGGGGCTGGACCACGTGGGGCGGCTGGGGCGCGGCCCGGAGTCCCACGGTCGGGTTCGGCGCGACCTGCTGGGGAACGGCGGGCACGGGAGGGGCCGCCTGCGAACCGGACGGCTGGGTGTCCTGGACGGCCGTGCCCCGCTGCGCGGTTCCCTGTCCGCGCAACGATCCCGACTCGGTCCACGAGCCCTGCGGGCCGGGCATCAGGAGCAGGTCGTCCTCCTCCTCCGCCGTCTCCGGGTGGTCGGGGAAGGCGTAGGCGGGTACCACGGGCTCGGCTCCCCAACCGGTGATCGGAGTGTCGTCGGCAAGCTGCCCGTCCGGACGCGGACCCGCTGCTCCGCCCGCGTGCTCCGGCACCGCTTCGCCCGGGACGTGGCCGGTGTCAGTCATGCGTGCCCCTCGCGCATCCGTATTGTTCCTTCCATGCCCCCTCCAGGTGGCGCATGTCCCTCGCGTGACCGCGGCACCCCGCCCCAAGGAAGAACGAGCGCGCACGACAACCGGCACGACCCGCCCGGCAGTGTGCTGCATTCTCCCCGGTGGCCGTACCCGATGTCCGAGCGAGCGCGCCCACTGGACTGTGGGCTGCGCCACTTCCGCGGCTGTCGGACCCGTCCGTGGCCAGCCCTGGTCAGAGGGCCACCACGGACGTCACAACGATCGGCCAGCCTACCGTTCGAACCGGTGTCGTGTTTCGGTGCGCCCCGGCCGGGGGTGCTCAGCGGAGCTCGCCGCACACCACGAACGACGTGCTGCCCCCGTCCTGTTCCCCGTCGGCCAGGACCGAGGCGGAGTGCAGCAGTTCGACCTCCACCAGGTACCCCGCCGAGCCGAGGGCCTGTCGTATCGCCTCCGCCTCGCCCCGGGTGGCGACCGGGGCCACGATGCGCTCGGGGCGACGGGACGCACAGGCCGCGGCCACCGGGGCGCCACCGACGCCGATCCGCACCACGTCCGGCTCCGGCAGGTCCTCGAGGGCCTGTGGTGCGGTGCCGTGCACCACCGCCACCTGAACTCCGTGGTGGCGGGCGGTGGCGGCGATCCGGGCGCACGCCTGCTCGTCGGGCTCCACCGCGAGGACCGCCGCCCCGAACCTGGCCGACTCCACCGAGACGGCTCCGTTGCCCGCGCCGACGTCCCACAGCAGGTCTCCCACCCGCGGGCCCAACCTGGCAAGGACGAAGGCCCGTTCTGCCGCTCCGGCCCCGCCCCCGGTGGCCTGCGGGCCAGCGGCACCGTACCGCTCGTCGGGCAACGCCCAGCCCCGGGGCCCGGGGTAGTCCGTGGACTGCCCGGCGATCCAGCCCCCGGTGTCGGACCCCGCCGCCGGGGAGACGCCACCGATCACGATCGCCACATTGGGGTCGCGCCAGATGTGGTCGGCGACCTTGTCCGAGGTGAGCACGGACACCTCCTCCCGCTCGGTGCCCAGCGCCTCGCAGATGACGAAGGTCCGGTGTACGTCGCCGAGGAGCAGGGCGAGTTCGGCCGGGCCCGCGCCCGGGGCGGTCAGCACCGCGACCTTGTGGTGGGCCCGGCAGACGTTGACCGCGCGGCGCAGGGTGCGCTGGTGGGCGACCACGATCTTGGCGTCGTCCCACGGCATCCCGGCCCGGGCGAACGCCGCCGCCACGGACGACACCGCGGGCACGACCTCCACCTCGAGGCCGTACTCGGGCCGCCGCAGGGCACGCACCACGCCGAAGAACCCGGGGTCGCCGTCGGCCAGCACCACGGCGGTGCCCCGGTGTTCGGCGATCCTGCGGGCGGCGAGCGGAAGGCTGCCGACCAACACCCGGGTGGCGGTGGGCGGAATCCCGGCCAGCCCGAGGTGGTGCCTGGCTCCCGCCACCATGGTGGCGGCCCCCATGGCGGCACGGGCCGCCTCGGTGAGCGGAGAACCGTCCCATCCGATCACTGTGACCCGGTCGGCCATCTGTGCCGTGCCCCCTCGTCTGCTCTGGTGCGGCCCCTGCTCCGGTGCGCCGTGCCGTTCGCGGCGATTGTGTCGCGGGAGACGCCTGTTGTGCGCGACGCCCTGCCGGGGGTGTCGCCCCATGGTGGGTCCTGCCCCCGGGTTGGTTCCTGCCCCGTGGTCCGGGGTGTTTCCCCTTTCTCCTTCGTACCGGTTCCGCCGCGCCGGTGGTGGGAGCCCGGGCGCTCAGAGCCAGCTCTGTCCCTGGCCCGCTCCCGAACCGCTGAGCAGGGTCGTCCCCTCGAGGTCCTCCGGCAGCAGGCTCCACACGATCAGGTCGGTGCGCAGCTCGCGGTCCGACAGCTCGTTCTGGGGCGCACGCAGGGTCCACGCGCTGCGCAGCACGCCCTCGCTGATGCAGCCGATCTTCTGCGCGACCTGCTGGGAGGCGGTGTTGCCCGCGGCGGTGCGCAGCTCCATCCGTTTGATCCCCTGGTCGTGGAAGGCCCATTCGGCGGCGGCGAGCGCCGCCTCGGCGGCGTAGCCCTCGCCCCGGGCCCAGGAGGCGGTGACGTAGGAGACCTCGGTGGTGCGGTGCCGCCAGTCGGTGTGGTGCAGGTGGAGCATGCCCACCAGGCGGTGGGTGAGGAACTCGGAGACGGCGAAAACGATCCCGCGGCCTTCGGTGCGCTCCGCGGGGGCCTGGCCGTTGACCCACTGCAGGGCGTGGTACTCCGTGTAGGGGGCGGGCACGCTGGTCCAGGTGCGGATCGGCTCGTCGTTCATCATGTCCACGAGCGCTGGGACGTCCTCTTCGTCGAAGGGCCGCAGCACCAGGCGTTCGGTGCTGAGGGAGGTCTCCGGGAATGTGGAAGCCATTGCGTCTCTCCTTGCCGGGTTCGTGCTCCGGTGTTCGATCCTCCGGGCCGGGTGTCCCTCATGCAGCATGCAGTATTCGTCAGCGCGCACGCAGCGCAGGGGTCGCACGAATCGCCACGCGCGCCGTGCCACGGACACGTAGAAAGACCCTATTGGGGGGATGTGGGGTTGTCCTGGTCGCCTGACGTTTCCGCTGCGTCCATCCGATCCTGCTACCGTCAGCGCGCGTGACGGTCCACCAGGCAGCAGGCGTTGGTTACCAGAGGGCCGCGGGCGAGTACGAGCGGTCCCGTCCCTCCTATCCCATGTCCGTCCTGACCGAGCTGGCCACGGCGTTGGGGCTGGAACGGGGGCGCACGGTGGTGGACATCGGGGCGGGCACGGGCAAGTTCACCCGGCTCCTCGCCCTGACCGGCGCGCGGGTGCTGGCGGTGGAGCCGGTCGCGGCGATGCGGGAGAGCCTGGCGGAGTTGCTGCCGTCCGTGACGGTGATCGACGGCACCGGGGAGCGGACGGGTCTGCCCGACGGCTCCGTGGACGCGGTGGTGGCCGCGCAGTCCTGGCACTGGTTCCAGCAGGAGGCGGCGCTCTCCGAGGTGGAACGGGTACTGCGGGCGGGCGGAGCGCTGGCTTTGGTGTGGAACACCTACGACGTGACGGTGCCCTGGGTGCGGGACTTCGAGGCGATCTACTTCCGGCGGGCGCCCAGTGGACTGCCCAGCCATCACGACGGAGCCTGGCGGCGCGCCCTGGAGCAGCGCCCCGGGTGGTCACCGGTGCGGGAGCGGCACCTGCCGAACCCACACTCGATCACCCGGCAGCAGGTGGTGGAGCGGATGCTGTCCTCGAGCCACATCGCCGCCCTGGACCGGGCCGGGCAGGCACGGGTGCGCGCCGAGGTCGAGGAGGTCCTCCAGCGCCACGCGGCCACCAGGGACCGGGAGTCGGTGGAGGTCCCCTACATCACGGACGTCTACTGGGCGCGGCGCGGCTGAGGCCACGGCCGGGTGGGCGGGCCGTCCGCCCACCCGGCCGGGTGTCGCCCGCCCCGGACGGTCCGGCGCGGTCAACCCGCGCGTCCGGACCGGCAGGGGGCCGGTCCGGGCTCAGAACGCCGGGACGACCGCGCCGGAGTACTCCTCCTCGATGTACGACCGCACGCCGGGTGACTGGAGCAGCTCCGCCAGTTTCCTGACCCGCGGGTCGTCCTGTTTCCCCCGCTTGACGGCGAGGAAGTTGGCGTACGGGTTGTCCTTGGCCTCCTCGGCGACCAGTGCGTCGCGTGCCGGGTTGAGGCCCGCCTCGAGCGCGTAGTTGCCGTTGATCACCGAGGCGTCCACGTCGTCGAGCGACCGCGGGAGCTGGGCGGCCTCCAACTCCTCGAACTTCAGGTCCCTGGGGTTGTCCACGATGTCCCTGGGGGTGGCGTTCTGTCCGACCCCGTCCTTGAGGGTGAGCACGCCGTGCTCGGCGAGCAGGGCCAGCGCCCGGCCCTCGTTGGTGGCGTCGTTGGGGACGGCTATGGTCGCCCCGCGGTTGAGCCCCTCCACCGAGGCGACCTCCTTGGAGTACAGGCCGAGCGGTTCCAGGTGGACGTCTGCCACACGGACGATGGAGGTGTGGTGCTCCTCGTTGAAGTCGTCCAGGTACGGCCGGTGCTGGAAGAAGTTGGCGTCCACGTCACCGTTCTGGGTGGCCGTGTTGGGCTGGACGTAGTCCGTGAACTCCCGTATTTCTATGCGGAGTCCGGCGTCCTCGGCGAGGTTGTCCTTGACGTACCTGAGGATGTCGGCGTGGGGAACCGGTGTCGCGGCGACGACCAGGGCGTCGCCGGAGCCCGAACCGGAGCCGGCGTCCGAGCCGCAGGCGGACAGCGACACGACGAGGGCGCCGGCGGCGAGGGCCACTGCGGAGATCTTGACGGTGTTACGCACGAAAAGTGCCTCTCTGTGAACGGTGGGGGAAACGACCGCCCGGTGTTGTCCCGGCGGCGGGTCTGGTGGGGGTTCGCCGTCAGCGCGAGGGGTGGCGCGGCATTCGCGGGCGGATGCGGAACGGTCCGTGCCCGGCGCGCCCGCCCCGGTGGTCGAGCGCCCGGGCGAGCAGGTCACCGACGACCTGGACACCGGTGACGAGCACCACGAGCAGCAGCACGGTGGCGATCATCAGGCCGTTCTCGAACCGCTGGTAGCCGTAGCGGACGGCCAGGTCCCCCAGGCCGCCGGCGGCGACCGCGCCGGCCATCGCGGAGTAGCCGATGAGCGCGATGACGGTGGTGGTCAGCCCGGAGACCAGCGACGGCAGCGACTCGGGGAGCAGGACCTTGCGCACCACGGCCCAGACGCCCCCACCCATGGACTGGACGGCTTCGACGAGCCCGTGGTCGACTTCCCGCACGGAGGTCTCGACGAGCCGGGCGAAGAACGGCACGGCACCAACGGAGAGCGGCACCACCGCGGCGTCCACCCCGATGCTGGTGCCGACGGCCCAGCGGGTGAACGGGATCAGCGCGATCAGCAGGATGATGAACGGCAGGGAACGGGTGAGGTTCACCAGTGCTCCCAGGGTCTTGTTCACCACCACGCACGGCAGCAGTCCTCCCCGGTCGGTGAGCGAGAGCACCACCCCGAGGGGGAGCCCCACCACCGCCGTGACCAGCGAGGACAGGCCCACCATGGTGAGGGTCTCGGAGCACGCCTGCTCCAGCAGGGGCCGCATCTCGTCCCAGGTCACCGCGGGCCTCCCGGAGTTCCGGCGGGGGCGGGGTCCCCGGCGGAAGCGGTCACCGACGAACGGGCGCGCTCCGGCTCGGCGACGTCTACCCGCAGGCCCTGCTCACGCAGGTAGCCGATGGGCACCACGTTGTCCTCGAACGCGCCGGGCAACGCGATCCGCATCCGGCCGACCTGGAGCCCGCCGATGGTCTCGATGGCGGCACCGAGGATGGAGACGTCCACGTTGTAGGAGCGGGCCAGGTGGGAGATGACCGGCTGGGCGGTGGAGTCCCCGTGGAAGGTGAGGTCGATGACGGTGCGTCCCGCGCCGGAGGGCACCTGTCCGATCGGGAACAGCGCCCCGGCCAGTTCGGAGCCCGGGGTGGCGAGCAGTTCCGCCACGGTCCCCGACTCCACGATCCGGCCGTCGCGCATCAGCGCGGCCGAGTCGCAGACTGTCTTGATCACGTCCATCTCGTGGGTGATCAGCAGGATGGTGAGACCGAGCTGCCGGTTCAGGTCGCGGAGCAGGTGGAGGATGGAACGAGTGGTCTGCGGGTCGAGGGCCGAGGTGGCCTCGTCGGACAGCAGCACCCTGGGCTTCCCGGCCAGCGCCCGGGCGATGCCGACCCGTTGCTTCTGGCCCCCGGAGAGCTGGGCCGGATAGGCGCCGGCCCGGTCGGCGAGACCGACCAGTTCCAGGAGTTCCCCGGCCCGCCGGGACCGCTGGGCGCCGCGCAGGCCCAGGATCTCGAGCGGCAGTTCGACGTTCTGCTGGACCGTGCGCGCGGACAGCAGGTTGAAGTGCTGGAAGACCATGCCGATGCGACCGCGGGCGGCTCTCAGTCCGCGCCGGTGCAGGGCGGTGAGGTCCTGGCCCGCGACGGTGACGGTGCCGGAGGTGGGGCGCTCGAGGAGGTTCACGCAGCGGATCAGCGTGCTCTTGCCCGCGCCGCTGCGGCCGACGACGCCGAACACCTCACCTTCGCGCACGTGCAGGTCCACCCCGTCGAGCGCGACGATGTCGCGCCCCCGGGAGCGGTAGGCCTTCTTGAGGTTCGTGGTGGTGATCACGGATGGTCCATCAGGTTGAGTGCGCCGGACAAAAGCCAGCACACAGGGGCATATCACTGAAACGTGAGCAGGGAGCGGCCCGGGAGCTCCGGGCGGAAGGGCGCGTCAGCGGTGGGTGGGGCCGGGGAACGCGAGGGGGCGAGCGGGGCGGCGGTGGTCCGGGGCGCTCAACGACGACCAGGACCGACCCACGGGTCCGCGTACGACGCGGTGGTGCCGCGCCCTACCGGGACGTGCGGCGGAGGAAGGACTCGCTTCGGGGCGCGAGCGTGGAACAGGGGCCCTCAGCGGTCACACATTCGGCGGGGCTGACCCGCCTGGCGCCACGCACGACACATGCCGCAGGCACCGGGCGTCATCGCCTCGGCCGGCTGCGGGTACCTGGTCGTCGCGGTCATGGACGTCAGTAAACCAGAGCGTGGCCCGGGTCCCAAAAAACACGTGTTCGATGTCCGGATGTCGGACACGTCCCGGTGGTCCGCACGCCGACGGCCCGCCCACCGGGTGGTGGACGGGCCGTCGGCGTGTCGGCGCGCGGGCGGTCAGCCTGTGGGCTTGGCCTCGCTGGGCTGCACGATGACGAAGCCCTCACCCTGGAGCATGAGCTGGAAGACCTCGCCGGAGCCACCCTTGAGCATGGACTTCAGGCTCTGCGAGCGGTGGATCGACGTCTGGAGGTGGCTGGACCAGCCGACGACCGCGTCGGTGTCCACGTAGACCGGGGCATGGTGGCTGACCGGGATGACGATCGGGTCGCCGTCGCACATCAGACCGATGCGGCCCTGGCCGGAGAACAGGCAGTTGAACAGGCCGCCGCCGGTCATCCCGGCGCCGCTCACCATCTTGATCTCGTAGTGCAGGCTGGGGTCGAAGCACAGCACGTTGCGGCCGTTGATCGTGAGGGAGTCCTGCGGCTCCAGGTCCACGACGAAGCAGTTCTCGTTGTTGTGCGCGAACCACACCTCACCCTGGCCGCGCACCGCCATCAGCGCGAGGCCCTCGCCCGTGACGGCCCGCTTGAGGAAGTTGCCGACGCCCTGGGACTTCACCTCGAACTGGAGGTTGCCCCGGTAGGCGACCATGGCGCCCTGCCGGGCGTGGCACTCGCCGTTGACGACGTACTTGATCGCCTTGGAGTGCTGCAAGGACATCCCGGGCGCGGTGGGAGCCTGGGCCTGGTACTCGGACTTGAACAGATCGCTGCGCACGGAC
Source organism: Wenjunlia vitaminophila DSM 41686 (assembly GCF_000380165.1). Lineage (GTDB taxonomy): Bacteria > Actinomycetota > Actinomycetes > Streptomycetales > Streptomycetaceae > Wenjunlia > Wenjunlia vitaminophila. The sequence continues at coordinate 83,895 of NZ_KB904647.1, forward strand.
CGATCGTATGGCGTGGACCCGTCCGGGTGACAGGGGGCCCGTCGTTCGGCGTGCCCCGGCTCAGTTCCCGAGCTCCAGGGTGATCCCACCGTTCGCGGCGCGACCGGCCCGCACCCGGTGCAGTCCGTCCAGGACCAGGTCCGCGACCAGCTCGTCCGGGCCGTGGGTGGTGGTGACGGCCACCGCGGTCATCCCCGCCGCCTGGGCTGCGGCCAGTCCGGCCGGGGCGTCCTCGAAGACCACGCACGCGCTCGGCTCCACCCCGAGCCGGGAGGCCGCGAGCAGGAACGGTTCCGGGTCCGGCTTTCCCCGGACGACGTCGTCGGCGCTGACCACGCACGACGGCTGCATCCCCACCGAGGCCAGCCGCTTCTCGGCCAGGGCGCGGCTCGCCGAGGTGACCACCGCCCAGCGGTCGGCGGGCAGCGCGCCCAGCAGTTCCACCGCCCCGGGGAGGGCGACCACGCCGTCCAGGTCCGCGAGCTCCAACTCCTCCACCCGGCGCACCGCCTGTGCCACCAGGGGGGCCGGCAGCAGGTCGGCCACGATCTCCGCGGTGGGGCGCCCGTGCAACGGCACCGCGGCGAACTCCTCCGCGGTGAGCCGGTACTCCTGGGCCCAGCGGGTCCAGGAGCGAACGGCGGTCGAGGTGGAGTCGATCAGCGTGCCGTCGTTGTCGAACAGCAGTGCCGCGGCGGTGAGAGTGTGCATGACGCGCCAGCGTACGCCGAACGGGTGAATGCCACCGTGACCAGCGGCACGCCGCCTGCCCCCGGGGCGGTGACCCGGGGGGCAGGCGGGTGCGCGGGAAGGCGGTCCGGCTAGGCGCTGGCCGCCAGGGCGCCACCGGAGTCGGTCGCGCTCGGCGCGGCCTCCTTCTCCATGGTCACCAGGTCCAGCCCACGGCCGGCCGGCGCGGTGCCGACCGGCCGGTAACCGAGGCTCCGGTACAGCCGGAGGTTCTGCGCGCTGCGGTGCCCGGTGAACAGCCGGTAGCGCGTGGCCTGGCGTTCCGCGGCGAGCCGGGCCTCGATCGCCTTCAGCAGCCGACCGCCGAGACCGTGCCGGCGCATCCGCGGGTGCACGATGAGCTTGCCGATGGCGGCGGAGCCGTCCTCCTCGACCCTGGCGCGTACCGAGCCGATGACCTCGTCGCCGAGTCTGGCCACCAGCACGTATCCGGTCGCTAGCTCGGCCCGGAGCTCGTCGAGGGTCTGGGTGAGCGGTTCGATGCTGTAGTCGCCGTACAGCTCCGCCTCGCTCTGGTAACAGAGGTACTGGAGTTTGAGGATGGACTCGGCCTCGTGCTCGAGCGCCGGAGAGATGGTCACGCTCATGCCCATGTGCGCTGGCCTCCCTGATTTCGTCCGGACAGAGGTGATGAGGGTGGCCTGTCCGGAACGTTGCCCTGAGTGAGCCGGAACGGTGCGTACCGGCCCTGCGGCGCCAACTGTCGCACGACAGTTCGAAGAAGCGGAGTCGCCGCACGAGCGAACCCCGCACCACCGGGTGCTGTCGATAGCGCCATCATCGGGTGTTTACCGGGGATTACCCCGATGACACCCCAGATCAACCTGTGACACCAGCATTCTGCGCACATGAGCCCCACATCGCGAGCGCATGGCGCCCGGGCGTCCTGTGACATTGCCAACTACCCCCGTGGCGAGGTCCGGTGCGACCTCGACGACTGGGCAGGACATATAGCCATACCGTCTATTTGTCAGATCGACCGCGGGGTCAGGAGGGACCCCGGACCCGCGACGCCCCTGACCGGCGGGAAATGCTGACCCGTCGCTGCGGGTTGACCCGGCATGACTGATTCCCACCGCAGCCGCCTGCGCGTCGAGCCCGGCGCCAAGCGCGTCCGCGCCTACCTCGCCGGTCACCTGGTGGCCGACACCACCCGCCCCGTCCTGGTCTGGGAGGGGCCCCACTACCCCACCTACTACCTGCCGGTCGCTGACGTCCGCACCGAACTGCTCACCGCGAACGACAGGACCAGGCGTTCCCCGAGCCGCGGCGAGGGCAGGCTCCACGACCTCTCCGTCCCGGGCAGGACCGTCCCCGACGCCGCCCTGCGCTACCCCGACTCCCCGGTCCCCGAGCTGAGGGACCTGGTGCGGTTGGACTGGAACGCCATGGACCAGTGGTTCGAAGAGGACGAGGAGGTGTTCGTCCACCCGCGCGACCCGTACACCCGGGTGGACGTGCTGGCCAGCTCCCGTCACGTCAGGGTCGAGGTGGACGGGGTCCTCGTCGCCGAGTCCCGGGCGCCCAGGATCGTGTTCGAGACCGGTCTGCCGCCGCGGTACTACCTGCCCCAGACGGATGTCAGCCTGCACCTGCTCGAGCCGAGCGACACCGTGACCCACTGCCCGTACAAGGGCACCGCCCGCTACGTGTCGGCCCGGCTAGACGGCCGGACGGTCGAGGACATCGCCTGGTCCTACCCGACGCCGCTGCCGGAGAGCCAGAAGATCGCCGGCCTGTTGTCGTTCTACGACAGCAAGGCGGAGGTCTTCGTGGACGGTGAGCTCCAGGGCCGCTGACCGCACGGCGCCCCGGTGACGGCGCTGCCGGGAAGCGCCGGCCACCCGGGCACGGCCGTCGGCCCGACCGCCGCCGGGCGGTCGGGCCGACCAGCGGGGGCTCCGGCGCAGCCCCCGCGTCCATGCCGGTTACCGCTTGGCCTCCGACCAGGCCCGTTGGCGGGCCAGGTCCTCGCGCACCTCGGCCAGTTGCTCCGCCACCCGGTCCGGGGCGGTGCCGCCGCGGCCGTTCCTGGAGGCCAGGGACCCGGGGACGTTCAGCACCGAGCGGACGCCCGGCGTCAGGTGCGGGGAGATCTCGGCGAACTGGGCGTCGGTGAGCTGGTCGAGCTCGAGTCCTTCCGCCTCGCAGACCCGCACGCACTCCCCCGCGACCTCGTGCGCCACCCGGAACGGAACGCCCTGCTTGACCAGCCACTCCGCGACGTCGGTGGCCAGGGAGAAGCCGGCGGGCGCCAGCTCCTCCATCCGCTCGCGGTTGACCGTCAGCGTCGCCACCATCCCGGTGAACGCGGGCAGCAGCACCTCGAGGGTGTCGCAGGAGTCGAAGACCGGCTCCTTGTCCTCCTGCAGGTCGCGGTTGTAGGCGAGCGGGAGCCCCTTCAGCGTCGCCAGCAGTCCCGTCAGGTTCCCGATCAGCCGCCCCGACTTGCCCCGGGCCAGCTCGGCGATGTCCGGGTTCTTCTTCTGCGGCATGATCGACGACCCGGTGGAGTAGGCGTCGTGCAGGGTGACGAACGAGAACTCCTTCGTCGCCCAGATGATCACTTCCTCCGCGATCCGGGAGAGGTCAACGCCGATCATCGCCGTGACGAAGGCGAACTCGGCGACGAAGTCCCGCGAGGCCGTGCCGTCGATGGAGTTGGCCACCGAGCCGCGGGCGAAGCCCAGCTCGGCGGCGACCGCGGTGGGGTCGAGCCCCAGCGAGGAACCGGCGAGCGCTCCCGATCCGTAGGGGGACACCGCGGTGCGCTCGTCCCACTGCCGCAGCCGCTCCGCGTCCCTGCCCAGTGCCTGCGCGTGCGCCAACACGTGGTGGGCGAACAGCACCGGCTGGGCGTGCTGGAGGTGGGTGCGGCCCGGCATCGCGACGCCCGGGTGGGCCTCGGCGAGCCCGACCAGCGCCTCCTGGAGGTCCACCAGCAGCCCGCCGATGATCCGGGCGTGGTCCCGCAGGTACATCCGGAACAGGGTGGCCACCTGGTCGTTCCGGGAGCGCCCGGCCCGCAGCCTGCCTCCCAGGTCCGGCCCGAGCCGCTCCAGCAGCCCCCGCTCCAGGGCGGTGTGCACGTCCTCGTCCGCCTCGGTGCCGGTGAAGGAGCCGTCGGCGACGTCACGTTCGAGCCGGTCGAGCCCGGCGACCATGCGCACCAGCTCGTCCTCGTCGAGCAGCCCGGCCCGGTGCAGCGCCCGGGCGTGGGCCCGCGAGCCCGCGATGTCGTACGGGGCGAGCCGCCAGTCGAAGTGCACCGAGGCCGACAACCGGGCCAGCGCCTCCGCCGGACCGTCGGCGAACCTCCCGCCCCACAGCCGGACCTGGCCGTCGGACGCACCGCTGTCACTCACCACCGTGGACTCCCTACCACTGTCGCGTCGGGGTCGCCGCAGGCGACCGGGAAGATGAACCAGGACCGCCGGGTCACCCGGGCCTCAGCCGAGGTCCCGGCCCGCGGCGATCTTGCTGGAGAGGCCGAAGATCTCGATGAAGCCCTTGGAGAGCGACTGGTCGAAGGTGTCCCCGGTGTCGTACGTGGCGAGGTTGAAGTCGTACAGCGACTGGTCGCTGCGCCGGCCGGTGACCACGGCCCTCCCCCCGTGCAGGGTCATCCGGACGTCCCCGCTGACGTGCTGGTTGGCCTGGTCGACGAACCCGTCCAGGGCCCGCTTCAGCGGCGAGAACCACAGGCCGTCGTAGACCAGCTCGCCCCACCGCTGGTCCACGGTCCGCTTGAACCGGGCCAGCTCCCGCTCGACGGTGACGTTCTCCAGCTCCTGGTGGGCGGTGATCAGGGCGATGGCGCCCGGCGCCTCGTAGATCTCCCTCGACTTGATCCCGACCAGCCGGTCCTCCACCATGTCGATCCGCCCGACGCCCTGGGCCCCGGCCCGCCGGTTGAGCTCCTCGATCGCCTGGAGCACGGTCACCGGCCGGCCGTCGATGGCCACCGGGGCACCGGCCTCGAAGGTGATGACCACCTCGTCGGCCTCCCGCGGCTCGGCCGGGTTCTGGGTGTAGCTGTAGACGTCCTCGATGGGACCGTTCCAGATGTCCTCGAGGAAACCGGTCTCCACGGCCCGCCCGAAGACGTTCTGGTCGATGGAGTACGGGGACTTCTTGGTGGTGGCGATCGGCAGGTTCTTGGACTCGGCGAAGGCGATGGCCCTGTCCCGGGTCATGGCGTAGTCCCGGACCGGGGCGATGCACTTCAGGTCGGGGGCGAGCGAGGAGATCCCGGCCTCGAACCGGACCTGGTCGTTGCCCTTGCCGGTGCAGCCGTGGGCCACCGTGCTGGCCCCGTGCTTCCTGGCCGCGGCCACCAGGTGCTTGACGATGGTGGGCCGGGACAGCGCGGAGACCAGCGGGTACCTGTCCATGTACAGCGCGTTGGCCTTCAGCGCGGGCAGGCAGTACTCCTGCGCGAACTCGTCCCGGGCGTCGGCGACCTCGGCCTCCACCGCCCCACAGGCCAGGGCCCGCTTGCGGATGATCTCCAGGTCCTCGCCGCCCTGACCGACGTCCACCGCGACCGCGACGACCTCGGCGCCGGTCTCCTCGGCGATCCACCCGATGCAGACGGAGGTGTCAAGGCCGCCCGAATAGGCGAGGACGACGCGCTCGGTCACGGGGTGCTCCTTCGTTCGCTGGGTCAGGGCGGGCACGGGGTCGGGGTCCGCCACACGCTGGTTGGCATGAGTATGCAGATCTCTGCATACATTGTCAAAGCGAGGTCCGACCCGGCGCGACGGCAGCACGAAGGGACCACCCGCGCGGGTGCACGGGTGGTCCCGAAGAGGTGTGTCGTGGCGTACCGCGGCCGGGCCCTGCCCACCGTCGCGGCCGCCCGGCGACCGGCGCTACCGCGAGCGCTCCGCCAGCGCCAGCAGGTGGTCCGCGAGGGCCTGGCCGCCCTGGGGGTCGCGACTGACCAGCATCAGCGTGTCATCGCCCGCGATGGTGCCCAGGATGTCGTGGACCTCCGCCTGGTCGATGGCCGAGGCGAAGAACTGGGCGGCGCCCGGTGGAGTGCGCAGCACCACCAGGTTGGCCGAGGCCTCGGCGGAGATCAGGAGCTCACCCGCGAGGCGGGCCATCCGCTCCTCCTTCACCGACTCCCCCAACGGCGCCATGGGCGTGCGGAACCCGCCCTCGGACGGCACCGCGTAGATGAGCTCCCCCTCCGCGTTCCGGATCTTGACCGCACCGAGCTCGTCCAGGTCCCGGGAGAGCGTGGCCTGGGTGACCTGCAACCCGTCGTCCGCGAGCAGCCTGGCGAGCTGGCTCTGGGAACGCACCGGCTGCCGGTTGAGGATGTCAACGATCCTCCCGTGCCGCGCCGTACGGGTCTGCGGGACCGCGGGTCCCTGGTGAGCGTCGGTCATCGTCGTCAGTCCTCGGTTCTTCTCGCCCCGTGTACCCCGTCCAGGAGTCCGGGCAGGACCTGGATCAGCGCATCCACCTCGGCCTCGGAGACGATCAGTGGAGGAGCAAGCCGCACCACGTCCGGTGCCGCGGCGTTCACCAGGAACCCGGCGTCCTGAGCCGCCTGCTGCACCAGCGGTGCCACCGGCTCGGTGAGCACGATACCCAGCAGCAGTCCGGCCCCCCGCACATGGCTCACCAGCGGGTGCCGCAGGCCCTCGACGCCCTGCCTGACCCGTTCCCCGAGGAGCTTGGCCCGGTCGAGCAACCCCTCGGACTCGATGGTGTCGATCACGGCGAGGGCGGCGGCGCAGACGACCGGGTTGCCGCCGAAGGTGGTGCCGTGGTGCCCCCGGGTGAACAGCTCCGCGGCCGGGCCGAACGCCACTGCGGCACCGATCGGGAGTCCCCCGCCGAGGCCCTTGGCGAGGGTCACCACGTCCGGCTCCACCCCGGCCGACTGGTGGGCGAACCAGTGGCCGGTGCGGCCGAACCCGGTCTGGATCTCGTCGAGGACCAGCAGCGCGCCGGCCGAGCGGGTGATCTCCCGGGCCGCCGCCAGATAGCCGTCGGGAGCGGGCACCACGCCGACCTCGCCCTGGATCGGCTCCAGGACCACGGCCGCGGTGTCCGTGGTGACCGCGGCCCGCAGGGCCTCCACGTCGCCGTACGGCACATGGGTCACCTCGCCGGGCAACGGCTCGAACGGGGCCCGCTTGTCCGGCTGGCCGGTGAGCGCGAGCGCCCCCATGGTGCGGCCGTGGAACCCGCCCTCGGCCGCGACCACGTGCCGGCGTCCGGTGAGTCGGCTGAGTTTGAACGCCGCCTCGTTGGCCTCGGCTCCCGAGTTGGCGAGGAAGACCCGCCCCGGGCGGCCGAACAGGTGCAGCAGCCGCTCGGCGAGCTCCACCGGCGGCTGGGCCACGAACAGGTTGGAGACGTGGCCGAGCCGGCCGAACTGGTCGGTCACCGCCCGGGCCACGGCCGGGTGCGCATGGCCGAGCAGGTTGACCGCGAGACCGCCGACGAGGTCCAGGTATGCCTTGCCGTCGGCGTCCCACACCGTGGCGCCGGCCCCGCGCACCAGGGGGACCCTCGGGGTGCCGTAGTTGTTCATCAGGGCACCCTGCCAGCGGGCGGTCAGGGTGGCGTTGGTGACGCCCGCACCGGCGCTGGTCGCCCCGGCGGCCGTGTCGTCCTGCGTGGTCATGCCGGTCCCTCCTCGTCCGGGACGACCTGGGTCCCGATCCCCTCGTTGGTGAACACCTCGAGCAGCAGCGCGTGCGGCACCCGTCCGTCCAGCACGTGCGCCTTGCCCACCCCGGCGCGGACCGCGCGCAGGCAGCCCTCCATCTTCGGCACCATGCCGCTGGCCAGTTCGGGCAGGAGCTTCTCCAGTTCGCTGACGGTGAGCTGGCTGATCACCTCGTCGCTGTGCGGCCAGTCCGCGTACAGTCCCTCGACGTCGGTGAGCACGACCAGCTTCTCCGCGCCGAGCGCGGCGGCGAGCGTGGCGGCGGCGGTGTCGGCGTTGATGTTGTAGACCTGTCCGTCCGTTCCCCGGGCGATGCTGGAGATCACCGGGATGCGGCCGTCGGCGAGCAGCGCGGTGACGGCCCCGGTGTCCACCTCGGTGACGTCGCCGACCAGGCCGATGTCCACCCGCTCGCCGTCCACCTCGGCCCACCGCCGCACCGCGGTCATGGTGTGCGCGTCCTCGCCGGTCATGCCGACGGCGAACGGCCCGTGCTCGTTGAGCAGGCCGACGAGCTCCCGCTGCACCTGCCCCGCGAGCACCATCCGGACCACGTCCATGGTCTCCGGGGTGGTGACCCGCAGCCCGGCGGTGAACGTGGACTCCAGGCCGAGCCGGTCCAACTGGGCACTGATCTGCGGCCCGCCGCCGTGCACGACCACGGGCTTCAGCCCGGCGTACCGCAGGAAGACGACGTCCTGGGCGAAGGCCCGCTTCAGTTCCTCGTCCACCATGGCGTTGCCGCCGAACTTGATCACGACCCGGGTGCCGTGGAACCGCTCCAGCCAGGGCAGCGCCTCGATCAGGGTGTGTGCCTTGGGCAGCGCGGTGTGGTTGCGCGTGGTGCGGCGCGGGGCGTCGGGCGCGGGGGCCGCCGGCCGCTCGGAAGGGGACTGGTGGGTGGCCGTCATGACGAGTAGGCGCTGTTCTCGTGGACGTAGTCGGCGGTCAGGTCGTTGGTCCAGATCACCGCGGACTCGCTGCCCGCGGCCAGGTCGGCGGTGATCCGCACCTCGCGGAAGCGCATGTCCACCAGCTCCCGGTCCTCCCCGACGGAGCCGCCCTTGCACACCCACACGCCGTTGATCGCCACACTGAGCTGATCGGGGTCGAAGGTGGCGGAGGTGGTGCCGATCGCGGAGAGCACCCGCCCCCAGTTGGGGTCCTCGCCGTGCACCGCGCACTTCAGCAGGTTGTTGCGGGCGACGGACCGCCCCACCTCGACCGCGTCGTCCTCGCTCGCCGCGTTGACGACCTCGATCCGGATGTCCTTGGAGGCCCCCTCGGCGTCACCGATGAGCTGGTGGGCGAGGTCGGCGCAGACCGCGCGCACCGCCTCGGCGAACGCCCCGGCGTCGGGGGTGACCCCGGAGGCACCCGAGGCGAGGAGCAGCACCGTGTCGTTGGTGGACATGCAGCCGTCGGAGTCGATCCGGTCGAAGGTGGTGCGGGTGGCCGAACGCAGGGCCAGGTCGAGGGTCTCCGGGTCGGCGACCGCGTCGGTGGTGAGCACCACCAGCATGGTGGCGAGGCCCGGGGCCAGCATCCCGGCGCCCTTGGCCATGCCGCCGACGGTCCAGCCGTCGCCGGCCGCCACCGCGGTCTTGGCGACGGTGTCGGTGGTCATGATCGCCAGGGCGGCCTTCTCCCCGCCGTGCTCGCTGAGGTCGGCGACGGCGGCGTCGAGGCCGGCCAGCAGCCGGTCCATGGGCAGCGGGACGCCGATCAGGCCGGTGGAGCAGACCGCGACCTCGCCGGCGCTGTGGCCGAGCAGCGCTGCGGCCCGCTCGGCGGTGGCGTGGGTGTCCTGGAAGCCCCGGGGTCCCGTGCAGGCGTTGGCCCCGCCGGAGTTGAGCACCACCGCGGAGACCTGCCCGCCCTTGAGGACCTGCTCGGACCAGAGCACCGGGGCGGCCTTGACGCGGTTGGTGGTGAACACGCCGGCGGCGGCGAGCGACGGGCCGTCATTGACCACCAGGGCCAGGTCGGCGCCTCCGGACTCCTTGATCCCGGCGGCGATGCCGCAGGCCCGGAAGCCCCGGGCGGCCGTGACGCTCATGGTGCGACTCCGATCGTGGAAAGTCCCGTTCCCTCGGGGATGCCGAGGGCGATGTTCAGGCTCTGCACCGCGCCGCCCGCGGTGCCCTTGGTCAGGTTGTCGATGGCGCTGATCGCCACCACGCGTCCCGCCGCCCCGTCCAGGGCGACCTGCACCAGGGCGGTGTTGCTGCCGTGCACCGCGGCGGTGGACGGCCACTGTCCCTCCGGGAGCAGCCGGACGAACGGCTCGCCCTCCAGCGCCTGCGCGTAGGCGTCGCGCACGGAGCGTGCGGTGGCACCGGGGCGGGCCGGCGCCGAGCAGGTGGCGAGGATGCCGCGGGTCATCGGGGCCAGGGTGGGGGTGAACGAGACGGTGACCGGTTCGCCGGCCACCTCGGTGAGGTTCTGCACCATCTCGGGGGTGTGCCGGTGGACTCCGCCCACCCCGTACGGGCTCATCGCGCCCATCACCTCCGAGCCCAGCAGGTGCGGCTTGGGCGCGCGTCCCGCGCCCGAGGTGCCGGAGGCGGCCACCACCACGACGTCCGGTTCGACGAGCCCGGCGGCGAAGGCGGGGAACAGGGCGAGGGTGACCGCGGTCGGGTAGCAGCCGGGGACCGCGATCCGCGACGAGCCCTTCAGCGCCGCCCGCGCACCGGGCAGCTCGGGCAGCCCGTAGGGCCACGTCCCGGCGTGCGGGCTTCCGTAGAACGCCTCCCAGGCGCCGGGGTCACGGAGCCGGAAGTCGGCTCCGCAGTCCACCACGACCACATCGGGCCCCAGCGCCTCGGCCACCGCCGCGGACTGTCCGTGCGGCAGGGCGAGGAAGACCACGTCGTGTCCGGCCAGGGTCCGCGCCGAGGTGTCCCGCAGCACCCGGTCGGCCAACGGCACCAGGTGGGGCTGGAGTTCACCGAGGCTTCGCCCGGCGTTGCCGCCGCCGGTCAGGGCGCCGATTTCGATCTCGGGGTGCCCGAGCAGCAGGCGGAGCACCTCTCCGCCCGCGTAGCCACTCGCTCCGGCGACCGCCGCCTGCCACGTCATGTTGCCCTCCCTCTGGAGGGCATGACTATACGGTTCAATGCAGCACTATGCAATGACAAGATCGTGGACGCCTTCACCGGGCTGACCAGCTCGCCAGGAGCATCGACACCGGGCAACCGATCCGAGCATGATGTTGATCTTCGGCACCCAGAGGGACGGCCAAGGCCGCCGGCGCCTCCGCTTCACCCGCCCAGGCCACGCAGGTCAGCCATCTTGACCCTCGCCACCACCGCATCGCCCTCACGCACCAACTCGCCACCCACTCCTGTGAGAAGCCGTTGCGCGGCGGCGTTGTCCACCTTCGTGCTCGCGAACACCGAATCGAATCCCTCAGCGCACGCCAAGTCCAGAAGCTGATGGAGCACCGCACGTCCGACGCCGCTCCCGCGATGAGAACGGCCGATCCAAACCCCCACCTCGACCGCACGCCTCACCGGATCCTCCATCGGGCACAGCCGCGCAGCCCCCACCACTGTCTTCCCCACGACGATGGCATAGGTGCTCTCCACCGGCTCTGCAGAAAGTGACCTCGACTGGTGGAACCTCAAGAAGGCCACCCGTCGCTCGCTGGTCCACCCAGAAGGTCCTGCCACCGGAGGCATCACCTCACGCGGGTCGGCATCGGCGACAGCGGCCTCCAACAGTTCCTGCAGTAGATCCTCATCGAGTCGCTGGAGCACGACATCAGAGCGCATCCCCGCATCCTGCGATCCGCTGGACCCAACCGACCCTGCGCCCTTCTCAGCGCACCGCAGATACTCCTTGGGAAGCCTGACGTTGGTGCTTGCGCGCAAACGCAGCATGTCCCTCCGGTCCTTCTCGGTGGGCTCATAACCGAGGTGACACTGCACCTGGGTCGCCGCGTCGACGCACTGAACCTCGTGTCCGCCGATCATCCCAGTCGTCGGAGGCGGGTAGTGGAACCTCTCGTTACCCGGGAGGAGCTGATAGCCGCCCTCCCCAGACGACCCGGTGATGGGATGCAGGTCGATCTCCCGGCCCGCACCGTCCGCGACGGCCAGTGCAGTGGGCAGCCAGTCGCGCACGACCTCGGTGAACCCTGCCTCGGCCAGGATGGTCCGAACGACATCAAGCTCGTCCGAGAGGACGACGAGGTCAAGATCCGAATGAGCTCGGGTCGTCTCACCGACAAGGGCGTCCACCCCCCAACCGCCGTCCACCCAGACCGTCGCTCCCGCATTCGCCAACAGGTGCAGTACGTCGAGCACATCGGGTTCACTGAGCACGGGTGGCACTCTGACAGCCACGACGCCCCGCCGCCACCGAGATTCACCACTACCGCTGCGGACAGCACGGCCCGTCCGATGTCCTTCGGGGTCACCTATCGACCCTCGCCGGGGCCAACATCGAGGCTTCGCAAGCTGCTGACCACCGGCTACCGAAAGTCGCGGGGCCACCTATCAGTCTTCGTCACACCGGGCTGAGACTGAGCGCTTCACCTGGCGGGTGAGGCTTGAGGTGGCGGGAGAGGCAACAGTTGTCCTTCTCACCTGCGGTGCCCCTCGGGAAAGTGGTCCGGAAGGCCGTGCCGGTCGGGTGTGGTGGGGGCATGGCCGAGCTGCGGTTCCTCATCCGCGACGACGGCGACGAGGACCACGCTCCCGACTTCCCGGTGCCGCCGCCCGGGACCGCGGTGCTGATCGACGTCCGGCCCGCTGACCTGGTCGAGGCGAAGGACGCGGTGAGGTTCGCCGTCCGCGGCGGTTCGGTGAGCCGGTGGACGCCACCTCGTTGTCGGCGGCGGCCCGGGCACATGCCGTTCCCCTGCTCTGGCATCGCCGGTTGGCGATGGATCCGGCCCAGCCGTTGAGTGATGCCGCGTGGATCCACCCGATGGGGAGGCGGTGATACACGACGGACGCCACGGTCGTGGAACGCCGATCTGAAGGATCACGGCCTGGCCAGGGCCCGGATCTGGACGGCGCACCTGCTGCCGGTGCTTCTGGAACGGCTCACCGCACGGACCCCGGTCACCGAGTGGCCGACGCGGATGACCGCCGAGCAGAAGACCGCGCCTGCATGTTGACCCGAGCCCGCGCAGCCGCGGCCGACCGGCCGGCTGCCCCGCTGAGTGCACTTCCTCCGCCGGCCGAGCGGGCCGAGATGGCCAATGCCACCCGGCGCCGCCCCGCTCCCTTGAGCACCACCGCGAGACCCGGGGAAGGGCCTGCTCCAGTGATCGCGGGGTACTGGCTGCGGTCGTGCGCGTCGCCACCACGGGCTGCGCCTGGCAGCAGCTGACGTCCGCATCTTCGGCACGTACGGCCAGGCACATCCGGACGCGGGGCCCGCACAGTGAACTCGGCCCTCTGGCTGGCCACGGCGGGAGCCGGGGGAACGTAACCTGCCTGGGGGCACGGGACGTTGGCGCCGACACGGGTGCTGGGTGGGGAAGGGGGCCGGGTGGAGCCGCTGAGGGCCGGGGACCCGGAGAAGGTGGGTGGGTTCGGGTTGCGGGGCCGGCTGGGTGCAGGCGGGATGGGCGAGGTGTTCCTGGGCTGGTCGCCGGGTGGGAAGGCGGTGGCCGTGAAGGTGGTGCATCCGCATCTGGCGCGGCAGGGGGAGTTCCGGCGGCGGTTCGCGCGGGAGGTGGCGGCAGCGCGGGCGGTAAGCGGGGCGTTCACGGCTCCGGTGATGGCCGCCGGGCCGGACGACGACCGGCCGTGGATCGCGACCGTCTACGTTCCGGGGCCCACTCTGGCGGAAGCGGTCGGTGTGGCCGGGCCGTTGCCCGAAGGCGCGGTGTGGCGGATGGCGGCGGGGCTGGTGGAGGCGTTGCAGGCCATTCACGCGGTGGGGGTGCTGCACCGCGATCTGAAGCCATCGAACGTGCTGGTGGCCGCCGACGGGCCGCGGGTGATCGATTTCGGGATCGCGCGGACGCTGGAGGACACCGCACTGACGGCTACCGGCCTGGTGGTGGGGACGGCGGGCTTCATGGCGCCCGAGCAGGCCGAGGGCGGCGAAGTCGGCCCGGCCGGCGATGTGTTCGCGCTGGGGGCAGTGATCGCCTTCGCCGCCACGGGGGCCGGGCCCTTCGGGGAGGGCCCGCCACTGGCGGTGCTCCACCGGGTGGTCAACGGGCGGCCCCGGCTGGACGGGCTCACGGGACCGCTGCGCGAACTGGTCGACGCGTGCCTCGCGAAGGACTCCCGCGAACGGCCCACGCTCACAGCGTTGCTGGAGCGGATCGGCGCGCACTGGGAGCCGACGGACGACTTCCCCGGCGTCTCTCCCTGGCCGGACGCCGTCACCACCCTCATCCAGCGGCACGCCACACCCCAGACCGCCCCCTACACCGAAGCCGCCGGGGCCACGGCGCCGCCGGACGGCGAACGGGACACGGCGCGTCCGGCCATCGTCGGCATCGACTTCGGCACGGCGAACTCGACCGTCGCCGCCCTGGAAGCCGGCGAGGTCCGGCTGATCCCCAACGCCCTGGGCGCGCATTCCACTCCCAGTCTGGTGGCCCTCACCGCCGAGGGGGACGTCCTCGTCGGCACGGCCGCCGAGCGGCAGGCCCTCACCAACCCCGGCTACACCGCGCGCGCTGCCAAGCTGAAGCTGGGCACCAGCTGGCGTGTCACGCGGGGCGACATCCGGCTCACCGCCGAGGACGTCGCCGGGCTGCTCCTCGCCCGCCTGCGCCAGGACGCCGAGGCCCACCTCGGCAGGCCGCTCACCGGCGCGGTGCTGGCGGTGCCATCCAGCTTCCCTCGCGAACAGCGGGCCGCGCTGGTCGCGGCCGGTGAACGGGCCGGGCTCAACGTCCTGCGGCTGATCAATGAGCCCTCGGCCGTGGCGATGGCCTACAGCCCGCACCGGGTCGACCAGACCTGTCTGATCTTCGATCTCGGCGCGGGCACCCTCGACGTCGCCCTGATCGCTCTCGGCGACGGCGTCGTGGAGGTGAGGGCCGCCGCCGGCGACAGCCGGCTCGGCGGCGACGACTGGGACCTGCGGATCGTCGAGCACCTGACCGACCGCGTACGGCTGCGGCACGGCGTGGACCTCACCGGCGACGTTGCCGCGGCCCAGCGGCTGCGCCAGGCGGCCGAGGCGGCGAAGATCGAGCTGTCGGTGGCGCGCACCACGACCGTCAGGCTGCCCCACCTCGCCACCGGACCTGACGGTCCCGTCCACCTCGAAGAGGAGCTGACCCGCGAGGAGTTCGAGACGCTCACCCGGGAACTGCTGGAACGCTGCCGAACCCCTGTCGAACACGTCCTCGCCGACGCCGAGCACACGCTCGCCGACATCGACCGGGTCGTCCTGACGGGCGGCGCCGCCCGGATGCCCGCGGTGGGCGACCTGATCCGCCGGCTCACGGACGGCCGTGAGCCCTACCGGGGCCTGATCCCCGGGGCTGTCGCCAGCGGCGCCGGTGTTCAGGCGGGCGTCCTGGCTGGTGAGGTGAAGGACGTGCTCCTCATGGACGTCACCCCCCACTCGATCGGCATCGAAACCAACGAGGGGACCACGAGGAAGCTGATCGAGCGGAACACGACGATCCCCACGACGCGCTCCGAGATCTTCACCACGCACACGGACCACCAGCCCACGGCGGTGGTCCACGTCGTGGAGGGCGAGCGGGAGGACGCGGCGAGCAACCGGACCCTTGCGGTCCTCGAGATCGCCCTGCCACCCGCTCCCCGCGGCGTGCCGCTGATCGAGGTGACGGCCAGCTGCGACGCCAACGACATTCTCCGCATCAGGGTCAAGGACCTGGGCACGGGCAATGGGACGACCGCCACCGTCGACCTGGCGACGATGGAACGGGCGGCCGCGCTCCGCCGCTCCTCCGGCTGGGCCAGCCTGCGCCGTCTCGCCCTTGCGACTCACCCGGGGGCCTTCTAAGTGGTCGGCGCTGGAAGTCCTTCGGGGATTGATCAGCTAGTCAGGGCGGCGGGGGGCTTCTTGTCGACCGCGGGCGCGCCTCCAGAGTGGCTTCACGCTGATGGGGCGGTGGTGCTTGTGGTGGCCCAGGGTCTCAGGTGGCGGGCGGGGTTGTCGTGTGGCGAGTCTGCTGGATCAGGACGGTGGTGGCGCGTTCCAGGAGTTCGCAGAGTGAGGCGTGTTCGGAGGGTGTGAACGCTTCGGTGAGCGCGCGCTCAAGGATGATCACCTCCTGGTAGGCGCGGTCCAGCAGCGTCTGGCCCTCATCGGTGAGTGTGGCGATCTGCACCTTGGCGTGCACGGGGGACGTCTCGCGGCGGATGAGTTCCTTGGTCTCCATGTTGGTCAGCACGCTGCTCATGCTCTGCTGCGTGACCCCGCAGGAGCGGGCCAGCTGGGCGCCGGACATGCCGCCTTCGCGCGAGAGGAACAGCAGAACGGTGTACTGCGTCATGGTCAGCCCGTAGGCACGCAGCACTGCCTCGTGGTGCGCCATCAACGCCTGCTCCGACCGCCTGATCCGGGTGCAGAGGTCGTTCTCGATCGGGGCTTCCACGGCGCACTCCTTCAATTCACAGATTCATGGGTTGACTCAGGAACCTTATATACATAGGTTCTCAACTGTAAGGATACTGAGTCAACACAAAGGGCTGTAACCATGAAGGCTGCCGTTCTCGACACTGATGACCACTACCGGGTCACCGAACTTGATGAGCCCACCCCCGGCCCCGGCCAGGTGGCGATCCGGGTCGCCTACGCCGGGATCCAGTGGGGCGACACCATGGTCCGGGACGGCCACTTCCCCGTGCCGCGCCCCTTCGTCCCTGGCTTCGAGGCGTCCGGACACATCACCGCGGTCGGCGAGGGCGTCGACGCAAGCCGTGTCGGTGAGCCGGTCACCGCACTGACCATGGCAGGCGCCTACGCCGAGGTGGTCCTGGCGCCCGCCGTGCTCACGTTGAACATCGGCGACTTGCCGCTGCGGACGGCCGCAGGTCTCGGATGGGGCGCACCGACCGCCTACGACCTGATCAACACCGCCGCGCATGTGCGGCCTGGTGAGCGCGTGCTGATCCACGCCGCCGCCGGCTCAGTCGGCACGCTCGCCATCCAGTTCGCCCGACTGGCCGGGGCCGACCGGATCGTCGGCGTGGTCGGCACTGCCGGCAGGGCCGACCACGCCGCCCAGTTTGGATACGACCAGCTCCTGCTGCGCGAGGACTTCCCGGCCAAGCTCGGCGACGACAAGTTCGACGTGATCCTCGATCCCGTCGGCGGCGCGACCCGCCACGCCGGCCTCGTCGAGCAGCTCGCACCGCACGGCCGACTGGTGGCGTACGGCAACCTCGCCACGTACGAACCTGTCCTGGCCAACGCCAACGACCTGCTCACGCACGGCAAATCGCTCCTGACCTACAACAGCAACCTGCTCAGCCAGACCCACCCCAAGCGACTCGCCGACAGTGCCCGCCGTGCACTCGGCCTCGTCGCCGACGGCCAGGTCCGCACGGACATCACCGCCGAGTACGACCTCGCAGACCTGGCCATGGCCGTGCAGCGCCTCGCCGAGGGCGCAACCCATGGCAAGAGCATCCTCCGCATCGCCTGACGACATCCCTGCTGGGCAGCAGCCTTGGCCGCTGCCCAGCCTGCCGGTGCCCCACACAGCCACACCCTCCGAAAGATGGGCCGCCCTCCGTCCATGCCCGCATGTTCCGCCGTGCCCGTGGAACTGACCGCCTCCGAGCGCCACCGGCTCAAGAAGATGGCTTACGGCCACAAGACCCCGTACCAGACCCGCCAGCGGGCGACGATCGTGCTCCTGGCGGCACGAGGCTGCTCCAACGCCCGGATCGCCACCGAAACCCGCCTGCATGTGGACACCGTGCGCCGCTGGCGCGGCCGGTTCGCGGTCGGCCGAGTGCCCGCCCTGGCCGACCGCAAGCGATCCGGGCGGCCACCGACGTTCACCGGGCTGCAGGTCGCCGAAGTCAAGGCCCTGGCCTGCCAGTTATCCTCCGAGTCCAAAACCCCGCTCTCGCGCTGGTCATGCCCCGAGCTCGCGCGAGGCCGTCACCCGGGCCATCACCGAGACGATCTCCGCCTCCACAGTACGGCGCTGGCTCAAGGGCGACGCCCTCAAGCCCTGGCAACACCGCTCCTGGATCTTCATTCGCGACCCGAACTTCCGCGCCACGGCCCAACGAGTCCTGGACCTGTATGCGCGCATCTTCGACGGCGCCCCGCTCGACGACGAAGTCCGGGACCGGCTCCGAGCATTCGAAGACCGCTACAACGCCATGGCACAGCCGTTCCAGTGGAGGTTCACCACCACCGACCTGGACGATCTGCTGGCCAGACTCGACCGGCACACACTGACCGACCGACTGGAAGAATCCTCCACCGCACTCGCAGCATGATCAACCCCCGAAGGACTTCAGGAGGCGACCACTAAGGCTCTTCTCACGCGGTCAGTCGGCGGTGGCAGACAAGGGGGGCAGGGGATTCCGCTGAAGGCGTCTGAGGGACGGCGGCAGCCGCCGAGCCAGGCCATGGTGTCCGGTCCAACGCCGCGGGAGCCGGGTTCCTCAAGGACCAAGCGGTGGAGCTTGCCCCAGACTTCCGGCATTCGTCCACTCGGCGAACCACCGGTGAGCCATTGCGCCGGAGCGTCACGCATGGCGGAACCCGCCAACTGAGGCGCTCAGTCTCAGATGGTCGGAACCTGGCCGTGCGTGTGGGAACCGAGGAAGTGAGGCGGACACTGATGACCCGATCCGGTGGCTGTCTTGTCGGTGCCGCGGTCTACGCTTCCCCGCACTGGGCCGGACGGAGATCGTGAGGGACTCGCGGCCATGGGGGGCGGGTGTGGAAGGTCCCCGGCATCCGGCTCGGGACCGGAATGGGATCCGTGTCCCCGCCCCCCACCCAGCCACCCACGGTCCGGAGCTGATCTTCGACGAACAGGTGACCGGTACGGCGAGCAGACGTGCGACCGGTGCCTGTGCACGGGCCGGGCGCTCAGTCCGTGGCGCCCTCCAGCGGAAGGCGGTCCCGGTGGTGCTCCGACTCCAGCCACGCCTCCTTCACGAAGAGCGGACGCGTGAGCCGCGCTTCGCCGACCCGTTGGTCACGTAGCAGGATCCCGAGGTCGGTCAGGGCGAGCGATGCGTCCGGTGTGAACAGGATCCGGTGCCCGTGCTCTGCGGCATGGTCCAGAAGAAACCGCTGGCCCCGCCCCGAATCGCTTCCTGCCAGAGGGAAGCCGGCCAGCCAGACCTGCGGACCGATGACGGCGTCCAGCCCGACGCACGCAAGCCGGCCGGCGTCGTAGAACGCCTTCACCCCGTCCGGGAAGTCCTCCTGACCATACGGGCCACCAACCCGTGAGTCCGGCTCGGGAACCAGCAGCGCCTCGGCGACCTCCGCTGTGGACATCCCGAAGAGCAACGGCCCCACACCGATGTCGGGCCGCAGCTCCCACCGCTCCCGCTCACCGACCACGCTCACCCGCCCGCTCCCAACTGTGGCCCACCACCTGCCCAAGTGCTCGGCGGGACCAATGAGATCTGCCACCATACTGTGGCTTCCGGGTGCCGCCGCCAAGGCCGTCGACTGCATCGTCAGAGCGAACGGGTCAGGCCCTGGACCTCTCCGGGGCGGCCGAGGTGGAGGGCGGTGCCGCGGGGGTGGGCGCGGCGGGGCGGCGCGTGGTCCCCAGGTGCCACAGGAGGGTGATGACGGTGATGGCCGCGGCCACGAGGCCCAGCTCGGCCGGGGCGAGCCCGAACCACTCCTGCGCCAGCCCGCCGAGGCCGCCGCCGAGGGCCATCCCGAGGTAGAGGGCGGAGGAGTTGAGGGCGAGCAGGACGGGTGCGGCGGCGGAGCCGAGGGCGATGAGCCGGTGCTGCTGCGGGACGACGACGACGCCGAGGGTCGCGCCCCACACCGCGGACCAGACCAGGGCGGGCACGAGGGCACGGGTCGCCAGTGGGGTCAGCGCCAGGGCGAGGGCCGCGAGGGCGAGAGGGCCGGTGAGGACCCGGGCGGGGGCGTGGCGGTCGACCAGGCGTCCGGCGGCGATGTTTCCGGCCAGGATGCCCACGCCCCAGGTCAGCAGGAGCAACGTCAGCAGCGACTCGTCGCCGTCCGTGGCGTCCCGCAGGGCCGGGGCGATGTAGGTGTAGAGGGTGTAGGCGCCGAGGAAGGCGAGCGAGGTCACCGCCAACAGCGACAGCACCCGGCCCTGCCCGAGCGGACGCAGGCGATCGGACAGCGAGGCGGCGGGGAGCGTCACGGCGGGCAGGCCGACGGCGATGCCGACGGCCGCCAGCAGGCCGGTCCCGGCGACGGCCCACAGGGTGACGTGCCAGTCGGCGCGGCCGACGAGCGTGCCGAGCGGCAGCCCCAGCGCGGTCGCCAGCGTCAGGCCGCCCAGCACGAAGGCCAGCGCCCGACCGCGGCGCTCCGGTGGCACGATCGCCGCCGCGGTGCTGGAGGCGGCGGAGTTGATGACGCCCGCTCCCACGGCGGTGACGACACGGGCGGCCATCGCCATCTCGTAGTTGGTCGCCAACGCGGTGGCGGCGTTGCCGGCCACGAACACGCCCAGGGCGATCAGCAGTGTCGACCGCCGGTCAAGGCCGCTGGTGAGGGCCCCCACGAGCGGCGCCGACAACGCCATCGTCAGGGCGAACACCGTCACCAACTGACCGGCCGCCGGGGTGGAGACCCCCAGGTCGGCGGCGATGGAGGGGAGCAGGCCGGCGATGACGTAGCTGTCGGTGCCGACGGCGAACGTCGCCAGGGCCAGGGGGAGAAGTCGTTTGATCACGGATCGTGCCGCCCTTCGGAGCACCGGGGAGGTGGGTGATCGGCACTGTAGGCAATACATGGATTGTTGTCCATGTATCAATGAATGGATAGGCTGGGTCCCGTCACGGACGGAGGGAAGCGATGCGTGAGGTGTCCCAGCCGGCGACCGAGGCGATCCGGATGGTGGAGGTGCTGCGCGCGCTGGGCGACCCGGTGCGTCTGGAGATCGTCCGACGGCTCGCCGCGGCCGGCGAGGTGAGCTGCAACACCATCGGCGGCGAGCTGGACGTCCACCAGACGACGATGTCCCACCACTACCGGGTGCTGCGCGAGGCCGGCGTCACCTGGACGACCGTCAAGGGCCGGACCCGGCTGGTGCGGCTGCGCCGCGACGACCTGGACACGCTGTTCCCCGGCCTGCTCGACTCGGTGCTGAACGGCGCCCGCCACGGGCGTGCCGCCGCAGGAGGCTGACACCGGGCCCCCACCCCGGCTCATGTGGGTCGGGACCCGCGGCGGGAACCGGTCAGCCGGCCGGGTTCAGCAGGCCCGCCAGGTCCGGGTGCACCCGCCCCGGGATGATGGTCGTGACGCTGTACGTCGCGACGCCGTTGGCGACGAACGGGTCCTGTGCGGTGATCTGCTCGATCGTGGCACGGTCGACGCCGTGCGCGACGATGGCGCCGCCGATCGAGGTGGGGGTGGTCTGGCCGGAGACCAGGAAGGTCCCGTCGCGGTGGTGCCGGTCCAGGTAGGAGACGTGGTCTTCGACGAACGGCTCCGCGGCCTCCTCCGAGCCGGTGTAGTGGAGCGACAGCAGGTGCAGCATGCGGGTTTCCTCGAACGTCGTGGGTGGTCGGCCATCATCGCACCTGGCTGCGCGGCGGTGGCCGTCCGCGCGTCTACAGCGGACACGACCTCGAGCCCGACTAGAATCCGCAGTGTTCGACGACCCTTGCTCCCTCCAGACGCGGAGGCACCGGTTATGCACGCGAACGTAGGCGACAAGCTGTGCACGCACGGCAGGACCGTCGGCCAGAAGGACAGGGTCGGCGAGATCATCGAGGTGCTGGGCCGAGACGGTGGCCCCCCGTACCGGGTGCGGTTCGACGACGGCCACGAGACGCTGATCTCCCCGGGGCCGGACACCGTGGTCGAGCACCCGGGCGCGAGGTAACCCGCCCGCACCCCCTCGTCCCGTCACCGACCCCCGCGTCCCGTCACCGACCCACTCGTCCCGTCACCGACACCGAACACCGGGGCGCCGGTGCCCCGACGCCCCCCGCGTTCACCGCCGGACCTCCGGCGCGACGGTGCGCCGCCCGTAGTGGTCCGCGACCACCCAGCTCATCGCGCCCAGCGGGTCGGCGACGACCTCCTTCGCCGAGAAGAAGACGTTTCCCCGCACCTCGGGGTACGCGTGGTCCAGGGTGAGGTGCCGGGACAGCTCCCCGGGGTCCTGCCAGGCCTCGGGCTGCGCCGGGTCCCCGACCTTGTACAGGGCCTCGCCGACGTAGAGGTGGACCCGGGTGCCGCGCACCGTCCGCGACCACCAGGGCACCAGGGTCGCGTAGTCGGCGGCGGCGAAGCCGATGTTCCAGTAGAGCTGCGGGACGACGTAGTCGATCCACTCCTGCCGGACCCAGGAGCGGGTGTCCGCGTACAGGTCGTCGTACGTCTGCACCCCCGCCCTGGTGTCCGAACCGGACGGGTCGGTGGCCGCGTTGCGCCAGACCCCGAAGGGGCTGATCCCGAAGGCGGTCCCGGGCCGGGCGGCACGGAGCCGGTCGGACGTCTCGCGCACCAGCAGGTCGATGTTGTTGCGCCGCCAGGCGGCGCGGTCGGGGAAGTCCCCGCCGTACGCGGCGTACGCCGCGTCGTCGTCGAAGACCTGGCCCGCCACCGGGTACGGGTAGAAGTAGTCGTCCCAGTGGACCCCGTCGACCGGGTAGCGGAGCGCGGCGTCCAGCATCGCCTCCTGGACGAACGCCCGCACCTGCGGCAGACCGGGGTTGTAGTAGAGCCTGCCGCCGTAGGGGACGGTCCACCCGGGGTTGCGGCGGGCGGGGTGGTCGGGGGCCAACCGCTCGGGGTCGGCGTGGTTGGCCACCCGGTAGGGGTTGAACCAGGCGTGCAGCGCCAGGCCGCGCCGGTGTGCCTCGCGGACCGCGAAGTCCAGTGGGTCCCATCCGGGGTCACGGCCCTGGGTGCCGGTCAGGTACTGGGACCAGGGCTCGTAGGGTGACGGCCAGAACGCGTCCGCGGTCGGGCGCACCTGGAGGATCACCGCGTTCAGCCGGAACTCGACCGCGGCGTCCAGCAGGGCGCGCAGTTCGGCCTGGTGCCGGCGGGCGGAGAGACCCGGGGCGGACGGCCAGTCCCGGTTGACCACGGTGGCGATCCACATCCCGCGGAACTGCTCAGGCGGCCCGGCCCGGCGCCCCGCGCCCTCCCGCGCCGGTGCCGGGCGGGCCGCCGCCGAGCCCGAGGCCAGCAGCACCGCCGACAGGCCCGCCGCCGTCACGCCTCCGAGACCGCGACGGCTGAGCCCGCCGCGACGGCCGTGGGCCGCACCACTGTCACCCATGGGTCTCCGATCTGCTCGTGGGGCGCGCCGGTGCGGGACCGCACCGCCGCCCGGCCATCGTGACGGGGTGACGCACCGGCACCAAGGCGCCACGCGGCACTCGTTGCCCGACGCGGACCGTTCACCCGGTCCCCCGCCCCCGGCCCCAGGGGGCCCGGGTAACGTCGGGAGGAGGGCGCCGGAACCATACGGCCGCCCTTCCCATGTCTCGAGACCAGCGAAAGGCACGGCGTGACGGACATCGAACGCGTCGGAGTGGTGGGGTGCGGCCTGATGGGCGCGGGGATCGCGGAGGTCTTCGCCCGATCGGGCCTCGACGTCCGGGTCGCCGAGACCACGGGCGAGTCCCTGGAGTACGGCCGGACCCGGCTGACCAACTCCCTGGACCGGGCGGCACGGCGAGGGAAGATCACCGAGGCGGAGCGGGACGCCGCGCTCGGGCGGCTGACGTTCACCACGGACCTCGGCGAGTTCGCCGACCGGGACCTGACCGTCGAGGCGGTGGTGGAGAACGAGCGGGTCAAGACGGAGATCTTCCGGGTGCTCGACCAGGTGGTGACCCGGCAGGACGCGATCCTGGCGTCCAACACCTCCTCCATCCCCCTGGTGCGGCTGGCCGTGGCCACCTCGCGCCCCGGCCAGGTGGTCGGCATCCACTTCTTCAACCCGGCCCCGGTGCAGCGCCTGGTCGAGCTGATTCCCGCCCTGACCACCACCGAGGAGACGGTCAAGCGGGCCGAGGCGCTGGTCAGCACGGTCCTGGGGAAGCACGCCATCCACGCCAAGGACCGCGCCGGCTTCGTGGTCAACGCGCTGTTGATCCCCTACCTGCTCTCCGCGGTCCGGATGTACGAGTCGGGTGTGGCCGGCCGGGAGGACATCGACGACGGCATGGAACTGGGCTGTGCCCACCCGATGGGTCCGCTGAAGCTCGCTGACCTGATCGGCCTGGACACGGTGGTCTCGATCGCCGACTCGCTGTTCGACGAGTACCGGGAACCGCAGTACGCGGCTCCGCCGCTGCTGCGCCGGATGGTGGACGCAGGACGGACGGGACGGAAGTCGGGCGACGGCTTCTACTCCTACTGACGCCGCCCGGACGCCAGCCCGCTCGGCCCCCGCCGGACGCCGATCCGTCCGCCGGCCGTGCGCCTGGCTCCGGTGCTGCGGGACCCGTCCTGGAGGTCGCCGGCCCGGTGGTCCGCCACCCGGGCCGGTGACCCGCGGCACCCTCAGAAACGACTTGACCTCAACCATCGTCGAGGTCGTACTGTCCACTGCTGCGTGGCTTACCGGAGGCAGAACGCCCGTGGTACGGCCATTTCAGGAAGGTTCCATGTGCTGATACGACTACTGCGGGCGCACCTCAGGCCCTACTCGACACCGATCACCGTGGTGGTGGTCCTGCAACTCGTGCAGACCCTCGCCGCCCTGTACCTGCCCACCCTCAACGCCGACATCATCGACCACGGCGTGGTCAAGGGGGACACCGACTACATCCTGCGCACCGGCGGCATCATGCTGGCCGTCACCGTGCTCCAGATCATCTGCACCATCGCCGCCGTCTACCTCGGCGCGCGCACCGCCATGGCGCTGGGTCGGGACGTCCGGGCAGCGATCTTCGACCGGGTGCAGTCCTTCTCGGTCCGCGAGGTGGGTCAGTTCGGCGCCCCCTCGTTGATCACCCGGACCACCAACGACGTCCAGCAGATCCAGGTCCTCGTGGTGATGGGGCTCACCCTCATGATGGCGGCGCCCATCATGGGCGTCGGCAGCATCCTGATGGCGTTGAACCAGGACGTCCCGCTCTCCCTCCTCTTCGTGGCGATCCTGCCGGTCCTGATCGGGGCCATCGCGTTGATCATCCGACGGATGGGACCGCTGTTCCGCTCCATGCAAACCCGCATCGACCGGGTCAACCGGGTGATGCGGGAGCAGATCACCGGCATCCGGGTGGTCCGCGCGTTCGTCCGGGACCCCCACGAGCAGCAGCGGTTCTCCGGCGCCAACAACGACCTGATGGACGTCTCGGTGGGCGTGGGCCGGCTGATGGCGCTGATGTTCCCCACCGTGATGCTGGTGATGAACCTGTCCAGCATGGCGGTGATGTGGTTCGGGGGGCACCGGATCGACAGCGGGTCCATGCAGGTCGGCGCGTTGACCGCGTTCCTGAACTACCTGGCGCAGATCGTCATCGCGGTGATGATGTCGACGTTCATGCTGGTGATGGTTCCGCGGGCGGAGGTCTGTGCGGAACGGGTGCTCGAGGTGCTGGACACCGAGACCAGCGTCCGGCCCCCGGCCACCCCGGTGACCGCGCTGCGCGGCCGGGGACACCTGGAGCTCCGGGACGCCGAGTTCCGCTACCCCGGGGCCGAGGAGCCGGTGCTGCGGGGGGTGAACCTGCTCGCCCGGCCGGGCGAGACCACAGCGATCATCGGTTCCACCGGCAGCGGCAAGACCACCCTGCTGAACCTGATACCCCGGCTGTTCGACGCCACCGCGGGCAGCGTCCTGATCAACGGCACCGACGTACGGGACCTGGACCCGGCCGCCCTGGCCGGTCTGATCGGCCTGGTGCCCCAGAGGCCCTACCTGTTCTCCGGCACCGTCGCCTCCAACCTGCGCTACGGCAACCCCCAGGCCACCGACGACGAACTGTGGCACGCCCTGGAGATCGCCCAGGCCAGGGACTTCGTCGAGGCCCTGGAGGAGGGCCTGCAGGCCCCGATCGGGCAGGGCGGCGGCAACGTCTCCGGTGGCCAGCGGCAACGCCTGGCCATCGCCCGCGCCCTGGTGGCCAAGCCGGAGATCTACCTCTTCGACGACTCCTTCTCCGCCCTCGACTACTCCACCGACGCCGCGCTGCGCGCCGCGCTCGCCCGTCAGACGGGCGACTCCACGGTGGTCATCGTGGCCCAGCGGGTGTCCACCATCCGGCACGCCGACCGCATCGTCGTCCTGGACCAGGGCGAGGTGGTGGGCACCGGAACGCACCACGAGCTGATGCGGACCACGCCCACCTACCGGGAGATCGTGCTCTCCCAGCTCACCGAGGAGGAAGCGGCCTGATGGGCGAGGACACCAAGCGGCCGTCCGGTCCCCCGCGCCGCGGCCCCGGGCCCGCCCCGGGACCAGGACCAGCCATGATGCGCGGCGGCATGCCCACCGAGCGGTCCATCGACTTCCGTGGCTCGTCCCTGCGGCTGTTGCGGCTGCTGCGGCCCGAGCGTCCGCTGCTCCTGGTGGTGCTGCTGTGCGGGATCGTCAGCGTCACCTGCACCGTGCTCGGCCCCAAGCTCCTCGGCCGCGCCACCGACCTGATCTTCTCCGGCGTGGTCGGCAGGAACATCCCCGAGGACACCACCAAGGAACAGGCCGTCGCCGACCTGCGCGCCGACGGCGAGGACAACCTCGCCGACATGCTCTCCTCCATGGACGTCGTCCCAGGTCGGGGCGTGGACTTCGGCGACGTCAGCGAGGTGTTGCTGATCTTCGTCGGGGTGTCCGTCGCCGCGTTCCTGTTCGCCCTGCTCCAGGGGCGGATGACCACGCTGGTGGTGCAGCGGCTGGTCTACCGGCTCCGGGAGGAAGCCCAGGGCAAACTGGCCAAACTCCCCCTCAGCTACTTCGACCAGCAGCCGCGCGGCGAGATCCTCTCCCGGACCACCAACGACATCGACAACATCGGCCAGACGCTGCAACAGGCGTTCAGTCAGATGGTCACCTCACTGCTCACCATCGTCGGCGTGCTGACCATGATGGTGTGGATCTCCCCGCTGCTCGCCCTGATCGCCCTGATCACGGTGCCGGTGTCGGTGCTGGTCGCCGCGAAGATCGGCAAGCGGGCGCAGCCGCAGTTCGTCAAGCAGTGGGCCAGCACGGGCCGGCTCAACGCCCACGTCGAGGAGATGTACTCCGGCCACGCGCTGGTGAAGGTCTTCGGGCGGCAGAAGGAGGCCCGGGAGGTCTTCGACGAGCACAACGAGGCCCTGTACACGTCGAGTTTCCGCGCCCAGTTCGTCTCCGGCCTGATCCAGCCGTCGATGATGTTCATCGGCAACCTCAACTACGTGCTGGTGGCGGTGATCGGCGGGCTCCGGGTGGCCTCGGGCTCGATGTCGCTCGGCGACGTGCAGGCGTTCATCCAGTACTCCCGGCAGTTCGGACAGCCGATCACCCAGGTCGCCTCGATGGCCAACCTCCTGCAGTCAGGGGTGGCCTCGGCGGAGCGGGTGTTCGACCTGCTCGACGCCGACGAGGAGTCACCCGACCCGGTGCGGCCGGCCCGACCCGAGCGGGTGACCGGGCACGTCGCCTTCGAGCACGTGTCCTTCCGCTACCAGCCGGACAAGCCGCTGATCGAGGACCTGTCGCTGTCCGTGGAGCCCGGTCAGACCGTGGCCATCGTCGGTCCCACGGGGGCGGGGAAGACCACCCTGGTCAACCTGCTGATGCGGTTCTACGACATCAACGAGGGCCGGATCCTCCTGGACGGGGTGGACACCGGGACCATGACCCGCCCGGACCTGCGCGCCCGCATCGGCATGGTCCTCCAGGACACCTGGCTGTTCGGCGGCACCATCGCGGAGAACATCGCCTACGGGGTCGGTGACGTCCCCCGGGACCGGATCGTCGAGGCGGCGCGGGCCACGCACGCCGACCACTTCATCCGGACCCTGCCCGACGGGTACGACACCGTCATCAACGAGGAGGGCGACAACGTCAGCGCCGGGGAGAAACAGCTCATCACCATCGCCAGGGCGTTCCTCACCGACCCGGCGATCCTGGTGCTCGACGAGGCCACGAGCTCGGTGGACACCCGTACCGAACTGCTCATCCAGCAGGCCATGACCTCGTTGCGCGCCGGCCGCACCAGCTTCGTCATCGCGCACCGGCTCTCCACCATCCGCGACGCCGACCTGATCCTGGTGATGGAGTCCGGGCGGATCGTGGAGCAGGGCACCCACACCCAACTGCTCGCCTCGGAGGGTGCCTACGCCCGGCTGTACGCGGCCCAGTTCGCCCAGGCGGTCGCCGAGACGGGGTGAGAGCCCCGGGCCGGGCGGAGCGGCCGGGCCTACGGCTGCGGGGGGCGGCGCCGGTCCCCCGCGTCGCCTTCCCCGGGGGGCGGTGCCCCGGGCCCGCGGTCCGGCTCGCCGGAACGCGACCGGTGGACGTGCGGATGTTCGGGGTCTGACCGGTCCTGGGACGGCCGGCGGTCCGGCCGCTGCCCCACGTGGTCCGGGCCGTGGCCGTCCGGGGTGCCCTGCGGCTCCTCGTCCTCCAGGTAGGCCCGGGGGGGCAGCCCGTGCCGGGGGCACTCGGGGTTCTCGCACGGGCCGGGCCCCCAGACGGGGACCACCGTGCCGAGCACCTTGCGGCGCTTGACCACCACGTCCCGCAGGGGTTGGTGGCAGACGGCGCAGACATAGGCCCCACGCGGCACCAGCCGCGGATCTTCCTTACCGGCCATGCCCCCACCGTACGACCGCCTCCCTGCCCCTGCCACCGCGGTCGGGCCGGCCACGTGTCACGTGGCCGGCCCGCATCCCGGTGCCGGGGACCCGGGGGCCGGGACCCGGGGCCGCCCTCGACGGGCGGGCGCTGGTGGTCAGGCGCCGCGCAGGACCGCCGCCGTCCGCTGCTGGGCCGCGCGCACCGCGGCGTCACGGGCGCGGGTGGCCTCCTCCACGGTGAGCGTCCGGTCCTGGGCCCGGAACCGCAGCGCGTACGCCAGCGACTTGCGACCCTCGCCGAGCTGCTCGCCGGTGAACACGTCGAACAGCCGCAGCGACTCCAACAGCTCGCCCGCGCCCTCCCGCAGCGCCGCCTCCACCTCGGCGGCCGGAACGTCGGCGTCCACCACCAGTGCCACGTCCTGGGTGGCCACCGGGTAGGTGGAGAGCCTGGGGGCCTGGACGGGCCCGGAGCCGGCCGCCGCCAGGGCGTCCAGGTCCAGCTCCATGGCGCAGGTCCGCTCCGGCAGGTGCAGCGCCTTGATCGCCCTGGGGTGCAGCTCCCCGGCGTGGCCGATCACCCGACCGTCCACCACCAGCTCGGCGCAGCGGCCGGGGTGCCAGGGCTGGTACCTGCCCTGCCGCACGACCAACGGTGCGCCCGCGGCCTCGGCCACGGTGACCGCGGCCCGCACGGCGTCCGCCCAGCCCGCCGGGTGGCCGGGACCCCACCAGCCGGCCCGCTCCCGGGCCCCGGCGAGGACCACGGCGACGTGCCGGGGCTGCTCGGGCAGGGACGCGTCCAACTTCGCCAGCTCCTCCGCGGTGGGCCGTCGGTCCACCGGGAGGGGGGGTGCCGCCGGGGCGTCCGGGCGGGGGAGGAAGACCAGGCCCGTCTCGAACAGGGCGAGGTCGCGCATCCCGCGACCCTCGTTGCGGCGGAGCGCGGCGAGCAGGCCCGGCAGCAGGGTGGTGCGCAGCCCCGGCTCCTCCTCGGAGATCGGGTTGACCAGCCGCACCGTGGACCGGCGGGGGTCGTCGGCGTCCAGCCCCAGACCGTCCAGCGCGGCGGGTCCGAGGAACGGGTACGTGGGCGCCTCCACGTAGCCGGAGCCGGCGAGCACCCGGCCCACCCGGCGGTGCAGCCGCTGGGCCTCGGTGAGACCGCGGCCCGCCGGGGGCTTGGGCAGGGTGGAGGGCAGCTTCTGGTAGCCCTCGAGCCGGATGACCTCCTCGGCCAGGTCGTTGGGGTCGGTGAGGTCCGGCCGCCAGCTCGGGACGGTGACCACCAGCTTGTCCGTGCCGTACACGTCGCAGCCGACGTCCTGGAGGCGTCGGGCGACGGTCTCGCGGCCGTACTCGGTGCCCGCCACCCGGTCGGGGTGGTCGGCCGGCATGGTGATGGTCCGGGGGGCCGAGGGGGTGACGACCTCGGTGACGCCGGGTTCCGCGGTGCCGCCGCCGAGCAGGACCAGCAGGTCCGCCGCGCGCTGGGCGGCTGCCCGGCTCGCCAGCGGGTCCACTCCGCGCTCGAACCTGCGGGACGCCTCGGTGAGCAGGCGGTGGCGGCGGGCGGACCGGCTGACGGCCACCGGGTCGAAGTGCGCCGCCTCGATCACCACGGAGGTGGTGCCCAGCGGGCCGGTCGGCCCCGTGTCCCCGACGGCGATCTCGGTGGACTCCCCGCCCATGACGCCGGCCAGGCCGATCGGCCCGGAGTCGTCGGTGATCAGCAGGTCCTCCGGGTCCAGCGTCCGCTCCGCGCCGTCCAGGGTGGTGAGCTTCTCCCCCGGACGGGCCCGGCGCACCACGATCGGCCCGGTCAGCCTGGTGCGGTCGTACGCGTGGAGCGGCTGGCCGAGCTCCAGCATCACGTAGTTGGTGATGTCCACGACCAGCGAGATCGGGCGCATCCCGGCCTTCTGCAGCCTGCGCTGCATCCAGATCGGGGACTGCGCCTCGTGGTCGATGCCGACGACGGTCCTGGCGGTGAACCGGTCGCAGGCCATGGGGTCCTCCACCCGGACCGGGTAGCCGCCGGGGGTCGGACCGGGGACGTCGAGCAGGGCCGGGTCGCGCAGCGGCACCCCGTAGGCGACGGCCGCCTCCCGGGCCACCCCGCGCAGGCACAGGGCGTAGCCGCGGTCCGGGGTGACCGCGATGTCCAGCACCTCGTCGGCCAGCTCGAGCAGTTCGACGGCGTCGGCGCCCACCTCGCACTGGCCGGGCAGGATGAGGATGCCGTCGTGGTCGTCCCCCATGCCCAGTTCCCGGGCGGAGCAGATCATGCCCTCGGAGACCTTGCCGTAGGTCTTGCGCGCGGTGATCTGGAACCCTCCGGGCAGTACGCCGCCGGGCAGGATCACCGCCACCTTGTCGCCCTCGGCGAAGTTGGTGGCGCCGCAGATGATGTTCTGCGGGTCACCGGTGCCGTTGGCGTCGCCGACGTCCACCTGGCAGTACCGGATGGGCTTCTTGAACCCGGTCAGTTCCTCGATGTGCAGGACCTGGCCCACCACCAGGGGGCCCTTGAGGTCGGCGCCGAGGGTCAGCACCGTCTCGACCTCGAGCCCGGCGTCGATGAGCCGGGCGGCGACGCCGCGGCCGGTCTCCCCGGCGGGGAGCTCGACGTACTCCCGCAGCCACGAAAGCGGGATCCGCATCAGATCTCCATCCCGAACGGCAGGGTGAAGCGCACGTCACCCTCGACCATGTCTCGCATGTCCTCGACGTTGTGGCGGAACATCAACATCCGCTCGATCCCGAACCCGAAGGCGAAGCCGCTGTACCGGCCCGGGTCCACGCCGCAGGCGGTCAGCACCCGGGGGTTGACCATGCCGCAGCCACCCAGCTCGATCCAGCCCTCGCTGCTGCAGGTGCGGCACGGGCGGTCCGGGTTGCCCACCGAGGCGCCGCGGCAGGCGAAGCAGACCATGTCCATCTCGGCCGAGGGCTCGGTGAAGGGGAAGTAGGACGGCCGTAGCCGGGTGGCCAGGCCCTCCCCGAACAGCGCCGTGACCATGTGGTCGAGGGTGCCCCTCAGGTCGGCCATGGTGAGCCCCTCGTCCACGGCCAGCAGTTCGACCTGGCCGAAGACCGGGGTGTGGGTGGCGTCGAGCTCGTCGGTCCGGTACACCCGGCCCGGGCAGATCACGTAGACCGGCAGCTCCCGGTTGAGCAGGGAACGCGCCTGGACCGGCGAGGTGTGGGTGCGCAGCACGAGCCCGGACTCGCCCTCCCCGCCCGGGCCCCGGACGAAGAACGTGTCGTGCTCGGAGCGCGCCGGGTGGTCGGGGGCGATGTTCAGGGCGTCGAAGTTGAACCACTCGGTCTCGACCTCGGGCCCCTCGGCGACCTCGTAGCCCATGGCCACGAAGACGTCCACGATCCGCTCGGACATCGTGGTCAGCGGATGGCGGGCGCCGGCCGGGGCTCGGTCGTAGGCGAGGGTGACGTCCACCGCCTCCTCGACCAGCACCCGGGCGTCACGCTCGGCCTCCAGCTCGGCCTGGCGGGCGGCGAGCGCCCGGCCGACCTCGGCGCGGGCGCTGCCGNCCCGCCTGCCGGCCTCGGCCTTGGCCTGGGGGGGCAGCGCGCCGATCTCCCGGTTGGCCAGGGCCAGCGGGGAGCGGTCCCCGGCGTGCGCGACCTTCACCTCGCGCAGCGCCTCCAGGTCGGTGGCGGCGGCGATGGCCGCGAGCGCTTGGTCGCGCGAGCGGGCGACCGCTTCTGGTTTCAGTGCCTCGACCTCGACCGGGTCGTAGGACTTGTTAGGTGCGGACATCTCTTCCGTTGCTCCTGGTTGGCTGTGCTCGGGCACGGACGGAGAGTCTCGGTCCCGGCACGCTGCGCTGATCGGCCCACGCCGACGCAGGGATCGAGTCTAGTGCTGCTCCGCCCAGGTCCCCGGTGGACGGGGTGGACGAGGGAGCCCGCCGGGGCTCAGACCAGGGCGGCCGGAGTCCCGACAGGCAGGGTAAATCGGAACTGGGCGCCGCCGCCGGGCGCCCGGCCGACGGCGATGTCACCGCCGTGCGCCTCGATGAGTCCCTTGACGATGTACAGGCCCAGGCCGGTGCCTCCGCGCTTGCTGCCGCGCCAGAACCGGGTGAACACCCGGTTCATCGACTCCTCGGGGATGCCGGGGCCCTCGTCGCTCACGGTGACAGCGGTCCCTTCCATGACGGCCCCCGGCTTCCCTGGCGCCGAAGGTCCCTGGGCCCTCACCGGGTCCACGTCGATGGTGACGCGTCCCTCGCCGTGGCGCACGGCGTTTTCCAGCAGGTTGCCGAGGATCTGGTCGATCTTGTCCGCGTCCGCCCACAGGTCGGGCAGGTGGGGGTTCACCCGCACCACGAAGCGCTCGACGCGCTGACCGGTGGCGACGTGGCTCTCCACGTGGCGGCGCACCGCCGCGGCGATGTCCACCTTCTGGCGGCGCACCTCCAGGCGCCCGGCGTCGATCCGGGAGATGTCCAGCAGCTCGGCGATGAGCCGGGTCACCCGGTTGGCGTCCGCGTCCACCGTCTCCAGCATCAGCCGCTTCTGGTCGTCGGTGAACCGCTCCCACTTGGCGAGCAGGGTCGCGGTGAAGCCCTTGACGCTGGTCAACGGGGAGCGCAGCTCGTGCGCGACGGTGGCGATCAGCTCGGCGTGGCTGCGCTCGGTGCGGCGCCGGGCCTCGGTGCCCCGCAAACCGATGACCACGCGGAGTACCGGGCCGGTGGGGAACGCCCGGACGTAGCGGGCGGAGACGAGTATCTCGTGCCCCCCGGGGAGCAGCAGGTTGCGCTCCGGCTGGCCGACCCGGGTGTACAGACCCCCGTAGGGGTCGGTCAACGTCCACCAGCGGCGGCCCTCGAGGTCCTCCAGGGGCAGCGCCTCGGCGAGCGGTCGGCCGAGGACCCGCTGACGGTCAAGGCCGGTGATCCGGGCGGCGGCGGTGTTGAAGACGACGATCCGGCCGTCCTGGTCAGCCACCACCAACCCGTCCGGCAGGTCGTCCACGGTGATGCCGGGCAGAGCGGCGCCGTCGTCGAACGGGCCGGCCTCACCGGCCGCGGGGAACGGCTGCGCACCGGGGTCCCCCAGGGGCGCGGGGGCACGGTCCTGTCCGTAGGGGGCGCGGGGCCGCACCGGGGTCACCGTGGCCCGCGGGGTGACCGCGGGGGATCCGGAGACCGGGGGCGGGCCGGCGGCCTCGGTGAGCCGGGGGGCCTGGGGCAGACGGGGCGTTGACGCCCGGGACTGGGACACCTGCGGCTCGGACAGCCGGGACCCGGCCGGGTGGAGCGGGGCTCGGACTCCGCGCCGGGCCCCGGCTCCGCCGTCGTCCGATGCCAACACGTGTCTACCCCCTTCCGGGAATCCCGGGACCGTCACCTTACCTGGAAGACATCACGCCGCGGCACCCTCGGGGGGCGCGCTGGGCGCGTGCGGACGCGTACAGGCACACGGCGGCGGCGGTGGCGAGGTTCAGGCTCTCGGCACGGCCGTGGATGGGGACGCGCACCACCTCGTCGGCGAGTGCGCGGGTCTCCTCCGGCAGTCCCCACGCCTCGTTCCCGAAGATCCACGCGGTGGGCCGGCCCAGCAGTCCCTCGTCGAGTTCGGTGTCCAGGTCGCGCTGGGCGGAGCCGTCAGCGGCCAGCACCCGGACCCCGTCCTGGCGCAACTGGTGCACGGCCTCGGCGACCGGCACCGACACGGCGACCGGGAGGTGGAACAGGCTGCCCGCCGAGGCACGCACCGACTTGGGGTTGTACAGGTCCACCGAGGCGTCGGTGAGCACCACGGCGTCGGCACCCGCGGCGTCGGCGCAGCGCAGCACGGTGCCGGCGTTCCCCGGGTCGCGGACGTGGGCCAGCACGGCGACCAGGCGTGGTCGGGCGGCGACGATCCGCGGCAGCGGGGTGTCCACGAAGCGACACACCCCGACGATGCCCTGCGGGGTGACGGTCTGGCTGACCGCCGCCAGCACCTCGTCGGTGGCCAGGTGCACGACGGCGCCGACGGCCCGCCCCTCGGCGACGATGTCGGCGTGCCGGTCCGCGGCGTCCTCGGTGACGAAGAGCTCCACCAGGGTGGGCCCGGCCCCGTCCCCGACGTGCCCGGCCGCCTCCCGTACGGCCTGGGGGCCCTCGGCGATGAAGCGGCGCTCCCGGCCCCGGGCGTTGCGCCGGGCCAGGCGGCGCGCCGCCACCACCCGCGGGGAACGTGGGGAGGTCAGCACGGGACTCGCCATGGGCTCGTTTCTGGGACGGTTCGGACGGTCGCGGGGTGCCCGGAGAACAGCGGACCCGCAGGCCCAGGTGGCCTGCGGGTCGCACCGCACGGGTCACGCCCGACCCGTCGGTGCCGCTCCGCGCGGGGGATGCTAGGCGACTGACTTCGGGGCGTTCAGGTCGCTCGGCAGGGCCTTCTGGGCCACCTCGACCAGGGAGGTGAAGGCGTTGGGGTCGTTGACCGCAAGCTCGGCCAGGATCTTGCGGTCGATCTCGATGTTGGCGGCCTTGAGCCCCTGGATGAACCGGTTGTACGTGATCCCGTTCGCACGCGCGGCGGCGTTGATCCGCTGGATCCACAACTGCCGGAAGTCGCCCTTGCGCTTCTTGCGGTCGTTGTAGTTGTAGACGAGGGAGTGGGTGACCTGCTCCTTGGCCTTGCGGTACAGACGGGAACGCTGGCCCCGGTAACCGCTGGCCTGCTCGAGGATCGCCCGGCGCTTCTTGTGGGCGTTGACCGCCCGCTTGACGCGTGCCACTGATGTACTCCTTGACGAGGACCGCGAGGAACTCGCGCGGTCCGTGGGGAATGGGTCCTGGTCCGGATGCCGGCCCCCGGGTCACGGGGGCCCCGCATCACTTGCCGAGGAGCTTCTTGACCTTCTTGGCGTCGGCGGGTGCCGTCTCCACCGTGCCGGCGAGGCGGCGCGTCAGCGTGGACGGCTTGCGCTCGAGCAGGTGACGGCGGCCGGCGCGCTGGCGCATCACCTTGCCCGAGCCGCTCAGGCGGAAGCGCTTGCTGGCGCCACTGTGCGTCTTGTTCTTCGGCATCTCGCCGTACTCTCCTCGTCGCTGGCACTCCCGCCGCGCCCGGTCACAGGCATGCGGAAGCGTCGGGTCTTTCGGTTGGCGGTTCCTCAGCGAGGCCCGGGGGCGCCCGGGAGGACGTCCCGGACTACTCCTCGGAGGGGGCCTCGGCACCGACGGCGCCCTGGCGCTTGCGTGCGGCTGCCGCCTCCCGGGCCTCGGCCATCGCCTCGGTCTTCTTCTTGTGCGGACCAAGAACCATGATCATGTTCCGGCCGTCCTGCTTCGGGTTCGACTCCACGAAGCCCAGCTCCCGGACGTCCTCGGCGAGCCGCTGGAGCAGCCGGTAGCCCAGTTCGGGACGGGACTGCTCACGACCGCGGAACATGATCGTGATCTTGACCTTGTCGCCCTGCTTGAGGAACCGGACGACGTGCCCCTTCTTGGTGTCGTAGTCGTGCGGGTCGATCTTCGGCCGGAGCTTCATCTCCTTGATGACCGTGTGCGCCTGGTTCTTGCGCGCCTCACGGGCCTTCATGGCCGACTCGTACTTGAACTTGCCGTAGTCCATGAGCTTGCAGACCGGCGGCCTGGCGTTCGCCGCGACCTCGACCAGGTCCAGGTCATACTCCTGGGCCAGCTCGAGCGCTTTGGCGAGGGGCACGATACCGACCTGTTCGCCGCTGGGACCGACGAGTCGCACTTCGGGGACGCGAATCCGGTCGTTGATGCGGGGCTCGGCGCTGATGGGGCCTCCTCGGTTGCACCGACGCGACCGCCTGGCGGACAGCCGCGTGAGAATGACGTCTTGTCTTCCGCTCCCGCCCCCGATGGGGGGAGCGGCCCTGCACACCGCACCTCGGCCACGCAAGAAGCCCCGGAACGGTCGTGGTGGGCTCCTCATCCCGAACCGCGGTTCACCACCGCGGCCCTCACCGGAGCACCACCGCGAACGCGTCGCGGGGCACAAGGACGACAAGTACGCATGCACTCGCCGCCGGACCGGACCCGCCGGCCTCGCGGCCGACCAGGTGGGAGTGCGGAGCCTCCACTTGCGGGCCGGACGTACCTGTGAACACACGCACACCCGGCCGGTCGTCTTCAGTTTACACCAGCCCGTCGCGATCCTCCGTCCGGCACGGCCCTTCGGGTTCGGGCCGCCGTCGGCCGCCGCGCGGGGCGCGCGGAGCCGGGAGGCACACGCCTCCCGGCTCCACGGGACCGGCCCTTAACGGGCGACGAAGACCCTTTCCCCGGTCGTCCCTCGCCCGCCCCCTGGGGCCGGCCTCCGCTCCCGGGACCGCGGGGCCGCCGCCCCGCGGTCCGGTGCGGACGGGCCGACGCTCCCGATCAGCGAAGCGACTAGAAGATCTTCCTGCCGGTCACGAAGTGCCGCACCGTCTCCTTCGACGTGCCCACCATGTACTCGCGCATGAACGGCGGCGCCTTGCGGGCCGACCAGCCCACCATCCTGATCAGCCGCTGCGGGTTCGGGTTGATGAACCGGGTGGCCGGATCCGCCACGCCCAGGGACGGCGGGATCCAGTCCGCGTCCTGGAGGTGCCCGTACAGCCGTCTGGTGGCGGCGTCCACGGACATCTCGCCGGACTCCACGGCCTCGATGGAGCGCACCATGTCATCGAAGGTCTGTTTGAATCCGTCGTTGTCCGGCCACCAGAGCCCTGGATAGGGGGCCTCTTCCAGCCGCCGGTAGTAGCCGTCGTCGCCGGAGCGCCGGGCCTTGAGGTCACTGTGGATGATCCGGAACGCCCCGGGCAGCGACCCGAAGCTCCAGATGCGGTACACGGTCTGCCACAGGTCGTAGTTCGGCCACGTGATGAACGCGCTGTTGACCAACTTGTCGTTGTAGTCGATGAGGTTCTGCTCGAGGACGTCGACGTACTTGAAACGATCGACGGAGAAGTCGTCCTCGTCGAGCGCCTCCAGCAGCCGCCAGGCGAGCGAGTTGATGATTTCCGCGGTATTGGACATGCCGCGGGAGAACAGCGGGTCCACGAAACCGGCCGCGTGGCTCAACATGGCCCACCGGTGGCCGACGGACTGCTTCGAGGAGTACTGGAGCCGGTCCGTCCGCACGAACTCGCGAACCGAACGGGCGCGGAAGAGCTGTTGGTGCACCAGGGGGAACCGCTTGACGTGCGCCCAGAACTCCTCCTCGGCCGTCATGTCCTCCTGCTTGGGATAACGCCGGGGGTCGAGCTGCACCCCGACGCTGCACAGGTTGCTCGCCGACCTCTTGTGGTTGTTGAAAGGAATGATCCAGAACCAGCCCCGCTCGAACATGTGGTGCATCGTTCCGGTGTGCCAGGGCAGCGGCGGGGTGTCCCTCCGCGAGGCGTTGATGTGCCGGTCGAGCGGCTCCACGCCGATCATGTGGGTGAAGATGGACCGCGCGTGGTGCTTCAGCGGGGTGGGCTCCTCACGCAGCTCGAGCTTCTGGGCCACCGGTGACCGGTAACCACTGCCGTCAACGAGGAAGCGGGCCTGGTACGAGGTGCCGTCCTCACCGTGGACGACGACCTCGTCCTCCCCGAGGTCGATATCGACAACCCGGTAGTTCTGCTTGGCGTGACAACCGTACTTGATAGCCACCGAGAAGAGGTACGCGTCGGTGTCCTGCCGGTAGTAGTGCACGGCCTGGTGCAATACCTTGGGAAGCCGGAACTGGTTGCACTCGTACGGGTCGGGGTACTGCCCGTCCCGGTGAATCATGAATCCGAAGTGTCGTTTCAGGCCCGAGGAGTTCCCAATGAATTTCGTGGTCTCCCCGAGGCTACCCATGTTGCCGATCTCGGGCACGCCGTACCGATGCGCCAACATTCTGAGGTGCACGAGAGTGTAGCCGACCGTCGACTCACCGATGGCGAACCTCGGGTGGCTGCTCGAATCGATGAGAAGGACTTTCTTTCCAGCTCTTGCCAATATCGCTCCCATGATGGAGCCGGCAAGACCCGTGCCGAGCACGATGACGTCGTAGCTATTCTCCCGGTGCTTCATCGTTCGCTCCTCGCCGAGCATCCCGGAAATTCGCGGGACACTCCTGCTGATCACGATGGGTCATTTCGAACCTACGTCGTGATCCAGAAGGCGTACACCCTTATTTCTGTCCGCGGCGAATGCACGGGGCCACCCCTACCGAACGCGGTGGACACCCCACACGAGCTCCCCTGCCGGGGGAGGGCGACCACCCCCGGCAGGCACAGGTCACTCCCCCACCGACTCCAGCAGGATCTCCCCCGGGATGTTCTCCCGGCTCTTGATCGCCAGTTTCCGGTAGATCCGGGTGAGGTGCTGCTCGACGGTGCTGATGGTGATGCACAACTGTTCGGAGATCTCCCGGTTGGTGAGACCCCGCGCGGCGAGGGCCGCCACCCTGCGCTCCGCACCGCTCAGGGGGGCGGCCGCGGGGCACGGGTGCTGCGCCATGTGGCGGCTCCGCTGGCAGCCGTCCTCGAGCGGCGCCGGGTCGATCGGAAGGTCACCCAGCGTCGCACCCGCGCCGCACTCCTCGGCCAGGCGGGCGGCCAGCCGCACCACCGGACGCGCCCGGTCGGGGTTCCCCGCCAGGTAGTGCAGCCGGCCCAGGTCGCCGAGGGCCTGCACCAGGCGCAGCCGGTCCCCACGGGCCCGGAAGACCTCGATCGCCTCGGCCATCAGGTCCGCGCTGTCCCGCGGATCGCTCGCCGCGGCCAGGGCGTGCAGGGCCAGCCCCCGGGGGTGGGGACGGTCGGACGGGAGCATGGCGAGCTGCTCCCGCGCGAGCTCGGCGGCCCGCTCCCGGTCGCCGAGCAGCAGGTGGGCCCGGGACGCCTCCGTCCGCCACGGGATGACCGCCGGCTGGTCGATGCCCCACTCCCGCATCAGCGCCCCGCACCACATCAGGTCACCCAGCGCCGCGTCCGGGCGCCCTGCCGCCAGGTGGTGGCGCCCCCTGGCGTACAGGTAGCCCAGCCCGTGCCAGGTCCGGAACATCATGTCGGGTACCGGCATGTCCAGGTAGCTGCTCGCGGCGGCGTAGTCACCGGTGTGCGTGGCGGCCTGCACGATGCAACTGATGGGTTCCCCCACGGCGACGCCCCAGCCCTCCGCGGGAATCCGGGCGAAGCACGCCTCCACGTACGCCCGGGCCGCACGGGGGTCCCCCAACCGCAGCGCCAGGCGCCCCCGCAGGGCGAGGAACTTCGCCTCCCAGGTGGGCACGGAACGCACCCGGGCCTCGTTGAGCCACCGCTCGCACCAGGTGAGGGCCTCCTCGGGGCGGTCGACGAACTGCAGGGTGAGCACCGCCGCGTAGATCGACGAGTGGCTGTTCTCCTCGAGCTGCAGGTTGCGCATCGCGGACACGACCTCGTCGCCCAGCGCGTCGTCGGGGCCTTCGCTCAGCACCCGCGACCACGCCGAGATACACCGGAAACGCGGGCCGCCGTCCACCTCCCGCTGCGGCCTCGTCCTGCTGTACGGCACTCCCCGGGAGGGCCGTGGGTGCATCACGACGAACAGCTCCGTGATCAGTCGGGCCTCGGCCGCGACCGCGGTGTTCGTCGCCCAGTTCCTGCGGGTGATCCGGCACAGCACGTCGATGGCCTCGTCACAGTAGCCGTGCCACATCAGGAACTTGGTCAGGGGCAGCGCGCGTTCGTCCGGCAACCGGTTCTCCCGCAGCGCGGTGGAGAGCTCCGGCAGGTGGCGGGCGGCCAGCAACGGGTTCTGCAGCCAGGCCACGTCGGCCAGCATCGCGAGCAGTTCGGGGCGGGCGTCCTCGTCGCTGACCCGCAACGCCATGTCGAGGCAGGCGTAGGCGTCGGCGTGCCGGTTGGCTGCCAGCAGCCACTCGGCCGCCCGGCGCAGCACCGGGAGCGCCCACGGTCCTGGGGCCTGTTCCGCGGCCAGGAGGTGTCGGGAGACGACCACCGCGGTGGCACCGTCCTGGTACCGCAGCTCCGCGATGCTCATGTGGAGGTCGGAGAGCTCCTGTGGGGTGAGGGCCCGCAGGATGTCGGCGCGCAGCTCGGCGTGCCGAATCCGGTACCCGTCGAGCACGCCCACCGAACGCAGCGCGCCCACCCACCGGTCGACCAGTCCGGGATCGTCCTCGGACAGCAGTCGCCGCACCAGGCCGGGGCTGCCTTCCTCGCCGTCGAGGACCGCGAGGACCTGGGTCAGCCGCACCGGGACGGGGCCGCCCCTTTCCACCCAGCTCAGCACGACGTTGCGGAAGGACCGCCCGATCACGGCCCCGGTCCCGTCGGCACCGCTGAATCCGTCGTCGATCAGGGCCCGCACCAGCAGTGGCACACCCCCGCTGTGCGTGTGGTACTCCGTCGCCAGCGCCTCGGCGCGAGCCGGGTCGAAGCGCTCGGCGAGCATCTCCCGCACCCCGTCCCGGGAGAGCCTGCCGAGGTCGACGCACCGGTAGTTGGGCTGCCGCAGCAACTCGGCGTGGAGCTCGGGCAGCCCCGGCGACATCGTCTGACACTCGGTCAACACCAACGCGACGCGGGTGGTGCGCAGCCAGCGCAGCATCAGGAACAGCCAGTGCATGGACAGCGGATCGGCGTACTGGACACCGTCGAGGCAGATCAGCAGTGGCTGGGAGGCCGCGGTCTCCACCATCTTGGCACTCAGCTGGTGGAGGAAGGCGGCAGTGTCCGCCCGCATGTTCGACGGACCGCCGGGGGTCGACTCGGACTCTGGCTGGTCCCACGAGTTCAGCCGGTCCAACAGGGCGGACACCTGGCAGCCCGGCCGCCACGGCAGGCTCGGATGCCGTAGGAGCTGGGCGATGGCGCTGCCGGCCACCTGCCGCTCCGCACGGGAGGTAGTGGCGGTGACCACCAGGAAACCCGCCTCGGCGGCCCGCTCGCCAAGGGCACAGAGCAGCTCGGTCTTCCCGCTGCCGGCCTCCCCCCGGATCATGACGCAGCCTCCGCTGCCCCGGCTGGCCGTCGCGAGCAGGTCGTCGAGTGTGGCGATTTCCTCTTCCCGTTCGACTATCCGCATTGCCCCTCTTTCTCCTGCGTACGCCCTCGACGCGCGCCAGGGGGTTCCGGAGGGGCACATGTCCGACGTGCCCATCGCATGGATACTCCGGCATCCTCCGGTACGCCTGCGAAGACAGTCACGGTCATCGATAGCCACCAGTCGAGCGTTCCCAGTGGCCCCGGCTCGATCCGGTTGACCGGGCGCGCGGCTCGAGTGTGTGGAGAAGTCACCAGCAGAACCTCAGGGCCCCTTGTCCCCATGGCAATCCGGCAAAAGGTGGTCTTCCAGCCCACGGGCGGGGACGGCAGGGAACAGCGTAGTTTCGGCCGCTTCCAGTCGAGCTTGACGGCAAGTACTTTCCGGCTCGACATAGGGGTGGGCAGGGGGGACGGGGCGGCGTCCTAGGGGTTCGGGCCTCGGGGACCGGTCCGCGCCGCTGTTCCCGGTGGTGGGGCGGCCACCGGAGGCGGTGCCGACGCGGGGGCGCAGCGGGACACGCCCCGGCGGGGGACCCTGCGGGGGTCCGCACTACCCTGGGCGTCGAGGACCGGGGACGGATCGCTCCGCCCGCCCCCTCTGCCCGGCGAGACCGGTCCGCGCCGCCTGCCGGCCGTCCGTGCCCCGACGGCCCGGTGTGGCCCGCCCCGAGGAACACGACGACCCCCTGACAGGTGAGAGAGCCATGAGCGACGCGACCCCACAGCCGCCGGACGGCGGTCCCCAGCCAGCCGACGGCTCCGGGCAGCCGACCGCCGACTACGACGCGATGACCCGCGACATCGCCGACGTGCCCGCGGTGGAGGTGATCACCACGGTCGCGGTGCACCTGATGAGCGCGGCGGCCGTCAACCTCGGGCTCGCCGAGTCCGAGGGAGCGCAGCACAAGGACCTGGACGAGGCCCGCAAGCTGATCACGTCGCTCGCCGGCCTGGTCACCGCGGGGGCCCCGGAGATCGGCAGTTACCACGCGGCGCCCCTGCGGGACGGACTGAAGGCACTCCAGCTCGCCTTCCGGGAGGCCTCGCTGGTGCCGGACCCGCCGGGACAGGGACCGGGCGAGAAGTTCACCGGTCCGGTGTACGGCTGATCCCCCCACGACGAGGACTCCTCCGCCGGCCCGCACCTCGGTCCGGTCGGAGGCCGTCGTGCCGGACCCCAGTCCCCCGGTCCCCCTGCCCTCTCGGTCAGCGGCTCAGCGGCTCAGCGGCTCAGCGGCTCAGCGGGAGAACAGCGCTCGGGCCGGGAGCGGGGTTCCCGGGGGGAGCACGGCGAGTTCCAGCCCGTGCACCAGCCGGGCGCGCAGCACCTCGTTCCCGGCCAGGGCCCCGGCCACCTCCCGGGCGGCGCGGGCCACCTCGACGCCCGGCGCGAAGACCAGGCCCAGCGTGCCGTCCCCCCCGCCGCCGGGCACCAGGTGCGCGCCGACCACGGCGGGCTGGGCGGCCAGCACCGTCCGCACCGCCTCGGCCACCTCGGGGTCGCGGGTCGGTTCCAGGTACTCCCGGCCCTGGGCGAGGGCGCGCATCGGCGCCCCGCTCAACTGGAAGGTCGCCGGGCCGGCCAGGTCGATCACCAGGGTGTCGGCCCCCTCGTGGTAGGCGGCCTCCACCGCCTGGCGGGTGCGCACCGCGACCGGCCGGGCGTCGGGACGC
Source organism: Wenjunlia vitaminophila DSM 41686 (assembly GCF_000380165.1). Lineage (GTDB taxonomy): Bacteria > Actinomycetota > Actinomycetes > Streptomycetales > Streptomycetaceae > Wenjunlia > Wenjunlia vitaminophila. The sequence continues at coordinate 126,887 of NZ_KB904647.1, forward strand.
CAGCGGGCCAGGGACTCCAGCGAGGTGAACGCCGGCAGGGCCCGGCTGCCGTCCGGGGTGGTCAGGGTGGGTACCGCCATGTCGCTGGTCTTCTCCCGGCGCAGCCCGTCCGGTCCGGTCTCCACCTCTCCGAGCACCGCGACCACGGGGACCAGGAGCCGGGCGCCGGACAGGGCCTCGAGCACGGCGCGGGCCGACCCGTCGTCCGGGGTGCGCGCGTACTGCTCCAGGGCCCGGGCCAGGCCGGGATCGGCCCCGCCCTGGTCCCCGGCGAAGCCCGGGTCGGGAACGTTCTTCAACGACACGCCGCGAGCCTACCGGTCGTCCCACCGGCCCCCGTGGGGTGTCCCCGCGGCCGGCTACCGGCCGGCGCCACGGCGTCCGTGCAGGTGCAGGCCGCCGGCCACGAGCAGCAGGGCCGCTCCGGTGACCGCGCAGGCCGCCACCGTGGCACCGGGCAGGTCACCGCCCTGCGGGGGTCGGAGGTCGGCCGCCTGGGGCCCCGGGCCGAAGTGGCGCCCGGGGTACGGGGAGACCCGGGGCAGGCTCGGCTCCGGTTCCAGCTCCTCCGCAGCGGCCAGCGCCGCCGACGCGTCCACGAGGCCGGCGCCGAGGGCGTCGCTCCGACCGCCCTCGGGGGAGTTCCGCGCCGTGGTCTCCAACAGCCGCTTGATCTGGGCCGGGCTCAGCTCGGGGTGGACGGACCGGATGAGGGCGACGACGCCGGAGACGTGCGCGGCGGCGGCGCTGGTGCCCCACCCCACGTAGTACCGGCGGTCCGGGTCCGCCATGGCCACGTCCACACCGGGGGCGTTGACCGAGGAGTACCAGCGACGGGTGGAGAAGTCCCCCGGAACCCCGTACCGGTCCACGGCGGTCACGGAGATCACCCCGGGGTAGGCCGCCGGGTAGGACGCGCGGTCACCGTCCTTGGCGCCGTTGCCGGCGGAGGCCACCACGACCACGCCCTTGCCGAGCGCGTACTGGACGGCCTCGTCCTCCGCCGGCTCCGGGTGGGAGGACTTGCTGTCGTCCCCGAGCGAGAGGTTGATCACGTCAGCGCCGTGGTCCACGGCCCACCTGATCCCCTCGGGCAGGGCCGAGGCCCGGGTGGTGCGGGCGCGTCTGCGCTGCGGGTCGTCCTGGTCGAGGATCACCCGGATCGGCAGGATGCGGGTGCGCGGGGCGACCCCGGTGACGCCCTCGGCGTCACCGGGCCCGTGCCCGCGTCCCGCGATGATCCCCGCCATCGCGGTGCCGTGGCTGGCCCAGGCACTGTCCCCGCGACGGGCGCCGAACCCCACCAGGTCCTTACCGGGCAGCACCCGTCCACGCAGGTCCGGATGGGTCTGGTCCACCCCGGTGTCCACCACCGCCACCACCGTGCCCTCGCCCCTGGTGGTCGGCCACACGTCCCGGGCGTGGATGGCGTCCAGCCCCCACTGGCCCTCCTCGATGGTCTCGGCCGACGCCGGCGTCGTCGCACCAGCCACCAGCACCGGCCCGAGCAGGAACCCGACCAGTGCGCCGAGCAGCGCCCGCCGACCCGCCCGCATCAGCCCTCCCGGCCCTGGCGACGGCGGTCCTCGACCTCCGGCTCCGCAGCGCCCTGGTCCGGCGTCGCCCGGTGGGGCGCGGCCGGGCTCCCCGGGGACGTCCGGTCCCGCAGGGCCAGGCCCCGGCGGTCGCTGCCCGGGTCTTGGTCGTGTTCCCGGCGCGCCGCCTCGGCGGCCGCGGTGAGCCTCCTGGCGATCGACGTCTCGATCCCCCTGGCCTCGTGGCCGAGACCGGCCTCCGCCACGGCCGAGGTGTTCCGCTCCCGCACCGCCCGCGCCGCCGGCTCGGGCCGGGGAACGGCGCGGCCGTCCGCGAACCCGCTCACCGCGAACCCCACGTAGGGCACGTCGGTCCGCACCCGCACCACCCAGCTCGCTCGCTGGGCGTTCCCGAAGTCCTCCGCGACGGTGCCGTCAACGGCCAGCGGACGGGGCAGCAGATCGGTGCGGGAACCCAGTCCCGCGACCCGCCAGTGGTCGGCGAAGGCCCGCATGCCGCGCTGGTCCGCCTCGGTCACCAGGAGTCCCACGGTGGTCACGGAGCTGGACGTGGCGTCGGTGTAGGTGGCGCGCAGCAGGCGGACGCAGCCGACCGGTGCCAGGGCCCGCCGCAGCGGCTCGTCGAACGCCATGGCGTCGGCGCAGCCGCTGTCCGGTGCCACCCCCAGCCGCCTCCAGGTGCGGTCGGCGCCGCCGGGCCCCGCGTCGGGTCCGTTGAGGGTGGGCGGGAACAGCGTGTCCACGGGGACGTCGTGCCACAGCCCGCGGGTCACCTCGAAGATCCTGGTGGACCGTTCCTCGGCGGTCTCCCGGGAGGCCGCGGAGTCGGCGAGGATGCCGCCGACGACCGCGCCGCACAGCAGCCCCGCACCGATGACCAGGCAGACCCCGATCGGCAGCCGGTGCCGGTCCCTGGGCGCTGCCCGGCCGGCGGACGGCCCGGGCGCGGGTGGCGTCGGGGGTGCCGCGGGCCAGAGGTCCGCCGGGCCGGTGGGCCCTGCCGGAGGCGCGGGGGTGGCGTCGGGGGGTGACGGGCTCCGCCGAGGCGCGAACCGGCGCGCGGAGCCGGCCCCGGCCTCACCGTTCTCCACTCCGGTGCTCACCGGCATCCCTCCCCCGCGCTCCCGGTCCGTCCGGGGCACCACGCCGGACCGGGACGGGTCAGCTCCGGACGGTCCGTCGCGCCGCCGGTCCACGGTTCCGCGTCACTCTATTGGCTCGCCCGCTCCGGCGCCGCCCCCGCCCCGTTTTCGAACCCCGGGGCGCCGGGGGTGGTCCCGCGTCCTACCGGGGGCCGCGTCCCTCTGGCAGGATGCTGCGGTATGCCGCCTCCCACCGCTGCCGGCGCCCCGGACCAGGACCGGACCCACGGGACCGGGCTCCGGGGCGGGAGCACCCGGGACCGCCGGGCGCACGCGGCGGACGCCCGGCGCTACAACCTGGCCACCAGCCACCTGCCCGCGCCGCTGGCCGTGGTGGACCTGGAGGCCTTCGACGCCAACGCCCGGGACCTGGTGCGGCGGGCCGCGGGCAAGCCCGTCCGGGTGGCCAGCAAGTCGGTCCGCTGCCGCACCCTGCTCCGGCGGGCCCTGGCCATGGACGGCTTCGCCGGGATCATGAGCTTCACCCTCGCCGAGTCGCTCTGGCTGGCCAGGGACGGCTTCGACGACGTGCTGCTCGCCTATCCGTCGACCGACCGGGCCGGTTACGCCGAACTCGCCCGGGACGCCGGGTTGGCCCGAGCGGTCACCGTGCTGGTGGACGACCCGGCGCAACTGGACCTGATCGACGCCAGCCGCTCCGGAGGGGGCGAGCCGATCCGGGTGTGTCTGGAACTGGACGCCTCGTTGTGGATGTTCGGAGGGCGGGTGCGGGTCGGTGCCCGGCGCTCACCGCTGCACGGCGCGGCAGACGTGCTGGCCCTCGGCCGTGAGGTGGTGCGCAGACCTGGCTTCGCCCTGGTCGGCCTGATGGCCTACGAGGGCCATGTGGCCGGGGTGGGCGACCGGGTTCCGGGCCGCAGGGCGTACTCCGCGGCGGTGCGGCTGATGCAGGCGCGGGCCAGGCGGGAACTGGCCGTCCGCAGGGCCGAGGTGGTGCGGCGGCTCCGCGACATCACCGAACTCCCGCTGGTGAACGGGGGCGGGACCGGCAGCGTGCAGTACACCGCCGCCGAGGCGGCGGTGACGGAGGTGACGGCGGGTTCCGGGCTCTACCACCCGCACCTGTTCGACAACTACACCGCGTTCCGGGGCCGTCCGGCGGCCCTGTTCGCGCTCCCGGTGGTGCGCCGCCCCGCTCCCGGGGTGGTGACGGTGCTCGGCGGTGGCTACCCGGCCTCCGGTGCGGCGGGCCGGGACCGGCTGCCCCTGCCCTGGTGGCCGGCCGGGCTGCGGTACGACGTCCAGGAGGGCGCGGGCGAGGTGCAGACGCCGCTGCTCGGTGCCGCGGCGGACACGCTGGCCGTGGGCGACCGGGTGTGGTTCCGGCACGCCAAGGCCGGTGAGCTGTGCGAACGGTTCGACGCGCTGCACCTGGTCGAGGGCGACCGTGTGGTGGGCAGCGCGCCGACCTACCGGGGCGAGGGCAGGACGTTCCTCTAGTCCCCCGCGCGACTGCGCCCGCGCCCACCGGACGTTCCACGGACGTTCTGCCCGGAGCTCGGAACGTTTCTGCGGCTCGGGGACGCCCCGGCGCGGACCGGCCCCGCGCGGGCGGGCAGCACCGGGTCGGTCCGCCCGTCGTCAGACGCCGTTCTTGGGGCCGGCGGCTCGGATGCCCTCGACGATGGTGTCCATGACGGACAGTTCGGGAGCACGGTCGGTGTCGTCGAACCCGAGACGGACGATGGTCATGGTGCCGCTGACGGGCGAGGGGAAGGCGACGGTCTGCACCACGCCGTCCGGGCCCTTGGCCGCGTCCACCGTCCAGCGCACCAGGTACCCCTCCTTCCCGGCGACGGTGACCCGCTCCGCCCTGACCTGCCGGTGCCCCTTGATCTCCCCGTAGGCGTCCGCCGCGTTGGCCGCGATGTCCCGCTCGGCGGCGGCCCTGGGGATCGTCCCCTTCCCAGCGAGGGTGTAGGCGCCGGCGCTCACGCACACCCCGGAGTCGCTGGTGGCGCACTGGTAGGGGTCGGTGGAGACATAGGCGCGGTCCGCCGTGCTCTGGTTCCGGAAGCCCTCGGGAACGGGCAGGCTGATGCCGAGTGCGGAGTCCACGGCGACGTCGGAGCGGCCCGGTTGGTCCGTGGGCTCCCGTTCCTGCGGGGGCTGGCCGTCCGGCTCCCGCTGCTTGTTCCCGTCCTGCCCGGGCGGGTCCGCCGGGACCGAAGCGGAGGGCTCGGCCTGGTTCGGCGGTGACCCGCCGTCGTCGTCACCGCCGAGCAGGACGACGCCCCCGACCACCGCACCACCGACCAGCAGGGCGCCGGCCGCCACCGCCGCGGCCACCCTGCCGCCGCGACGGCCCCGGGGCGGCGTCGCGGCGGGACCGGGCGCGCCGAAGGGCGCTGTCGGCTCTGCCGGCGGGGTGTACTTGGTGCGGGTGTACTCGGTCCACGAGGTGCCGTCCCACCAGCGCTCCAGGTCGCCTGAGCCACCTGCCTGATGGGGGTCCGGATACCAACCGGAACGTGTCGCAGTCACGGGGGTAAAGGTACGCCAGTTGACGGCGGCACTTCGATCCGAGCCGACTGACGTTTTTCGGCCATCCGCGCGGGCCCACGGCACCGCACGCCCGTCGGCGGACGGACCGGGGGGGCGGGCGCCCCCGCGGAGGCGTCAGGGCGATCCGACGGGAGGAACTTCCTTGACCAGACCGCTGATCGGCCTCACCAGCTACTGGGAGGAGCACACCCGGTGGCGCGGGTGGACGCTGCCCACCGCGCTGCTCCCCGCCGGGTACGCGGAACACACCCAGCGGGCCGGGGGCGTGGCCGCACTCCTCCCACCGGACGACCCCGCACGGGCCGGCGAGACCGTGCGGCGGCTCGACGGCCTGGTGGTCTGCGGCGGTCCCGACGTCGCACCCGACCGGTACGGGGCCGCGTCCACCCCGACGTCGGGGCCGCTCGCGCCCCGTCGGGACGCCTGGGAACTCGCGCTGATCGACGCGGCCCTGGACCTGGACCTCCCGCTGCTCGGGGTCTGCCGGGGGATGCAGGTGCTCAACGTCGCCCTCGGCGGCACCCTCTTCCAGCACCTGCCCGACGTCGTGGGCAACGAGGACCACGGTGGGGTCCCCGGCGCCTTCGGCTCCCATCCGGTGGACGTGCTGCCCGGAACCCGGCTGGACCGGCTGATGCCCGGGCGGAGCGCGGTGCCGACCCATCACCACCAGGCCGTTGACCGGGTGGGCGAGGGCCTGACGGTGTGTGCCCGCGCCGCCGACGGCACGGTGGAGGCCGTCGAGCTCGACGGGGCCCGGTTCACGCTCGGGGTCCAGTGGCACCCGGAGATGGGGGACGACCCGCGGCTCTTCTCGGCCCTGGTGGGCGTCGCCGGCGGGACGGCTCAGCCGCCGAGGGCTGCCGCGAGCACCCCGGGCGCCTCCACGAGCGACGGTCCGTACCAGGTCAGGTGACGGCCGCTCAGCAGGGCCACCCGCATCCCGGGGAACGCCTCGGGCCCGTCGTCCGCGGTGAACCGGTACGGCTCGTCGGGCAACGCCACCAGGTCGGCGCCGGCAGCCCGCAGCTCGTCCAGCGGCACCCGTGGGTAGCGCTCGGCGTGGCCGGCGTAGACGTTGTCCACCCCGAGCCTGGCCAGCACGTCCCCGGCGAACGTGTCCCGGCCGAGCACCATCCAGGGCCGGCGCCAGACGGGCACCACCACGCGGCGGCGGACGGCCGGTGCGCGCACCGCGTCCCAGGCCGCCTCGGCGTCGTCGAGCCAGCGCGGGCGGGGCAGTCCACAGCCGACGGTCAGCATCCGGTCCAGCTCACGCAGCGCCTCCGGCAGCGAGCGGATGACGGTCACCCACACCTCGAGGCCCGCGGCGCGCAGCGCGGCGACGTCGGCCGGGCGGTTCTCCTCCTCGTTGGCCAGCACCAGGTCCGGGCGAAGGGCCGTGACTCCGGCCAGGTCGGGGTTCTTGGTCCCGCCGACCCTGGCCACGTCGAGCCCCTGGGGGTGGCTGCACCAGTCGGTGGCACCCACCAGCAGGTCGGGGGCGGTGGCGGCCACGGCCTCGGTCAACGAGGGCACCAGGGACACGACACGGGTGGTCATCCAGGCAGCGTATCCAGCGGGTGGCCGGCCGGGAACGCCACGGCCGGCCACCCCCGGTGGCGGTGGCTACCGCCGCGCGGCGGCGGGCACCGGAACCCACTCCTCCACCAGCTCGGGGTTCTCGTCGAGCCAGTGCCCGACCGCCTCCTCCTCGTTGCCCTCCCCGGCGGTGTGGATCCGGTCCTCAAGCGAGGCGAGCTGCTCCTCGGACATCCGGAAGTCCTTCAGCCAGCGGGTGACCGTGGGCTCGTTCCGGACGAACGACCTGCTGGCGACGGTGTGCAGCTCGTCACCCGAGCCCCAGGCGCCCTCGGGGTCCTTCAGCTTCTTCAGGTCGTACTTGCTGTAGGCCCAGTGCGGGGTCCACAGGGTGACCACCACGGGCTGCTTCCTCTTGATGGACCGGTCGAGCTGGGCGAGCATCGTGGAGGTGCTGGAGGAGACCACCTCGTACTCCCCGTCCAGGCCGTACTCCTTGACCACCGTGTCGTTGAGGATGCCCATCATCCCGGCGCTGGACTCGATGCCGACGATGCGGCCACCGAAGGTGGAGCCCTTGCCCCTGAGGTCAGCGAGCGAGTCGACGCCCTTCACGTAGGAGGGCACCGCCAGCTCCAGGCTGGTGGGCCCGTACCAGGAGCCGAGGTCGCTGACCCGCGCGCCGTACTTCTTCCAGTAGTTCGCGTGGGTGGTGGGCAACCAGGCGTCCGTCTGGAAGTCCACGTCGCCCTCGGCGATGCCCGAGTACAGCGGGCCGGGGTCGAGCTGCTTGACCCGTGGCCGGTAGCCGCGCCGTTCGAGGAGTTCCTTCCACAGGTAGGTGGAGGCGACCCCCTCGTCCCACGGGATGTAGCCGATGTCGATCCGCTTGCCCCGGCCCACGTCGTCCTCGTCGGCGACGTCGTCCCCGCCGCCGGAGCCGGCGAGGTTGACGCCGGAGGCGACCAGGGCGAGCACCACGACGCCGACCATGGCGACGGTGGTTCCCGGCCGGTAGTGCCGGAGGGCCCCGGCGCGCCCGGACGCCGACGCCATGGCCTTGGCCATGGCCCTCCGGCCGAGCGGGGAGACCCGTTGGTTGAGCGCGCTGGTCATCCGGTCCAGGTACATGGCCAGGATGACGACGGCGAGACCGCTCTCGAAGCCGAGGGCGACGTTGACCCGGGTGACCGCCGCGTAGACGGTCTCCCCCAGCCCGCCGGCGCCCGCCATGCCGGCGATGACGACCATGGAGAGCGCCAGCATGATCACCTGGTTGATCCCGGCCATGATGGTCGGCAGCGCCAGGGGGAGCTGCACCCTGACGAGGGTGTCGCGGGGGCTGGTGCCGAACGCCTCGGCCGCCTCGACCAGTTCCGCGTCCACCTGGCGGATTCCCAGCTCCGTCATGCGCACACCCGGGGGCATGGAGAAGACGACGGTGGCGATGAGACCGGGGGTGACACCGACGCTGAAGAACACCACGCCGGGGATGAGGTAGACGAACGCCGGCATCGTCTGCATGAAGTCCATGAGCGGACGCAGCAGGGCGCTCACGACACGGTTCCGCGTCCCCCAGATGCCCAGCGGGACGGCCAGCGCGACGGTGATCACGCTCGCCACCAGGACCAGGGCCATGGTGTCCATGGCCTGGTCCCACAGCTCCACCGAATCGATCAGCAGGAAGCCGCACAGGGCGAGCACCGCGGCGACCGGCCCGCGCAACCACAGCGCGAGCACGGCGAGGATGCCGGCCATCAGCAGGGGGTCGGGGGCGGCCAGGACCGCGCTGACGCCGTCGTACGCGCCGGTCAGGACGTCGTTGACGCCGTCGAACAGCCAACCGAGGTTGGCCTGGAGCCAGTCGATGACGTCCTCGGCCCACCGGCCGAACTCGATCCTAGGCACCGGCGGCCTCCTTGCCTGGAAGGTCGGTCACGGTCCGGTCGGGCACCGCGTCGTCCCCGGCGCGGCCGGGGGACCTGGGTGGCGGAACGGGCGTGGGTGGCGCGGGGTTGGGTGGCGGAACGGGACCGGGGCGCGGGTCACCCCCCACGGGACGGTCGCCCAGCGCGGCGAGCAGGCCCGCCCGGGGGACCACCCCGAGCAACCTGCGCTCGCCGTCCACCACGGGCACCGGCAGCGCGCTGGTGGCGCAGGGGGCGAACAGTTCGGCCAGCCCGGCGTCGACGGCCACCGCGACCGGGTCGGCGTCCATCAGGTCCCGCACGGCACGGTCCCCGTCGGCGTCCGCCTCCCGCCGGGTACCAGCCGCCGTGTCCCGGGAGATGGTGCCGATCAGGACGCCGTTCCGGTCCACCACGAACGCCACGGGCTGCTCCCGGCCGTCCAGCGTCCGGCGCACCTGGGAGAGCCGGTCGTCCGGGCGGACGGTGACCGCCGGCGGCTCCATCACGGCGTCAGCGGTGAGGATCCTGCTGCGGTCCACGTCCTGGACGAAGGAGGCCACGTAGTCGTTGGCCGGCTGGGTCACGATCTCCCTCGGGGTGCCCGTCTGCACGATCCGGCCGTCGCGCATCACCGCGATCCGGTCACCGAGGCGCGTGGCTTCGTTCAGGTCGTGGGTGATGAAGACGATGGTCTTGCGCAGGGTCCGCTGGAGCCCCAGGAGCTGGTCCTGCATCTCCTTGCGGATCAGCGGGTCGAGTGCGCTGAACGACTCGTCCATCAGCAACAGGTCGGCGTCGGTGGCCAACGCCCGGGCCAGGCCCACCCGCTGCTGCATCCCGCCGGAGAGCTCGTCGGGCCAGGAGCTCTCCCACCCGGCGAGGCCCGCGAGCGCCAACGCCTCGGCGGCCCGCCGTTCGCGTTCGGGGCGCGGCACCCCCTGCACGGCCAGGCCGTACGCCGCGTTGTCCAGCACGCTGCGGTGCGGGAACAGGGCGAAGTGTTGGAAGACCATGCTGATCCGGCGGGCCCGGAGCCGACGCAGGTCCCTGGTCGGGAGCCGGGTCAGGTCCTGCCCGTCGAACAGGACCCGGCCGGCCGTCGGCGCCAGCAGGCCGTTGAGCATCCGCAGCAGGGTGGACTTGCCCGAGCCGGACAGGCCCATCACCACGAAGATCTCGCCGGGCTCCACGGTCACGCTCGCGTCGATCACCGCGGCGGTGGCCCCGTCCGCGCGCAGCTCCTCCCGGTCCGCACCCTGGCGGAGCCGGGCCACGGCGTCTTGGGGGCGTCTGCCGAACACCTTGTAGAGATGTTCCACTTCCAGCCTGGACACGTGTTCCTCTCGGTCGTCGCCATCGACCAGCGGCGTGCCCGGTGGGTCACGGGCACGCCGCTGGTCGCCGGAGTCCGCTGCCCCATCCATCGCCTGGTGGCCCACGGTGCCCGAGTACTTCCGGTGGGTCGCTCCGGGCTGCGCGCCTACCCCCACCCCCAGGTGGCGCAAACCGAACCGTGAGGCAGGTCACGTCGATCAGAGGCGTAGTCGTCAGGGAACACGGGAACACCTGAGGATTTGTCGAACGCCGGGACGGCCCGGCGGGGCGCCCCGGCGGCGGCACCGGTCCCTGGCCCGCCGGTGTCGTGGGGTTGTCGGTGTTCGAGCATTGTCGGTGTCCGAGCATTGTCGGTGGGATGCGGCATCATCGAGCCGTGACCGGACGCCTGATGCTGCTCGACGCCGCCAGCCTGTACTTCCGCGCCTACTTCGGAGTGCCGGAGTCGGTGCGCGCCCCCGACGGCACCCCGGTGAACGCGGTGCGCGGGCTACTCGACTTCACCGCCCGCCTGGTCACCGACTACCACCCCACCCACCTGGTGGCCTGCATGGACGCCGACTGGCGGCCCCAGTGGCGAGTCGATCTGATCCCTTCCTACAAGGCGCACCGGGTCGCCGAGGAGGTGCCGGCGGGGCCGGACGTCGAGGAGGTCCCGGACACCCTCTCCCCCCAGGTGCCGATCATCGAGGCGGTGCTGGACGCGCTGGGCATCCCCCATGTGGGTGCCCCCGGGTACGAGGCCGACGACGTGATCGGCACCCTCACCGCCCGGGCCGCGGGGCCGGTGGACGTGGTGACCGGCGACCGCGACCTGTTCCAGCTCGTGGACGACGACCGCCAGGTTCGGGTGCTGTACCCGGTCAAGGGCATGAACACGCTGCAGGTCGTGGACGAGGAGCGCCTGCGGGAGAAGTACGGGGTGGCCAGTGGGGGCGCCTACGCCGACCTCGCGCTGCTGCGGGGTGACCCCAGCGACGGGCTGCCGGGCGTCGCGGGGATCGGCGAGAAGACGGCGGCCAAGCTCCTGGCCGCCCACGGTGACCTCGCCGGGATCCTGGCCGCCGTGGCCGATCCGGCCTCCCGGCTGACCGCTGCCCAGCGGGCCAGGTTCGAGGCGGCGAGCGGGTACCTCGCGGTGGCGCCCAGGGTGGTGCGGGTCGCCGACGACGTGCCGCTGCCGGCGGTGCCCGCTGAGCTGCCCCGCCGGCCCCACGACCCGGAGGCGCTGGCGGGGCTGGCCACGCGTTGGGGGCTCGGTGGCTCCCTGCGACGGCTGGTGGCCGCGCTCGAGGCGCGGCCCTAGCCTAGCGTCCCGACGGCCCCGGGTGGTCAGCCCACCGACGAGTAGGCGATCACCCCGCGGCGCAGCGCGTCCACCGCCTTCCGGGCCGTGGCGGGCACCTGGCTGTCGCCCGGGGCCGCGTTGGAGATCTGCCCCAGCACGTCGATCAACTGCCGAATCCAGCGGACGAAGTCGCCGGCGGGCATGTCCGCGTCCCGCAGCACCGAGTCGAGTCCGGCTCCGGAGGCCCAGCGGTATGCCGGCCAGGCGAAACCCAGGTCCGGCTGGCGCTGGCCCACGTTCTCGATGGTGTTCAGCCGGTGCCGCTCCTCCAGTGCGTCCAGGCGTCCCCACAGCCGCACCATCTGATCCAACACCTCACGGGGGGACCCCGGGGGCAGCCGTGGCGGTACGGCCTCGTCGGCCTGCCGCGCCTCGTACACCAGCGCCGAGGCGCAGGCTGCGAGCTCCGCGGGGGTCAGGCCGTCCCAGAGCCGCTCGCGCAGGCACTCGGCGGCCAGCAGGTCCAGCTCGCCGTAGAGCCGGCCGAGCCGTCTGCCGTCCGGGGTGACCGTGTCGCCCTCGAGGTAGCCGAGATCAGCGAGGAGGGCACAGACCCGGTCGAAGGTGCGGGCGATGGTGTTGGTCCGCCCCTCGATCCGTCGCTCCAACTGGCGGGTGTCCCGGGTCAGCCGGTGGTAACGCTCGGCCCAGCGCGCGTGGTCCTCCCGGTCGGCGCAGCCGTGGCAGGGATGCGCCCGGATGGCGGCGCGCAGCCGGGCGATCTCGGTGTCGTCGGCGGCGGCCGAACGCACCTTGCGGCGCCGGGCCGGCTCGTGGTGGCCCGCCTTGGTCCGCAGCGCGGACGCCAGGTCGCGGCGGGACTGGGGGCTGCGCGGGTTGAACGAGCGCGGGATGCGCATCTTGTCCAACGGCTCCACCGGCGACGGGAAGTCGATCAGGGCCAACCGTTTCACCTGCCGCTCCGCGGTGAGCACCAGCGGACGCGGGCCCTCGTGCTGACCGGGCCGGAAGCCCTGGCTGCGCCCGGGTGCCACCCCGGGGTCCAGCACCACGGCGAGCCCGGCGTACCGCCCTCCCGGCACCTGGATGACGTCGCCGATGCGCAGCTTCTCCAGCGACTCGGCGGCCGCGGCCCGGCGCTGGGCGACGCCCTGCCGGGCCAGCTCGGCCTCACGGTCCTTCAGCTCCCGGCGCAGGCCCGCGTACTCCTCGAAGTCGCCGAGGTGACAGGTCATCGCCTCCTGGTAGCCAGCGAGGCCCTCCTCGTTCCGCTGGACCTGGCGGGAGATGCCGACGACCGCGCGGTCCGCCTGGAACTGGGCGAAGGACGTCTCCAGCAGCTCCCTGGACCGGTGCCGCCCGAACTGGCCGACGAGGTTGACCGCCATGTTGTACGACGGCTTGAAGGACGAGCGCAGCGGGTAGGTGCGGGTGCCGGCGAGGCCGGCCAGCGCGCCGGGGTCCAGGTTGGGCTGCCACAGGACGATGGCGTGCCCCTCGACGTCGATACCCCGTCGTCCGGCCCGCCCGGTGAGCTGGGTGTACTCCCCGGGGGTGACGTCCACGTGGGTCTCGCCGTTCCACTTGACGAGCTTCTCCAGCACCACGGAGCGGGCCGGCATGTTGATCCCCAGCGCCAGCGTCTCGGTGGCGAAGACCGCCTTGACCAGCCCTTGGACGAACAGCTCCTCCACGACTTCCTTGAACGTGGGGAGCATGCCGGCGTGGTGCGCCGCGACGCCCCGCTCCAGCGCGTCCAGCCACTCGAAGTACCCCAGGACGTGCAGGTCCTCGTCGGGGATGGCGGCCGTGCGCTCCTCCACCAGCGCCCGCACCCTGGCCCGCTCGCCGTCGTCGTTGAGCCGCAGCCCGGCGTGCAGGCACTGCTGCACCGCGGCCTCACACCCGGCGCGGCTGAAGATGAAGGTGATCGCCGGTAGCAGCCCCTCGGCGTCCAGCCGGTCGACGACCTCCACCCGGCTCGGCGTCCACAGCCGGCGGCTCGGCGGCTTGCGGTAGCCCCGCCGCTCCCGCCCGGAGCGCTCCCGGCGGCCCCGGTCGCTCAGCCGGATGCTCTCGGTGCGGGCCAGGCGCAGCAGGTCGGGGTTGACCTCCCGCTGGGCCTCGTCGACGAAGAGGTCGTGCAGCCGGGGCCCGGCGAGCACGTGCTGCCACAGCGGGACCGGGCGGTGCTCGGAGACGATCACCGCGGTGTCCCCGCGGACGGTGTCCAGCCAGTCGCCGAACTCCTCGGCGTTGGAGACCGTGGCCGAGAGCGAGACCAGGGTGACCGACTCCGGGAGGTGGATGATCACTTCCTCCCACACCGCGCCGCGGAAACGGTCGGACAGGTAGTGGACCTCGTCCATCACCACGTAGCCCAGGCCGGCAAGACCGGACGAGCCGGCGTACAGCATGTTCCGGAGGACCTCGGTGGTCATCACCACCACCGGCGCGCCCCCGTTGATGGAGTTGTCCCCGGTGAGCAGGCCGACGGTGTCGGTGCCGTAGCGCTTGACCAGGTCGGCGTACTTCTGGTTGGACAGCGCCTTGATCGGGGTGGTGTAGAAGCACTTGCGGCCCTCGCGCAGGGCCAGGTGGACGGCGAACTCACCGACGATGGTCTTGCCGGAGCCGGTGGGTGCCGCGACCAACACGCCGCGCCCCGCCTCGAGGGCGGAGCAGGCATCGAGCTGGAACGGATCCAGGCCGAACTCGTACATCTGGCGGAACGAGCCGAGCGCGGTGGCCTGCTCCTTCGCGCGCTCTCGGGCGGCGGCGTAGCGCTCCGCCGGGGACATGGCGTTCATTACCCTCGAGCCTACCGGCCACCGCCGACAGCGGTCGCGACCATTTAGCCGACCGGGGCGGGGCCGGCGCGACGCCCGTGTCCGGCGCCGGCGCCTCAGACCAGGACGCCCACGGCGCCGGGCACCGTCTCCGCGGTCAGCGGCAGGGCGCCCAGCGGCTCCCCGTCGGCGTACCCGGTCACACCGGGTGCCGAGAGCCGCACGGTGGCCGCGCGGTGCACGGTGACCACGGGGTGGTCCAGGTGGGTGCCCTTGTACACCCGGGGGAAGACCCGCAGCAGGGTGGTGCGGCTGCACGGGCCGACGACCGTGATGTCGAACTGCCCGTCGTCCAGCTCCGCCCCTCCGCACATGCGCATCCCGCCGCCGTACGAGGCACCGTTGCCGACCGCGATCAGGGTCGCCTCGACGTCCTGCTCCGGTCCGCCGTCGAGGGAGATCCGGAACGGCACGGGCCTGAGGGTGCCGAGCTCGGCGAGGAGCGCCAGGTCGTAGCGGAGCCGGCCCCGGGCCCAGCGCATCCGGTTCGCCCGGTCGTTGACGCGGGAGTCGAAGCCGCTGGCCAGGATGGTGCCGAACCAGCGCTCGCCGACGCGGCCGAGGTCCACGGAGCGGACCCGCTCCTCCTTCAGCGCGTCGGCGACGATCCGGGCGGCGGCGGACGGGTCGTCAACGGGGAGGCCCACGCTGCGCGCGAAGTCGTTGCCGGTGCCGACCGCGACGACGCCGAGCGGGGTGGAGGTCGTGGCCACGGCCTGGAGCGCCAGGCCCACCATGCCGTCCCCGCCGACGGCGACCACGGCCGCGTCGCCGTCCGCCGCGGCCCGGCGCAGCTTGTCCAGGGCGTCGTCCGCGTCCACGCCGACGACCTTCCGGACGGTGAAGCCGGCGCTGCTGAGCGCCTCCTCCGCGGGACCCGCGGCCTGGGCCCCACGGCCGCGGCCGGCGGTGGGATTGACGAAGAGAAGGATGTCGCGATGCACGGAGGGGACCCTATCGGTCCAGGCCAGGCCCGAGGAAGGCGCCCACTGACCCGGTCACGTGATGTCGTCGTCCGCGCGTTCCTGCCGGCCGGACACCGCGGAACCCCGTTCCGCCCCGTCGGCCTGCTCCGGAATGCCCTCCGTCAGGGCGTGGGCGACGACCGGCTCAACCGGCTCGACCCCGCCTGCCTCGACGTCGTTCGGGTCGCCGACGGGCTCCGGGGTGAGGTCGAGGGAGGACGCCTCGTCATCGTCGAGGTTGGCGTCCGGGTCGGCCGCCCGCCTGCGGCGCCGACGCCAGTCGTTGGCCAGCGACACTCCCACGGCGATGAAGTACAGGATCACGATCGGGCCGGCGAGGGCCATCATGCTCAGCGGGTCCGTGGACGGGGTGGCCACCGCGGCGAAGACCACGATGCCCATGATCATGCCGCGCCACCAGCCGGCCATCTTCCGGCCGGGAATCACGCCACCCATGTTGAGCAGCACCAGCAGCAGCGGCATCTCGAACGACAGTCCGAAGACGACCACCATGCGCACGACGAGGTCGAGGTAGTCGTCGAGGGGGAGCAGGTTGTCGACGTTCTGCGGAGTGAACCCGATCAGCACCTCGGCGGTGGTCGGCAGGATCTTGTAGGCGAAGAAGCCACCGCCGATGAACAGCGGGAAGCCGGCACCCACGAACGCCAGCGTGTACTTCTTCTCGTTCGCGTGCAGACCGGGAGCCAGGAACGCCCAGAGCTGGTACAGCCAGATCGGGCTGGCCAGCACCACGCCCGCCACCAACGAGACCTTCAGCGCCAGGGTGAACGGCGTGAGCAGGCCGTTCATCGTCATGTGGGCGCACGCCTCGTCCTTGGTCGTCTTCTCGGCGATCTCGCTCAGCGAGGCGCCGCAGCCGACCGAGTCCAGGACCGGATTGACCAGGAAGTCGATCAGGTCCTTGTAGAAGAACGCGGCGACGACGGTGACGAGGATGATCGCCACCATCGACTTGAACAAGCGATTGCGCAGCTCACGCAGATGCTCCGCGAGCGGCATGCGCCCCTCGGGGTCCTTGGGCTTGCGAGCAGGCTTGAGCAACCCCGGTCCTCGTTATCTCGTGCGGTAGCCGAACGGGCTCTTGGGTGGACGTGGGTCAGCGCTGGGTGTGGTCGGGCTCCGCCACTGGCCGGGCCCCGGCGACGTCACCGGGCGCGGCCTGGATGGTCCGGGGGGCCGCCTGCTGCGCGGGGTCGGGCTGCGGCGGGGCGCCCGAGGCGTCCGCGCTGGCACCGTCCGTCTTCATGGCCTTGGCCTCGCTCTTGAGGATGCGGGCCGACTTGCCGAGCGACCGGGCCATGTCCGGAAGGCGCTTCGCACCGAACAGCAGCAGGATGACCACAAGGATGAGAATGATCTCAGTGGGGCCGAGCTTGCCAAACATAAGCGATTACCTTCTCACTCCAGGCGGCGTGGGTCCGCGTTCCTGGCGGGTCCGATGTGGGTCCGCGTTTCCGAGGCCCCAGCTTCGGGACCACGTCTGTCGAGGCCGTGTTGTCGAAGGCCGCGTCTCCGACGGCGGGTTGCCTGGGGCGTGATCGCCCGGGCCTGTCGTCCAGTGGCGCGTCTCCGGGACCCGGTTCCGAGGCGTCTACGCTGACGCGCACTGAGCCGAGCATCCACTGCCAGCGATCGTAACCCGCGGGGGTTAACCGTTGGCAACACCCAAGAGGCCGCAGATCACGCCCTTCGCGGCCCACGGGGAACGGACATCGACCGTGGTGAGGAGAGGGTACTCCTGCCCTGCCCGCCCGGGGGACCGGGTTCCCACGGCCCCGTCGCCCCCGTCGCCGGCCACGCTCCGACCGGTCACGGGGTCACCCGCGGCGCCGGGCGGCCAGCGGGGCCACCGCCTCGTCCAGCTCCTCGGACGCCGCCCTGGTGGCGTGCATGGCCCGGCGGAGCTGCTCGGTGAGGTTCCGGACCTCGGCGAGCACCCGGAGGCCGAGCCAGGAGAGGACGGCGAGCCCGGCGAGCGCAAGACCCACGTACATGATCGTCCACGGCATGCGACGACACTACCGCGCCCGGCCCACCCGCCGCGGTCAGCCGGTGTGCAACCGCATGGTGCGCACCCCGCCGCCGGTGAGCAGTTCCACGATCCGTTCCCCCGCCGGCTTGCGCACCGAGGCGCCGCAGTCAGGGCAGGTGAAGGCGTAGAAGGTGGTCTTGCTCGACCCTCCGATCGCCAGTCGGAGCGCGTCCGAGTCCAGGCGGAACCGGCCGCCGCAGTCGGGGCAGCCCGCCCTGAACACCACAGTGGTCACCAGCCGTCCTCCTCAGCTCCCCCGTCCCTATGGTTCCCGCTGTTCGGAGTATCCGGCCAGTGCCGCCTCGGCGGCCTGTCTGGCGCTCGCGGCCAACTCGGGCGGGGCCACCACCCGCCCGTCCGCCCCCAGGCGCAGGGCAAGGCGGCGCAGGCCGAGCGGGTCGGCGGCGCGGAGCGTGATCCGCAGCCCTCCCTGGGGCAGTTCCTCCGCGTGGTCGTGGTCGTAGTACTCGGCGACCCAGCGTCCCGCCGGTCCCACCTCCAGGACGACCTCCGGGTCGTCGGCGGAGGGCTGCACCAGGCCCTGGGACAGGTCGCGGAGCTCCACGGGCGGGGGGTCTGCCGGCTCGTCCAGCAGCTCGATCTCCGCCACCCGGTCCAGGCGGAAGGTCCTGCGGTCCTCCGACAGCCGGCACCACGCCTCGAAGTAGGTGTGGCCGACGGTGAACAGCCGGATCGGGTCCACCTCGCGCTCGGTCACCGCGTCCCGCCCCGGCGAGTAGTAGCTGATGCGCAGCCGCCGCCGTTCGGCTATCGCGCGGTCCACGTCGGCGAAGACGCTGCCCTCGGCCTCGAAGGTGACCGAGAGCCGGGCGCTGCCCCGGGCCGCCTCGCCCGCCGCGGCCTCGAGCTTGGCGGTGGCGCGCAGCAGGGCCTGCCGGTCGCCCTCCCGAAGCCCGGGCAGGGTGGCCACCGCGCGGGCCGCCACGAGCAGCGCGGTGGCCTCGTCGGCGGCGAGGCGCAGCGGCTGCGCCACGTCGTCCACGTTGTGCCACCAGATCCGCTCGCCGTCGGTGTCGATGTCCAGCAGGTCACCGCCGCGGAAGCTGGTGCCGCACATCGGCAGCACGTCGAGGTCCCCGATGAGCTCGGCCTCACTGATCCCGAAGGCCCGGGCGACGTCACTGATCCGCGCGCCCGGACGCTCCCGCAGATAGGTCACGAGCGACAGCATCCGCCGGGTCTGGTCGATGGCGTTGGCCATGGCTTGGTCCTCACCCCTTCGCTGGTTCGCTGGTCGGGCCCTGGGCCACGGCCCGCAGCCGGTCCACCACGTCGGCCCGCAGCTCGGCGGGGGCGAGGACCACCACGTCAGGTCCGAACTCCACCAGCCGGGCGTCCAGGCCGCGGCCGTACGGAATCTCCAGTTCGTCCCACTCGGCGTCGACCGGTCGCAGGTCCAGCGCCTTGGCCCGCAGCGGGTAGCCCGCGCCGCGGCGCAGCCGAATCCGCGCGGTGGCGGTGGCCCCTTCGCCGCCCCAGCGGGCCACGGTCTCCCGGACGTCCACGTGGTCCGGGACGTCCGCGGTGAACTTCCCCGAGCCGGTCCTGACCCGACCCGTGATCCTGCTGAGCCGGAACACCCGCCCGGCCTTGCGGTCGCGGTCCCAGCCCGCGAGGTACCAGTGCCCGCGCCAGCACTCCAGGGCCCAGGGCTCCACGTGGCGCTGCTCGGGACGCGCCGCGGTGGCCTTGCGGTAGTCGAAGGTGACCGGGCGGCGGTCCCGGGCGGCGAGCATCAGCGGTTCGAACGCCGCCTCGTGGACCGGGATGTGCGGCTCCAGCGCGCCCAGGGACCCGGCCCCCTCGGTCTCGAACGGAACGCCGGCGGCACGGAGCTTGTGCAGCGCCCCCGAGGCCGCCTCGGCGAGACGGGCCTGCTGCCAGACCCGGGCGGCGAGGCCGAGCGCGGCGGCCTCCTCGGCGTCGAGCGCCACTTCGGGCAGGCGGTTGCGGTCCCGACGGGCGAGGTAGCCGACCTCGTCGTCGAGGCTCTCCGCGGTTTCGATGATCAACCCGAGCTCGCGCAGGTCGTCCTTGTCCCGCTCGAACATCCGGTTGAAGGCTTCCTCGGAACCGCCCTCCATCTCCCGGTACGCCTCAATCGAGGCGCGCAGCTCCCGCTTGCTCAGCGGGCGCGTGGTGTTCATCAGGCACAGCGCCAGGTTCATCAGCCGTTCGGCCTTGGCAATGGCCATCTCTTGCCTTTCCTGGTCTCGACCGCGGCCCGGGGGTGGACGCGGCGAACACCGCGGACGACACCGCGTCCGCGCCACGCCCGTCGTCCGGACCCACCGGGTCGGATGGCGGCTCCGCTCGGTCCGGCCGGGAGACGACCGCCCCCGCTGCTGATCGTTGACCGTACCGCCACCGGCGCGTTCGGCCAAAGCGAGATCCACACCGCCTCCCCGGAGCGTGCCGGGAGGCTCGGGGGGCGGGTCCGGCGGCCGGGGCGCGCACACGGCCGGCCCCCGCGTCCCGGGGGTCCGGTGACGCGGGGGCCGGCACGGCGCGGCGGTTCAGACCCCGAGCAGGTCCACCACGAAGATCAGCGTCTCGCCCGGCTTGATCGCCGGAGTCGGCGACTGGTCACCGTAGGCGAGGTGCGGCGGGATGGTGAGCTGTCGGCGTCCACCGACCCGCATGCCCTGCACGCCCTGGTCCCAACCGGCAATGACGCGGCCACCCCCCAGGGGGAAGCGGAACGGGGTGCCTCGGTTCCAGCTCGCGTCGAACTCCTCACCGGTGCTGAACGCCACCCCGACGTAGTGCACGGTGACGGTCTGACCCGCCTTGGCGACCTCGCCGTCGCCCTCCCAGAGGTCCTTGATCTCCAGCTCGGCCGGCGGCTCTCCCCCGGGGAACTCCACCAGCGGCTTCTCGATGCTCACGACAACTGCCCCTCGTCGGTCCTGATAGCGATCATGCCAGTCTTACATGACGTCCAGGATGTCGATGACGAAGACCACCGCGGTGCCGATCTCCTTGCGCTGCTTGGCGTCCAGCTCGGACTTGGGCACCACGACCAGCACCCGGCTGCCCACCTTCTCCCCGGCGAGGGCCTTCTCCCAGCCGGGCATCTGGGCCAACGGGACCTCCTGGGGCCCGCCCTGCTGCCAGGTGTTCCCCCCGCCGGGCTTGCCGTTCCACAGCTCCACCGCGTAGTGGGCGACGATGGTGTCCTTCGCCTGGACCATCTCGCCGGTGCCCTTGATGATCGGCTCAGAGATGATCTTGGTGGGCTCGGCGGGCTTGCCCTTGGGCAGGGTGATCTTCGGCGGCATGCCGTCGGCGTTGGTGCCGACCTTGGGC
This sequence comes from Wenjunlia vitaminophila DSM 41686, assembly GCF_000380165.1. Lineage (GTDB taxonomy): Bacteria > Actinomycetota > Actinomycetes > Streptomycetales > Streptomycetaceae > Wenjunlia > Wenjunlia vitaminophila. The sequence continues at coordinate 147,404 of NZ_KB904647.1, forward strand.
AGCTTGGGGTCGTCCTGGGGGACCTTCTGCCCCTTGGGCACCGCGTTGATCATCGACTTGATGTCCACCACGAACACCAGCGTGGCGTTCTTCTCGATGCCGCTGTTCGCCGGCGGGTTGGCCCCGTAGGCCTTGTCCGGCGGGATGACCAGCTCGACGCGGCTGCCCACCTTCTGGCCGACCAGACCCTCGTCCCAGCCCTTGACGACCCGGCCGAGGCCGATCTCGAAGGTCGCGGGCTGGTTCTTCGCCCAGCTGTTGTCGAAGACCTTCCCGTCCCAGCTCTGCCCGAGGTAGTTGGCGGTGACCGCGCTGCCCTTGGTCACCTCCTTGCCCGTGCCCTCCTTGAGCACCTTGACCTTGAGGGTCTTGGGCGGGTCGCCCTCCCCCTTGGCCACCTTCGGCTCCTCGTCCGCCTTGCCGCTCACGGCGGGGATGCCGCCCTTGGTGGTGGGTGACGAGGAGTCGTCGTCACTGCCGCACGCGGCGGCGGAGACGAGCAGGAGGGGAACAGTCAGCAGGGCGGCGATTCGACGCACGGGAATCCCTCGGTTAACCAGGAGTGGACGGACAGGAGTGGAATGGCCACTCTAACCAGGACACGCCTGGACGGCGGAGTACGCGCTGTGCGCCTCCGCCGTCACCGTCGCCTCCGGCGTCGCGGGGGACGTCACATGCCGGCGATGAGCTTGTCGACCCGGTCGTCAACCGAACGGAACGGGTCCTTGCACAGCACCGTGCGCTGGGCCTGGTCGTTGAGCTTGAGGTGCACCCAGTCCACGGTGAAGTCCCGACGCTGCTCCTGGGCCCGCCGGATGAAGTCGCCACGGAGCCGGGCACGCGTCGTCTGCGGTGGCACCGACTTGGCTTCGAAGATCCGTACGTCGTTGCACACCCGGGCCGCCCGGCCGCGCTTCTCCAGGAGGTAGTACAGCCCCCGGCGGCGGTGGATGTCGTGGTAGGCGAGGTCGATCTGGGCGATCCTCGGGTGCGACATGGTGATGTTGTCGCGGTTCCGGTAGCGCTCGATGAGCTGGTACTTCATCACCCAGTCGATCTCGGTCGCGACCCGGTCGAGGTCACCCGTCCTGACGGCTTCCAGGGTGCGGCCCCACAGGTCGAGCACCCGCTCGACCGTGCCCACGCGAATGCCCCGTCGCTCGGCGAAGTCCACCGCCTTGGAGTAGTACTCCTCCTGGATGTCCAGGGCGGACGCCTCGCGCCCACTGGCCAGCCGCACCTTGCGCCGGCCGGTGATGTCGTGGCTGACCTCCCGGATCGCCCGGATCGGGTTCTCCAGGGTGAGGTCGCGCATCACCGTGCCGGCCTCGATCATGCGCAGCACCAGGTCGGTGGCGCCGACCTTGAGCAGCATGGTGGTCTCGGACATGTTCGAGTCGCCCACGATGACGTGCAGGCGCCGGTAGCGCTCGGCGTCCGCGTGCGGCTCGTCGCGGGTGTTGATGATCGGACGGGAACGGGTGGTCGCCGAGCTGACGCCCTCCCAGATGTGCTCGGCGCGCTGGCTCACGCAGTAGACGGCGCCGCGCGGGGTCTGGAGCACCTTGCCCGCCCCGCACAGCAACTGTCGGGTGACCAGGAAGGGGATGAGGATGTCTGCCAGGCGGGAGAACTCGCCGTGCCTGGCGACCAGGTAGTTCTCGTGGCAGCCGTAGGAGTTGCCGGCTGAGTCGGTGTTGTTCTTGAACAGGTAGACGTCACCGGCGATGCCTTCTTCGTGCAGACGGCGCTCGGCGTCGACGAGGAGGCCCTCGAGGGTGCGCTCGCCGGCCTTGTCGTGGGTGACCAGCTCGATCACGTTGTCACACTCGGGAGTGGCGTACTCCGGGTGCGATCCCACGTCGAGGTAGAGGCGGGCGCCGTTGCGCAGGAACACGTTGCTGCTGCGGCCCCAGGAAACGACACGACGGAAGAGGTACCGCGCCACCTCGTCCGGGGAGAGGCGGCGCTGTCCCCGGAAAGTGCACGTGACGCCGTACTCGTTCTCCAACCCGAAAATGCGGCGGTCCATGACTGAACAGTACGCCCGTGAGGACGGTCTGAAACCGGGTTCGAGCAGCCGGAATCCGATCACCTGCCCGGGATCCCGGTCCCGGACGGGGCCGCGGGGGCGTCAGACGGTCGGCAACGGGGCCGGCTGCGGGCGCTGCGCGGGGGCCGCGAGCACCCTGGTGGTGGCCAGCAGGACCAGCAGCGCGACCACCCCACCGCCGGCGGCCACGCCGTAGCCGGCGTCGGCCCCACCGTGCTGGACCGCGGGCCCGGCCGCCGCGGTGCCCAGGGAGGCGCCCACGCCGAACGCGGTGACCAGCCAGGAGAACGCCTCGGTGACCGTTCCCGCCGGGGCGTGCCGGTCCACCACGACGAAGGAGCAGGCCAGTGCGGGCGCGAGGAAGACGCCGGAGAGCACGGCCAGGCCCACCATGGGGCCCACTCCCGGAGTGAGCAGCAGCGGCGGGTAGCCCAGGGCGAGGCCGGTCATCAGCAGGCGCAGTCGCCGCTCCGGGGCGCCGGGCCAGGTCCGCACGCCGTAGCCGAGCCCACCGACCAGGGCCCCGAATCCGAGCGCGGCCAGCAGCCAACCCGTCACCCCCTCGCCCCCGTGGCGTTCGCCGTAGGCGACGGCGGCGACGGAGATCGCCCCCAGGGCGACCCCGACGAAGAACAGACTGGAGAACAGCGCCCGCAGTCCCACCGACCGCAGCGGCCCCAGCCAGTGCGCCTCCTGCGGCTCACCGCGCCACTGGCGCGACGGCTTGGACGTCACCACCACGGCGGTGCCGGCAACGCCGAGCAGTCCGGTGGCGACCACGGCCGCACCCTCCGAGGCGGTTGCCACGACCAGGGTGACCAGCAGTGGGCCTCCGGCGAACATGATCTCCTGGGCCGCGGCGTCCAACGCGTAGGCGGCGTGCACCTGCCCCTGGTTGCCGAGCACGCTCGGCCACAACGCCCGCAGGCCGGCCTCGAGGGGAGGGGTGCACAGGCCGGCCACGGCGACCGCGGGCACGGACAGCAGCAGCGGCTCCGGGCCGACCAGGGCGAACAGGGTGAACCCAGCGGCGGACAGCAGTACCGCTCCGGTCATCACCCGGGTCTGGCCGCGTTTGTCCACCGCCCGGCCCAGCAACGGCTGGCCCACCGCCATGGTGATGCCGTAGGTCGCCGACAGCACGCTGGCGAGGGTGTAGTCGGCGCCCTCGGCCCGGGCGTAGAGCATGATCGCCAGCGCGGCCATCGCCGCTGGCAGGCGGCCGACCAGGGTGCCGGCGAGCAGGCGGGGGGCGTACCGGGCGCGCATCAGTCCCAGGTACCCCGAGCCGTCGGCCATCTGTGCCCCTCCCCGCCGACCGTGCGGCCGGCCGTTCCACTGCCGTGTCCACCGGCGCCCTCGCCGTGTTGTACACCGCGCCTCGTGTGTCGCCACACTCCGAGGCGCAGGGACGACGACTCCGAGGCGCAGGGGCGACGTGTTACGTATAACGTCGCTCGCTCATACGTACCATGGCCGCGACACCGGGTCCACTCGATTCCCCACGATGCCCCGTCCACCCCGCACCCGGGAGGCCAACGGTGCCCAGCACCCACCGGGACGTCGCCCCCGGGCCCCGTCCCACCAGCCGGGACGTGGCCCGGGCCGCCGGCGTCTCCCAGGCCACCGTCTCCCTGGTGCTCGGCGGCAAGTGGCAGGGGCGGGTGTCACCCCGCACCGCCGCCGCGGTCCGCGAGGCTGCGACCGACCTCGGGTACCGGCCCAACCTGGCGGCGCGCGACCTCAGACTCGGCAGCACCCGCACGGCGCTCCTGGTGGTGCCCGCTCTGACCAGCGAGTTCTTCGGCAACGTCTATGCCGGCGCGGTCGCGGTCGCGGCCGAGCACGGGTTCGGTCTGGTGCTGTACCCCTCCCCCCAGGGGGTCGGGACGGCCCGGAACCCGTTCGAGTCCACCCGGGGTGCGCTGGACGGCGTCATCGCCTCCTCGATGGCGGCCGACGCCCTGCGGGAGATCCGCGGGAGCTTCCCCGGCGGCCAGGCGCTCCCCCTGGTCATGCTGGACAGCGCTCCGCCGACCGCACCCGGGGACCCCGGCCACCGGGAACCGGACGCCCCGGCTCCCGCCGCCCGCGACACCACGGCGACCGTCAACCACGACCTGGCCGACGGGATGCGCCAGGTCGTCGGCCACCTGACCGGCCTGGGCCACCGCCGGATCACCCACCTCGGCGCGGCCATCGACTCCTGGACCTTCCGGGTCCGCTCCCGCACCTTCCGCGAATCCATGGCCACCGTCCCGGACGCCGTACCGGGCAGCGAGCCGGCCGACCTTTCCGTCGGCGGCGGCCAGACCGCGGCCCGGCGGGCACTGACCGGGCCCGGGCCCCGGCCCACCGCCCTCGTCTGCGACGACGACACCATCGCCGCCGGAGCCTGCAAGGCGGTGCGCCGGCTCGGGCTGTCCGTGCCGGGCGACGTGTCGGTCACCGGCTTCGACGACCTCTCGCTCGCCACCGCCCTCGACCCGGAGCTGACCACGGTGCGGCTCCCCGCGCAGCAGTTGGGCGCGCACGGTATGCGCGCCCTGCTCGACCTGCTCGCCGGCTCCTTCACGGAACGGCCTCCGCTGCCGGTCACCCTGGCGGTGCGTGACTCCACCGCGCCAGCGCCACGGCGGTGACACCCACCGGCGCGGCGCCCGGACTCAGCGGGCCCTACGGGTCTCGGACCGGTTCTCCTTGCGGATCGCCTCCAGCAGGTCCGTCTTGCTCATCGAGGAGCGGCCCCGGATGCCCAGGCGTTTGGCGACGTCGTACAGGTGGGTCCTGCTCGCCTGTTCGTCGACACCCTGGCCGCTGCGCCCGCCGGCCTGACGGGGACGGGCGGACCGGGGGTCGCTCGGCCCCTTGCGCCCGGCCTCCTTGCGCTCCCAGTGGTCGCCCACCTTCTCGAACTTGTGCTTGAGGGCGCCGTAGGCCACCCGGTGGGAACGCTGGCCCTCCCCGTACTCCCGGACGGCGGAGTCATGGGCCTTGATCCAGGTCCGCTGCGCCTCGCTGGGCGAGCGCCGCAGCGTCGACGGGATCTCCTGGCGTCCTGGCATGTCGCTCACCTCCCTGTCGCCCCGGCTCCGGTGAGGAGCGGGCGTGTCCTGGTTCGGCTGCCCGACGACGCGCCACCCAAACAGCGGTCGGCCGCGCCCGGTGGCCAGGTCCGGGCGCGGCCGTCAGTCGTGCGTCCTCCACTCAGTCCGTGGCGGAGCCCTCCCCACCGGAACCGCCCGAGCCCTCGGTGTCCGGCGCGTCGGCCGACCCTGCGGCGTCCTCCCCCGCCTCCGACGGCCCCTGCTCGCCCTCCGCCGGGGCGCCCTCCAGCAGCCTGGCGAGCTGGCGACCCAGCACCCGCTTGAACTTGCGCTGCTGGGGCCTGGTGCGGTCCAGCACCGCGACCTCGAGCTGTTCCGGGGTGAGGGTCCGCTCCGAGCCGTTGGAGTCCCGGGCCAGGGAGTCCACCGCGAGGCGCAGCGCCTCCCCCAGGGACATGCCCTGAACGTGCCGCTCGGTGAGGTAACTGCCGATCTGGTCGGCGTTGCCGCCGATGGCGACCGTGGCGTTCTCGTCCACGATGGAGCCGTCGTGCGGCAACCGGTAGATCTGGTCGTCCTCGGGTTCCTCGCCGACCTCGGCGACGATCAGCTCCACCTCGTACGGCTTCTCCGCGGCGCTGGAGAAGATGTTGCCCAGCGCCTGGGCGTAGACGTTGGCCAGACCGCGGGCGTTGACGTCGGCCCGGTCGTAGGAGTACCCCCGCACGTCGGCGTAGCGCACCCCGACGATGCGCAGGTTCTCGAACTCGTTGTACTTGCCCACCGCGGCGAACGCGATCCGGTCGTAGATCTCACTGATCTTGTGCAGCGCACGGGACATGTTCTCGGCGACGAAGAGGATGCCGTCGGCGTACTGGAGCACGACCACGCTGCGGCCGCGCGCGATGCCCTTGCGGGCGAACTCCGCACGGTCCGCCATGGCCTGCTGGGGTGAGACGTAGAACGGCGTCGACACCGGCTACCCGTCCTTTTCTGTCAGTGGCTTCTGCATGCGCCGGCTCCTCACAGCACCGGGGCCTGGGGGCCGTTCGGCTGCTCCAGGCGCCTGGCGTGCACCGTGCGGGCGACCTCGGAGACCTCCGCCTCGGTGAGTCGGCGCAGCCCCTCCTCGGTGATCACCATGATGATGGGGAAGATCTGCCGCGCCAGGTCGGGGCCGCCGGTGGCCGAGTCGTCGTCAGCCGCGTCGTACAGTGCCTGGACGGCGAGGGTGACGGCCTGCGACTGGGTCAGGTCGTTGCGGTACAGCTTCTTCAGCGATCCCCTGGCGAACACCGAACCGGAACCGGTGGCGGCGAACCCGCGCTCCTCCGCCCGTCCGCCCGCGACGTCGTAGGAGAAGATCCGTCCCTTGCTGCGGTCCAGGTCGTACCCGGCGAACATGGGCACCACAGCCAGGCCCTGCATGGCCATGCCGAGGTTGCTGCGAATCATCGTGGAGAGCCGGTTCGCCTTGCCCTCCAGGGAGAGCACCGCGCCCTCGATCTTCTCGTAGTGCTCCAGCTCGAGCTGGAACAGCTTGACCATCTCCACGGCCAGGCCCGCGGTCCCCGCGATGCCGACCGCCGAGTACTCGTCGGCGGGAAACACCTTCTCGATGTCACGCTGGGAGATGACGTTGCCCATCGTGGCCCGTCGGTCACCGGCCATCACGACGCCGCCTGGGAACGTCGCCGCAACGATGGTCGTCCCGTGCGGCACCTCGACGGGGCCCTGCACCGGCGGCACGTTACGCCGCCCGGGCAGCAGCTCTGGCCGGTACTCGGCCAGGAACTCGAGGAACGATGACGATCCCGGCGTCAAGAAGGCAGCCGGTAGACGCCCGGCGCCACCAGTGTTGGCTTCCACACGATCCCTTCCACTCAGTCGGCCGCCCGGCGCATCACGTCAGGCCGGTCCCTGTGCCGCCCTGGGGCGGCGTTGCCGCAGGAGCTCACGGCACGCCACGGACCTTACCGGCCCGGTGATCGCGGCCCGCTCGCTCCGCCGTCGCAGCGGAGCCGACGGGCCACCCGACCACGGGGGACGGCCGTCCCCCGTGGTCGGGTGTGCACGGTGCAGCTCCGCGCCGTACCGCCTCGGTCCACGTCGGGGACGCGGGCCGGTCCGCCCGTCCGCCCGCCCCGACGCCGGACGCCTGCCGGCTACTCGCCGCCCTTCTGGACGAACGACCTCACGAAGTCCTCCGCGTTCTCCTCGAGCACGTCATCGATCTCGTCCAGCACGGAGTCCACGTCGTCCGACAGCTTCTCCTGCCGTTCCTTGAGGTCCTCCGACGCCTGCACGTCCTGTGCGGTCTCGTCGGACTCCTCCGTCGAGCGCGTGGCCCGCTGTTGTCCGCCGGTGTCCTTTGTCGCCATGTCCCTCACCCCGCTCGGTTCGACGTACCTGATCAGACCCTACAAGCGAGGCCCCGGTTCGGCCCTCGCCTCCTCACACGTGCCCACAAACCGCGGCAACCACCTCGATGATTCCCCCGTGGGCGCCGCTTCAGCCCCCTGACAACACCCTGACCAGGTCCTCTGCCGTGCGGCAGCGGTCCAGCAGCTCCTTGACGTGGTTCCGGGTGCCGCGCAGCGGCTCCAGGGTGGGCACCCGTTGCAACGAGTCGCGCCCCGGCAGGTCGAAGATCACCGAGTCCCAGGAGGCAGCGGCGACGTCGTCCGCGTACTGTTCGAGGCAGCGCCCCCGGAAGTAGGCACGGGTGTCCTCGGGCGGCGCCGTCTTGGCCCCCTGCACGTCCTCCTCCGACAGCAGCCGCTTCATCCGGCCCCGGGCCACCAGCCTGTTGTACAGACCCTTCTCCGGCCGGACGTCGGCGTACTGCAGGTCCACCAGGTGCAGCCGGGGCGCCTCCCAGCCCAGCCCGTCCCGCTTGCGGTAGCCCTCGAACAGGTGCCGTTTGGCCACCCAGTCCAGCTCCCCGGACAGACTCATCGGGTCGGTTTCCAGCCGCCCCAGCACGTCCTCCCAGCGGGTGAGGACGTCCTTGGTCTGCTCGTCCGCGTCGTTGCCGTACCGGTCCTCCACGTACTTGCGGGCCAGTTCGTAGTACTCCATCTGGAGCTGGACCGCGGTGAGTCGCCGGCCGTCGCGGAGCGTGACCAGCTCGCGCAGCGTCGGGTCGTGGGAGACCTGGTGCAGGGTGCGCACCGGCTGGTCCACGGCGAGGTCCACGGCGATGAAGCCGTCCTCCACCATGGAGAGCACCAGGGAGGTGGTGCCCAGTTTGAGGTAGGTGGAGATCTCCGACAGGTTGGCGTCCCCGATGATCACATGCAGCCTGCGGTACTTCTCCGCGTCCGCGTGGGGCTCGTCCCGGGTGTTGATGATGGGTCGCTTGAGGGTCGTCTCCAGACCCACCTCCACCTCGAAGTAGTCGGCCCGCTGGCTGATCTGGAAGCCGTGCTCCTGGCCGTCCTGGCCGATGCCGACCCGACCCGCGCCGGTCACCACCTGCCGGGAGACGAAGAACGGGGTGAGGTGGCGAACGATGTCGGAGAACGGCGTGGCGCGCCGCATCAGGTAGTTCTCGTGACAGCCGTAGGACGCGCCCTTGTTGTCGGTGTTGTTCTTGTACAGGTGGATCGGCTGGGCCCCCGGGAGCTGGGCGGCGCGTTCGGCCGCCTCCGCCATGATCCGTTCCCCGGCCTTGTCCCACAGCACGGCGTCCCGCGGATTGGTCACCTCGGGCGCGGAGTACTCCGGGTGGGCGTGGTCCACGTAGAGCCGGGCCCCGTTGGTCAGGATGACGTTGGCCAGGCCGATGTCCTCGTCGGTGAGCTGACTGCTGTCCGCGGCTTCCCTGGCGAGATCGAAGCCCCGCGCGTCGCGCAGCGGGTTCTCCTCCTCGAAGTCCCAGCGGGCCCTGCGGGCCCGTTGCATCGCCGCGGCGTAGGCGTTGACGATCTGGGACGAGGTGAGCATGGCATTGGCGTTCGGGTGACCGGGAACGGAGATGCCGTACTCCGTCTCGATGCCCATTACTCGCCGTACGGTCATGCGGCCCTCCTTGCCCGGCGACGCCGCTGTGGTGGCGCCACTCAAGTACCGCTTCAGACGTGGCCGTTCGCGGATCCCCGCCCCGCGGTCGGCGCGGTAATCCCGAGCCTAGAACGCACGGGCGGTGGTGGGGAGATCATTTCACTCATTGCTCGAACCCGGGCGTCCCCACACGGGACCTGCGGACAGACACGTCCGGCTGCGGGCACCATGCGGGTACCCACAGCCGGACGCCTCGTTACAGGTACTGACCGGTGTTCGCCACCGTGTCGATCGATCGGCCGGTGTCCGCGCCCTGCTTTCCGGTGACCAGGGTGCGGATGAACACGATCCGCTCGCCCTTCTTGCCGGAGATCCGGGCCCAGTCGTCCGGGTTGGTGGTGTTGGGCAGGTCCTCGTTCTCCTTGAACTCGTCCACGCACGCGGCGAGCAGGTGGGAGACCCGCAGACCCTTCTGGTTGTGGTCGAGGAACTCCTTGATGGCCATCTTCTTGGCCCGGTCCACGATGTTCTGGATCATCGCGCCGGAGTTGAAGTCCTTGAAGTACAGGACCTCCTTGTCACCGTTGGCGTAGGTGACCTCCAGGAAGCGGTTCTCCTCGGTCTCGGAGTACATCCGCTCGACCACCGACTGGATCATGCCGGCCACGGTGCCCTCGCGGGAGCCACCGTGCTCGGACAGGTCCTCGGAGTGCAGAGGCAGGGTGGACACCAGGTACTTGGAGAAGATGTCCTTGGCCGCCTCGGCGTCCGGCCGCTCGATCTTGATCTTGACGTCCAGGCGGCCGGGCCGCAGGATCGCCGGGTCGATCATGTCCTCACGGTTGGAGGCGCCGATGACGATGACGTTCTCCAGACCCTCCACACCGTCGATCTCCGCGAGGAGCTGCGGGACGATGGTGTTCTCCACGTCCGAGCTCACCCCGGAGCCGCGGGTGCGGAACAGCGACTCCATCTCGTCGAAGAAGACGATGACCGGAGTGCCCTCGCTCGCCTTCTCCCGTGCCCGTTGGAAGACCAGGCGGATGTGCCGCTCGGTCTCGCCGACGTACTTGTTCAGCAGCTCCGGACCCTTGATGTTGAGGAAGTAGCTCTTGCCCGCCGGCTGCCCGGTGACCTCGGCGACCTTCTTGGCCAACGAGTTGGCCACGGCCTTGGCGATCAGCGTCTTGCCACAGCCGGGGGGGCCGTACAACAGCACGCCCTTGGGCGGGCGCAGTTCGTGCTCCTTGAACAGGTCCGGGTACAGGTACGGCAGCTCGACCGCGTCCCGGATGAGCTCGATCTGGTTGCCGAGACCGCCGATCTTGTCGTAGTCGATGTCCGGGACCTCTTCGAGGACGAGCTCTTCGACCTCGCTCTTGGGGACCCTTTCGTAGACGTAGCCGGAACGGGGCTCGAGCAGCAGGGCGTCGCCGGCCCGCAGGGTGCCGCCGAGCAGCGGCTCGGCGAGCCGCACCACCCGCTCCTCGTCGGTGTGACCGATCACCAGTGCCCGCTCGCCGTCCTCGAGGATCTCCTTGAGGGTGACGATGTCCCCGACGCGCTCGAACTCCATGGCCTCGACCACGTTGAGCGCCTCGTTGAGCATGAGCTCCTGGCCGCGCTGTAGCTCGGACAACTCGACGTTGGGGCTGACGTTCACCCGCAGCTTCCGGCCGCCGGTGAAGATGTCCGCCGTTCCGTCCTCGTTCGCCTGTAGGAACACACCGAACCCGGCCGGAGGCTGTGCCAGCCTGTCCACTTCCTCCTTGAGGGCGACGATCTGGTCACGGGCCTCACGGAGCGTGGACGCGAGCCGCTCGTTCTGGGCGGACACGCCTGCCAGATTGGTCTGCAGCTCGACGATCCGCTCTTCGAGAATCCTCGTGTGTCGCGGAGAGTCGGCGAGCTTGCGTCGCAGGACGGCGATCTCCTGCTCGAGAAAGGCGACCTGGCTGACGGGATCCTCGGAACCCCGCGCGGGCCGGTTGCCGCGGTTCTTGTCGTCGTCGTGGGCTGCCACGGTCCTCACCTCCTCCAAGGGGAGCTGGACGCTTTCAGACCCTACCTGGGCCGGGTGGTGTTGAAACCCCTAGATCACAAAGACGGAAGGCGTGTGTCCGATCTTCACCCTTGCGCACGTCCCCACGTCAGGGAGATACCCACCCATCAACATCGGAAAGCGACCGGTTGTATCGTCGGTTCGGTCAACACCGGTAAGGCGGGGTTCCATCCCGGCTCCTTCCCGATCCCTCCGCACGTCGAACAGCAGGCGAGGTTGCCCGTGAACCAGGAAGCGCTCGAGGTCTGGATCGACCAGGAGCTGTGCACCGGCGACGGTATCTGCGCCCAGTACGCGCCCGACGTGTTCGAGCTGGACATCGACGGCCTGGCCTACGTCAAGGGCGAGGACGACGAGCTTCGCCAGCTTCCCGGCCAGACCGTCCCGGTGCCGCTGCCACTGCTGACCGACGTGGTGGAGTCCGCCAAGGACTGCCCGGGCGAGTGCATCCACATCCGGCGGCTCAGCGACGGGGCGGAGGTCTACGGTCCCGCCGCCCAGGCGTGATCCGGCCGCGTCGGCTGAGCGGGGGCGCAACGGGAACGACCGACGCCCGCCCCGGCGCCCCCGGCACCGACCCGACGGGGACCGGCGTCACTGCCGCCGTGCGACAAAGAATGACATTCGTCTAGCAATCCGGAAAGACGATAAAAGAGATGTCATAGCAGAAGAAAGCGGTGGCGGAATGCCGCATTCCATTTCCTTTGGAGGCGGTCAGGTGCTCGCCGGGAGCGACGTCCGACCGAGGAGGAATCGACCGGCTTTCCACTCCCAACTCCGCGTCTCCTGCACATCCGGGCTGTAGCGCGGGACATCGGGCGAGGAGTAGCCCAGCAGCCCCGCGGTGACCTGGGGGCCCTCCACGGACAGCCGCTCCACGGTCATCTGCTGCTGGGAGTCGAGCAACCTGGCCACGATCCGCGGCTCGGCCCCGGCCGTCCTCCCGGGGCCGAGCACGTAGATCTCGTGCGGGGGCGAGCCGTTCCCGGCGTCGCAGTGCACGGCCGCGACCGTCTCGGTGCGGCCGTCCCCGTCGAGGTCCCCGCGCGCCGAGCTGGCGACCACGACCGACGTCCCCGGGCAGTCCAGGGGATAGGCGGCGTCCCGCGGGTCGGGGGCGGACACCGGGGGCTCGGCCGTGGGCCGCGCGGACACCTCGTCCGGGGCCACCAGCACCCCGACGGCGATGACCGAGGCCAGCGCACCGGCCGTGACCAGCCACGGGACACCCTGCGAACGGACGTGCGGAAGGCTGCTACCCACAGGTGTCTCCTCAGCAAGGGTGACCTCGACGGGCCCGGCACGGAACTCCTCGTCGCTCTGGGCCAGCATGGTGCCACACCCGGTCACCGCGGGGAACGGGAGGGCGGCGCCCGCCCGGGGCCGCCCCCCGCCGACCGGACCCGCGCCGCGGCTCAGACCGCGCCGTTGCCGGGCAGCGAGGTCGTCCCCGGGCCGGCGTAGTCCTCGCCGTACGCGCCCTTGGCCGGGCGACGCCGGCGCAGTGGCGGCTCGACGCCGTCGGCCAGGCGCCGGGCGGTGACCAGGAAGCCGGTGTGGCCGATCATGCGGTGGTCGGGGCGGACCGCGAGTCCCTCCACGTGCCAGGTACGGACCATGGTCTCCCAGGCGGTCGGCTCGTTGAAGGTGCCGTGCCCCCGCAACGACTCGACGGTTCGGGCCAGCTGCGTCGTGGTGGCGACGTAGACGCAGACCAGGCCACCGGGGACCAGGGCCTTGGAGACCGGCTCCACGCACTCCCAGGGAGCGAGCATGTCGAGGATCACCCGGTCCACCTCGGTGTCGCTCAGGTGGTCCTGGAGGTCGCCCACGGTGAGCTGCCAGGCCGGGTGGTCGCCGCCGAAGTAGCGGCGCACGTTCTGCGTGGCGACCTCGGCGAAGTCGGCCCGGCGCTCGTAGGAGTGCACCATCCCGTGGTCGCCGACCGCGCGCAGCAGGTAGGTGCTGAGCGCTCCGGAGCCCACACCCGCCTCGACGACCCGCGCACCGGGGAAGACGTCGGCCATCGACAGGATCTGCCCCGCGTCCTTGGGGTAGACCACGGCGGCGCCGCGGGGCATGGACAGGACGTAGTCGGGGAGCAGGGGGCGCAACGCCAGGTAGGCGGTGTTCCCCGTGGTGCGCACAACCGTACCCTCGGGGGCGCCGATCAGCTCGTCGTGGGGGAAGGAGCCCTTGTGCGTGTGGAAGCTCTTCCCGGCCTCGAGCGTGAACGTGTGGTGGCGCCCCTTGGGGTCGGTGAGCTGGACCTGGTCCCCGACCTTGAAGGGCCCGCGACGGCGGGCCGCACCGGTCGGTTCGGACATGCGGACAAGCGTACTTCAGCCACGGGGGCCCGACGCACGCCGCGGTCGGCCGGCCGTCCCGGGGACCCCGGCCCCGGCCTCGGCCCCGGCGGGGACGCGGGCCGGGACGGGGGCGGGCTCAGTGGGCGGGCTTGGCCATGGCATCCACGAATGCCCGTTCGACATCCGCGGCGGACAGCACCCCGTAGACCTCCCCGGTGGGCTCCACCACCAGGTACTCGCTGGCGGGGGTGGTGCGCAGGGTGTCCAGCAGGTCCTCCCCCGCGAGCTCGACGGAGACCCTCATCCCCGGCTTGAGGTCCTGGGCGAGACCGCCCACCCCGACCCAGGGCCTGCGGTGCTCCGGGACCCCGACGATGGCGGCCTCGCGGACCACCGCCCTGGGTTCCCCGTTCACATCCACCACGACCAGGGCCCGGGCCCCGGCCTCGTTGGCCCGGCGCAGCGCCTCGGACAGCGGGGTGTCGGCGGAGACCGGCACCGCCCGCCGGGTCAGGGAGCGGGCCTGCAGGTCCGGGAGGCGCTCGCGGAGCCGGGCCATCCGCAGGGCGTTGCCCGCTCCGGTCCAGATGATGGCGGCCAGGACCGCGGCGAGCAGGGCGTCGGTGATCGCCCCCGTGCCCACTCCGCCGCCGCCCCGGGAGAGCTCGTTGGAGTAGGTGAGCAGCGGCAACCCGATCAGCACCGCGATGGCCAGGGCACGGCCGGTCCAGGCGGCGACCACGGTGCCGGTCATCGGCTTCCCGCTGATCTTCCACACCACCGCCCGCAGCATCCGGCCACCGTCCAGCGGGAGGCCGGGCAACAGGTTGAAGATGGCCACCAGGAGGTTGCTGACCATCAGCCCGGCCAGCAGCACCCCGGGGACGGTACCGGCCCGGACGCCCTGCATGGCCCCGTAGAACAGGCCGGTCAGGACCAGGGAGAGCAGGGGGCCGACGAAGGCGAGGACGAACTCCCGGCCGGGGCTCTCGGACTCCTTCTCGATCTCCGAGACCCCGCCGAAGAACTGGAGCTGGATGCGGCGCACCGGGAGCTGGAAGCGCAGCGCGGCCACCGTGTGGGCCAGCTCGTGCACCAGTACGGACGCGTAGAAGGCGATGGCGAAGAACAGCGAGACCAGGTAGCGGGCGGCGCCCAGCTCCGGCAGCACGTCCTTGAGCTGGGAGCCGAAGATCCAGGTGATCAGGATGGCCACGAGGAACCAGCTCGGGGCGACGTAGACGGGCACCCCGAACGGGCGGCCCATCAGCAGGCCGCCTCCCGGGTCCTCGGGCTTCTGCCCGCGGTCACCGGGCCGCTCGGGTCCGTGGGTGCCGCCCTGCTTCCCGTTCGACGCGGTCACCGCATCCTCGTTGCGTCGCTCACGCGGTCCCCCTTGTAGAACCCGGCCGCGCCCGGAAGCGTTCTCCCGGCGCGTGCCGTTGATGGTATGTGCCCGGGGTCGTGCTGCCGACACCGCCTCGCGCCGCGCGTTGGCCGGAGTTGACCACGCGTTGTCGGTGGGACACCGTAAGGTCGTGGCCCATGGGTACCACCAGTGACACCGCGGGCAGCGACACGGGGGCCGGCGTCACGGCCCCGGCTCCGGGCCCGCCCGCTGCCTCACTCTCGCCGTCACGGGCGGCTGACTTCATGACGTGTCCGCTGCTGTACCGGTTCCGGGTGATCGACAAGCTGCCGGAGAAGCCCAGTGCGGCGGCCACGCGGGGCACCGTGGTCCACGCGGTGCTTGAGCGGCTGTTCGATGCCCCTATGGGGGAGCGTACCCCGGTGTTGGCCCGCTCGCTGGTCCAGCCGGAGTGGGAGAAGCTGCTGGCCCGGCGCCCGGAGCTGGTCGAGCTCTTCCCCGACGAGCCCGGGCCGGACGACGCCGGGCCACAGGAGGCCGGGGCTGCGGGGGCCTCCTCGCTGGCGCGGTGGCTGGCCGGCGCCGAGGAGCTGTTGGAGCGGTATTTCACCCTGGAGGACCCCAACCGCCTCCAACCGGCCGAACGCGAGCTGCGCGTGGAGACGGTGCTCGAGACCGGTCTGCGCCTCCGCGGTTACGTGGACCGGTTGGACATCGCCCCCGACGGCGCGCTGCGCATCGTGGACTACAAGACGGGCAAGGCGCCCCCGGCCCGCTTCCAGGCCGAGGCGATGTTCCAGATGAAGTTCTACGCCCTGGTGCTGTGGCGGCTGCGCGGGGCGGTCCCGCGCCGGCTCCAGTTGGTCTACCTGGGAAGCGGTGACGTGGTCAGCTACGACCCGGACGAGACCGACCTGCGGGCCGTGGAGCGCAAGCTGCTCGCCCTGTGGGAAGCCATCGCCCTGGCCACCCGCACCGGGCAGTGGCGCCCCCGGCGCAACCGGCTGTGCGACTGGTGTGATCACCGTGCGCTGTGCCCCGAGTACGGCGGCACTCCCCCGCCGTACCCCCTCCCGACAGTTTCCGGCCACTAGGGAACAATGGGCACCCGCTGTTCCACGCTGTCCCCCGGGGACGTCGGGTGGTTGGTCCCCCGCCGAACGGCGGCCCTCCTGCTGGGCGGCCCCGAGAACCCTACGCTGAGGAGTCTGGGTGGCTATTCGGGTGCTTCTGGTCGACGACCAGCCGCTGCTGCGCACCGGCTTCCGGATGATTCTGGAAGCCGAGCACGACATCGCCGTGGTGGGTGAGGCGGGCGACGGCCAGCAGGCGCTGGACCAGGTGCGCGCCCTCCAGCCGGACGTCGTGCTGATGGACATCCGGATGCCCAGGATGGACGGTGTGGAGGCCACCCGCCGGATCACCGGGGCGGGTCGGGACGGGCCGGCGAAGGTCCTGGTGCTGACCACCTTCGACCTGGACGAGTACGTGGTGGAGGCGCTGCGCGCGGGGGCCAGTGGCTTCCTTCTCAAGGACGCCCCGGCGCAGGAGCTGGTGCAGGCGATCCGGGTGGTGGCGGCCGGCGAGGCGATGCTCGCCCCCAGTGTCACCCGGCGGCTGCTGGACAAGTACGCCGGGCGGCTGCCGTCCGGGGAGGACCCCGTGCCACAGGCGCTGGGCACGCTCACCGAGCGGGAGGTCGAGGTGCTCAAGCTGGTGGCCAAGGGCCTGTCCAACGCGGAGATCGCCGCGGAGCTCTTCGTCAGCGAGACCACGGTCAAGACCCACGTCGGCCACGTGCTGACCAAGCTCGGCCTGCGGGACCGGGTCCAGGCGGCCGTGTACGCCTACGAGAGCGGGCTGGTCAGGCCGGGCGCTCAGTAGCCGCCGGGGGCGGGGTCGCTGCCGGCGACCCCGCCCAGCCGCTCAGCCGTCGCCCTTCTCCAGCACCCAGAAGCGGAAGGTGGACGAGGAGTCCAGCGTCCACTGCACGCCGTTGATCCCGTCCCGGTAGGCCACGTACTGCTTGCCCTGCCACAGCGGGAGCAGCGGCACGTCCTCGGCGATGATGTCCTGCACCTCGGTGAACTCGTCCACCACGGTGCTGCGCTGGTCCTGCTTGCGGGTCTTGGGGATCAGCGTCTCCTGGACGTACTCGTCCTCGTACGGCAGCCGCAGGAAGTTGTCCTTCAGCATGAACGGGCTGATGAAGTTGTCCGGGTCGGGGAAGTCCGGGAACCAGCCCATCCCGAACACCTCGTACTCACGCTTGAGGTAACCCTTCTGGAAGTCCTCCCAGGTGCGGCTCTTGAGCTCCACCTCGAACAGCCCGTCCGCCTCGAACTGCTCCTTGAGCTCGGCGAACTCCTCCGCGGTGGCGGCACCGTAGTGGTCACTGGTGTACCAGAACGTCAGCTTCACGGGGGTGCTGATGTCCGCGTCCTTGAGCAGCTTCCGGGCCTTCTTCGGGTTCGGCTCGGTGTACTTGTTGTAGAAGGCGTTGACGTGCCCCGTGATCCCCTTCGGGATCATCGAGTACAGGGGCTCGGCTGTGCGCTGGTACACGTCCCTGACCAGGGCCTGCCGGTCCAGCACCTGGGCCATGGCCCGGCGTACGGCGACGTCCTTCACCGAGTCGTCGTCGGTGTTGAACGCCAGGTAGCGGGTCTCGGTGCCGGGAGCTTCGATGACCTTGATCCCCCGGTCCTCCATCTGCTCGAGGCCCACGAGCTGTTTGGGGGTCAGGGTGCGGTGGATGAGGTCGATCTCGGCCTTCTCCAGGGCCACCTGCATCTTGATCGAGTCATCGAACCACCGCACCACGAAGCGGCTGTTCTTCATCTCGATGCCGCCCTGGTAGTTCTCGTTCCTGACGAACTCGGCCTGCACCGCCCGCTTGCGCTTGTCACTGCTGCGCCTGATGGACTGCAACGCGTAGGGGCCCGAACCGGCTATCTGGTCCTGGGTGAGCAGCTTGTCCGCCGGGTAGACCTCCTGGTCCACGATGGCCGCCGCCGGGGTGGCGAGCACGTAGGGGAAGGTGGCGTCGGGCTGCTTGAGGTGGAAGACCACGGTCCGGTCGCCCAGCGCCTCCACCCGGTCGAGGTTGCCGAAAAGACTCGCTGGGCCGAAGTCGTCGTTGATCTTCACGGTACGCTGGACGGAGAAGGCAACGTCCTTCGCGGTGAGCGCGTGCCCGTTGGAGAACTTCAGGCCGCTGCGCAGCGTGCAACGGTAGGCGGTGCTGGCCCTGCTGGTGAAGCCACACCGTTCGGCGGCCTCGGGCTGCGGCTCCGAGGCGTCGTTGGGGACGCGCATGAGGGCCTGGAAGGTGTTGGTCATCACCGTCCAGCTACCGATGTCGTAGGCGCCGGCCGGATCCAGTGTGCTCACGGAGTCGGTACTGCCCATGATGACGGGGGTGTCGTCCCCCTCGTCGTCGGAGCCCCCGCCGCACCCCGCAAGCAGTGGAACGAACATGCTGGCCGCGGCCGGTAGCGCCAGCAGCTTGGCTCGCTTCATCGTTGTGGATCTCCTAGCGCCCTATCAATTTTTCGATGTGGGCGGCACCCGGGCGGCGCCGCCCACGATCCGGTCCGGCCCGTCAGGCCCCCGGCGCGGCGTATAGATGGCAAGCAACGCTAACGCTGTCCACCACGGGCAGCAGCCGCGGGTCGCGTGCTTCGACGAACTCCACCACGACCTGGCCGCCATCCTCACTCATCGTGGTGACCCCACCCCAGAACGGCTCCCTGGGTTCGGTCTCGGACGCCTCCTCGCGCAGCCTTCTGAAGTACGCCAGGACGTCCGCGGCGGAGTGGCCCCTGCCCGGCGTGACGAGCACCCTGGTGGGTCCGGGCTCGGCCAGCGCGTCGAGGTTGCCGATCAGGGCCCGTTCCCGGGCGTACTCGTCAGGGGCGAGATCCAGCCAACGTCGCTCGAGCAGCGCCCGCAGGTCGCGACGCTCCCACCCGCAGTGGGGCAGCGCCGCGGCGCACCTCGGGTGGAACGAGCAGCCGAGCGGCGGCTTCGCGGCGTCCGGGACCTCCCCGCGGGGCAGGTTCCTGGGGACGCTGCGATTGGGGTCCGGTTCCGGGATCGCCGCCAGCAGTGCCTTGGTGTACGGGTGCCGCGGCTCATTGAACACCTGTTCCGCCGGCCCCTGCTCGACGATCCGCCCCAGGTACATGATCGCGATGGTGTCGCAGAAGAACTTGGCGCTGGCCAAGTCGTGCGTGACGTACACGTACGTCAGGTCCAGGTCGCGCTTGAGGTCCAGCATCAACTGGAGGATCTTCGCGCGCACGCTCATGTCGAGCATGGAGATCGGCTCGTCGGCGACGAGCAGCTCCGGCTCGGCGATGATCGCCCGGGCCAGCACGGCCCGCTGCTTCTGCCCACCGGACAGGTCCGAGGGGAACTTGGACAGGTACCGCTCGGCCGGTGTCAGGCCCACCCGCTCCAGGGCGTGCGCCACCTTGGCCTCGTACTCCTCGTCGTCGGCGACCAACCGGTGGATGCGCAGCGGGTGGCCCACCGCGGTGCGGATGTCCATCGACGGGTTGAGCGAGGCGTGCGGGTCCTGGAAGACCATCTGCAGCCGGCGGCGCAGGGGACGCAGCCGGCGCTCGCTGAGCTCGGTGAGGTCCTGCCCGCCGTACCGGATGCTGCCGCCGGTGGCCCGGTTCAGCCCCAGCAGGGTGCGGCCGAGGGTGGTCTTGCCGGAACCGGACTCGCCGACCAGCCCCAGGACCTCGCCGCGGCGCAGGGTCAGGTTGACGCCGTCCACGGCCTTGACCGCGCCTCCGCCGCGGCCGGAGATCCTGGCCAGCGCGCCACCCCGCATGCCGAAGTGCACCTGGAGGTCTTCGACTTCCATCAGTACGTCGTTCCTCTGGCCGGAGCCGGCACCCGGGGACGGGTCGGGTCGGGCCGCGGACTCGGTGTCAGGCTTCGTCGGCAACGCTGATCTCCTTCACCGCCGCGAGCGCATCTCGCCCGCCCTGTCCCAACTCCTCGCCGAGCGAGGGGTCCGCCTCCAGTGCCTGGTGCCAGCAGGCGGTGCGGACACCGGACCCGAGCACCACCTCGGGTGGCTCGTGCTCCGCGCACCCCCGCATGGCGACCGGGCAGCGGGGGTGGAACCGGCACCCCGTGGGGGGCCTGACCAGGTCCGGAGGGCTGCCCGGAATGTAGTGCAGGCCCGTGGTGGACAGCGAGATGGTGGAGCGGAGCAGTTCCCGGGTGTACGGGTGCTGCGGGTTGGCGAACACCTCGCGGGCGTCGCCCTGCTCGACGATGTGTCCGGCGTACATCACCGCGACCCGGTCGCACGCTTCCGCGACGATACCGAGGTTGTGCGTGATGAGCACCAAGGCCGTGTCAAAGTTCTTCCGCAGATCGGCAAGGATCTTGATGATCTGTGCCTCGACCAGGACGTCCAGGGCGGTGGTCGGCTCGTCGGCGACCACGAACGCCGGGCGCAGCACCAGTGCCAGCGCGATCATGATGCGCTGGCGCATGCCGCCGGAGAACTCGTGCGGGTAGGCGTGGTAGCGGCTGGGCGGGATGCCCATGCCGCGCAGCGCGTCCAGGGCGCGCTCCCGGCGCTGCTGCCTCGACAGGCCCTTCTCGTGGGTGCGCAGCGCCTCCTCGAAGTGCTCGGAGATCTTCATCAGTGGATTGAGCCGGGTCATCGGCTCCTGGAAGATCAGTCCGAGCTCGGGCCCGCGGAGCTTCTGCAGGTGCTTGGGCGACAGGCCGACCAGGTTGGTGCCCTTGAAGTCGACCACCCCGTCCAGGGCCGTCCCGGCCGGGGTGAGTCCCAGCACCCCTCGGCCCAGGGTGGACTTCCCACAGCCGGACTCGCCGACCAGGCCCAGGGTCTCACCGGGACGGACCTCGAACGTGACTCCGTCCACGGCGCGCACCGGACCGCGTTCGGTCCCGTACCAGACCCGTAGGTCCTGCACGGCCAGCACGGGCTCGGGAGCGCCGGTCGCCGCTGCCGCGGTGCTCGGCGCACTGGTGGTGGCCATCAGCCCTCCTTCGGGGCGTCGGTGACGGTGCTTCCGGGCGTGTCCGGCCCGTCCTGCCCGTCCTGGTCCTGCGACGCCGCGGGGGACGCGGTGGCCGGCGTCGTGGCCTCGCCGTCGCTGCCGGCCCCGTCGCCCGACCCGGTGGCCCCGGTGTCGCCGGTGTCACCGCCGGCCTCGACGGGCTCCGTCCCGGCGTCCGCTCCGGCGACGGTGCCGTCGGCTCCGGAGGCGTCCTGGGCGGGCAGGTCCACCAGGGTGTCGGCGACGGGCTCGGCGGCCCCCGCCGACTTGACGAGGTCGGGGCGCGTCGTCCCCGCCGTGGCGGACGGCTGCTCGGTGGCCGTCCCCGGTGCGTCGTCCGCGTCCGGGGTGGGGTCCTCCGAGCCGGCCGCGGCCGTGGCGGTGGCGGCCGGGGTGGTCGCCGCGAGGACCGTCCGGCGGGCGGTGGCGCCCGGGATGACGACCTTGGAGATCCGCCGGCGGCGGGTGGTCGGGTTGAGGACGTCGTTGAGGCCCTCGCCGAGCAGGGTGAAGCCGAGGATGGCCAGCAGGATGGCCAGGCCCGGGTACAGGGCCGTCCACCACATGCCGGCGCCCACGTCGTCGATGGCGCGCTCCAGGTCGTAGCCCCACTCCGCGGCGTCGGTGGGCTCGATGCCCATGCCGAGGAAGCCGAGGCCGGCCAGGGTGGAGATGGCGTCGGCGGCGTTCATGGTGGTGATCACCGGCACCGACTGCACGACGTTGGAGAACAGGTACTTGCGGATCACGGTCCCCGGCTTGGCGCCCATCGCGCGGGCCGCCTCGACGTAGGTGGCCTCGCGGGCGGAGAGCGCGGAGCTTCGGACCACCCGGAAGTACTGCGGGATGTAGACCACCGTGATCGCGAGCGCCGCGGTGACCACGCTGCCCCCGGCGACGCCGGAGAAGATGAACCCGGCGACGATGGCCAGCAGCAGGTAGGGGAAGGCGAAGAGCGCATCCATGATCAGCACCAGGATGCGGTCCAGCCATCCGCCGAAGTAGCCGGAGAGCAGCCCCAGCAGCACCCCGATGATCAGGGAGAAGAACACGGCGAGCAGCATGACCTCGAGCGCGGTGCGGGCGCCGTACACCACGCGGGAGAGCACGTCGAGGCTCTGCACGGTGGTGCCGAAGAGGTGGTCCCCGCCGGGGGAGCCCTGCTTGGGGAAGCGTTCGCCGTCCGCCTGGTACTGGTCGAAGTCGTAGGGCGCGATCAGCGGGGCGAAGACGGCTGCGAGCACGAAGATCGTGCTGATGGCGAGCCCGGTCAGCAGCAGTGCCTTGGGCACGCCGCGTGCCTGCCGGATCGGGGCCAGCGCGTGGCGCAGCCCGGCGAAACGCCCGGGCTTGACCGGCACGTCCGGTGCCGGCTCGGGGTCGGTGGTGGTGAGGAGCGTCGTCTGGGCCATCAGTACCGCACCCTCGGGTCGATCAGTGCGTTGACAAAGTCGATCAGCATGCTGATCAGGACGACGACCAGGGCGAACACCGTCACGATGCCCTGGACGGCGATGTAGTCGCGCTGATTGATGTACGTGATCAGGGTCGAGCCGACACCTGGCCAGTTGAAGGTCTTCTCGGTGAGCACCGCGCCACCGAGCAGCAACGCGACCTGGAGGCCGAGAACGGTGATCACCGGGACCAGGGCGTTGCGGAAGGCGTGCTGGGTGACGACCCGTCGCTCCCTGACCCCGCGGGCGCGGGCGGCTTCGATGTAGTCCCCGTGCAACGACTGGATCACGTTGATCCGGATCATGCGGATGAACACGCCGACGATGAGCAGGCCCAGGGTGATCGAGGGCAGGATCAGGTGTTTGAGCCCGTCCTCGACGGCGTTCCAGTCACCGGCTATCAGGCAGTCCAGCACGTAGATGTGGGTGACTGACTCGATGTTCAACGACGTGAGCGGATCGGCCTGGTCCGAGGTGGGCAGCCAGGTGCCGGAGAAGGCGAGCTGCGCGAGCAGGCCGGTGAAGAACACCGGGGCCGCGTAGGTGGTGATGCCGAAGATCCGGGCAGTGACGTCGAAGGCGCTGTCCCTGTATCTGCCGGAGAACAGGCCGATGGGCAGCCCGATGAGGACCGCCACGAACAGGGCGCCGAGAGTGAGGCTGAGGGTCGCTCCGCCGTTCTCGATGATGATGTCCGACACCTTGCGGTGGTCAACGAAGGTGGTGCCGAAGTCCAGGGTGACGACGTCGCCGAGGTAGTCCAGGTACTGCTCGAACAGCGGCTTGTCCAAGCCTGCTATCCGTCGTTTCTCCGCGAGCTGCTCCGGTCCGAGCTTGCCCCCCGCGGCGGCCGAGACCGGGTCGCCCGGGGCCACGCGCATCAGCAGGAAGACCAGCGTGAGGAGGATGAGCACCATGGGGACCGCCAGCAGCAACCGCTGGGCGACGTAACGCCCGAGGCCGCCTGACTGCTTGCTCATATGTGATTCTCTCCAGGACGGCGGACGGGGCGCGGACCGGTCAGAGCCTGTCCGCGCCCCCCGCGGTGTCCGTCGGTTGCCGACAGGTACCGTGCTACTTCTTGGCGATCAGCCAGAAGCGGAAGATGTACGACGGGTCGAAGGTCTCCTCCAGACCGGTGATGCCTTCCCGTGCCACGGCGCTCTGCTTGCCCTGCCAGATCGGCAGGACCGGCACGTCCTCCGCGATGATCTTCTGGATCTCGGCGAAGGCCGTGTTGCGAACCTTGGCGTCGTCGCTGGCCAGCTCGGTGTCGAGGGCGCTGTTCACCTTGGGGTTCGAGTAGTTGTTGGTGAAGTAGCCACCGTCACGCATGAACGGGCTGAGGTAGTTGTCGGCGTCCGGGAAGTCGGGGTACCAGCCGAGGCCGAAGCCGGGGTAGAGGTCCTCGTCGAACGCGGCCTTCTGGTACTGCTCCCAGCCGGTGCTGTCCAGCTTGACCTTGAACAGCTTGGATTCCTCGAGCTGCCGCTTGATCTCGGTGAACTCGTCGGTGGTCACCGCGCCGTACTTCTCCGAGCTGTACCACAGGTCAACGCTGACCGGGGTCTTGACGCCGGCCTTCCGCAGCAGCGCGGCGGCCTTGTCCGCGGACGGCTCGCCGTACTTCTCCTTGAAGCTTTCCACCGCGCCGTTGAGGCCCTGCGGGACCATCGAGTACAGCGGCACCACGTTGCCGTTGTAGACGTTCTCGGCGATCGACTTGCGGTCCAGGACCTGGGCGATGGCCTGGCGGACGACCTTGTTGTCGACCGGCTTGCTCTTCACGTTGAACGCGATGTAGCGGATCTCCGCACCGGCGCCCTGGACGATGCTGACGCCCTTGGAGGCCCCGTCCTTCTCGATCGCCTGGAGGGTGGTCGGGGAGAGCTTCCCGTAGGCGAAGTCGACCTTGCCGTTCTCCACGGCCTGCTTCAGCGTGGACTCCTCGCTGAAGAACTGGAGCACGTACTGCTGGCTCTTCGGCTTGCGGGGGCCCGTGTAGTCCTTGTTGGCCACGAAGGAGGCGAGCTGCTTCGGCTTGTACTTGTCCAGCTTGTACACACCGGAGCCGATGCTGTTGTCAGCCATCCTGAGCTTGTCCGCCGGGTAGTCCGCGTCCGAGGGGACGATCGACGCCGAACCGGTGGTGAGCACCTGCGGGAACGTCGCGTCGGGGCGCTTGAGGTGGAACACCACGGTCTTGGGGTCCTTGGCCTCGACGGACTGCATCGAGTTGAACAGCGACGAGCCACCGGCCGGGTCGGCGATGGTGACGACGCGCTTGATCGAGAAGGCCACGTCCTCGGCGGTGAGATCGCTGCCGTTGGTGAACTTCAGCCCGTCCTTGATGGTGCAGGTGAAGGTCTTGGCGTCGGTGAACTCGCACTTCTCGGCGGCGTCCCCGGTGTAGTCCTTGGCCCCCGCCTCGTAGGTCAGGAGCTGCTGGAAGGTGTTGTAGTTCACCGTCCAGGAGCCGAGGTCGTACGTCGCCGCGGGGTCAAGCGAGTTCACGGGCTCGGTGGTGCCCATGATCACGGCTTTGCCGCTGCTGCTGCCGCCGCCTTTGGAACCGGAGGAGTCGTTGTCGTCTCCGCATGCGGCCACCGCCAGTGCCATCAGGCTCACGGTGGCGGCAGCCACGACGCGCTTGCTACGTGACATGAAAGAATCCCCTTGCTGAAACGCCGACCGAGATTCGGCATTGATCGCAGGAACCCTAGTGCGACCGCCTCGGCGATCGATGACACGGAACAGTTCC
This sequence comes from Wenjunlia vitaminophila DSM 41686, assembly GCF_000380165.1. Classification (GTDB taxonomy): domain Bacteria; phylum Actinomycetota; class Actinomycetes; order Streptomycetales; family Streptomycetaceae; genus Wenjunlia; species Wenjunlia vitaminophila. The sequence goes on from NZ_KB904647.1 coordinate 172,523, forward strand.
GGCGTAATTACGCCCGGATAACAGCACCCGGGTAACCGATTTCCGGACAGCGGAATCAATGCCGTTAGTCGCCATAAAAGCGGACACAATTCCCCCGCTCCCTGGCGTCATGACTCCATTGAGAACAAGCGCCCACTGCGCTGTCGACAGGACGTGCTGTGAGAATAATCACTCAAGGGGGCGCGCCGACAGGGAACCGGAATCCTTCATGCCGCATGTGTGACGGATCGCCAATCGGTATGGCCTCGCCGGATATCCCCGGGAATCGACCGGACCGGGTGTCCGACCGTTCAGCGCGCGACCGGGACCAGCGAGCGCAGGAAGGTCAGGTTGACGTCCTCGAGGGAGCGCACCACGGTGCACCCGGGCGCGGCGTCGATCGGTGCCACCGAGGGCACGGCGAGCACCTGGCAGCCGGCCGAACGGGCGGAGGTCACACCGGTCGGGGTGTCCTCCACCACCAGGCAGCTCTCCGGCGGCGCCTCCATCCGGCGGGCCGCCGTCAGGTACGGCTCCGGGTGCGGCTTGGTGTTCTCGACCTCGTCACCGGCGAGCGAGAAGGCGAACCTGGACGACCCCAGGGTCTGTAGCACCACGTCGATGATCCGCCGGTGCGAGGCGGACACCAGGGCGATCGGGACGTCGTACGTGGCGAGCTCGGCGAGCAGCCGCTGGGCCCCCGGCATCAGGGTCACCCCCCTGCCGATCAGCTCGGCGAAACGGTCGTTCACCAGCCTGGACAGCTCCGGGTAGGTGATCCGGGCGCCGGTCTGCCGGAGCAGGAAGGCACCCACCCGGGTCATCGGCCCGCCGGCCACCTCCGCCCGGTACTCCGGCCGCAGCTCGTGCCCCAGCTCCGCGAAGACCTCCACCTCCGCGTCCCACCAGAAACCCTCGGTGTCCACCAGGGTCCCGTCCATGTCGAGCAGGACCGCCCGCAGGCCGGAGCTGGTGCTCGTGCGGAGTCCCCCAGCGGGGATGGTGTTGGTCACCTGGCCTCCCTTCGTCACCGGGCCGGTCGCCCCGCTGGAAGCGCCCGGGCGCCGGAGCGGCGCCGGAACGCCCCTGAGGGACGAACAGGCCGGTCGCCGTTGCTCCTGTTCCGAAGCGGCGACCGGCCCGAGCCGGATCATCCAGTCTACGGCGCCACGCGCGGAATGCCGCGGCGCGCGCCCGGAGGCACACCGTACCCGCCCGGCACCCGCCGTCCCAGGGAGCGGACAGGTTTCATGGGTGGTCGGTTCGGCGGTCCCCCGGTGGGGCACCCCCGCGGGAGCAGGGGTCACCGTCGGTCACGGGTGGTGGCCGCTCCGCCGCCGCCCCGCCCCGCCCACGGAGCATTGCCCGGCCGCGGTCCTGCCGTCCCGGGGGTGCCGTGGACGCGTCACCGGGCGTTGAAGTACTTGGCCTCCGGGTGGTGGATGACGATCGCGTCCGTGGACTGCTCGGGATGGAGCTGGAACTCCTCCGACAACTGCACCCCGATCCGCTCGGGACGCAGCAGTTCGGCGATCTTCCCTCGGTCCTCCAGGTCCGGGCAGGCCCCGTACCCCAGGGAGAACCGCGCACCCCGGTACCGCAGCGCGAACATGTCCTCCATCGCTTCGGGGTCCTCCCCGGCGAAACCGAGCTCGGCCCGGACCCGGGCGTGCCAGTACTCCGCCAGCGCCTCGGCGAGCTGCACCGAAAGCCCGTGCAGCTCCAGGTAGTCCCGGTAGGAGTTCGCCGCGAAGAGCTCGGCCGTCGCCTCGGAGACCCTGCTGCCCACGGTGACCACCTGGAGCCCCACCACGTCGGTCTCGCCCGACTCCTGGGAGCGGAAGAAGTCCGACAGGCACAGCCGACGCCCGCTGCGCTGCCGGGGGAAGGTGAACCGGGTCCGTTCGGCGCCGTCGTCCCCGAGGATGATCAGGTCCTCGCCCTTGGAGACGCAGGGGAAGAAGCCGTACACCACGGCCGCCTGGAGCCAGCCCTCGGTCTGCACGCGGTCCAACCAGCCCCGCAGCCGGGGCCGGCCCTCGGTCTCGACCAGCTCCTGGTACGAGGGGCCGTCCGCGGCCCGCCCCTGCTTGAGCCCCCACTGCCCCTTGAACAGTGCGCCCTCGTCCAGCCACGGAGCGTAGTCGGCGAGCGGGATGCCCTTGATCACACGGGTGCCCCAGAAGGGCGGGGTGGGGACCGGGTTGTCGGTGGCCACGTCCGAGCGCGCCGGTCCCTTCGGCTCCGCCTGGTCGCCGTCGTCAACGGTGACGGCCCGGACCGGGACCCTCCGCTGCCGCAGCTCGGGCAGGACGGCCCCCGGAACGCCGCGCTTGACCGCGATCAGCGCGTCCATCAGCCGGAGCCCCTCGAACGCGTCCCGGGCGTAGCGGACCTCACCCTGGTAGATCTCGTGCAGGTCCTGCTCGACGTAGGCCCGGGTGAGCGCCGCGCCGCCGAGGATGACCGGGTAGGAGGCGGCCAACTGGCGCTGGTTGAGCTCCTCCAGGTTCTCCTTCATGATCACGGTGGACTTCACCAGCAGCCCGGACATGCCGATGACGTCGGCCCGGTGCTCCACCGCGGCCTCCACGATCGCCGAGACCGGCTGTTTGATGCCCAGGTTGACCACGGTGTAGCCGTTGTTGGACAAGATGATGTCCACCAGGTTCTTGCCGATGTCGTGCACGTCGCCCTTGACGGTTGCCAGCACGATGGTGCCCTTGCCCTCGGCGTCGGACCTCTCCATGTGCGGTTCGAGGTAGGCGACCGCCGCCTTCATCACCTCGGCGGACTGCAGGACGAACGGGAGCTGCATCTGCCCGGACCCGAACAGCTCCCCGACCACCTTCATCCCGGCGAGGAGGGTGTCGTTGACGATCTCCAGCGCGGGGCGCTCGGTCAGCGCCGCGTCCAGGTCCGCCTCGAGGCCGTTGCGCTCACCGTCCACGATGCGCCGGCGCAGCCGCTCCTCCAGGGGCAGCGCGGCCAGCTCCTCGGCCCTGCTCGCCTTGAGCGAGCGGGTGTCCACGCCTTCGAACAGCTCCAGGAACCGCTGTAGCGGGTCGTACCCGTCCCGGCGCCGGTCGTGGATCAGGTCGAGGGCGACCTCGCGCTGTTCCTCGGGGATGCGGGCGATCGGGAGGATCTTGCTCGCGTGCACGATCGCCGAGTCAAGACCCGCCTCGACGCACTCGTTCAGGAAGACGGAGTTGAGCACCTGCCGGGCCGCCGGGTTGAGCCCGAAGGAGACGTTGGACAGGCCCAGCGTGGTCTGCACCCGCGGGTGCCGCCGCTTCAGCTCACGGATCGCCTCGATGGTCTCCGCCGCGTCCCGCCGGGACTCCTCCTGACCGGTGGCGATGGTGAAGGTCAGACAGTCGATGAGGATGTCGCTCTCCCGCAGACCCCAGTTCCCGGTGAGGTCGGCGATCAACCGCTCCGCGATGGCCACCTTGGCGTCGGCGGTGCGGGCCTGTCCCCGCTCGTCGATGGTCAACGCCATCAGCGCCGCCCCGTGCTCCGCGGCGAGCGCGGCGATCCTGGCGAAGCGGGAGTCGGGACCGTCCCCGTCCTCGTAGTTGACGGAGTTGACCACGGCGCGCCCGCCGAGCTTCTCCAGTCCCGCGCGGATCACGGCCGGCTCGGTCGAGTCCAGCACGATGGGCAGGGTGGATGCCGTGGCCAGCCGGCCGGCGACCTCCTGCATGTCGGCGACGCCGTCCCGCCCCACGTAGTCCACGCACAGGTCCAGGAGGTGGGCGCCCTCGCGGATCTGCTCCCTGGCGATCTCCACGCAGTCGTCCCAGCGGCCGTCCAGCATCGCCTCGCGGAACTTCTTCGACCCGTTGGCGTTGGTCCGCTCCCCGATCGCCAGGTACGAGGTGTCCTGGCGGAACGGTACCGACTGGTACAGCGAGGCCGCGCCCGGCTCCGGTCGGGGCTGCCGCGGCGTCGGCTCCAGGTCGCGCGTCCGCTCCACCACCTGGCGCAGGTGCTCCGGGGTGGTGCCGCAGCAGCCGCCCACCAGGGACAGGCCGTACTCACGGACGAACAGCTCGTGGGCGTCGGCCAGCTCCTCCGGGGACAACGGGTAGTGGGCGCCGTCCTTGCCGAGGACCGGCAGCCCCGCGTTGGGCATCGCCGACACCCGGACCCGGGCCTGCCGGGCCAGGTAGCGGAGGTGCTCGCTCATCTCGGCCGGGCCGGTGGCACAGTTCAGGCCGATCATGTCGATGCCCAGCGGCTCCAACGCGGTCAGCGCCGCCCCGATCTCCGAGCCGAGCAGCATCGTGCCGGTGGTCTCCACCGTGACCTGGACGCACAGCGGCAACTCGAGGCCCGACTCGGCCAGCGCCCGGCGGGCACCGATCACCGCGGCCTTGGTCTGCAGCAGGTCCTGCGTGGTCTCCACCAGCAGGGCGTCCGCGCCGCCGGCGATCAGCCCCGCGGCGTTCTGCTGGTAGGCGTCGCGGAGCGCGGCGTAGGGGGCGTGTCCCAGCGTCGGGAGCTTGGTCCCCGGGCCGATCGATCCCAGCACCCACCGCGGCCGGTCGCGGGTGCTGAAGCCGTCCGCCACCTCGCGGGCCAGCCTCGCCCCGGCCTCGGACAGCTCCGCGATGCGCTCGGGGATGTCGTACTCGCCGAGGTTCCCGAGGTTCGCCCCGAAGGTGTTCGTCTCCACGCAGTCCACGCCCACCGACAGGTAGGCCTCGTGCACCGACCGCACGATGTCGGGGCGGGAGACGTTCAGGATCTCGTTGCAGCCCTCGTGGCCCTGGAAGTCGTCCAGGGTGGGGTCCTGCGCCTGGAGCATGGTGCCCATGGCGCCGTCGGCGACGACGACCCGGGTCGCCAGGGCCTCGCGGAGCGCAGCGACTCGTTGCCTGCGGACGGACTGGTGGGATGGCAGGGCCATGGGATTCTCCCTGGGAGTGCGACGGCTGTCGGCTATGCGCGCACCGGGCGTCCGGGCGGGCACCTGGCCAGGGTAACCAAGAAACTGCAATCAGCCATGGAGCGTCTCCATAGGTGGACTCGGGTGGCCGGGGCAATCCGGACAAGGCCTCGTTGCCGAGCAGGGCCCTTTGCGAGAATGAGTTCGGCATCGCCCCATGACGTTCTGCATTGCCGACCGAGGAGGCCACCCATGCCCGGACCCATCCAGTCCCTGGAGCGGGCGGCGGCGATCCTCCGCCTGCTCGCGGGCGGCGAGCGGCGGCTGGGGCTCTCCGAGGTGTCCTCCACGCTGGGCCTCGCCAAAGGCACCGCTCACGGCATCCTGCGCACCCTCCAACAGGAAGGGTTCGTCGAACAGGACCCCGTCTCCGGAAAGTACCAGCTCGGAGCGGAACTCCTCCGGCTCGGCAACAGCTACCTGGACGTCCACGAACTCCGAGCCCGCGCCCTGGTCTGGGCGGACGACCTGGCCAGAGCAGGCGGGGAGAGCGTCTACATCGGGGTGCCGCACCACCAGGGCGTGCTCATCGTCCACCACGTCTTCCGACCGGACGACAGCCGCCAGGTCCTCGAGGTCGGCGCCATGCAGCCACTGCACAGCACGGCGCTCGGCAAGGTCCTCGCCGCCTACGACCCGGTGGCACACGGCGAGGCGCTGGACGCCGAACGGAAGGCGTTCACCTCGCGGACGGTCACCGAACGCGCCGACTTCGAGGCGCTGCTCGAGATCACCAAGGAACGGGGCTGGGCCAGCGACATCGAGGAGACCTGGGACGGCCTGGCCTCGGTCGCCGCACCCATCCACGGCCGGCGCCGGGTGCCGGTGGGCGCCGTCGGCGTCACCGGGGCCATCGAACGCGTATGCGAAGACGGTCACATACGATCGCGGCTGGTGGCCGCGGTCCGAGACGCCGCCCGGTCGATCTCCCGGGACCTGGGGGCGGGGCCGTTTTAACTGTGTTCGCTCGCCGCCGGCCGCTTGGGGGTGCCCCTGCCGGCGTTCCTCAGCCAGCTCCCTCGTTCCTCGGTCGCCGGCTTCGTCACTTCGACAGGGGCGCGGCCTTTGGCTCGCTCACGTCTACGCATCGCCGGAGTGAAGGTGCACGACACTGCGGCGTGGCCGGGGGTTCGCTCGCCGCAGGCCGCGCCCCTGCGGCTCGCTCACTTCCACGCGTCATCGGCGGTGGAGGTGAAGGCGCTGCACCGGCCCAGCCACGCACCGGGGGGCGTCCGCGGGACACGTGCGGCCACACCGACACCGCTGTGGCTGGCCGCCGCATCAGGGGCGCCGCGACGAGGAACGCCCGCAGGGGCTCCCCGAGCGGCCGGAGGCGAGCGAACCCCCGGGACACCCGCAGCGTCGTGCACCCCCGCCCCGACGACGCGCAGACGTGAGCGAGCCGCAGTGACACCATGCGGCTGGCGCCGCGGACCGCTGCCCCTGCCGAAGAGACGAGCCCAAGCGACCGAGGAACGAGGAAGCGCAGCGTCGAGGAACGCCGGCAGGGGCACCCCCAAGCGGCCGGCGGCGAGCGAACCCCCGGGAAAACCCGCAGCGTCGTGCACCCCCGCCCCGACGACGCGCAGACGTGAGCGAGCCGCAGTGACACCATGCGGCTGGCGCCGCGGACCGCGCCCCTGCCGAAGAGACGAGGAGAAGGTCGCGAGGAACGAGCGACCGCACGACGAGGAACGCCGGCAGGGGCACCCCAAAGCGGCCGGCGGCGAGCGAACCCCCGGGACACCCGCAGCGTCGTGCACCCGAACCCCGACGCGGCGCAGACGTGAGCGAGCCAAAGGCCGCGCCCCTGCCGAAGAGACGAGACCAAGCGACCGAGGCACGAGGGAGCGCAGCGTCGAGGAACG
>NZ_KB904648.1 GCF_000380165.1 Wenjunlia vitaminophila DSM 41686
CCGAGGTCCATGGCCAGGGCGACGAGGCGGGCCTGGGCGCCGTCGTGCAGGTCCCGTTCGATGCGCCGCAGGTCAGCCGCCGCCGTGTCCACCACAGTCCCCCGGTCGGACTCCAGTTCCTGGACCCGTTCGGCCAACGCCGACGGGGACAGCAGCCCGCGGACCAGGGCCCGGTCCACGGTGGCCAGGCCGTGCGCCATCCAGGGGGTGGCCATCCAGATCAGCAGGCCGACGACGGTGGTGCCGACGATCTCCACGGCGGTGTCCAGGTACCAGTTGTTCCCCTCGCCGTCGCCGAAGACCTGCATCCCGGGCTGGTCGAGGTAGCGCGGGTAGGTCCACTGCCACAGCGGATAGGTCAGCATCGACCAGCCGAGGCTCCAGAACACGACCGTCATGGTGAAGGTGAAGATCCCCCAGGGCAGCATGATCAGCGTGTAGATCACGTGCCGCCAGGAGGTACCGCTGCGGAACAGCGCGACGAACCAACCCAGGAGGCCGGGCTTCTTCTGGCCGGCCCGGCCGGGGCCCGGCACGTCCTCGTGGAGCAGCGCCCTGGCCCTGGCCCGCTCCACCACGCCGATCCCGCGACAGCCGGCCAGGGCCAGGGCGAGCACCGGAACCCCGAGGAAGGTGATCAGCAGCCCGACCCCGAGGGACAGCATGGTGACCGTGTAGACGAAGGTGGCGATGCCGATGGGCAGGTTCAGCAGGAGGTACAGGTACTCCCGCCAGGCCCGTCCCTGCAGGGGGGCCCGCAGCGCGAGGGGGGCCAGGTGCCTTCGCGGGGCTTGCCGGTATGGGGTTGCCATGACGTCATCCTTGTCCGGTGTCGCTGCCTCCTGGCCTGGCGGCCGTTCGGCATCCATCTCGACTCTGTGCCCAGCCTCCCGGAACCGCCCCTCGCGGCCCATGGTGGAGGTCGGCGTCTTGGGGAGGGGGATAACCCCACCCCCCGGGGAGCCGGGGCCGCGCGCGTGATCGGGTGGCCCGACCGGGCCCGCAGCCGCGGGGCACCTGGGCGCCGGGTCTCCCCGGGGGACGGTCCGTCGGCCGGTCAGCGGTGGCCGGCGGACCGGCCGGTGGTCGCCGGCTCGCGGTTCCGCCACGGCAGTTCCGCGGTGATGCTGGTGGGTCCGCCGACCGGACTGTCCACCACGAAGAGGCCGTCGACGGCCCGGATGCGGTCGGCGAGGCCGTCGAGTCCGCTGCCCTTGCCGAGTTCCGCGCCGCCCTGCCCGTCGTCCCGCACCTGGATCAGGATCCGGTCGTCGGATCGCCACGCGTCGACTGATGCTGATGTTGCGTGGCTGTGTTTGCTGATGTTGGTGAGGAGTTCGGCGACGGTGAAGTAGGCGATGCCTTCGATGGCGGG
>NZ_KB904649.1 GCF_000380165.1 Wenjunlia vitaminophila DSM 41686
CCCCCGGGCCGACCGCCACGTCCTCACGGGTCCACTGTGCGGCTCCTCCACGGGGGACGACCAGGGCCTGTGGACAACCCCGCGGCCCGCGCCCCCGTCACGGCGGGCCGGAACGGGGGCCGGGAGCTCGGGCGCGGTGCCGGCGCGCGGTGCGTTCCCGGCTACCCCGGGTAGACCGGCGAGGTCCCCTCCTTGGGCTGGACCCGCTTCCAGTTGGAGTCCGGTCCCAGGCGGAACATCCCCTCCTCGGAGTCCGCGAGCAGCGGCCGGTTCCGGTCCGGGGGGGCGGCCACGGCGGTGACACCGCTGATCGCCGGCAGCATCGGGGTGTAGGACGTCGAGCCGTCGGTGTCCACGTACTTCAACTGCTGCACGCCCTGCGACTCCCTGCCCACCACCAGGATCCGGCTCTGGCCCGCCCAGGAGACCGCGGCGATGTCCTCGAGCTGCGGCGCCACCGGCCGCAGGTCACGCACCGACACCCTGGGGGCCCGCTCGGTGCCGCCGCGTTCGACCCGGCCGAGCTGGAGGGTGGTGCGGTCCCCGTCGCGCAGCACCAGCGCGATCCGCACCCCGTCGGCCGCCACCCGCAGCGACTGGACCCGGCGCCCCGCGAGGTCGGGCACGTCGACGGGGATGACCTGGTCTCCGCGGAGCACGATCAGCCGGGGCCGCTGCGGGTCCCGGTCGGCCACCCACAGGTCGCCCCAGCCGTCCCAGCTCGGCGCGCTCAGGCGGTCCTCGGGGCGCTGCGCGGTGCTGGTGAGCACGCTGGTGGCCCCGGTGCCCGCCTGGAAGTCGGCCACGTACAGGGCAGCGCCGTCGCGTCGGACCCCGGCCGCGCCCCGGCCGTCCAGCCGCACCGCGACGTTCCCCAGTTGGACCTGGCCCTCGCCGAAAGGTCCGGCCACCGGCGACGCCTGGACGTCGTGGTCGCCGAGGCTCACCAGGCGGTACTCGGGGTCGATGAAGAACTGGCCGACCGCCGCCTCGGTGGGCCGCAGCGGGTCGTAGGCGGCGACTTCGTCCCGGGACACGGTGCAGCTCGCGGAGCCGTCCACGTCCCGCAGTTCCACCACGTCTATCTTGGCCGCGGTGTGGTCCCGCATGGTGCCCATCAACTGCGTGGCCATCCGACGGCACTGCCGATCGGTGGTCTTGCCGGGGATCACCAACGGCACCCGCAGCCGCCGCTCGGAGTCCTCGATCTTCACGACCTCGCCGCTG
>NZ_KB904650.1 GCF_000380165.1 Wenjunlia vitaminophila DSM 41686
TCGTGACGCCTGGCACGCACGCTCGCTGCGTTGTCGGGATCGTCCACGTACGCCCAGTACGAGGACGACCCTCCGCCTTGCGATCGCACGCACCAGACGCCGCGACCCCCGCCCCCCGGGCGGACGGCGCCACTTATCAGACAGGCCCTAGGACCGGTACCTCCCCGCGACCCGCCGGCTCCCTGCTCGCGCCCACCCGCCCCCCGCCGGGAGGATGTCCCCATGCGCATCGCTGTCACCGGATCCACCGGTCTGATCGGTTCGGCCCTGCTGCACGACCTGAGGGCGGACGGCCACGACGTGCTCCGCCTCGTCCGGCGCCCGGCCAGGGCGGACGACGAGGTGAGTTGGGACCCGTCACGCCAGGTGGTGGACACCGACCGGCTCACCGGCACCGACGCGGTGGTCCACCTGGCCGGCGCCGGGGTCGCCGAGCACCGCTGGACCGCCGCGTACAAGAAGACCCTGCGGGACAGCCGGGTCCTCGGCACCGCCGCTCTCGCCGAGGCCGTCGCCGCCCTGGACCCGCCGCCCCGGGTCCTGGTCAGCGGCAGCGCCATCGGCTTCTACGGCGACACCGCGGACACCCCGGTGGACGAGTCGGCGCCGCCCGGGGCCGGCTTCCTGGCCGACCTCTGCCAGGAGTGGGAGGCCGCGGCGGCCCCAGCCGAGCAGGCGGGCATCAGGACCGTGTTCGCCCGCACCGGCCTGGTGGTGTCGTCCCGGGGCGGGGCGTGGGGACGGCTGTTCCCGCTCTTCCGGCTCGGCCTCGGCGGACGTCTCGGCAGCGGCCGCCAGTACTGGAGCTTCATCTCCCTCAAGGACGAGCTGGCGGCGCTGCGCCACCTCCTGGGCGCCGAGGGCGTCTCCGGCCCGGTCAACCTGACCGCCCCCCACCCGGTCACCAACCGCGAGGTCACCGCCGCGATGGGCCGCGCCCTGCACCGCCCCACCCTGCTCACCGTGCCCCCGCCCGCACTGCGCCTGGCCCTGGGCGAGTTCGCCGACGACGTCCTGTCCAGCCAGCGGGTCCTGCCACGCCGGCTGCTGGACTCCGGCTTCACCTTCACCCACCCCCGGATCGACGACGCCATCCACGCCGCCCTCCCCACCCCCACGACCTGACCACCCCCGCCCACCCCGCAGCGTCGTGCACCCCCGCCCCGACGACGCGGGGGACGTGAGCGAGCCGCAGTGACATCAGCGGCCGGCGGCGAGCGAACACCAGAAGGGCCGCAGTGTCATGCACCCGAACCCCGACGACGCGAAGACGTGAGCGAGCCAAAGGCCGCGCCCCTGCCGAAGAGACGAGGAGAAGGTCGCGAGGAACGAGCGACCGCACGACGAGGAACGCCGGCAGGGGCACCCCAAGGCGGCCGGCGGCGAGCGAACACAAAAAGAGACCCCCGGCGGCGAGCGAACACAAGAAGATTGTGCGGTGTTGAACGGGGCATGACTGTCGGTGGATGCGGGGAACACCCGACCTCGGGGAGGGCCAGAACCGTGCTCAATCACGCTCGACATGCTGATGTAGTCGTCGTCGGCGCCGGGCTCGCCGGCCTCAGTGCAGCGCATCATGTGGTCGCCGCGGGGCTGACCGTCATCGTTCTCGAAGGGTCCGACCGCATCGGTGGGCGGATGGCCACCGACACGGTGGACGGTTTCCGGCTCGATCCGGGAAATCATCTGCTCAACACCTCGTTCCCCGAGTTGCACCGCACCCCTGGGCTGGCGGGGCTGCGGATGCGGCAGCTCTCGCCCGGTGTCCTGGTGCGCGGTGGGGGCCGTAACTACCGGGTCTTCGGGGACCAGCGCCGGGCGCGGGACAGCCTGTCGCTGTTGATCGGCGGGTCCAGGACACCGTTCAGCGCGACGCTGGAGCGGGCGCGGCTGGGGGCGACGTTGGCCCGGCTCGCCGGCACGTCCACCGCGCGGCTGTTGGCGAGGCCGGAGACGACCACGGCGGAGGCGCTCGCGGCGCGGGGCTTCTCCCCGCGGATGGTGGACGGTTTCCTGCGCCCGTTGCTCGCCGCGTTGCTCAGCGATCCGGCGCTGACCACCAGCAGCCGCTGCGCCGACCTGGTGCTGCGGGGGTTCGCCCGGGGTCGGCTGTGTGTGCCGGAGGGCGGGTCGGCGTCGGTGCCCGAGTTGCTGGCCAAGGCGTTGCCCCCGGGCAGTCTGCACCTGGGCAGGAACGTCACTTCAGTGTCCACCAACGAGGTGGCCGTCGACGGGCACCCCGCCGTCAGGTGCCGTGCCGTGGTGGTGGCCACGGGTGCCAGGCGGGCGGCGGGGCTCCTGCCGGGCCTGCACGTGCCGGAGTTCCACCCGGTCACCACGCTGCACCACGCCGTCGCCGAGGCGCCCCTGCGGGAGCCGGCGCTGGTGCTGGCCGCCGACCGCCGGGGGCCCGTGGCGTACTCGGTGGTGGCCAGCGAGGTCGATCCGGGGTGCGCCCTGGACGGCAGGGCGCTGGTGTCCAGCACGGTGCTCGGTCCCCTGCCCGGGGGCCGGGTCGCCGACGCGGAGCGGCTGGACCGGGAGGTGCGCGGCCACCTGGCCGACCTGTACGGCACCGACACCGACGGCTGGGAGCTGATGGCGCTGCGGCACGAACGCGACGCGGTACCGGCGATGCGTGCCCCGCACCACGTGCGCCGTCCGGTGCGGCTGCTGTCCGGGCTCTACGTGTGCGGCGACCACCGGGACATCAGCACCGCGCAGGGTGCGCTGTACTCGGGCCGCAGGGCGGCCCACCACCTGCTGCGCGACCTGGGCGTCCGGTTCCGGCCGGAGGACACACAACGGAACCTGGCCGCTGCCTGAGCCGGCGCCGTCCCCAGCGACACCCCCGCGACCACCGGCCACGCGGCGAACCGGCGCGGTACGGGGCTGGTCCGCCGTGCGGCGGTGGGCCAGCCCTCGTCCGTGTCCCGTGGCCCTCCCCCACGGGTGGGCCGGTCAGGCCCCGAGCTGGAGGGCCATGCCCGCCGCCGCGGCCCGTTCGTGGAAGGCCCGGACGGCCGGGACGTCCCGGTAGGGCAGGAGTTGCCGGCCGAACTCGTAGACGTACTCGGTCGCCCTGGTGGACCGCATCTCCACCGCCTCCCTGAGCGCCTGGGTGCCGACCGCGCACGCCTGTTCCACGTCGCCGAGGCCCAGCCGGGAGGAGGCGAGCACGGTGCGGCAGAACACCCGGCTGCGGGCGTACGCCGCGGGCCGGAGCTGGAGCGAGCGCTCGGCGTGGCGCACCGCGGCCCGGTACTGCTCCAGGTCGCGGTGGCAGTGCCCGAACTCGTCGGCGAGCTGGGCCTCGTCGAAGAAGCGCGCCCAGCCGGGCACCTCGTCGCCGGGGCGGGCGGTCTCCAGGGCCCGTTCCGCCCGCATCAGCGCGGAGGCGCAGGCTCGGGCGTCCCCGAGCAGTCCGTGTCCGCGCGCCTCGGCGGCGCACAGCAGCGCCTGCACGGCGTGCGGCGCGGCGGACCCGACGCCCTGCTGGGCGACCCGGGCCAGTTGCACCGCCTCCCGCCCGTGTCCGAGGTAGACGGCCTGACGGCTCATGGTGACCAGGACGTACCCGCCGTACACCCGGTCGCCCGCGGCCTGGGCGAGCCGCAGGGCCTGGACGAAGTACCGCTGGGCCAGGCCGTGCGCGCCCATGTCGTAGGAGGTCCACCCGGCGAGCCTGGTCAGGTCGGCCACGGCACCGAACAGGGCCCTGCCCACGGCCTCGCCGTAGCTGCCGCGGAGCATGCCGTCCACCTCGTTCTCCAGGTACCGGACGAGGGCCTGCCGGGCGTGTCCGCCTCCGTAGGCGTTGTCCAGGGTGCGGAACAGGTCCCCGATCGCACGCAGCGCCGCGATGTCCCCGGAGGTCACCCGGGTCCCCCGGACCCGGTCGGCAGGTCGTGGGCGCTGCGGCGCCCCGTCCTGGCCGCCGCCCTGCGCCGGGATGCGCCCCCGGTTGACCGGGCGCGGCTCCCGGGCCACCCGCTCGTCGGGCCGGCCGATCAGCCAGTCCCGGCTCGGCACCACCAGGCCGGCGGGGGTGAACGCGATCCGGCGCAGCTCCGCGTGCGTCCCGGTGTCCTTGCGCCACAGCCCGCTGACGATGTCTATGGCCTCTTCTGGGCTCGCGGCGTACTCCAGGCCGGCGTAGACCGGGGCGCAGGCGTCGAGCCCGAGGTCCTGGGCGGTCAGGCGGCGGCCGAGGCGCCGGGTGAACACCTCGGCGATCAGCGCCGGGGTGGTGCCGCGCGGCTGCTGACCGCGCAGCCAGCGGGTTACGGAGGTCTTGTCGTAGCGCAGATCGAGTCCGTGCTCGATGCCGAGCTGGTCCACTCGTCTGGCCAGTCCCGCGTTGGAGAACCCCGCCTCGGCGATGAGCGCGGCGAGTTGGTGGTTCGGGGAACGCTGGGCGGATCGGTCGGTCATCGTGGTGCCGTCTCCTGTCTTTCGAGCACGGCTGTGTCCGAAGCTGTGGCGGAACGGTGCCGGAGCTGAAGGGGTGGATCGGGAAGAAAAGCCGTTCACTGCCTCACCGGGTGAGGTCGGCGTGAATGTAACGGCAGGCCGCGCCCGACTCACCACGTCTGCCCCAGATTCGCCGGAACGGGTGAACGCGCGCGAGGAACCAGGGCCCGCGCCCGTGACATCGGCGTTCTCGTCGCTGCCCGTCCGGCTCCCCCCGCCGTTCCCCGGTCGCCCACCCTGACCCGACGCCCCCTGCGGGGGGCGCGCGACGCCGGACGTACAGTTGCTGTGTGCCCCGGCGGGCGCGGTGGATCACGGCGGTCCCAGCGGGGTACGCGCGCAGCACCCGGTCCGGACGCGCACGGCACCTCCGGACCCCGGCGCGCGTAGCACGACCAGCAGTGACGGGTGGGGGTCGATCACCCCCTCGCTGCCGGCAGGGGCCGGCAGTCGGCGCCAAGGAGAAGCGATGGGCGAGCGGACGAAGCGAGCCGGCAGCCAGGGCACGGGTCACGCGAGTGCCTCCGGACGGGGCGAGGTGCGGGCGGCATGAGCGACCTCCGCTTCGTCCACCTCGGGTTCGGCCCGGAGGCCGTGGAGTACCAGTGGGCCTGGGACGAGCAGCGCCGGGTGCACGCCGCCCGGTTCGCCGACGAGATCCCGGACACCTGTCTCATGCTCGAGCACCAGCCCGTCTACACGGCGGGGCGGCGCACGGCGGACAACGAGCGCCCGGTGGACGGCACCCCGGTGGTGGACGTGGACCGCGGCGGCAAGATCACCTGGCACGGCCCGGGTCAGCTCGTCGGCTACCCGATCCTCAAACTGCCCCGGCCGGTGGACGTGGTCGCCCATGTCCGACGGCTGGAGGAGGCGTTGATCCGCGCCTGCGCGGAGCTGGGTCTGGAGACCAGCAGGGTGGAGGGGCGCAGCGGGGTGTGGGTGCTCGGCGACCCTGTGCCCGAGCGGCAGCGCCCGTCCCCGGACCGGGCCGAGCTCGGCGGGCTCGACCTCAGGCTCAGCCCGGGGGTCCCCGGTTCGACCCCGGACGACGAGGAGTTCGACCCGCGTCTGGCCGGCCCCGAGTACGCGCCCTCCAACGCCGGCCAGCGGGGCGAGGACCGCAAGCTCGCAGCGATCGGCATCCGCGTCGCCAAGGGGGTGACGATGCACGGCTTCGCGTTGAACTGCGCGTCGGACAACACCTGGTTCGACCGGATCGTGCCGTGCGGAATCCGGGACGCCGGGGTCACCTCGCTCTCCGCCGAGCTGGGCCGCCAGGTCACCGTCGCCGAGGTGCTGCCGGTCGTGGAGCGCCACCTCACCGAGGTGCTGTGCTCCGCGGTCCCGTTGCCCCGCGCGAGCTGAGGCCCGCCACCGTGTCCGGGCCGGTGCCGCCGGCCCGACGTGCCGCCGGACCAGCCCCGTGGCTCCCGCCGGCTCCTGGGGAATGTCCCCGTCTTCGGCGGGGTTGATCGGCGCAGAACAGCGCAAAAACAAGGGCGTACCCTGGTGTTCGCCGAGGAAACAAAGCCAAGGGAGCTAGAACGTGTCCGCTGCCGCCCCGGACGGATCCGCCGCGCCCACCCCCGACGGCCGTCGTCTGCTGCGCCTGGAGGTCCGGAACAGCCAGACCCCCATCGAGCGCAAGCCCGAGTGGATCAAGACCCGGGTCAGGATGGGGCCGGAGTACACCGCGCTCCAGGGCCTGGTCAAGCGGGAGGGTCTGCACACGGTCTGCCAGGAGGCGGGCTGTCCCAACATCTTCGAGTGCTGGGAGGACCGCGAGGCGACGTTCCTGATCGGCGGCGAGCAGTGCACCCGGCGGTGCGACTTCTGCCAGATCGACACCGGCAGGCCGGCTCCCCTGGACCGGGACGAGCCGCGCCGGGTCGCCGAGTCCGTGCGGACCATGGAGCTCAGGTACGCCACGATCACCGGGGTGGCCAGGGACGACCTGCCGGACGGCGGCGCGTGGCTGTACGCCGAGACCGTCCGCCAGATCCACGCGCTCACCGCGGACCAGGACGGCGGCCACACCGGGGTGGAGCTGCTGATCCCGGACTTCAACGCCGTTCCGGAGCAGCTCGCCGAGGTCTTCTCGTCCTCCCCGGAGGTGCTGGCGCACAACGTCGAGACGGTGCCGCGGATCTTCAAGCGCATCCGTCCCGGGTTCCGCTACGAGCGCTCGCTGGACGTGATCACCCGCGCCCGGGAGGCCGGTCTGGTCACCAAGTCCAACCTCATCCTGGGGCTGGGCGAGACCCGCGAAGAGGTCAGCCAGGCCCTGCGGGACCTCCATGACGCGGGCTGCGAGCTGATCACCATCACCCAGTACCTGCGGCCCAGCGTGCGGCACCACCCCGTGGAGCGGTGGGTCAGGCCGGAGGAGTTCGTGGAGCTCAACGAGGAGGCCGAGCAGATCGGCTACGCCGGGGTGATGTCCGGTCCGCTGGTCCGTTCCTCCTACCGGGCGGGCCGGCTGTACAAGCAGGCGGTCGAACGGCGGAACGCCGCCCTGCCCGCCCAGGCCGCCGGCTGAGCCCCGCCCTGCCCGCCCCCGTTCGCCCGTCCGGGGCACCGCGTGTCAAGGGCGGCCCGGATCGGGTTACGCATGGGAGCGAAGGAATTTGACGTTCGTTTGACGAGCTGGTCACCGGCCGATAACAAGAGGTGGTGACACTGGTTCTCCAGACACCACCCGGAGGAGGGCACGATGCGAGTCGACGCGGTACGTGGTGATCGGGGCCCGCGGGGCACCGGTACGGGCGTCACCTCGAGGTTGCCGGTGGCCGGGGCCCTGCGCGCGGTGGAGACCTACCTGCTGCGCGGCGGCGGCCAGCAGACCGCCCGGCGCAACGCCTGGAACGCCGTCCGTGAGGACCGGCGGCGCGCCCGGGACCGCTGGGAGGCCCAGGTGTTCCTCGACTCCGCGGTCCGCCCCACCGCCGGGCCCGACCGCACCTGATCGGCCTGCCTGCCGGGCGCCAGGGCTCCTTTCGTCACGGGCGAGCCAGGGCCTTATCCTGAGCGGCATGGCGAGGAAGGAAACATCCGAGAGTGAGAACCCCGGGCGGCTGAAGCAGATCCGCCTGGCATACCAGATGACGAAGCGGGTCGACCCCAAGGTCGGGCTGATTGTCGCGGCCGTGGGAATCGTCACCTTCGGTGCGTTCCTCGCCATCGGCTTCCTCATCGACCACCCGATCTGGGCCGGCATCCTTGGCTTCCTGCTGGCCTTCCTGCTCATGGCCATCATCTTCGGGCGCCGGGCGGAGAAGGCCGCCTTCGGGCAGATGGAGGGTCAGCCGGGGGCGGCGGCCGCGGTGCTCAACAACATCCGCCGCGGCGGCTGGGTGGTCACCCCCGCGGTGGCCGCCAACCGGCACCAGGACGTGATCCACCGGGCGGTCGGCCGCCCCGGCATCGTCCTGGTCGGCGAGGGCAACCCGAACCGGGTCAAGCACCTGCTGGCCGGTGAGAAGAAGAAGATGTCCCGGGTGGTCGCCGACGTCCCGGTCACCGAGATCGTCGTCGGGGACGCGGAGGGCCAGGTCCCACTCCGCAAGCTCCAGACCGCGCTGCTCAAGCTGCCCCGGGTGATGACCAAGAACGAGGTGCGCACCGTCAACGACCGGCTCCGCGCGCTCGGCGACCTGATCAGCAACATGCCGATCCCCAAGGGGCCGATGCCGAAGAACATCCGGATGCCCAAGGGCCGCTGACCGGCCCGTCCCGACCGGCACCGTCCCGACCACCCCGCGGGTGGTGGCACCCGCAAGCCGCGGGGCCACCACCCGCAGCCATGTGGACCCCCAGCCAGGTGGACCCGCAGCCATGTGGCCCATCACCCGACCCGTGGGCCGGAGGCCCGACGGTCAGATCCGCACCTGGACGACGCCTGCCGCCTTGTCGTGGGCGCCGCGGCTGTCCCGGTCCCAGATGACCGCGGGGATGACCAGGACCAGCAGCAGGCTGCGCAGCGCCGCCTGGAGCGGCCCGAGGGGGCCCTCCTTCACCCGGACCAGGCGCAGGCCGAGCAGGCGCTTGCCCGGCGTGGTGCCGACGGTGCCGAGGAACGCCGTGCTCATCGCCCAGAACACCACGCTGGCCCAGACGTTGGCGACCTGCATGTCGTCCCGCGAGATCAGCCCGTAGGCGATCAGCGCGCACAGCCCCCAGTCCACGAAGAGCGCGGCCAGGCGCCGTCCCACGGGGGCCACCGACCCCGGACCGGACTCCGGCAGCCCCAGCCGCTCGCCGCGGTAGCCGAAGTCCACACCCATGTCCTCGGCCGCGGCCCGGGGACCGGAGAGCCACGATCCCATCGCTCGTCTGGTGTCCATATCCCCACGGTAACGTGCACCCATAAGTGGGATACGCCACAGGGCTGGTTAACGTGGGTGAAACATCTGGGTCACGCTCGAGAAATGGGGAATGCCTAGGGTCGGCATCGTGCCGGGCCGCGTTCCGTGACCTTCGTCGGAGAGCAGGGACGGCCCACAGGTCGTGATCGGACCCCGCGTGCCGGGGCGAGGAGGATGTGGATGTTCCAGAATGCCGCCGAGGTGACGAAGTTCATCTCCGACGAGAACGTCAAGTTCGTGGATGTGCGGTTCTGCGACCTGCCTGGCATCATGCAGCACTTCACCATCCCGGCCCAGACCTTCGACCCCGCCGAGACCCTGATGTTCGACGGCTCGTCGATCCGCGGGTTCCAGGCCATCCACGAGTCCGACATGGGGCTCGTACCCGACCTGAGCACCGCGCGGGTGGACCCGTTCCGCACGGACAAGACCCTCAACATCAACTTCTTCATCCACGACCCGCTCACCGGCGAGCAGTACAGCCGTGACCCGCGGAACGTCGCGAAGAAGGCGGAGGCGTACCTCAGCGGCTCCGGGATCGCCGACACCGCGTTCTTCGGTCCCGAGGCCGAGTTCTACGTCTTCGACAGCGTCCGTTTCTCCACCAGCGCGAACGAGTCGTTCTACCACATCGACTCCGAGGCCGGCGCGTGGAACACCGGCGCGCGGGAGGACAACCGCGGCTACAAGGTCCGTTACAAGGGTGGCTACTTCCCGGCCCCGCCGGTCGACCACTTCGCCGACCTGCGCGCGGAGATGTCCCTGGAGCTCGAGCGGTCCGGGCTGAAGGTCGAGCGGCAGCACCACGAGGTGGGCACCGCCGGACAGGCCGAGATCAACTACCGGTTCAACACCCTGCTGGCCGCCGCCGACGACCTGATGCTCTTCAAGTACATCATCAAGAACGTCGCCTGGCGGAACGGGAAGACCGCGACCTTCATGCCGAAGCCGATCTTCGGTGACAACGGCTCCGGCATGCACGTCCACCAGTCGCTGTGGACCGACGGCACCCCGCTGTTCTACGACGAGCAGGGCTACGCCGGCCTGTCCGACACCGCTCGCTACTACATCGGCGGTCTGCTGCGGCACGCCCCCTCGCTGCTGGCCTTCACCAACCCGACGGTGAACAGCTACCACCGCCTGGTGCCGGGCTTCGAGGCCCCGGTGAACCTGGTCTACTCGCAGCGCAACCGCTCGGCGGCCATCCGCATCCCGATCACCGGCGCCAACCCCAAGGCCAAGCGCATCGAGTTCCGGGCCCCGGACCCGTCGTCCAACCCGTACCTCGCCTTCTCCGCGCTGCTGATGGCCGGCCTCGACGGCATCAAGAACAAGATCGAGCCCGCCGAGCCGGTGGACAAGGACCTCTACGAGCTCCCGCCCGAGGAGCACGCCAACGTCCCCCGCGTGCCGGCCTCCCTCCCGGCCGTCCTCGACGCCCTCGAGGCCGACCACGAGTACCTGCTCGAGGGCGGGGTCTTCACCCAGGACCTCATTGAGACCTGGATCGAGTTCAAGCGGACCAACGAGGTGCTCCCCGTCCAGCTCCGCCCGCACCCGCACGAGTTCGAGATGTACTTCGACCTCTAGGAGTTCGGGGTCCGACGGCCGGGGACGCGGGAGACCGTCCGTGACCGGCGGGACCCGACGAGAAGGTCAGGAACGGCGCTGTGGGCCGCCACCCGTGCGGGTGGCGGCCCACGCCGTTCGCCGACCCGGCGGTGCTCCCGTCGCCGCGGGCGCGTCGCCACCCCGGACGGCAGGTGGGCGGCACGGCGGGAGACCGGCGCACCGGCAGGGCGTCGCTCTGCCTACTTCTTCCGCTTCCTGCCGCTGCCGCTCGTCTTCTTGCCGGCGGCCTGCTTCCGCTTGGCCACGGCGTAGGACGACCACTCCCCCTGGTGCGCGCTACAGCGCGAGGTCCCCTTCATCGCCAGTCGCTGGCAGCGGCCACCTGCCTTGGTCCAAGCACCGCACTTCGACTGCGTGCCCGCCATGACGTTCCTCCCTCGTACCGTCTGGTGGTCGTGTGTGACAGCACCCCACGTTGCACGCACACGAGGGGTGGGCAGAAGGCGCGGAGGGTGGTGCTTGGAGCACCGGGGAGCGCACGGGTCACCGGGGCGGCCCCGGGCACCGGGCGCGGGCCCGGGGCCGGGGCCGCGGGCTCAGGAGGACTGGGCCTGGTTGTACAGGTTCTGCGCGTCGTTGCCGAAGTAGGGGCCGAACATCATGCCGGGCAGGAACGTGTAGCCGAAGCTGTTCACCGAGGACTGCAGGCCGGTGCCGGTGGCCTCGTCGAACCTCTCGAACCAGGGTCCGCCGCTGGAGCCGCCGGTCATGTCGCAGTCCAGGCCGTGGTCGGTGGAGAGCAGGAAGTCCTTGATGGAGTTGCCGCTGCAGTAGGTCAGCTTCTCACCGTCGTACGGGTCGGCCGCGGGGAAGCCGAAGGCGTACATGGCCTTGTTGTAACCGGAGTTGAACGCCAGTCCCTGGCCGCCGACGACGTCGGTGAGGCGCCTGCCGTCGAGCTGGTTGACCACGGCGGCGCCGACGTCGTAGTTGATGTCCTCGCTGGCCACCCACTGGGGCGTGCTCATGGTCTTGGCCGCGGTCCACCTGCCGTAGGGGGCCTGGCCGTCGTGGTAGTTGGGCACGAAGACCCAGTTGGTGTGCCAGCTCCCCTGGTACTTCACGCAGTGGCCCGCGGTGATCACGGTGCTGCCGTTGGTGCTGGTGACGGCGTTGCCGGAGCAGGAGGCCGTGCGGCCGTCGAAGGTGAAGAACACCCGGCCCGAGGTGGTGACGACCTTGCCGCCGCCGGTCCAGGGCCCGCCGCCCTGCGGGAACGCCTGGGTGCCGACGTCGCCGGAGGTGGCGGGGACGGTGTGCGGCGTGCCGCGGGTCACGTCGGTCGGGCTGACCCTCTCGGACACGTCGAGCAGGTCCAGCGGCGTGGCCTGCCGCATCCGCTCGGCCGTCCAGAACGAACTGACCTCCTCCTGCGCCGCCTGGGACTGCGCCGCTCCGTGGACGGTCGCGGTGTCGGCGGCGGGCGCCGGGCTCGCCCCGGCCGGCCCCGCCAGGGCCCCGGCGGCCACCAGGGCGCCTATCGCGGCCGCGGCCCGCAGGGTGGTGCGGGGGGTGTTGGTCATGTGTACTCCTTCGGTTGCCGCGCGGTGGGCACGCGGACTGGGGACGGGACCGGACGGCGGACTGGTCCGTCCGGCCGGATCACGGAGCGAGAGCCACATGCGATGGAACAGTAGCCTGGCGTGCGCATGACAATCTTCGGCAAGGGACCAGCTCGCCGGAGCGGATGCGGACGCGGGAACGCGGAGCACCAACACCGCCTGCCGCCGAGCGCACAACGCCCTACACGGAGTCGCCACTGCTCATCCGAAGCTTCCCCGTGCTCCTACCGGGTGCGGTGCCACGGCTTTCCACAGTGCTGATTGGTGCTGTTGTCTCCCAGTAGTGAGTTTGTGCCCTCCCCCACAACCCGTCAAGAGCCCGAGGGAACAGCCGGTTCCCCGTCGCGGGGGCACCCGGGGCGGGCGCGCTTCCGGCTCACGGCGGGGGCGCTGACCCACGGGTCGTGGGGCGAGGAGGTCACAGGGACCGGGTCATGAAGACGCTGTGCGGGTCCGGGCGGTAGTCGGCGAAGGGCTCGCAGTACTCGAAGCCGAACTTGCCGTACAGCGCGCGGGCCGGGGCGAAGAAGTCGGCCGATCCGGTTTCCAGACTGAGCCGTCCGAGGCCCGTCCGCCGCGCTTCGGCGATGATGTGCGCCAGCAGGGCCGAGGCGACGCCGCTCCGCCGGTGCCGCTCCGCGACGCGCATCGACTTCAGCTCCGCGTGCCCGGAACCCAGCAGCTTCAGCGCCCCGCAGCCGACCACCGCGTCGTCCTCGCCGTCGAGGACCGACCAGAACGTCACCTCGGGCCCGCGCAGGCCGTCGAGGTCCAGGGCGTGCACACTGTCCGGTGGCGAGATGACTCGCATGTTCGCCACGTGCTCCGAAAGGAACTCCGCGATCCGCGGACCGGACAGGTCATCGACCGCGATCCTCATTCCCGCCACCTCCCGACACGTCTCACCGGACCCGGAAGGCAGCATGTCACGCGGGGTCCACGGTGGCGTTTCGGCCGTGGGTCCGGTTGGTGACATCCCGGTTACCCGGCCGCCGCGGTGCCGCGGTGGGTGTGGAGGCGATGGTTCCGCTGCCCGCGGGCCGGCCGGGACGGCGTCCGTGCACTCCCCCGTAGGTGCAGGGTCGCCGTCCGACCGGGGTTCGCCGCGGGCGTCGGCCGCCGCGGGAAGCGCGACGGGCAGCACCGCTTCGACAACGGGTCCAAAAGTGGTGCCACGACCCCCGACGGTGGGGAACGCTACTCACGGGGCCGCCGGCCAGCTACTCGCCCAGCGCGGTGCCCGGCCAGAAAACGCGGTCTCCTGTGAGGACGTCACATGTCGGAACAGCTCGCTGCACGGCGGGGATTGCGGACCCTCGTGGACAGCCACGACCTGGACGAGACGCGGGAGATCATCAGCGGCGCCTACAGTCCGTACGAGCTGAGCTGTCTGCGCCGGCCGCAGGACTTCTCCGCCTGGTACGCCGAGGGCGGGTTCCCCGGGATCACCGTCTCCGGGCTGGCGTACGGCGCGGAGACGCTGGTCGCTCCGGAGCCGCTCACCTCGTACCTGCTGGTCTGCGAGGTCACCGCGGGCCGGGTCAGGGTGATGTCGCCCAACCGCGAGGAGCGCGACGTGGCAGCGGGCAGCCTGTACGTCCTGGACCCGCACCGTTCCTTCCGGGTGCACTGGCAGCCCGGCGCCCGGATGACCACCATCCGGATGTCCAGGGAACTGGTCGAGCGGGCCGCGGCCGACTCGCTCGGCCTCGACCAGCCGGTGCGGACCAGGTTCACCCTCCAACCGGCCGTCTCCGCGGCGGCCGCGCGGTCCTGGGCGCGGATCTCCGCGACGCTGCGGCAGGAGGTGCTGGAGGGCGGGGCGGCGACCAGCAGCCCGCTGGTGGCGGCGGCCCTGTCACAGACCGCGGCGGCCACCCTGGTCGCCACCCACCAGATCACCACCGACGGGGTCGCGGTGCGACGCGACGGGGTGGTGGGGCACGCCGCGGTGCGCCGGGCCGCGGCCTACCTGGAGGACAACGCCCACCAGCCGGTCACCGTGCACGAGGTGGCCGCGGCGGCGCGGTTGAGCACCCGGGCGTTGCAGGAGGCGTTCCGCCGCCACCTGGGCACCACTCCCCTGGGCTACCTGCGAGAGGTGCGGCTCGCGCGCGCCCACGACGAGCTCAAGGACGGCGGCGCTCCCGGGTTGACGGTGACCCAGGTCGCCTACCGATGGGGGTTCTCCAACCTGGGGCGGTTCTCGGCCCTGTACCGGGAGCGGTACGGCCAGCCCCCGTCGCACACCCTGCGGGGGTGACGGGTCAGGGCTGCGGCGCGGTGGCCCACTCGTGGTCGGGCACGGCGAGCAGCCTGGCGAGGTCCTCGGGGGCGGGCAGGGGGCCGTGGTCCCCGGTGACGGCGAGCGCGCAGCGGGCGGTGAGGTGGCCGAGACGCAGGGCGCGGTCCGGGTCGTGGCCGCGGAGCAGCCCGGCGAGGAAGCCCGCGGCGAAGGCGTCGCCGGCGCCGACGGGTTCCACCACGGTGGCCCGCAGGGCGGGAACGACGTGGACACCGCCGTCCCCGTCGAAGGCGGTCGCCGTGCGGGCGCCGTCCTTGACGACGAGGACGCGGGGGTGGGGAAGCAGCTCCCGCACGTCGGTGACGGTCAGCGCCCGCCCCCACAGGTCCTGGGCCTCGTCGAGACCGACCAGGGTGATGTCCGCGCGGTCGGCGAGGTCGCGGAGTTCCCCGGCGGCGGGGCGCCCGGTCCACAGCGCGGGTCGGTGGTTGACGTCGAAGCTGACGGTGCGCCGGGCGCGGAACTCCGGGTCGGTGAGCGCCCGGACGGTCAGGTCGCGGCAGGAGGCGGAGAGCGCCGGGGTGATCCCGGTGAGGTGGAGCAGGGTGGCGTCGCGGACGGAGGGGTGGTCGAGCAGGTCCGGTCCGAGGGCGGAGGCGGCGGAGCCCCGCCGGTAGTAGTGCACCCGGGTACCGTCCGGGCCGGGGTCCTTGACGAGCAGGCCGGTGGGGCGGTCGGGGTCGAGCCGGACGCCGGAGGTGTCCACGCCCGTCGCGCCCACCGCGGTCAGGACGCGGTGTCCGAACGGGTCGTCGCCGACGGCGGAGACCCAGCGGACGGGCACGCCGTGGTCCGCGAGGTACATCGCGACGTTGGACTCGGCGCCGGCGACGTCCAGTCGCAGGGCGTCGGCGTTCCGCAGGGGGCGGACGGGGTCGGGGGCGAGCGCCGCCATGGTCTCGCCGACGCAGACGACCGGGCCGGGGGCGGGGCGCCAGGGTGCGGTCACTGCCGTGCCTGCCCCGGCCGGGCGGTGACGGCGAGGAAGTCCCTGGCGCGTTGGCGGAGCGCCGCCAGGTCACCGCCGTCCGCGGCGTCGCCCACGAGGGGTGTGCCGACGCCGACGGCGGTGGCGCCCGCCGCCAGGTAGTCCCGGGCGGCCTGCGCGTCCACCCCGCCGACGGGGACGAACAGCGTGCGCGGGAACGGGCCCCGCAGCGCCCGCAGGTATGCGACGCCGCCGGCCTGCGCGGCCGGGAAGAGCTTCATCGCGGTGACGCCGAGGCGCCCCGCGGCGACGATCTCGGTGGGGGTCATCACCCCGCCGAGTACCGGCATGCCCAGGTCCAGGGCCGCGGTGACGCCCTCGCCGAGGGCCGGGGTGACCGCGAAGTCGGCGCCGGCCCGGTGGGCGGCGCGGGCGTCCTGGGCGGTGAGCACGGTGCCGGCGCCCAGGGGCCGTTGGGGGCCGAGGGCGGCCCTGGCCCGGGCGATGACGTCCAGGGCGTCGTGTCCGGTGAGGGAGACCTCGATCAGTTCGATGCCTTCCTCGGCCAGGGTCAGCACGGTCCGCAGTGCCGCGTCGGCGTCCGTGCCGCGCACGATGGCGACCAGTCGGTGGGCGGTCAGGGCTGCGGGCAGGTCCACTGTGGTCCCCTCGGGCGGTGGTGGGCGTGGGCGGGCCGGCGGCTGTCGGTCCCGGCACGACGGCGGGGTCAGGACGGCAGGGGTCACGACGGCGGGGGTCAGGACGGCGGGGCCCCGGGGCCGGCGGCGTCGGCGGGGCCGCTGATCCGGTACAGGTCGCGCACCGACTGCTCGAGCAGGGCGCGCATCGCCTGTTCCGCGGCCGGGGGGTCACCGGCGCACACGGCGTCGAACACGGCCTGGTGGCTGGGCACCGGGTCGTCGGTGTCCGGGGCGCTGTGCACGATCCGGTCCCGGTGGGCGAGGCCCGCCTCCAGCACCAGCTCCATGCGTTGCAGCAGTTCGTTGTGGGTGGCCGCGAGCAGGGCCCGGTGGAAGGTGAGGTCGGCTTCGACGGCGCGGACGGCGCTGCCCTGCCCCTGTTCCATGGCGCCGAGCGCGGTGCGCAGCACCTCGAGGTCGTCGTCGGTGCGGCGTTCGGCGGCGAGGCGGGCGGCGGCGGGTTCGATGATGGCGCGGACCTCGGCGAGGTTGCCCAGCAGCGCCTGGTCGGCGTCGGAGCCCGCACCGCCCTCGAACCGCCAGCGCAGGACGTCGGCGTCGAGGAGGTTCCAGTCGGCGCGGGCCCGGACGAACGTGCCGCGCTTCTGCCGGGCGTCCACCATGCCCTTGGCCGCGAGGACCTTCAGCGACTCCCGCAGCGCCGTCAGGCTCACGTCCAGTTCCCGCTGGAGGGCCACCAGGTCGAGGGTGGCGCCCTCGGGGAACTCGCCGCTGAGCACGCGACGGGCGAGGTTCTCCACGGTCTGGCCGTGGACGCCGCGGCGGGCGTAGCGCGTCATCTCGCGGTGCCTTTCTCACTGCTGGATGCGGAAGCGGGGCGACGGCGCCGACCGGCGGCACGCCGTGGTCGAGTTCCAGCCGTTGTTCCCGGGGGCGGTGACCAGCGGGCGGGCGGTGTCGCGTCCGTGGCGCGCGGGTGGGTGCCCGTGGGGACGGTACCGGGCGGGCGCCGTCCTCCGGGCACGGCGCGGCGCCTCCCCCACGACTCTGACTCAGCAGGACACATAAGTCAATAATAATTGATAATTAAGGGAAACAACGACGACGCCGTCCGCCCGCACCGCGAAACGCGGCGAGGGCGGACGGCGGGGGGAGCGGGAGGTCAGAGGGTCCAGTTCTCCGCTTCCTCCTCCTCGACGCGGGCGGCGAGCCGGCGTTCCGCCTCGGCGAGCACCTGCACGACCCGCAGCCCGAACGACGCGTCGCACGGGTGCGGCCGGCCGGTCCCCGCGGCCTCGATGAGCGCGTCAGCGGCCCGGCGCAACGCGGCGACCGGGTCGCGGAGGCCCTCCGGCATCGTGGTGACGCCCGACTCGCCGCGGAACTCGAACTCGATGGGCGACGAGGCGGCGGGCGGCGCGGTGAGGCTCAGCATCGAGGAGCTCAGGGCCCCGCCGGAGTGCCGGACGGTCAGGTGGGTGGTGTCGCGGGGCCCGCGGGCGGCGGTGACCTCCTCGGCGTCCCCGAGCACCGGCAGCAGCACCGACAGGGCGTGCGGGCCCAGGTCCCACAGCGCGCCCTTCTCCCGCCGCCACGGCGAGTCGGCGAACTCGCTCTCCCCGGAGAACACCGAACTGACGTAGGTGGTGCGGGCCGTGAACCAGCCACCGGCCGCGGCCTGTTCCGTCACCCACGCCTCACACTCCTCGATGAAGCGCAGGGTGAAGAACACCACGGAGGCCACACCCGCGGCCTCGCACGCGTCAACCACCCTCCGGGAATCCGGCACGCCGAGCGCGAGCGGTTTGTCCAGCAGCAGGTGGCACCCCGCGGCGGCGGCGCGCTCGGCCAGGTCGGCCTGTATCCGCGGGGGCAGGGCGACGGCGACCGCGTCCACCTCGTCCAACAGGCGGTCCAGGTCCTCGTAGGGGCGTACCCCGAACTCGGCGGCGAGCGCGCCCGCCGCTTCCGGGCGGCGCCCCCACACCCCGACGAACTCCAGGTCCTGGTGCTGGTGGAGGGCCGGAGCGTGGGCGATCCTCGCCCAGGGGCCGGTGCCGAGCAGTCCGATGCGCACGCTGTCACCTCTCGTTGTACGGCTTGTCCCGGGGGGCATCGTTTGTCACACCGTCCCCCCACGTCAACGCGGTGCGCTCCGGTCACCACCGGGCGGTCCGAGGGACCGGCGACCCGGTGATCCACCAACACCCACGGACATGGCCGACTTCTGCGACATGCCCGCCTTCCGCACGGGACAGGCTACAGACGGGGCAGGGGCACCGGGTGACGGGGATCACCTGGGGCGCTGGCCCCAGGAGGAGGACCGGGTATGTCCCATCACCTCGACATCCGGCTGAACCACCGGTCCGACGGCACCGTGTACGCACGGCTGTCCGGGGAGCTGGACTACGGCAACGGCTCCGCGTTGGTGACCAAGCTCACCGACGCGGTGGGCGCGGGCCACCAACTGCTCCTGCTCGACCTGACCGGACTGTACTTCTGCGACTCCTACGGCCTGGCCTGCCTGCTGGGCCTGCGCTCCCTGGCGACCGGCCGGGGCGCCACCCTCCGCGTCGTCGGCGCCTCCCGCCAACCGCTGCGGGTACTGCGGACCACCGGCACCTACCAGCTCCTCGCCGGACCCGAACCGGCCCGGGACCACGGCTCCGGCCGGGCCGCGGACCAGGGTCCCCGCCGGGAGCCCCGCCCGCAGGACGAACCCGCCCCGGACACTCCGGCGGTCTGAGCGGCCACCGCGTGGTGGCAGCACAACCTTTCGGTGCCCTGGGGAGTCAGCCAGGTCCCTACCATTCGGAGGTTCCGTGCGCCAGAGACCCATAGCGGCAGCCACTGTGACAGCCGCCTGCCTGCTCTCCCTCGTCACCGCCCAGAACGCGGCCCAGGCCGACCAGGCCGCCCCCAAGAACGCTTCCCTCAGCGACGACTTCAACGGTGACGGCTACGTGGACCTGGCCGTGGCCACCCCGAACGCCACCGTCGCCGGGCACGCCGACGCCGGTTCCGTCGTCGTCACCTACGGAACGGCCGCGGGCATCGACGCCACCAAACGCACCACGCTGACCCAGAACACCGCCGGCTTCCCGGGCGCCGCGGAGGCCGGGGACCGCTTCGGCGCCAGCGTCACCAGCGCCGACCTGGACGGCGACGGCTACGCCGACCTGATCGTGGGCTCCCCCGGCGAGGACCTCAACGTCCCCAGCGACCAGGGCTCCCTCGGCGTCGTCTGGGGTGGTCCGGACGGACTCACCGGAGGCACCGCCTTCCTCGAACCCGACCGCACCGTGGGCGCCGGCTTCGGCCGGGGCCTCGCCACCGGCGACTTCGACGGGGACGGCCACCAGGACATGGCCGTCCTCACCGCGACCCAGCTCTTCGTGTTCTCCGGGGTCACCCGGCAGGGCGCCACCTCCCTGAAGGAGGTCCCCGGGCCCGGCGGCGGGCCGGCCTTCCAGGGCGTCACCGTCAACGACGCGGCGGCCGGCGAGATCAACGGCTTCCCCCAGGAGGACCTGGTCGTCTTCGGCACCTCGGGCGCCACCCCGTACACCGGGTACTTCAAGGGCACCTCGAACGGGCTGGTCTTCCAACGGGACCTGGCGGCCGGGCCCGTCGGTGACATCGGCGGCGACGTCAACGACGACGGCTTCATCGACCTCGTCGTCGGCCAACCGGACGCCAACCAGGGCGCGGGGCAGGTCGAGGTCTGGCTCGGCGACACCAACGGCCCCTCCAACCAGGGCGTCGGGCTGGTGCACACCCAGGCCAGCCTGGGCATCGGCACCAACGAGCCGGGCGACCGGTTCGGGGCCTCCGTCTCCGTCGGCGACGTGAACCAGGACGGCCTCCCGGACATCGCCGTGGGCGCCCCCGGTGAGGACGTCGGAACGACGGCCGACGCCGGCAGCGTGGTGCTGATCAGGAGCGCCGGGCCCAACCCGCCCACCGCCCAGTCGTTCCACCAGGGCACCACGGGCGTCCCCGGGACCGTCGAGGCCGGGGACAGGTTCGGGCAGGCGGTCCGCCTGTACGACGCCAACGGGGACGGCCGGCGCGACCTCGCCGTCACGGCCCCGTACGAGGACGCCGGGAACGGCGCCGTGTGGGTGCTCCCGGGCACCACCACCGGAGTCACCGCCACCGGGTCCCGGTCCTACGACCCGGTCGACTTCGGCCTCACCTTCACCGGCAACCGTTTCGGCTCCGTCCTCAACCACTGAGACCGGACACCATCCGTACGCCTCCGTGCCGCGAGCCCCCCGACCGGGCCCGCGGCACGGTCACTCCTGAGCTGACGCTACGTCAGTGATCAGCGCACACGCCGCCGTACCGCCACACGGGTGACACCGTTCGCGTTCCGGGGCCCGCGGGTGCCACCCGGCGTTACGGTGCCGGCGTCTTCGCGCGCACGCGATGGAACGAGGCACGGGACGGGCGGATGGACATGCCGGCACCCAACACGGCCCTGCGACTGCTGTACCTGGAGAGCGGCTGGACGATGCGCCAGTTCGCCCAGGAGGTCAACCGCGTCGGCACCGAGCGGGGCACTCCGCTGCGGTACCGGGAGCCCTCGGTCCACCAGTGGCTCGCCGGGCACCTGCCGAGGGAGTCGGCCCGCCCGGTGGTCCTGGAGGCCCTCTCCCGCCGGCTGCGCCGCCCGGTCACCCACGCCGAGGCCGGATTCCCCCGCTCCTCCGGGGCGGCGCACGCGGGTACCGTGGAAGGACTCATCGACCTCGGGAGCCAGGACATGGACCCGTCCCGTCGCACCGTGCTCGGCGCCAGCCTCTTCTCCGCGGCGCTCGCCGTCCCGGACTGGCCCGACCTGGTGGGCCGCGCGGAGGCCGTGCGGACCGGTCGGGCGCAGCGGATCGGGGAGCCGGACGTGCGGGTGGTCTCGACGTTCAGCGAGCGCATCTCGGAGCTCGACGACGAGTTCGGCGGGCGGTACGCGCGCCCGATGGCCGCGGCGTTCCTGGTCAACACCGTCGCCCCGTACCTGCGCGCCGAGGCGGCGGAGCCGGTGCGCAAGCAGATGCTGTCCGCCGCGTCCTACCTGTGTTACCTCACCGGGTACATGGCGGTGGACGAGGGCAGCCACGGACTGGCCCAGCGGTACTACGTCAAGGCGCTCGAGCTGGCCGGGGCCGGGGAGGACCACCTGGCCTACTGCACCACCCTGCGGGTCATGAGCGTGCAGGCGGTGGACCTGGGGCACGGCCGGACGGCCAAGCGGCTGGCGGACGCCGCAAGTGCCGCCTGGCCGGAGGCGGAGCCGCGCCGGAGGGCCTCGCTGGCCGGGCAGCGGGCGCACGCCTGCGCCGCGGTGGGTGACCGCGGGGCCGCGTGGAAGCACCTGGGGGAAGCGGAGGCGGCGCTGGAGCGGGCCGACTCCCCGCCCAGGCTGTTCGCCTCCTACGACCAGGCGGCGCTCCAGTACCACCTCGGACAGGTCCACCACGCGCTCGGTGACCTGCCCCGGGCGGTGCGGGCGATGAAGGAGTCCGACCGGCTGTGCTGCTCCACGCACCGCCGCGGCAGGGTGAAGGAACGCAACACGCTCGCCGAGTACCAGCTCCAGTTCGGCCACCTGGAGGCGGCCTGCGCCACCTGGCACGCGTCGTTGGACGAGTACCCCCTGGTGCGCAGCGGGCGGGTGGACCGGCAGATGGCGACCATGGTCCGCCTGCTGCGGCCGCACCTGGGGAACGCCAGGGCCCGCGAACTCTACGAGCGCGCCCGGGGGCACCTGGCGCGTCCCGCCTGACGGGCACGCCGTGCGGCGGGGCCGGGTCCAGCGGCCCCGCCGCACGGGATCGGGACGGGCGGGTCAGCGGTTCACGGGCGCCAGGTGTCGTTGAGGGTCACCAGGCCGCTCGGGGGCACGGTGGCCGAGCGGTTGGCTCCCGACTCCCAGGTCACCGAGGTGCCCTCCTTGCGGACGTACTTGTACTGGAACGTGGTGCCCGCGGGGAGTGACACGTCGAGCCGCCACACCGGGTAGGTCGCCGAGGACATGGCCAGCGCGCGGTTCGGGTCCCAGGAGCCGAGCGAGGGGTGGTCGCCGACGACGAAGATGTTCTGGCCGAGGGTCGTGGTGGCGTTGACGTTGAACGAGGCCCCGGTGGTGGGGTCCGGGTTGCCGCTGCCGTCCCCCTTGGCGCCGACGTGCAGCGCCACGGCGTCGTTGGCCCCGACGGTCGCGGTGAACGTGCCGTCGCCGCCGACGGTGTAGGTGGTGCCGGTGCAGCCGCCGCCACTGGTCGGGTCGCCGTGCTGGACGTCGCAGTAGGTGCCGGCGGGCAGCGAGGTCTGGAAGGTACGGGTGATCGGGCCGCCCTCGTGGTTGATGGCGACGTACGCCTTGTCGCCGCGGCCGAAGGCGATGGCGTCGTTGCCGTTGGACCACCAGTTGGTCACGCCGGTGCCGGCGGAGACGTTGCGGAAGGCGACCATGTTGGCGATCTGCCGCCACTTGTGCTGGCACTTCCAGCCGTCGCTGTAGCAGGCGTTGACGTTGCCGCCGTTGGGCGGCCCGGCGTCGCGGTCGCTGAACTCGTAGCCGCTGTACACGTTGGGCGACCCGTAGGGGTGGGCCAGCATGAACACGTTGGCCAGGGTGTAGGTGGCGCCGTCCTTGTAGCTGAGCGTCTCGCCGTTGCGCTCGGTGTCCCAGTTGTCCACGAAGGAGCGGGCCTTGCCGCTGGGCAGGTAGCCCCAGCCCTCGCCGTAGTTGCTCAGGTAGGAGAGCTGCTCGTTGAGGAAGACCCGCTTGAGGTCGCGGGCGTAGCGGAACTCGTCCACGTCCCCGTTGCCGGTGTACTCGTCGGGCTGCACGGCCTCGCCGGGGCCGTGGATGACCTCCTGGACCCAGTAGCCGCCGTTGGTCCTGGACTTGATCGCGGCGATGTCGCCGGCCGCCATGTGCTTGGCCGCGTCGATCCGGAAGCCGTCCACGCCGAGCGAGAGCAGGTCGTTGAGGTACCCGGCGATCTTGCCGCGGACGTAGTCGGAGCCGGTGTCCAGGTCGGGGAGGTTCACCAGTTCGCAGTTCTGGACGTTGTACCGGTCCTGGTAGTTGGTGATCGGGGAGCGGCAGGAGTGGAAGTCCTGGTTCTGGTAGTACCCCGGGTAGTCGTACTTGCTGTACGACGAGCCGCCGGTGCCGGTGCCGCTCCCGTTGGCCATGTGGTTGATCACGGCGTCGGCGATGACCTTCACCCCGGCGCCGTGGCAGGTGTTGACCATGTTCTGGAACGCCGCCCGGTCACCGAGGCGCCCGGCTATCCGGTAGCTGACGGGCTGGTACGAGGTCCACCACTGCCCGCCCTGGATGTGCTCCTGCGGCGGGGAGACCTCGACGAACCCGTAGCCCTTGGGGCCGAGGGTCTGGGTGCACTCCTTGGCGACGGAGGAGAACGTCCACTGGAACAGGGTGGCGGTGACGTCCCTGGAGCCGGGTGGGGTGGCGTGGGCGGCCGGTTGGGGCAGCGCGACGACGCCGAGTGCGGCGCCGAGCAGCAGGGTGAACGTTCCCGCGAGAGGTCTGATGGTCACGGTGTCTCCTTGGCGGAGGTACGGGTGACGGATCAGCCTGCAAGGCGACGCGCCGCGCCTGTAAGGCCACTGGCAGATCTTGCGAAGACTGTCGCCGACATGGCGACAATGTGGTCGCATGGAGACGCTAGGGCGACGTTCCTGGGCCGTCAATACTCCTCGCACGCGCAAGTTCCCCACCGACAGGAACCGTTGCCGCAACGGGATTCGGCGCATGTGGCCGGTTCTCCTCACGGTCCGTCAACGCGCCCGAGAATTCCTTGCAAGGTCTTTCACAAGGACGGCAAACGAGGTACCTTCCTCGGCAGCCCGAGGTCGGGTCAGCCTCACCAAGGAGTTACCCATGCGACGTGGCATATCGATCCTGGCAGCGGTGGCCGCCCTGAGCCTCGCGGCCACCGCCTGCGGCTCAGACGACGACGGCGACAAGGCGGCCGAGGCCAAGAACCCCGCGGACGTGTCCGGCACCATCACCTGGTGGGACACGTCGGATGCCACCAACGAGGCGCCCGCCTACAAGGAGCTGATCAAACAGTTCGAGACGAAGTACCCGAAGATCAAGGTGA
The DNA here is from genome assembly GCF_000380165.1 of Wenjunlia vitaminophila DSM 41686. Classification (GTDB taxonomy): domain Bacteria; phylum Actinomycetota; class Actinomycetes; order Streptomycetales; family Streptomycetaceae; genus Wenjunlia; species Wenjunlia vitaminophila. The sequence continues at coordinate 24,071 of NZ_KB904650.1, forward strand.
AGTACACCAACGTGCCCTTCGCCGACGCCGAGCAGAAGTTCAAGACCGCGGCGCAGAGCGGCAAGGGCGCGCCCGACGTGATGCGCGCCGACGTCGGCTGGACCCCCGGGTTCGCCGCCAACCAGTACCTGGCCCCGCTGGACGGCACCCCCGCGCTGAAGGACACCGGCGACTTCCTCACCGGTCCCCTCTCCGGCGCCACCTTCAACGACAAGACCTACGGCGTCCCGCAGGTCACCGACGCCCTCGGCCTGCTGTACAACAAGGACCTGTTCGCCAAGGCCGGCGTCACCTCCCCGCCGACCACCTGGGACGAGCTCAAGCAGACCGCCGAGAAGATCAAGAAGAAGACCGGCGCCGACGGCATCTACCTCAACCCGGACAGCTACTTCGCGCTGCCGTTCGTCTGGGGCGAGGGCGGCGGCATGCTGGACACCGAGGCCAAGAAGATCCTGGTCAACACGGAGGAGTCGGTGCGCGGCGTCGAGGTGGTCAAGGACCTGATCGACTCCGGGGTCGCGGTGAAGCCGGACTTCACCGACGGCTACAACAACATGCAGGCGTCGTTCAAGAACGGCGACGTCGCCATGGTGATCAACGGCCCGTGGTCGGTCGCCGACGACCTCAGCGGCAAGGCGTTCAAGGACAAGGCCAACCTCGGGATCGCCCCGGTCCCGGCCGGTTCCAAGGCCAGTGCCTCCCCGGTCGGCGGCCACAACCTGGTGGCCTACGCCGGTTCCGGGAACCTCCAGGCGTCCTACCTGTTCATCGAGTTCATGACGTCGTCGTCGAGCCAGGAGTTCATCTCCGACAAGCTCGGCACCCTGCCGACCCGGACCTCGGCCTACACCACCAAGGTCACCTCCGACCCGGTGAAGGCGGCGTTCCAGAAGGTGCTGGAGAAGGCCCAGCCCCGACCCACGGTGCCCGGGACCGGTGACCTGTTCACCGTGTGGACCCAGAACTACATCAAGATCCTCGGCGGTTCCTCCTCACCCAGCGAGGGGCTGGACGACACCGCGGACCAGTGGAAGCAGCAGGTGCTGAAGGACTACTCCACGAAGTAGTCCCTCCCCGCTCCGGTCCGGCCGGCCGGGAGTCCGTCCGCGGGCTCCACGCGCCCGGCCGGCCGGGCCGGTTCCCCCGTCACCACGGAGCGACGCGCCCACAGTCCGCAGACAGCCAGCACAGCGAGAGGCGGCCCCTCGATGAAGACAGCCACCGCCCGTCCCCCCCGGGACGTCGCCGCCCCGACCGGGGCCGACCACCCACCGCCGCGGCGCACCGGCGCCTGGACCTGGCTCCGGCGGTCGTACCGCCGGTACTGGTACGCCTGGGCGATGGTGCTGCCCGTGGTCGTCGTCCTCGGGGTGCTGGTGGGCTACCCGCTGGGCTGGGGCGTCTACCTGTCGTTCACCGACGCCAACGAGATGAACGTCGCCAAGGACATCGGCGTCAACCACGTACCGGCCACCTACGACGTCATCGGCCTGGACAACTACTGGCACATCCTGTCCGGCGAGGAGGGCAACTTCTACCCGCGGCTGTGGTGGACCGTGGTGTGGACCGTCTCCTGCGTCTTCTTCCACTACACCATCGGGCTCGGGCTCGCCCTGCTGCTCAACCGCAGGATGCGCTTCCGGGCGCTGTACCGGGTGCTGCTGATCCTGCCGTGGGCCGTCCCCGCGTTCGTCGCCGCGTTCTCCTGGCGACTGATGTTCAACAGCCAGTACGGGGTGTTCAACGCGATCCTGACCGACCTGGGCATGGACCCGGTGGACTGGCTCAACGGCCCCACCAGCCAGAAGGTAGCGGTGGTCATGGTCAACGTCTGGCTGGGCGTGCCCTTCATGATGGTGGCGCTGCTCGGCGGGTTGCAGTCCATCCCGAGTGAGCTGCACGAGGCCGCGGAGATGGACGGCGCGAGCGCCTGGCAGCGGTTCCGTCACGTCACCCTGCCCGGGCTGCGCCCGGTGAGCAGCACGGTGATCCTGCTCGGCACCATCTGGACGTTCAACATGTTCCCGATCATCTTCCTGATGCTGGGTCAGGGGAACAGCGCGGACAGCGAGATCCTGGTGACCTACGCCTACCGGCTCGCGTTCGCCGGTGTCCGGGACTACGCCGGCGCCGCGACCTACGGCATCTGCATCCTGTCCATCCTGCTGGTCTTCTCGGTCTTCTACCGGAAGGCGATCAGCGACGAGTCCCCGGGGGGCCGCCCCAGGACCACCAGGCGCCGGGAGGCCGTGCGATGACCGCCACCGTGTCCACCCCCTCCGACCGGCGGAGCAGCGGCGCCGCCCCGGCCCCGGCACGGGTGCGCCGGCGCGGGCAGCGCAGCACCGCGGCGTCGGTCGCCCTGCACGCGACGCTGATCGGGGCCTGCCTGATCGCGGTCTTCCCGGTGCTGTTCATCTTCTTCATCTCGCTGAAGGACCGGAACGGCTGGCAGGACCCGACCGGGGTGTCCGGCGGCCTCGGCCTGGACAACTACCGGCACGTGCTGAGCGAGACGGAGTTCCCGCGCTGGTTCGCCAACTCGGTGATCGTCGCCTGCGGCACCATGGTGGTCGGCGTGTTCATCGCGGCCAGCGCCGGCTACGCCATCTCCCGCATGGCCTTCCCCGGGCGGCGTCCGCTCATGTGGACCTTCCTGGTCACCCAGATGTTCCCGGTCGCGGTGCTGATCGTGCCGCTCTACAACATCCTGGGCGACCTGGGGCAGCTCAACACGTACACCGGCCTCGTCATCAGCTACTGCTCGGTCTCGGTGCCGTTCTGCGCCTGGATGCTCAAGGGCTACTTCGACACCATCCCGGTGGACATCGACGAGGCCGGGCGGGTGGACGGGCTCACCCCGTTCGGCGTCTTCTACCGGCTGGTGCTGCCGCTGGCCCGGCCCGGTCTCGCGGTCACCGCCTTCTACACCTTCCTCACCGCCTGGGGCGAGGTCGCCTTCGCCCGGGCGTTCATGAACAGCGAGGACATGGCGACGCTCTCCGCCGGCCTCGGCACGTTCGTCGGCCAGCACAAGCAGGAGTGGGGGCTGATGACCGCCGCCTCCATCATGATCACCGTTCCGGCCGGCCTGGTCTTCTTCTTCGCCCAGAAGCACCTGGTCTCCGGCCTGACCGCGGGTGGGACCAAGGGTTGACCCCTCCCGCGTGCCCCCGGGTCGCCCTCCCGCGGCCCACCGCCCCCACGAACCCCAGCGAAGGAATCCCGATGACCCAGGACCTCGCCCGTTCCGTCCGCGACGACCCCGCCGAGGACCCCGCCGAGGACCCCACCCGCTGGTGGCGCAGCGCCGTCATCTACCAGGTGTACGTGCGGTCGTTCGCGGACTCCGACGGCGACGGCGTCGGCGACCTGCGCGGCGTCACCAGCCGACTCCCCTACCTGGCGGAGCTCGGCGTGGACGCGGTGTGGCTGACCCCGTTCTACGCCTCGCCGCAGGCCGACGGCGGGTACGACGTGGCGGACTACCGGGCGGTGGACCCGCTGTTCGGTGACCTGTCCGACGCCGACGACCTGGTGCGGCAGGCCCACGCGCGGGGGCTGCGGGTGATCGTGGACGTGGTGCCCAACCACACCTCGGACCGGCACGCCTGGTTCGTGGAGGCGGTGGCGGCCGGCCCGGGCTCCCCGGCCCGGGAGCGCTACCACTTCCGTCCCGGCCGGGGAACGGGTGGCGAGCTGCCGCCCAACGACTGGGAGTCGGTGTTCGGCGGCCCGGCCTGGACCCGCCTCGACGACGGGGAGTGGTACCTGCACCTGTTCGACCCCCGGCAGCCGGACCTGAACTGGGAGAACCCGGAGGTGGCGGCGGAGTTCGAGTCGATCCTGCGGTTCTGGCTGGAGCTGGGGGTGGACGGCTTCCGGATCGACGTGGCGCACGGCATGGTCAAGGCGGCGGGGCTGCCGGACATCGGGCGCAGGGAGCAGGTCAAGCTGATCGGCGCGCAGACCCTGCCGTTCTTCGACCAGGACGGGGTGCACGAGATCCACCGTTCCTGGCGCCGGCTGCTGGACCGCTACCCGGGTGAGCGGATCGCGGTCGCCGAGGCGTGGGCGCCGAACCAGCAGCGGCTCGCCCGGTACGTCCGCCCCGACGAACTGCACCAGGCGTTCAACTTCCACTACCTGAACACCCCGTGGTCGGCGCCGGAACTGCGGGCGGTGATCGACGAGTCGGTGGCGGCGACCCGCGAGGTGGGCGCGCCCAGCACCTGGGTGCTGTCCAACCACGACGTGCAGCGGCACGTCACCCGGTTCGGCGGGGGGAAGCGCGGGCTGCGGCGGGCACGGGCGGCGGCGCTGCTGATGTTGGCGCTGCCCGGCTCGGCGTACGTGTACCAGGGGGAGGAGCTGGGGCTGCCCGAGGTGCTCGACCTGCCGGACGAGGTGCGGCAGGACCCGTCGTTCTTCCGGGACAACGGGCAGGACGGGCTGCGGGACGGCTGTCGGGTGCCGCTGCCGTGGTCCGGCACCCAGCCACCGTTCGGTTTCGGTCCCGGCACCAGTTGGCTGCCGCAGCCGGCGGACTGGCGGGACCTGACGGCGGAGGCTCAGGGCGGCGACCCGCGGTCCACGCTGGAGCTGTACCGCTCGGCGCTGCGGCTGCGGCGGGAGCTGCCCGGCCTCGGTGACGGGGAGATGACCTGGCTGGACGCGCCGGAGGGGGTGCTGGCGTTCACCCGCCCGGGGTTCGTGCTGACCGCGAACACCGGCGAGCGGGAGGTGGAACTGCCGGTGCCGGGGCGTCCGGTGCTCGGGACGGCGGCGGTGGAGTTCACCGGCGGGCGGGTACGGCTGCCCGGGGACTGCTGCGTGTGGTGGGTGGTCTGAGGTGCGCAGCGCACCGGCACGGAACCCGCCGGGTCCCGGCCCTGGTCCCGTGCCCCGGGTGCACGGACCGGTACCGCACGGTGTGTCGGCGGCGCCGTTCTACCCTGTGGCGACCAGACCGTTTTTGCTGCCCTGCTCCGCAGGCGTCCGCTTCCTCCCCGCCCGCAGGCGGAGGCATCCACGCAAGGAGATTCCGATGAACGCACGGCTCGCTGACATAGCGGCCCAGGCCGGGGTCAGCGAGGCCACGGTGTCCCGGGTGCTCAACGGCAAGCCGGGGGTCTCCTCCACCACCCGCCAGTCGGTGCTGACCGCACTGGACCTGCTGGGCTACGAACGGCCGGTGCGGCTGCGGCAGCGCAGTGCCGGGCTGGTGGGCCTGGTCACCCCGGAGCTGGAAAACCCGATCTTCCCCCTGTTCGCCCAGGTGATCGGTCAGGCGCTGACCCGCCAGGGGTACACCCCGGTGCTGTGCACGCAGTCCGCGGGCGGCTCCACCGAGGACGAGCTGACCGAGATGCTGGTGGACCGGGGGGTCGCGGGGATCATCTTCCTGTCCGGTCTGCACGCCGACACCACCGCGGACACCGCGCGCTATGACCGGCTGATCGGACAGGGCGTGCCGTTCGTCCTGGTCAACGGGTTCAGCGAGCGGGTGGCGGCGCCGTTCGTCTCGCCGGACGACCGGGCGGCCGTCCGGCTGTCGGTGACCCACCTGGCCGCGCTGGGCCACCGGCGGATCGGTCTGGCCGTGGGGCCGAGGCGTTTCGTGCCGGTGTTGCGCAAGATCGAGGGTTTCCTCGACGCCGTGGACGACGTCCTGGGGATGCCCCGCGACGAGGCGGAGACGTTGATCCAGCATTCGCTGTTCACTCTTGAGGGTGGGCAGGCGGCGGCGTCGGCGTTGCTCGACGACGGGTGCACCGCGGTCGTGTGCGCCAGCGACCTGATGGCCCTGGGGGCGATCAGGGCGGCGCGGCAGCGGGGCCTGGCGGTGCCGCGGGACGTCTCGGTGGTGGGGTTCGACGACTCCCCGTTGATCGCCTTCACCGACCCTCCGCTCACCACCGTCCGGCAGCCCGTGACGGCCATGGGGCAGGCGGCCGTGCGGGTCCTGCTGGAAGAGGTGGCCGGGACCCCGGCCCCGCACGGCGAGTTCGTGTTCCTTCCCGAGTTGGTGGTCCGCGGCTCCACCGCGTCCGTGCGCGGCGAGGCACGGTAGCAACGTTCCGGCCACTTCGCACGGTGGCCGAAACCCCATCGCTCGCAGGACGGAGACGGGAGGCACGGGAACCACCCGAGGGATGATCGGCAGGTATGTCCGTCTCTGGCAGACTGGACCGCTATGGGGGTACCTGCCGTGATTTCCCACAGCGGCCGGAAGGCCGCCGCCTCACTGAAGCGTACCGTCAGCCCGTCGCACCGAGCCGCCGGCCAACGCGGCGTGCGAAGGGCCTCCATGACGCCCCGCGGGGCCATAACCGGCCTGCGACGGCGCGTCCGCTCCCCCAGCCGGCCCCGGCTCCGGCTGGAGATCGTGCTGATCCTGGTCTCGTACTGGCTCTACTCACTGGTGCGCAACGCCGTGCCCGAGCACCGCCGTGCCGCGATGCGACACGCGCGGGACGTCTGGGACCTGGAACAGACGTTGGGGCTCGCGGTCGAACGATCCGTCAATCACACGGTGAACGACGTCACCTGGCTGGTCGTGGCCATGAACTACTACTACGCCACGCTGCACTTCGTGGTCACCATCTCCGTCCTGGTCTGGCTGTTCCGCGGCCACCCGGGCCGGTACGCCGCGGCGCGCATGGTGCTGCTGGTGACCACCGGCATCGCCCTGGTCGGCTACTACCTCTATCCGCTGGCCCCGCCGCGGTTAGCCGAGCACACCGACTTCGTGGACACGGTGCTGGCCCACCACACGTGGGGTTCGATGGCGTCGGGCGACCTGGCGAACGTGTCCAACCAGTACGCCGCCATGCCGTCGATGCACATCGGCTGGTCCACCTGGTGCGGGATCGCCCTGGTGGTGCTGGCGAGACGGCGCTGGGTGCGGGTGCTCGGCGCGGTCTACCCGGTCACCACCCTCGCGGTGATCGTCTCCACCGCCAACCACTTCTGGCTGGACGCGGTGGGCGGGGTGCTCTGCCTGTCCGTCGGGTCCGGGGTGGTCCGCCTGGTGTACGGCCGGTGGCCGCACGACCTGCCGCGGCGGGTGCCGCGGGAGCCGGTGGCCGGGGACGACCCGGGCGGTCCGGGGCCGCGCCCCAGGATTCCCGCGCCGACGGGTGAGCCCGACGCCCGGTCCTACGGTCCGGCGCCGTCCGGGGCCCAGTCGTAGAAGAGGCGGTCCACCACGGCCCGGGCCCGCCGGGTGGTCCGCCGGTACTCGTCGAGGAGTTCGCCGAGGTGCCCCGGTTCGTAGTCGAGGTACCTGGCGACCCCGGCGAGCTCCCTGGCGTCCGCGGGGAAGGTGTCGCCGGGCCGGCCGCGCACCAGCATCACCGCGTTGCGGACCCGGGTGGCCAGCAGCCACGCCTCGTCAAGCACCGCCGCGTCCCGCTCGTCCACCAGCCCGGCGTCCCGGGCCGCGGCGAGCGCCTGCCGGGTGCCGGTGGTGCGCAGGGACGGGTGTTCCCTGGCGTGCTGGAGCTGCGTGAGCTGGACCGTCCACTCCACGTCGGACAGGCCGCCGCGGCCCAGCTTGGTGTGGGTGGTCGGATCTGCGCCGCGGGGCAGCCGCTCGTTCTCCATCCGGGCCTTGAGCCGGCGGATCTCCCGCACCTCGTCGTCGGACAGTCCTTCGGCGGGGTAACGCAGGGGGTCCACGAGGGCCACGAACCGGGCGCCGAGCTCCGGGTCCCCCGCGACGGGCGCGGCCCGCAGCAGCGCCTGCCGCTCCCAGGTCTTGGACCAGCGCCGGTAGTACGCGGCGTAGGAGGCCAGGGTGCGCACCAGCGCGCCCTGGCGGCCCTCCGGCCGCAGGTCGGCGTCGATCAGCAGCGGCGGGTCCGCGCTGGGCACCTGGAGCAGCCGGCGCATCTCGTTGGCCTGCCGCAGCGCCGCCCGGGTGGCCGCGTCGGGGTCCGCGCCGTCCACCGGCTCGTGGACGAACAGCACGTCGGCGTCGGACCCGTAGCTCAGTTCGCGTCCGCCGAACCGGCCCATGGCGATGACCGCGAGGCGGGTCGGCAGCGTACCGCCGAACTCCTGCCGGACCGCGTTCCCCGCGGCCACCAGGGCGGTGGCGAGGGTCGCCGCGTTGATGTCCGTCAGCGCCCGGCCCACCGTCCCCGGGTCGTCCTCGAAGCGCCCGGTGACGTCGGCCGCCGCGGTGCGGAACAGCTCCCTGCGGCGCACCCCGCGGGCGAAGGCGACCAGGCGTTCCGGGTCCTGGGTGCGGCCGGCGACCGCCCCGAGCTCCTGTTCGAGTGTTTCCCTCGACTGGGGGCGCAGTCCGTCCGGGGCGCCGAGCAGCGCCACCGCCTCGGGCGCGCGCAGCAGCAGGTCGGGGGCGAGCCGGCCGGAGGACAGCACCCGGGCCAGGTTCTCCGCTGCGGCTCCCTCGTCCCGCAGCAGCCGCAGGTACCAGGGGGTGCGCCCGAGCGCCTCGGAGACCCGGCGGAAGTTGAGCAGCCCCGCGTCCGGGTCCGCGGAGTCCGCGAACCAGCCGAGCAGCACCGGCAGCAGCGTCCGCTGGATCGCGGCGCTGCGGCTGACCCCCGACGCCAGGGCCTGGAGGTGGCGGAGGGCCGCCGCCGGGTCCTGGTAGCCCAACGCCTCCAGGCGGGTCAGCGCCGCCCGCGGGCTCAGCCCGGTCTCCCCCGGGGCCAGCCTGGCCACCGCGTCGAGCAGCGGCCGGTAGAACAGCTTCTCGTGAAGCCGTCGCACCTCCACGGCGTACCTGCGCCACTCCCGTCGCAGCTCCTGGACGGGCTCGGTGCGCAGGCCCAGCGAGCGACCGAGCCGCCGCAGGTCGGCCTCGTCCTCGGGGACCAGGTGGGTGCGGCGCAGCCGGTGGAGCTGGATGCGGTGCTCCATCCGGCGCAGGAACCGGTACGCGGAGTCCAGCGCCGCGGCGTCCGCCCGGCCCACGTACCCGCCGTCGGACAGCTCCCGCAGCGCGGTCAGCGTGGTGGGGCTGCGCAGCGAGGCGTCGCCGCGGCCGTGCACCAACTGGAGCATCTGCACCGCGAACTCGACGTCGCGCAGCCCGCCCGGGCCGAGCTTCAGCTCCCGTTCGACCTGGCCGGGCGGGATGTTCTGCACCACGCGGCGGCGCATCTGCCGCACGTCGGGCACGAAGTTCTCCCGCTCCGAGGCCTTCCACACCAGGGGGGCCACCGCGGCCATGAACGACTGGCCGAGCGCCTCGTCACCTGCCACCGGACGGGCCTTGAGGAGCGCCTGGAACTCCCAGGTCTTGGCCCAGCGCCGGTAGTAGGCGAGGTAGCTGGACAGGGTGCGCACCAGGGGGCCGTTCCTGCCCTCGGGGCGCAGGTTGGCGTCCACCGGCCAGATGGTGCCCTCGGGGGTGGTGTCGGAGCAGATCCGCATCATCGCCGAGGCCATCCGGGTGGCGGCCTGCATCGCCGCGGCCTCGCTCACGCCCTGGCGGGGCTCGGCCACGAAGACCACGTCCACGTCGGAGACGTAGTTCAGCTCCCGGCCGCCGCACTTGCCCATGCCGATCACGGCGAGGGCGCAGGCGTGGGCGTCGTGCGGTTCGGTCTCCGCGGCGATGTCCAGGGCGACCCGCAGGGTGGCGGTGGCCAGGTCGGCGAGTTCGGCGGCGGTCTGGGTCACGGTGCTGGTGCCGCAGACGTCGCGCGCGGCGATCGCCAGCAGGCAGCCCCGGTAGGCGACGCGCAGCGCCCCGGGCCGTTCGGCGAGGGTGAGGGCCCGGTGCCACACCCGGTCACGGAGCATCCGTTCGAACTCGGTCTCCCCCGGGTGAATGTCGGCGACCTCGTAGGTCAGCAGGGTCCGCCAGTCCTCCGGGTGCCGGGCCAGGTGGTCGCCGAGCGCGGCGGACGCGCCGAGCACCCCCAGCAGCCGGTCGCGCAGCGGCTTGGCGGTGACCAGGGTGTCGAGCAGCGGCTGCCGGTCCGCCGGGGCCAGCGCCTCGACCAGGCGGACCAGGCCGGTCAGCGCCAGGTCCGGGTCGGCGGTGGCGCTGAGCGCGGCCAGCAGCACCGGGTCCGAGTGCACCGGGCCCAGCTCTGGTGTGTCCAGCAGGCGGGCCGCCGCCTGCGGGTCGGTGAACCCGTAGCGCAGCAGCCGCGAATGGGGGCTGCTCCTGCGGCCCTGGGGTGCGCGGTGGCCTTCCACGTCCCTCCCGTTCGTTGGTTCCTCCCCCGAGTCAGCGGCCCCGTGGGCCCGTCGCCGGGCCTCAGAGCACGGGGAGGCTCTTGCGCAGTTCGAACGGGGTGACCTCGGAGCGGTACTCCTCCCACTCCTGCCGCTTGTTCCGCAGGAAGAAGTCAAACACGTGCTCGCCCAGGGTCTCGGCGACGAGTTCGCTGTGCTGCATCAGGTCGATGGCCTGGCCGAGGTTCTGCGGCAACGGCTCGATGCCCAGGGCGCGGCGCTCGGAGTCGCTGAGCGCCCACACGTCGTCGTCCGCGCCGGGCGGCAGCTCGTACCCCTCCTCGATGCCCTTCAGGCCGGCGGAGAGCAGCACCGCGTAGGCGAGGTAGGGGTTGCAACCGCTGTCCAGGGACCGCACCTCCACCCGGGTGGAGACGATCTTGCCGGGCTTGTACATGGGAACCCTGATCAGCGCCGAGCGGTTGTTGTGGCCCCAGCAGATGTACGAGGGGGCCTCGCCGCCGGCACCCGCGGGGCGCTGGGCCCCGCCCCAGATCCGCTTGTAGGAGTTGACCCACTGGTTGGTCACCGCCGAGATCTCGGCGGCGTGCCTGAGCAGCCCGGCGATGAAGGACCTGCCCACCTTGGAGAGCTGGTACTCGGCGCCGGACTCGTGGAAGGCGTTCCGGTCCCCCTCGAACAGCGACAGGTGGGTGTGCATGCCGGAACCGGGGAACTCGGAGAACGGCTTGGGCATGAAGGTGGCCTGCACCCCCTGCTCGAGCGCGACCTCCTTCATCACCAGCCGGAACGTCATGATGTTGTCCGCGGTGGACAGCGCGTCCGCGTACCGCAGGTCGATCTCCTGCTGGCCGGGGGCGCCCTCGTGGTGGCTGAACTCCACGGAGATGCCCATCGACTCCAGCATGGTGATCGCCTGACGGCGGAAGTCGTGGCCGACCCGCTGGGGGGTGTGGTCGAAGTACCCCGAGGAGTCCGCCGGCTCCGGGCGGCTGCCGTCCACCGGTTTGGACCTCAGCAGGAAGAACTCGATCTCCGGGTGGGTGTAGAAGGTGAACCCCAGGTCGGAGGTCTTGGCCAGGATGCGCTTGAGGACGTGGCGGGGATCCGCGTAGGACGGGGAGCCGTCCGGCATCAGGATGTCGCAGAACATCCGGGCGGTGCCGGGGGCCTCGGCGCGCCACGGGAGGATCTGGAAGGTGCCGGGGTCGGGCTTGGCGAGCATGTCGGACTCGTAGACCCGGGCGAACCCCTCGATGGCGGAGCCGTCGAAGCCGATCCCCTCGTCGAACGCCTGCTCGAGCTCGGCGGGAGCCACCGCGACCGACTTCAAGAAGCCCAGCACGTCGGTGAACCACAGCCGCACGAACCGGATGTCGCGCTCCTCCAGGGTGCGGAGCACGAACTCCTGCTGCTTGTCCATGGGCACAGTGTCACCTCTGATCTTTGCGTGCGTGTTACGCGGGTGGCCCCTCCAGCCCATCATGGACCACGATCCGTCGTCGCCGGCAACGGCAACGCCCCCACGGGTGCGCCACGAGCCCGGCGCCCCACCGGCGCACTTTTGTCGTCCCACTGACACGAACCCTCCCCGTCAGCGCACAACCCCTCGCTTACCCTGGTCCCGTGCCCCAACTACGTCTCGCCCTGAACCAGATCGACAGCACCGTCGGCGACCTCGTGACCAACAGCGAGGCGATCCTGCGCTGGACCCGCCACGCCGCGGACGGCGGCGCCCATCTGGTGGCCTTCCCCGAGATGGCGCTGACCGGCTACCCGGTGGAGGACCTGGCGCTGCGCCCGTCCTTCGTCTCCGCGTCCCGCGCCGCACTGGAGGCCCTCGCCGCGCGGCTGCACGCGGAGGGCCTCGGCGAGATCCCCGTCGTGGTGGGCTACCTGGACCGCAGCGAGAAGGCCAAGCCCCGCTACGGCCAGCCGGCCGGCGCCCCGCTGAACGCCGCCGCGGTGCTGCACCAGGGCGGGGTGGTGCTGCGGTTCGCCAAGCACCACCTGCCCAACTACGGCGTCTTCGACGAGTACCGGTACTTCACCCCCGGGGACACCCAGCCGGTGATCCGGGTGCACGGGGTGGACGTGGCCCTCGCCATCTGCGAGGACCTGTGGCAGGAGGGCGGCCGGGTGCCGGCCACCCGCGCGGTCAACGCCGGGCTGCTGATCTCCCTCAACGCCAGCCCGTACGAGCTGAACAAGCACGACACCCGCCTGGAGCTGGTCCGCAAGCGGGCCCAGGAGGCCGGGTGCACCCTGGCCTACGTGGCCATGATCGGCGGTCAGGACGAGCTGGTCTTCGACGGCGACTCGATCGTGGTGGACCCGGCGGGGGAGGTCCTGGCCCGCGCCCCGCAGTTCGAGGAGGGCTGCGTCCTGCTCGACCTGGACCTGCCCGCGGCGGGGCCCGCCCCGCGGGGCACCGCGGACGACGGCCTGGAGATCGAGCACGTGATCCTGTCCGCCGAGCCGCTGCCACGCTACGAGTCCCGCGTCCTCGGAGGCCAGGCGGACCGGCTCGGGGACGACGAGGAGGTGTACACCGCGCTGGTCATCGGGCTGCGGGCCTACATCGCCAAGAACGGCTTCCGCACGGTGCTGCTCGGCCTGTCCGGCGGCATCGACTCGGCGCTCAGCGCGGCCATCGCCTGCGACGCGCTCGGCTCGGAGCACGTGTACGGCGTGTCCATGCCGTCCACCTACTCCTCGGAACACTCGGTCAGCGACGCCGCCGACCTGGCCCGCCGCACCGGCCTCAACTACCGCACCGTTCCCATAGCGCCGATGGTGGACGCCTACATGGCCTCCCTGCGCCTCACCGGACTCGCCGAGGAGAACCTCCAGGCCCGGGTCCGGGGCACCACCCTGATGGGCATCTCCAACCAGGAGGGCCACCTGGTCCTGGCCACCGGCAACAAGTCCGAGCTGGCCTGCGGCTACTCCACCCTCTACGGCGACGCCGTCGGCGCCTTCGCGCCGATCAAGGACGTGCCCAAGACCTCGGTCTTCCGGCTGGCCCGGTGGCGCAACGAGGCCGCCGCACAGCGCGGCGAGACCCCGCCGATCCCGGAGAACTCCATCACCAAGCCGCCGAGCGCCGAGCTGCGGCCCGGCCAATTGGACACCGACTCGCTGCCGGAGTACGCACTCCTCGACCAGGTGCTCGACCTCTACGTGGAGCAGGACCTGGGCCGCGCCCAGATCATCGCCCGGGGCCTGGACCCAGCACTGGTGGACCGCATCCTGCGTCTGGTGGACACCGCGGAGTACAAGCGCAGGCAGTACCCGCCGGGCACCAAGATCTCCCTCAAGGCCTTCGGCCGCGACCGCCGCCTCCCCATCACCAACCGCTGGCGCGAACACGCCTGACCCGCCCCCACCCGGACGGCCCAACGTCCAGGAAGGCCGCGGCACCTCGGGTCAGCGCGGTCGCCACTACGGTGGCCGCCCTCGCGATCACGGGCTCGTCCGCCGCCGCGTCGGCGTCACGTGTGGCGGACAACATGGCCATCACGACCGGTCCGCCGCCGGGCGGCCAGGCGACCCCGACGTCGTGGGTGGTGCCGTAGCCGCCGGTGCCGGTCTTCTCCGCGACGGTCCAGCCCCGGGGCAGCCCCGCACGCAGGCGCCCGCCACCGGTCGTGTTGCCCAGCAGCCAGCCGGCGAGCAGTTCCCGGTCGCCGGGGTCCAGGGCCTTCCCGACCACGAGCCGCGCGTAGGTCCTCCCGATGGCCTCGGGACTGGTGGTGTCGGTCACGCGTCCCGGCTCCGCCGAGTTCAGTTCCGGCTCCCACCGGTCGAGCCGCGTCACGTCGTCCCCGACGGAGCGGCAGAACGCCGTGACGGCCGCCGGTCCGCCGAGCTGTTCCAGCAGGAGGTTGGCGGCGGCGTTGTCGCTGTGGGAGACCGCCGCACCGCACAGGCGCCCGACGCTCATCCCCGCGGCGAGGTTCCCGGGAAGACCGGTGAGGGGCGCGTGGCCCGCCCTCTCGACGTCCCGGCTCGTGTAACGGACGACCCTCGGGAGGAACGTCCCGTCGCGGTCGAGGTCCCGCAGGACCGCCGCCACGGCCACCGTCTTGAACACCGAACACATCGGGAACAGCTCATCGCCGCGATGGGCGACCCGCCTCCCCGTCGTGGTGTTCCACCCGAACGCCCCGAGCCGGACCCCGTGCTCCCGCTCCAGGACACGCAACCTCCGCGCCGCCCCACCGCTCCCCCGGCCGGAGGCGAGGGCGGCCGGAACCCCGGACGCGGCGACCAGGCCGGCCCCGAGACCGCCGGCGAGCACGGCGCGCCGGGACGGACACCCGCTCGTGCCCGATCCCATGCGCGCCTCACCTCACGTACAGGTCGGCGGCGACCGGCCGGTGGTCGCTGCCGGAATCCGGGAGCACCCAGGAGTGCGCGGGGGTGATGCCGCGCACCAGGATGTGGTCGATCCGGGCCATGGGGAACCCGGACGGCCAACTGAAGCCGAACCCGTCCCCGGCCGCGCCCTGGGCGGAGCGCAGGCCGGAGGTGATGGGGGACAGGCTGCGGTCGTTGGCGGTGCCGTTGAGGTCGCCCATCACCACGACGCGGTCCAGCGGGTCGGTGTTGATCTGCCGCCCGAGCAGTTCGGTGGTGCGGTTGCGCTGGTCGGAGGTGAAGCCGCTGGACCCCACCCGCACCGACGCCAGGTGCGCGACGTAGAAGGCGACCGGTCCGTGCGGGGTCTCCACCTGGGCCCGCAGCGCCCGGGGCCAGCCGATGCCGATGTCCACGGTGCGCCCCTGGGCGATCGGGAAGCGGCTCCACAGTCCGACGGTGCCGCGCACCACGTGGTGGGGGTACTCCCGGTCCAGGACCCGCTGGTACACCGGCCGGGCCTGCTCGGTCAGCTCCTCCAGGGCGACGACGTCGGCCCGGGCCGCGACCACGTCCCGTGCGGTTGCCTCCGCGTCCGGGTTGCCCGCGTCCACGTTGTGGGTGAGGACCCGCAGGTTGTGCGGGCCGCCGCCCTTGCCCGGCATCACCAGGCCGCCGAACAGGTCGGCCCAGACCACCGCGGGCAGCAGCAGCGCGGCCAGCGCGGTGACGGAACGACGGACGAGGGCGCACACCAACAGGACGGGGACGGCCAGGCCCAGCCAGGGCAGGAAGGTCTCCAGCAGACTGCCCAGGTTGCCCACGGTGTTCGGCACCAGGCCGTGGCCGAGGAGCAGCGCGCCGAAGAGCAGCGCGAGGCCGGCCACGATCCAGCCGCGGCGCAGCGAGCGCAGCCAGGACTCCCGGGACGGGAACCGCAGCCGCCGGAGCCGCCAGGGCCCCCACGGCCCGGAGCGGTCGGTCGTCCCGCTCTCGGGCGTACTGGCCGTGGTGGTCTCCGCCATGAACCGTCCGTCTCCTGCCCCGCTCGGGCCTGCCCCGGCCCGACGGGGCCCGTGTGCCCGCATCGAACATTTCCCCGTACCCGTTCCGGACGCAGAAGTGACGACCGGAGGTTCCCGGATATGTCAGGAACCATCAAATCAGGACGGAACAGCATTGACGGGTTGTGCCGCGCGCTCACCGCGACCCGGAGCCGATTCCGGGGGCGAGCCGGCGCCGGGTGCCGCGGGGTGACGGGGGCGGCCCCACACCGCCGGCCGGTGCGCACACCGGTGCCGCGGCGGGGGCCGCCGTTCCCCGCGGTTCGCCGGTCAGGAGACGAGTGTGACGAGCTGCACGCCGCTGTACGCCGGCACTCCGTCCCGGGTGACGACCGCACGGAGGGTCACCCAGCCCTTCCCGCCGCCGCGGTTCGGCGCGAGCCACACGCTTCCGTCGGCATCGGTCTCCAGGTGTGCCAGTGACTCGCCGTCGAGCTCCCAGGTGATCTCCGCGCCGGTAAGGTCGGTGTCCGTGCCGTCCCAGGCGGCGAGGGTGAGCGCGGAACGGGAGGTGCCGCCGGCGGGCAGCTCGGCCGGCGTGGCGGTGAGCCTCAGGTCGGGACGGATCACGTCGGACCGGTATCCGGCCAGGTCCGCCGGGCACCACGCGATCTCGGGCACGAACCGGCCGTCCGCCCAGCGAGCGAGGTACCCCGGCTGGTGGTGGGCGTCGTCGATCAGCGCGTACGTCGGCACCCCCTTCACGCTGGCGACGAAGCCGTGCGGCGCGACGGTCACCGTGCCGAGGGCGCCGGGCAGCGGCAGCGCGCGCGGCTGGAGGTCGTGGCTGGCGACGATCTCCACGCCCCCGTCGAACGTCGTCCGCGACACCCTGAGGTCCGCGGTCAGGTACCGGAACGCCGTCATCGCCCGCCCGAAGTACCGGCTGGCGACCCGCCGTTGGACCAGCGAGAGGCCCTTGAGCAGCTCGAAGCCGCGCCCCGTCTGGAAGTCGCGTTCCGTGTGCTGGGCCTGGTAGTGCATGTTGAGGCCGAACGCCAGCGCCCAGCTCAGGTTCTCGGTGGTGTCGATGCCGCGGTCGAGGTTGTGCGGGTAGAACGCGACCTTGTCGTGCATCACCGCGGTGCCCAGCGGCCACTGCTGGACGACGACGCCGTTGCGGTTGGGGTTGTCGTAGGTGTCGGTGCGGTCGCGCTGCATCGTGTTGAGGTAGAAGCCGAGGCTCGACGTCAGGTCCTGGAAGATCCGGTCACCGCCGACCCCCTCGGTGCCGATCGGGAGGATCGCCGCGGACTGCGCGGTCTGCTCCACCAGCTCCTCGCAGTACGCGTACGGCGGTGCCCCGAAGTCGGCGGAGTGGTCGTACTCCCGGCGCGCGATCTCGTCCTGGAACATCATGTCCAGGCCGTAGGTGTCGCGGAAGGTGCGGAGCTGGTCGAGGATCAGCGCCCGGGGCTTGGCCCGCCAGCCCCCGATGAGGTACCCGAGGTTGTTGGTGTGGGTCTTGGTGACCAGGTTGCCCCGCGCGTCGCGGATGCCGATCCGCTCCACGCCGCCGAGCGCCACCACCGCCTGGCTGTCCGGGTGCCACCAGGTGGGGTTGGTGTAGGCGCTGGCGTAGTTCCCCCGGGCGTGGATGGTGTCGATGAGCCGCTGGAACTGCGCCGGCCCGCCGAGGTAGTCGAAGGTGAGGAAGTCCGGGTAGTGGTGGTCGTGCTGGCCGTCGGCGTAGTAGCTGGCGAGTTCGACGCTGTACGGCCCGCCGGGCACGGCGCGCAGGTAGTCGAACGCCACCGCCGGCTGGCCGGTCGCTGACGTGCCGCCGGTCGGCTGCCACAGGTCCACCTTGAGGTGCACCGACGTGGCCAGCCCGGTCCGCAACCGGGGATCGAGCTTGTCGGCGAGGGCGCGCCAGGTGTTCATCCCGTTGTCGGTCCGGTACCCCGCGAACAGGTCGAACGCGCTCCCGCCCGCCGCCAGCCGGGTCGCCGGGAGCCCGCCGGACCGGTCGGGGCCGATCCAGACGTCCACCCGGTGCGTCAGGCCGGTCAGGGCCTCGTCGCGCGCCCGGGCGCCGACGAAGCCGAACTGCGTCGGGCGGTAGGGCTTCACGGTGGCGGGCTGCACCGAGTACACGCCGAGCGCCGAGTCGTCCTCCTCGAACAGGATCAGGTCGTGGGTCGCCGTCGGCATGCCGTAGTTGGCGTAGAAGCCGCCGGCGAGCAACGTCTTGGTGTGGGCGATCCCGCCCCACTTCGGCGCGATGCCCAGCATGGTGCCGGCCTCCGGGATGGTCCGGTACGCCACCTCCGGGTAGGTGATGCGGGAGATCGGCCGGGACCACAGGTTCCGCACGGTCTTCGGGTGCAGTTCGAGGCACCCCTCCCGGAGCCGGACCGCCATGTCGACGGTGAAGAACCCGGGGACGGCGTAGCTGACCTCGGCCTCGTCGGCCGCCATCCGGGTGACGGTGACCGTGGCCTCGTCGCAGAAGACGCCGGTGCCGTTGTCGTAGTACACCGCCAGCGGCAGCACCCCGGGGGACTGCACCCGGCCGCGGCACGTCCAGTCGAGCAGCCGGCCCCGCCCGTCGATCAGGACCCGGTCCTCGCCCCGGGTCAGTTCCAGCGCGCCGGCCCGGCTCCAGGTGGCCACCGGGCCACCGTCACCGACGACCTCGATGGCGTCGACGTCGAGGACCAACGGCTCGGGTGACTGCTTGTCGTCGGGGAAGAACACGAGCACGAGTCGGCGCAGCGGGTACGTGACCCGACCGTCGCCCTTCCCGCTCCAGGTCATCCGGGACAGCCGCTGCGGCTCGAAGGTGACCCTGGTCCGCCCGTCGAAACCGGTGGGGTCGATCCGGCTGGCCAGGGTGCCCCACTCCTCGTTGTCCTGGTCGAAGAGCTTGAGCCAGAGGTTGCCCTTCTTCGGCGTGACGCCGGTGAGCCACACCGACACCCGGGCGAGGTGCGGCTGGTACGGGCTGGGGAACGCCACCGAGAACTCGCTGTACTTGCCCGTCATGGTGACCCGGGCCTGTCCGGCGGTGCCGGTGGCGGCGAGTGTGGTGTTGTACACGCTGGTCGGCGGCAGGTCGTTGGGCACGCCGTCGATGACGAGGCGCACGGTCGGTCCGGTGTCCGCCGCGGCCGGCTGGGCGGCGAGGAGGGGCCCGGCCACGGCAACAGCGGAGGCAGTGGTTCCGGTGATGAAGGCACGGCGCTTCATGAGCACGCTCCGGCATCGTCGAGGATAGAAAGCGCTTGCTTGCAAGCGCTTGCACAGTAGGAGCCCAAGGCGAAACACGTCAACGCCTCTGTCCGAACTCCCTGTCGGCGGGCCGGCCAACAAAAGGGCGCGTGCCCGGCGACCGACGTCGCCGGGCACGCGCCCCGGTGGTTCAGCGGAAGGTGGCCGCCAGCGCGTCGAGCGCCTTCACCAACTCCGCACTCGCCCTGCCCTTTCGTGCCGCGTCGTCGAGCTGCACGATGACCGCGCGGTTCGACGCGGGCGACTCGGCGAGGCGCTGTGCCTGCGCGATGTGCTGCCGGACCTGTTTCGCGGCGGAGCTCGTGAGCTCCCCCACGGTCTCGGCACGGTCGACGTGCCAGGAGACGTTGGCGAACCCCACACCCACCGGCTCGAAGGCGATGGTGTAGGTCTGCCCCTCGGTCGTGTCGAACGAGATCTTGTCCGAGCCGTTGGCCTTCGCGGCCACGAGGTTGCCGTCCGCGTCCTTCACCACCGTCCGCGCGATACCCGGGTACTCACCGACGAACGTGCCGCCGTTGCGAGCCGTAACCCGGAACTCCGTGGCTGCGCCGTCTGCCCACTCCATGCCCAGGACGAAGTTCCCGCGCGCGACGAGGCCGTCGACGTTCCCGTCCTTCCACGCACTGGGGAGTGCCGGGAGGAACTGGGTGTAGCCGAGCTGGCTCTGCACGAGCATCTCGGTCATGCCCGCGGTCAGCCCGAAGTTGCCATCGATCTGGAACGGCGGGTGGGAGTCCAGCAGGTTGTCCATCAGGCCGTTCCGGTTCCCGGCGAGCATCGCGCGCACCATGGAGTAGGTGTCCTCGGCACGGCCGGTCCTGGCGTACATGTTGATCTTCATGGCCTTGGACCAACCCGTGCCGTTGAGGCTGCGCTGCTCGAGCGACTTGATGGCGGCGTCCATCCACTCGGGCGTGTCCTTGCTGATCAGCGTGCCGGGGAAGAGCCCGACGAGCTGCGACGTGTGGCGGTGCACAGAGCCCTGGTTGGCGCTGCCACCGGCACCGAAGTTCCAGATGCCCACCTCGGGGAGATCGCCGGCCTGGGCCTTGCCGAGGCTGGTCTCCTCGAACCACTCCTTCACCTGACCCTGCTCCCCGATCAGGATCGGGTCGAGCTGCGACTGCTTGTCCTGCCACACCGCGCGCAGGTCCGCGTCGACCCCGAGCTTCTCGGAGGCCTCGATCGCCATGCGGTAGAGCTCCCACACCAGGGACTGGTCGTACGTGGTTCCGACGGCTGTCGGGCCCTGCTCGGCCGAGACGCCCGGCGCCACGGTGAGTCGCTTCTGGTACGGGCTGTACCAGAGGTACTCGTCCCAGAACGCGGCCATCTCCTTGAGCATGGGGTACGCGGTGTCGCGCAGGAACGTCTCGTCGCCGGTGAAGAGGTAGTAGTCGTAGAGGTTCTGCATCACCCACGACGATCCGCCGATGTTCCAGCCGTACTCCTGCGAACCGATCGGCGCGGTGTGCCCGAACGGGTTCACCTGGGTGTTGATGAGGAATCCCTTGCCGGTCCCGAGCGGCGCGCTGGCGAAGTCCTCGGTCTTCACCGCCGCGGACCGCTCAGCCGTCAGTCGGCCCGGAACCACGAGCGACTTGACGAACTCGTTGAACGGCACCTGGGTCTCGGCGAGGTTGGTGATCATCGCCGGCCAGTAGTTCATCTGGACGTTGACGTTGAAGTGGTAGTCCGCTCCCCAGAAGGCGCCCGCACTGCCGATCATCCACAGACCGCAGAGGTTGGTGGGGAGGTCGCCGTCCCGCGAACCGGCGATGCTGAGGTAGCGACCGAACTGGTACGCCATCTGGTCGACCGCGAGATCGTGCGATCCCGTGCGGTAGTTCCTCATGAGCTGATCGGTGGGGATGTCGGGCACGGTCGCGCCCACGTCGAACTTCACACGCGAGAAGAGCTCCTGGTAGTCGGCCAGGTGCCTGTCGCGCAGGGCGCCGTATCCGCTGGCGATGGCGGAGTCCACGCGTTGCGTGATCTTGTCGTGCGGGTCCTCGCCCCGGTACGTCGGGTAGTCGTTCTTGTAGTTCGTGCCCGTCGAGTAGACGAGCGTGACGGTGTCGGCGGCGTTGACCGTCAGCGTGCGGCCGTCGCTGCTCGAGACGGTTCCGCCCTCGTTCTGCAGCTTGAGCTGCATCTCGGCCCGCATCTGGTTGTCGTTCACCTGGCCGGCGAGGGTGATCCGCTTCTCGTTCGGATCCGCGGTGGCGGTGGTGGTCAGTCCGCTCGCCGCCGCCGTCGACGTCGTGAAGGTGAGCTTGCCTGGTTCGGAGGCGCTCAGGCGCACCACGGCGACCTGGTCCGGATAGCTCACGAAGTACTCACGCCGGTAGTGCACGCCGTCGTGGTCGAATTCCACCGTCGAGACGGCGGTGCTCATGTCCAGGTCGCGAACGTAGTTCGACGCAGTCGCGTCGGTGATGCCGGTGGCGCCGAAGTCCAGGTAGAGGTCACCGAAGTCCTGGTACATGCCCATTCCACCGGTGTTGCCGAACATCAGGCTGGTGAGCTGCTGGTTGGCGCCGCCGACGCCGGTGGGCGGGAGGCCGAAGACGTTGGTGGACTTGTTGTCGAGAGCGAGGCGGTAGTCGTTCAGTTGCTGAGGCGTGATCGCTGTTGCCTTGTTGCCACCGAGGTAGGTACGCCCCTGAGCGGGTCCTCCTCTCCACAGCGTCTTCTCGTTGAAGTGGAGGCGGTCCCGACCGGGGTTACCGAACGCCATCAGGCCAGTGGTGCCGTTGCCCTGCACCAGCGCCTGGTTCTCCCAGTCGGACACCGGGTTGGTGTACCACATACGCAGGGGGTTTCCCTTTGGGTCCGCGACGTGCGCGGTGGTTTCCGTCTGGTCGAGGGGCGCCCCGAGAGCGCCGGGGGCCGCGATGGCGGACGCCAGCAAGGGCAGCACCACCAGCGCTCTGAGAGCGAGGACGAATCTACTTCGCATGTTCATGTTGGCTTCTATCGGAGTGGCGATCACGGGATGACCGACGTGCTCGGCCCCGGTGGGCCGGAGCGACGGCCCCGCCACCTCCGGGACCGCCCGACCCGTTCGAGCGGGCACTGGCAGCGCCTGGCACTGCCTTCCCCTCACGTGGTCTCGTCGTTGAGCGACGGGGATCTGGGGACATAGAGATCGGGTGAATTACGTGGCCGGCTGGCGACTTGGATCAGGAGTATGCACCTCCAGAGGAGGGCAGTCAACGAATCTGCGGCGGTGGGCCGACCAGAGATCCGATGTGTGTGGTTGTCGGCGAACCTGGAAAGCTCCCCGACGGCGGGCGGCGGGCGGCGGGCGGGGAGGGCGAGGCTCTCCGGTCCCGTGATCCCGACCAGCGCGTCCGGTGGTCCGCCACGCCGCCGGACGTCAGAGATCAGGCTCGTCCCGCCCGGTCGCGGGAGGGCTTCCGGGGGTCGCGCGGTCGTCGTCCGCACACGGTCCGCGTCCCCTGCCGGGGAGGAACGCCAGCACCACCGCGGCACCGAGGAACGCCGCCAACCCCGCCCCGACCGCGGTGACGTGCATGGCGTGGACGAAGGCGTCCTTGGCCGGCTGCACCAGGGCCCGGCCGGCCGGGCCCAGGCGCTGGGCCACCGCCAGGGTCGCCGTCACCGACTCGCCTGCCGTGTCCCGTTGGGACCTTGGCACCACGCGGAGGTGGCCCTCGATGCCGTGCCGGTAGCTGGTGGAGAGCAGCGAGCCGAGGATGGCCACGCCCATGGCGCCGCCGACCTGCCGGAAGATGTTGTTGACCGCGGCACCGGACCCGGCCTTGCTCCGCGGCAGGTTGGACATGATGCACACGGTCGCCGGGGGCATCACGTGGGCCATGGCCACGCCCTGGCAGAAGAACAGCAGGCACAGCAGCCAGGGGTCGCTCGCGGTGTCCAGTGACAGGAAGCCCAGGAAGGTGAGGCCGACCAGGAACAGGCCGCCTCCGCAGACGACACGCGTCCCGAGGCGGTCGACGACCAGGCGCGCCCGCGGGGAGAAGAACATCTGGGCGGCGGCGAGCGGGAGCAGCAGCAACCCGGCCTGCAACGGGCTGTGGCCGAGCACGCTCTGCAGGTAGAACACCATGAAGAAGGTGACTCCCATGAGCGCGAAGAAGGCCAGTCCGACGGCGCAGATCGCCGCGCTGAACCGTGGGTCGAGGAAGTAGCGCATGTCCAGCGCCGGGTTCTCGACACGCAGTTCGTGCCGGACGAACAGGCCCAGCACCAGCAGTCCGCCGAGCATGGTGGCCCACACCAGGGGGGAGCCGAAGGAGGCGAGCTGGCCACCCTTGATGATGCCGTAGACCAGCAGGACCAGGCCGCCCATGGAGAGCAGCACCCCGAGCGGGTCGAGCCGTCCCGGATGGGGGTCGCGGGAGTCGGGGACGACCAGGACCATGGCGATCACGGCGGTGATCACGATGGGCACGTTGACCAGGAACACCGAGCCCCACCAGAAGTGCTCGAGCAGCAGCCCGCCGGTGATCGGCCCCACGGCGATGGCGAGGCCGACCGCTCCGGACCAGATCCCGAGGGCCTTGGGCTGCTCGGCCCGCTCGAAGACGTTCATGATGATCGCCAGGGTGGCCGGCATGACGAAGGCGCCGCCGAGGCCCATCACCGTGCGGAAGCCGATGAGCTGGCCCGGGGAACCGGAGAAGGCGGACAGCAGCGAGCCGAGACCGAACACGACCATGCCGCACAGCAGGGTCCCCTTGCGGCCCACCCGGTCGCCGACCAGTCCCGCGGTGAACAGCAGGCCGGCGAAGACCAGGGTGTAGGAGTTGATCGCCCATTCCAGCTCGCTCTGGCTGGCCCCGATGCCGGTGGGTGGCGGGGCGGCGATGGTCTTCAGGGCGACGTTCAGGATGGAGTTGTCCAGGACCACCACGAACAAGCTGAACAGCAGGATGGTGAGGATCAGCCACCGGCGGTGGTGCACCGCGTCAGAAACCCGCTGAGACCTGTCCTTGTCAGGCATACCGCCCACGCTACCGACAGTGCGGCGCCCCGCGCCGGTCATCGCGCGGGCTCGGCCCCACCGGGCCGACCCGCCCGACCTTTCGCCTCAGGCGTCCGCGTGTCAGCATGGAGGTGATCCGGGGACGCCGTCAGGGCGCCTCGAGACGACGATGAGGAGCAAAGCCATGACCCAGGTCAAGGCTGCCCAGACACCTTCCGACAGCACTCCCAGGCTGTACGGGGGGACGGGTACCCGACGTGTCACCGTGCGCGACATCGCAGCCGCCAAGCAGCGCGGCGAGAAGTGGCCCATGCTCACCGCCTACGACGCGCTCACCGCCTCGGCGTTCGACGATGCCGGCATCCCGGTGCTGCTGGTGGGCGACTCCGCCGGCAACTGCCACCTCGGCTACGACACCACGGTGCCGGTGACCGTGGAGGAGCTGCTGGTGCTCTCCTCAGCGGTGGTGCGCGGCACCCGGCGGGCGCTGGTCGTCAGCGACCTGCCGTTCGGCTCGTACCAGGAGGGGCCGGTCCAGGCGTTGCGCACCGCGACCCGCTTCATGAAGGAGGCCGGGTCGGGCGCGATCAAGCTGGAGGGCGGGGAGCGGACGCTGCCGCAGACCTCGGCGCTGGTCCAGGCCGGCATCCCGGTGATGGCCCATCTGGGCCTGACCCCCCAGTCCGTACACGCGTTCGGCGGCTATCCGGTGCAGGGACGCGGTGAGGAAGCCGCCCAGCGGCTGCTGAACGACGCCAAGGCGGCCGAGTCGGCGGGGGCCTTCGCCCTCGTCCTCGAACTGGTGCCGGCGGAGCTCGCCGCCCAGATCACCGAGCAGCTCCGCATCCCCACCATCGGCATCGGCGCGGGTCCCGACTGCGACGCCCAGGTGTTGGTGTGGACGGACATGGCCGGGATGACCGCCGGCCGCACCCCGCGCTTCGTCAAGCGCTACGCCGATATGCGGGGCGCCCTGACCGAAGCGGCCACGGCGTTCGCCCAGGACGTCGCCGGGGGGGCCTACCCCACCGAGGAGCACAGCTTCCACTGACCGCGGCGCCCCGACGCCGGTGACCGGCGGTCCGACCGGCGGCCGGTGCCCCGCCTCCCGCGGGCACCGGCGCGCCGGTTCCGTACGCCCCCGAGGGGTCGCCCGTCAGCCGCGGCGGGCGGCCCGCTCCCCCTTGGCCTTGCGGTAGTAGTACAGGGCCATGTTGCTGCACAGCCCCGCGAGCAGGACCCAGACGATCCCGACCAGACTCCCCTGCGCGAACGACACCGCGGCCGCGGCCGCGGCGAGCAGGCACACCAGCAGGGCGAAGACGGCGATACCGGTACGGGGCATGGGGGACGGCTCCAGCAGGTGAGACGGCGGTCCGCCGATCCCGGCGGGATCTCCTCGGCGGGTGGCACGGGTGGTGCGACACCTCCATTGTCCCCCGACCGGATTCCCCGTCTCCCGCCGGCCGGCGGTGCCGTGGCGACGGGGTCAGACGTCAGTCACCCGCAGCCCCGCGTGAGCCTTGTACCGGCGGTTGACCGAGATCAGGTTGGCGACCAACGCCTCCACCTGGTGGGCGTTGCGCAGCCGCCCCGCGTAGATGCCCCGCATCCCGGGAATCCGCGCCGCCAGCGCCCGCACCGTGTCGGTGGCCTCCCGGTCGTCCCCGAGCACCAGCACATCGGTGTCGATCTCGGCGATCGTCAGGTCCTGGAGCAGCACCGCGGACAGGTGGTGGAACGCCGCGGTCACCCTTGAGTCCGGCAGCAGGTCCCTGGCCTGCTCCGCCGCGCTGCCCTCCTCCGGCCTGAGCGCGTAGGCGCCCTTGTTGTCGAAGCCCAGCGGGTTGACGCAGTCCACGACGATCTTCCCGGCCAGCTCCTCCCGGAGCGCGGTGAGCAGGTCCCGGTGGCCCTCCCAGGGCACGGCGACGATCACGATGTCGGCCCGGCGGGCGCACTCGGCGTTGTCCGCCCCGGTCACCCCGGGGCCGATCTCCGCGGCGGCGGTCCGTGCCCGATCCGCGCTGCGGGAGCCGATCAGCACCTGCTGGCCGACCCCGGCCAGGCGCAGGGCCAGGCCCCGCCCTTGGTCTCCGGTGCCTCCGAGCACCCCGACCACCAGGTCGGACACGTCGGGGAGGTCGTGCGGACGGGGCGCGGGGGACGCTGTGTGTTCGGTCATGGGGACGATCCTGCCAGTCGGACCCGGTCTGGCGCCCCAGCGGGACGGCCCGCGGGACGGGGGCGGCCGGGGGTCACCCGGCCGCGGCGGTCCGGGTCAGCCTGGCCCGGATGTCGTCGAAGTGCCGGCGCACGGCGTCCTCCGCGCGGGACGCGTCCCCCGCCCGCACCGCCTTCAGGATCTCCTGGTGTTCCCGCCAGGTCTCCGACGGCCGGTGCGGCTGCGCCAGATCACCGCTGACCTGGTGCAGCGCGTCCCAGAAGGCGTCGAGCACCTCACTGAGCAGCGGGTTGTCCAGTGCCTGGTAGAGGGTGACGTGGAACTCCCGGTCGGTCCGCGCGTGCCCCTCCGGGCTCTCCGCGTCCTGCCGCATGACCCCCACCAGGTGCCGGAGCCGGGTCAGGTCGTCCTCCGGGATCCGGCCGACCACCCGGCGCACCAGGCCGGCCTCCACCGCCTCCCGTAGCTCGAGCAGTTCGAGCAGGCTCTGCCGGCCCTGGCGCTGACCCAGCACGGTGCGGAAGGTGAGGGCCTCGACGAAGGGCTCCAGGGACATCGAGCCCACGAAGGTGCCGAAGCCGTGCCGGACCTCCACGATCCCCACCGCCTGGAGCGCCTTGAGCGCCTCGCGCACCGAGTTCCGGCTCACCCCCAGCCGTTGGACCAGCTCGACCTCGGTGGGCAGGGGGGCACCGGGCTCCAGGTTCTCGTCGATGATCAGCCGTTTGATCCGGCCCTGGATGCCCCCCGACGGCCCCGCGCCGTCCGCCGCCCTGTTCAACCTCGCCAGCTCCTTCGCACTTGACACGGTCCTCGCGGTGTCACATTCTCCCCCAGTCAGAGGTCCAACGTCCTACGTCCTATGTCCTACGTTCCCTGTCCCCTGTCCCGCGTCCGGTGTCCGGTCCTCCCTGAGCCGCCGCGTCGCTCACCGTCACCCCTCCTTCCCAGTCACGTCACCGAACCAGGAGCGCCCCTTGACCACCCAGACTCCGCTGCGCGGCGTGGTGCCGCCGCTGTGCACCCCGCTGACCCCAACCGGGGAGGTGGACACCGACTCGCTGCGCCGCCTGGTGGAACGGCTGCTGGACCGCGGCGTTCACGCGGTGTTCCCCCTCGGCAGCACGGGAGAGGCGTCCCACCTGTCCCGCGCCAGCCGGCAGACGGTGCTGGAAACGGTCGCGCGAACCGTCGCCGGACGGGTCCCGGTACTCGCCGGGGTGATCGAGACGGGCACGGCGCGGGTCCTCGACGCGGCCCGTGCCGCCGTGGACGCCGGGGCGGACGCCCTGGTGGTTACCGCGCCGCTGTACGCCCCCACCCACCCGGTGGAGATCGCCGAACACTTCCGGAGGGTCCGTGCCGGCGCCGGCCTCCCGGTGTTCGCCTACGACAACCCGGCGACCGTGCACACCAAGCTGGACCGCGCCACGGTGCTCGACCTCGCCGCCGACGGAACCCTCGCCGGCCTGAAGGACAGCAGCGGCGACGAGGGCTCGTTGCGGCGGCTGTTGGTCGCCCTGCGCCGACGCGGCCTCGACTCCTCGTTCAGCGTGCTCACCGGCTCGGAACTGGCCGTGGACGGGGCCCTGCTCGCCGGGGCGCACGGGGTGGTGCCCGGCCTCGGCAACGTCGATCCCGACGGTTACCTGCGGCTCTTCCGGGCGGCCCGCGAGGGCGTCTGGTCGGCCGCGGCCCAGGAGCAGGACCGGCTGGCCGCGCTGTTCGCGCTCACCGACGCGGGGGACCCCGCCGCCATGGGACGCGGCTCCTCGGCCCTCGGGGCGTTCAAGGCCGCGCTGCACCTGCTGGGCGTCATCGACTGCCCGGCGACCGCCGCACCGCAGGTGCCGCTGGACGCGTCCGCGGTCGAGCGGGTGCGGACCGCGCTGGTCGAGGGCGGGCTGCTCGCCGGCTGACCCACGGGCCCGCCCCCGCCGGGGTGGCCGGTCACCGCCGGGTCGGACGGAAAACCGGTTGCGCCACCGGGCCGCCAGGGCGCAGGCTCCGCGTCCATGCCGTCCTCCGCGCCGCTCGACGACCACGCCGCAGAAGCCGGCCCCCCGGTGGGGGTGGGGGACCAGGGGACGACGGGGGCACCGTCGCGGACCCGCGGTCCTGACGGTGCGGCCGGCGGGTCAGGGCCCGTGCCGCGGAGCACGGACGCCGACCCGCCCGCCGTGGAGTCACCCGCGCCCGGGGCGCCCGCCGTGGGGGAACCGGCCACGGCGCCCCCGCGGCGCCGGGCGCTGCTCCCGGACACCCGCCCCTGGCACTCCTCGCGCGACTTCCGGCTGCTGTGGTGGTCGGGGGCGGTCACCATGCTGGGGAGCTTCCTGACCTTCGTGGCCCTGCCGGTCCAGATCAAGGAGCTGACCGGTTCCGCCTTCGCGGTCGGGGCGATCGGCGTGGTGGAGCTGGTTCCGCTGATCGTCTTCGGGCTCTACGGCGGCGCGCTCGCCGACGCCCTCGACCGGCGGACGCTGATCCTGTGGACGGAGGCCGCACTGGCGGTGCTGGCCGCGCTGCTGTTGCTCAACACACTGCTGCCTGACCCCATGCTGTGGCCGTTGTACGTGGTGGCCGCGCTGAGCAGCGCCCTGACCGGGATGCAGCGGCCCGCACTCAACGCCCTGCTGCCCAGGATCGTGCCGCACGACCAGCTCACCGCCGCGGCGGCGCTGAAGGGCCTGTGCTGGCAGCTCGGCGCCATCGCCGGCCCGGCGCTGGCCGGGCTGCTCATCGCCGTCGCCGGGCTGCGCCCCGCCTACGCCCTGGACCTGCTCTCCTTCGCTATCTCCCTGGTCCTGGTCGCGAAGCTGAGGCCGTCGCCGCCCGGGGAGCAGGCGGAGAAACCCTCGGTGCGGGCGATCGCCCAGGGGGCCCGCTACGCCTGGAGCCGGCCGGAGTTGCTGGGCACCTACGTGGTGGACATCGCCGCCATGCTGTTCGCCTTCCCGTTGGCGGTGTTCCCCTTCCTCGCCGACGACCTGGGCGCCGACTGGGCGCTGGGGCTGATGTACGCGGCGATCCCCGCGGGTTCCCTGCTGGTCAACGTGACCAGCGGCTGGACGTCCCGGGTGCACCGGCACGGCCGACTGGTGCTGTACGCCTCCGCCGGGTGGGGCCTGGCCATCGCCGGTGCGGGCTGGGCGGGGAACATCTGGCTGGTCCTGGGGTGTCTGCTGCTCGCCGGGGGCGCCGACGCGGTGAGCGGCCTGTTCCGCACCACCATCTGGAACCAGACCATCCCCGACGACCTGCGCGGCCGGCTCGCCGGGATCGAGATGCTCAGCTACGCGGGCGGCCCCCAACTGGGGCAGGTCAGGGTGGGCGGCATGGCGGCCCTGACCGGGCTGCGGCCCTCGGTGTGGCTCGGAGGGCTCGCCTGTGTCACCTGTGCGGGCGCGCTGTCCGCGGCGCTGCCCGCGCTGATGTCGTACGACGACAGGACCAACGAGCACGCGGTGCGGGAGCGCGCCCGGCGCGGGGCCGAGGGGGCCGGGTCCGCCCCCTGACCGCCCCCTACCCGCCCGGCTGGTCGCCCGGGTGCTCACCGTCCCCCCGCCGGGCCGGGTCGGTGTCGTGCCAGCGCGGGTCGTTCTCCCACTCGAGGTTCCGCTCCACCGCGGTCTCCATGGCGTGCTCGGCCTCGTCCCTGCTGGCGTAGGGTCCGAAGCGGTTCTTCGCGGGGCAGTCCGGTCCCTCCTCCACCGTGTGGTGCCTCAGGCAGTAGAACCACTCCCCCGGCTTTCCCCTGGTCCGGCGCAGCTTCATGGTGGGCCGCCCATCTCCCGTCGTTGGTCCCCCGTCGGTGCCGGCGGCACCGCGGTTACACTCCGATGCATGTCTGTTCTGGTTCCCGGCAAGCTTTCCCCCACACGTTCGGTGCCGGCGAGCATCCCGCGACCGGAGTACGTGGGGAAGGACGCCCCCACGCCGTACGACGGCCCAGAGGTGCAGCCCCAGGAGATCATCGAGCGGATGCGGATCGCCTCGCGGATCGCGGCCGGGGCGATGGAGGAGGCCGCGAAGCACATCGCGCCCGGTGTCACCACCGACGAGCTGGACCGGATCGCCCACGAGTACCTGTGCGACCACCAGGCATACCCCTCCGACCTCGGCTACCGGCGCTTCCCCAAGTCGATCTGCACCTCCGTCAACGAGGTCATCTGCCACGGCATTCCGGACTCCACGGTGCTGCGCGAAGGCGACATCGTGAACCTGGACGTCACCGCCTTCATCCACGGCGTGCACGGTGACACCAACGCCACCTACCCGGTGGGCACCGTGGACGAGGAGTCGTCGTTGCTCATCGAGCGGACCCGGGAGTCGCTCAACCGAGCGATCAGGGCGGTCCGGCCCGGCCGGCAGATCAACGTCATCGGTCGCGTCATCGAGTCCTACGCCAAGCGGTTCGACTACGGCGTGGTGCGCGGCTTCACCGGACACGGCATCAACACCTCGTTCCACTCCGGGCTGATCATCCCGCACTACGACGACCCCCGCGCCACCAAGGTGATCCGCCCGGGGATGACCTTCACCATCGAGCCGATGCTGACGCTGGGCACCCACGAGTACGAGATCTGGGAGGACGGCTGGACGGTGGTCACCAAGGACCGCAGGCGCACCGCCCAGTTCGAGCACACCCTGGTGGTCACCGAGGCCGGGGCAGAGGTGCTGACCCTTCCCTGACCGGCGTCGAGGGGGCGGGCGCGCTCCCCGGGGCGCCCCGCGCGAACACCGCGCAGTAGGGTGACCCCCCGGCTCCCGGCCGCGCAGCCACGCGGCCCAGAACAATGGCGAGGACGATGGCGAGGGCTCGTTCGACGAGCGCGGGGCGGCTGTTGCGCCGCGCCGCCGTTTCGGTTGCCCCGGTGGTGCTGATGGCCTCCGGATGCGTGACGGTGCACGGCGAGGACGCCATGGTGCCCGCGGTGGACAAGGCCGAGGCGGCGAAGGTCGTTCGGCACTTCGCCACCACGTCGAACCGGGTCAACCGGGACCTCGACGCGGAGCTCAACGCGACCGTGGAGGCCGGGGTGCTCGCGGCCATCGACGAGGCCAGCCTGAAGGTCCGGCGGTCCAAGAAGCCAGAGGGCGACCCGGAGTTCGAGCCGTTGGAGCTCTCCGACACCACCTACCTGGTGCCCGAACTGCGCGGCGGGGACTGGCCCAAGTGGTTCATGGCGGACACCGCCAACAACCGGGGTGACGACCGCTGGCTCTTCGCCTTCGTCCGGGAGGGCAAGGACCAGCCCTGGCGGGCCACGTACCTCACGGCGTTCGAGAAGGACGAGATGCCGGAGTTCGAGCTGGACGAGGACGGTCTCGCCCAGGCGGTCCCGGTCAACGCCACCGGCCTCGCGGTGGCACCGGGCCGGCTCAGCGAGACCTACACCGACTACCTGGCCGCCGACCGGACACCGGACACCTTCGAGGACGGGCCGGCCACCTCCGAGCTGCGCGAGGCCCGGCAGAAGGAGAGGAAGACGGCGCGGTACGTGACCCAGTTCGTGGACCAGCCGGTCACCGAGGAGCGGTTCGCCCCGCTGGCCCTGCGCACCGCGGACGGAGGTGCGCTGGTCATGTTCACCACGCGGCACAGTTGGAAGATCACCTACGCCCAGGGCGTTCCGCTGCCCCCGACCGACGACTTCACCAAGGTCCTGATGTCCGGGACGCCGAAGCGGTCGGTGACCCGGACGGCGCTGGCCGAGCAGGCCGCGGTGGTGCCCAAGGGCTCGGGTCCGGTGACGGTCGTCAACCGCATCTCCGGCGTGATCTCCGCCCGCGGCGAGTGAGCGACGGCCAACCCGGGCGTGCCCGGCCCGTTCACCTGCCGAGCAGCCGCTCGCTGGGGCTGTCGGCGGCGGCCACCGCGGCGCAGGCGTCGGCGAGCACCTCGAGCAGTGGCAGCGGGTCGGGCAACGGCTCCTGGGGGCCGCTGATCCAGGTCACCCTTCCCCCCGCCGGGTGCCGGGACGGCGGCAGCAGCACATAGCTGCCCCGGCAGTGCCAGCGCAGGCCCGGGTGGTCCTCCAGCGTCTCCGGATGGCAGTCCAGCTCGCAGGGCCACCACTCGTCCTCGTCGGCCGGGGTGCCGCGGGTGGCGGTGAAGAACAGGCACCGGTCCGGGCCGCAGGCGGCGACCGGTCCCACGGGCAGTCCTCGCTCCTCCAGCATCCGCAGGGCGATCGCCCCGGCGCCCATCGGGACGTCCAGCACGTCGTGCGAACGGCCGGTGGCGGTGACGAAGTTGGCCTGCGGCTGGGCCCGCAGCCAGCGCCGCACCTGCTCCGGGTCGGTGGTGGCCTGGGTCTGCCAGGCGAAGGAGACGGGGTGCATGCCCGGTGAGGGGCAGCCGATCCGGTCGCAGGAGCAGCCGTACTCGAAGGGGTGGGCGGCGGGCGCCACCGGGAACGCGGCGGCGACGGCGTCGAGCAGCAGTTGGTCGCGGTGTGCCGCGTCCTCGCCCCCGTCCGTCCGGCGGCGGCGTCGGAACCACTCTGACACCTTGCTCCTGCGCTCCATCGAGCCCCTTTCCTCAGCCGCTCCCCGTGGTCCACAGTACGGAGCCGGAACGGCGCACGAAGGGGAAACCACGGATGGCGTTCTGTTCATCCTGCCGTGGGACGTGGCCCGCGCCGCACCCGGGGTCAACCCCGTCAGCGGCCCCTTTCCCCCGGCGGGCCGACGGGCCCCGCGGGTGGTTCCCTCCCCGGCGGGTGGTCCGGCCGGGGGCGTCACGGCTTGCGGCCGACCGCCCCGTACATCGAGATGACCTCGTCCTCGACGGTCACCGGGCCGTCCGGGTGCCACCGGTGGAGCGGGACCACCCCGGGGTCGAGCAGGTCGAGGCCGTCGAAGAAGGCCTCCATCTCGGCCCGGTCCGCCGGGTGCAGGGAGACCTCGGCGGCGCTGTTGTACACCTGCGCCCCGCGCCGCACCGCCCGCGGGGCGAAGTCCGCGGTCATGTGGCTGACCGCCAGGTAGCTGCCCGCGGGCAGCGGTTCCAGCAGCCGGCGGACGATCTCCCGGGGCTCGGGGTCGGGAGGCAGGAAGTGCAGGATGGCGATCAGGGTCACCGCCACCGGCTCGTCCAGGTCGAGGGTGCCCTTGAGCATCGGGGAGTTGAGGATCTGCTCGGGTTCCTGGACGGGGGCCTCGAGGTACGCGGTCCTGCCCCGGGGGGCGGAGGCCAACAGCGCCCGGGCGTGGGCCAGCACGATGGGGTCGTTGTCCACGTACACCACCCGGGCTTCGGGGGCCACGGACTGCGCCACCTCGTGCAGGTTGGGGGAGGTGGGTATGCCGGTGCCGACGTCCAGGAACTGGCGCACCCCGCGGCCGGCGAGTTCGCGGACCACCCGGTGCATGAACGCGCGGTTCTCCCGCATCGCGGTGAGCGGCCCGGGCTCGATGGCCATGAGCTTGCTGGCCACCTCGCGGTCGGCGGCGTAGTTGGTCTTGCCACCGAGCACGTAGTCGTACACCCGCGCGGTGTGCGCCACCTCGGTGCGTAGATCGAAGGGTTTGCGCCGGCCTCCGCAGGGCTTCATCCAGTCCGGTGTGTCCTCCGGCAGGTCCGGCACGCCAGCCTCCGCTCGCCCGTTCGTCGGGACGGCCCCCTCGGACCGTGACCACGCATCCTATGTCCCCGGGGACACCACCCCCGGGACATCTGGACACATGAGCGAGCCGTACCGGCGGTTCGGCCACGAACCCCCGGATTCCGGACCGGGTCGGGGCGGAGGCGTCCGAAGGGGACCGTCGGCCCGCGGGCCGACGGTCCCCCCGGAACGCACCGGGTCCCGGGCGGACAGGCCCGGGACCCGGTGGCGCTACTCGAGCAGTTCCAGCTCGGCGAGGGACGCCGGTCCCCCGGTGAGCTCCAGCCGGAACGCGGAGTAGTCG
This sequence comes from Wenjunlia vitaminophila DSM 41686, assembly GCF_000380165.1. GTDB lineage: Bacteria > Actinomycetota > Actinomycetes > Streptomycetales > Streptomycetaceae > Wenjunlia > Wenjunlia vitaminophila. Next base: position 57,996 of record NZ_KB904650.1, read on the forward strand.
CCGGCCTCGTCGATCCGGAAGGCGCGGGTCTGCCGGTCCCAGGTGAACGTCTGCCCGGAGCGGCTGTCCAGCGTCTGCCAGGTGGTGCCGTCAACCGACCCCTTGAGCACCCAACCCGTGGGCGCCGACGCGCGGTCGGACGAGGTGAGCGTGTAGTAGGTGGGCCGGGCCGTCTCGCCCAGGTCCACCCGCGCCGTGCTCAGGGTGGTGCCGGTCTTCGAGGCGTTGTCCACCAGCGCGGCGCCGTCGCCGTCCTGGTCCACCGTGACCGTGGTGTCCGCCGCGGTGGCGTCGGCCAGCGGAGTGGGGGGCTTGGTGCCCTGGGTCAGCGAGCTCGGCCCCCGGTTGCTGCCCCAGCTCGAGGGCTCGGGGCCCATGGTGAACTCGATGGTGCCGCCGTTGGCGATCGCGCTGTGCGGCAGCGCGGTGGACGTCCAGTTGCTGCCGTTGACCCGCACGCCCTGCACGTACACGTTCTCCCGGCTGTTCTCCGGTGCCTTGACCACCAGGTCACGGCCGTTCTCCAGGTGCACCGTCGCCTTGGTGAACAGCGGGGAGCCGATGGCGTACTCGGGCGATCCCATGACCAGCGGGTAGAAGCCGAGGGAGCTGAAGACGTACCAGGCGGACATCTCCCCGTTGTCCTCGTCGCCCGCGTAGCCCTGGCCGATCTCGCTGCCCAGGTAGAGCCGGGACACCGCCTCGCGCACCAGCTTCTGGGTCTTCCAGGGCTGGCCGGCCGCGTCGTACATGTAGGGGATGTGGTGCGAGGGCTGGTTGCTGTGGCCGTACATGCCCATCCGCACGTCCCGGGCCTCGGTCATCTCGTGGATGACGCCGCCGTAGGACCCCTTGAACTCCGGGGACGCGGTCTCCGGGGTGGCGAAGAAGTCGTCCAGCTTCTCGGCCAGCTTCTTCCGTCCGCCGTACAGGGCGGCCATGCCCGCGGTGTCCTGGGGCACGGTGAACGCCATGTTCCAGCCGTTGGTCTCGGTGTAGTCGTAGCCCCACACCCGCGGGTCGTACGCGTCCGGGGACTTGCGCCAGTTGCCCGCCTTGTCCCGGCCCTGGAAGAAGCCCACGGAGTCGTCGAACATGTTGACGTAGTTCTGGGCGCGGTTGCGGAAGTAGGTGGCGTCCTCCTTGTACTGGTGCTTGTGGGTCTTCTGGTACAGCTTCTCCGCCATCTGGGCGATGCCGAAGTCGTTGAGGTAGCCCTCGAGCGCCCAGGACATGCCCTCGTGGGTGTCGGTGCTGGTGTAGCCGAGGAAGACCGAGGTGTCCATGCCCTTGCGGCCCACCCCGGAGTTGGGCGGGGCGACGGTCGCGTTCTTCACCGCGGCCTGGTAGGCGGCCTCGGCGTCGAAGTCCACGCCCTTGAGGTAGGCGTCGGCGAACGCGATGTCGGAGCTGGTGCCGGTCATCAGGTCGGCGTAGCCCGGGGAGGACCAGCGGGAGATCCAACCGCCGTCCTTGTACTGCTGGACGAAGCCGTCCACCATCTCCCCGGCCTTCTTGGGGCTGAGCAGGCTGTACGCCGGCCAGGTGGTGCGGTAGGTGTCCCAGAACCCGTTGTTGACGTAGACCTTGCCGTCAACGATCTTCGCCCCGGTCCTGGTGGGCGTGGTCTCGCCGGTCGCCGGGGAGAACGCGCTGGCGTACTGGTACCGCGGGGCGTCCTTGGTCCCGGTGTTCTCGAATCCCGAGTTGGGGTACAGGAACAGCCGGTACAGGTTGGAGTAGAGGGTCACGAGCTGGTCCCGGCTGGCGCCCTCCACCTCGATCACGTCGAGGGTGTCGTCCCAGGCCCGCTGGGCCCGCGCGGCCACCGAGTCCAGGGTGTCCGAGGCGGAGATCTCCTGCTCCAGGTTGGCCCTGGCCTGCTCGGTGCCGAGCAGCGAGGTGGCGATGCGCAGGTTGACGGTGCGGTCGGAGCCCGCGTCGAACCGGTAGTAGCCGGTGACGTTCTTGCCCCCGCCGCCGGGGAGCATCCCGCTGTCGGTCACCGGGGCGTCGAACTCGCCGTACACGTACAGCCGGGTCGCCCCGGTGGACAGGCCACTCCTGACGTCGGAGTAGCCGGTGAAGGTGCCGGTGTCCGGGTCGAGGGTCAGTCCGCCCTTGTCGTTGACGTTGTCGAAGATGACCGAGGCGTCGTCGCCGGGGAAGGTGAACCGCATCAGCGCCGCGTGGTCGGTGGGCGCGACGGCCGCCTTCAGGTCGTTCTCGAAAGTCACCGCGTAACGGTGCGGGCCCGCGGACTCGTTCTCGTGCCGGAACGGCAGGGCGCGGGCGCTCCGGGAGGCGTCCGGGGTGCCGGACGCGGCGGACGGCATCACCTGGAAGGTCTGCCGGTCACCCATCCACGGGCTGGGCTCGTGGCTCGCGGTGAACGCCTGGATGGTGGGGAGGTTGTCGTCGTTGTTGGACTTGGCGTACTCGTACAGCCAGGAGGTGGAACCCGCGTTGGTCATCGGGCTCCAGAAGTTGAAGCCGTGCGGGACCGCGGTGGCCGGGAAGTTGTTCCCCCGGGAGAAGCTCCCGCTGGAGTTGGTGCCGCGCACGGTGGAGACGTAGTCGGACAGGTGCTCGGCCGGCTTCTCCACCGGGGCCGGGGCGATCGAGACGTCGTCCACCCAGCCGCGGACCTTCGCCGGTCCCTTGGGCGCGTCGTAGGCGACCAGGACCCGGTCGATGGTCTTGCCCGCGGCGACCGCGCCGATCAACGACTCCTTGTGGTTCCACTGGTTGACGTACAGCGTCTTGGACTCGCCCTGCCCGGTCGGGCTGAGCCGGGCGCCGTGCTGGTCAACGGCGTTGAGGTCGCTGAGGTACGTGCCATCGGTGAACGCCAGGTCGATCGAGGTGTAGGTGGCCGGGTACTTCAGGTCGGTCTCGCCCATGGCGGGGAAGATCCGGTACGACAGGCGGGTCCTCGGCGTCACCGCCACGTCGACGTCGAAGACCTTGTTGTAGGAGTAGGCGCGCCCCTCGGGCTTGTGGGTGCCCGAGTACTGCAGGGCGTGCTGGCCGGTGAAGCCCTTGTTGCTCTTGGCGGTGGGGGACCCGCCGGGGCCGCGGCCCACCTGGCTGCGCATCGGGGAGGGCGGCGGCGGGGTGGTGTCCCCGTTGGAGAACTGCACCTCGGCGAGCTGGGTGAGGCCGGCCCCCGCGTTGCGGGTGATCTCCAGGCGGTAGTGGCGGTAGGCGGTGGTGTTCTCGAAGGAGAACTCCCGGGTCTGGAACCGCTGCTCGAAGACCTCCCCGGTGCGGGTGTCCAGGGTGTTCCACGTCGTGCCGTCGTTGGAGCCCTGGAGCTTCCAGTCCTTGGGGTCGCGCTCGGCCGCGTCGTTGGCGGAGGTGAGGGCGTACCGCACGACCGCGATCGGCTCCTCGAGGTCGAACTCCAGCCAGGCGGTGGGCTCGAACACCAGCCACTTGCTGCCGGGGTCGCCGTCAACGAGGTTCTCCTTGACCTCGTTGGACGCCGGGTACTCCCCGTTGGCCCGGACCTCGGTGACCCGGTCGGTGACGTTGCCCGGTATGCCCTCGCTCACCGCGCCGTCCATCCCCGAGGCCCTGGTGGCGCCGTCGGGGCCGGTCTCCACGGTGTTCCGCCAGGTGGGCTGGGGATCACTGGTCTCGAACGAGGAGGCGAACTCCTGCTGCGGGGTGTCCGCGGCGGCGGGCGCGGCCACCGCGACGCCCTGCGCCGTCACCACCATCGCGACGGCCGACACCAGCGCGGCCGAACGTCCGCGTCTGGGTCTGCGTCGTACTCTGCGCTCCATACCCACCTCTCCAATCGGGGTCAGGGAACCCGGTAGGCAACTGACTTGGACAACGTTGTCAACGTGCGAGAACAACGTGGCCGCACTGACATGGGGATGTCAAGGGGTGAGGCGCGAGCGGTTCCGCGGGCCGTGTGAGACTGACGGGCGGTACCGCAGCCGGCGCCAGCCACGGACCGCACCCCCGGCGCATGCCCCGTGACGTGCGGTGATTTCGTGGTTTCCCTCTATGCGTTCTAGAGGTCGTGGCGCCACCATGCGGGCACCGGTGTCCCACCCGGACCACCATCACGTAGGACGTACAGGAGCCCTTCGTTGCACACACAGCATGCACCCGTCAGAACCGCCACACCCCGGCGGTACCTGATGTGCCGGCCGACCCACTTCACGGTCACCTACTCCATCAACCCCTGGATGGACCCCCGCAAGCCGGTCGATCCCGACCTCGCCCTCGCCCAGTGGGAGGACCTGCGGGACCGCTACCTCTCCCTCGGCCACACCGTGCACCTGCTCGACCCGGTGCCCGGCCTGCCGGACATGGTCTTCGCGGCCAACGGCGCCACGGTCATCGACGGCCGGGTGCTCGGCGCGCGCTTCGCCAACGCCCAGCGGCAGCGGGAGGCGCCGGCACACCTGGACTGGTACCGCGACCACGGCTACACCCAGGTCCACGAGCCCGAGCACGTCAACGAGGGTGAGGGCGACTTCGTGGTCACCCGGTCCTGGCTGCTGTCCGGGCAGGGGTTCCGCAACAGCCCGCTGGCGTCCGCCGAGGCCCAGGAGTTCTTCGGGCGCCCCACGATCAGCCTGGAACTGGTCAACCCCCGCTACTACCACCTCGACACCGCCCTGGCGGTCCTCGACGGCGACCTGGTGATGTACTACCCGGCCGCCTTCTCCCCCGGGAGCCAGGCGGTGCTGCGCAGCCTGTTCCCCGACGCCCTGATCGCCACCGAGGCCGACGCCGAGCTGTTCGCCCTCAACGCGGTGAGCGACGGACGTCACGTCCTGCTCCCCCAGGCCGCGACCGCGCTCGCCGACCGGCTGCGCGAGCTGGGCTTCGAGCCCATCGGCCTCGACCTGTCAGAGCTGTTGAAGGCGGGCGGCAGCGTGAAGTGCTGCACCGCCGAACTGCGCTGACCGATGTTCCGGCTGGCCGGCACCCGACCGGCCAGCACGGCCCCGGCCGTCAGGGACTCAGGGTCTGCGCGAGCAGCGTCACGGTCACCAGGACGGTGGGGAAGCACACCAGGAACACCGCGAACGTGTAGCCCATGATGTCCCGGGCCTTCAGCCCGAGGATCGCCAGCGTGGGCAGCATCCAGAAGGGCTGTAGGAGGTTCGCGCTCGCCTCCCCCAGGTCGTAGACGACCACCATCCAGCCCTGGTGCACCCCGAGTTGGTTCGCCGCGTCGATGACGTAGGGGGCCTCGATCACCCACTTGCTCCCGCCGCTGGGCACGAACACCCCCAGGACGCAGGAGTAGACGGCGATCAGGGGCGGGAAGAAGAACTCGTTGGACACGTCGGTGAGCCAGCCGGCGATGGTGGACGACAGGCCGGTGAAGGCGATCATGCCGAAGATCCCGCCGTACAGCGGGAACTGGATCAGCACCCCCGAGGCCGCCACGGTCCCCTCGCGCACCGCTGCCACGAGCCGGGCCGGCCTCCAGTGCAGGATCAGCGCGAGCAGGATGAGGATCAGGTTGATCGTGTTGAGGTCCAGGGCGTTGAGCACGTTGCCGTCCGCCGTCGCGAAGTAGCGCACCAGGTAGCCGGTGCCCAGCAGGAAGATCGCGACCGCGAACACCGGGCTGTGCTCGAGCCAGTCACCCGGTCGCCGCCGGGTCGGCGTCTCGTCCTTGTCCACCTGCAACGGCTTGAGGGCTATGCCGAGGTCCTCGGCGGTCTTCGCGCGCTCGGGAGAAGGGGCGAGGAACCAGGCGAGCGTCACGGCCACCACGAACACCACGGCCGTGGCCACCAGGCCCTGCCACAGGAAGATCGTGTCGGTGAGCGGGATCAGACCCGTTCCCCGACCGGCCGCGATCACCTCCTGCACCGCCTCCGGGCTGGCCTCGGCGCTCGCGACCTGGAGCGCGGCCGACCCCGACAGCCCCTGCGCCCACACGGTGCCCAGGCCGAGGAACGCCATGGCCCCGATGGCCCGGTAGTCCACGCCGCGCACCAGCCGGGAGGTCTCCTTGGCCAGGATGGCGGTGAACACGAGGCTGAACGCCCAGTTCAGGTAGGCCGTGACCATGGATATCGCGGCGGTGAAGGCGATGGCGGTCCGAGGGTGGCTCGGCACCCTGGCGAGCCGCGAGATCAGCCGGGCCACGGGCCGCGAGACCGCGACGGCGTAGCCACCGATGATGATCATCGTCATCTGGAGGGTGAAGGGGATCAGCGACCAGAACCCCTCGCCCCAGGCATCGACCAGCCCGTACCCGGTCGTCGCCTTCGGGTCGTCGGGGCTGCCGATGAGCGACACGCCCGTGGCCAGCCCGAGTAACAGCACCACGAACGTGCCGACCAGCACGAAGCCGAACGAGTCGGGCAGCCACCGTTCGGTGAACGCGGTGAACCTCAGGGCGACCCGGGCCAGCAGGTTGTCCCGCCCGGTCCCGGGTCTGCTGGTCTGCTCGACACTCACTCCGACCTCCACGTCTCATCCACAACGCCGCAACGGGGCACCGCAGGGCGGCCGTTCACCCGGGGTGACAGGTCGCACGCGGCCGGGAGCACGGTGGCCGAGAGAGTAGAGGCAGCCGGGAAGGATCTCCATGGTTCGGACGCCCCCGGATCGACGGGCCGGCATGTGGGCGACGGCCGTTCCGGGAACCCGGGCGTCCGCACGGGCCGGCGCGGGGCCTCCTTCCGCCCGGTCGCGGCCCCTGCCCGGGGGCGTCGCGCGGCCGGTCAACCGCGGGTGCCGGCGCCCCCGTACAGCTCCTCAAGCCGGTCAGCCACCGCGGTCACCGAGAACACCTCACGGACGGCGCGGTGGCCGGCCGCGACCACCTCGGCGCGGTGCCGGGGGTCGCTCACCAGGGCACGGACGGCGTCGGCGAGGGCGCGCGGGGTGCCGTCGGTGACCACGGCGGCGCCCCGGCCGGCCAGGTCCGCGGCGATGCCGCAGCGGTCGGTGCAGACCACCGGGGTGCCCGTGGCCAGGGCCTCGAGCACGCTCATCGGGAACGGCTCGTCCACGCTGGGCAGCACGTACACCGCGGCGGCGGCCAGGGCCCGCAGGGCGCCGGCGTGGTCCAGGGCGCCGCCGAAGGCGACCACCCCCTCCAGCCCCAGCCGGCGGGCCAGCTCCCGCGTCCGGCCCAGGCAGCCCTCGTCCGGGCCGTGCAGGAGGAACCGCAGGTCGGGCAGGTCCGCGTGGAGCAGCGCGGCGGCCTCCACGAAGGCGTCGGGGCGTTTGCGGGGGTGGAGGCGGGCCAGGAACAGCACGGTGGGCGGGCCGGGTTCGGGCGGGCTGGCCGGCTCCGGTGCGGGGCGCACCCCGTTGGGCACGTCGCACACCGCGGGGCAGCGGGGGCCGAGGACCTCGGCGAGGTCGGCGCGCTCCCGGTCGGTGAGCGCCAACAGGGTCGAGGCGCGGCGCAGCAGGGGCCGGTACACCGCGTCGAAGACCCGGGCCAGCGGTGCCCGGCGGGGCTGGACCATGCCGTGGGTCTGCACGACCAGGTGACGGCGGCGCAGCGCGGCCACGGCCAGGGCGGTCAGGCTCACCAGGTCCCGGCCGGCGTGCACGTGGAGCACGTCAGCCCGCCCGGCGAGCCGCCACAGGTCCAACGGCAGCCGGGGGTGCAGCAGACCGAGGAAGCCCTGGCCGGGGACGAGGGTCCTGGCCGGGCGGGTCCGCGCCGGCACCCCGGCGACCCGGTCGGGCGCGGGGCCACGGCCCCGCCACAGCGCCACCAGACGCACCTGGTGTCCCCGCGCGGCCAGTTCGGTGAGCTGGCCGGTGGCGACGCTGACCGGGCCGCCGTAGGCGCCGTCGTCGCTGACCAGCGTCACCACGTGGACGATCCTCACCGGCGGCCCCCGTCCCGCGGACCGGTCCGCCGCGCCGCGACGGCCCCGGAACCGTCCGGGGTGGTGAGCGCCGTCGGGGTGGTGAGCACCGCCCCGGGGGGCACGTCCGCGCGGGCCACGGCGCCGGCGCCGACGACCGCCCCGGCGCCGACGGTGACCCCGCGCAGCACCACGGCGCGGGCCGCGACCCAGGAGCCGGGTTCCAGGGTGACCGGGGCGTTGTCGAACTCGAAGGTCGGTGAGCGCCGCTGGTGGCTCCCGGTGCACAGCAGGGCCCCCTGGGAAACGCAGACGTCGTGCCCGATGGTGATGGGTTCGAGGTTGACCAGCCAGGCGCCCTCGCCGATCCACACGTCGTCGCCCACCCGCAGCTTCCACGGCCAGTGCACCCGCACCCGGTGCCGGATCAGCACCCGCCGCCCCACCTCCGCCCCGAACGCGCGCAGCAGCGGGGGCCGCAGCCGCGCCGGGAACCACCACCGCACGAAGAGCAGGTTGAGCGCGGCGAACCACAGCACCTGCACGGCCAGGGGCCGCCCCCGGTGGTAGCCGGCCCCGGTGAAGCCGCGCAGGGAACGCGCCGCGCCTCGGGGGGCGGTCACCGGTCCACCCTGACCCGCGCCCCGGACAGCTCGTCGGCCAACTGCCTGGTGTCCGCCTCCACCATGATCTCGGCCAGCGCCCGGTAGCGCACCCGGGGGGCCCACCCGAGCAGGTCCTCGGCCTTGGAGGCGTCCCCGATCAGCGCGTCCACCTCGGAGGGCCGCTGGTACTTGGCGTCGAAGCGCACGTGCCGGCGCCAGTCGAGCCCGGCGCAGCCGAACGCGGCCTCCAGGAAGTCCCGCACGGTGGCGGAGGTGCCGGTGGCCACCACGTAGTCGTCGGGCTCGTCCCGCTGGAGCATCCGCCACATCGCCTCGACGTACTCGGGGGCGTAGCCCCAGTCCCGCACCGCGTCGAGGTTGCCGAGGAAGAGCTCGTCCTGGAGGCCGGCCCGGATCCGGGCCACGGCCCGGCTGATCTTGCGGGTGACGAACGTCTCTCCGCGCCGGGGGCTCTCGTGGTTGAACAGGATGCCGTTGACGGCGAACATCCCGTACGCCTCCCGGTGGTTCACCGTCGACCAGTAGGCGTACGCCTTGGCGCAGCCGTAGGGGCTGCGCGGCCGGAAGGGCGTGCCCTCGTGCTGGGGCGGCGGGCTCGAGCCGAACATCTCGGAGGACGACGCCTGGTACAGCCGGGTCTCGACGCCGCTGGCGCGGATGGCCTCGAGCAGCCGCAGGGTGCCGAGCCCGGTGATGTCCCCGGTGTAGAGGGGCGCGTCGAACGAGACCCGGACGTGCGACTGCGCCCCCAGGTTGTAGACCTCGTCGGGCCGCACCTCGCGCAGGAGGTTGGCCAGGGCCACCCCGTCGGAGAGGTCGGCGTGGTGCAGGACCAGCCGGCGGCCGGGGGTCTGCGGGTCCTGGTAGATGTGGTCGATGCGTTCGGTGTTGAAGCTGGACGAGCGCCTGATCAGGCCATGCACGGTATAGCCCTTGCCCAGCAGCAGCTCGGCGAGGTACGAGCCGTCCTGGCCGGTGATGCCGGTGATGACGGCGGTCTTCCCCGCGCTGGGCGCGGTCTGGGTGGTCTCCACGGCTGTTCCCCCCGGTTCCCCAACTGGTCCGGCCAACTCCCCCGTCCGGACGCTATCGGGCGGCGATCGTTCCAGTCGGTCGATGTCTGTTTTCTGCCGCGTGAGGAGCGTTCCCCTGGCAGAATCCGCGCCATGCACCCGGATGGCGACCCGGCTCCCCCCGAGAGCGACGACCGGCCCGGCGGCCCGGGCTCCCGGCCCGACGGCCCGCCCGCCGACGCCACCGGTCGGCACGGCGCCGTCCCACCGGGCGCCGTCCCCGACGCCGGGGACACGGGCGTCGGTGGGGACACGGGCGTCGGTGGGGACACGGACCTGCTGCCGCCGCCCGCCCGGGTGTTCGTCGCCGGTCACCGGGGCCTGGTGGGGTCGGCGGTCGCCCGCCGGCTCACCGACCGCGGCTACCACGTCCTCACCCGCACCCGGGCCGAGCTGGACCTGCGGGACGGACCGGCCACCGAGGCGTACCTGCGCGGGACCCGGCCCGACGCGGTGGTCCTCGCCGCGGCGAGGGTCGGTGGCATCCTGGCCAACAGCACCCGCCCGGTGGAGTTCCTCGAGGACAACCTGCGCATCCAGCTCAGCGTCATCTCCGCGGCGCACGGCGCCGGAGTGCGCCGGCTGCTGTTCCTGGGCAGCAGTTGCATCTACCCCCGGCTCGCGCCCCAGCCCATCCGCGAGGAGGCGCTGCTCACCGGTGCGCTCGAACCCACCAACGAGGCGTACGCCATCGCGAAGATCGCCGGGATCGTGCAGCTCAGGGCCTACCGGCGGCAGTTCGGGGCGTCCTTCGTGGCCGCCATGCCCACCAACCTCTACGGCCCGGGCGACACCTTCGACCCGCACACCGCGCACGTGCTGCCCGCGCTGGTGCGGCGTTTCCACGAGGCGGTCCAGGAGCGGCGGCAGGTCGTCGAGGTCTGGGGCAGCGGCACCCCGCGACGGGAGTTCCTGCACGTGGACGACCTGGCGGTGGCCTGCGAGACGCTGTTGCGGCGTTACGACGGCGACGAGGTGGTGAACGTCGGCTGCGGGCAGGACCTCACCATCCGGGAGCTCGCCGAGCTCGTGGCGGAGGCGGTCGGTTACCGGGGGCGGATCACCTTCGACCCGAGCAGGCCGGACGGGACGCCCCGCAAGCTGCTCGACGTCTCCCGGATGACCGCCCTCGGCTGGGCCCCGGAGATCCCGCTGCGCCAGGGGATCGTGGACACCTACCGCTGGTGGCTGACCACTGGCACGGGCTGAGGGCCGCTGACGGACCCGCGCCCGCCCCGGGTGGCCCCCGCGCCTACGCTGGCGCCCATGACGCCGCACGACGACACATCGTTCCTCGCCCACGTCACGTCGCGACTCGCCGCGCTGCCCCGGGTGGAGGCCGTGGCGCTGGGGGGCTCCCGGGCGACCGGGACGCACCGGCCCGACAGCGACTGGGACTTCGCCGTCTACTACCGCGGGGCGTTCTCGGTGGAGAGCGTACGGGCCCTGGGCTGGCCGGGAGAGGTCTCCGGCATCGGCGACTGGGGCGGCGGGGTGTTCAACGGCGGGGCGTGGCTGCACGTCGGTGACCGGCGCGTCGATCTGCACTACCGGGACCTGGACGACGTCGAGCACCACGTCGCCGAGGCGCGGCAGGGGCGCTTCTCGGTCGAGCGGCTGCTGTTCCACCTGGCGGGCATCCCGACGTACCTGGTGGTCGCGGAGTTGGCCGTCAACCGGGTCCTCCACGGAGCGCTCCCCCGCCCCGAGTACCCCGACGCGCTCCGCCGCAGCGCCCGTGAACGGTGGTGGGGCGACGCCCGGCTCACCCTGGCCTACGCCCGGGCCGCCCACGCCGAGCGGGGGCACCTCGGCGACTGCGCCGGGGCGATCGCCACCGCGGCCTGCCAGACGGCCCACGCCGTGATGGCCGCCAGGGGCCAGTGGGTCACCAACGAGAAGACCCTGCTGGAGCGTGCCGGGTTGCGGGGCGTGGACGACGTCCTGGCCGGGCTCTCGCCGGAGCCGGAGGCGCTGACCGCCGCGCTCGACGAGGCCGCGGCGCTGTTCGCGGGAGCGGTCGGGGACTGCTGACGGACCAACCCACGGCCGTGCGCCGGTCCGAGGGGCGCCGTCGCGGCACCACCCCCGTCCCCCTGCTCTCGGTGGCCCTGGTGCTGCTGCTCGCCGGGACCTGGCTGGTGTCCGCGGCGCTGGTCGAGGACACCGGTCCGCTGACCGTCGCGGCGGGCCGCACCGTGGTGTGCGCCGTGGTCCTCGCCGGGTTCGCCGCCACCACCGCCGAGCTGCGCCGCCAGGTCCGCACCGTGGTGCGGCGCCCGGGGCGGGCGGTCGGCCTGGGGTTGCTGGGGTTCGGGGGTTACGCGACGGGGACCCTGCTGGCGATCCCCCGCATCGGCGCCTCGTTGACCAACCTGGTGGTGGCGCTCCTGCCGTGCGCCGCGGTGCTGCTCGGCGCGTTGCTCCCCGACGGGCGTCCGACCCGTCGGACGGTGCTCGGCGCCGGGGTGGCCACGGCGGCGGCCGTGGGCTACGCCGCGGACGGCGGCACCCCGGACGGCCCGGGCCTCATGCTGGCCGTCGCCGCGATGCTGGGCCTGGCCTGCTACGGACACCTGTACCGCCGGGCCCTGGCCGACGTCGCGCCGTTGGCGGCACTGCCGGTGTTGCTCGGCGCGGCCAGTCTCGCCTTGGTGCCGGTGGCGCTGCCCGAGGTGCTCGCCGATCCGCCGACACCGGCCGAGTGCGGCGGCGTCGCGGTACTCGGCGCGGTGGTGTACGCGCCGGCCTACCTGGTGCAGCACCGGCTGATCCTGCTGCGCGGACCGGTCCTCACCGCCGCCGTCCAGTTGGCCGTGCCGTTCGCGGTGCGGCTCGGCGACTGGGCGTTGGGCTCGGCTCCGGCGCCGTCCGCCGCGGAGACGGCGCTGCTCGCCTGCTGCTGCGGCGGCATCGCCCTGGTCACCCTCGAACGTCATCCACGGCCGGCCGACGGTGCCGACGCCGCCGCCCCGCCCACCGACCGACCGACCTCACCGGAGGCCGGACCACGGCGTCCTCCCCCGCCCGAGCGGGGGGACCCCACGCGGGAATCCCGGTGACACGTGCCCAGCCCGTCCGCACGGCTCCCACGGGGCGAGGAGTAGCGACTATGGCTAGCGGCTAGCAGCTAGGCAGTTAGCTTGCTAGCATCCTCTCGTGGGCGATGAGGACGTCAAACAGTTCAACGTGTACCTGCCGATCGGGCTGATCAAGCAGGTCAAGCACCGTGCCATCGAATCGGAGCTGTCACTTTCGGCGTTGGTCGCCGACGCGCTGCGCGCCTATCTCGACGACGACCCCCACCCGAAGCGGCAGCAACCGTCCGGAAAGGAAACCTGACATGACTACCGAAGGAATCGAGGCCGTGTTCCTCGAGACCCACAACTGGGGCAAGGCGGCGAAGTTCTTCCAGGCGCTCGGCTTCGAACTGGAGTTTTCGACCGACCACAACTCCGGCCGGCTCCGCAACGGCGACGGTCCTTACCTCTTCATCGCCGAGGTCCCCCAGGACCGGGAGCCCCGGACGCAGATCGTTCTGAAGGTGCCGGACGCGGAGGCGTTCCACCCCGATCCCACCGTCGAGGTGGTCACTCCGTTCGAGGACACCCATTACGGGACCAGGGAGATGACCGTCCGCGACCCCGACGGGCGGCTCTGGAACCTCCAGGCGCCGGCCGGGAACTGACCACCAAGGAGCGGAGCGTCCCATGACTGACCAGCGGACCGTCGCACCGGACAGCTCGGCGGAGCGGGTCGCCCTGTGGCGGGCCATGCACGTACGGGTTGATCCGCCGCCGCACGTCCTCCAGGACGAGATCGGCCTGCGGCTCGCGGCCCCGGACGACGGCTGGCGTCGCCGTCCGGACATGGACGAGCACGCGACGAGCCGTTCGCGGGCATCCATCGTGGCCCGTGCACGCTTCATCGAGGACCTGGTCGTGGAACGGAGCGCCCACGGCGTCGGCCAGTACGTCATCCTCGGAGCCGGCCTGGACACCTTCGCCCAGCGCAGGCCGGAGATCGCCTCCGGCCTGCGGGTGTTCGAGATCGACCAGCCCGCGCCCCAGGCGTGGAAACAGCGGCGGCTGATCGAGCTCGGCTTCGGCATCCCGGAGTGGCTGCGGCTCGTGCCGGTTGACTTCGAGGCGGGCTGGTCCTGGTGGGAGCGGCTGGCGACGGCCGGCTTCGACGCGGGCCGGCCGGCGGTCGTGGCGTCCACCGGCGTCAGCGTGTACCTCACCGGGGACGCGGTCCTGGCCACGCTGCGCCATGTCGCAGCGCTCGCCCCGGGTTCCACCCTGGCCATGACGTTCATGCTGCCGGTGGAGTCCGTCGAACCGGACGAGCGCCCCCTCCGGCATGCCTCGGAGGAGGGTGCGCGGGCAGCCGGGACACCCTTCGTCAGCTTCTACGCCCCGTCGGAGATGCTGGCGCTGGCCCGTGAAGCCGGGTTCAAGAAGGCCCGTCTGGTGTCCGCGGTGGACCTTGCCCACCGCTACTTCACCGGCAGGACGGACGGCCTTCGGCCGTCGAGCTCGGAGGAACTGCTGGTGGCGACCACCTGACCGTGCCCTCGCCCGCCGCGGGGCCGACGGGGCCGGCGCCGCTGACCGGTTCAGTAGGCGCCGCGGCCGTCGATGACCGCCCGCACGGTGCGGGCCAGCAGGTCGGCGTCCCAGCCCAACGACCAGTTGTCCACGTAGCCCAGGTCCAGGGCCACCGTCTCGTCCCACGGCAGCTCCGACCGGCCGCTGACCTGCCACACCCCGGTCAGCCCCGGTTTGACCAGCAGCCGGCGCAGCTCCACCTCGGTGTACCTGGCCACCTCCTCGGGCAGCGGGGGGCGGGGGCCCACCAGCGACATCTGGCCGGCCAGCACGTTGACGAGCTGCGGCAGTTCGTCGAGGGAGGAGCGGCGCAGCAGCCGGCCCACCCGGGTCACCCGTGGGTCGCGGCGCATCTTGAAGATCGGGCCCTCCCGCTCGTTGGCCGGGACCAGCTCGGCCTTGAGCCGTTCGGCGTCCTGGACCATGGTGCGGAACTTCCACATGCGGAACGGGCGGCGGTGCTGACCGATCCGGACCTGCCGGTGGAGGACAGGACCGGGTGAGCTGAGCCGCACCGCCAGGGCCAGCGCCGCGAGCAGCGGCGCCAGCGCCACCAACAGCAGCGCGGCGCCCACCCGGTCGATCACCACCTTCGCCACCGCGGAAGGCCCCCCGCGGGCCGGCGGCGACACCAGGACCAGGGTGAGGCCCGCGGCGGTGGACACCCGCACCCTGCGCCGGGCCACCTGGGTCAGACCGGGCAGCACCACCAGGGGACGTCCGGTGTCGTACAGCGCCCAGGACAACCGGCGCAGCCGGTCGCCGGCCATCCACCGGCCCGGCACCACGAAGACCAGGTCGGCGCCGACGGCGCCGGCCGCGGCCAGCACGGCGTCCGCGTCCCCCGGCGGTGGGCCGGCGCCCGGCCGGTCCAGCTCCGCGCGGACCGGGACCCCGCACGCCGGGCGGCCTCCGCGGGGGACGCACAGGCCCACGACGGCGAACGGGTGGTCGGTGCGCCGGGCAAGGCGCGCCACCACGTCGTCCGCGGCCTCGGCCTCGGCGACCACCAGCACCCGCCGCGCCGCCCCGGCGCGCGGGCCGGACCGCGGCCTGCGCACGGCCCACCGGAACGCCGGGGGGGCCAGGGCGGACGGCACCAGCGCGGCGAACGCCACGGCCGGGGTCACCGCGGGGCTCAGCAGCACGTGCAGCACCGCGAGGACCCCGATCAGGGTGAGCCAGTCCCGGGCCACCCGGGCCGGGGCGTCGCGCCGGCCCCAGGGGTCGCTGGTGTACCGGCCGCGGCCGGCGCGGACCAGTAACCACGCCCCGGTGGCGACCAGGGCGCACCACCAGGGGTGGGCCCCGCCCGCCGCGTGCAGGACCGCGGCGACCGACGCCGTGGTCACGGCCGCGTCCACGGCGGGCGCGGCGAGGGGGTGGGGGCCGCCCGGCGGCCGGTGCCTGACCCGGTCCGCGGGGCGGGCCCCGGCGGAGCGGACGGCCTTCCCGGCCGGGGGCGCGCCGGCACGGCAGGGGGCGCCCCCGTGACCGTTCGCTGCGCAGCACGGTTCCGCCCCCGGCTGACCGGCTGCTCCGGAGCCCGGTGGGCGCACGAGGGGCTGGCTTTCGGTCCGCGACGTGCCGTGCGGGTGCCCCGCAGCCGCCTGTTGTCCGGCGCCCCGGTGCCCTGACGGGCGCTGGGTTTCGCGCTGGCCGGGTTGCTGCGGGTGGTGGTTCGCCCGCTCGCGGTTCACCCGTGAGCCGTCCGGGCGGTGGACGGCGAGGTGCTGGCCCCCCGCCGGCGCCGGAACCCGTCTGCGGAACGATCTCTTCCATGGAACGCCGGTGCCGGGCGTTCCCGCGTCCGCGTTCCCGAACAGCCGCATGGACCCCCCTGCTGGCTCGACCGGAACTGTCGACCCCACCGCCGTCTCCCCAAACGACCGGCAGGGGTGTGTCTCGGCCGAACGGTAAGGCACGACACCGTAGTTCCGCTCGGTTTTGCCCAAGTTCACTCACCTGTCCGAGGGGGGGCGGCGCTTCCCCGGAAGGCCACCGGCGTGCGCGCCTGACGGCCCCTACCGGCGCACGCCCCGCAACGCCTCGTGCAGCACGCCCACCACCCTGGCGAGCCCCGCCTCCCGGCCGAGCCGCTCCCGGGCGTACACCGGTCCGCGCGCCGCCAACTCCGCGGCCCGGTGCGGGTCGCCGGCCAGCGCACGGACCGCGGCGAGCAGCGCGTGCGGGTCCTGCGGCGGCACCACGAGGCCGGCCCCGGAGCGCCGGACCTCCTCCGCGGTGCCGCAGTGCTCCGCCACGGAGGCGACCACCGGCCGGCCGGCGGCGAAGTAGGAGGTGAGCTTCGAGGGCAGGCTCATGTCCAGCACCGAGGCGCGTTGGGTCACCACCAGGACGTCGGCCGCGGCCAACACGTCCGGGTAGTCGGCGTCCGGGGCCGGCGGCAGCACGTCCACGTTGGGCAACCCGGCCGCCTCGGCCCGCAGGAACTCGCGCTGGTTGCCGTCGCCCATCAGCACGAACCGCACCCCGGGGTCGGCCCCGGCGGCCCGGACCAGGACCTCGAGGCCCTGCTTGAGCCCCATGTTCCCCGAGTGCAGCACCACCGTCTGGTCCGGCGCCCACCCGAGCCGGGCGCGGGTGGCGGAGCGGTCGGCCGTGGGGGCGGCGACGTGCGTCCAGTTGGGTACCGTCCTGACGGCCGTGTCGGGCACCCCCATCCCCACCACCCGGGCGGCGAACGACTCGTGGACCACCCCCACCAGGGCCGCGCCGCGCAGCACCCGGCCCTCCAGCCGGCCGGCCAGGGACGCGGCCAGCCCGCCCCCGCCCGGGATGCCGCTCTGGGCGGCGGCGGCACCCATCAGGTCCTGCACCACCACCACGTGCGGCACCCGGTACCGCCGGGCCACCCGCGCCCCGAGCAGGCCACCGGCGAGGCCGGGGACCTGACTGAGCACCAGGTCGGGTCGGACCCGGGGCGGCGCGAGCGCGCCGTGCGCCAGGAAGCTCGCCTCGTACAGCGCCCGGTGCGGCGCGGTCTGCCGGGACGGCACGGTGTGCCGCCGGCGGTGGACGGCGACGCCGCCGCGGTGCTCCAGCATCCGCCAACGCCCGCGGTACGCCGGGTCCGTGGACCACGCCGGGTAGTGCGGGAACCCGGCGAGCACGTGGGTCCGCGCGCCGAGGGCCGCGAGGTGCTCGGCTATCTGCGTGGAGTAGGGGCCGATCCCCGCGTGCTCCGGCGCGTAGTTGGTCGAGACCAGCAACACGCGCCGGCCGGCGAGCGGATCGTCCACCATGAGCTGGCTTCTCCCGACGAAGCGGCCAAGGGATGTGCGAAGCGGGCTCATACTAGATCGGGATCGTCCCCGTGCGGGGCGGATCGGCGATTCGCGACGGGGGGCCGGACGCGGCAGCGGGGGCACCGGGGGGCGGGCACGGGGCCGGATCGGGAGGCCGGGGGCGGGGCGTGGTGACGGAGCACGATCAGGTCCGCGGCGTGGGGGCCGTGGCCTGCTGGGGCACGGTGCTGGTCGTGCTGCTGCCCGCGCTGGTCCTGCACGCGCTGGACGCCAGGTTCGGGGCGGCCCTCGCCCTCCAGTGCGTGGTGGTCGCCCACAGCGGCGCGGCCCTGGCCCGGGTCCTCACCGACACCACGGTCCGTCTGGTGGCGTTCGGCTTCTGGCTGTTCTCCTACGTCTGGCTGGGCCTGGCGCCGTTGGCCATGCTCACCACCGACAGCTACCCGCGCGGCTTCCTCGTGGACGACCGCACCGCGTTCACCGCCACCGCGGTCGTCGAGGCCGGCCTGCTGGCGTACAGCGCCGGCTCCGCCCTCGGGGCGCTGCGGGCGCACCGGGGGTCCACGGTGATCGAGCCGGTGCTGGCCCGCCGGGTGGCCCCGGTGCGGGTGCTGCTGCTGTGCGGGCTGACCCTGGTGCTCGCCGTGGTGCTGGTCCCGCGGCTGGGCGGCGTCAGCACGTTCTTCGCCAGCCGGCAGGCCGCCAACGAGGCCGGCGGGGCCGCGGGCGCCGGCGGCTCCCCCGGTCGGGCCCTGGCCGCCTGGGGGCTGTCCGTGCCCGCGTTCTGGGCGTTACTCGCCCTGGCCCACGTTCCCCGGCTGGACCGCGGGGACCGGCTGCTGCGGGGGCTGCGCCGCCTCCTGCTGCCGGCCCTGCTCGCCCTGAACGTCGTGGTCAACAACCCGGTGAGCCAGCCCAGGTTCTGGGCCGGGACGGCGCTGCTCGCGCTGGTCTTCGCCGCTCCGGCGCTGCGCCGCCCCCGGGTCTTCCGCTACGCCGCGGCCGCGCTGATGGTGACGGTGCTCGCGGTCTTCCCGTACAGCGACTACTTCCGCTACGACGAACGCGAGCAGGTGCGGGTGGTGTCCCTGGCCGAGCAGTTCACCACCAACGGGGACTACGACGCGTACCAGCAGATCCAGACCGGGCTGAGCCAGGTCCAGGAGGAGGGGCACACGCCGTCCGCTGCCCTGGGCCCCTGGGTGTTCTTCGTGCCACGGGCGATGTGGCCGGACAAGCCGGGCGACGCCGGGGTGCTGATCGCCCGGCACGCCGGCTACGAGTTCGACAACCTCTCCGCGCCGCTGTGGATCGAGAGCTACCTGTGGGCCGGGACCCCGGCGGTGGTGGTGGTGTTCGCCCTGATCGGCGCGGTGGGGCGGCGGATCGACCGGGCGCGGGAACGGCTCCGCGGGCGGCCCGGCACCCTCGCCGCCCTGCTGGTCCCGGCGTTCGCCTTCTACCAGTTGATCCTGCTGCGCGGCAGCCTGATGGCGGCGATGGGGCCGCTGGTGCTGCTGGTGCTCATCCCGCTGTGCCTGTCCACCGCGGTGTCCCACCGGGCCCCGCCGGCCGCCTCCGAACCGACCCACCGTCCGACCCCCAGGGTCCCGGTCCCGCGGCGGGGGCCCGCGGCGACCGGTCCCACGGCCCGGGGTTCACAGGAGAGGGGAGGGCCACCCCGGTGACCCGCGCCACGCGCTTCGACGACGCCTACGAGGAGCCGGACCAGCTCCGCGACCAACTGCGGCAGCTCCTGCGCTACCGAGGGCTTGTGGTGCTCGGCCTGCTGCTCGGGCTGCTCGGTGCCGGCGCGGTGTCGGTGACGGGCTCGGACGACTACACCTCCACCGGCGAGGTGGTGGTGCAGGCGATCAGCACGGCCCCGTTCGAGACCGGCGGGGTGTCAGCGGACAAGCAGCTCTCCATGGGCACCGAGAAACGGATAGCCCAGAGCGCCACCGTGGCCTCCCGCGCCGCCCGCAGGCTCGGCGGCGGGGAGCGACCGGCGGCGCTCCGCCGCGGACTGCGGGTGAGCAACCCGCCGGACACCCAGACCCTGCGGTTCGAGTACACCGCGTCCTCCCCGGAACGGGCGGCGGAACTCGTCAACGCCTTCGTCGACTCCTACCTGGAGTACCGCGAGGACGCCGCGGTGCGGCGGATCAACACCACCGTGGACAAGCTCGACGACGAACTGCGGCCCCTGGTCGAGCAGCGCGAGGAACTGGACCGGAAGATCGCCGAAACCTCCGACGGGCCGGCCAAGGACACCGCCGAGGCCGAGCGGAGCAGCCTGGTCACCTACATCACCGGCGTGCAGAACCGCATCTCCAACCTCAAGTCCCTGGACACCACGCCGGGGGACGTGGTCCGTGAGGGAGAGCCCCCGGCCTACCCGTCGGGGCCAGGACTGGCGATGCTGCTGCTGGTCGGCGGGGTGCTGGGGTTGGCCACCGGGCTCCTGCTCGCCTGGGTGCGCTCGGTCCTGGAGCCCCGGGTGCGCTCGGTCACCGACGTCCAACGCATCCTGCACGCGCCCGTCCTGGGCGTCCTGCCCAGGGACCGCGGCGAGACCGGCCTGCTGGTGGTCGGCCACGCCCGGCACAGCGGGCTCGCCGAGGCGTACCGCACGGTGGCCTTCCGCATCGCGCACGACCAGGGGTTCGGCGGCCGGGGCAGCCTGCTGGTGGTCGCGCCGCGGGACCTGCGGGAGAACCGCGACGCCGCGGCCCTGGCGGTGAACCTCTCCGGCGCGCTGACCGAGATCGGCCACGAGGTGGTGCTGGTCGAGGCGGACCTGCGCAACCCGAGGCTCGCCACCCAGCTCCCGGTCATCGGGGTGCCGCCGACGCCGGACGTGGCGGCCTGGCCCCAGGCCCGGCCGTTCCCGGTGGACGCGGGCGAGGCCGGCAGGTTCGGCCTGATCCCCGGACGCCGGGTGCCCAACGTGGCGAGGGCCCTGTCCTCCCCCCAGATGGGGCGGGTGCTGGCGGCGCCGGCCGGCCCCGAGCAGTCGGTGGTGGTGGTCACCAGGCCGCTGCTCGTCCACGCCGACGGACTGGCGATGGCCAAACGGGTGAACGGGGTGCTGGTGGTCTGCGACCTCACCGAGACCAGGCGGGACGACCTGGACCGGATGGCCGAGCTGATCACCGGGGCCGGCGGGCGGGTGCTGGGGGCGGTGCTGGTCCCGGGTGACCGGCGGGGGCCGCTGCGCCGGCTGGTGGACGCGGGCCCGGCCCAGCACACGCCCCGCAGGGGCGGCGACCCGTGGCGGGGCCCGGCGGACGCCTCCACCCACCGGGGCGGGGCCGCCGGGTGGCACGGCGACGACGGCCCGCTGGCGTACCGGCGTTGAGCCGGTCGGGCACGTGGCGCGGCACGCGCGGCGGGACGGACCGCAGCGGTGTCCGCGGCACGGTGCGCGGCGGCTGGTTCGGCTTCCTGGGTTCCGCGGTGACCGCGGTCTTCGGGTTCCTGCTGGTCACCGTGGTCACCAGGGCGGCGGGGGCGGCGCAGGCCGGCGCGGTGTTCACCGGGGTCGCGGCGTTCACGGTGGCCACGCACGCCAGCAAGTTGGGCGCGGACACCGGTCTGGTGCGCTTCGTCTCCCGGGACCTGGCGACGACCGGCGGGGCGGGGGTCCCGGCGCTGCTGCGCACCGCGGTGCTGCCGGGCGCCGCGCTGAGCACCGTGGGAGCGGTGGTGCTGTTGGCGGCGCCCGACCTGGCGACGGGGCTGCTGCCCGAGCTCTCCCCGGGTCAGGCGCGGTCGGTGGTGCGGATGTTCGCGGTGTGCTGGCCGGTGACGACGGTGTCCCTGGTGCTGCTGGGCGCCACCCGGGGCCACGGCACGGTGCTGCCGTTCGTCGGGGTGGAGCAGGTGGGCAAGCCGGTGCTGCGGGTGCTGCTGGCGCTGCCCGTGGCGGTGCTCGCCCCCGGGGTGCTGGGTCTTTCCGCGGCCTGGCTGCTGCCGTCGCTGCTCGGCGCGGTGGCGGCCGCCCTCGCGGTGCGCCGGCTCACCCGGGCCCTGGGACCGGGGCCGGCCACCCCGCCCGGCCAGTCCCGCGCGTTCTGGGCCTTCTCCGGGCCGCGGGCGGTGTCGTCGGTGTGCGACATCGCCGCGGTGTGGATCGGGGTGCTGGTCCTGTCCGCGGTGAGCGGGAGCGCCGAGGCCGGGATCTACACGGCGATCGGGCGCCTGGTGACCGCCGGCACACTGCTCCAGCTCGCGGTCCGCCTCGCGGTGGCCCCGCAGATCTCCCGGACCATGGCCGGCGGCGACCTGGCCGGGGCGGAGCACCTGCACCGCCTGTCCACCCGGTGGATCGTGCTGTTCTCCTGGCCGCTGTTCGTGCTGCTCGCGGCGTTCCCGGGGACCGCCCTGGGGATCTTCGGGGCCGGTTTCGCCTCCGGCGCCACGGCGCTCGCGGTGCTCAGCGTGGCCTGCGCGGTCAACGTCGCGGTGGGCAACGCCCAGACGGTGATCCTGATGGCGGGGCGCAGCACCTGGAACCTGGCGGTGGCCGGCGCCGCGTCCGTGGTGCAGGTGGGGTGCGCGGTGGTGCTGGTGCCGCGGCACGGGGTGCTGGGGGCGGCGTTGGCGTTCGCCGCGGCCATGGTGCTGGACAACGTGGCGTCGGCGCTGCTGGTCCGCCGGCGGCTGCGCTTCACCACGGTGGACCGGGGGTACGCCGCCGCCGCCGGGGTCGGCCTGTGCGGGGTGGCGGCGGTGGCGCTGCCGACGCGGTTGCTCGCCGGGGACGGCCCGGCGGGTCTGGTGGCCGCCGCCGTTTTGGCCTGTGGCGCCGTGGCGGTGGGCACCTGGCGCTATCGTGAGGCGCTGGGGGCGGCGGAGTTCCTGGGTGCCCTGAGGCAGCGGCCCGCGCGGGAGTTGCCGTGACGACGGTGCGCCTGGGACGCCGCGCACGCGCCCCCGCCACCGTTCCACCGCACCGCCCACAACCGCACGAGCTGCACCGCACCCGTTCCACCGTCCCGCTTCCCAGGGGGGAACCGTGTCCGTGACCAGCCGAAGACCACGACTCGCCGCCGCGTCGGTGGCGGTGACCACCCTCGCCGTCGCCGCCCTGAGCACCGCCGCGGGACCGGCCGCCGCGGCCGGGGAGCCCACCATCACCGCCGACCCCATGAGCACCTGGCAGACCAACGGCGTGGTGTGGACGCTGGCCCACGCCAACGGCGTGGTCTACGTGGGCGGCACCTTCAGCAAGGTCCGGCCGCCGGGCGCGGCGCCCGGCACCAGCGAGGTGGCCCGCACCAACTTCGCCGCGTTCGACGCGACCACCGGCAAGCTGCTGGACTGCGCGCCTGCGTTCACCGGGGGCGCGGGCACGGTCCGGGCCCTGGAGGTGTCGCCCGACGGGAAACGGCTGTACGTCGGCGGCTCGTTCAGCCGGGCCGGTACGGTCAGCGTCTCCAACGCCGCCGCGGTGAACACCGCGGACTGCACCGTGGCCACGTCCTGGCGTCCGGTGGTCACGGCCACCGTGCGGGCGATCGAGTCCTCCGGCTCGACGGTCTACCTCGGCGGTGACTTCGGCGCCGTGCAGGGGCAGACCAGGCAGCGGGTGGCCGCGGTGACCGGCACGGGCTCCCTGCTGCCGTTCCGGGCCACGCTGGACGCCCCGGTGCGGGCGATCACCGCGTCCCCGGCCCACGGCAAGGTGCTGGTCGGAGGGGACTTCAACGTGGTCAACGGCGCCTCGTCGCGGGCGCTCGCGGCGTTGGACCCCACCTCGGGCGCCACCAAGAAGACGTTTCCCAACTGGCTCCCGAGCGCGTCCGCGGTCAAGGGCCTGGCCAACGACGGCACCTACTTCTACCTGGCGGCGGAGGGCACCGGGAGCTTCGACGGGCGGATCGCCGGGGTGCTCTCCACCGGG
This sequence comes from Wenjunlia vitaminophila DSM 41686, assembly GCF_000380165.1. GTDB lineage: Bacteria > Actinomycetota > Actinomycetes > Streptomycetales > Streptomycetaceae > Wenjunlia > Wenjunlia vitaminophila. The sequence continues at coordinate 81,302 of NZ_KB904650.1, forward strand.
GCGATGAAGTGGCGGGACGCCTGCCTGGGCGCCACCCAGGCGGTGCTGCCGCACAAGGGGGTGCTGTACAGCGTCTCCCACGCGCACAACTGCGGAACCACGCCGGGGGGCTTCCCCGAGCACAGCAACCGGCAGCACCTGCTGGCGCAGTCCGTCGCGGACAAGACGATCCTGCCGTGGTTCCCCGACACCAACGACGGCATCGGCGAGGGCATCGGCCCGCGGGCCATGACCATGACCACCGGGGAGATCCTCTGGGTCGGCGGCGAGTTCACCTCGGTGAACGGGAAGGCGCAGCAGGGGTTGACCCGGTTCCCGGCCTCCCCCGACACCGGCGCCCCGCAGGTGCCGATCCTCAGCGGGGCCAGCACCGCAGCCGGGAAGATCACCCTGTCCTGGAAGGCATCCTGGGACCGGGACGACGGGACGCTCACCTACCGGCTCTACCGGGACGGGGTGTTCCTCAAGGCCCTGAGCCGCAGTTCGCGGTACTGGGACCGGCCGACCATCAGCTACACCGACACCGTCACGCCCGGCTCCCAGCACCGGTACTCCCTGGAGGTCACCGACGGGGAGAACATGTCCGGTCGCAACGGCCCGGTGTACGTCACCGCGCTGGGCTGACCTGTGAGGGGGTGACATGACGCGACGCGTGGGGTACGCGCCGGGGGTGTACGACCTGTTCCACGTCGGGCACCTGAACATCCTGCGGCACGCCAGGAGCCGCTGCGACCACCTGGTGGCGGGCGTGGTCTCCGACGAGATGGCGGCCCTGGCCAAGGGCAGGGCGCCGGTGGTGCCGCTCCCGGAGCGGCTGGAGATCGTCCGCAGCGTGCGGTTCGTGGACGCCGCGTTCGTCGAGACGGTGCCGGACAAGCTCGAGACCTGGCGGCAGGTCCGGTTCGACGTGATCTTCAAGGGTGACGACTGGCGGGGCACCGAGAAGGGCGACCGGCTGGAACGGGACTTCGCCACCGTCGGGGTGGAGGTGGTGTACCTGCCGTACACCGTGCACACCTCGAGCACCCTGCTGCGCCGGGCGCTGCACCAGCTCCTGGACAGCGCCTGACGGCACCCCGGCGGCACCGCCCGGCCGGCCGCGCCAGGCCGGGCGGGCGGCGCCGTCCCGCGTCACACCCGCGACAGCTCCCGGAACCACTTCACGCAGAACGCCACCAGGAACAGCACCTGGGCGGCGAGGAACGCGCAGTACAGCACGAGGAACACGTCGTGGTCGCCGAGGAACAGGAAGACCGCGCAGAACAGCCCGTAGTCGGCGGGCAGCAGGGCCAGGGAGCGCAGGGTGGAGGGGGGTGCGGGGGGCGGCGCCACCGGCGCGTTGGCCGCCGCGGCCCGCTTCAACTGCTCGGTGAGGACTCCCCCGAAGAAGACCAGCACGGCAGCGCCCTGGAAGACGATGGGGACCAGCAGGAACGCGGTGTCCGGCAGGTCGAAGAACCGGTAGAACGAGATCAGCACCGCCATGTGCAGGAAGAGCAGCTTGGCACAGTCCACCAGGTGGTCCAGCCACTCACCCGACGGGTGCTGGGTCCCGGTCAGCCGGGCGAGCTGGCCGTCCGCCGAGTCCAGGGCGAAGCCGACCACCAGGGCGGCGAACACACCGACGGCCACCGGGCGGGTGGGGGAGGCAACGGCGATGGTGGCGATGGCCCCGCCGGTGCAGCCGGCGCTGACCAGCGTCACCTGGTTGGGGGTGAGCCCCAACCGGTGCGCGGCGGCGGCTAACACCCGGCCCGCCGGCCGGTTGACCAGACGGGAGTAGAACGACACCCCCTTACCCGACTTCTGCGCCGCCGCCAGTTCCCTGAGGGTCTGGCCGAACCCGGACATCTCCCGCCCCTCCCGATCACCCGCCGCCCCGAAGGGAATCATGATGGCAGGTCCCCAACGCCCGTCCGGGAAGAGCACACGGGTCCGCGACGCCACCGCCGTCAGCGACACCACGGCGGCCAGGGGCCGCAGGGCGCTGCTCGCGGGGGGCGCCGCGCTCGCCGCCACCGGTCTGCTCGCCGGCTGCGACGGCGGCCGTCCCGCGCCCGCGCCCACCGACCGCCCCAGCTACGCCCCGTCCGCACCCGCCGTCCGCGGACGGCAGCCGGCCGGCGAGGGGACGGTGAACGTGGTCACCGACTTCGGCGCCAGGGGCGACGGGCGCACCGACGACAGCGAGGCGTTCTCCAGGGCGTACCGGTACGCGGCGTCCCGGGTGTGGGACCACGTGGGGCGCACCGTGCTGGACATCCCGCCGGGCAGCTACGTCATCCGCCGCCCCGCGGCGCTGCTCGACGGGGACCAGCCGGACCGCAAGGCGAACGGCCTGCGGTTCCGGGGCGCCGGCAAGCGGATGACCGAGATCGTGTTCGCCCCGGCGACCTCGAAGGACGCCTACCTGTGCCGCAACGACGACATGTGGGCCAACCTGATGTTCGAGCAGTTGCGCTTCCGTTCGGCGACGCCCGGGGCCTCGTTCTTCCACTCGTACTCCACCGGCCAGGCCCAGGACTACCGGTTCACCGAGTGCGAGTGGACCGGCGAGTGGACGTACGGCCTCGCCCTGGACGGCAGCAACACCAACTCCGAGATGCGCTGGGAGGCCTGCCGGGTGGGCGGCGCGTACCGAAGGGCGTTCCTCTACTCGGGCCTGTCGGAGCGGGCGCGGGACCCGCAGCGGCAGGACCAGTTCCTCAACTACTGGTTCACCGACATGAAGGTCGAGTACGAGTGGGGCAACTTCCTGGAGTTCCCCTACGGCGGTTCGATCACCTGCCGGGGCGGCTCCTACATCGTCACCGGGCGGCGTCCGACGGACACCGAGGAGTACGGCCGCACCAGCACCTTCTTCCGTTTCCCGAGGACCAGGCACTTCGACGCGGTGCAGCGCTTCCACGCCGAGGACATCCGCTTCGAGGTCCGCGACCCCGACGTGCTGGTGATCGACTGTGCCTGGGGCAGCGGCACGGTGCACTTCAACGACTGCGACGACACCGCGAACGCGTTCAAGGACTTCTCCGACGGCGTCCGTCCGCACCGGTACCGGATCGGTCCGCGCGGCCCCCTGGTCCGCTACGACTCGTGCCAGCTCACCGGACGGCACCAGTACACCGTGGCCGACCCGATCCCGTCAGGACGGTCGGTGGCCCGCTACGACATGTGCCTGTTCCGGAACCACCCGGTGAACTCCTTCGCGGTGCTCAGCGGCGCCGCCGAGGCCGGCCAGGTCAGGTTCGTGGACTGCCTGGGGCGTTGAAGCCCGCGCCGGCCCGGGCGGCGGCGTTCGGCGCCGGGGTCGTCACGGGGCCGCGATGCCGTGCAGCAGCAGGGTCGCGAGCTCCTGGTAGGCGTCGGCGTCGGGCAGGCCGGTCCGTTCGGTGATCTCCCCGCGCTGGATGGCGACCATCGCGGTGCTGACGATCTCCGCCACGAAGGCGGCGTGCACGTCACGGAAGGCGCCGCTGCGCACCCCCTCGTCCACCAGCTCCCGCACCCGGGTCGCGGCGATGCGGGTGTTCCGCTCGTACACCTCGAGCGCCGGGGGGAACGCGGCGAGGTCGGCGTAGAACCGCGCGGACGCCGGCCGCAGCTCCCGGGCGACCGCGGTGAGGTAGGCGCCGACCCTGTCCCTGGCCCCCACCGCACGGGCGGTCCACTCCTCCACCCGCTCGGCGGACCTGCGGAAGAAGTGCTTCACCACGGCGACCGAGAGCTGTTCCTTGCTCCGGGCGAGCGCGTACAGCGTGGACTTCGAGCAGCGCAGCCTCCCGGCCAGCTCGTCGAGGGTGAAGTCGGCAAATCCGTTGGCGAGGAACAGGGCGACGAGCTGGTCGAACAACTCGGATTGCCGTCCGGTCAGCCCGCGTCCCCCGAAGCGTTCGGCCGAAGCCCAGGAAATGCTGGTCATGGTGCCACCTTAACGACCGGTTCCCGTGCTCGACCCCGCCCGGACGTGAACCTTTGGCCTACGCTTGACAGTACTCTCGTACGTTCTACAGTACTGTCGCCGGTCCTGATCACCGCCCGGCCGCTCCACCCGTCAGGCACTCCCCACCCGTCAGGCACCCCCTACGGAGGCCCCCCTTGCCGGTCGACCGCCTGCTTCCCACCCCCGAAGCCCGCGACCTGATCGAGCTGACCCGCGACATCGCCGATCGCGAGCTGGCACCCGTCGCCGCAGAGCACGAGGCGGACGGGCGGTTCCCCCGGGACGCCTTCCGCACCCTGGGCAGGGCCGGACTGCTGTCCCTGCCGTTCGACCCGGAGTACGGCGGGGGCGGCCAGCCGTACGAGGTGTACCTCCAGGTCCTCGAGGAGGTCGCGGCACGCTGGGCCGGGGTCGCCGTGGGGATGAGCGTGCACGCCCTGTCCTGCTACCCGGTCGCCGCGTTCGGCACCGAGGAGCAGCGCGGGGAGCTGCTGCCCCGGCTGCTCGAGGGCGACCTGCTGGGCGCCTACTGCCTGTCCGAACCCCAGGCCGGCTCCGACGTCTCCGCGATCAGGACCCGGGCGGAGAAGGACGCCGAGGGCTTCACCGTCACCGGCACCAAGGCGTGGATCAGCCACGGCGGGCAGGCCGACAGCTACACCCTGTTCGCCCGCACCTCGGACGACCCCCGGCACGGGCTGTCCTGCTTCGTGGTGGACCCCACCGCCGTGTCCGGGCTCTCCTTCGGCGCCCCCGAACGGAAGATGGGCCTCAACGGCTCCCACACCACCACGGTCAACTGGGACGGCGTCCGGGTGCCCACAGAGCGCCTCGTCGGCGCCGAGGGGCAGGGCATGCAGATCGCCCTGAGCGCCCTGGACTCCGGTCGCCTGGGCATCGGCGCGGTGGCCGTCGGGGTGGCCCAGGCGGCGCTGGACGAGGCGGTGGCCTACGCCGGTCAGCGCCGGCAGTTCGGCAAGGCCATCATCGACCACCAGGGTCTGGGCTTCATGCTCGCCGACATGGCGGCGGCGGTGGAGTCGGCGCGGGCCACCGTGCTGTCCGCGGCCCGGCGCCGCGACGCCGGGCTGCCCTTCTCGCAGCAGGCCAGCATCGCCAAGCTGGTCGCCACCGACGCCGCGATGCGGGTCACCACGGACGCGGTCCAGGTGCTCGGCGGCTACGGCTACACCCGGGACTTCCCGGTGGAGCGGTACATGCGCGAGGCCAAGGTGATGCAGATCTTCGAGGGCACCAACCAGATCCAGCGGCTGGTGATCAGCCGCCACCTGGCCCGGGGCTGAGCCCCAGCCCCTGCCCGCCCCGCCCGCCCCTGCCGGCACTGCCAGGGCGAGGGAAGCGGGGCCGGGCCGTCGGCAGCGTTGGGGGTGTTGGCGGTGTTTGGGGTGTTGGGGGTGTTGGGGGTCAAAGTTCCCGCAGCACCCGGGCCGGGTTGCCCACCGCCAGCACGTTCGGCGGGAGGTCCCTGGTGACCACCGCGCCGGCCCCGACGACCGTGTTGTCGCCGATCGTCACGCCGGGGCAGACGATGACCCCGCCGCCGAGCCACACGTTGTCGCCGATGCTGATCGGCTCGCCNCCCTCCCACTTGGCGCGCCGCAACTCCGGGTCGAGCGGGTGGGTCGGGGTGAGGAGCTGCACGTTCGGCCCGATCTGCGCGTCCGCACCGATGGTGATCCTGGCGACGTCCAGCAGCACCGCCCCGCAGTTCAGGAACGACCGGGGGCCGATGCTGATCTGGTACCCGTAGTCCACCCGCAACGGTGGCCGCACCACGACGCCCTCGCCGAGCTCCCCCAACAACTCGGCGAGCAACGCCCGCCGGGCGTCCAGGTCGTCGATCGACGAGGCGTTGAACCGGTCGGTGAGGATTGTCGCCCGCCGCACGTCCGCCTCGAGCTCCGGGTCGTCGGCGATGTACAGCTCACCGGCGAGCATCCGCTCCTTCTGCCCTGCCACCACTCGCCTCCCGGTCGTCCGCCGTGGGTCCGCGGGCCAGTCTGGCAAACACCCCGCCCACCCCAGGCACGCCCCCACGCGAACGAGCGGGCCGAGCCGGCGCCGCGCGGGGCGTCACGTCGCGCTCTGCGCCTTCGCCCCGGGGGCCTCCCCGGCGGCCAGCGGCACAACCCCCTCGACGCCCGCCCCGCCGTCCTGGTCCGCCCCGCCGTCCGGGCCCGCCCCGTCCCCGGGGAGCCCGGCTTCCACCGCGGGCACGCCGACGACCTCCACCTGCGTGAACGGCGGTGTCCTCCACCACAGCCGCCGGCCGACGGCCAGCCACGTCACCCAGCACAGCACGAGCAGCCCGGTGAGCCCCAGGAGGGTGTTGGAGGCGAACTCCAGCGCCGACGGGTGGTCCACCGTCGCCTTGTCCACCCAGTAGGGGCCGCCCCAGGTCCAGTCCATCGGCGCGTCCTCGGAGGTCTGCGCCCAGATGGTCCAGGCGAAGATCCGGCAGGCGCCGTACAGGAAGTACGCGTGGTACAGGGCCACCAGGAACCGGTCGGACATCCGCAGCCGACGCCGCATCCACCCCCAGGCCGGGTCGGCGGGATAGACCTTGTCGAAGAAGTACGACGGGCGCAGCGTCCGCCAGTTGAGCAGCAGCATCGCCAGCCAGAACAGGTCCCAGGCCAGACCGAGGCTGCCGTAGTACGCCGCCGCGTCACCGTACCGGCCCTCCTGGGCGGCGTAGGCCCACATGCCGGTCGAGTAGTGCTGGGTGGTGAACGGGAAGAAGAGCATCACCCCGACGCTGTCGAAGCAGTCGGTGAGGGCGTGCGCCCACTGCCCGATCAGCAGCCCGAGCGCCCACTCGCGGCTCTTGAACAACCACAGCACCAGCAGCGCCAGCACCACGCCCCACATCGGGGTGTGGGTGAACCCGACACCGGGCCACCCCCGGTGGTAGTCCCAGGCGTGCTCCGGCTTGAAGGAGTACCCGAAGATCGAGAACCCGTAGACCGTGCCCTTGGTGCCCATGTCGGGCAGGAAGCAGCCCAGCAGGATCGCCAGGTAGGAGACCTTGGTCTTGGTGTGCCCGTGGAGGATGTAGCTCTCCAGCTCGTGGGCCGCCCAACTCACGTGTCCTGGCCTTCCCGGCCGTCAAGGCCCGCCCTGTCCTCTTCGTCCCGCCCCGTGCGGCGCCCCCACACCCGGTCCACGACCCACCCCGTCAGCACGATCGCGGCCACGGCCACCGCCGGCCCCCGGTTGAAGGTCAGGATGTTCCGGGTGAAGACCGCGCCCCCGGCGACGAGGATCACCACGGCGACGAGATAGCCCGCCACGTCACCCGCACGCGTGCGGGTCGCGGATCGTGACTTCATCAGATCCAGCCATCTCCCCCGTGTCGCCCCCGACCTCCCGTTGCGGTCGGATCCTACCGACCTCCACGCACCCGAACGCCCCAGGAGCCGGTTCGGCCAGCTCGCGGGGGCACTTCCCGGGTGCGGGAGGGCACCGCCCGTCGGGGGTGACGCGTCGAGGGCCGCTTCTGGCCCGGACGCGGGCCGGTGGGGCACGACTGAGGTCTTCCTCGACGACGCGACCCTCCGCGCCTAGCATGTGCCACCCCAGGAGTCCCATCAGGAGGACTGGCCGTGCTGGTGACCGAGTTCAGCACCGGGGACGTGGCACCACGGGACCGGTTCGCCTCGTTCGAGGCGTTCGCCACCCAGTCGCACATACGCACCGTGCTGCGCAGCAACCAGCAGGACGACTTCCGGGCCCGGATGCGCGTACTGGAACTCGGGGAGCTCCAGGTGTCCGCACTCACCTATCCGCACCTGGAAGTCGTGCGGACACCCAAACTGATCCGCCAGGGCGATCCCGAGGTCTACGAGATCAACTCCGTCCTCGCGGTCAGCGGCCGCATGTCCCAGGACGGGCACGAGGCGACGTTCCGCAGCGGGGACCTGGTGTTGCTGGACAGTTCCCGGCCGTTCCGGGTGTGGCTCGACGCCGCCCCGGACCGCGTCGCCACGGTGGTCGCCCGGATTCCCCGCGCCCTGCTGCCCCTGCCCTGGACGGCCGTACGGCGACTGGTCGCCACTCCCATCCCCGCCACCCACGGCATGAGCGGGGTGTTCCACCGCTGGTTGGCCGACCTCGCCGCCAACGCCGGCGGGTTCACCCCGGCCAACGTCCCGACCCTGGCCTCGATCACCACCGACCTGCTCACCAGTCTGCTCGGCCGTCACCTCGACACCGGGGAGACGATGACCCCGCAGTCCCGCAGACGCACCCTGCGGGTGCAGGTCCACGACTTCGTCCGCCAGCACCTCGGCGACCCCTCCCTGTCCCCCGTCACCCTCGCCGAGGCACACCGGGTGTCGGTCCGCTCCCTCCAGCAACTGTTCGCCGACGAGGGCACCACGCCCGCGGCCTGGATACGCCACCTCCGCCTGGAACGCTGCCGCCACGACCTGGCCGACCCCCGCCTGAGCCTGCGCCCCGTCCACGCCGTCGCCGCCCGCTGGGGCTTCACCGACGCCGGCCACTTCAGCCGTGCCTTCCGCGCCGCCTACGGGGTCCCACCGCGGGACTACCGGCACCAGGCGCTCCGGGACGCCGAACAGGAAACGGCCGGCACCTGGTGGCCGTGACGGCGGCCCGTCGGCACGGCACCGCTCAGCGCAACAGCGAACGGGCCGTCGGCGCCAGCAGCAGCCGCTCCACCGGGGCGGCGAGGCGTTCCCGCAGCGCCGGCAGCACCTGCGCGTTCCACCGTCCGCACCGCGCCAACCGCTCCTCGGCGGACCGCCGCCGTTCCGCGTCGGGGAACGCCGCGAACCAGACGAAGACGTGCTCCCCCTCCCGCACCGGCAGCCGGGGGAAGGTGTTCTCGGCCGGCTCCGTCTCGAACCAGGCCACCGGGACGATGCCGGCCTCGGCCAACACCGGCCGGACCCGTTCCAGGAAGAAGGCGACGAAGTCGTCGTCCACCGGCCGGTCACAGCGGCAGATCGTCGCGGTGAGGCGGGAGGCGGGCACCCGCGCCGTCCCCACCGGCGGCCGGGTCTCCGGCAGGGGGAACCCGGAGCCCCGGGACACCGGCCGCAGCAGCAGCACGTCGGAGGAGTCCACCATGGTGGCGTTGGCCGCCGCGCGGTGCGCCGCCCAGGCGGCACCCCGCAGGTAGAAGGCGGTCAACGCCGCCGCCCGGGCCTCCATGCCCGCGAAGGCGCGCACCCACACGAACCTGTCCGGGTCCTCCTCGTCCCGGAACTGGCCCACGACCCGCATGCCGACGTCCTCCTGCGTCTCCACGAACTCGCGGTCGAAGAGATCGACCAGCGTCTCCCGGGCACCGGGGTGGAGCGTGTACTGCCTCAGCTCGACCACGGGCCAGTGCTCCCTGGTCGTTCGCCGCGCCGTGTCACTCATCGTGGTGCTCCTGCCGTTCTCGCCGTGGGTCGTTCCGGAGACGTCCCCGCCGGGCACGGCATCCCGGTCCGGCGGCGCCCGGCGAGCGCGCTGCGCGTCGAACGGGCCACGGTGAGCCTGGCAGCCCCGTCCCCCGGCCACGAGTGGCGGGACTGCCGATCCCCGCACGGTTCCTGCCACCTACCCTGGGGCCCATGACGACCGGCTCCGTGGCCGTCGCGCTGATCGACGGCATGCCCCTGTACGAACTGGGCATCGTCTGCGAGGTCTTCGGCCCCAGCCGCACCGACCTCGCCGACCCCTGGTACGAGCTGCGCCTGTGCGCCGACCGGGCGGGCGACGGCGCCCGCTCGGAGTTCGGCTTCACGATCGGCACCCGGCACGGCCTCGACGAGCTGGTGCGCGCCGACACCGTCATCGTTCCGGCGCTGCCGTACGTCCACGTGGAGACCGAACAGCCGGTCCCCCAGGCGCTGGTCGAAGCGCTGGTCGAGGCCGGCCGGGCCGGCGCCCGGATGGTGTCGCTGTGCAGCGGGGCCTTCGCCCTGGCCGCCGCGGGCCTGCTCGACGGCCGACGCGCCGCCACCCACTGGATGTACGCCGACGCCCTGGCCCGGCGGCACCCCCGGGTACGGGTGGACGCCTCCGTGCTGTACGTCGACGAGGGCACGGTGCTCACCAGCGCCGGCCGCAGCGCGGCGCTCGACCTGTGCCTGCACCTGGTCCGCGGCGACCTCGGCGCGGACGTCGCCAACCAGGTGGCCCGCCGCATGGTCATCCCGTCCCACCGCCCCGGTGGCCAGGCCCAGTTCGTGGACCTCGCCGTCCCGCGCACCGACGACGCCGGCCTCGGACCCGTCCTGCACTGGGCGACCACCCACCTGGACCGCCCCCTGACCGTCGCCGACCTGGCCCGGCGGGCCCGGATGAGCCCCCGCACCTTCGCCCGGCGCTTCCTCGCCACCACCGGCACCACCCCGCTGCGGTGGCTGCTGGGCCAACGCGTCAGCCACGCCCGTCACCTGCTGGAGTCCACCGACCTGACCATCGACCAGGTCGGCGTCCGCAGCGGACTCGGCTCGGCCGCCAACCTCCGCCGCCACTTCGCCGCCCAGGTCGGCGCGACCCCCACCGAGTACCGCCGAGCCTTCCGCACGGGGTCGGGCGCCTGACCTCCCGTTCGGGTCCGCGTCCGTCGCGGCGGGGCCGGCGGGGGCGCGCACAGGGGTTGGGCGGCAGGGGCGCACCGTCACGCCGTTCGTCCACCCCCGTCCAGCGTGAAGACCAGGCTCTTGCCGGACACGGTGCGCTCGGTGCGCCACCCGGGGGCCAACCGGTCGAGCAGCACCAGCCCCCGGCCCCCCTCGGCCAGCTCCGCGACGGGCGGCCGGCACGGCAGCGCGGGCCCTCGGTCGTGCACCTCCACCTGGACGCTCCCGTCCAGCGGTGAAGGCGAGTGGCACAGCAGGTAGAAGCCGCTGCCGTCCGCGTGCCGCACCGCGTTGGTCGCCACCTCGGAGACCAGCAGCTCCACCACGTCGCCGTCGATCCACGGGTAGGCGGCGTACGCCAGGGCCGCCCCACGCCTGGCCCGGGCGACCGCCTCGGCCCTGCGGGGATACCTCCCGACCAACAGGACGTGCCTGCGCTCATCCATCAACAGCCCCTCCAGCCGCACGGACGGACCTCGGGGTCCGACCGGACACGATCAGGAATACACCCACAGCAATCACTCAGCGACACTGTGTGTACAATCCACAGCATGGGTCACGTGACCAGTCACGCGCAAGCACAGATGAAGAAGCCCCCCTGAAGGTGGTAATCCTCCGGGTAGTTGGGCACAGGAGGGCTACCCTGACCGCGTACCGCAGCGCGTCAACCAGGGAGGGAGGGTTGTGTCCGTCAATATCAACACGAACACGATCTTCACCATGCGCGACGTAGGAGACGAACTTCAACGCATGCGAACGCGCGCCGGTCTGCGACAGGAAGACGCGGCCGCAATGTTGAATGTGTCGCGATACACCGTCAGCAAGATCGAACGGGGCAGGGCATTCCCCACAGAACAGCAACTCACCAGGCTGCTCTCCCTGTACGAAGCGAGCGTCGAGGAACGTGCTGCTGTTCAAGCGAAGATCGACCAAGGTAAGTCGTACGGCCGAGCCTGGTGGGAACAAGCGAGTTTCCGTAGGCACTTCCATGGCGACACCTACCGGTACTTCTACATCGAAGATGCAGCCGAGCGATTGTTCGTCCACTCAGGCACCTATGTTCCCGGGCTGCTCCAGACGCGCGAGTACGTGGAGGCCATCACCGCCTTCGCGCAGAAACAAGAGAGTGCCGAGCGCCGTGAGGTGTTCACCGAGTCTCGAATGCGGAGGAAGGCGATCCTGACCAGACGCCGTCCCGTCCTGTTGGACGCCCTGTGTCTGGAGTCGGCGCTGCGTGCACTCGTTGGTGGACTGCAGGTGATGCGTAACCAGCTCGAGTACTTGCTCAGCTTGGCGGCGAGCCCCAACGTCACCCTGCGAGTCATCCCTTACTCAGCCGGAGCCGCCAGCACCTCCGGCTCCCCCTTCACCATCGTGGACTTTCCCGGACCAGAGAACAACAGCGTCGTCTCACAGGAGAAGGTTACGGGCGAAGTGCTTAGCGATGCTCCTGCCGAGGTCCGGCAGGCAAGGCGCAAGTTCGCAGACCTCGCGGAACACGCGTTGAGCCCACAGGAGAGCGTCCGCCGCATCGAAGAAATCAAGAGGGAGTTGTGATGAAGCACGAGAAGGAAGAGCTCTATCTCGCGCCACTGAACGGCCAGTGGATCAAATCTGCCCACAGCGCGGGCAACGGGGGTGACTGTGTCCAACTGATGGCGATAGACGGCGGCGTGGCCCTCGGCGACTCCAAGAGCCCCGAACGCGAGCCGCTCCGCTACACCCACGCCGAACTCGCCGCGTTCCTGCACGCCGCGAAGGCCGGGGAGTTCGACCACCTCGTCGGCTGAGTACTCCAGCCGCGGTCACGGGGTCGATGGCCACGGCGGCGGTAGCGGCCGAACCGGGCTCGGTGCCGAACGGGCCCGGTATTCCGGAAGGCCGAACGGTGGACCGGCCCTGTTCGACGCCCATGCCGGACTGGGAATCCCGATGGCGCCCGCCTCTTCAACGGAGATCATGCTGCCGAGCGGCCTGGCTCCGCACTTCAACGAGGTACCGGAACCGAAGGCGGGCAAGAACCGGCTCCACAGGCGTGGCACCCGGCATCGGGAGGTCTGGCGGGCCCCGACGCCATGTCATGGCTCGGCCCCGGGGGCGCCAGCGGGTCGTCAGGGGACGGCTCCCGGTCCGGGGCTCGCCGTCGCGGCCACGAGCGAGACGCTGGACGGGTGCCTCGGCTCGGTCAGGACCTGGTGGGTGGGCCCCTGCTCGACGAGTTCTCCGGCGTCCAGGACGGCCACGCGGTGGGCCAGGCGCGCCGTGTCCATGTCGTGGGTGATCAGGACCAGGGACAGCCCGTCGCGGTCGCCGAGCAGTCCCCTGAGGGTGGCGAGGACGCCGCGACGGGCGACCGTGTCGAGGCCGGAGGTGATCTCGTCGCAGATGAGGACACGGGGGCGGGCGAGCAGGGCGCGGGCGAGCGCGGCACGTTGGAGTTCGCCGCCGGAGAGCTGCCGGACGCCCCTGTGTGCCAGGTCCTCCGGCAGTCCGAGGCGGGCCAGGGTCGCCAGGGCCTCCTGCCGGGCCGTTTCCGGGGCGGCGCCGCGCAGGCGTGTCGCGGTGCGGGCGACCTGGTCGAGGACCGGGCGGTGTTCGTCGAAGGCGGCACGCGCGTCCTGGAAGACGTACTGCACGGCCGCGAGCTCCGCACGGCTGCGGCCGCGCAGACTGCGGGGCAGTGCGCTGCCGTCGAGGAGGACCTCTCCGTCGTGGTCGCGGTGGAGCCCGGCCAGGCAACGGGCGAGGGTGGTCTTGCCGCTGCCCGAGCGGCCCACGACGGCGAGGCATTCGCCCGTGCGCAGGTCGAGTGCGGGGACGCGCAGCGCCACCGCCGTGCCGCGCGTGCCGTCGCGGTGTCGGGCGGTGAGGTTCCTGACCCGCAGGACGGGCAGTCCGGTGCCGTCCGGGACGCCGGGCCGCGGGACCTCCGGCGGTTCGCGGAGCAGTTCCCGCGTCCACTGCTGCTGGGGTGCCAGCCACAGGCGTGGGGCCGGGCCGGACTCCACGACGCGGCCCGCGCGCATGACGTGGACCTCGTCGGCGAGTGCTCGGACGACGTCGAGGTCGTGGCTCAGGAGGACGACGGAGATCCCGCGTTCCGCGACGTCCGCCAGTTGGTTGACGACGCGGTTCTTGGTCAGGGCGTCCTGGCCGGTGGTGGGTTCGTCGGCGACGATGACGCGGGCGCCGAGCAGGAGGGCCTGGGCGAGCACGACGCGTTGCTGCTGACCGCCGGAGAGCTGGTGCGGGTAGCGCCGCAACAGGGCTTCGCCGTCGGGGATCTGTGCCTCGGCGAGGGCCCGCAGGACGCGTTGGCGGGCCGCCGTCCCGCGCCGGGCGCGCGGCAGGTCCCGCACCTGGGCGCGGGCGATGTCGGTCAGGAGGGCGGAGATCCGGCGGGCGGGGTTGAGCACGGTCGCCGGGTGCTGGGGGACGTAGCCGGCCGGGCCGCCGGCGCCCACGCGCACGTCGCCGGTGACCCGGGCGCCGGGCGGGTACTCGCCGAGCAGGGCGAGGCCGGTGGTGGTCTTGCCGCTTCCGGAGGCGCCCACCAGGGCCGTGACCCTGCCGGGCAGGGCCCGGAGGCTCACTCCGTCAACGATCGCCCTGCCGCCGATCTCGACGCGCAGTTCGCGGACCTCGGCCACGGGGGCCGCGGCGCCGTTCCGTTCCGTGGGGTCGTCGTCTGTGCTCACGGGTGTGCGCCACCTTCCGCGCGGCGTCGAGCGGTCCTGGTCGTCGTGTTCCGGAGCCTCCAGGCGCGGGTCCCGGTGCTTCGGCGGCCGTCGTCCAGAGCGGCGTCGAACAGGAGGTTGGTGCCCATCGTCAGGGCCACGATCAGCAGCGCGGGGACGACCACGGCCCACGGCTGGACGAGGAGACCGGCGCGGTTGCGGTCCACCATGACCGCCCAGTCCGCGGCGTCCGGCGCGACCCCGACGCCGAGGAACGCGGCCGTGGAGACCAGGTACAGCGCACCGGTCAGTCGGGTGCCGGCGTCGGCGGCCAGGGTGCGCAGCAGGCAACGGCCGACGTAGCCGACGGCGACGCGCCACCAGGTCTCGCCCTGCATGCGCAGCGCCTCGACCGCGGGACGGGCCGCGGTCTCCGCGGCGGCGGCGCGCACGATGCGGGCCGCGTCCGGCACGTTGACCAGGGCGATCAGCAGGGCGAGGCCGACGCCGCCGGGTGAGAGCACCGAGGCGACCATGAGGATCAGCAGCAGGGACGGGACGGCGAGCAGCACGTCCTGGGGCCGCATGAGCAGTTCCTCCAGCCAGCGGCGGTGGGTGAGCGCGCTGGCCAGGCCGGCGGGGAGGGCGACGAGGTAGGCCAGGGCGGTGGCGGCGAGCGCGGTCAGGACCACCGGGCGACCTCCGTGCAGCACCTGGTGCCACACGTCGCGGCCCACGAAGTCGGTGCCGAGCCAGTGCCCGTCGCCGGGGGTGAACGACGCGGCTCGCGGTCCCGAGTCGCCCGCGAACACCGGGCCCAGCAGGGCGAGGGCCAGGGGCAGGGCGATGACGGCCAGCCCGAGGGCGAAGCGGCCCGGGCGTCGCCCGGTGCCGGGCTCGGTCCTCACGCGGCCACCCCCGCCCGGGGGGCCAGTCGGTGGACGACGAGGTCCGCGCAGAGGTTGAGGACGACGGTCAGCACGCCGAACACGACGGCGAGGCCCTGGACGACGGGCACGTCGCGTTCGGCGACGGCGTTCAGCAGCACGGTGCCGAGGCCGGGGATCACGAAGAGGGCCTCCACCACGATCACTCCGCACAGCAGCCAGTCGATGGTGCGGGCGAGTTGCTGGGTGGCGGGGGCGAGGGCGTTGGGCAGGGCGTGGGCGTAGCGGATGCGGGCGCCCGCCACCCCGTAGCGGCGGGCCTGCGCCACGTACGGGGAGGCCAGCGCCTCGACCATGCCGGCGCGGACCAGCCGGGCCAGCGAGCACGCCGGCCGGGCCAGCAGCACCAGCACGGGCAGGACCAGCGCCGTGGGGTGGGCGAGTAGGTCGGGGCCGTAGCCGATGGCGGTCGGTGGCAGCCAGCGCAGTTCGAGCGCGAAGACGGTGATCAGCAGCACACCGAGGGCGAACTCGGGGACCGCGTACACGGCGAGCGTCGCGGAGCTCACCAGGCGGTCCACGAGCCGCCCCTGGTGGCGGGCGGCCAGCACGCCGAGGCCGAAGCCGACCGGTACGAGCAGCGCCAGGGTGAGCGCGGCCAGCAGCAGGGTGGGGCCGACGCCGTCGGCGAGGTAGGTGCTGACGGGGCGGCCGGAGGCCAGGGAGGTGCCGAGGTCGCCGTGGGAGAGCCCGGCCACCCAGTGCGCCAGTCGTTGGTGTGCGGGCTGGTCGAGGCGGAGGGACTCGCGGATGGCCTCGATCCGGGCGGGGTCGGGCTGGTCGCCGGCCAGGGCCACCGCCGCGTCGCCCGGCAGGGCCTCGGTGAGCGCGAAGACCAGCAGCACCACGGCTGCGACCTGCGCGACGCCGAGCAGCAGCCGCCGGGCGACGAAGGACAGTTGGCTCACGCCAGCCACACCTTGTCGAAGCGGGCCCAGTTGAGGGTGTTGGCGGGTGCCTTGCGGTCGACTCCCCTGACGCGGCGCGCGGTACCGATGATCCAGTCCGCGAAGCCCCACACCAGGAAGCCGCCCTCGGTGTGCAGGCGGCGCTGCATGCGGTCGTACACGGCGGCGCGCCCGCTGGTGTCCCTGGTGGACTGGGCCTGCTGGTAGAGGGCGTCGAAGTCCGCGTGGTGCCACTTGGTGGCGTTGGTGGTCGATCCGGTGAGCAGGCGCTGGGAGATGTGTGCCTCGATGGGCATGGCTCCGGAGCGGTAGCAGCACAGGGTGCCGTGGTCGAGGATGTCGCTCCAGTACGAGTCCTTGCTGCCCATCGTGATGTCGATGGTGACTCCCGCCTCCTTCGCCTGGTCGCGGAAGATGCTGGCGGCCTCGGTGAACCCGGCAGCGACGGCCGAGGTGTTCAGAGTGACCCTGAGCCCCTCCGCGCCGGCCTGCCTCAGCAGGGAACGTGCACGGGCGAGGTCCTGCCCGCGCTGCGGGATGCCGTCGGCGTAGTACTCGTACCCCTTGCCGAACAGGTCGTTGCCGATCTCGCCCGCGCCGGAGAGCGCACCGTCAACGAGTTCCTGGCGGTCGGCGATGAGGAAGAACGCCTGCCGCACCCGCGGGTCGTCGAAGGGGGGCCGGTCGGTCTTCATGGCGAACGCCTGCATGGCGCTGCGACGCAGCCGCACGATCTCGATCTGTCCCCCGCCCTCGTGGGCGCGGGCGGTGGTGGGGTTGAGTTCGTGGGCGTACTCGACCTGGCCGCCGAGGAGCGCGTTGACGCGGGCGGACTCCTCGTTGGCGACGACGATCTCCAACTCGTCGAGGTGCGGGGCGCCGTCCCAGTGGTCGTCGTGGCGGCGCAGGACGGTGGAGCGACCGGGCGCGAAGGAGACGAGGCGGAACGGGCCGGAGCCGACGGGTTCCTTGTCGTAGGCGGCCGGGTCGCCGTCGCCGAAGTCCTCGGGGACGATGTAGGCGCCGAACGCCGCCAGGACGTTGGGGAACTCGGCGGTGGGGCGTTTGAGGACGAACTCGATGGTCCGGTTGCCGGTGGCGCGGCTGGCGTCGAGGTCGATCGGCTCGAGGGACGCCTTGGCGCGGAACGTCTGCTTCGGGTCGGCGATGCGCCGGTAGCTGTACAGCACGTCCCGCGCGGTCACCGGCCCGCCGTTGTGGAACGTGGCCTCGCGCAGGGTGACCTGCCAGCGGTCCAACGTCCGGTTCGCCTCCCACGTCGAGGCGAGGCGGGGCTGGGCGGACAGGTCGGCGCCGTGGTCGGCGAGCTTGTCGAAGAGCGCCTTGGCGCGTGCGGCGTCGGCGAAGAGGTTGGTCCGGTGGGGGTCGAGGGTCTCGCTGGCGCCACCGCCCGCGAACGCGGCGCGCAGCCGCCCGCCGCGTCTGGGCGTGCCGTCGCCCTTGCCTGGAGCGTCGGGAGACGGGGAACCGCAGCCGCTCAGTGCCAGGGCGCCGAACGCGGCGGCGCCCGTGACAGCGCCCGTGACGGCGAGGAATCCGCGGCGGTCCGGGCGGGAGAAGGGACGGGAGGGGTCGTCGTGCATGGGGTGTTCCCTTGAGGTCGTGGTGGTGCGTGGGGTGTCGGGGGGTGTCAGGGGTGGGGGAGGCATCGGGGAACTCCGGGCCGGGGCAGTCCACCGCCTGGTTCCGCGTGCCTGCGGTCATCGCGGGGTCATGTCGCGCCCTTCCCTCGGGCCGCTGCCACCGGGGTGGGCCCCGGTGTCGCCGGCAGCGAGCCCCGTCGGCGCAGCCGGGCCACCGCGGCGGCGGAGAGCAGGCCGAACAGCGCGCAGCACCCCCAGGGCAGCCAGCCGGCGCCGTTGCGCTCCCCGGTGTCCATGGCCCAGCCGACGGCGGTGTTGCCGACGGCAGCGGCGACGCCCGAGACCATGTAGAAGATCCCGAAGTGTGTACCGGTCAGCTCGGGGCGGCCGAACGCGGGGATGAGTTCCATCACGAACGGCTGGGCGACCATCACCCCGAGGTGGAGCAGCAGGGCCCCGGCCAGCACGGGCAGGAGGCGCAGTGCCGCGTCGGCCGTCCCGCGGGGTGCGTCGAAGGAGGTCGTCACCAGTGGCGGCAGGAACGCCAGCGCCATCAGGCCGAGTCCGGTGGAGATCCAGCGTGCCCTGTCGCCGTGTTCCCTCAGGGCGCGGGTGATCCGCACCTGGAGGGCGAGGTTGGTGAGGGTGCCCACGAGGAAGACGAGTCCGGTCGCGCCGTCCCACGCGGTGGCCCGCCGCGCTCCGTCGGGCAGCAGCAGGTAGAGCTGGTTCTCCAGGGTGAACATGCCGACCATGGCGAGCGCGAACGCCAGGAAGGCCCGGTTGCCGAGGACCTCCCGCCAGTCCCCGAGCACCGTGCCCACGCTCGGCTCCGTCTTCCGCGCGGGCAGGACCAGGGCCTGCGCGACGGTGAGGGCCGCGAAGATCCCCGCGGCGGTCAGCGCGGACGTGCGGAAGTCAACCAGGAGCAGTGCGCTGCCGAGCAACGGGCCGATCAGCGCGCCGGCGGTGGCGAACACGTTGAACAGGGCGAACGCCTCGGCCTTGCGCTCGCCGGCCTCCTGGGCGACGTAGGCGCGTACGGCGGGGTTGAACAGCGCTCCGGCGAAGCCGCTGAGGACGGACGCCGCGACGAGGACGGCCAGGTTGTCACCGAGCGCGAACAGCGCGAACCCGATGGTGCGCAGGCCGCAACCGGCGATGATGACGCCGCGCGCCCCGAGCCGGTCGGACGCGGAGCCGCCGATGACGAACAGCCCCTGCTGGCTCAGGTTGCGCACGCCCAGGACGACGCCGACGACGACGGCTGACATGCCCAGGTTCTCGCCGAGGTGGGTGGCGAGATAGGGGACGAGGAGGTAGAAGCCGGTGTTGACGCCGAGCTGGTTGACCAGCAGGAGTTGGACCGCGACGGGGAAACGGCGCATCTCGTGCCAGGGCCTCACGGTTCACCTCCCCCCGGCTGGACTCCTGGCCCGGGCAGGGCACTGGGGAACGCGGAACCGCTCTGGCTCCCGGCCACCGACAGGTGAGGCACGGCTTCCCTTCCCGGGCTTGGGATCGACGACTCCAGGGCTGCCCGACAACGCCTCCTCACCTGGGAAGCAGCCGGCGCGAGCCCTGCGACATGCTAGCGATAATCATTTTCATTGCCATGTGATGGTCCTCTCCCCCGGTTCCCTCGCACCGTCCGCCACCTCGTCAGCCAGCGGGAAGAGGGGGAGGACGTCCCAGGGTCTCCGCGGCGGCCCGCGCACGGGCTCGGACCGCCGCAGCGCATGACGGAAGAGGGCGACGCCGTCCGACGTCGCCCTCAGCGCCTTCCGATCACGGGAAGGAGTGCGGGGTGCTCACGAATGCCACGTCAGGAACCCAGTGGTTCCGACGAAACCCCTCATGCCCCGCGGGAGTTCGGAGACACGCCTCAGAGCACGCCGGGAAGCCGGTCGTGCAGGCTCTGCGCGAAACACGTCCGGTAGACACCCTGGACGATGGCTCCCGGAGACTGGTAGCCCCTGTGCTCCGGGTTCGAGACGCCCGTGTCCCACGGTGTCACCTCTACCGAGAACGGCGACACCCGACCCAGATACGCCTGCGCGACCTCTGCCAAGTCCCGCTGCCCCGCCACCGTCGGGTGCCAGAAGCCACGGCCCTGGCCGACCACCCAGGCGCACAGGTCCTCGGTGTCGTCCTCGGACCAGACCACGCCATCGACCCTCACTCCCTGCGAGAAGTCGGCCAGGGAACACATCGCGGCGCCGTACGCGAGGGCGTAGGCCTCAAGGACCTCCCGTGGCTGCGACTCCAGCCAGGACGCAAGGGCCGACAAACGCGGTCGTGTCGCGTCCAGGACCTCCCAGAACCACTCGGGAATTTCCTCGAGTTCCACGAGAGCGCTCCTGGTGACGCCGAACAGTGTCCGTACGACCGTACAAAGAGGAGGCAGGCACCACCGCGGATAGGCGGGAACCCGTACGGAACGGCCGGGGCCTCAGCCCGGCGGAAGGTCCGACACCGCCTGACTGGTCCGCCCACCATTCGCTGTGGCCGTCTTCCCTCAGGCCCGGCTCACCTGGCCCACGTCGGGCAGAACTCCACGTGGAACTGTTCCCGCCCGTGGTCAAGGTCCTCCCAGGCGTGGAGCAACCGGCACACGTGGTAGTTGCAGCTCCCGGGGATGTAGAGCCTGGTGGCGGCTGCGGGGGGACCCTCCCTGGTGACGTCGAGGAGGTCCCGGGCCGCCTCCCGGAACGCGCCCGTGCCACCGGTGAGGAACAGCGTCCGGGCGTGGACGTGCTGCCGCAGCGGGTCCCTGCGCCAGTGGTCGTCCACCGGCGTTCCCGAGGACTCCTCCCCGGCCGGCACATCGCCGAGCGGCACCCGCGCGGTGCGGAGTTCACGCGGTGCGTTACCGGCGTTCAGGCGCTCGCGCAACCGCTTCCAGCGGGTGACCGGGAACTGCGTCGCCCGGTGGGCCAGGACCAAGTCAAGCGGCTGCTCGCCCAGCCAGCCGACGTCGGGAGCGGTCGGCGCGGCACGCGTGGGCAGGTGGACCAGGGACCGCGGGGACCGTGCCGCCAGCAGGAACAGGGTGGCGATGCGGCGACCATCAGCCCGGTCCACGTACATGTCGTAGAAGGAATGGGACCGGTACAGGGCACCGTTCCGCAGTGGGCGCGCCGGGCGGATCACCCGGTGCTCCACGCCCCCCAGGCGCACGTGCTGCACGGATATCCTCACTCGCAGGTCGTCCCGGGTCAGTGCGGCCCTCGACGCGGTCAATCCCTTGCCCCCCTCTGTCGGCTCCTTCAGCCGGTGAGGGCATGATGGCACTCAACACTTCGACGGGCGAGGGGGTTTCCTAGGACGGGAGACCAGCGGAATCACAGAGCCGATTAGTCCCGTTCATTACGAATTCCAGCGAAGCAGGGCCTTCGGCCAGATAGGGTCGGTGCCATGACGAGTGCCATCGTTGACACGGCCGACGAGGTCCAGGTGGGGACCCTGATACGCCACTGGCGCAGGCAGCGGCGTATCAGCCAGCTCGACCTGGCATTGAAGGCGGACAGTTCCGCCCGCCACATCAGCTTCATCGAAACCGGCCGCTCCCGGCCGAGCCAGGAGATGGTGCTCCGGCTCGCCGAGCACCTCGAGGTGCCGGTGCGCGACCGCAACGCCCTGCTGGTGGCGGCCGGATACGCCCCCACCTACCGGGAGACGCCGCTGCGGGACCCGTCCATGGCCGCCCTGAGCGCCGTGCTCGACCGACTGCTCGAGGCCCACGAGCCCAACCCGGCGCTGGTGCTGGACGGCCTGTACGACATCGTCGCGGCCAACCGCGGGGCCCTGGCGCTGCTCGACGGCGTGCCCGACCACCTGCTGCGCCCGCCGATGAACGCCATCCGTCTCACCCTGCACCCGCAGGGCCTCGCCGGCCGCATCCGCAACCTCGCCGAGTGGCGGGCGCACCTGCTGGAGCGGATCGAGCACCAGGCCAGCCTGCGCTCGTCGGTGGCGTTGCGCGCGCTGTACGACGAGGTCTCCGCCTACCCCGCGCCCGACCGGCAGGGCGAGGGCGAGCACCGGTCACCCGGCGCCCATCCCTACGCGCTGCCGATGCGGATCGAGGTGGGCGGTGCGGTGCTGTCGTTCCTCTCCACCGTCACCACGTTCAACACACCCATGGACGTCACCGTCTCCGAGCTGGCGGTGGAGACCTTCCTGCCCGCCGACCCGGAGACGGCCGCCGCCCTCAGGGCCCGTGGCTGAGGGCGGCCTCACGCGCCGGGCAGCCGGTCCAGGAAGCCGCTGACGGAGCGGATGCGCCCGTCGTCGGCCAGGGTGACCACGTCGAACCCCGCGGCGGGGGCCGAGCCGTCGGCCCTGGAGACCAGGTCCCAGGTGAACCGGGCCAGGTCGTGGTGCGCGTCAGGGGTGCCGGTCAGCGTGAACGCGAACCCGGGGAACTGCTGCTGGGCCCCGGCGATCGCGGCGGCGATCTGGTCGTGCCCGCTGACCTCGATCAACGGGTCGGTGTAGGTGGCGTCCTCGGTGAACGCGGCGGCCACCGCCTCGTTCAGCTCCTCCGGCGTGGCGTTCCAGGCGGCGAAGTAGCGCTGGACGGCGTCCTGGTGCGCGGACATGGCGTTCCCCTTCCCATCGGTTCGGCCTGGTCACCCGGGCCGCTTCGGATGTCCTCCAGCATGTCCGCGTCGTCCCGCGGAGGCGATTACCAGCCAGGTAATCGTCGGCGTCCTTCCCAGGTCACGCTCGCGGGCGCAGCGGGGGGCCGCGGGGGCCCATCAAACGGAGTCCGTTCCGCTGAGCCACACTGCGCACCCCGAGATGTCGGGGGCGAAGTCCAGCATGCTGCTGATCAGCGTCCCGAGCGTGTCATCGGCGTGGCCCTTTTGGTGAGCTGCCGGAGATACGACTCGGTCAGGTGGCCGGGGACGGACACCATCCGGCCGTAGACCTCGTCGAGCGACGCCGTCAGGCCCCGGTGGTCCAGGTCCAACTGGTCACGAGCATCCGGGCGACGATCCGGGCGCTGGATGCGGCCATCGCCGACGCGGTCGCCTCGCACCCCTACGCACCGCTGCTCGCGACCACGCCCCGGATCGGCACGATCAACCTCGGGCAGCTCACCGGCGAGATCGGACCGATCCTGGAACGCTCCCGCACCAGCGAGCAGTTCACCGCCGGAACCGGCGTCGTCCCCGTGACCCGGGCCTCGGGCAAGTCCCGCGTGGTGAGCTACCGCCACGCGGCCAACCACCGCGCCCGGCTGGCCATCGTCGGCTACGCCGCCCGCATCCTCGCCCGCGCCTGGCTGCGTGTGATGTGGGCCTGCTGGCGCGACGGAACCTGCTACGACCCCCGACACCCACCGAGCCAACAACAAGATCAAACCCGATCCCGAGGCGGCTCTGGAGGCATAGAGGTTGATTCAGGGCGCTCACAGGTACTCGACGCCAAAGCCTTCCTGACCTATGGTCTACACCACTGTAAGGAGCAGGGCCCGCGATCTCCCCCCGAGGAGGAAGTGCGCACGTAGCGACATATGGCACGCAAGCACTGATCGGACCGTACCGGCCAAGGGCAGGCCACCGAGCTCAGCGAGCGGAGTGCGTAGCTGGCGACCGGCAGTGAACAGCTATCTGCGGACGTGGGGGATCGCGCACCCCCAGGTTCAGCTATTCGCCATGGCGTGTGGAGCTTCGCTCCATCAGCTCCGAGCCTCCACGTAGGTTCAGCGAGAGTTACGTCTTTAGACCGGGATCCTCTCGGCGCCGTTCCACCTACACGCCAGCCGGCGGCTACCGAGGCGGAGCCCACGGAAGGTGCCCCAAGACGGTGTTCCTACGATCTTCCGAGTCCACTGCCGGCCACCGCTTCAATGAGGACGGACGTCCTGCCCCACTGACTGAGTCCGTAGGGCTCGCCCCGAAACGCAAGTCCAGCGAGCACGTTGCGACCGGAGCGTCTGGGACCACGGCTGGGTCGTCATCTTGTTCATTGGTTTGAAGGCTTCACCGGCCAGCTCAGATTCGCCAAGAAGACCCTAAATATTGGCTCAAACAGCAGACGGGAGAGGCGAAATGCGAATCAACGCAAGACGCAGAACAAGCTTGGGAACCTTGCTGGCCTCCTTTTTGATACTACCTATGCTACCGGCGAACGTGGCGTCTGCCGAGCAGCACCAAACGACTACTTCCGATTCTGCAACGAACGGAGAGGCCGAATGCGGGTACGCCCTGTACCCGGCGGTTCACAGTTGCGTCGCAGGACACCGGGTGATGAAACTCGCGGGGAGAACAATCAATCTGGTGCTGGAAGACAGCATAGGCGAGAATACCGCCGCCAAGGCGCAGAAACTGTTCGAGGAACGCGGCTTCACCGTTACGAAGGCTCCGCAGGACACGTCAGGGGACGATATCGACGTCCTGATCGGCACCGATAACAATAGAGGTGCCGATCACGAGTACCTGAACGGAAAGTTCGAGCCGTCGATTTCGGTGAAGAAAGATGACGGCTATGCCCTCAGGATCTCCGCAGCGGACAGGGTCATCGCCATCATGGGCACTGACAACAGCGGCGCGTTCTACGGGGTCACTACGCTGGATCAGATCTTGGAGCAGGCGGACGGTGGTTTGACCGACACGCTGATCGAAGACTACGCAGACGTGAAATTCCGCGGCTTCATCGAAGGTTTTTACGGCACACCCTGGTCGCACGAGAACCGCAAGGACTTGATGTCGTTCGGCGGCGACTACAAGATGAATTCCTATCTGTATGGACCCAAGAATGACCCCTATCATGCGTCGCGCTGGCGCGAGCCCTATCCCGCCGAGAAGCTCGCCGAGCTGAAGGAGCTGGTCGGTAAGGGTCTGGAAACCAACGTCGAGTTCGTCTGGGCCGCCCACGTCGGTGGCAAGATCGACCTGGGCTCCGAAGCCGATGTTCAGGCCCTCAAGAACAAGTTCGACCAGATGTACGGAATCGGCGTCAGACAATTTGCAATCTTTTTTGACGACTCCGCAACGAACAACGACCAGCTTGTGAACTTCATCACGCGGATGGACAGTGAGTACATAAAACCCAAGGGCGACGTCAAGCCGATCATCTTCTGCCCACAGTATTACCGCAAGGACAGTGGAAGTCAGGCAACGATCAACTACCTGAAGAATATCAGCAGGTTCCCGAAGGACGTACAAATCATGTGGACGGGCGATAACGTCGTTTCGCCGGTCAATCAGAGCGTCATCGACTGGGTCACCCAGTATATCGACAGGCCAGTCTATGTGTGGTGGAACTACCCGGTAAATGACCTGGGGCGTGCAAACTATGTCCATATGGGTCCGTCCCGGGGGCTCCAGGCAGGCGTGAAGAACGTGTCGGGTTTTGCCTCGAACCCGATGAACCAGGCACAGGCATCCAAGGTGTCACTGTTCAGTGTCGCGGATTACACATGGAACACCGACAAGTATGATTACGAGCAGAGCTGGCGCGACTCTTTTGGCCACGTCATCCGGGATGATCCCCAGGCGGCAAAGGCGTTGGGTACCTTCTCTGCGAACGCGTCGCACGGCCTGAACCCGTTTGACGCGGGTGAATCCCTCTACCTGCTGCCTCAGCTGGAAACCTTCAAACAGCAGTTCGCAGCCGGCGAAGACGTTTCCGACTCTGGCGCGTCCCTGACTCGATCATTCGAGGACATCGTCAAGGCCGTGGACACGCTCAAGGCATACCAGGGCACGAATGGTATCTCGAGAGAGCTCACGCCTTGGTTGGACGAGATGAAGAAGATTGCGCAGGCGAGCAGGAACACTGTGCAAGGCATATTGGGATTGGGAGAAATTTCCGCCGATGATCTGGCATCAGTTCAGGCGGCCATGAACCTGGTCTCTGAGCGCAGAGCAGAGCTCAAGGTTGCAGTGTCGTCCTCGAGTAGGGTCGTTGCACAGAAGGAGATTGTTCCCTTCACCGAGGAGATCCTGTCCCTGGTTGAGATACGGCTGATGGAAAGGCTCTCTCTGCCACCCAAGATGCGCGGTTTCGGCAGTACCACGCTCGACTACACGAGGATGCTGGATGGCGATATGGCGACGGCGACCGACTCGGGCGCGGTGGTGTCGCGTGGCGCGTACTTCGGCGTGAATCTGGGCAGGAAGACGCATATCAACAACCTGCTCATCGCGATGGATGACACAAAGTACTATAAGAGTGGCGTGCTGGAAGCATCGGTCGATAATCGCACCTGGACAAAGGTTGCGGAATTCGAAACGAGCACGATCACTGCGCAGGAACTTAATATTGACGCACAGTTCTTGCGTTACCGTGCCACTGACGAGTTCACCGACGAGAACACGGGCTCGCCGAATCGCGGTCTGTCGGTCAAAGAGTTTCAGGTCAATGTGGAAAAACCCGCAGAGGTCTACACCAACGTATCCACGCTGAAGACTCATACGCTGACGTTCGAAGGCGCTTCCGCTGCACTTCGGAACGTCGCTGAGATCACCTTGGAACCTGGCGACTATTTCGGGTTCCAATTCAATAGACTGAAGAACGCGCGCGCTCTGAGAATTGACGATGGCCTCAAGTTCCTGATCCCCGAGTTCTCGGCAGACGGGAGAAACTGGAGCGCGATGTCCTGGTCGGACCAAAAGGTCAATGAGGCTAAGTACGTTCGCGTTCGAAATGCCTCTCAGGAAGCGAAGGAATTCGCACTTGCGGAGCTTTCTGTAAGCTTCGGCGGTGCAACTTCCCCGTCGGCAACTGTTCACAATGCCAGCGTCTACTCGGGGAGTGTGCGCAATATCGTGGACGGCGATTCCTCCACATATCTCTGGCTCAAGGGATCGAGTGGGAATAGGCATTTCATATTCGATCTGGGAAGTGAGATCCCCGTTTATGACGTGCTCATAAACTCCGACAAGGACGTCCTGTCCTCCGGTGAGATCGAGTTGAGTTCGGACGGGGTGAGCTGGCGCGACCCAATCACGTTCGCTGGGGCGAGGAACATCAATGTTGTGGATGTCGGCGGTAAATCAGCTCGCTATGTGAAACTGACCGACCGCGTGCAGAGCAACTGGCTCAAGATCCACGAGGTGAAGGTCAACACTACGGTCAAGGAAGACGCTTCCGTTCTCTCGGGCGACCTGGACGGCCTGGAGAAGTTGCTCGACCTCGATATCTTCAGCGGTGTCGACGTTGGAAATACCGGCGGCGAGCTGACCTACAACAACATCAACACTCCGGATGCGACCAATCTGATCCTGATGAAGAATAGCGGGTCGCAAGTTGGACTGAAGGTCAGGAAGTCCGTGCAGGCCGACGCGACGGGGACCGGGGATTCGGCGTGGATCGACGCTGGCACATTCACGGGCGCATATCACAACATTGATCTCCGCAAGTATGCACCGGTCGCCGAGATCAAACTGGAATGGGGAGTCAACTCCGACCTCCAGGTGAATGAGCTTTACGTCGGGAATAGTGACCAGCGCATCGTCGACGTGACCTCCCTGAAGGAACTCATCGGACGTTACGACAGCGAGGGAGAATTCGGAAACTACGGCAGCGCTCGCTCCCTGGAGGCGATACTGACAGTAGCCGGCGGTTTCGAAAAGCAGGGAGAACTGCAGAAAGCCGTCGAGCAGATGAGGCTCTTCAAACGTCTGCTTGACCAGCGGAGGCAGAGTGAAATGGTTTCCGAAAAAGCGTATCGTGTTCTCGCGTCCAGCGCCGACTACCTGATTGAGAAGTGGCAGGTGTGACGTTCAGGTCCCCCTGTGACAGCCTGGGGCCCGTCACGGGGGGACCCATGTCCGGCGGCGATGTGGACCGTGAGGCCGGCTCATCGGGAGGCCGGGTGACATCGTCCGCCGCGAGCCGGACAGGCCCTCGCTGGTGTCCACGACTTGGCCGTCGTCGGCGGCGATGAGAGGGCATCCAGCCTGGCGATGGTCTGCCCCTCGACCACCGAGGAACCGTCGCGCGGATCGGTGGGCACGACCATCGGAATGCCGAGTCGCCGTTGCTCGGGACTTTCGTCAACCTCCGGTTGACAGTCCCGGAGCGTCAACCTACGGTTGACGCATGGTTGAACCCATCCAGATGTCCCACCACGTCCGGCTCGACGACCTGATCGACGCCATCAAGAAGGCGCGCCCGGACGCCCTCGACCAGCTCGCCGACGCGGTGATCGCCGCGGAGCACCTCGGCGAGGTCGCCGACCACCTGATCGGCCACTTCGTGGACCAGGCCCGGCGCTCCGGCGCTTCCTGGACGGAGATCGGCAAGAGCATGGGGGTCACCAGGCAGGCGGCGCAGAAGCGGTTCGTCACCAAGGAGTCCAGCGCGGCGCCTGACCTGGACCCCAGCCAGGGGTTCGGTCGATTCACCCATCGGGCGCGGAACGTCGTGATGGCGTCGCAGAACGAGGCCCGGGCCGCGGGGAACGACAGGATCGGCCCGGAACACCTGGTGCTGGGGCTGCTCAGCGAGCCGGAGGCGCTCGCCGCCAGGGCCCTGGTCGTCCAGGGCGTCTCGCTGGACCAGGTGCGGCAGGCCGCCGCCGCGACGCTGCCGCCGGCGGCCGGGGAGGTCCCCGAGCTGATCCCGTATGACCCAAGGGGCAAGAAGGCACTGGAGCTCACCTTCAGGGAGGCCCTGCGGCTGGGCCACAACTACGTCGGGACCGAGCACGTCCTGCTCGCGCTGCTGGAACTCGAGGACGGCGAGGGGGTGCTCACAGGTCTGGGAATCGACAAGGCGAGCACCGAGTCCCAGCTCACCTCGTGGTTGGCCGCCGCGGCTGCCACCGCGCCGGAGTCGCAGTCCTGAGCGGACGGGGCAGCGAGCGGGCCGGCGGGCGCCCGCCGTCCGGCACGGCGGGACGGCTACACTGGGCGGCGAGCGAAGGGGAGTAGTCCCGAAACACCGGTCGGTCGACATGCTGGACGTCCTCGGACGTCCCGGCCGCCGGGCCGTCGCCCTCGAGTGACGGTGGACGAGACCTTCGGCCATGGCATGAGCGGTGCCCGTTCCAGCGGGTGCCGTCCGTCGTGCCGGGCCGAACGGTCCTCCCGTCGCCCGTCGCCCGTCGCGGGTGCTGAGCGCAGGGCCCCAGGCCCGGCCTCAGACAGAAAGCACCGGAATGCCTCTCGACCCCCTGGCAGTGGCCACCGCCTTCGGGCTGATCTTCCTCGCCGAACTGCCGGACAAGACCATGTTCGCGTCGCTGGCCATGGGCACCCGCATGCGTCCGCTGTACGTGTGGTTCGGCACCTCGACCGCGTTCGTGCTGCACGTGGGCATCGCCGTGGGCGCGGGCAGCCTGATCGGCCTGCTGCCGCACATGGCCGTCCGGCTGGTCTCCGCCGCCCTGTTCGCCCTCGGCGCCGTGATGCTGCTGCGGAACGGGGACGGCGAGAAGGGCGCGGAGGCGGGGGCCAGGGCGGCGAGGGGGTTCTGGCCGGTCTACACCACCGCCTTCATGGCCGTCTTCATCAGCGAGTGGGGCGACCTGACCCAGATCACCACCGCCAACCTCGCCGCCACCAACGGCCTGGCGTCCACGGCCGTCGGCGCCGCCGCGGCGCTGATGAGCGTCTCGGCACTGGCCCTGCTGGTGGGCCGGTTCATCGCCAGGCGGGTGCCGTTGAGGACGGTGCAGCGCTTCGGCGGCCTGTGCATGGCGGGCCTGGCCGTCTGGTCGGTGGTGGAGGCGTTCACCGGGTGACGTGGGACGGGTGGGACGGGAACGGGCCACCCGTCCCGGGTCTCAGCGGTCGCCGTCGCCGTCGCCGTTGAGGACGAGCAGCAGGTGGTCGTCCTCACCGTGCCGGAGGGTGCCGGAGCGCTGGAAGCCGAGCTTCTCCAGCAGCCGGACCGAGCCGGTGTTCCCGACGAAGGGGTCGGCGTACAGGGGGCGGGTCCGCTCCTCCCGGAGGAACAAGGTGAGCGCCTCGGTGCCTATCCCCCGCCCCCAGTGGCTCCGACCGAGCCAGTAACCGATGAACCGCTGGTCCCCGGCCCACCAGGCCACGACGTTCCCCGCCGGCTCGCCGTCCACCGTCACCGCGCGCACCAGGACGGTGGGGTCGCCGAGGACGCGGGTGGTCCAGTGGGTCATGAAGGCCTCGCGGCCCCGGGGCGTGAACCGCGAGCGCCGGGCCGCCTCCTCGTCCTGCTCCTGCTCGAAGAACAGCTCCAGGTCCGACTCGACCACGGCTCGCAGTGCCACGCTCATTCCCATGGGGCGAGTCTGCCACCGGGCACTGACACTCCCCCGGTCGCGGGCCGGCGGCCCCGGGTCGGCCGGTGGTGCGGCGGGTGGCCCGGTGCCCCTGCCGGGGTCAGTGCCCGCGCGGCGCGTACATGATGACGGCCATCCCGACGAGGCAGACCAGTGCCCCGGCGATGTCGAACCGGTCGGGACGGTAGCCGTCGGCGACCGCGGCCCAGGCGAGCGAGCCGGCGACGAAGACCCCGCCGTAGGCGGCGAGGATACGTCCGAAGTCGCCCTGCGGCTGGAGGGTGGCGACGAACCCGTACAGCCCGAGCGCGACGGCTCCCGCACCGACCAAGATCCAGCCGCGGTTTTCCCGAACGCCCTGCCAGACCAGCCAGGCCCCGCCGATCTCGAACAGGGCGGCGAGGACGAACAGGGTGACGGAGCGGGCGACGAGCACGGCAGCGGGTCCTTCTGGCGGGTCAGCGGGGACGGGAACGGCGACCCGGGAACCGGGAGCGTCCGTCGTTCCCCAGAGGGTCCCACGGAGCGGTTCCCGCTGGCCTTCGGGTGGGCGTGGAATTCGCTGTGGGCCCAGATGTGCGGCGGTGACCACGGTACGGGAGAGGCGCGAATGCTTTCCTGTTACCTCGGTGGGTCCGTGGGACGCGCGACGGCGATGACACGGATCACTTCTGTTTTTCTCCGGACAGCGGATGGCCAGGGGCGGGACCGTTCGGGGTTCAGATTGTTTCATGCTCCCGCTACCCTGTACGAACCGCTCGTGGGGTCAGGGGAAGGAAAATCAGACGGGGGGTTTGATGGGAGATCCCAACCTCAAGGCGGACACCGCACGCATCAGACGGTGCGCCGACGACCTGAAACGCGTCCACGACGAGTTCAAGAACAACGCGGAGCCCACTCGCGGTTATGGCGTCGCGGAACTCGGTTCCACACTGATCACCTCCGCGTTCGAGGAGTTCGCCGACAACTGGAAGGCGCACCGCGAACGGCTCCAGGAGGAGTTGGCGAAACTCTCGGACATCACCGCGAAGGCAGCCGAGACCTACGACAAGGTCGACTCTGACCTGGCCCGCGCGTTACGCGGGAACGACGCCGGCGCCAAGGGAGGACGAACGTGACACGTCCGACCGGTTGGGAGGTCGTCGGCGAGTCGTCGGACCCGGTGCCCGGCGACCCGATGCAGGTCGCGGCCCTCGGCGCGAAGCTGCGCAGGACGGCCGACGCGATCGTCAGGCAGGCGGACGAACTCAGGGCCATGGCGTCCGTCGAGTCCTGGAAGGGCAAGGCCGCCGACGAGTTCCGTGATCAGGCCGAGAAGGCCTCGGACAAGTTACGCAAGGCCTTCCACCGTTACGACGCGGCGGCCAAGGCACTCGGCACCAGGGTCGAGGAGGCCTACGCCGGAGAAATCCACGAGGCCCAGCGACTGGCCGACAAGGCGTTGCAGGACGCGAAGGACCACCACGCCGAGTACCTGTCGATGGTCAAGGCGCTCGATCACCTGCCGGAGGGCTCCTCCGACGACCCGGCGTACCGCAGGATCACCACCAAACGGGACAACGCGCAGGAAGTCCTCTCGGAAGCCCGCGACCGGGTGCTCGCCGCAAAGCAGCACCACGAGGAGGCCGCGAAGGCCGCCGCCGACGCCATTCGAAAGGCGATCTCGCACGACGGCCTGAAGGACGGCGGTTGGTACAAGTTCAAGAAATGGGTCCACGACAACGCCGATCTCATCAAGAAGATCGCCGATATCGCCGGGTGGGTCGCCACCGTCTGCGGAATCCTGTCCCTGTGTGTGGGCTGGATACCGTTGGTCGGGCAGGCGCTCGCCGGCATCCTGGGAACGATCGCGCTGATCGCGACGCTGGTGGCTCTCGGCGCTCATCTCCTGCTCGCCCTCGCGGGCGAGGGCAGTTGGCTCGACGTCGGGTTGGACGTCGTGGCGCTGGCCACGTTCGGCATAGGCCGGGGGGCGCTGGGAGGGGTTCGCGCGGCAAGCGCCGCCACCAGGGCGAGCGCGAGGAGCGCAGCGTTCGGGCGGGGCATGTCGCGTGTCACCGGTCAGGCGGCGCGGCGGGGCACCGCGGCCAACCGCCGGGCGGTGGAGGCGTCGTGGCGGGCCGCCAACCGGCAGGTGCCCGGCGCTCCCAGGGGGGTGCACGCGGCCGAGGCACTGGCGAGGTCCCCCAGGGGTTTCTTCCCCGGCTGGTCGAGCATCCGGTCAGGCCTCAGCCCCGTGGAGGTCACCAAGGAGAGCTGGCAGTCGGTCAGGGGCCTGTCTGACCTGAAGAACGTGCCCGCGCTGTTCAAGGGTGAGACGTGGCGCGGTGCCTCCGTCCTCGTCGGGGACTCCGGGTTGTTGAAGGAGGCCGACGACCTCGCGAGGATCAACCCGTCCCTGTTCGCGGACGACGCGGTCAGGACGCACATGGACGCCATCCGGCGCCAGACCGTGGTGTGGGGCGGCAACACCCTGGCGGCCACCGCGGTGGACATCGGTGACAAGGCGAAGGTGTTCGACGACCTGCTGGGCGTCAAGCAGCCTCTCACCAGGGAGGTCGGGGCACCATGACGGACGGCGCGGTCCAGGGCCCGCCCACCGACTACCGGCTGCTGCTCCCCGAGGACTGGTTCAGGATCGACCTGGAGCCCGGCCGCCGGGACCGGTCGGTGCGGGCACTGGTCGATCGGCAGTTCCGCGGGCTGGACGACGCGCCCCTGGTCAAGCAGCGGGTGCGGGAGGAGATGCTCGCCCACGCCGAGAAGGCCTACCGCGGCGGGGGCATCGAGCTGTACCTGGGCCTGCAGTCCGCCGGCCCCATGCCGCTCCCGGCGTCCCTGGTGGTCACGCTCGCGGCACCGGACCCCGGCGGGGCCGCCGTGCCGGTGGACGCGTTCGCCGAGTACCTGAAGCGGCAGGGCCCTTCGGAACGCGAGGTGACCGTCGAGGACCTGCCCGCGGGTCCTTCGGTGCGCGCCCGGCTGCGGACCGTGCCCACCGAGGACGCCGGGGACGCCGTGCTGGGCAACACGCTTCCGGTCACGAGCCTCGACTACCACGTTCCCGTGCCGAGGAGCACCGCGTTCCTGCTCCTGTCGTTCTCCACGCCCCTGGACGCGCTCGCCGACGCCATGGTTGACCTGTTCGACGCCGTTGCCGGGTCGTTGCGCTGGAAGGAGTGAGACCTGTCGTGGCCGGCTCGTGGAACTGCGGTGTCTCCTGCCCCCGGGACTGGGTCCCCCTGCCGCTGGCGGAGGACGTCGATCCGTGGGTCTGGGCGCGGCACGAGGCGCCCGCCGTCGCGGCGCTCGCCGGTCACGCCGCTCCGGAGCCCGAGTTCCTCCGCGCGCTCGAGAACGACCTGGCGAGCCGGGCTGAGGACAGCCGTTCCCGGGCGCCGATCCACGCCTTCGCGCTGTACCGGGACGCCCTGCCCGACGCCCTGGCGGTCCTGGAGGTGACGAGCGTCGAGCCCGACGACACGGTTCCCGAGATCACCCTGCGGTGGCTCGAGGAGGCCTTCACCGCGCCCGAGTTCGGGACGGCGCAGAGCCTCAGCGCCAGGCTCCCGGCCGGGCCCGCGGTGCGCCTGCGCCAACGGTTCGCGGGGGCGGAGGCGTACCCCGGCGGCGGACGGCCCGTGGTGGAGACCCTCACGTACGGGGTCCTGCCCCGCGGCTTCGACCTGGCCGTGCTCGTCCTCGTGTCGTGGACCGCCCTGGCCGCGGGTGACGCCCTGGTGGAGACCGCGGACCGGATCGCCGAGACGCTGCGGGTGACGCCGGCGGGCTGAGGAGCGCCGGCCGCCCGTGCCACCGGCCACGGGCGGCCGGTGGCACGGGCCGGCCACTCACAGGTGCGAGCCGCCCGTGGCGTCGATGACCTGCCCGGTCACCCAGCGGGCGGCGTCGGAGGCGAGGAAGGCGACGATGTCGGCGACGTCGTCGGGCAGGCCCACCCGTCCGAGCGCCGAGAACCCGGACGCGTACTGCTGGGCGTCCGGGTTCCCGCGCAGCCAGGGCGCGTTGAGGTCGGTGTCGATGATGCCGGGCGCGACCGCGTTGACGGTGACGCCCCGCTCGCCGAGGGTCTTGGCCAGGGTGCGGGTGAAGGTGTCCACGGCGCCCTTGGTCATGCTGTACGCGATGATGTCGGGCAGTGCTATGCGCGAGGTCGCGGAGGAGACGTTGACGATGCGCCCTCCGTCCCGCAGCCGCTTCAGTCCCTGCTGGGTCACGAAGAACAGGGCACGGACGTTGACCTCGAAGAGTTCGTCGAAGGCCTCGCGGGTGGTCTCCTCGACCTCGGCCCGGGGGCTGATGCCCGCGTTGTTGACCAGGATGTCGAGCCCGGCTCCGGGACCGTGCTCCAGCACCAGGCGGTCGAACTCCGCCCACAGCGTCTCCACGTCGCCCGCGGTCCCCAGTTCGGCCCGCAGGGAGAACGCCGAGCCGCCGGCGGCCCGGATGGCGTTGACCGTCTCCTCCGCGGCCCCGGTGTTGCGGCCGTGGTGCACGGCCACCAGTGCGCCCTCGCTGGCGAGCCGCTCGGCGGTGGCCCGTCCGATGCCGCGGCTGCCGCCGGTGACCAGTGCGACCTTGCCCGTCAGTGCGCCCATTGCACCTTTTCCCTTCCATAGTGATCGCTACAGAACGGTGAGCATACCGGTTTCTGTAGTGACCGCTGTAAATTTGGTCCATGACGACCAGGAAGGGCAGGCCGAGGAGCTTCGACCGGGCCACCGCGCTGTCGCGCGCCACCGAGCTGTTCTGGCGGCACGGGTACGAGGGCACCTCCATCGCCGACCTGACCGGAGCCATGGGGATCTCCCCGCCGAGCCTGTACGCGGCGTTCGGGGACAAGCGCACGCTCTTCACCGAGGTGGTGGACGCGTACACCCGCACCCACGGCGCCTTCCTGTGGGAGTCGCTCGAGGAGGACGACGTCCGGGCGGCGTTCGCCGGGATACTGCGCACGGCGGCGGAGACCTACACCGCTCCCGGGCACCCCACGGGGTGCCTGGTCATCACCGCGGCCACCAACTGCTCGCCCCACTCCTGCGAGGTCGAGCAGGACCTGCGGGAACGGCGGGTGGCGACCGTCAACGCGTTCCAGGCACGCCTGTCCAGGGCCGAGGCGCGGGGACAGCTACCGGCCGGCACCGAGCCCCGGGCCCTGGCCGTCTACTTCGGTTCCGTGATCGAGGGCATGTCCCAGCAGGCTCGGGACGGGGCCACCCGCGAGGAGCTGGAACAGGTGGCCGACCTGGCGATGGCGGTGTGGCCGCAGGCTCCCCCGGCCCCGGACGGGACCTGACCCCGGGGCCGCCGTGCCGGGAGTGACCGGTGGTCCCCTTGGTTCGCCCGGGGACGGCCGCGGGGGAGAATGCGGAGTCGTGGTCGCAGCGGGGACGGTGCCCCGGCGGCCGTCACGGGCACGTGCGGAGGGGGACCATGCCTTGCCTGGAGGACTACCTGCTCGCCGTTCGGGTGACCGGCGCGCCGCCGGCGCCGCCCGGCCTGGAAACGGTCAGCCTCTCCTGGCGACCCGGGACGGACCGCCGCGGTCAGCCGGTTGACGCGGTCCGCGACGCCGTGGCCGCCCTCGACGCCGTCGCCGACAGCGGCCTGACCACGGCCGACAGCTACACGCGCATCGTCTTCCTGGCCCCGCCGGGCCCGACGGGGCTGGTGCCGTACGCCGCGCTGCACGGGTTCCTCAACCGGTGGATCGACGTCCACGCCGACGGGGCGGTCCTGGAGATGCCCGGTGCGGGCGGGCCGGCCGGGGAGTTCGTTGCGCCGCGGCGTCCCGAGCCGCACCTGATGTGGGCGCAGCTCGGCGGTCCGCGCAGGACCGACCTGCCGTGGGTCTTCTACCCGGAGGACTGCGACGGGGAGCTGGACCCGCGGGCCATGGGGGTCGTCCACCGCGCCGCGCGGCTGCGGATGGTTCCGCCGGGGTCCGCGACCGCGGCGTTCGCCATGCTGGCCGAGGTCGCGAGGTTACGGCGCCGGGGCGACGCGTTGCGGTTCCCCTACGTCTCCACCGGCCTGGAGCCCCTCCCCGTCAGCAAGACCGATCCCCACCAGGGCATCGACCTGGAGGCGATCAGGAGGGCCGCGGCGGAGTACCGCAGGATGCTCAGGAACGCCCTGCCCAGGGCGGAGCCGGTGCCCGCCCAGCCGGTCGGTCCGCTCAACCAGCGGATCACGGAAGCCAACACGGTGGACGCCCGGGAGGTGCTGCCCCGTCTGGGTTCGCGCCCCGGCGACGGCTCCGGCTGGTCCTGCCCGCGTGCCCCGCTCGGCCACAGCGAGGACTGGACACTGAGGTTGCACCCGGACAACCGGCTGCGCTGCCACTACTGCGAAGCGGAGAAGATCACACTGGTCCGGCTGGTGGCCGAGACGCTCGACCTGACGCCGGACCAGGCGGCGGCGTTCCTCCTGGACCCTCCGGGTGCGGCGGCGCCGCCCCGCGGGACCGCGGTGGTGGCCCACATCGTCGGCCGGGGTCCGGCGGGTTACCGGTGCCTGATCCCCAACCCGACCGGGCCCCGGCAGTCCGCCGGGGTGCTGCCGTTCGCCGAGGTGGGACGGATTCGGAACTGGGCCGGGGGCCGGCCCCCGACGGTGGGCGACACCGTCGTCGCGCTGGTCGTCGGCTCCGTCCCCGGTCCGGGGGGCGGCGCCACGGCACGGCTCTCGCTGACGGACGGGGAGCTGGTGGAACGGGTCCTGGCCGGTTTCGTACCGTCGCTGGCCAGTGGGCAGGTCGTGGTCCAGGGCGTCGCCCGGTGCGCCGGAGCCCAGACCAAGGTCGCCGTGGCCCCCGCGGACCTCGGCATCGACGCCCGGGGCACCTGCGTGGGCAAGGGGGGAGCGAACCGTCCCCGCCGGGCGGCCCGGTTCCTGACCCGCGGCCTGACCAGTGAGCGCATAGAGATCATCAACTACGCCAGTGACCCGGCCACGTACCTGGCCAACGCCCTGGCCCCGGCGAAGGTGGAGGTCTCCGACGTCCGCATCGAGGGTCGTCAGGCACGGGTCACCGTCCCGCGCAGCCAATGCAACACGGCGATCGGGCGCGGCGGCCTCAACGCGCAGCTCGCGGGGCAACTGACGGGCCTGCGGGTGTACGTGGTCGAGGCCGGCACCACGCCAGCGACGCCCACCCGCGGTCCTGACGGGGTGCCGCCACCGGCCGGGCGGGCGCCCGGTCAGCGCTGAGACGTGCCCGGGCCGCGGCGCGCCACCCCCGCCGCGGTGCCGGGGCGCGGCGCGGGCACCGACGCCTGTGGGGTGTCCTCGCCGGACGGCCTCCCCCGCGACGCGCCCTGCTGGGCCCGGAACACCGTGGGGGGCACCCCGACGCGCCGGGAGAACAGGCGGCTGAAGTACGCCGGGTCGTGGTACCCCACGGCGCGCGCCACCGCGGCCACGGTCAGGTCGGTGGTGCTCAGCAGGCCCTTGGCGTAGGTGAGGCGGCGCCGCAGCAGGTAGTCGGTGGGTGTGGAGCCGGTGAGCCCGCGGACCTTGGCGGTGAGGGTGTCCGGGGACACCCCGAGGCGGCGGGAGAGCTCCCGGAGGTTGGGGCGCTCGTCGAGGTGGTCGTCGAGGACGCTGACCGCCCGTTGGGCCAGGGACAGGCCCGGGGCGTCCTGGCGCGCGGTGGTGGCGATCAGACGGTGCAGCAGGGCGCTCGCCTCCAGGTCACGCAGGAGGGAGTCGGGGCGGTGGGCGGTCTCGACGACGGCGGTGAAGGCCCGTTGGAGGTCCGCGGAGTCCCCGGTGCCGACGACGGGCGACTCGACGCCGAGCAGGCCGAGCCCCTCGTAGGCCGCGGCCGCCGGGCCCTGGAACAACAGCCACTGTTCCGACCAGGTGGCGCCGACGGTGGGGCCGTAACTGTGCGGGACCCCCGCCCGCAACCACAGCAGCGTTCCGGGGGTGACCCGGTGGGTCTGGCCCGAGCCGATGCGCAGCCATCCCTCGCCGCGGGTGACCAGCACCGCGCAGTAGCTGGAGATGACCCGTGCGATGTGCCGCCGGTACTGGTCCTCCACCCATCCGACCCCGGTCAGTGCCAGACCGAGCTGCTCCACACCGGGGGCGGGGGTCAGGAACCGGGAGCCGGTGCGCATGCGGCCTTCCTTTCGGACTGAGTCCAACCACCGCCGGGACGAGTCCATGGATGCGGTGCCGGGGTCCCCCCGAGCATGGTCCACAGGCACCACGCTGTCCACGCCCGCTTTTCCCCGCCGAACCCGACCCGCGTGGCGCTGGACCGGGCTGTGGCCCCGCCCCCACGAGGCGGCGCGGAGGTCCCGCGCCGCCGCCCGCGAGGAGAGACATGCACAGATCCAGACACCATCGGCCCAGACACCATCGGCGGCGCCGCGCCCTCGCGCGGACCTGGTTGGTCACCGCCGTCGCGGCGGTGACCGCCCTGACGTCGCTGGGCGGCGCCCCGGCGCGGGCAACGACGGGTGGGGCCGCCCCGGCCGCGTCCGCGCCGGTCACGGTCCCCGCGCTGTCCCAGTGGCAGGCACGGGACGGCGCGTTCGAGTTCACCTCCCACAGCAGGGTGCTGGTGGAACCCGGGCAGAAGTCGGTCCACGACGACGCGGCGACCTTCACGGACGACCTGGTGCGGGAGACCGGCGAACGCGTCCCCGTGGTGCACTCCACCGCGGCGGCGAAGGCCGGTGACATCGTGCTGCGCCTCGACGGCTCCCGTTCGGAACTCGGCGCGCAGGGGTACGCCCTCGAGGTCGGCGACACCATCGACGTCGTCGCCGCGACGGACACCGGCGCGTTCTACGGCACCCGCACCGTGCTGCAACTGCTGCGCAACGGGACCCGGGTGCCGGCCGGGCGGACCGTGGACGTCCCGCAGTACGCCGAGCGCGGGGTGGGGGTGTGCGCCTGCATCATCAACGTCTCCACCGCCTGGTTCGAACGTCTGCTGAAGGACGCCGCGTACCTCAAGCTCAACCAGCTCTGGATCGAACTGAAGGTCAAGAGCCGGGCCCACCCCGAGGCCAACGAGTGGGGCTACTACACCCCGGCGCAGGTGGCCGCGTTGCAGCGGCTCGCCGACAAGTACCACATCACGCTGGTCCCCGAGGTCAACTCCCCCGGCCACATCGAGCCCTGGATACGCAACCGGCCGGACCTCCAGCTCACCGACACCAGCGGCAACAAGCAGGTCAGCCGGCTGGACATCACCAAGCCCGAGGCGTTCACCTTCCTGACCGGCGTCATCGACGAGTACCTCGAGGTCTTCCGCACCCCCTACTGGCACATGGGGGCCGACGAGTACATGCTCGGTTCGGACTACTCGAGGTACCCGCAGCTCGCCGCCTACGCCAAGGAGAAGTTCGGTCCCGACGCCGTCCCGCAGGACGCGTTCGTCGACTTCGTCAACCGGGTCAACGCCTACGTCAAGGCGAAGGGCAAGACGCTGCGGATCTGGAACGACGGCATCACCTCCGCCGCGACCCAGGAACTGGACGCCGACATCGTGGTGGAGCACTGGACCGGCACCGACGTCAGGCCCGGTCAGTTGCTGGCCCGCGGGCACCGGCTGATGAACGCCAGCAACGACCTGTACCACGTGCGCGGCGCCTACGGGGTGAACAGCAAGCGGCTGTACGACCGGGGTTGGAACCCGCGCGTCTTCCTCGGCGAGACGCTGCCCTCGAGCGACGGCGTCACGGGCGCGAAGGTCACCATGTGGCCGGACAACGGCTCGGGCGCCACCGAGAACGAGGTGGAGTCCGACATGTTCGTGCCGCTGCGGCTCCTCGCCCAGGCGACCTGGGGCCAGCCGAGGCCGGACGCGGACTTCGCGGCGTTCACTGACCGGGTGGACGCGGTCGGGCGCGCCCCGGGGTTCGACAACGTGGACCGGACGCCGGTGGCCCCGGGCACCTACGCCCTCGGCCGCGCCGACCGGTACCTGGCGGCGGGCGACGGGGCGGAGGGCGCCCCGCTCGCCCTGGCCGGGACCACCTCGGCCTGGGACCTCGGCGCGACCCGGGACGGCTACTACACGCTGCGGGACACGGCGTCCGGGCGGTGCGCGGAGGCCCGGGTCGGCACGCGCTACCTCAACACCCCGTTGCAGCCCGGCACCCCGATCACCGCGCAGAGCTGTGACCCCGCCAACCGGCTCCAGCGCTGGCAGCTCGACGTGACGGACGAGGGCACGACCCTCACCAACGCGGTCACCCGCATGGTGGCCGTGGTCAACGCCGACGGCGGTCTGGTCCAGCAGGTGCCGGACGGTCACCCGGCGACCCCGTTCGCCCTGGTCCCCGCGGTGCGGGTGACGGCGGGGACCGACGTGACGACGGTGGTGGACGGCGGGAGCGCCACGTTCACCGTGGAGGTGGAGAACACCACGTCGCTGCCGGTGAGCGGGGTGTCCGTGCGGCCAGCGGGCGCCGGGGGCTGGACGGTCCTGCCCGACCAGCGGACCGCCGAGACCCTGGCCCCCGGCGAGTCCTGGACGGCCACGTTCACCGCGACGCCGCCGAAGGACGCGCCCGCCGGCACCGCGGCGCTCGACGCGACCGTCGGCTACACCCTGGACGGGGCCGCGCACACCGTGCGGACCGCCGCGGCCGTCCGGCTGAGCTGCGCGGCCGGTCCCACCCGGCCGACCGCCGTGGCCCACGTGGACAGCGAGGAGACCGCGGCGGAGAACGGGCGGGCCACGAACGTCATCGACGGCGACCCGGCGACCTTCTGGACCACGGAGTGGTCGGCGAAGGAGCCGCTTCCCCCGCACGAGATCCAACTCGACCTGGGGCGAACGGCCTCCGTGTGCGCGGTGACCTACCTGCCGCGCCAGGGCACCTCGGGCGGCTCGGCCAACGGCCGGTTCGCGGACTACGAGGTGTACCTGAGCACCGACGGGACGTCCTGGGGGTCCCCGGTGGCCACCGGGACGTTCCCCAACACCACGGCGGCCCAGTGGGTGCCGTTCCCCACGACCACCGCCCGGTACGTCCGCCTCGTGCAGTTGAGCGAGGTCAACGGCAAGCCGTGGGGCAGCGCCGCGGAGATCACGGTGGACGCCGTGTCCTGACGCCCGCCCCGGCGCACCGGCCGGTGCACGCGTGGCCGGTGCGCCGGGGCCGGCCCCTACCGGCCGGTGCGCGGCACCACCAGGCCCGACTCGTAGGCGCTGACCACCGCCTGGGTGCGGTCGCGCAGGCCGAGCTTGGCCAGGACCCGGCTCACATGGGTCTTGACGGTCTCCTCGCTGACGACCAGGCGCGCGGCGATCTCGGCGTTGGAGAGCCCCTCGGCGACCAGCCGCAGGACGTCGGTCTCCCGCGGCGTCAGCACGGACCGCGGGTCGGCCGTGCCGGTGGGCCTGGCACGGGGGCGCAGCCGGGCGAACTCGTCGATCAGGCGGCGGGTGACGGCGGGCGCCAGCAGGGCCTGCCCGGCGGCGACCACCCGGACCGCGTCGAAGAGCTGCTCGGCGGCGGCGTCCTTGAGCAGGAAGCCGCTGGCGCCGGCGCTGAGCGCGTCGTAGACGTGTTCGTCCAGGTCGAAGGTGGTGAGCATCAGCACCCGCGGCCGGTCCCGGTCGCCCGCGGCGGCGGTGATCCTCGCCGTGGCCTCGATGCCGTCCACGGTGGGCATGCGGACGTCCATGAGGACGACGTCGGGGTCGCACCGGGCGCAGATCCGGACGGCTTCCGCGCCGTCGGCCGCGGTCCCCACCACGGTGAGGTCGGGCTGGGTGTCCAGCAGCGCGGCGAACCCGGCCCGGACGACCTGCTGGTCGTCGGCCACCACGATCCGCACCGGCCGTCGGTCGTTCACCGGACCACCACCGGTTGGTGGCTCCGGGCCGTGGGCAGCCTGACCTCCACCAGGAAGCCGCTGACCGGTGCGGGCCCGGTCCACAGGTCGCCGTCCACGGTCGCCACGCGTTCGCGCATGCCGAGCAGCCCGTGGCCCCGGGTCCGGGTCGGCGCGCCGGGGGTGCCCGTCGGGTCCGCCGGCCCGGGCCCGTTGTCCCGGACGCGAACCCACAGCGCGTCCTCGGCGTAGTGGAGTTCCACGTCCACCGCGGTGCCGGGGGCGTGCCGCCGGGCGTTGCTCAGGGCCTCCTGGACGATGCGGTAGGCGACGAGTTCCACTCCGGGGTCGAGGGCGCCGACACGGCCGTGGACGATGAGGCGCACCGGGGCTCCCGAGGCGTCCCTGGCCTCGTCCACCAGCTCGTTGAGCTCTCCCAGGCCGGGCTGGGGGTGCCGCGCGGGTGCGGTGTCGGCGTCCTCACGGAGCACCCCGAGCAGCCGGCGCATCTCGGTCAGCGCCGCCCGGGCGGTGTCCCCGATGGCGAGCAGGCGCCGCTCCCCCTCGGGAGGCAGTCCCGGGGTGGTGAACCGTGCCGTCTCCGCCTGGACGGCGATCAGCGAGATGTGGTGGGCGACCACGTCGTGGAGTTCCCTGGCGATCCGGGCCCGCTCCCCCCTGGCGACGTGCTCGAGCAGCGTGCTCTCCAGGGTCTCCCTGGAGGTGTGGCGTTCCTCGGCGGCGCCCCGGAGCCGGCGGGACTGCCGCAGCCCGAGCAGGAAGCAGACCGCGAGCTGCGCCGTGAGGCCGGCGCCGGTGGGCGGCCGGGGCGTGGCGAAGGTCAGCGCGGTGGCCGCGGTGACCACCGTCGCCGCCGCCAGCAGGTGGCCGCGCACCACGGCCAACGGCACGGTGGCGGCCAGCGCGAGCAGCAGGGCGACCGGGGGTGTCGCGGACCCGTCGTCCCCCCGCAGGACCACCTCGAGCACCGCGAGCAGCCCGAGGGCCCCGGCGGACACCGCGGGGAACACCGGTGCGCGCGATATCCGCTGACTTGCCGTCAACGCGCTCCTGATCAGTGCGTTCCCCTGCCTCATGGGTCCATTGTCACCGAGCGCGACGGCGGGGGCGTCACCGTGGCCAGGAGTTCCGGTGTCCCTCCTGGGAGGGACACGGCGGTGGGCCGGTCCCTCCGGTCGGGGGCCGGCGGTCGGTCCCGTGCGGTGATGCCGTGCGCCCACCCGGCTTCCTAGCCTCGAGGCATGGAAGCCACGATCGAGGTGCGCGACTTGCGCAAACGCTACGGGGCGACGCTGGCCGTGGACGGCCTGTCGTTCGTCGTCCCCCCGGGACGGGTCACGGGGTTCGTCGGTCCCAACGGCTCGGGGAAGTCCACCACGATGCGCGCCCTGCTCGGCCTGGACGTGCCGGACTCCGGCAGCGCGCTGATCGGTGGGCGCCCCTACCGCTCGCTGCGGCACCCGCTGAACCACGTCGGGGCCCTGCTGGACGCCGCGGCGGTCCACCCGGCCCGCACCGCCCGCGACCACCTGCTGTGGCTGACCCATTCGCACGGCCTGCCACGGCGGAGGGTGGACGAGGTCATCGAGCTGGTGGGGCTGCCCTCCGCGGCCCGGCGGCCG
The DNA here is from genome assembly GCF_000380165.1 of Wenjunlia vitaminophila DSM 41686. GTDB lineage: Bacteria > Actinomycetota > Actinomycetes > Streptomycetales > Streptomycetaceae > Wenjunlia > Wenjunlia vitaminophila. The sequence continues at coordinate 124,693 of NZ_KB904650.1, forward strand.
GCCGGGGGGTTCTCCCTGGGGATGCGGCAGCGGCTGGGCATCGCCGCCGCCCTCCTCGGCGACCCACCCGTGGTGGTGTTCGACGAACCAGTCAACGGCCTGGACCCGGAGGGAATCCGGTGGATACGCGGCTTCCTGCGGTCCCTGGCCGCCGAGGGCCGGGCGGTGCTGGTCTCCAGTCACCTGATGAGCGAACTCGAGGACACCGCCGACCACCTGCTGGTCATCGGCCGGGGCCGGCTCCTCGCGGACATCGGCGTGCGGGAACTCCTGGACACCGCGTCCGGGGGGTGGATCACCGTGCGGACCTCACGGCGCACCGAGGCGATGACCCTGCTCGCCGGGGAGGGCGCGCGGGTGGCGGCCGTGGACCGGGACACGCTCACCGTCGCCGGGCTGCCCGCGGAACGGGTCGCCGCGACGCTCGCCGCCCATGACGTTCCCGTGCGGGAACTCGCCGCGCACCGCGCCTCGCTCGAGGAGGCGTACATGGAACTCACGCGGAAGTCCACGGAGTTCACCTCGCTCACCGGCCGGGAGGCGTGATGCCCGCCGTGACCCCGTACCGCAGCGCGGTGCCGCGGGGCAGGGACGGGTTCGACCGGCTGCTGCTGGCCGAGTGGACCAAGCTGCGGACCGTGCCCCGCTGGATGCTCGCCCTCGTGGCCGCCGTGGTGCTCACCGTCTTCGCCGGAGTGCTCGTCGCCGCTGGGGCGGGCACCGAGACGGCCGGGGGCGGCGGCGGCGAACGCCCCGCCCCGGACCTGGGGGTGCAGTACCAGGACGGGGGTCGGTTCCTGCACCGCCCGCTGGCGGAGGACGGCAGCCTGGTCGCCCGGGTGGCAGACCAGGAGAACAGCCACGCGTGGGCCAAGGCCGGGCTGATGATCAGGACGAGCACCCGGCAGGGCGCCCCCTACGCGGCGGTGGTGGTCACCCCCGAGCACGGCGTCCGGTTCCAGTCCCACCTCTCCATCGTCGGTAGCGCCGACGACGGACCGCGCTGGCTGCGCCTGGACCGCTCCGGGGCGTCGGTCACCGCGTCGGTGTCGGCCGACGGCACCGACTGGCGGCGGCTGGGCACGGTGCGGCTCCGCGGGTTGCCGCCGCGGGCGGAGGCCGGCCTGTTCGTGGGCTCGCCCGAGGCGGTGCGGGCGCAACGGCAGTTCGGCGGCGAGAACGTCACCTCGGTGCCCACCGTGGGGAAGGCGTCCTTCGACGGCGTCCGCATGGACCCCGACCCGCGGGAGCCTTGGCGGGGGCACGGCCCCTCGGCACTGACCGGTCCCGGTGCGCGGGACCACGACCAGGACCGCTCCCGGGCTGGGGAGGCGGGGCCCGACGGGGTGTTCACCGTGACCGGAGCCGGCGACATCGGCCGGTACCAGTACGGGCACGACACCAGCGAGATGGTCCTCAGCGGCGTCCTGGTCGGGATGATGGCGATCGTCGCGCTCGCCGTGCTGTTCGTCACCTCCGAGTACCGGCAGGGCGTGATCCGCACGACGTTCACCGCCAGCCCGCGGCGGGGCCGGGTCCTGGCCGCCAAGGCCGTGGTGATCGGCGCCGTCACCTTCGTCGCCGGACTCGTCGCCGCCTTCGGCACGTTCCTGCTCGCCGACGCGGTCTCCGGGGCGGGCCTGGTGCTGCCGGCACTCAGCGAGGGGCCGGTGCTGCGGGCGGTGGTGGGCACCGCCGCCGTGCTGGCCGTGGTGGCCGTGTTCAGCCTGGGTGTGGCCGCCCTGCTGCGCCGCGCCGCCGCGGCGATCACCGTGGTCCTGCTGGTGGTACTGGTGCCGCAGGTCGTGGCGTCGGGGATGCCGCTTTCGGCGGCCCGCTGGTTGGAACGGCTCACCCCGGCCGCGGGCCTGGCGATCCAGCAGACCGTGGTGCGCTACGACACCGCGATCGGTCCCTGGGCGGGGTTCGGGGTGCTGTGCGGGTACGCCGCGGTCACCCTGGTCGCCGCGGGCTGGCGGCTCCGGCGGGGGGACGCGTGAGGTACGCCGTGCACGCGGAGTGGACCAAGCTCCGCACCACCCGGGGGCCAGCCTGGCTGTTGGCGGCCACGGTCGCCGCCGTCGTCGCCGTGGGCGCCGCGTCCGTGGCGTCGGTGGACGTCTCCCAGTGCCCGGCACCGACCGAGTGCCACGAGGACACCACCCGGTTGAGCCTGCTGGGGGCCCGGCTCGGGCAGGCCACGGTGGTGGTGCTCGCGGTGCTGGCGATCACCAACGAGCACGCCACCGGGATGATCCGCACCACCCTGGCGGCGGTCCCCCGCCGGCACCGGGTCCTGTGGGCCAAGGCCGTCGTGGTCACCGTCGCGGTGCTGGCGGCGGGGGTCCTCGGGGTGCTGGGGGCGCTGGCGACCGGGCGGGCGGTCCTCCCCGGCAACGGTTTCACCGCGGCCAACGGCTACCCCCCGCCCTCGCTCACCGACGGCCCCACGCTGCGGGCGGCGGTGGGAACCGTGCTCTACCTGGTGCTGGTCGCCCTGTTGGCGCTGGGCGTGGGCACCGTCGTCCGGGACACCGCCGGGGCGGTCACGACCACGCTGGGCCTGCTGTACGTCGTCCCGCTGCTCGTCGAACTCGTCGCCGACCCCCAGTGGCACGACCGGCTCGAGAGGCTGGCACCGATGACCGCCGGACTGTCCGTGCAGGCCACGAGGGACCTGGATCGGCTGCCGATCGGGCCGTGGGCCGGCCTCGGCGTCCTCGCCGCCTACTCCGCGACCGCCCTGCTGCTGGGTGCGGTGCTGTTGGAGACCCGCGACCCGTGACGCCCGGGTGAGCGTGGCGGCCGGGCTGACCGGCCCCCGGGCACATCCTCCGGTCGTCGGGCGGCTGATGCGGGGGCACGGGGCGCCGGACACCCGGCGGCCACCTCACACGGATCACGTCGCACCACTGACACCTCCTCCCCGGGGCTCACCCCTTGCAGGAGCTACATCACCCGCACGAAAGCGCGTCCGCCGTTGTGGAAGTGCGCTGTCACGCCTGCGTGCCCGCCGTGCGCCCCCTCGCGCACCGACCAGCGCTCGACCCGTTGCACCTCCGGCGAGCGTGCCGCGGCCAGCACCGCTGCCAGCCACCCCTCGGCTTCGCCGGGGCCCACCGGGCCGGCCGGAACGACGGGGTCGCCCATGGTCGGCGCCGGCTCCCCCTCCACGGGCTCCTCGGGCTGCTCGTACCGCTCACCCGGGGCGGACTGGGCCGTGATCTGGTAGCGCACCTCCCGGTCTCCCAGCGTGACGGCGATGCCGTAGGGGTGTGTGGTGTCGCCGGCATCCCTGAGCGTGGACACCTGGCGGGCTCCTTCCCCCGTCTTCGCCAGGGAGATCAGAAACGATTCGAAGCGGTCCGGACGCATGTGCTGTTCAACTCTCTGTTCTTCTCGGGTCAGTTCCTCCCGGACCCGGAGCAGCCGTGCCTCGGTTCCCCCAGCCTCCTGTTCCGGTCCGGTCGTGCCTTCAGGGGGCCACCGCCCGCTCCTCGGGATCGGTGATCTCCCGCGAGCGCGTCGATGGCGTCGAACACCCGTTGCGCCTCCTCGGTCGCGGTCCCTCTCGTTGGGTTGGGCCGCTCTCCAGGCTGTAGGGGGTTCCCCACAGACAGGGAAGGCGGCCCACGCTGCTCACGCGCGACGGCCCCGGCCGGAGGCGCACCTCCGTGTGGCCGGGGCCAGTCATCCACCTGCGGACACAGGAGGCGACCAGGTCGCAGCGTACCGAGACGCCGCCGCCCACCGGCATCCCCACGCCGCGGCCCGCCGCTGCGCTCTCCCACGGGGACCGCGCCACCAGGAACCCCGTCTCCCGCCGGCTGCGGGGAACCAACACGACCGGCGAGACCAGGACGCGGGCCGAGTGCACGGCACCGGTGTGGCCGGGGACGGCCCGTGGGAAGGGCGTCTTTGCGCCACCGGCCACGGCGCGGCGGGGCAGCGCCGAGGGGATCGCCCGCTCCCGTTCCGCCCCGGGCGGCGGCTGCGTCGCCGGGTCGGTCGCCCGCGGCGCGGCCGTTGACCACGTCGACAAAGCGACTGCCGCGGGGGAGGCTCGACGCGGCTGCGAGCGGCACCGTTGCGGGCTCCGAGACTCCGTTGAGCTGACGAACCAACAGGTAAAGAGATAGCAAATAGTCGTGTCATGACCCTGCTGAAACTTGATCGTTCGGTGCTTTCCTCATGGCGAGCCCACCTGACTTGATCTGACACCTCCAGGGCTCTCGCACGGCCATGTCGGCACGAGGGACGGCGCTGGCCCGTTCCCCTTCCCGGATTGGGGATGTCATGGCTACTGGCCACGGGTCATCGGGCACCACCGGCAGACAGGGCGGCGGCGAGGCGGGGTACGACATCGGGGCGGTCCGCAAGGACTTCCCCGCCCTGTCCAGGACCGTCCGCGACGGACGGCCACTGGTCTACCTGGACAGCGCCGCCACCGCCCACAAGCCGTGGGCCGTGCTCGACGCCGAGCGCGACTTCTACGCCTTCCACAACTCGAACGTCCACCGCGGGGTGCACGCCCTGGCCGAGGAGGCCACCGAGCTCTACGAGCAGGCCCGCGCCCGGGTCGCCGGATTCGTCGGGGCGGTGGACACCGCGGAGATCGTCTTCACCAAGAACGCCTCCGAGGCGCTGAACCTCGTCGCCTACGCCCTCGGCAACGCCAACCAGCTCGGCTGCGGCGACCGTTTCCGGATCGGCCCCGGCGACGAGGTCGTCATCACCGAGATGGAACACCACTCCAACCTGATCCCCTGGCAGGTGCTGTGCCAGCGCACCGGGGCCACCCTGAGGTGGTTAACCATCACCCCCGAGGGACGGCTGGACCTCGATGACCTCGACCGTGTGATCACCGAACGCACCAGGGTGGTCGCCTTCACCCACCAGTCCAACATCTACGGCACGGTCAACCCGGTGGAGCTCCTGACCGCGCGCGCCCGGCGGGTCGGGGCCCTCACCGTGCTCGACGCCTGCCAGTCGGTCCCGCACATGCCGGTGGACGTCGAACGGCTCGGCGTGGACTTCATGGCCTTCTCCGGGCACAAGATGTGCGGCCCCACCGGCATCGGCGTGCTGTGGGGCAGGTACGACCTGCTCGCCGCGCTACCGCCGTTCCTCACCGGCGGAGAGATGAACGAGGTGGTCACCATGGCCTCCTCCACCTACGCCCAGCCGCCCTACCGCTTCGAGGCCGGTACCCCGGTCATCGCCCAGGCCATCGGTCTCGGCGCCGCCGTCGGCTACCTGGAGACGCTGGGCATGGAGGCCGTCGCCGACCACGGGCGCGACCTGACGGCCTACGCCCTCGAAGCCCTCGCCGAGGTGGACCACCTGCGCGTCCTCGGCCCCACCAGCCCCCGCGACCGGGGCGGCGCCATCTCCTTCGCGCTCGGCGACGCCGACACCGAGGACATCGGACGGGGACTCGACGCCCTCGGGATCGCGGTCCGCGTCGGCCACCTGTGCGCCCGCCCCGCGTGCGTGCGGTTCAAACTGCCGGCCACCACGCGGGCGTCCTTCCACCTCTACACCACCAGGGACGAGATCGACGCGTTCGTCCACGGGCTGCGCGAGGTCTCCCACGCCCTCGGCGTCGGCGCCTAGCCCACACGCGGAGTTCCCGGGCGGCCGGAGGCGCCGCCGTCTCCCCCTCCCCTGCCCCGTCCGCCTGCGAAGGTGAGCGATGAGTGATGAGCGACGAACCCGACGGCACCAGACCCGCTCCCACCAGACCCGGCGCGGCCGTGGTGCTGCTCCACGGCTTCGGCACCGGGCCCGGGATCTGGCGTCACGTCGAGCCACGACTCCGTGAGCAGGGCTACCGCACGTTCACCCCGCGCCTGCCCGGACACGGCACTGTGCCACCGGCGTTGGCCGAGGTCCACTGGTCGGACTGGGCCTCGGCCACCGAACGGGCGCTGGCGCGGGCCCGCGACGAGTGCCCCACGGTCTTCGTGGTCGGCCACTCGCTCGGCGCCACCCTCGCCCTCCACGCCGCGGCCTCGGAGCGTCCCCCCGACGCCGCCGTCCTGATGGCCCCGTCGATCAGGATCTCCGTCAGGGACCGCCTGACCCTCGCCGGCTACGCCCTGGCCCGCCGGGACACCGTGCCCTGGCGACGGATCGGACTCAACGGGCCCCCGTCCGGCGCCCGCGGGAACAGCCCCGCGGCGCGGGGCATGCCCGTGTCCGCCCTGTGCACCAACCTCCGGCTCAAGGCCGCCGTCGCCGCCGCGGCACGCCGCGTGCACTGCCCGGTGGCCATCATCGGCGGCGCCGAGGACCCCCTGGTCCCCGCGGCCGAACTGCGTCGCGTCGAGGCCCGGCTGCGCTCCGCCGCCACCAGCCTCCACGTCCTGCCCCGCTCCGGCCACGCCGTCCCCCTCGCCGCCGACCGGGAGGAGGCGTGCCGCCTCACCCTCGCCTTCCTGGCCGCCGTCCCCCGACGTGCGCCCGCCGCACCCACACGCCCCTGATCCCCCGCCGGCGGGTTCCCTCCCGTCCCCACCCCCAGGAGAAGCACCGTGACCCAACTGACCTACGACTCCCTCACCGACCGCTCCGTCGGGGTCGTCTCCCCGGACGAGCAGCGCATCCTGCGTGAGACCTCCGTCGCCGTGGCCGGGCTCGGCGCCGGTGGCGGCACCGCCGCCATGCTGCTGGCCCGCAGCGGCGTGGGCGCCATCCGCGGCTCGGACCCCGACGTGTTCGACGCCACCAACGTCAACCGGCAGGTCTTCGCCTCCGCCGCCACCCTCGGGCAGAGCAAGGCCGACGTCACCCGGACCGCCCTCCAGGAGATCAACCCGGAGATCAAGGCGGACATCCAGGACCTGCGGCTGACCACGGTCGAGGAGGGCAGACAGTTCCTCGACGGCATGGACCACGCGATCATCGCCGTGGACAACCGGGCGGCCATCCTGCCGTTCGTCCAGGCCGCAACCGAACTCGACGTCCCGGTGACCGTGATGAGCGCGGTCGGCTTCCGCGGCTTCGTCACCACCCTGCACGGCCCGCAGGCGCTGCCCACGCTGCGGTGGTTCCTCGGCATCGGTGAGGACGACGGCCCCGAGGAGATCGCCGCGGCCACCGACCGCGAGAAGCGCCGCTTCATGGCGGCCAGCGGCGGCTTCACCGACGAGTTCAGCGCCGACTTCCCGGCCGGGCGCACGACGATGAAGGTGCTGGCCCCCGTCGCCTTCCTGGTCTCCTCGTACGCGACGGCGGAGACCATCAAGTGGCGGATCGGCCGCGGCCACCGCTTCGTCGCCCCCGACGTGCTGTCCTTCGACACCCTCACCGGCCAGCCCTGGGACGTCGTGGGCGTCGTCGGGGCCCGGAAGGACCAGGGCTGATGGACTCCGTGGCGATCAACCGACGGGTGCCCGCCGAGGAGTTGGAGGCGCTGGTCGGCCGGTTGGCCAGGGACGTCCCGTTCTGGTCCGGCCGGCTGGCGCCACCGACCCCGGCCTTCGCGGACCTCCCCCTGCTCACCCGCGCCGACGTGCGGGGGCACTCGCCCTACGACTTCGTCCCGCAGCAGATGCTGGGCGGCTACCTGCTGTACTGCGAGAGCACGGGAACCACCGGCGAACCGCTCAGCTCCTTCCACCGCATGGAGGACATCGTCGGCATCGGCAGCGAGGTCCGGCTGCCCACCGCGCTGACCAAGCTCCTCCAGCCGGGCGTGCCGGTCGCCAACGCGCTCCCCTACGAGATGGGGTTCGTCGGCCAGGCCACCTCCATGCTGCTGCGGGCCGCGCGGGCGGTCGAGATCCCGGTCAGCACCCGGACCACGGTGTGCCCGCCGGAGCGCGCCGTGGCCATCATCCGCAAGCTCCGCCCCAGGGGCCTGCTCTGCCTGCCCGTCGACGCGGAGTGCTACGCGCAGATCCTGGCCGACGAGGGGGTCGATCCCGCCAGCCTGGGCATCGAGGTGATCATGGTCAGCTCCGAACCGTCGTCACCGGCCCGCAGGGCCCACCTGGAACGGCTCTACGGGGCGCAGGTCGTCAACTTCTTCGGCGCCAGCGAGCTGGGGGCGGTGGCCATCCCCTGTGACCACGGCCGGGCGCACTTCCGTGAGGGCTCGCTCTACGGGGAACTGCTCGTGCCCGACGGGTCAGCGGCGGCGGGTGGCGCCCGGGAGCCGGTCACCGGCGAGTTGGTGATCACCACACTGGCGCCGCGCGCCATGCCGGTGCTGCGGTACGCCATCCGGGACGTCGTCACCGTCGCGTGGGACCCCTGCCCCTGCGGGCAGTCCAGTCCCACCCTGGACTACCGCTGCCGCGCCGGCGGCCAGATCCGCGTCGGCGACCGCACCTGGACCCCCATCGACCTCGAGGACCTCGTCTACCAGGTCGAGGCGGGACCCTGGTACCGGATCGAGGTCCACCCGGGACCACGCGTGCTGATCCAGGTGGAGACCCGCGCCGGGGCGGCCGACGACGTGGGCCGGACCCTGGCCGGCACGGCGGCCGAACGACTGGGCGTCCCCGTGGACGTCGAGACGTTCCGCCCCGGGGAGCTCTACGACTACCGGGGCATCCGCGGACGCAAACCGATGTCGCGGATCGTCGAGCACGACGGCGGGGGCGACATCACATGGGCGAGCTGAAGGGCGCGGCGACGGACACCCCGGCCGACCGCGGACCCACCGGCCGGCCGGGGCACGGCAGCGAAGGAGCGAGCGCATGAGGGCCGAGGCCTGGGTGCTGTACCGGGCGGGCACGGACGGCCGGTCGCCCGAGTCACCGGGGGAACTGCGCCTGGAGGAGGTGGAGCTGCCCGAACTGGGTCCGCTCGACGTCCTCACCGAGCCGCTCTACGGGTGCTGGGAAGCGAACATGACCCACGCCCTGGAGCGCAAACCCATCGACATCGTCGCCGCCCGCGGGGAGCAGCGCGTGGTGCTCGGCAACTGCGGCCTGCTGCGGGTGCTGCGCACCGGGCGGGACGTGACCGGGCTGCGGGAGGGCGACGTCTGTTTCCTGGTCTGCGGCAACGTGCTGGACCGCTGGGGTTACGTCAAGCTCGTCCACGGCTACGACGGCCCCGGCTCCATGGGGGTGCTCGCCAAGCGCACCGTGGTGCCGGCCCGGCTGCTGCTCCCGGTGCCGCGGGGCAGCCGCCACTCGCTGGTCCAGTGGGCCACCTACGCCCGGTACTGGACGGCCTGGTCGAACTGGCGCCTGGCGTACGGGACGTGGCGGCTACAGGTGCCCGGGGACGAGACGCCGTACGTGGTGGCGTGGGGCGGGGGCGTGGGTCTGGCGCAGGCCGAACTGGCCCAGATCAAGGACGGGGCCCGCGCCGCCGTGATCGCCTCGTCCCCGAGCCGGCTCGCCCTCATCGCGTCCAAGGGGGTCCACCCCATCGACCGCTCCACCTTCCCCGGCCTCGCCTACGACGCGGCGCGTTTCGCCGAGGACCCCGGGTACCGGCGGGCGTACCGCGCCAGTGAACGGCGGTTCCTGGCCGAGGTGCGCGCGTTCACCGGGGGCCACGGCGCGTCCATCGTCGTCGACAACATCGGCGGCCCCGTGTACCGGGCCTCGCTGCGGGCCCTGGACCGGGAGGGCGTCATCGCGACCTGCGGCTGGAAGCACGGCATGGCGACGGAGTACCTGCGGGCCGTCGAGTGCATCGAGCGCCACCAGCACATCCACACCCACGCCGCGGCGCGTTGGGAGGTGGACGACGCCGTGGCCTTCCAGGAGGAGCACGGTTGGCTGCCCGAGGTGTCCTCGGTGACGCCCTGGGAGGACGTCGCCCGGCTGTCGCAGGCGTACGCCGACGGCAAGGTGGACGACTACTTCCCGGTGTTCGAGGTCAACCCGGTCTGAGACCGCCGACCCGCTGGCCCGTGCGCGTGCGGGCCAGCGGGTTCGGGTCGCTGCCGACCGGGTTCGCGAACAAGGCGCGACGGCCCCCGGCCGATTGTCCCGTCGAACGCGTCCCAGTTCGATAACGGCACGGCGGCGCACCGCCGCGGGTCCCTAGGCTGGCGGCTCCGCCGGGGCCGACCAGGGCTCCCGGCCCGATCCCGTGAGGTTCGCCTTGAGACCCACCCGCCCCTTAGCCGCCGCCGTCGCCATGGCCGCAGCCGCAGGCGTCGCCCTGCTTCCCTCGCAGGCCCAGGCCGCCGGTTCCGTCCACCTGTACAAGGTGTACTACGACAGCCCCGGCACCGACCGCGGCGGCAACACCTCGATCAACGGCGAGTACGTGCAGATCCGCAACACCACCACCCGCGGCGTCAGCCTCAGGGGCTGGACCGTCAGGGACAACACCGGCTACACGTACACCTTCGGCACCTACACCCTCGGCGCCGGCAAGACGGTGACCGTCCGCACCGGCAGGGGCACCAACACCGCCACCACCCGGTACTGGGGGCGAAGCTGGTACGTCTGGAACAACACCAGCGACAAGGCCACGCTGAAGCGGTCCACCGGCACCGTCGTGGACACCTGCGCCTACAACAGCTCGCGGTACGACTACAGGATGTGCTGACCGTCGCTGCCGAGCGGTGCCTCGCCCGGACCCGGTGCGGGGCACGTCGGTCCGACGGCCCGCACCGGCACGGCCCCCGGGTTCAGGAGTAGAAGTCCCGCTGCCACCGGTGCCGGGCCAGCACGGCGAGCTGGTCGGCGGTGAGCCCACGCCCGTCGCTGACCGCCGCGTTGCGCTCGACGTTGCGCACGGTCCGCATCCCGGGGATGACCGTGGAGACCGCCGGGGAACTCAGCACGAACCGCAGCGCCGTCTCGGCCATCTCCTCGGTGGAGATCCCGAGGTCTGCGACGATCGCCGCCACCCGCCGCTCGACCTGCGCGGGGCGGTCCCCCCGGAAGTACTGGTTGCGCCAGTCGCCCTCGGGGAAGGTGGTGTCCGCGGTGATCCGGCCGGTGAGGCCGCCCTCGTCCAGCGCCACCCGCACGATCACCCCCACACCGTGCTCGGCGCAGGCCGGCAGCAGTTCGTCGGCGGGCGCCTGGTCGAAGACGTTGTAGATCACCTGCACGCTGTCCACGGCGCCGCTGCGCACCAGCGCCAGCGCGTTCTGGGGCTGGTGGTCGTTGACGGAGACGCCGAACAGGCGGATCTTCCCCTCGCGCTTGAGGTCGGCGATCGTCTCCAGCCAGTCGCCGCGGCCGACCCAGTCGTCGCTCCAGGTGTGGAACTGGAGCACGTCGAAGTGGTCCAGGCCGCTGGCGCGCAGACTGGTCTCCAGGCTCTCGCGGATGTGCGCGCCCGGGAACGTCTCGGCCGGGTCCAGGCCGTACGGCGCCGGCCAGACGCGGTTCTTCGGCGGCACCTTGGTCGCCACGTACACCTCGTCACCGGACCGTTCGCGGACGACCCGGCCGACGATGCGTTCGCTCTCGCCGTAGCCGCGGGCGGTGTCGATGACGTTGACGCCGAGGTCGATGGCGCGGTGCAGGGCGCGCACCGACTCGTCCTCCGTGGCACCCACCCACCGGGACTCGCCGATCCCCCACGCCCCGTACCCGATCTCGGAGACGGACAGTCCACTGTGTCCCAGTTCTCGGTACCGCACCCGTCGTCCTCCATGTCGTACGCCCGGTCCTGGCCGAGCCGGGGCCCGGGCAGGGATCACGCCGACGATAGGCGACGGGCGCGGCGCCGTCAGGTGGGTTTTCGCGGGCCCGGCGCCACCCGGGTCAGGCGTCGGCGTCCCGCAGGCCCACGGCGTCGTGCCGCCAGAACGGCTCGGAGTACACCAGCGTCCCCGTCATCCACGCCTCGTACGCCGGAAGCCGGAACACCTGGAAGGCGGCGTCGGGGATGCGCAGGGACGGCCTGCGGAAGCCCAGTTCCCCGCCGGGCTGGAAACCGAGGCGCGCGTAGTAGCCCGGGTCGCCCTCGAGGAAGACGAGCGGAACGCCACGCTCGGCGGTCAGCGACAGCCCCTTCCGGACCAGGGCCGACCCCACCCCCCGTCGCTGGTGACCCGGCAACACGGCGAGCGGGCTGAGCACCTGCACGGGGACCAGGCGCCGTGGGGCGTCGAGCAGGCAACGGCTGAACATGACGTGCCCCACCACCCGTCCGTCCTCCTCGGCGACCAGGGACAGCCCGTGGTCGGGGGCGACCAGGGTGTCGCGCAGGGTCCCCGTCAACTCGGCCACCAGGGTTCCGTGGTCGCCGAAGGCCCGGCGGTGGAGTTCCCCCACGGCTTCCTCGTCACCGGGCAGCTCTGCTCGAATGTCCATGGTGCCGAAGACTAATAGCTGGATTGTCCAGCCGGGCTCCATAGTGGACCCAGTTGCCGTTTTCGGCCCCTTTGTGACTTTACTTTCCGCAGCGCCCCATTCCCCCTTTTTTCATCCGGTGGCCGGTGAACAAATCCTCATCCACCCAGGACTCTTGCGGGACTGGACGGACGAGGAGGGCTGCTGGTCCCCGAGGCGAGGTGCCGTCTGACGTCTCATCCGCACTGCCCTCATCGGGGCGCCGGGAGAAAGCGCGGCGGCCCGCCCGAAGAACCTGGCAGGGCGCCGCGCGAGTGAACCGGTCACCGGGTCATTCCCAGGGATCGATCCCCTCGCCGAAGAGCCGCTCTTCTTCCTCCCTGCTCAGGAACTTGGCGCGCTGGTTCCGCCAGAGGGCGAGGTCACCAAGCGGGTTGCTGTCCAGCTCTCCTTGCAGCGTCCTGCGCAGGAATTCGACCATGCCGCACTCGTAGCGACGCCACTCGTGGGAGCCGCGATTCCGCACCAGCACGGGCCATTCCTCCGGGACCGCACCCGACGCATCCCAGCAGAGGATGTCCGCGCTCGCGCTGACTCCCCAAGTGATGAGGGCCGGAGGGGAGTCCACCGATAAGTCCTTCGCGGGCTCCCGGTCCCAGGTGTTACGCGCATTCTCCGTCTCCGGAGACATTCCGTCGCCGATCCGCTGCGCCTCCCACGGTTCTGGCTCGAGGATCACCAGGTAGCCCTCGATCGCGCCGGCACCGTAGCTTCCTATAAAGGCGCGGTAGTCGCTGGGGAAGGGAACTCCCCAAGACGCTTCGTGCTCCTCCCAGGAGACCGACGGACCACCGCCCTGCGACGACGGCGGCATCATCGCAGCGAGTTCGTCCAGAATTGACATTGAGCGCATCCTCTTGGGTTTTCAGGGACAGCAGGTCAACAGGAATCTACGTCGAGCCGGATGGGGGCGTCAATTCATCCCGGCTTCCGGAACAGGTTGTCCGCGCCCTTGTACCTCGGGGCGACTTTGCAGTGGACGGTCTGCCTTTCCTCCTCGACGTGGATTCTGGTTCGGGAGTGGAGACCGTGGTACCGGGAGCGCCCAGCGTGAGCAGGAAGTCCAGCCACACCTCGACCGAGGAGCCGTCGTCCTCGACGCCCTGGCCCGCTACTGCTTCCAAGTTCGAAGCTCTCGATGCGGTTACCGAACAGGGCAAGGGCGAGTAAGACGCCGCCGAAGGCGAACAGAACCCCCGTGCCAGTCCCGTTCCGTGTCACGAATACTGTGAGCACCCCTGTCCCGAAAGAGGCTGCACCCAGTAGGCCCGTGAGTGTGCGCAGGACTGGCGTGAATGGAGTCGATCCTAAAGGGCGTTCCACAAGCTTTCTCCTTTGCTTTGAGGCAGGACGCTATCAAGAGCAGCGTGCCGCAGACTGTGTAATATTGACATCGTTTTCGATGTCATGTATTCGAGGTGGATCGCCCTGTCGGGGACCCCAAGTCGGGCATGTCGATGTCGTTGATGGCCAGTCCGACAGTCCCGTGGCGCGGACACCGCGGCCACACTCCACCGGTGCCGCACCGGTGCGCCGCTGACGTGCGGAGCCGCCGGCCTGCCCCGCCCCCGTCAGTCGGTTGGGCGCCGCCGTCCTCCGGGGCGGGGTCGGCCGGTGGGCCGGACGTGCGGCTCGACCAGGAGCACGAGCCCGGCGGCCTGCCTTGGGTCGCTGTTCGTGCGCGTAGGCCGGACGTGGCGGGCATAGTGCCGCCACCGGCCGTGTTCCGCGCCGGTCGGAGCCGTGGGGTGCTCGTGTTTTCGGGGTCGTTCAGTGGGAGAGGGATTCGGGCAGCGACGGTGGCTCCGGTGCGGGGCAGGGCGAAGCCGCTGTTCGGCGGGGTCGGGGGCGGGAGGGGGGCTGTGCGTCGGGAGAGTTCGCGTGTTCGCGCCTGGGCCGCGGTGCCGGGCTCGGGACGATCGTGCCCGGGCCGGCGATCGGGGACCCAGTGCCCGCCGGCCGCTGTCACGGAAACGCGACGGTTCCCGACGCTTCCGCGACACGTTCGGTGGGCCGCTTGGCCGTCGGGCACCGGCAGCGTCTGGCGCCGAACCCCGAGACCCGTCGCCGTCGGTACACGACCTCACATTCCGCACTCGACCAGGGGTCGGGCCGCCGGCGGCCCGACCCCTCGGCCTCTCTACAAGAACGCCGGGCCCCCGTTCCCGAGGAAGCCCGCGTCGCATGTGTGTGCCCGTGTCACAGGATCACCGAAACAGGAAGGCTCGATCGTGTCCTTACTGAGCTACGACGTCGTGGCAGACCCCGCCCCGTTGGCGTCCCGGACCGGGACACCAGCCGTGGGAACGGTGCACGTGCTGGTCTCCAACCCCAACACGTACCACGTGAAGTGGCACTCCATCGAGGTGGAGGTGCCCTTCGGCTCCGGCACGGGTGCCCTGACATCCGACCACACGGTGATCACACCGAAGATCACCCCGGAGAAGCCGTTCGCCGGCGGAGCGAACCCGACGTTCGGCTGGGACCCGACCCGTGGCACCCCAGGCCTGTCTGGCCTCCCTGGCGCCTTCATCGCCAGGGACACCAAGGAGGTTGACATGCCTCCCGGCAGTGCCATGGTCCTGAGCCTGGAGAACTTTCCCGTCTCCGACCAGGAGGGCCTGGTCCTGCTGCGGGTGAACGAGGACGCCGAGGGCAGCTCTCGCGGGCGCACGCCCCGCCCCGTCAGGCTCGCCGTGCTCAAGAAGGCCGCGCAGGTCCCGACCGACTTCCGCCCGGAGAAGTCCCAGGTGGACAAGGGACAGAACGTCGTCCTGCTGTGGGACGGACCCGACGACCTCACCTACACGATCGCCCTTCCGGACGGCACCGAGAAGTCCACGGAGAGGCTCGGACCGGGAAAGTACCGCTGGCGCCCGAACGACCCCGCCAGCGTCCCGAAACGAGACACCACCTACACCCTGATCGCCCGCAGCACCGGTCAGCCGCAGTCGGAGGGGTACTTCCTCACCACCACCGTCCACATAGAGATCCCAGAGTTCGAGCACGGGATGCGCGCCCTCTGGGTCGAGGGAACCACGGCGAAGGGCCGCGTCACCTTCACCACGACAGGCGTGAGCATCAAGAAGCAGAGCGGACGACAGCGGGGCGACATCACCGCTGGCAAGGCCGACGTGACCGAGGTGGTGACCGGACAGGCGAAGGTCAACGGTCCCCTCACCGCCGGCACAACCAACGTGAGCGAGCTAGTGACCGAGCAGGCCCGGGTCAACGGTCCCCTCACCGCCGGCACAACCAACGTGAGCGAGCTAGTGGCCGGGGAGGCCCGGGTCAACGGAGCTCTCGCGGCCAACAACGCCGCCGTGAACGAGCTGGTCGCCGGTCGGGCGCAAGTCAACGGTCCCCTGGCAGCCGGCCAAACCAACGTGAGCGAGCTGGACGCCGGTCAGGTACGGGTGTCGGGACAACTCACAACCGGCAAGGTCGAGGTGAACGAGTTGGTCGCCGGCCGAGCGCACGTGACGGGGCAGGCCGGCCAGAGCCTCTTCGACGGGCAGGTCATCTACAGTGGCGAATGCGTCGTGGAGGAGTTGAGCGTCGGCCAGATGGAAGTGGCGGGGCGCCTCACGACCCGTGGACCACTGCTGTTCCACAACCAGGCGGGAGACCCGCTGGTGGAGACCATCCACGAGCAGCCGTTCGGTCTGCGGGTCCGCGGCCGACTGGAGGTGGCGGAAGGCCTCACCACCCGTGGACCACTGCTGTTCCACGACCATCAGGGAAACCGATGGATGGAGACCGTCCCCGAGGCGCCGTATGGCATGTGGGTCCGCGGCAAACTCAAGATCGACGGTCCCGACCTAGTGCTCAACGGCATCACGTACCTCTACAGCGAACTGCACGTCCGTGGCGATCTGTTCGTCAAGGGATCAGCGGACATCGGGGGAGACGCGAAGGTCGGCGGACACCTGACCAAGGGCTCCTGACAACCTGGCCTGCCGGGCTGTAGAACCCAGGTCCACGCAGGTCGGCGAGGGGTGTACATCCCGCACCGGGCAGGCCCACGAGGCGGCCTGCCCGGTGGTCCTGCCCACGGCTTGCCGAGAGAGCGGTCAAGGCTGGCTGGCCGGGCAGACCACCGGCAGGTCCCGGCAGAACCTACCTCCGCGTCGATCGCACGGTCGTTGCGTGTGTGCTGCTGGGCGATTTCGGATCTGCGCCGTTCCCTCTGCCCGCCTCCGGCCTGGGCTCGAGTTCCTGCATGACGCCGCGCGGGTCCACGCGATCAGCACCCTAGGGTCCGATCTTGCGCCCCACCTGACCCGAGCGTCCGCCCGGAAAGTGATCTTGGAGGTCATCGCCGACTACGGGGTCGATGCGGCACGCTCTGTGGTGCGGGAAGGCCTCGAGGAGGCCGCCAGGCGAGGCAAGCGGCGACCAACGGCAGCGATGCTCACTGCGCGGGGGCGCGTGCCGTGATCACTCCCTCTATCCCGAGCCAAGCAGCGGGGTCAGAAACTTCTGACCTTCCCGCTGGTTCTCACGGGGACCCCGCCGTGATCGGTCTGGAGCAGGCCGCGGACGTTCCGCGGGAGCGGGTCTACACCGCGCTGGCCCCAGCAACAGTGAGGGCCGCTTTGGCGGCGGACCCGGCCGCGAGCAGCACCCATCTGGAGCGCTTCGCCTCGGAGCTGGACCGGGCCGCGAAGCGGCTGGCCGCGGCACAACGGCAGGCGTCCTCGTAACAGCGCAGCGTGATTCCTAGCCCGCGGCGGACGAAGCGGGCGCCGAAGAACCTGGAATACAAGAAGGCCCCCACCCGTAGGGTGCGGCGGTCCCTGTCGGCCTCGTCACCCAGGCAGCCAGCGACGCCCGTGCCCGCACCGGCCGCGAACCGCTGCCGCCCGCCGGGCGCGCGGCGGGTCGGCGGCAGTACGTTGGGGCGCCATGCGCATCACGAAGTACACCCACGCATGTGTGCGGCTCGAACACGAGGGCCGCGTCCTGGTGATCGACCCCGGGACGTGGAGCGAGCCGGCCGCCCTGACCGGCGCGGACGCCGTGCTGGTGACCCACGAACACACCGACCACGTCGACGTCCTGCGCCTGGCCGGGCTGGGTGTGCCGGTCTACGCCCCCGCCGAGGCGGACATCCCACGGCTGGATGTGGTCCAGGTGTCCTCCGGCGAGGAGTTCACCGCCGCCGGCTTCCACGTCCGGGCGGTCGGTGGGCGCCACGCGTTCATCTACGCCGGCCAACCGGACTGCGCGAACCTCGGCTACGTCATCGACGGGGCGGTCTACCACCCCGGTGACGCACTGCACGTGCCCGACCAGCCGATCGAGACGCTGTTGGTCCCCGCGCAGGGATCGTGGCTGAAGATGGCCGAGGCGATCGACTTCGTCAAGGCGGTCAACCCCCGGAGGGCGTTCGCCATCCACGACGCCCAGATCAACCACCGCGGCCTGAGCAGCGTCAACGGCTGGCTCGCCGAGGAGACCGACCACGGCTACCGGTACCTGCGCCCCGGCGAGTCGCTGTGAGGTCATCCTCATGGACGGGGGCGGGGGCCCCTGGGGGCTGCCGGACGGCGAGTCAGGCAGCCCCCGGGGCTGCGGTCAGCGACGTTCCCCCAGGAGCCCGCTGATCTGCTCGTGCAGGTCGTGTGGCAGGTGGATGGCCCAGCGGCCGGCTGCCTCGGCGGCCAGGTCCCGGGTCCACTGCCAACTGTTCCGTGCCGCGGCGCGCACCTCCGCTTCGCGTGCGGCGGCGGTGGTGGCGGTGTAGCGGTCGCGGTCGGCGGTGGGCAGGTCCTGCTCCAGTGCCCGACTGGGGGGTGAGCCAGTGCACGGTGCTGTCCCGCAGGAGCCGGCAGAGCTGTAGTTGCTGGGGGGCGATGACGACGTGCAGCAGGGCGTGCGCGCGGGCGATCTCGCCACGTGCCAGGACGTGCGCGAGCATGAGGGTCCAGTTGGCCAGTTCGTCGGTGAGCTGCTGGGCGGTGGCGACGGGCTCGGGTGGGCGGAAGCGTGCCAGGTGCTGGGCGGCTTGGCCCAGACGGCCGGTGCGATCCAGCAGAACGGCGTCCTGGGGGCGGGGCAGGTACACCGTCCCTTCCCAGGTCGGGACCTCGTCGATGCCGGGGCCGGCGGCGACGATGTGGAACTCGCCGCGCATCAGGTCGTCGAAGACGACGGCGAGGACGCCGTACATGTTGGTGTAGGCGAGTTCGAGGGGTGCGAGGTTGGCCAGGAACGCGGGTCCGTCGAAGTCATCGACGTGCTGGTCCTGGACGTAGAGGTACGCCTCGATGTCGGAGTGCGCATCGGCCTCGCCCAGGGTCCAGGACCCGTAGAGGAGAACGCCTTCCAGGCGGGGTTCGGACTGGGCGAGCTGCCGCAACCGGGCGACGCGGTCATCCAGCGCGGGGCAAGCAGAGGGATAGGACATGGGGAAGAAGCTGTCTCCTGAGTGAGCGTGCGGACACGCTGGCGGCACCCGGCGCCTGCCGGGCAGATGGCCGGACGGTGCTCGTCAGCTCAGGAGAAGTTGCACACGCCGGGAATCCTACGTGGGCCGCGGCGGGAACGGACGGGCGGGATGCCGCGCGCCAGGGGTTCCGGTCCCTGGCCAACACGGGTGTTCGCGGCGGAGTTCCGCACCGACAGGGGAAGACCGGACCGCTCGGTGATCGGGCGGGTCTCCGAGCCGGTCGTGACGGGAGCGCCGGGGACTGCAACCGGAATCCGGGCTTTCCAGCAATCAGCAGGTAGATTGCATGATAAGCCGATAGTCTCCGCCTTTATGACTGATCAGCAGGCGCTTGACCTGCGTTCCGAACCGTCCCGGCCGCCGTCGGCCGACGCCTCCCTGTTCGGGAACATCCCGCGGGTCCTGTGGCTCGCGGCGGCCGCCACCGGCGTTCTCCTCGTCGTGGACCTGGCCACGCAGGGCTACAACGAGTACGTCGCGTCGCTCCCGGCGGGAACGTGGCTGTTCAACGTCAACGCCGAGGGAAACCTGGCCACCTGGTGGAACAGCACCCTGCTGCTGTCGGTGGCCGGTGTGGCGCTGGTCGCTGCGGCGTTGACCGGCCGGGGACCCGGCCCGAGCCGACTGAGCTGGCTGGGCCTGAGCGCCATGGCCGCGCTGCTCAGCATCGACGAGTCCATCGAGGTCCACGAGCGGCTCGGTGAGGTCGGCAGCGAGTGGACGGACTCACTGGGAACGTCGGTTCCCACCTACGCCTGGGTCCTGCCCGGCGCGGTCGTCGCCGTGGCCGGAACGGTGTGCGCGGTGCTGTGGGCCCGGAGCCTCCCCCGCGACCTGCGCTACGGCCTGCTCGGCTCGTTGGCGACGTACCTGACCGGGGCGCTGTTGGTCGAGTCCTTCAACGGGTGGGCACTCCACCAGGGCCACAAGGCCGTCAACGCACTGGGAACCCGCGTGGAGGAGGGCCTGGAGATGGGGGCCTGCCTGCTGGCCCTCGCCGTCCTCGCCCGGTACGTGCTGCTGGAACGCGACCCGGAGTCCGGGCGCGCCACCGTGCGGCTGAGGGAACAGTAGGGAGGTGCCCCAGGCCGGTGGGGCACCCGTCGCCGCGTCCCCGCACGGAGTTCAGGTCAGGCGCTGCGCGATCTCCAGGGCGGCCGTGATCGCCCCGCCGGAGAAGAGCACGAGTAAGCAGCCGCCTCCCCCACCCCCGTTCCCGGAGCGTTTCTGCTCGGCCATCCTCTCGACCTCGGGCAACCCTCCCCTGTGGTAGGCCGCACCTATCTCCTGACCCGCGCAGTACCCGCATTTCCATGCACCGAACGCGTGCTCTTCGCGACCGCACGTCGGACACGTGGCCATGGTTCTTCTCCCCCCGTTGGCGCTCCGCTTCCACGCCGAGGCTGGAAGGTTAGCGAGGTCCCCGCTTCTCCGAGAAGGCGCGAACGAGAGCGCAGCGGTTCCCGGGGTGGTGAGGGGGATCGTTGCTCGGGTGCGGAGTTCCGCCGGCTCCGCCGTGGGCGCGAGGTGGGCGGACTCGTCCCCTCCCACTCGTCCCCTCCCACGGTGGCGTCACTCCGTGATGGTGGGCGGCGCGGTCAGGAACGGGCGCACCTCCAGCCACTCGTGGATCGGCCTGCCACCCGCCCCGGGAGCGGCCGACAGCTCCCCGGCCAGCTCCACGGCGCGCTCGTAGCTGTCGACGTCGATCACCATCCAACCGGCGATCAGGTCCTTGGTCTCCGCGAACGGCCCGTCGGTCACCGGCGGGCGCCCCTCACCGTCATACCGGACCCACGCCCCCTCCGGAGCCAACGCCTGACCGTCCACGAACTCGCCCGTCTCCTCCAGCCGCGCCGCGAAGTCGTTCATGTACTGCACGTGCGCCGAGATCTCCTCCGGCGTCCACCGGTCCATCGGCACGTCGTTGACCGCNGCCGGGGCACCCCGGTAGTGCTTCAACAGCAGGTACTTCGCCATCGTGGTTCTCCTCGGTACTCGTGCGACCCCCGGTGGATGCCGCCTTCACCCCCAGGACGGAGCAGGACACGGGTTCTCGACATCGCCGTCCGACTTTTTTGGAATCTCGCGGCCAGGAGGCGCCCTGGGAGAGGGG
>NZ_KB904651.1 GCF_000380165.1 Wenjunlia vitaminophila DSM 41686
GTCGTCATGGCACGTTTCTAGCATGGAAGACGAGAAGCGGATCTCTCTCCGCCTACCAACCCACCTGCACACACGCCTGGTTGAAGCGGCCCGTACCGACCGGCGGTCACTCAACTCTGAGATTGTCCACCTGCTTGAGGTCGCACTCGGTCCCGCGGTTGAAGACGACCAATCGCCCTGACGGCGACTACTCTTTCCTTGCCCTGCTCCGCAGGAGTCCGATTCCTCCCCGGCCTGAAGGCCGGGGCATCCTCGCAGCGATCTGGTGACACTTCGGTCCCCGCCGAAGCGACCCGACCCTACGCTGCTCGGTATGAACACGGCATCCCCTAGCAAACCGCCCGCACAGAGAGTCGCCGACCACCTGGAGATCGAGCCGAGCATCCTGTACTTCGGGACGCCAGTGGTACTCCTGTCCACAGAGAATCAGGACGGCTCGTTCAACCTCGCCCCGATCTCGTCCGCATGGGCCCTGGGGCAGACGGTCGTGATCGGACTGGGCCGTGAGGGACAGACCGCGTACAACCTCGGCAGCCGCCCCGACCTGGTCATCAACCTGCCGGCCCCCGCCCAGTGGCCGGCCGTGGAGCGGCTGGCGCCACTGACCGGCCGCAATCCGGTGCCCTCCGGCAAGCCCGAGGGCTGCCGCTTCGAGCCGGACAAGTTCGCCGCGGCGGGTCTGACCGGCGAGCCCTCCCGTCTGGTCCGACCGCCCCGCGTCGCCGGTTGTCCGATCCAACTGGAGGCCCTCGCCGAGCGGGTGCGGCCGGACGTCTCCGGGGAGTTCGTCATCGTCGAGGCCGTCGTGCGCAAGGTGCACGCCGACTCCCGCATCGTCGTCCCGGGCACCGACCACATCGACCCCGCCGCCTGGAGCCCTCTCATCTACAACTTCCGCCACTACTTCGGACTCGGCCCGGAACTCGGCCGCTCCTACCGCACCCAGACCCCCCGCAACGTCGAGGGGTCCGCCCCCGCCGACACGGGCCGCACCCACGGGAATGAGGCGACGGGTGCTACTTCCCGGCCGTGCCGGGTTCCTCACTGATGGACTCCTGATAGACGTCCGCATAGGTGCGTGAGTCCTTGACCAGGTCGTCGCAGAAAGCGGCGACGTCGTTGCCGACGAGTTCCAGGACCCCCTTTCCCGCGGCGGCGCCCTCCTCGAAGAAGTCGACGACCCCGGGGAGCAGGGGCCCGTCAGCGAGGTCGGTCGGTCCGACCTTGAACAGGTACCTCTGAATCTCCTTGTAGACGATCTGGTAGTCCTGCGGGAGCGACTTGACGCGGGCCGTGTGCGCCCGCCACTGCTTCTTGCCCTCGATGATGTCGTGGATGCTCACGTCAGCCCTCCAGCCGACTCAGTTTCCTGGCGACGTTCCTGTTCAACTGCTCGCGCCACCGGTCACGATGGGTGCGAGCCCCTGCTCCACCGGCCAGCGCCGCGCAGAAGCCCCGGATGTCGTCGCCGAGCACCTCATGGACGCTCTGCCCGTCCGCCGCCGTTTCCTCGAGCAGCCCCAGGGCGGCGTCGAGGATCGGCATCAGGTTGCGGCCGGTGAAGTCCGCACGGGGGAAGAGGTGGCCCTTGATCTGTTCCCAGGCCGCCCGGTGGTCGTCCGGCAGGGCCTCGGCCCGGGCTTCGAACGCCTTCCACTCCCTGGTGAGATCGCTGCCTGTGATGGTCTCCCAGAAGTTCATTTCCCGCCCTCCTTGAGCCTGTCGATGCGTGTTGAGACGTACTGCCATTTCGCCCAGAACTTCGCGAGTTCTCCGCGGCCGGCGTCGTTGAGCGCGTAGAACTTGCGGGGCGGACCGACCCCGGAGGGTCGCTTCGTCACCTGGACGAGCCCGTTCCTCTCCAGCCGCAGCAGGATGGTGTACACCGTCCCCTCGATGACGTCGGTGAAGCCGAGCTCGTTCAGGCGACGGGTGATGGCGTACCCGTAGGTCTCCTCGCTGCCGATGATCTCGAGCACGCACCCTTCCAGCGTGCCCTTCAGCATCTCCGTCAGGTCGTCCAAGGCCAGCCCTCTCAGCCCTCTCAGTACTACGTGATACAGAGTACTGCTATACGGTACCACCGACTAGTGGGAGGTCGGCGATCGGCGAGCCGCGGACCTACCGCCCCCGGCGGCCCGGCCCCGGGCGGGGCACCCGGAACGGGAACGTCGCGGGGCGGGATACAGTCCGAACGTGCTTGCCATCGCTGTTCTGTTGGTCGCCGCGCTGCTCCTGGTCGCGGGCGTGCACTACTACCTGTGGCGGAGGCTGGTGCGGGACACCACCGCGCCGGGCAGCCGGGGGCGGTTGGTGGGCACCGTGGCGGTGCCCGTGCTCGCCGTGATCGCCGTCGCCGCCCTGGTGGCCGGGCGGACGCTGCCCATCGCCGTGGCCCGGGTCTTCGCCTGGCCCGGCTACCTGTGGCTGGCCGTGGTGCTTTACCTGCTGCTCGGGCTGCTGGTCGGCGAACTGATCCGCCCGGTGTGGCTGCGGGTGCTACGGCGCCGCGGCGAGCCGGCGGGCCGGCCGGCGGCGCACGACGCGCGGCTCACGGTGGGGTCGCCGTCACCCGCGGTGACCCTGGCCGGGGCCGGCACCCCGGGGGCCGCCGGCCCGACGGAGACGACCGCCCCCGTGAACGGGGAAGGGCCGGCCGCCGACCCCGCCGCCACGGGTCCGAGCTCCGCGGTGGCCCCGGCGGACACCACCTCCCCCGGGGCCGCCGCCCCACCCGACGGCCCGGGCCCGCGGGAGACCAGCCGTCGGCTGTTCGTGGCCCGTGGTGTCGCCCTGGTGGCCGGTGCCACGGCCGTGGGCACCGTCGGCTACGGAATGCACACCGCCCTGGGGCCCCCGCGGCTGAAGCGGGTCACCGTCCCCCTGGGCAAGCTCGACCCCAGGGCACACGGTTTCCGGATCGCCGTGGTCAGCGACATCCACCTGGGCCCCATATCCGGCCGGGCGCACACCCAGCGCATCGTGGACACCATCAACCGCACCGAGCCCGACCTGGTCGCCATCGTCGGCGACCTGGTGGACGGCAGCGTGGAGCAGCTCGGTTCGGCCGCCGAGCCGCTCGCCGGGCTGCGGTCCCGGCACGGCAGCTTCTTCGTCACCGGGAACCACGAGTACTTCTCGGGGGCCGAGGAGTGGGTGGCGCAGGTCCGTACCCTCGGGGTCCACCCCCTCGAGAACGAGCGGGTGGAGATCGCCGGGTTCGACCTGGCCGGGGTCAACGACGTCGCGGGTGAGGACGAGGGGCAGGGCCCGGACTTCGACCGCGCCCTGGGCGACCGCGACCCGTCGCGGGCCTCGGTGCTCCTGGCCCACCAGCCGGTCCAGGTGCACGAGGCGGTCAGGCACGGCGTGGACCTCCAGTTGTCCGGACACACCCACGGCGGGCAGATGTGGCCGGTCAACCTGGTCGCCGACCTCGCCAACCCGACCCTCGCCGGGTTGGAGCGCCACGGGAACACCCAGCTCTACGTCACCCGGGGGGCGGGGTTCTGGGGTCCGCCCGTTCGCGTGGGCGCGCCGCCGGACATCACCGTGGTCACCCTGGCCTCCCCGGACGCCTGACGGCCGGGCGAACGGGTTTTCTGGTCATGCTCGACACCGATGGAGTTGGAGCACCCTTGAGAATGTCTGATATTCACTCAAATGCATGTGATAATAAGACTGGCTTATCGGTTTACTCCAGGTACGGTCTCCGCGTGCGCACCTTTCGCCATGTCACCTCCGCCGCGCTGACCGCGCTCGTCCTGTTCGCCTCGGCGGCACCGGCCACCGCCGACCCGTCCGACGCCACCGCCGACCCCGCCCCGCCCTCACGCATGTCCGCCGTGGGCGGGCCGCTGCTGGGGAAGCCCGGCACGCAGGTGCGGCCGGCGACCGGGACCCCGGCGCTGCCGGCGAAGCTGACCGCCCGTTCCTGGATCGTGGCGGACGCCGACAGCGGCGAGGTGCTCGCTGCGCACAACGCGCACTGGAGGCTCGCCCCGGCCAGCACCCTGAAGATGCTCTTCGCCGACACCCTGCTCCCCCGGTTCGACAAGGGCACCAAGCACCGGGTCTCGCTCGCCGAGCTCAGCGGGGTCCAGCCCGGCAGCAGCCTGGTGGGGGTCAAGGAGAACCAGACCTACACCGTGCACGACCTGTGGCTCGGGGTCTTCCTCCGCTCGGGCAACGACGCGGTGCACGTGCTGTGCGCGATGAACGGGGGGGTGGACACCACCGTCCGCCAGATGCAGGAGCAGGCCGAGGAACTCCAGGCCAACGACACCCGCGTGGTCACCCCGGACGGCTTCGACGCCCCCGGCCAGGTGTCCTCGGCCTACGACCTGACCCTGTTCGCCCGCCACGGGCTGCGGAACCCGGACTTCCGCGGCTACAGCTCCACCCAGCGGGCGCGGTTCCCCGGACTGACGGGGAAGAACGGCAGGCGGGAGACGTTCGAGATCCAGAACACCAACCGGCTCCTCACCGGCACCTACGGACTGACCCGCTACCCGGGGCTGACCGGGGTAAAGAACGGCTACACCTCCCACGCCGGCAACACCCTGACCGTGGCGGCCGAGCGCAACGGCCGGACCCTGCTGGTCACCCTGATGCACCCGGACTCCGGCGGCAACACCGTCTACGAGGAGTCGGCCAAGCTGCTGGACTGGGGTTTCGCGGCGGGCGACACCGTGCAACCGGTGGGCACGCTGGTGCCCCCGAAGTCGGAGGCCGTCGCCTCCGCTGAGCCCACCGGGCCGGACGACCAGGAGCCGCCCGGCAACAGGGCCGGCGGTTCCCAGTCCGACCTGGCCTCGGGGGACGACGACCCCGCCGGGGTCCCGACGACCGGTCTGGTTCTGGCCGCGGTCGCCGCGGTGCTCCTGGGCGGGGTGGTCTTCCTGATCCGGCGCCGGCCACTGCCCGGGGTGCTCGGACCCGGCGGCTGGGCGCGGCACCAGTCAGGCGCCGGTTCCGCCGGCCGCCGTCAGTGGTTCCGGAGGAAGCCGCGCCTGCCCCGCCGCTGAGGGCGCCGGGCCGCGGCGGGGGACGGCCGGTTCGTCCGGCCTCCCGGCCTCCTGGCCTCCTGGACCGGCGGCGGGCAGCGGGCGGTGTGCCCGGCTCTCACCCGCGGGCGCTGGTCGGCAACTGTCCGGCCTCGGGCTGGTGGGGCAGGGCCGGGGCCGGGAAGCGGTACTCCCGGATCTGCCGCCAGACCCCGTCCGCACCCTGCTGGTACAGGGCGAAGCCGGGGGTGGCCCAGGCGGCGCGGAACCGGGCGAGTTCCGCGTGCGCCTGGTCCAGGGCGTCGTCCGGGACCCCATGGGCGATGGTGACGTGCGGGTGGTACGGGAAGGCCAGGTCACGCCGCAGCGGCCCGGACCGCACCCGTTCCTGGAGCCTGCGGCACTCCTCCGCCCCCCGCACCAGCCGGACGAAGACCACCGGGGACAGCGGCCGGAAGGTGTCGGTGCCGTCCAGCCATATCTCGAACACCCTGCCGATCGCCGCCACACCGGCGAGGTGCGCCTCGATCCCCGACAGCGCCTCGGTGCCGACCTCGGTCGGCGGCAGCAGGGTGACGTGCGTGGGGATGCGCCAGGCCTGCGGATCGCCGAACCCCGCCCGGCGCCGCTGGAGCAGGCTGCCGTAGGGCTCCGGGACCGCGATCGACACCCCGATGGTGCAGGTCCCCACGCGTGTCCCTCCTCCCGGGCGTGCTCAGTGCTTCGCGGACAGGAAGCCGATGTTCTCGTACACCGTCGCCAGCGTCTCGGCGGCGACCGCCCTGGCCTTCTCCGCTCCCTTGGCCAGCACGGCGTCCAGCGTCTCAGGATCACCCAGGTACTCCTGTGTCCGCTGCCGGAACGGGGTCACCCAGTCCACCAGCACCTCGGCGAGGTCCGTTTTCAGCGCACCGTAGCCCTTGCCCTCGTAAGAAAGCTCGAGTTCCCCAATGGCGGTGCCGGTGATCGCCGAGTAGATGCTGAGCAGGTTGCTCACCCCCGGCTTGGCCTCGGGGTCGTAACGGATCTCCGTCCCGGTGTCCGTCACGGCGCTCTTGATCTTCTTCGCCGAGACCCGGGGCTCGTCCATCAGGCTGACGATGCCCTTCGGCGACGACGCCGACTTGCTCATCTTGATCGTCGGGTCCTGGAGGTCGTAGATCTTGGCGGTCTCCTTGACGATGTACGCGTCGGGCAGGGTGAACGTCGGCGCGTACCTGGAGTTGAAGCGGTTGGCCAGGTCCCTGGTCAGCTCCAGGTGCTGGCGCTGGTCCTCGCCGACGGGCACGGCGTCCGCCTGGTAGAGCAGGATGTCCGCGGCCTGGAGGACCGGGTAGGTGAACAGGCCGACGGTGGTCCCCTCGGTACCGTGCCGCGCGGACTTGTCCTTGAACTGGGTCATCCGGGCGGCCTCGCCGAACCCGGTGATGCAGCCCATGACCCAGCCGAGCTGGGCGTGCTCGGGGACGTGGCTCTGCACGAACAGGGTGCACCGGTCCGGGTCGAGCCCCGCGCCGAGGAGCTGGGCGGCGGCCAGGCGGCAGTTGGCCCGCAGCTCCTCGGGGTCCTGCGCCACGGTGATCGCGTGCAGGTCAACCACCGAGTAGAACGCGTCGTGAGTGTCCTGGAGGGCCACCCACTGTCGCACGGCACCCAGGTAGTTGCCGAGGTGGAACGAGCCGGCGGTGGGCTGGATCCCGGACAGGACGCGAGGGCGGTCGAGGTTGGCCATGCGTCCATTGTCTCAGGCCCCGGACCCCCCGTTCATCCGGATTCCCCGGGATGCCGCCCGGCCCGCGGCCCGCGGCCCGCGGCCCGTAGACCGCACCGGGCCGGCGGACGCGGACGGGGGACGGGGACGGGCCCGCCCCCGTCCGCCGACCCCGCGTCTCAGGCGGTGGGCAGGCCGGGGGCCGGGAAGGCCGCCATCAGCTCGCGGACCTCGGCGCGGATGCGGCGCAGCGCGTCCTCGTCGCCCTTGTGGGCCGCGGTCACCCCCCGGTCGATCCAGTCCGCCACCGCGGGCATGTGGTCCACGGTCAGGCCGCGGGACGTCAGCGCCGGGGTGCCGAGCCTGATCCCGGACGGGTCGAACGGCTTGCGGGGGTCGAACGGCACCGTGTTGTGGTTGAGGACCACGCCCGCCTGGTCCAGCGCCTTGGCCGCCACCTTGCCCGGGACGTCCTTGTTGGTCAGGTCGATCAGCACCAGGTGGTTGTCGGTGCCTCCGGAGACCAGGTCGTAGCCCCGGTCGAGCAGCTCCCTGGCCAGGGCCGCGGCGTTGGCCACCACCTGGTGGGCGTACTGCCGGAAGGCCGGCTGCGCCGCCTCGTGCAGGGCCACCGCGATGCCGGCCGTCGTCTGGTTGTGCGGCCCGCCCTGCAGGCCGGGGAAGACCGCCCGGTCCACCTCCCGGGCGTGCTCCTCACGGGTCAGGATCATCGCCCCGCGCGGGCCCCGCAGGGTCTTGTGGGTGGTGGTGGTGACCACGTCGGCGTACGGCAGCGGCGAGGGGTGCGCGCCGCCGGCCACCAGACCCGCGATGTGGGCGATGTCGGCCACCAGGACCGCGTCCACCTCCTCGGCGATCTCGGCGAAGGCGGCGAAGTCGATGGTGCGCGGCACCGCCGTCCCACCGCAGAAGATCAGCCTGGGGCGTTCCCTGACGGCCAGGTCGCGGACCTCGTCCAGGTCCACCACGCCGGTCTTGGCGTTGACCCCGTACTGGACGCCGTGGAACCAGCGGCCGGTCGCGGAGACGCCCCAGCCGTGGGTGAGGTGTCCGCCCATCGGCAGCGACATCCCGAGGACGGTGTCGCCGGGCCGGGCGAACGCAAGGTACACGGCCAGGTTCGCGGGTGAGCCGGAGTACGGCTGGACGTTGGCGTGCTCGGCCCCGAACAGGGACTTGGCCCGGTTGATGGCCAGGTTCTCCACCGGGTCCACGTTCTGCTGGCCCTCGTAGTAGCGACGGCCGGGGTAGCCCTCGCTGTACTTGTTCTGCAGGACGCTGGCACCGGCCTCGAGCACCGCGGCCGAGGCGTAGTTCTCGCTGGGGATCAGCCGCAGGGTGTCCGCCTGGAGCCGTTCCTCGGCCCGGAGCAGGGCGGCGAGCTCGGGATCGGTCCTGGTGATCGAGGACTGGGTGGTCACATGGGGGTACACGGGTCTGACGTCCTCCCGGGTCGGTCGGCGCGCCCCGCGGCGCGCGCGTTTCACGTACCCGGGGCCCAGGCGGACGGCACCGCGGAGAGGTCACGGAGTCGTGCTCCGCCATGCCGCTTCCCCGTGGTCGCTTCCACGTTCGCCAGTCGCGACGCCTCCACCCTAACGGTTCTCGACCCGCGGTTCGCGGCGCCGGGCCGCACCCGCGGCCGGCACCTCTCCTAGCGGCCCTACCGCAACGCTCCAGCGGACAAGAAGAACGATGCGCAAAACTGGCGGGGGCGGATAGAAATGACCTGTCCCCGGCGATCCACGCGCAGATTTCAAGGAGTGCCACGATGACGACCGCACCCACCAGCTCCCTGCCACCCAGCCAGCCGTCCGCCGGATCGCCCTCCGCCGGCACCCCTGCGAGCGCGACTGCCGCCGAGCTGATCAGCACCGCGGAGCAGTACAGCGCGCACAACTACCACCCGCTGCCGGTCGTGGTGTCCAGCGCGGAGGGCGCCTGGATGACCGATGTGGCCGGCCGGCGCTACCTGGACATGCTCGCCGGCTACTCGGCCCTGAACTTCGGCCACGGCAACCCCCGGCTGCTGCACGCCGCCCGGGCACAGCTCGACCGGTTGACCCTCACCTCGAGGGCGTTCCACCACGACCGCTTCGCGCCGTTCTGCTCGGAGCTGGCGGCGTTGTGCGGCATGGAGATGGTGCTCCCGATGAACACCGGCGCGGAGGCCGTGGAGACGGCCGTGAAGACCGCCCGGAAGTGGGGGTACCGGGTCAAGGGGGTGGGCGAGGGCCGGGCGAAGATCGTCGCCGCGAGCGGCAACTTCCACGGCCGGACCACCACGGTGATCAGCTTCTCCACCGACGAGGAGGCCAGGGCCGACTACGGTCCCTACACCCCCGGCTTCGAGATCGTTCCCTACGGCGACGTGGACGCCCTGGAAGCGGCGGTGGACGACGACACGGTCGCGGTGCTGCTCGAGCCGATCCAGGGTGAGGCCGGGGTGCTGGTGCCCCCGCCCGGCTACCTCGCCGCGGTGCGGCGGATCACCCGTGAGCGCGGGGCGCTGTTCATCGCCGACGAGATCCAGTCCGGCCTCGGCCGCACCGGGCGCACCTTCGCCTGCGAGCACGAGGACGTGGTCCCGGACATGTACGTGCTGGGCAAGGCGCTGGGCGGTGGCGTGGTCCCGGTCTCCGCGGTGGTGTCGTCCCGGGAGGTGCTCGGCGTCTTCCGGCCGGGCGAGCACGGCTCCACCTTCGGCGGCAACCCGTTGGCCTGCGCCGTGGGCCTGGAGGTCATCGCGATGCTACGCACTGGGGAGTACCAGCGCCGGGCGGCGGAGCTCGGCGAGCACCTGCACCGCGAGCTGCGCGCGCTCGTCGGCGCCGAGGTGGTCACCGAGGTCCGGGGTCGCGGGCTGTGGGCGGGTGTGGACATCGCCCCCGAGCACGGCACCGCGCGGGAGGTCTCCCAGGCGCTGATGGACCAGGGGGTGCTGGTCAAGGACACCCACGGGCAGACCATCCGGATCGCCCCGCCGCTGGTGATCAGCCGGGAGGACCTGGACTGGGCGCTGGACAGGCTGCGGGGCGTCCTGGGCGGTTAGCCGACCGCCGACCCGGGAGTCCCCGTCTGGACCGGACCGCGGGGTCCGGTCCAGACGGGTGGACCGGTGAGGGTCAGATCAGGCCGAGTTCGGTGACGGCCGTGCGCTCGTCCACCAGCTCCTGCACCGAGGCGTCGATGCGGCCGCGGGAGAACTCGTTGATCTCGAGCCCCTGCACGATCTCGAACCTCCCGTCCTTCGCGGTCACCGGGAAGGACGAGATCAGGCCCTCGGGCACCCCGTAGGACCCGTCGGAGACCACGCCCGCCGAGGTCCAGTCACCCTCGGCGGTGCCGTGCACCCAGGTGTGGACGTGGTCCACCGCCGCGTTCGCCGCGGACGCGGCGGAGGAGGCGCCGCGCGCCTCGATGATGGCCGCGCCCCGCTTGGCGACGGTCGGGATGAACGTGTCGGCCAGCCACTGCTCGTCGTTGACGGCCTCCGCGGCGTTCTTGCCGGCCACCTCGGCGTGGAAGACGTCCGGGTACTGGGTGGCCGAGTGGTTCCCCCAGATGGTGAGCCGGCGGATCTCGGAGACCGCCACGCCGGTCTTCTTCGCGAGCTGCGACAGCGCCCGGTTGTGGTCCAGGCGGGTCATCGCGGTGAAGCGCTCGGCCGGGACGTCGGGGGCGTGCCGCTGGGCGATCAGCGCGTTGGTGTTCGCCGGGTTCCCGACCACCAGGACCCGCACGTCGTCGGCGGCGTGGTCGTTGATCGCCTTGCCCTGCGGGCCGAAGATGCCTCCGTTGGCCTCCAGCAGGTCCCCGCGCTCCATGCCCTTGGTGCGCGGGCGCGCCCCGACCAGCAGCGCCACGTTGCAGCCGTCGAACGCCACCGAGGCGTCGTCACTGATGTCGATGCCGCTGAGCAGCGGGAAGGCGCAGTCGTCCAGTTCCATGGCGGTGCCCTCGGCGGCCTTGACCGCCTGGGGGATCTCCAGCAGACGGAGCCTGATCGGAGTGTCCGGCCCAAGAAGCTGGCCGGAGGCGATCCGGAACAGCAGCGCGTAGCCGATCTGCCCTGCCGCACCGGTGACGGTGACGTTCACGGGAGTGCGAGTCATTGCCTTCTCCTGTCGGTTCCCATGCCATGCCCCGGAGGCATCCCTCGCCCCGGCAGCGGAAATCTCTTGGTGTCGAGAGACATCCGTCAGGCTATCTGGCCCGCCGGCCCACCCGTCGCCCCACCCACCACCCCACGGGGGACCGCACGGAGGGCCCCTGCCGTCGGCCGGGGGGCGGGTGAGGCACCGTCGCTGACCGTCCCCTGTGGGCGTCGAACGGCCCCGGTCAGCCACTGGGGGCGGGTTGGGGGACGCTCACCGGGGTGGACCCGCCCGGCGTGGTGCAGCCGCGCTTGCTGGTGCGCAGTTCCCCGCAGGCGCGGGCGAGTGACGGGCTGGCCGCGCCGACCATGGGGGTGTACACGTCGCTCTCGTAGCTGATCTCGTTCTCCTCCGTGGCGCCGCCGGGTCCGTGCACCCGGACGCCGTCGCCCACGCTCGCGGAGGAGATCCGCCCCCACGCGGCCTGGCAGTCGGTGCTGTACCGCAGTTCGACGTAGGTGCCGTAGAGCCAGGTCGCGGCGGCCGTCCAGGTGTCCTGGTCGCACCCCATGGCCTTGGGGTCCTGGCCGGTGCAGCCGGTGTTGCGGCAGCGCACGGGAACCGGGTGGACGGACCTGCCGGCGCTGATGGCCTCCTTGCCGCCCGCGGTCGAGCCCCCCGCCGTTGACTCCCCGGTCCCGTCGTCCACCAGGGCGAGCATCGCGCTGACCCCTGCCGCGCCCACCAGGGACACGGCCGTGAGCAGCAGGGCGGCACGGCGCCGGGGGTCCCGTGGCCACCGGTGTCGGTGGGGTCGTCCCGGCGGGCGCCGGTCCTGCCGGGGCCGACGCCAGGGCCGTGGTGTCCCTCGAGCCATATCGCATCCCTGTCCCTGGTCGGGGCCGTTGACGCGGACACCGGACGGGGTCGCACCGCGCCGTGCGCCCAGGGCTTGTGTGACCTCTTGTCCACCAGGTAACCCCGCGAACGGCCCGAGAGGTACTGCCGCCAACGAGAGCGAACGAATCCCGCCACACCGGGGTCGGTGGGTGGGGAGGGGAACGGGGGCGGCCCGGAGGTCGCGACGGGTGGCTACGCGGCCAGCTTCGCCCGCAGGTTGTCGTCGAGCGCGCCCAGGAACTCCTCGGTGGTCAGCCACGGCTGGTCCGGGGAGATCAACAGCGCGAGGTCCTTGGTCATCTGTCCGCCCTCGACGGTCTCCACGCAGACCTGCTCCAGGGTGTGCGCGAACTCGGTCACCCGCGGGGTGCCGTCGAGGACGCCGCGGTGGGCGAGGGCGCGGGTCCAGGCGTACACGGAGGCGATCGGGTTGGTCGAGGTCGCCTTGCCCTGCTGGTGCTGGCGGTAGTGCCGGGTGACGGTGCCGTGGGCCGCCTCGGCCTCCAGGGTCCGGCCGTCGGGGGACATCAGCACCGAGGTCATCAGGCCGAGGGAGCCGAAGCCCTGGGCCACGAAGTCGGACTGCACGTCACCGTCGTAGTTCTTGCAGGCCCAGAGGAAGCCGCCCTCCTCCCGCAGCGCGTGGGCGACCATGTCGTCGATCAGGCGGTGCTGGTAGCCGAGTCCGGCCCGGTCGTAGTCCGCCTTGAACTCGGCGTCGAAGACCTCCTGGAAGATGTCCTTGAACCGGCCGTCGTACGCCTTCAGGACCGTGTTCTTGGTGGACAGGTAGACGGGCAGGCCCCGGTCCAGCCCGTAGCGCAGGCAGGCACGGGCGAAGTCGCGGATCGAGTCGTCCAGGTTGTACATGGCCAGCGCCACTCCGGGCCCGGGGAACGTGAAGACCTCCAGCTCGGTCTGGTCCGAGCCGCCCTCCGGGGTGAAGGTCAGGGTGAGGGTGCCCGGCCCGGGAACCTTGAGGTCGGTGGCCCGGTACTGGTCGGCGAAGGCGTGGCGGCCGATCAGGATCGGCTTGTGCCAGTGGGGCACCGGCCGGGGCACGTTGCGCATGATGATCGGCTCGCGGAAGAGGACCCCACCGAGGAAGTTCCGGATGGTGGCGTTCGGCGACGGGTACATCCTCCGCAGGCCGAACTCCTCAACCCGGCCCTCGTCCGGGGTGATGGTCGCGCACTTCACCCCGATGCCGTAGGTCCAGATGGCGTGCGCGGCCTCCCGGGTCACCCGGTCACTGGTGGCGTCCCGGTGCTCGATCCCCAGGTCGAAGTACCGCAGGTCGATGTCGAGGTGCGGCAGGATCAGTGTGTTCTTGATGGCGTGCCAGATGATGCGGGTCATCTCGTCGCCGTCGAGTTCCACGACCGGGTTGGCGACCTTGATCTTGGCCATTGGAGCGATCCGTCCCTCTCGCGCTGTTTGTCGGCTAAGCCCTCCCCTGGGAGTGTTCGTCCTCAAGCTACCGATTCCCTGCGCGGCGGGGCGCGAGGGCGGGGGTCGAGCCGCCCCCGGCGTCCCCGGGGCCCGCCGGTCGCTCACCGCACGGCGAACCGCATCACGTCCTGCATCCAGGGGATGTCCAGCACCGGGTCCGGCATCGCCGTCAGCGCCAACAGCACGATGCCCGCTCCCAGCACCCCGTAGGTGACGACGTCGGTGAACCGGCTGCGCACGGCCAGCATCCCGACGTTGCGCACCACCGCCCGCAGCACCCCCCCGAACAGCACGGAGCCGCCGACCACCACCACGCCGGTGCGGAAGTTCACCTGACTGACCAACAGCCCGAGCGCCACCCCGGCGAGGACCAGCAGGATCGGCCACTGGCGCACCGGGGCCGGGGCGTCACCGCCCGCCGCCCGGTGCCCCCCCTCGGGCCGTGCGGTGGTCTCCGTCTTCCGCGGGGGCCTGCGGGACCCGCCCATGCTCTGCACGCCTGCCATCCGGCTCTCAGCTTTCCTTCGCGGCCCGCTCCGCCGCCTCGACCACGTTCGTCAGCAGCAGCGCCCGGGTCATCGGCCCCACCCCGCCCGGGTTGGGGGCGACCCAGCCGGCCACGGCACGCACCGCCGGGTCCACGTCGCCCACCAGTTTGCCGTCCCGGTCGCGGCTGACCCCCACGTCGAGGACCGCCGCGCCCGGCTTGACGTGGTCGGCGGTGACCAGGTGCGGGGAGCCGGCCGCCGCCACCACGATGTCCGCCTGGCGGAGCTGGGCGGCCAGGTCGCGGGTGCCGGTGTGGCAGAGCGTGACCGTGGCGTTCTCGCTGCGCCGGGTGAGCAGCAGCCCGATGGAGCGGCCGACGGTGATGCCGCGGCCGACCACGCACACGTGCGCGCCGTCGGTCTCCACCCCGTGGCGGCGCAGCAGTTCCACGATGCCGTGCGGGGTGCAGGGCAGGGGGGCCTCCTGGTTGAGCACCAGTCGCCCGAGGTTGGTCGGGTGGAGCCCGTCCGCGTCCTTGGCCGGGTCGATCGCCTCCAGCACCCGGTTGGTGTCCAGGCCCTTGGGGAGGGGGAGCTGGACGATGTACCCGGTGCACGCCGGGTCCTCGTTGAGCTCGCGCACGACCGCCTCGACGTCCGCCTGCGAGGCCGTGGCGGGGAGCTGGCGCTGGATGCTGGCGATCCCGACCTGGGCACAGTCACGGTGCTTGCCGGCGACGTAGGAGTGGCTCGCCGGGTCGTCCCCGACCAGCAGGGTGCCGAGGCCCGGGGTGATGCCCCTGGCCTTGAGCGCGTGGACACGGACGGAGAGTTCGGACTTGATCGCTGCGGCGGTGGCCTTGCCATCGAGAATCTGGGCGGTCATGGGGTCCATCCTCTCGGACCGGGCCGGGAACGTCCCAATCATCTCGTGAGCCGGACGCCGATTCCTCCTCTTATACCCGGACGATATTCGACAACTGGAACATATCTGTTCGGATGGTGTTGCAGATTCGGCACAGCCCTCGAACTCCGCTGGACAGTCGCGTCGGCGCGCCACCACCATGGGCCGGGCAAGCCGTCGATAAGCGGACCATCCGCTCGGCGCACCAAGGATTCACTCGGGGGGAAACCGTGA
This sequence comes from Wenjunlia vitaminophila DSM 41686, assembly GCF_000380165.1. Lineage (GTDB taxonomy): Bacteria > Actinomycetota > Actinomycetes > Streptomycetales > Streptomycetaceae > Wenjunlia > Wenjunlia vitaminophila. The sequence continues at coordinate 14,814 of NZ_KB904651.1, forward strand.
GTAGTGAGCGCGGCTTGCCGCGCCCGCCCCGGAGTCTTCCGGGCACCAGGCCGCCGGCGCGGCGACCAGGGCCACCACGCGCCCGGCCCCGGCGCGGACGCACGCCCGACGACATCCAGCGGACCCGGTCCGCCACCTCACCGTCCCCACCGCAACACACGGAGGAACTCACGTGAGCTACCCGCCTGGCCCCCAGGACCCGTACGGGCAGCCGGCCCAGCCCGGCTACGGCCAGCCCCCGCAGCAGCCCGGCTACGGCTACCCGCAGCAGCAGCCGGGCTACGGCTACCCCCAGCAGGGCGGCGCCGACCCGAACGCCGCCTACGGCTACCCGCAGCAGCAGCCGCAGCCGGGCTACAACTACCCCCAGGGTGGTCCCGACCCGAACGCCGCCTACGGCTACCCGCAGGGCGGCTACCCGCACGCCGGGCAGGTGCAGCAGTTCTACGCCGGGTGGGGATCACGGGTGGCCGCCTCCCTCGTGGACGCCCTGGTCGTCGGTATCCCGGCGGGCATCTGCGTCGGCGTCGGCATCGCCATCGGCGGTGGCGCCGGAGTCGGGGTGTCGGTGCTCGGCTACGCCATCGCCTTCTGCATCATGCTGTGGCTGCTGCACCAGAAGGGCACCACCGGCCAGTCCATCGGCATGAAGACCGTCAACATCCAGATGCTCCGGGAGTCCGACGGCCAGTACCTCGGCTTCGGCATGACCTTCGTCCGGTACCTGTGCCACTTCATCGACGGCCTCCCCTGCTACCTGGGGTACCTGTGGCCGCTGTGGGACGCCAAGAAGCAGACCTTCGCCGACAAGATCATCGGCACCGTGGTGGTCAAGACCCAGTAGCCGGAGACGGCACCGGGAAGGGGGCCGCGGGCGCGTCGCGCCCGCGGCCCCCTTCGTACGACTCCGGGTGGATGCCCCGAACGGGTGGGTCAGTGGTAGAAGTGCCGGCTCCCGGTGAGGTACATGGTCACGCCCGCTGCCTGCGCCGCGGCCACGACCTCCTCGTCCCGCACCGAGCCGCCCGGCTGCACCACCGCCGCCACCCCGGCGTCGATCAGCACCTGGAGACCGTCGGCGAACGGGAAGAACGCGTCCGACGCGGCGAACGAACCGTTCGCCCGCTGCTCCGCGCGCTGCACCGCGAGCCGCGCCGAGTCCACCCGGTTGACCTGCCCCATCCCCACACCGACGGTGGCACCGCCGCGGGCCAGCAGGATGGCGTTGGACTTCACCGCCCGGCAGGCCCGCCAGGCGAACGCCAGTTCCCGCAGCCCGGTCCCGTCCAGCGGCTCACCGGAGACCAACGTCCAGTTCCGCGGGTCGTCCCCCTCCGCCTGGAACGCGTCCACCTGCTGCAACAGCGCCCCGCCGGAGATCTGCTGCACGTCCGCCGCCCTGCCCGGGCCCTCCGGGCACCGCAGCACCCGCAGGTTCTTGCGGCGGGACAGCACCTCCAGCGCGCCCTCCTCGTAGCCCGGGGCGACGATGACCTCGGTGAAGATCTCAGCGACCTGCTCGGCCATGGCCACCGAGACCGGACGGTTCACCGCGATGACGCCGCCGTACGCCGAGACCGAGTCGCAGGCGTGCGCCTTGCGGTGGGCCTCCGCGACGTCGGCGCCGATCGCGATGCCGCACGGGTTGGTGTGCTTGACGATGGCCACGCACGGCTCGTCGTGGTCGTAGGCCGCGCGCTGCGCCGCCTCGGTGTCCACGTAGTTGTTGAACGACATCTCCTTGCCGTGCAACTGCTCGGCGCCGGCCAGGCCGGGGCCGCTGGCCACCGACGTGTCCACGTAGAGCGCCGCCGCCTGGTGCGGGTTCTCCCCGTACCGCAGCACGCTCCTGCGCTGCCAGGTGGCGCCGAGGAACCCGGGCAGCTCGCTGTGCTGCCCGCCGTCCTCCCGCTCGGGGCGCTGCGTGCGGTAGCCGTCGGAGAACCACGAGGCCACGGCCACGTCGTAGGCGGCGGTGTGCTGGAACGCCTCGGCGGCCAACCTCCGCCGCGCGTCCAGGTCGAAGCCCCCCATGCCGACGGCGGCCAGGACGTCCGGGTAGCGGGCCGGGTTGACCACGACCGCCACCGACGGGTGGTTCTTCGCCGCGGCCCGCACCATCGAGGGGCCGCCGATGTCGATCTGCTCCACGCACTCGTCGGCGCCGGCGCCGGACGCCACCGTCTCCCGGAACGGGTAGAGGTTCACCACCACCAGTTCGAACGGTTCCACGCCCAGCTCGGCGAGCTGCGCCCGGTGGGACTCCAGGCGCTGGTCGGCGAGGATGCCCGCGTGCACCCGGGGGTGCAGGGTCTTCACCCGGCCGTCCAGGCACTCGGGGAACCCGGTCAGCTCCTCCACCGGGGTCACCGGGACCCCGGCCGCGGCGATCCGTGCGGCGGTGGAGCCGGTGGAGACCAACTCCACCCCGGCCTCGTGCAGGCCCTGGGCCAGTTCCTCCAGGCCGGTCTTGTCATAGACGCTGACCAGCGCACGGCGGATCGGCCGCTTCGTCGTTCCGGTACTCACGGGACCAGGACCTTTCTTCCTTCGATGCGGTAGCCTTCGCGGGCCATGCGGCCCACGACCTCGACGAGCGCGGTGCGCTCGACGGTCTTGATACGCTCGTGGAGCGTTTCCTCGGTGTCGTCCTGGTGGATCTCCACCGCCCGCTGGGCGATGATCGGACCGGTGTCCACCCCGTGGTCCACGAGGTGGACGGTACATCCGGTGACCTTCGCGCCGTAGGCGAGCGCGTCGCGCACGCCGTGCGCGCCGGGGAAACTGGGCAGCAGGGCCGGGTGGGTGTTGATCAGCCGGCCGCCGAACCTGGCCAGCGTCCCGGTCCCCAGGATCTTCATGAACCCGGCACAGACCACCAGGTCGGGGCGGTGTTCACTGATCGCTTCGGCCAGGGCCAGGTCCCAGTCGGCCCGGTCGGCGAAGTCACCGACCCGGCGGACGAACGTCGGCAGGCCGGCCTTCGCGGCCCGGTCGAGCCCGACGGTGCCGTCCCGGTCCGCGCCGACGGCGACGACCACCGCCCCGTACTCGGGGTCGGCGGTCGCGTCGAGCAGGGCCTGCAGGTTGGTGCCCGAGCCGGACACCAGGACGACGAGACGGGCGGGGGGCGAGATGGACGGGCTGGACGCACCCACGGCTGGGCTCTTCTCTCACGGACTGCTGACGGCCTGGGCCGGGGCGGACGGGATCGGGGAACCTCAGGCGCCGCGCGGCCGTCAGCAACGATACTGGCACACCGTGCCGCCCCCCTCCGGTGGTGACCGGCTCGCCGGGGTAGCGTCTGAGGCGAGGGCGGAACGAAAGAGGACGTATTCACCGATGCAGCAACGAGGGGTTGGCGCCACCACCATGAGCAACGGCCGCACTTTCTGCCTCAGCGGCCCCTGGGCCGCGGGGCCTTCCGGCGGTCCGGCGACCGCCGCGCCCACCGCGACCGCCGCGTCCGTCGTGGCTGCCTCCCCGGCACGGTCCACCAGCCGACCGGGGAGCCCGGTGGGGTTCCGGCCCGCGGCGGCCGGTGGCCCCGGGGGCGTCCGCGTGGTGGTGATGGCGCACGGCTCCCGTCCGCCCCTGGCGTCGAACGACCAGCCCCTGGCGTCGAACGACCAGCAGGGCCAGACCGGTGGCACGACCACCGACCACGGCGACCAGGACAACCCGTTCGCCCCGCCTCCCGAGGGGGCCCCGGACCGCCCCTGGGAGCCCCGCACCCCTCCGGACCAGCGCCAGCGGCCCCCCGCCGGCGGGGACCAGCCGGACCAGCGGCGGCCCGTGCCCTGGGGCGCCCGCCGGCCGGAGCAGCGGGACAGCGGTGACGGCTCCCGCAACGGCGGCTCCGGCGGGACCCGGTTCGACGTCACCGACCCCACCCAGCGCCGCGCCCGCTACGCGCTGCTCAGCGGCATGTGGGCGTTCTTCTTCGTCATCTTCAGCATCCCGTACCTGGCGCTGCTGCTCGGAGCGCTCGCCGTCCACTGGGGCATCAGCTCGCTGCGCGGTCGGGGTCCGTCCAGGAACAACCAGACGGCTCCGGCTTCCGCGTTCAACCGCAGCCAGCCCGACGCCGGCCCCGCCGGAGCCGGGCGGAGCGGACGGACCACCTCGAGGCCGCAGTTCGCCACCGCGATCAGCGGCCTGGTCTCCGGTGGCGTGGCCCTGGCCATGGTGTTCGGCCTGTTCGGCCTGCAGATCGTCTACCGCGACTACTACGAGTGCGTCTCTGACTCGCTGACCTCCGCGGCCCGCGCCTCCTGCGACGACAAGATCCCGTCCTGGGTGGAGCGCGTGGCCGGCGAGAACGGCTGACCCAACGGCGGGTCGCGGTCCGAGCCGGCCGCCCCGCCGGTGTCGTCCCGCTCCGTTCGCGGGCCGTCCTCCCGCGGGGCGTCCTCCCGCGGGCCGTCCTCGGGGTGGGCGGCCGGGAACGGCGGCACCAGTCCTCCGGAGGCCACCCGCAGCCGCTCCCAGCGGGCCGCCCGGTCGGGCCGCTCCGGCGGGGCGCTCCCGCGTCGGGGCGGGACCGGTGCGCGCCCGTGGGGGCTGCCCCACGGGCCCGGCAGCGCCTTGGTGAACCGCACCAGCAACGGGTGCGCGCGCCGCTCGACCGCACCGGTCGCCACCCCGACCTCCTCCCCACCAGGCGGGCCGGCCGCCGCCGCCGGCCCGGCGGCGGCCGGTGGGGTGGGCAGCGGTCCCGTCGGGGGCGGAGCGCCGCGGACGGGAGGCGACGCGGTCGGTTCCGCCGCGGCCGGGGCCGGGGCACCGCGCAGTTGCCACCAGCGGACCACCGGGACCAGCGGGACGCTGAGCGCGAGGGTCCAGCAGCACGCCGCGGTGCCCGTGGCCCACCACAGGGGTCCCAACTCGGCCAGGCGGTGCTCCCCCAGCGGCCCGGACGCCCAGGCGGCGAGGAGGGCGGTGGCGACTCCGACGCCCACCGACGACAGACCCGCCACCGCCGCCGCCCCGGGAACGCCGCACCGCGCCGGCGGCAACGCGCGCATCCCCCGGGCGACCACGGCGACGACCACCACGGCCGCGGTGATCGGCACCATCAGCGTCAGCCAGCCGGCGGTGCCGCCGTCCCCCTGCCCCGGGAGAGCGGCGAACAGCGGGAACCGGGGGAGCTCGGAGTACCGCGCCCCGGCCGGCGCCACCACCGTGTCCGTTCCCACGGCGAACCCCGGGGTCAGTGCGTAGCAGGCGGCCCAGACCGCCGCGTTGGGCAGCAGGACGAGGGCGAGCGCCAGTACCCCGAGCCGGTCGGAGAACGACCCGCTCAGGTCGGAGAACGCCGCGCTGGCCGCCGACGCGTGCCCGGCCAGGGAGCCCGCGGTGAGCAGCGCTCCCCCCGCGACCAGCGTCAACGTCCCGGCTGCCGCCGCCCGGAGGGCCACGGTCAGCCGGGCGCCGGGGACGAGCCCGTCGCCGGGGAGCGCCCCGCCGGCGCACGCCCCCACCCGACCGGCCGCTCCGCCGCGGTCCCCGTCCTTCCGGGGCGTCCGCGGGAGGCGGCCCGTGGGCAGCCGTAGCACCGCCCGGCGCGCCACGGAGGTGGGCGTCGGAACCCCGGAGCCGACGACGGACCGGCGTGTCCCGGCCAGGCGGACCAGCAACGGGCGCACGGCGGACGGGGACACCGGGGGACAGCCCAGCACCGACCAGGCACCGGCACCGGCCCAGAACCCGGCGACCAGCGGCATCACGACCAGTGCGCTCAGTGGACGGCTGCGCAGGGGGCCGGTCGAGGTGTAGAGCACTGCCGCCAGGCCGACCAGGCAGTAGCCGGCAACCAGCCAGGCCACCGCGCCGGCGGGTCCGGAACGGCCCGGGAGCGGGGGCTGGGGCTCTGGCTCTGGCTCGGCCCCTGGCTCGGCCCCTGGCTCGGGCTCGGACTCGGACTCGGGCTGGGGCTGGGGCTCGGGCTGGGGCTGGGGCTGGGGCTCGGCGGGAGGCTGTCGGGGCTCACGCGCGTCCGGGTCGTCAACGGCCCCGCGGGCGGCCGGGGCGGGGAGGTGCCCCTCCACGGCGAGGCCACCGAAACGGTAGAGCAGCCAGAGCGGCAGGGCGGACAGCAGGAGCGGCGTCAGGCCCACCGGGGCGGGATCGCCGCTGACCGTGACCGTGCGCAGGAGGTCCGCGCCGTGGGCGAGCAGCCACAGGTTCGCGGCGACGCGCAGGGCCGCGCCGGGATCGCCCCCGGAGGACGGGGAGGTGACCCACAGGAACAGCACCACCACGGCGATGACGCCCAGACCGAGTCCGGCCGCGAGGACCCCGCCGAGCAGCCCGGAGAGAGCCGCCGGGAGGGGGTGGTCGGCCGGAGGCCGGGTGGTCCCCGGCCGACGGGTCGGGGACCGGGGCGTCGGAGGACCGATCAGTTGGCTCACGTCGCCCCATGCTGCCGGACACGGCACCCTATCCGCCTGGTTAGTAGGCACATGACAGTCGTGTCGCAGAAGATAGGGCTATGTGCATTTTCATCCGATATGCCGCGATGGTCGGGCACGCCGACCGGCTCGTCGGGCCAGCGTCGTGAACCAGGCCGATCCCATCGCCCGCGCGTTCGATGACCTCTACGCGCGAACGGTGGAGCCGCTCACCCGGCAGTTGCTCCTGCTCACCGGGGACCGGGAGCTGACCGAGCAGGCCGTGGACCACGCCTACGGCCGGGCGTGGCGGCACTGGTCCGAGATCGCCGTTGACCCACAGCCGGAGGGCTGGCTGCGGACGGCCGGGTACGACTACGCCCTCTCCCCGTGGCAGCGCCGTGTCCTCCTCGACCCCTGGCGGGGCGTCCGGTGCGGGCGACGGGCCACGGCCAACCGGCCGCACCAGGACGCCGGGACGGGGCGGCCCCCACCCCCTCCCGATCCGGACGCCGGCAACCCGCCCGCAGCCGCCCCCACGACGGCCACGCCCCCTGCCGGCGCACCCCGCACCGCGCCGCCCCCCGACGGAACACCCGCCGCCACCGGCTCCGGCCCCTCCGCGGTGTCGGGGAACGCTCCCGTCTCCGCGGCCTTCCCCGCCACGGCGCAGACCCTCGCCGCGGCGGACGGCGGAACCACGGGCGACCCCGCCGAGGACAACGGAACCGCCGCGGGCCACGCCGCGGACCGCCCCGCCGACACGGACCCCCCGGCCCCCGACTCCCCCGCCCCCGACTCCCCGGTCGGCACCACGGCCGCCCCGGGGACGCCTCCCCCTGACGAGATGTCACCCGGCGGCGGGGCCGGGGCGCGGCGCACCGGCCGGAGGAAGCCGCGCCGGCGTGCCAGGCCGCGGCCCCGGCCGGACCACGTCGGAGACGGGCCGCCCGCCGTCGCCGTGGAGGCACCGTCAGCCGCCCCGTCGGGACCCCCGGGCACCTCGGAGGCCGCCGTGGCGGACCCCCCACGAACCGGCGCCACCGCCCCAGCCGCCCCCGCCGCCCCCGCCGCCGCCCCAGCCGCCGCGCCGGATGCTCCCCCCTCGACTGCCCCGGCGGAGAGCACCGCCCCCGAGCCGGGTGACCCGCCGGGCGGTCCCGAGGTCGCCGCCGCCCTGCTCGCCCTCCCCCCGGCCCAGCGGCGGGCGGTCCTGCTCTACGACGGCCTTGGCCTCGACCTTCCGGAGGCCGCCGCCGAACTGGAGGCCAGCACCGCGGCCGCCGGGTGGCGCCTCGTCCACGCCCACCACGCGCTGTGCTCCACCGTGCCCGCCCTCGCGGGAGCCGACCCCGAACACCCCGAGTTCCCGGCCCGGGTGGGTCGGCTGCTGGCCGAGGCGGCCTCGGCGATGGACGTCTCCCCCCGGCCCCCCGCCCAGGTGCGCGCCGCGGAGGAACAGCAGGCCCGGCGGACGGTGCTGGCCGTGCTCGCCCTGCTCGCCGTCGTGGCCCTGGTGGTGGCCGTCGTCTCGGTGGTGAACCACCTCACCCACTCCCCCACCCCCGTCCACGCCCCCGCGCAGCAGTCACCACCCGTGCCGGTGCCGGCGAACCCCCCGCCCTCCCCGCCGCGGTGACCCGGGCGTGCCGCGACGGCCCCGCGCCCGGTCGCGCCCGGGCGCCGGGCCGCCGTCAGGGGTTCCCCGTGGCCGTGACCGGCCCGGAAGCGGGCGCGGGTGTGGGTGTGGCGGGCTTGACGGCGGCGAGCCGCTCGACCGTGCCGAGGGAGTACCGGTCCCGGTGGACGACCACCAGCCCGGCCTCCCGGACCAGGTGCAACGGCCGACGTAGCTGGTGGTCGCCGGCCACCCGCACCGACAGCGGGTCGATCAGGCGCTGTACCGCCCGGACCACGGGGTGGTGACTGACGACGTGGTCGATGAGCAGCAGGGTGCCGCCCGTTCGCAGCACCCGGCGCATCTCCGCCACCGCCGTGCGGTCGTCGGGGATGCAGCACAGGGCCAGGGTGCACACCACCGTGTCGAAGGCGCCGTCGGGGAAGGGGAGTTCGGTGGCGGACGCCTCGGTGAGCGTGACGCGCACCCCGAGTTCGCCGGCCCGTCGGCGGGCGCGCCCGAGCATCGCCGGGGACAGGTCCACGCCGGTCAGCTCCGTGTCCCGCGCGTAGCAGGGGAAGTTCAGCCCGGTGCCGACGGCCACCTCGAGCACGCGTCCCCGCGCCTGGCCACAGACCCAGGCGCGGCCGTCGCGGACCAGGTACCGGTCGTAGAGGCGGATCCGCCGGTCGTAGTGCGGCGCCGCCCGCTCCCAGATCCCCCGTGTCCGCGCCTCTCCGTCCTGTTCGGCCTGCATGGATCGCTCCTCGGAAGTGGTGGGCCCCGGCCGGGTGTCGCGGCGCGGCTGCGCCGCCCCACCGGGGACCGGCCGGACCCGGCGTTCCGCATCGTTTCACGCCGTTCACGCCCTGCCCCGGCGGACGCCGGAGCCACGGGCGACGCCGCCGCGGGCCGCGGCACGGTCGGCCCGTTCCCCGGCCACGCCGAGGCCGCCCCCGCGGGCGGGTCGATCACACGCGCCCCTCGTTCCGCAGGTACGCCCCCGCGCGTGCCGCGGCCGCGGCGGCTTCTGCGGCCCGGTCCGCGGCGGCTTCGTCAGGGTGTTCGCCGCTGGTGAGCAGGCGGTAGTAGAGGGGGGCGGAGACGGCGCGGACCACCTCGTGGGTGTCGGTGCCCCCGGGCACCTCGCCCCGGTCGACGGCCTGCTGAACGCAGGGGGCCCACTCCTCGACGCGGACGTCGTAGAAGTGCCGCAGGGCCTCGGCGGTCTTGGTCTCACAGGTGGCGGCCGCGATCACCGCCTTGAACAGCGCCCCCTGCCGCGGGTCGGCCAGGGTGCGCTGCACGAGCCGGGCGTTGGCCCTGAGGTCGCCGAGCAACGAGCCGGTCTCGGTGCGCGGCAGCGACTGCTCGGCCATGTCCGTCAGCAGGTCGGCCACCAGGCCGGTCACCGTCCCCCAGCGACGGTAGACGGTCGTCTTGCCCACCTCGGCGCGGCGCGCGATGTCGGCGAGGTCCAAGTGGGCGAACCCCCGCTCGGCCAGGGTGTCCCCGGCCGCCCGGAGCACCGCCGCCCGAACCCGCGCCGTGCGCCCCCCCGGCCGGACGGTTCCCGGCTCCGCGCCTTCCGCACCCTCAGCAGCCATAACGGGACTCCAGTTTCGTTAACCGTCGACATCTGCTACCTTGAGGACCATATTAACGGAACTACAGCACCGTTAGTCGCGGTAGCTGAGGGGATCGAGGAGTGACCATGGAATACCGACGGCTGGGTGCATCCGGGCTCAGGGTCCCCGCGTTGAGTTTCGGCGCCGGCACCTTCGGAGGCCGGGGACCGCTCTTCGGCGCCTGGGGCAACACGGGTGCTCGAGAGGCACGCCGCCTCGTGGACATCTGCCTGGACGCCGGGGTCACGATGTTCGACACCGCCGACGTCTACTCCGGCGGCGCGTCCGAGGAGGTGCTGGGCGAGGCCATCAAGGGCCGCAGGGACCGGGTTCTCGTGTCCACCAAGACCAGCCTGCCGATGGGTGACGGCCCGGGTGACGCGGGCTCCTCCCGGTCACGCCTGATCACCGCGTGCGAGGACGCGCTGCGCCGGCTGGGCGTTGACCACATCGACCTGTTCCAGTTGCACGCCTTCGACGCCGGCACGCCGATCGAGGAGGTCCTGTCCGCCCTCGACGACCTCGTCCGCGCGGGAAAGGTCCGCTACCTGGGGGTCTCCAACTTCTCCGGCTGGCAGGCGATGAAGTCCCTCGCGATCGCGGACGGGCACGGCCACCCCCGCTACGTCGCCCACCAGGTCTACTACTCCCTCATCGGCCGCGACTACGAGTGGGAACTGATGCCCCTCGGGCTCGACCAGGGCCTCGGGGCACTCGTCTGGAGCCCGCTCGGCTGGGGACGGCTCACCGGCGGAGTCCGCCGCGGCCAACCGCTACCCGCCGGCAGCCGGCTGCACCGCACCGCCGACTACGGTCCACCGGTCGAGGACGAGCACCTCTACCGCGTGGTGGACGCCCTCGACGAGGTCGCGCAGGAGACCGGCAGGACCATTCCGCAGATCGCCATCAACTGGCTCCTGCAACGGCCCACCGTCTCCTCGGTCATCATCGGCGCCCGCAACGAGGAGCAGCTCCGCCAGAACCTCGGTGCCGTCGGCTGGGCGCTCACGCCCGACCAGATGGCCAAGCTCAACGCGGCGAGCAACAGGCCAGCGCCCTACCCGTACTTCCCCTACCAGCGCCAGGAGGGCTTCGCCCGCCTCAACCCGCCGGTGGCTGACCGCACCCCTCCGACCGCTGCCTGACGTGGGCCACACGTCACTTACGCGAACGCCGAGGGGGCGCCGTGCCCGTCGGCTCGGCGCCCCCTCGGCTGCTGCTGTCCCGGGACGCGGGTTACGCCCCCGCTCCCCCAGCGAGCTTGGCCCGCGCCAGCCGCGCGGTCTCCGAAGGCGTCTTGCCGACCTGCACGCCGGCCGCCTCCAGGGCCTCCTTCTTCGCCTGCGCGGTGCCGGAGGAACCGGACACGATCGCGCCGGCGTGGCCCATCGTCTTGCCCTCCGGGGCGGTGAAGCCCGCGACGTAGCCGACGACCGGCTTGGTCACGTTCTCCTTGATGAAGGCCGCGGCCCGCTCCTCGGCGTCGCCACCGATCTCACCGATCATCACGATGAGGTCGGTATCCGGGTCCTCCTCGAACGCCTTCAGGCAGTCGATGTGGGTCGTCCCGATCACCGGGTCGCCACCGATGCCCACGGCGGTGGAGAAGCCGAGGTCCCGCAGCTCGTACATGAGCTGGTAGGTGAGGGTGCCCGACTTGGAGACCAGGCCGATCCGGCCGGAGCTGGTGATGTCGGCGGGGATGATGCCGGCGTTGGACTGGCCGGGGCTGATCAGGCCCGGGCAGTTGGGACCGATGATCCGCGTCCGGTTGCCCTTGGCGCCGGCGTGCGCCCAGAACGCCGCGGTGTCGTGCACCGCGATGCCCTCGGTGATCACCACCGCGAGGCCGATCTCGGCGTCGATGGCCTCGATCACCGCGTCCCTGGCGAACTTCGGCGGAACGAAGATCACGGTGGTGTCGGCGCCGGTGGCCTCCATGGCCTCCTTGACGGAGCCGAACACCGGTACCTCGGTGCCGTCGAAGTCCACGGTGGTGCCGGCCTTGCGCGGGTTCACACCGCCGACGACGTTGGTGCCGGAGGCGAGCATCCGGCGGGTGTGCTTGGTCCCCTCGGAGCCGGTCATCCCCTGGACGATGACCTTGCTCTCCTTGGTGAGGAAGATAGCCATGTTGTGACGCCCGTCCCTACTTCGCAGCCGCGAGCTCGGCGGCCCGCTCGGCCGCGCCGTCCATCGTGTCCACCTGCTCCACCAGCGGGTGGTTCGCCTCGGTGAGGATTCGCCGGCCCTCCTCGGCGTTGTTCCCGTCCAGCCGCACGACCAGCGGCTTGGTCACGTCCTCGCCCTTGGACTTCAGCAGCTCCAGGGCCTTGACGATGCCGTTGGCGACGGCGTCGCAGGCGGTGATCCCGCCGAAGACGTTGACGAAGACCGACTTCACCGAGGGGTCGCCGAGGATGATCTCCAGGCCGTTGGCCATCACCTCGGCGGACGCGCCGCCACCGATGTCCAGGAAGTTGGCGGGCTTGACCGACCCGTGCCGCTCCCCGGCGTAGGCGACGACGTCCAGGGTGCTCATCACCAGGCCGGCGCCGTTGCCGATGATGCCGACCTCGCCGTCGAGCTTGACGTAGTTCAGCCCCTTGGCCTTGGCCGCCGCCTCCAGCGGGTCTGCCGCGGCCTTGTCCTCGAGCGCCGCGTGGTCCGGCTGGCGGAAATCGGCGTTGGCGTCCAGGGACACCTTGGCGTCCAGCGCGATGACCCTGCCGTCGCCGGACTTGATCAGCGGGTTCACCTCGACCAGCAGCGCGTCCTCGGCCACGAAGGCCTTCCAGAGCGTCACCAGCACGTCGGCGATCTGGTCGGCCACGTCCTGCGGGAACTCGGCCGCGGCCACGATCTCCCGCGCCTTGTCCTTGTCCACGCCCTGGATGGCGTCCACCGGGATCTTGGCCAGTGCCTCCGGCTTGGTGGCCGCCACCTGCTCGATGTCCATGCCGCCCTCGACCGAGGCCATGGCGAGGAAGGTGCGGTTGGCACGGTCCAGCAGGTAGGAGACGTAGTACTCCTCGGCGATGTCGGCGGTCTGCGCCAGCATCACCTTGCGGACCTCGTGCCCCTTGATGTCCATGCCCAGGATCTGCCCCGCCTTGGCCACGGCGTCGTCGGGGTCGGCGGCCAGCTTCACGCCGCCGGCCTTGCCCCGACCGCCGATCTTGACCTGGGCCTTGACCACGGCCCGGCCGCCCAGCCGCTCGGCGGCCCCGCGTGCGGCCTCCGGCGTGTCGACGACTTCACCGGCCAGTACTGGTACGCCATGCTTGGCGAAGAGATCCCTCGCCTGGTACTCGAACAGGTCCACGCGCGTCCGTCCCCTTGTGTGGTGAATCGCGATCCGTTGCTTGCGTGGGCGTGCCGCCACGGTCGTACGTGACGAATCGAGACGTCTTCAGGGCGCACACGTCGGCCGAGCACGCGGCATGTCCGCCTCGCAGGTTATCCCCGCCCCTCGGGCCTGCCTAAATTACGGGTCACACCCACGGCGGTGAGAACGGTCACAACCGCCCGGACGCGCGGAACCCGCCCGGCCCCGCACGACGGCGCGAAGCCGAGGAGCGGCGCCCGCGCCGGGGGTCGCCCGGCGGCGGTCCGGGGCGTTTCCCGGCGGCCCGCGGCTTGGCGAGTCGGTGGGTGGAGTCGATCTGCCCGGACGGCGGTCCGGGGGCCACCGCCCCCGGACCCGTGGTGGGGTCAGCCCTCCGGCACCGGAACCGGACGCTTCTCCAGGGCCGCCGCCATCACCTCGGGGAACAGGTCCGGGGTGCAGGCGAACGCCGGCGCGCCCAGTGCGGCCAGCGCCGCGGCGTGCTCCCGGTCGTACGCCGGGGCGCCCTCGTCGGAGAGCGCGAGCAGGGCGACGAACTGCACGCCCGCGCCCTTCATCGCGGCCACCCGTTTGAGCATCTCGTTGCGTATCCCGCCCTCGTACAGGTCACTGATCAGCACCACGACGGTCTCCGCCGGACGGGTGATCAGGGACTGGCAGTAGGCCAGCGCCCGGTTGATGTCGGTACCCCCGCCGAGCTGGGTGCCGAACAGGACGTCCACCGGGTCGTCGAGCTCCTCGGTGAGGTCCACCACCGCGGTGTCGAAGACCACCAGCTTGGTGTTGATGCTGCGCATCGAGGCGAGCACCGCCCCGAACACCGAGGCGTAGACCACGGATGCGGCCATCGAACCGGACTGGTCGATGCAGAGGACCACGTCCTTCTTCACCGCCTGCGACGCCCGGCCGTACCCGATCAGCCGCTCGGGGACCACCGTGCCGTACTCGGGGAGGTAGTTCTTGAGGTTGGCCCGGATGGTCCGGTCCCAGTCGATGTCCCGGTGCCGGGGCCGGTTGATCCTCGCCGAGCGGTCCAGCGCCCCGGTGAGGGTGGCGCGGGTCTTGGTGGCCAGCCGCTTCTCCAGGTCCTCGACCACCTTGCGGACCACCACCCGCGCCGACTCCTTGGTGGTCTCCGGCATCGCCTTGTTCAGCGAGAGCAGGGTGCCCACCAGGTGCACGTCGGCCTCGACGGACTCCAGCATCTCCGGCTCGAGCAGCAACGAGGACAGCCCCAGCCGGTCGATCGCGTCCCGCTGCATGAGCTGCACCACGCTGCTGGGGAAGTACTCCCTGATGTCCCCCAGCCAGCGGGCGACCTGGGGGGCGGAACCCCCGAGGCCGGCGCCACGCTGCCCGTTCCGGCCGGTGTCCCCGCCGCCGTACAGCGCGGCCAGGGTGCGGTCCATCCCGACGTCCCGGCCGCTCAGCGAGCAGCCGGTGCCGTCGGCCTCCCCGCCGCCGAGGACCATCCGCCAGCGGCGCAGCCGCTCGTCCCGCTCTGCCGTACCGCTGGTCACCGTGTGCCTCCCCGCACTGCCTGCCGATCCCTGTCCCGCGGGGACGCCCCGAGCAGCAGACCGACCACCGGCAGGACCCTGTCCGCCCGCGCCGTGTCCGGAACCTCCCCGAACCCGCTGTACCCCACCACCACGGCGGTGGTCGCCGACCTCCCGGCGCCGCCGCGGCGCACCAACTCCCCAACGGTCCGCCGCACCCCGGGCTCGAACTCCGCGAAGGTGCGCCGCAGCAGCGGCAACACGTCGTGGAACGCCTCGGGGGACACCCCGGTCAGCCAGGTGTCGATGAGGCCGAGCAGCCGCTCGTCGTGCACCAGCAGCATCCCGCCGCCGGACAGGAAGCCCTCGACCCAGGCCGCGGCGTCGGCCGGCGCGGTCCCCGGCGACAGGGCGAGCCCCATCAGCCGAGCGGCCTCGGTCGCCTCCAGTTCGCCGTCGTCCATGAGCAGCCGGGCGGCCCGGCCGCGCAGCAGCCCGGAGACGCCCGGGACCGTGTCCGTCCCGGCCTCCCGGCGGGCCAGCGAGCCGAGCATGCCCAGCCACTGGCGGCGCAGGTCGGCGTTGTCCAGCAGCCCGATGGCCTGGTGGGCGCCGTCCAGGTGCTGGCGCATCTCCTGCGCGCCGTCCTGGTCGAGCCCGAGGCACGCCGGGGGCAGCCCCACACAGATCCGGAAGGCCAGGCCGTCGGCGACCTCCCGCAGCGCCGCCGCGTCGGTACCGCGCACGTCCCCGTACCTGGCGGACCGCACCAGGGCGGGCAGTGCCTGCGCCAGGTGGCCGACGTCGGCGTCGAGTGCGGCCAGGTCGGACAGCGCCCGCATCACGGTCGGCAGCGCGTCGGGGAGCTGGGCGCGCAGACAGCGTTCGGCGAGCGCGGTGACCTCGGCGAGCGCCGTGGCCTTGACCGCCTGGTCCTCCGCCTTGGCGGTGGCCGCGGCGACCACCGTGGTGCCCCAGGCCCCTGCCTCGGCCACCGAGACGGCGAGCTCGGGCTCCCAGCGCAGCCGCCAGGTCTCCCGGAACGTGCCGGTGTTGTTCCGGCCCCTGACCGGCTCGCCCCACCCGATGCGCAGCAGGCTCAGCCGGTGCAGCAACTGGCTCCGGGCGAGCCCGGTCGGCTCGCGCAGGTCCAGCTCGTACTCCTTCTCCAGCGCCTCCGGCTTCAGCCGCAGGGTGCGCTGGGTGCGGGTCAGGTCCCGTTGCAGGGGAACGGCCGGTGCGGCGTCGGGCACCTCCCCGAGGTCGTCGCCGATGACGAGCCGTTCGGCGACCAGGGCCAGCGGGACGTCCGATCCGTCGCACATCACCGCCCGCACCGCGTCGGTGGCCTCGGTGAGCCCGGCGAGCGGACGGCCGCGCATGACCGCCAGGCTCTCGGCGAGCCGCACCGACTCGATGACGTGGGCTGAGGACACCGGGAAGTCCTCCTCCCGCAGCAGCCCGGCCACCCTGGTCATCCACCGGGTGACCGGACGGTCGGGCGCGGTGAACAGGTGGTGGTACCAGCCGGGCGAGGTGATCCCGGCGCCGTAGCCGCTGCTCAGCCCTAGCCGGCGGTGGGTCCACGGCACCCAGGTGACCTCCACCTTGGCCTTGGGCAGCCCCTTGAGCTCCTGGCGGTCGGCGGTCACGGTCGTCCTGGCGGTCAGCGCCGGCACGTGCCAGGCGCCGCACACCACGGCGACGCGGTCGAACTCGCGCCTGGCCTCCCGTATCCGCAGCCGCATGTGGGCCTCGCGCACCGGGTCGTTCCGGTGGCCGCCGTCCCCGTACTCCTCACGCAGTGCCGCCATCGCCTCGGCCAGTGCCTCGAACGGGGCCAGCGCGTCGCCGTCGCACTGCTCGACGCGGTGTTCGACGGCGTCCTCCCACCAGCGTTCGGCGTCGTCGTACCCGGCCGCCTCGGCGAGGGTGCGAATGGGGTCGACCCGCACCTCGTCCTCCCCCGAGCCGTCCCTCTCCGAGCCCCCGTCCCCCGCCGCGCCCTCGTCCGCCGACGCGCCCGCACGGTCGGTGGAGCCGCCCTGCTCGGAGCCCGGCGTGGCCTGCCCCTCCGCGGTCTCCCCCCGTGCGGCCTCCTCCTCGGCGGCGAGGCGCTCGGCGAGCTCACGCTCCGCCCGGGCCGCGGCCATGGCGAGGCCGTGCGAGGCCGGCAGGTCGATGAAGCGGACCGGAACGCCGCGGTGCTGCGCGTGCCGGATGGCCACCCACTCCGGGGAGAACTCCGCCACCGGCCAGAAGGCCATCTTGGCGGGGTCGTCCACCACGTGGGCGAGGAGCGCCACCGGTGGACGCATCTGCTCGTCCGCGGCGAGGTGGAGCACCCCGTCCGCCTCCGGCGGGCCCTCCACGAGAACCACGTCCGGCTCGAACTGCTCGAGGGCGGCCCGCACCGCCCTCGCCGACCCGGGCCCGTGGTGGCGGACGCCGAGCAGCGCCAGCTCGCCGCGGTCGGACGCGCGGGTGCCCGCCATCAGGAGATCTCCCGGCAGGCACGGTAGAAGTCCTTCCAGCCGTCCCGCTCGCGCACCACGGTCTCCAGGTACTCCCGCCAGACGACCTTGTCGGACGACGGGTCGCGGACCACCGCGCCCTGGATGCCGGCGGCGACGTCACTGGCGCGCAGGACGCCGTCGCCGAAGTGGGCGGCGAGCGCGAGGCCGTTGGTCACCACGGAGATGGCCTCCGCGGTGGACAGCGTCCCGGACGGTGACTTGACCTTGGTGCGGCCGTCGTTGGTCAGGCCGTTGCGCAGCTCGCGGAAGACGGTGACCACCCGCCGTATCTCGTCCGCTCCGGCCGGCGCCTCGGGCAGCTCAAGGGAGCGGCCGATCTGCTCCACCCGACGGGAGACGATGTCCACCTCGTCCTCGACCGTGGCCGGCAGGGGCAGCACCACGGTGTTGAACCGGCGGCGCAGCGCGCTGGACAGGTCGTTGACGCCGCGGTCGCGGTCGTTGGCGGTGGCGATCAGGTTGAACCCGCGCACCGCCTGGGTCTCCTCGCCGAGCTCGGGCACCGGCAGCGTCTTCTCGGACAGGATGGTGATCAGCGTGTCCTGGACGTCGGCGGGGATGCGGGTGAGCTCCTCGAGACGGGCGATCTTGCCGTCCTGCATGGCCCGCATCACCGGGCTGGGGACCAGGGCGTCGCGGCTGGGGCCGTGCGCCAGCAGTTGGGCGTAGTTCCAGCCGTACCGAATGGCCTCCTCCGCGGTGCCCGCGGTGCCCTGGACCAGCAGCGTGGAGTCGCCGCTGACCGCGGCGGCGAGGTGCTCGGAGACCCAGGTCTTCGCGGTACCGGGTACTCCGAGCAGCAGCAACGCCCGGTCGGTGGCCAGGGTGGTGACCGCCACCTCAACGATCCGGCGCGGGCCGACGTACTTGGGCGTGATCACCGTGCCGTCGCCCAGCGTCCCGCCGAGCAGGTAGGTGGCGACCGCCCACGGCGACAGGTTCCACCGGGCGGGGCGGGGCCGGTCGTCCGCGGCGGCCAGCGCCTTCAGCTCCTCGGCGAACGCGTCCTCGGCGTGCGGCCGGAGCGTCTCGCCCGGCCGGGTGGTCGTCGCGGTGGTCATCGTTGGGTAACCCCCCATGATCGGCGATCGGTCAGCCTCCGGGCGTGACGAACCGCACCGGTGGCGTGTGTGGGTGCGTGGCCGGCGCCCGAGGGACGGGCGGGACCGGTTGGGGCGCAGACGGCCCGATCGGCCCCCGATGGCGCATACTCCGCGGGCCGTCTGCGCGGTCTTCTCGACTGCAGAACCAACGATGCCGCACGGCACTGACAACCGCTCACCCAGCGAGCCGCGAATCCTCGGTGACTCGACCTTCCAATGACTTGACATGTTCATTGGTCTAGCCCATCTTGGCGACAGGTCTGGACCAATACCCCCAGCGTTGGAGGCCGTTGTGACCCACGCCCAACCCAGACGTCGCCGCCGGGCCAGCCGGCTGATCACCGGAGCCCTGACCGCCGCCCTCACCGTGTTCGGCCTCGGCGCCATCTCCACGGGAACCGCGGCCGCCGCCGACAACCTGCTACTCAACGCGGGCTTCGAGGCCGGCAGCACCGGGAGCTGGACCTGCACGGAGGGCACGAACGCCCAGTCCAGCACCGTACACACGGGCAGCCACGCGCTGACTGGAGCCCCCGCCGGCCTGGACTACGCACAGTGCTCCCAGCAGGTGACCGTCCAGCCCAACTCCGAGTACAAGCTCTCCGGATGGGTCCAGGGCCCCTACGTCTACCTCGGCGCGACCGGCACCGGAGGAACCGATCCCAGCACCTGGACCAGCTCCTCAACCTGGACCCAACTCAACACCTCCTTCACTACTGGCGCGAACACAACAAAAGTGACGGTCTACGTCCACGGCTGGTACGGCCAGGCCGCCTACTTCGCCGACGACCTCGTGTTGTCCGGCCCCGGCGAGGACCCGGAGCCGCCACAACTCCCGACCGCACCCACCGGGCTCACCGCGGGCACCCCCACCTCGTCCTCCGTCCCGCTGTCCTGGAACCCGGTCTCCGGCGCGACGTCCTACCAGGTCTACCGGGACGGCAACCGCGTCAGCACCGCCACCTCGACCTCCACCACGGTCACCGGACTCTCCGCCTCGACCGCGTACTCGTTCCAGGTCAGCGCCGTCAACGCGGCAGGCGAGTCGGCCCGGTCCGCCGCGGTCACCGTCACCACCAAGGAGTCGAGCGGCGGCGGCGACGTGCCCAAGCACGCCCTCACCGGCTACTGGCAGAACTTCGACAACGGCGCCGCGCTCCAGCGCCTTGGCGACGTGCAGAGCCAGTACGACATCATCGCCGTCGCGTTCGCCGACGCCACCACCCAGCCCGGCGCCATCACGTTCAACCTGGACCCGACCCTGGCCAGCAAGCTCGGCGGCTACACCAAGGCCGACTTCATCGCCGACATCCAGGCCAAGCAGGCCCAGGGGAAGAAGGTCATCCTGTCCGTCGGCGGGGAGAAGGGCACGATCAGCGTGGGCAGCACGGAGGCCGCCACCAACTTCGCCAACAGCGCGTACGCGCTGGCCCAGGAGTACGGCTTCGACGGCGTGGACATCGACCTCGAGAACGGCGTCAACCCCACCTACATGAGCCAGGCCCTGCACTCCCTGGCGAGCAAGATGGGCGCCGGCTTCGTGCTGACCATGGCCCCGCAGACCATCGACATGCAGTCCACCCAGGGCGGCTACTTCCAGCTCGCGCTGAAGACCAAGGACATCCTCACCGTCGTCAACATGCAGTACTACAACTCGGGTTCCATGCTGGGCTGCGACGGCAAGGTCTACTCACAGGGCACCCTGGACTTCCTGACCGCGCTGGCCTGCATCCAGCTCGAGGGCGGCCTCGACCCGTCCCAGGTCGGCCTCGGCGTCCCCGCCTCCAGCCGGGCGGCCGGTGGTGGCCAGGTCGCCCCGAGCGTGGTCAACAACGCCCTGGACTGCCTGGCCCGCGGCACCAACTGCGGCACCTTCAAGCCCAGCCGCACCTATCCCGGCATCCGCGGCGCCATGACCTGGTCCACCAACTGGGACCAGACCAACGGCAACGCCTTCTCCAACACCGTGGGGCCGCACGTCCACGCCCTGCCGTGACCTCCCCGGCCGTCAGACCCTGACCTCCCCCGCCTTCACCGCGCGCACCAGCGCACCGACCCGGGCGGGGGAGGTCGCTATCACGGTGCCGGGCTCCGCGCTCTCCCGGAGGAGGACGGTGCCGTCGGAGGGACGGGCCAGCTCCACACAACTGTTGCCCTGAGCGCAGTACGACGACTTCTGCCACTGGACCTCGGTCATTTCCACTGCTCCTTCGCCTTGTGGATGACTGCTCTCGATGCTTCGGGATCGAGGGACCGCTGTTCCATGAGATCGAGCAGACTCCGGTAGTTGGCCAGTTCCGCCGGTGAGTCGATGAAGACGACGCCGTGTGCCGTATCGAGCTGCACGGTGTCGAGCTCGGGGACCGGGCCACAGGCATAGAGGATCGACTGCCCGGCTCCCGGAAAACCCTCCGTCCCGAAGGGAATGACCTGGATGTCGATCCCTTCGCGTTCGCCCATGTCAAGCAGGTGCTGGCACTGTGCGCGCGCCACTTCCGCACCGCCGAACCCCATATGCAGAGCCGCCTCATGGAGTACCGCCGAGAACTCGGCCCCCGGTTGGGCAAGAACCCTCTTCCGCTCCATCCGATGCGCCACCCGCAGTTCCACCTCCAGCCGGGACAGCGGCGGTACGGCGAGGGAGAAGACAGCCCGCGCATGGTCCTCGGTCTGCAACAAGCCGGGGATGTGCACCGTCTGAGCAGCACGCATGCGGGCGGCGTGGTGCTCCAGCTCCGCCATGTCCAACAACCCCGCAGGGAGCTTCCCCCGGTACTCCTCCCACCAGTGGCGCCGCCGCAACCCCGTCATCTGGGCCAGGGCCCCCACCAGCGCCTCGTCCGAGCAGCCGTAGGCAGTCGTCAGTCTGCGCAGTCGTTCCTCGCTGACACCGACTCGACCCGACTCGATGTTGGAGATCAACGGTCGCTCACCGCCCAACACTCCGGCGGCCTCCAGGACGCTCATCCCCGCGTGCTCCCTGAGCTTCCGCAGCTCCGCGCCCAGTCGCCGATGTCGCGCTGTCGGCGTGCTCCTCGGCGCCATGCTCCCCACCACCTTCACGCTTTCGAGGTACGGGATGACCTTGCGCCGCGGCATGGGCCGCGACACTAGCCATCCCCTCAACTTCCAGGCCATTGGATGTGGTCAATGACGTGGACGGCCTGTCCCGCATAACGGCCAAGCCGACTTCAGACAGCCAGCTTCCCCGCCTTGACCGCGCGCACCAGCGCACCGACCCTGGCTGCGGAGGTCGCTATCACAGTGTCGGGCTCCGCACTCTCCCGAAGCATGACGATGCCGTCGGCGGGCCGGCCCAGCTCGATGCAGTTGCTGCCCTGGGCGGAGAACGACGATTTCTGCCACACGATCTGAGTCATTACCAGTCCTCCTTCACCTTGTGGATCAGCTCTCGTGACTCAGCCGGACCGAGAGCAACGCCCTCCATCCGGTCCAACAAGTCCCGGTAGTTCGCCAGTTGACCCGGTGAGCCGAGGAACACCATTCCGTGCTCGGTATCGACCTGCACCACGTCGAGCTGCGGAACCGGCCCCTCGGCGTAGCCGATTGTGTGCCCGTCCCCAGGAAAGCCATCAGGGCCGAACGGAATGACCAATATGGTGACGTGCTCCTGCTCAGTTGCCTCGAGGATGTGGCTGAGTTGCGCCCGCGCGATCCGTCTACCGCCGAACCCGATGCGCAACACGGCCTCGTGGACGATCGCCAGGTACTGGGGCGGGGCCTCACGCTGAAGGATCGCCTGCCGCCGCATCCGATGGGCCACCCGCAGTTCGACCTCCAGACGGGAAAGCGGCGGCACCGCCAGTTCGAAAACCGCCCTGGCATGGTCCTCCGTCTGGAGAAGTCCGGGCATGTGCACCATCTGGGCGGTCCGCAGCCGAACAGCATGGTGCTCCATCTCGGCGAGATCAGCGAAACCCGACGGCAGTGCGGCACGATAGTCCTCCCACCACTGCCCTTTGCGTTCACGCGCCATCCTGGCCAACACCTCGACGAGGGCGGCGTCTCGCACCCGGTAGTGAGACACGAGCCGACGGAACCTGTCCTCACTGACGCCGACCCGCCCCGCCTCGATGTTGGAAATCATCGTCCGATCAGTCCCCAGGAGCGTTGCGGCCTGGAGCAGGGAGAGTCCCGCGTCTTCGCGCAGAGTGCGCAATTCGGCGCCGAGTCGCCGTTGACGAGCCGTGGGCGTACTTCTTGGTGCCATCCGTCCTCTCTTCGACAGTCCGTGCGCATGCGTCACTCACACAGGGATCGTAGGAGCACTGTTTGCGACTTTAGGTAGCAAAGTGCTCCTCACTGAGCCTACTCTCAGCAACCAGACGTTTACCCGTTGGGAGAACCCATGACGTTCTGGTCCTATGCCCTTTCCCTCCCCCATGACCCCCGCGCGGCGCGCGTGGTGCGCGACACCCTGCGCAGCGCGCTCACCGTCAACGAGCAGCCGCACCTGGTGGACACCGCCACCCTGCTCGCCTCCGAGCTGGTCGGGAACGTCCTGCGCCACTCCAACGGGCGGTCCCTCGTAAGGATGCGCGGACACGGCGACACCGTGCGGATCAGCGTCTGGGACCGCGGCCCCGGGCTCCCCCGTCGCACGGCGGCCCTTCCGGACAGCACCGACGGACGGGGCCTGACCCTGCTGGACGCCTGCGCCGACCGATGGGGAGTGGTCACCGCCTGGCGGCCCGGGTCCGGCACGCCCGGGAAGTCCGTGTGGTTCGAACTTTCCGGTGCCCGGGTATTCACTGATTGCCATCACATCTGAGGCCGCCTCAGGGCAAAATTTGCCCCAGAGCGGCAGTAGACACGCACCATGACTGTGGCAGGAGACGAAATGCTACTCCGGTTCACCGTCGCCAACTTCGCGTCGGTCCGTGACGAGCAGGAGCTCAGCGCGATCGCCGCCGACCGCCACGACGACATCGCCGTCCGCGCGGTCCCACGAACCCAGCACCACGTGCTGCCCGCCCTGGGGATCTTCGGACCCAACGCCTCGGGGAAGAGCAACATCGTGGACGCGCTGGCGTTCGCCAGGTCGGCGGTGGTCAACTCCCACCAGCGGTGGCGGCCGAACGACCCCATCCCCCGCCGACCGTTCCAGCTCGATCCGGTCCGGGAGAAGGAGCCGAGCGAGTTCGGCATCGAGTTCGTCGCCGAGGGGATCAGGTACCAGTACGGCTTCGTGTGCGACTCCGTGGAGTTCCACGAGGAATGGCTCTACGGCTACCCCGAAGGCCGGCAGCGCCGCCTTTTCGAGCGGAAGCGCGGTACCTCGATCCGCTTCGGTCAGGGACTCCAGGGTGAACGCAAGCTCATCGAACGGTTGCTGCGCCCCAACAGCCTCTACCTCTCCGCCGCCGCGGCCAATGGCCATGCCCAGCTCCTCCCGGTGTACGACTGGTTCGCCAAGCACCTGAGGGTGGCGGTCGAGGGGAACGCACACAGCCGACTCCAGGAAACCCGCCACCTCCTGGAAGAACACGACGCGCAGGCGGTACTGCACCTGTTGCGGTATGCGGACCTGGGAGTGGGGAACGTCCGGTTCTCCGACCGGAAGCTCCAGCCGGAGCACGCCGCGAAACTCGCCGATCTGCTCAGCGTCATAGAGGGGGAGAAGATCTCCCCAAGCGAGATCTCCATGGGCGTGGACGTGGAGGTGACCCACCTGGTGGGGGACCGGGAGTTCGAGTTGCCCATGGAACTCGAGTCCAGCGGAACCCAGACCTGGCTGGCCCTCGCGGGTCCGGTCATCAACGCGCTGGCCACGGGGGACGTGCTGGTCGTGGATGAACTGGACGCCCGGCTCCACCACCACCTGGCCAGTCAGTTGGTCCGTCTCTTCCAGGAGCCCGAGACCAATCCGAACGGTGCCCAGCTCGTCTTCAACTCCCACGACCACTCCCTGCTGGGGCACGACACGGCGCGCTTGCGCCGTGACCAGGTGTGGTTCACCGAGAAGGAAGACGGAGCCACCCGCTGCTTCCCCCTGACTGACTACAAGGTGCGCTCCGTCGAGAACGTCGAGAAGAGGTACCTGTCGGGACGCTATGGCGCTGTCCCGTTCTTCGACGAGGAGTTACTGAGCGCCATCGCCGTGGAAGTGAGCTGCTGAGAACCCATGCGTATCAAGGACAGAAGCCTGTGCCGTCGCCCCCGCACGACCGCTCGGGACCCGAAGAAGAAGGTCCTGGTGTGCTACGAGGGGAAGGTCACCGAACGCCTGTACGTGAACGGCTAAGGAACGGGCCCGGCGGCTGGACAGGTGGTACCCCGAGCACCTGGACCACCAGAAGCGGAACCCCTGGACCTCCATGTGGACGTTCGTCCAGTTCCTCGAGGACCACGGCTGGTCACCGATCCTCAACTGAGCCGCGCCCGCCGCGGCCGGGCGTCAGTGTCAGTGTCGGCGCCTAGCGTCGTGGGCATGGAGGAACGCTGGACGGCGGAGCAGGTGTTGGCGCTTGCTCCTGATGCCGCATCACGCAAGGCCGCGGGGAAACTCTCGGCGCCGGGCCCGTGGTCCGGGACGGGGACCGCGGTGCTGGCCGACGGCGCGGGGACGGCGGTGTGGGGGCTGTGCAGGGGGAGCGGGAGCAAGCCCTACCAGACGGTGGTCGATCTCGACGCCCCCGCGTACAAGTGCAGTTGCCCGAGCCGGAAGTTCCCGTGCAAGCACGCCCTGGGGCTGCTGGTGCTCTGGTCGGCGGGGGCCGACGCGGGGGTGGCCCCGGCCGAGCCGCCGGAGTGGGTGGCCCAGTGGGCGGACGGCCGGCGGAGCCGGGCCGAGCAGAAGGCAGTGCGGGCCGCCACCGGCCCGGCGGACGAGGCCGGTGCGCGACGTAGGGCCGAGCGGCGGGCACGGCAGATGGCCGAGGGGGCCGGCGAACTCGAGCGGCGCCTCGCCGACCAGCTCAGGGCCGGGCTGGCCGGGGCTGACCGGGAGGGGTACGGGGTCTGGGACGAGGTCGCCGCCCGGATGGTGGACGCCAAGGCACCAGGGCTCGCGTCGCGGGCCAGGAACCTCGCCGTCGTCCCGTCCACCGGTGCCGGCTGGCCGTCCCGCACGCTCCAGGAGTTCGGCCTGCTGCACCTGCTGGTCAAGGGGCTCCTCGCGGTGGACGGGCTCCCCGAGCCGCTCGCGGCGACGGTGCGCAGCCGCGCGGGTGTCCCGATGGACACCGCCGACGTGCTGCGGGTCGGCGAGTCGGTGCGGGACCTGTGGGTGGTGCTGGGCCAGGAGGACGCCCAGGACAGCAAGCTGACCACCCGCCGGCTGTGGCTCCAGGGCACGACGACGGGGCGGGCGGCGATGGTGTTGTCGTTCGGCGCCGCTGGCAGGGCCCCCGAGTTGACGCTGCCCACCGGTCTCTCGATCGACGCGGACCTCACCTACTTCCCGGGGGCGCGCCCGCTGCGGGCCGCGATCGGCGAGCGGCACGGTCCGCCAGTGGCCTCGCCCGTGCCCCACGGGGTGCCGGTGGGGCAGGCACTGGACCGTTACGCGGAGGCGCTCGTCGAAGATCCCTGGCTGGACTCCTGGCCGACCGTTCTCGCGGACGTGGTCCCGATACCCGGCCCGGAGGGTTGGCAGTTGGCCGACGCCAGCGGCGACGAGGCGCTTCCCGTGACCGCCCGCTTCGGTGGTGCGCAGGGGCTGTGGCGGCTGGCCGCCGTCTCCGGCGGGCGCCCGGTCACCGTCTTCGGCGAGTGCGGTCACCGCGGCTTCACCCCGCACACGGTGTGGGGCGAGGCACAGGACACGAGGGGAGTGGCGCTGTGAACGACCAGGAGATGGGGCAGGCCGGCGGAGCAGCCCTGGCGACCGGGGGGACGGGGACCGACTCCGACTGGGAGGAGCTGGTCACCACGGCGCTGCTGGGCCTGGACCGCAGGGGGGCGCCGCGGCGCCCCTCAGCGGCCGGTACGGCGCTGGCCGAGACCGCCGCCCTGCTGGACGACGCCGATCCGGCGCTCGCCGTGCTGGACCTGGCGGCCCTGCACACCGTCCACCAGCGCGCCGGGCTGCGTCCGGCCGCGGCCCGCCCCCGGCCCGAGCCGGCGCCTGTCGATCCCCGGCCGCCGTTGCCCCGCGCCGCGCGGCACCGGCTGGCCACGCTGCTCGCCGACCGTTCCTCTCCCGGGGGCGGTGTCGCCCCGAACCTGTCGGAGCTCCTGCCGCAGTGGCTGTTCGCGGCCCGCGAGCACGGGTACCGGGCCCCCGAGGCGTTGCTGCCCGATCTGCTCGAGATCGCCCGCACCCGCAGCGACCTGCGCCGGGACGCCCTGGCCCTGGCCGGCCCCCGAGGGCTGTGGCTGGCCGCGGCCAACCCCTCCTGGAAGTACGCGCTGCGGGCGGGCATCGCCCCGGTGGCCTCCGGTGAGGACGAGGCGGACCAGAAGCTGTGGGAGGAAGGGCTCTTCGCGGAGCGGATGGCGATGCTCAGCCAGCTCCGCGCCCGGGACGCGGGCGCCGCGCTCTCCCTGCTGCGCTCCACCTGGAGCACCGAGCGGGCCGAGGACCGGCTGCTGTTCCTGGACGCGTTGCGGACGGGGCTCTGTCTGGACGACGAACCGTTCCTCGAGGGCGCGCTGGCCGACCGCAGCAAGAACGTGCGGGTCACCGCCGCCGAGCTGTTGTCCAGCCTGCCGGGGTCCGCGCTCGCCGCCAGGATGGCCGAGCGGGCCCGGGTCTGTGTGGGTCCGGAGACGGTGGACGGAGCCGTCCGCGTCCTGGTGCGGGCGCCCCAGGAGTGCGACGCGGCGATGCAACGGGACGGGATCTCGCCCAAGCCGCCCACCAACCGGGGGAAGCGCGCCTGGTGGCTCGGGCAGTTGGTCGAGTCGGCGCCGCTTTCGCTGTGGACGGAGCTGTTCGGGTTGCCCCCGGAGAAGATCGTGGCACTGCCGGTCGCCGACGACTGGCGGAACGACCTGCACGCGGCGTGGAGTCGGGCCGCGGTCCGGCAGCGGGACGCCACCTGGGCCCGGGCGCTGTTGGGCGCGCCGTTCGGCGACCTCGCCTCGGAGGAGGTCCCGGCGGAGGCCCCGAAGAAGACCCGCACGATTCGCCGCCCGCCCGACCGGCACTGGATCGGGAGGGGCGCCCGCGGGAACGGACCGAACGCGTACCGGGCCGGTACGGCGGGCATGGCCGGCGACCCGGCGAAGCTGCTGTCGGTGTTGCCGGCCGCTGAGCGGGCACGCTGGGTGGCTGGCTTCATCAGGAGGTACGGCCTCCCGGAGGCGTTCCAGATGCTCGGGGTGTGTGCGGTGCCCTGGGCGGAGCCGCTGGGCCGGGCGGTGGTCAACGCCCTGGCCGCCGCGCGGGACGGCGGCCACTACCCGTGGAGTTACAGCACGGTGATCGGTCTGGCCGAGCGCTGTCTCGACCCGGAGTTGGCCCCCTGGGTGGACGCGCTGGCCACCCCTGCGAAGGCGGCACATGCCGCCGGGGCGCGGAGCCACTGGTCGGAGGCGTTCCAACGGCTGATCAACACGCTGCGGCTGCGCGCCACCATGCTGGCGGAGCTGGCCGCGGACGGAGCGCCGCCGGACGCCGACGGCGGGAGCGGGGGCTGAGGGGACGCCCACCGAGCGGGGGCCGTGCAGAACGCCGCGGCGGTCCGAGCGGGTGTGGAGGGGACCCGCGGGGGCCGTCGCGGCGGGTGGGCAGCAGGTGGTGGGATCAGACGTCGGCGGGGGCGCCGACGTTGTCGCGCACCCAGGTCACCACGGCGTTGGTGGTGGTGCCGGGGGTGAAGATCTCGGCCACACCGAGCTCCTTGAGCGGGGGGATGTCGGCGTCCGGGATGATGCCGCCGCCGAAGACCTTGATGTCGGAGGCGTCCCGCTCCCGCAGCAGCTCGAGCACCTTCGCGAACAACGTCATGTGGGCACCGGACAGGACGGAGAGGCCGACCGCGTCGGCGTCCTCCTGGATGGCGGTGTCCACG
Source organism: Wenjunlia vitaminophila DSM 41686 (assembly GCF_000380165.1). GTDB lineage: Bacteria > Actinomycetota > Actinomycetes > Streptomycetales > Streptomycetaceae > Wenjunlia > Wenjunlia vitaminophila. Next base: position 42,920 of record NZ_KB904651.1, read on the forward strand.
ATCTGCTCCGGGGTCTGGTGGAGGCCGGTGTAGATGACCTCCATCCCGGCGTCCCGCAGCGCCCTCGCGATGACCTTCGCCCCGCGGTCGTGCCCGTCCAGGCCGGGCTTGGCCACCACCACACGGATCGGACCGGACACTCCCATCACTGCCTCCATGGAGAATGATCGCCGCCCAACTCGCCGGCGTGAACGAACGTTATCTGCACAGCATCGCGCATGGCGCCCTCCCCGTGAGGCAAGGGAGGGGGAAATCACACACCGGAACCACCGGGAAACCAGCAGCGATCCACCGGTGGGTCCCCGGCCGGTCGCCGGGGAACGTTCGGCGGCGGTTCCGCGGCGGCGGGGCGACGGTGCCGGGGGGACGGTCGGACGCCGGACCCCGCGGACCTCGGCGCACCGGGTGCACCCGGGCCCACCTGCGCGTTTCCCGCGGCCTCCGGCGGGGTACCGCGAAGGAGCCGGTGATGTGCGGCAACGTCACCCGGCGCCGGCGTCGCCCGGTTCCCCGTGAGGGGCAGCCGCGACACCGGACGGGTCCAGCCCGAAAGGCAGCATGGCCGCCGGGCGACGGGCGTGCGGGGTCCGGAGCGTTCCCCGACGCGTGCTGGTCGGGAGGTGTGTTCGATGACCGTCCCGTTTCTCCACCGGGTCGCCAGGGTCCGCAGTGTGGGGATGGAACTGGCGATGATCGCGGGACACGTGCTGCTGTACCCGACGGGGATGGCCGCGGAGGCCGCACGCGAGCCGGAACGATCCTCCCCGAACCCGTCCACCGACCCCTCCCCCCGTCCCCCCGTGCTGCTGGTCCACGGCCTGGTGGACAACCGTTCGGTGTTCACGGTGCTGCGGCGCTCACTGCTCCGGCACGGCTGGCCACAGGTGTGCGCGTTGAACTACTCGCCGCTCACCCTCGACGTGCGCCGGGCCGCCGCCGTGCTGGGCGAGCGGGTCCGGGAGCTGACCGAGCGGTCCGACACCTCCCGGGTGGACGTCATCGGTCACAGCCTGGGCGGGTTGGTCGCCCGGTACTACGTCCAGCGGCTCGATGGCGACCAGCGGGTCCGGACCCTGGTCACCCTGGGCACTCCGCACACCGGTACCACCGCGGGCCCCCTGCTCGACGCCCACCCGATGGTGCGCCAGATGCGCCCCGACTCGGACCTGATGAGGGAGCTCGCCGCCCCGGCCCCGGGGTGCCGCACCCGCTTCGTGGCGATCTGGAGTGACATGGACCAGGTGATCAGCCCGGTGGAGGCCGCCCGCCTGCACCACCCCGACCTGGACGCCCGGAACGTCCTGGTCCCCGGGATCGGACACCTCACCATGCCGGTGCACGGCGCCGTGACCGCCGGGGTCCGCCGCGCGCTGCTGGCCGCGGAGCGGACGCCGGGCACGTTCGAGGCCGCCTGACCCCCTCCCCTGCGGACCGCCACTGACCGCCGACACAGGAACACCCCGCATCGGGCCATTCTTGACCATACCGGGGTGAATCACTTGCACTCCGCGGCGTCAAACGCGTTTTCCACCCCAAGAAATTCGAACTTGAATCGAACGAATATGGACGGCGCGTAAGGATCTGCCCGCCAAAGGCCACCAAATGCCCCGCCCTCACGGGCCGAACTCCAGACGGAGATTGTCCGCGCCACTTCATGGGGGATACAGTCGCGGCTAATTCTCCTGCTGCCGAGGCGAAAGAGAAGTGGTGGTGAACGACCCTCTCTCGTCAGGGATGCACTCCCCGACCACTGCCTCAGTAGACGCTTCGAGCGGCTATTACGTTGCCGGATACGGCGAGGAGGGTTCGTCTCCCGCGTGGGACGGCCAGGCCGGCTTCGACGATCCGCTGTTCGGGCCCGTGCCCGGTGATGGGTCCACCACCACCGGCTACGCCCAGGACCTCTCGTCCTTCGGCACGGCTTTCCATCAGGGCGCGGACTTCGGCCACGGCTACGCGGTCCACCCGGACCAGACGCCCGGTTACGACACCGGCGCCCACCTGGGGTACCCCACCGCCGACCACGACCCCTCGGGGTACGCGGACTTCGGCCACACCGGCCAGGCCCTCCCCGGTCAGGACCCCTTCGGTCAGGACCCCTTCGGCCAAGGCCCGTTCGATCAGGACCCCCTGGGGTACGACGCCCTGGGGCAGAGCCACTTCGGCCAGGACCAGTTCGGTCAGGGCACCTTCGGTGGGAACGCCCTGGGTCACGGTTCGTTTCCCGCCGACGCCTTCGGCCAGGACGCGCCGGGACACAGCCGGTCAGAACAGGAAGCCTTCGGGTACGGGGCCGGCGGCTACCCCGCCGACGCCCATGGACTCGGAGCCCAGGGACACGACGGCGGGTACACCGCCGTGGGCCACGGTTACGGGCAGGACTTCCCGACGGGCCAGGTGGACGCGTTCCCCACGGAGTACCCGTACCCGGGCGGTCTCCCGACCGATCCCCTGGTCCACGGGGGTTGGGGTGCCGACGACCTCGCCACGTCGAACGAGGTGACGGCACATCACTTCGCCGCCGACCCCCAGCCGCCCTACGCCGCCTACGCCCAGGTCCCCGACAGCGGTCGGCGCGGGGCCCCGGACCTGGACACCGACTTCGGGCCCGACCCGGGCGCCGGCGATCCGTCCTCATCGGTCCCGGAGCAGGACGGCCTGCCCGGCGCGGAGCCAAGCCCCGGCACCGACCGGCCCAGGAGCCGCCGCACCGAGCCGGCGACGCGCGAATCCGGCCACCCGGAAGAGGACGCCCCCCCGGCCGGCGGTCGTGACGAGGAGAGGATCGCTGCCCTCCGCGACCGTGACGGCACCACCGCGCGCAGCCGCCGACGCCGAGGCGTCAGGCGCTCCGCCCTGCTGACCGTGGCGGTCCCGTCAGTCTGCGTGGTGGGCGTGGCCGGGGTGGCCGCGGCGACCGTCGTCACCACCTCCTCGGACAAGGGCAGCTCCACCCAGCAGGACACGGCGGCCAAACCCATGGCCAAGACCCCGCCGTCCAAGCTGGACAGCCAGCTCACCAACCTCTCCGCCGGCGCCGAGGACTTCGCCGGACGCGCCAGCCGGACCCAGGAGCGCATCGACCTCAAGGAACGTCAGGCCCTGGAGCGCAAGCGCAAGGAGGCCGAGGCCGCCCGCAAGGAAGCGATGCGTCCCAAGTTCGTCCTCCCGGTCGCCGCCAGGGGGCTGAGCGCAAGCTACGGACAGTCCGGGATCAACTGGATGTCGCTCCACACCGGCATCGACTTCCCGGTGGGCATGGGCACCTCCGTGATGGCCGCCACCGACGGCACGGTGCGCACCCAGTGGAACGACGCCTACGGCAACATGGCCATCGTCACCGCGCCCGACGGGACGGAGACCTGGTACTGCCACCTGAGCAGCACGCGGATCCGCTCGGGCAGCGTCAAGGCCGGCGACGTGATCGCCTACTCGGGGAACACCGGGAAGTCCACCGGGCCGCACCTGCACTTCGAGGTCCGACCGGCCGGCGGCAGCCCGATCGACCCCGTCCAGTGGCTGCTGAGCAAGGGCCTCGACCCCCGCTGACCAGCGCGAACAAGCCGACGGCCCGCCACACCGGTCACCGGGGACGATGGGGCCGGGCCGTCAGAGCTTCTGCACCGGCGCGTACAGTAGCACCAGCCGCTTGGGCCGCCCGTCACCGAAGTCGATGGTCGCCTTCGCGTCCTTGCCCGCCCCCTCGACGGCCACCACGGTGCCGAGCCCGAAGGTGTCGTGGGTGACCCGGTCGCCCACCGCGAGCGACACCACCTCCCGCTCCGCGACCCGGCGGGCGGCGTATCCGGACGGTCCCGTCCTCGCCCGTGACGAGGACAGCGTCCCGGCCACCGGCGCACCGACCTTGCCGCCGGTGCGCTTCCAGTCGATCAGCGTGCTGGGGATCTCCTCGAGGAACCGTGACGGCGGGTTGTAGGCGGGCTGTCCCCAGGCGCTGCGCAGGGTGGCCCGGGACAGGTACAGCCGCTGCTGGGCCCGGGTGATGCCCACGTAGGCCAGCCGCCGTTCCTCCTCCAGCTCCTTGGCCTGCCCCAGCGCGCGCATGTGCGGGAACACCCCGTCCTCCATGCCGGTGAGGAAGACCACGGGGAACTCCAGACCCTTGGCGGTGTGCAGGGTCATCAGGGTGATGACGCCGTTCCCGCCCTCGTCGTCGGGGATCTGGTCGGAGTCGGCGACCAACGCCACCTGCTCGAGGAAGTCCGCGAGCGAACCCCCGGGGTTCTCCTGCTCGAACTCCAGGGCGACCGCGGCCAGCTCCTGGAGGTTCTCGATCCTGGTCTCGTCCTGGGGGTCGGTGGACGCCTGGAGTTCGGCGAGGTACCCCGTCTCCTCGAGCACCGCCTCGAGCACCGCCGCCGGTCCGGTCCCGGACTCGACGACCGTGCGCAGCTTGTCGAGCAGTTCGTTGAAGCGTTTGACCGCGTTGGCCGAGCGCGACGCCATGCCGTAGGCCTCGTCCACCCGGCGCAGCGCCTGGGCGAAGGTGATCCGTTCCCGTTGGGCCAGCGCCTCGATCATGGCCTCGGCGCGGTCGCCGATGCCCCGCTTGGGCACGTTGAGGACCCGCCGCAACGGCACCATGTCCTCGGGGTTGGCCAGCAGCCGGAGGTAGGCCAGGATGTCCCGGACCTCCCTGCGCTCGTAGAAGCGCACCCCGCCGACGACCTTGTAGGGCAGCCCGACCCGGATGAACACCTCTTCGAAGACCCGGGACTGGGCGTTGGTGCGGTAGAAGACGGCGACGTCACCGGGCCGGGCGTCCCCGGCGTCGGTGAGCCGGTCGATCTCCTCGGCCACGAACTGGGCCTCGTCGTGCTCGCTGTCCGCGACGTACCCGGTGATCACCGAGCCGGCCCCGGCGTCGGTCCACAGGTTCTTCGGGCGCCGGTTCGCGTTCTTCTCGATCACGGCGTTGGCGGCGCTGAGGATGGTCTGCGTGGAGCGGTAGTTCTGCTCGAGGAGGATGGTGGTGGCGTTCGGGTAGTCCTCCTCGAACTGGAGGATGTTGCGGATGGTCGCGCCGCGGAACGCGTAGATCGACTGGTCCGCGTCGCCCACCACGCACAGCTCCGCGGGCTCCACCTCGGCCACCCCCGCGAGGGCGGGGTTCACCAGGTCGCCGTCCACGGTGCGCCTGGGCTGCTGGCCGGCCGCGCCGCCGACCAGCTCCCGCACCAGGGTGTACTGGGCGTGGTTGGTGTCCTGGTACTCGTCCACCAGCACGTGCCTGAAGCGCCGCCGGTAGTGCTCGGCCACGTCCGGGAACGCCTGGAGCAGGTGGACGGTGGTCATGATGATGTCGTCGAAGTCGAGGGCGTTCGCCTCGCGCAACCGCTGCTGGTAGAGCGCGTACACCTGGGCGAGCTGGCGCTCGGCGGGGTTGTCCGCCTGCGCGGCGTAGTCCTCGGCGTCGATGAGTTCGTTCTTGAGGTTGGAGATCTTCGCCGTGTACGCCTTCGGCGGGAACCGCTTGGGGTCCAGGTCGAGGTCCCGGCAGACCAACCCCATCAGCCGCAGCGCGTCGGCGGCGTCGTAGATGGAGAAGCTGGAGGTGAAGCCGAGCAGCTTGCTCTCCCGGCGCAGTATCCGCACGCAGGCGCTGTGGAAGGTCATCACCCACATGGCCCGCGCCCGGGAGCCCACCAGGTGCTCCACGCGTTCCTTCATCTCCCCGGCGGCCTTGTTGGTGAAGGTGATCGCCAGGATCTGCCCGGGGTGGGCGCCGCGGGCGGCCAGCAGGTGGGCGATGCGGTGGGTGAGCACCCGGGTCTTGCCCGAACCGGCCCCGGCGACGATGAGCAGCGGCGAACCGGTGTGCACCACGGCCTGTCGCTGCTGGGGGTTGAGTCCCTCGAGGAGCTGCGCGGGATCGGTGACGGTCCGCTCGGCCCCGTTGCGGTGGTACGCGTCACGCCCCGGGGGCACCGCGAAGGGGTCCCCGAAGAAGTCGGCGGGGAGCTCCTCGGGGGCCCCCTCGTCGTCCTCCGGAGGCGGCAACGGCTCGTCTGCCGACTGCGGATCGAGGCCGGGGAGCGGGATGTCGTCGAAGAGGCTGCTCATCGCTCCCGAGTCTAGGGCGTGGCGCCGACACCCGAGCCTCCGCCACCGCCGCGACCGTGATCCCGCGCCACCACCTTCGGCGGTGACCACGCAGAGCGACGTGTGCGGATTCCTGTCCGGGTTCTCCTCTGGTGAGCTGAAAGGTCTCGAACATATTTCGTTCACATGTCAGATCTGCCTTCCCAGTGGTCGCACCACATGAGTAACGTGCCCGTCCAAGACAGGCCGTCCCCCACGGCGCCCCCCATGGAAGGAGCCGCCGGCCTTGGCTTCCCACCGCAAGCCCGGACCCGCCCGCGGTCCCCTGGCCGCCCCCGGCGCCCGGACCGCGATCGGACTCAGCTCCGCCGCGTTGGCCACCCTCACCCTGCTCAGCGAGACCGCCGCCGCGGCGCCGGCCGAGCCGGAACCCTCCATCACGGAGGTCAAGGCACAGGTCGACGCGCTGTACCGACAGGCCGAGGTCGCCACCCAGCGCTACAACCAGGCCAAGGAGAAGACGGACAAGCAGCGCCGCCAGGTGGACCGGCTGCTGGACCAGGTCGCCGCCCAGACCGACGAGCTGAACGACGCGCGCAGCACCCTGGGCCGGTACGCCGCCGCCCAGTACCGCGCGGGCGGCGCCAGCACCACCGCCACCCTGCTGCTCACCGACGACCCCCAGGAGCTGTTCGACCAGGAGCGGCTGCTGGACCGGATCGCCGACGACCAGGCCGAGGCGGTTTCGGAGTTCCGCACCAAGCGGACCCGCACCACCGAGAAGCGGGAGGAGGCATCCCGGAGCCTGACCGACCTCTCCGAGTCGCAGCGCCAGCTCGCCACCGAGAAGAAGGCCGTGCAGAGCAAGCTGTCGGAGGCCAGGACCCTGCTCGCGGACCTCACCGAGAAGGAACGCGAGCGCCTGGCGGAGCTGGAACGCCAGCGCCGGGAGGAGGCCCAGCGCAGGGCCGAGGAGCTGGCGCGCAAGGAGCGGGAGCGGGACGCGGCGGCCGAGCGGCAACAGCAGGAACAGCAGGCACAGCAGCAACAACAACAGGAACAGCAGCAGGAGCAGCAGGATTCCACCGCGGAGCAGGAGGACACCTCCACCTCGACCGACGGCGGGTACGCCACCAGGGCACAACAGGCGGTGGACTTCGCCCGGGCACAGCTCGGCAAGCCGTACGTGTGGGGAGCGACCGGCCCCAACTCCTACGACTGCTCCGGACTGACCCAGGCCGCCTGGAAGGCCGCCGGGGTGGACCTGCCACGGACCACCTGGGACCAGGTCAACGCCGGCCAGCGCGTGGCGACCGCCGACCTGCTCCCCGGTGACCTCGTCTTCTTCTACGACGACATCAGTCATGTGGGGCTGTACATCGGCGAGGGCCAGATGATCCACGCCCCCAAGCCGGGAGACGTCGTGAAGATCGCACCGATCACCGAGATGCCGATCTACGGCAACGTGCGCCCTGCCTGACCGAGTGCGGACTCTCCGGCCGGCTGCTGGTGGCGGCGGGCCGGCGCGGCCCGACGGGGGAACGGGCCGCACCGGCGTGCCGGTAGCCTGGAACCGTCGGGTTGACGGCGCGGGGTCGGCTACCTGGCAGCGACGTTATCCGCTGTCGAGGCAGCGGAGGGGGCTCAGACCGAAGATGAGCGTAATCGCCCGCAATCCGATGGAAGCGGGACAAATGCTCCCCCTATACCGGTCCTGCCGATCGTCAACGTGATCGATCCCCGGGATTCGGCCACCGGCCTTCGGCGCCCTGCCCCCACCCACCCCGGAGCCGGTCCGGTACCCGAAGTTATGCTCCGGCCATGGACGCCACCATCAACGCCTTCGTCGGTCTGCACATCATCGGGATCGCCGCCCTGCTCGGCGGCTTCCTGACCCAGACGAAGGCCATGGCCTCGGACGAGGCCCGGATGACGCCGGCCATGCTGCACGGGGCGCTGACCATGCTGGTCACCGGGCTGACCCTGGTCGGTCTCGACCAGGCCGACGACCGCGACGTCAACAACGTCAAGATCGGGATCAAGCTGGCCGTGCTGACCGCCGTGCTGATCCTGGTCTACGTCAAGCGGGACGAGGCCAGGGCGGGCAAGGCGGCGTTCGGCGCCGTGGGCCTGCTCACCATGACCAACATCTTCATCGCGGTGATGTGGACCTGACCGGGACGGCCACCGGTCCGCGGGCCGCCGCCCGGCTCCGGTTCAGACCAGGCGGCGCGCGGTCGCCCAGCGGGTCAGCTCGTGGCGGTTGCTGAGCTGGAGCTTGCGCAGCACGGCGGAGACATGGCTCTCCACGGTCTTCACCGAGATGAACAACTGCCTGGCGATCTCCTTGTAGGCGTAGCCACGGGCGATCAGCCGCAGGACCTCCCGTTCCCGTTGGGTGAGCCGGTCCAGGTCCTCGTCCACCGGCGGGGTGTCGGTGGCGGCGAACGCGTCCAGCACGAAACCGGCGAGCCGGGGCGAGAAGACCGCGTCGCCGTCGGCGACCCGGAACACCGCGGCCACCAGGTCGGGCCCGGTTATGGTCTTGGTGACGTAGCCGCGGGCCCCGCCGCGGATGACCCCGATGACGTCCTCCGCCGCGTCCGACACCGACAGCGCCAGGAACCGCACCGGTCGCTCGTCGGTCATCAGCGAGGAGCAGCGGCGCAGCACCTCCACCCCGCCGCCGCCCGGCAGGTGCACGTCCAGCAGCACCACGTCGGGACGGGTGGCGGACACCACCGACACCGCCTGGTCCACGTCGGCGGCCTCGCCGACCACGTCCACCCCGGTGCTCGGGGTGTCGCCGATCTCCGCCTGCACCCCGGTGCGGAACATCCGGTGGTCGTCCACCAACACGACGCGCACCTGCCGACCCGGCGTGGTTTCCGTACTCGTCCCCGTGTCCGTCATGACCGCACCCTCTCCATCTCCAGCTCCACCTCGGTCCCACCGCCCGGGACACCGCGCAGCACCGCCCGGCCCCCGTTCCGCCGCATCCTGCCGATGATCGACTCGCGCACGCCCATCCGGTCCGCGGGCACCTGCTCCGGGTCGAAGCCCGGCCCGCGGTCCCGGACGAAGACGAGCACCGTGGCCTCCTCGACCTCGGCGTAGACCTGCACCGGCGCACCGCCACCGTACTTGGCGGCGTTCACCATGGCTTCCCGCGCGGCCTGCAGTTGTGCGGCCAGCCGCTCGTCGAGCGGGCAGTCGCCGACGCAGACGACCTCGACCGGCACCCCGTGGGCGTCTTCGACCTCGCCCGCGACCCGGCGCACCGCCTCGGCGAGCGTGCTGGGCTCGTCCTCCCGGTCGGCGTCCGGCTGGTACAGCCAGCGCCGCAGCTCACGCTCCTGGGCCCGGGCCAGCCTGGCCACCTCCCGCGGGTCCTCGGCGTGGCGCTGGATCAGGGTGAGCGTGTGCAGGACCGAGTCGTGGACGTGGGCGGCGACCTCGGCCCGCTCCTGGGCCCGGATGCGCATCAGCCGCTCCGAGGACAGGTCCTGGGCCATCCGCACCAGGTAGGGGCCGGCGATCAGGGCGATGCCGGCCAGGACGGCCACCACGGCCTGGAACACGGCACCGAGGTGTTCGACCGACCCCTGGATCACGATGAACCCGGCGACCCCGAAACCGACCAGGACCACGCCCGCGGCACTGCGGGCGACCGGCAGCAACCGTTTGTTGGACCTGCCCATCCGCACCCAGCGGGCCCTGCGGGTGTCGTCGGCCTGCCGCCACACCAGGACGACGCCCGTGCCGACCAGCGCGAACGGCCAGACGTACGGGCTGAAGAGGCCGAACTCCAGGTTGCCGGCCAGCACGCCGAAGGCGACCACCAGGGTCAGCGCGGCGACCACGCCCATCCGCTCGTTCCGGCCGTCCAGCCGTCGCCGGTGGCGCTTGTCGGTCGCGTCCTGCGGCTGTACGCCGCCGACGCCGAGCGGCACCACGAACCAGAAGACGGCGTAGAGCAGCACCCCCATCCCCCGGGGGAACATCAGCACGAGGAAGGCCAGCCGCACCCAGAGCACCGGCAGCCCCAGGTGTCCGGCGAGCCCACGGGCGACCCCGCCGCATATTCGACCCTCGGCGCTGCGGTACAGCTTGCGCGGCGGCGACTCCTTGGGACCCGACTGGGCCGCGGAGGACCACGGCGGGACCGCGGAGTCGGCCGGCGGAGGGCTGGTGGGCATACCGTCGATCCTCACACGTGCGGGCGCGCCCGGACATCAGGGTCTCCCCCCAGTCCGCCCGCCGGCGAACCCCCGGCGCCGGGGGGCCGACCGGGGGACAGGCCCTAGGGGTGCGTACCGGGAGGGTTCAGGGTGGGACCCGGTGGGACCCGGCCAGGGCCGACCGCCACCATGGAGCCATGAGCCAGGACGACACGACGGGCACCGGCTCCGCCGGTGCCGCGTCGGAACACTCCACCCCGCCGGAGGGCGGGCCGGGGGGCCAGGACGAGGCACCCCGGCGGCCGGGGCCGCTGCGGCGCAGCCGGCAGCACCGGGTGATCGGTGGGGTGTGCGGCGGCCTCGGCCGTTACTTCGACGTGGACCCGGTGCTGTTCCGGATCGTGCTCGGGGTGCTCGCCGTGACCGGTGGCCTGGGGCTGCTGGTGTACGGCGTGGTGTGGTTGTTCTCCCCGGAGCACGGGGAGGAGCACAACGAGGGCCACCGCATGCTCTCCGGCCAGGTCGGCGGGCAGGGCATGGCGGCGGTGCTCACCGCGCTGAGCGGCTGCGCGGTCTTCCTGACCACCATCGGCCGGGACAGCGAGGACCCCTTCCCCCTCCTGGTCACCGCCGCGGTGCTGGGCGGGACGTACTGGTCCCGGCGGCGCCGGCGGGAGGTCGCCCAGGCGATGGCGGCCGACCCGGGGGGCGCCGCCACCGTGACCGACGCCCCGCCCGCCGCCGGCCCCCCGCCGGCACCCGGCGGCCCCTCGTGGTGGAGGGGCGGCACCGAGGAGAGCGGCTACCTGTGGGGGCCCGACGACGGCGGAACCGACACCGCCGGCCCGGCGTCGCCCCCGCGACCGCCGCGCGAGCCCCGTTCGCCGCTGCCCTGGCTCATCGGGCCGGTCGCGTTGGTGGTGGGCACGGTCGCGACGTCCCTGTCCTGGTCCCGCCCGCTGGGCACGGCGCTCCAGATCGGGCTGGCCTGCGCCCTCGCGGTGATCGGTGTGGGCCTCGTGGTGAGCGCCCGGTACGGCAGGGTGCGGTGGGGCACCATGGTCCTCGCTCTCGTCGTCGGCGGGCTGCTGGTGTGCGCGTCGGCGCTGCCCAAGAGCATCGGGACCGAGTGGCACACCCAGGTGTGGCGTCCCGCCGGGGTGGCCCAGCTCCAGCCGAGGTACGAGCTCGGCACCGGTGCCGCCACCCTGGACCTGACCGGGGTGGACCCGGGCGGCAGGACCGTGCGGGTGGACGCCGAGGTCAGTGCGGGCCGGCTGCGGGTCCGGGTGCCGGACACCGTGCGGGTGGAGGTCAGCACCCGCACCGACGTGGGAGTGGTCCGGCTCCCTGCCGGCCGGGGTTCCCACGAGGACGTGGACGTCGTGGTCAACGACCGGCGGAACACGGTGCTCGTGCCGACCGCCCCGGTCGGGGAGCGGAAGGACGGCACCCTGCGGCTCTGGTTGAGGATCGACGTCGGTTACCTGGAGGTCATCCGGTGAAGTCCCACGAGTTCCGGCCGTCCCACCTGGTGGCCGGGGTGGTGTGCCTCGCGGTGGCGGTGACGTACCTGTTGGACGCCTCGGGGCTCTGGCAGGTGCCGACGGTGGTCGGCGGCAACGTCTTCCTGCTCGGCATGGTGGCGGCGGCCGTCACCGGCACGGTGCACCGCTCGCTGCGGCGCCGTGCGCGGGACGCTGACTGACCGGCGCCCCGGGACCGGCCCGGGGACGGACGCGCGCCCCCGGGAGGTCCCGGGGGCGCGCGTCCGTCAGGGGTGTTCGGTGCGGGTCACTCCCACTCGATGGTGCCCGGCGGCTTGCTGGTGACGTCCAGCACCACGCGGTTCACCTGCGGCACCTCGTTGGTGATCCGGGTGGAGATCCGGGCCAGCACGTCGTACGGCAGCCGGGACCAGTCGGCGGTCATGGCGTCCTCGGAGGAGACCGGGCGCAGCACCACCGGGTGCCCGTAGGTGCGGGCGTCCCCCTGGACCCCGACCGACCGGACGTCGGCGAGCAGCACCACCGGGCACTGCCAGATGTCCCGGTCGAGGCCGGCCCGGGTCAGTTCCTCCCGGGCGATGGCGTCGGCCTTGCGCAGCAGTTCCAACCGCTCCGCCGTGACCTCGCCGACGATCCGGATGCCCAGTCCCGGACCGGGGAACGGCTGCCGCCAGACGATCTCCGCGGGCAGGCCGAGCTCCTCGCCGACCTTGCGCACCTCGTCCTTGAACAGCCGGCGCAGCGGCTCGACGAGCTGGAACTGGAGGTCGTCGGGGAGTCCGCCCACGTTGTGGTGTGACTTGATGTTGGCGGTGCCGGTGCCGCCCCCGGACTCCACCACGTCGGGGTAGAGGGTGCCCTGGACCAGGTACTCGACCTGCGCCCCGTGCGCCCCGGCCTCCGCGACCACCTCGGCGGCGGCCTGCTCGAAGACCCGGATGAACTCCCGGCCGATGATCTTGCGCTTCTGCTCCGGGTCGCTGACGCCGGCCAGCGCGGTGAGGAACCGCTGCTGTGCGTCCACGACCTTCAACTGGACGCCGGTGGCGGCCACGAAGTCCTTCTCCACCTGCTGGGGCTCGCCCTCGCGCAGCAGCCCGTGGTCGACGAAGACGCAGGTGAGTTGGTCCCCCACGGCCCGCTGCACCAGGGCGGCGGCCACCGCGGAGTCCACTCCGCCGGACAGTCCGCAGATCACCCGCTTGTCGCCCACCTGGGCACGGACGGCCCGCACCGACTCCTCCACCACGTTCTGCGTGGTCCAGGACGGCGTGAGGCCGGCGCCCCGGTACAGGAAGTGCTCCAGGAGCTGCTGTCCGTGGCTGGAGTGCATCACCTCGGGGTGGTGCTGGGTGCCGTAGAGCCGGGCCTCGTCGTTCTCGAACGCCGCCACCGGCGCGCGCTCGGAGGTGGCGGTCACCACGAAGCCCTCGGGCGCGACGGTGCAGGCGTCGCCGTGCGACATCCACACCGACTGCTCCTCGGGGGTGCCCTGGAACAGCGTCGAACCGCCCCGGGTCACGGTCAGCGCGGTGCGCCCGTACTCGCGCTGACCGGTGTTGGCGACGGTGCCGCCGAGGGCCAGCGCCATGGCCTGGAAGCCGTAGCAGATCCCGAGGACGGGGACGCCGGCCTGGAACAGTTCGGGGCCCATGGCGGGGGCGTCGTCCGCGTAGACCGAGGCCGGTCCGCCGGACAGGATGATGGCCTTCGGGTTCCTGGCCAGCATCTCGGACACCGGCATGGAGTGCGGAACGATCTCGCTGTAGACGCGGGCCTCCCGCACCCGGCGGGCGATGAGCTGGGCGTACTGGGCCCCGAAGTCGACGACGAGGACCGTGTCGGGGACGGGCGGGGGCGCTGCGGCCACGGGCGGCTGCCTTCCGGCGGAGAACTCACAGGGGTCACCCCGAGTCTACTGGCGCCCTCCGGCGCCACCGCACCCACCGGGTCGTCCCACCGTGCGACCGGTTTGGTCGGAGTGCGGGCCTCGGGCATACTGGAGCCATGTCGCGCTTTGCAGATGTCTTTACCTATGGCACCGGATGGTCCGGCTGCCATGGTGACGCTGCGTGAGCGACTGACTCACCGACTTCGTACCGGCGCCCCGGGCCAACTGGCCCGGGGCGTTCGTCGTCCTCCGGGCCGCACGGTCCGGGACGCCCACGGGTTGGCCTCGGCACCCACGACGGTTCCCGGGCAGCGCCCCGGGAACGGACCCCAGGAGCGGACGACATGGACACGCAGGTCATGGACGAGCAGGTCATGGACGAGCAGCGGGCGGCGCAGATCATCGCCGGTGCCCGGGAACGGATCGACGACCTGGACGCGCGGCTGATCGCCCTGATCCAGCAACGGATGGAGGTCTCGGCCGAAGTGCAGCGCGCACGCATGGCCTCCGGCGGGCGCCGGCTCTCCCTCAACCGGGAGATGGAGATCCTCAACCGGTACAACGACGTGCTGGGCAGGCCCGGCACCACCTTGGCGATGACTCTCCTCGAGTTGTGCAGGGGCAGGGTCTGAAGCCCTACTGACCAGGCACGACAGGGCGGTTCACCCGTCCGGAGCGTGACCGTCGCCGCGGGTCCTCGTTGGTCCCGTTGTCCGTGCCAACCAGGGGCGGTCGCCCGTCGGGGACGGGACATCCACCACGTGTGGACATCGTCAGTCCGCCGGAGTGATGGGACGGGCCTGTCGGGCCGTCGTGGGACCTCGCTCCGGTGCGGTGACCGGCCAGCAGGGGACAGCAGTCCGGTCACGACTGAGGAAGGCGGCCGGTTCCGGGGACGCCCGGGACCGGCCGCCCGGCGGGTCAACCCGGCACGGGCGTCGAGCGGCGCCGCGGGACGGCGCCCCCGGGGCGGTAGCTCACCCCAGGAACGTCGAGGCGGTCGCCACGAACCGGTCGGCGTCGTCGAGCCAGGGGAAGTGCCCGGCCCCGGGCTGGATGACCAACTCCGCGCGCGGGAACAGCCCGGAGAACTCAGTGATCGCGGGCGGCGGGGAGTTCAGGTCCACCTCCCCGGCGAGCAGGAGCACCGGCGACGCGAACCGGGCGAGCGCCGCGCGGGTGGCCTCCGGGTCGAAGGCCCCGTCGGCGCCGAAGACAGCCGCGGCCACCTGGTTCCGCTGCCCGGCCTCAGCGGCCTGGTGGGCCCTGGCCGCCTCGTCCCAGCGGCCGTAGAAGAACGGCGCGATGGCCTGCCAGGCGTCGGCGCCCGCTGTGCCGGCGAACAACGCCTCCAGGGCCGCGAACGCCGCGGGGAACCACGGCTCGTCCCGCCGGAGCAGGGCCGTGTCGCGCCTGACCTCCCCGGTGACCGGAATCCCCACACCGATGGTGCTCGGCGTGACCAGGAGCAGCTTGGTGACGCGTTCCGGGTGGCGCTCGGCGTAGCGCGCGGCCAGGTTGGCGCCGGCGGAGTGCCCGAGCAGGTCCACCCGGTCGAGGCCGAGGTGCTCGCGCAGCGCCTCCACGTCGTCCACCAGCCGGTCACAGCGGTAGGAGGCGGGGTCGTCGGGCACCGCCGAGCCGCCGGTGCCCCGGAGGTCCAGCCTGATCAACTGACGGTGCGCGGAGAGACCGCCGAGGTCCCCGAGGTACGCGGAGTCCTGCATCGGTCCGCCGGGGAGGCAGACCAGTGCGGTGCCGTGTCCGGAAACGGTGTAGGCGAGCGTGGTGCCGTCGTGCGCGGAGAAGGTGGGCATGGGCCGCGACCCTGTCACAGCGATCGGGCGTGGACAACGGAATTCCCCGCGGATCGGGGCGTCGCGCCCGCGGTGTGGGGGACCGTCCCCACGGCCGCTCCCCCGGAGGAACCCCGCGGTCAGGGCACGCAGCGTGAGGTGCACCGGAGGGTTCACGCCACGATGGAGTGAGTCGAAGAGGTTGCGCCGAGCGATCCGGGTCGAGCACGATAAGCCACGAGGCCACGGCACCGCATCCGGGACCGATTCCGGATACTGTCCTGGTCATCGTGCTACACCCGCATGTCCGGCAGGCGCACCACGGCACCAAGGCACCACGCACCGTACTGGTTGGCAACCGCGCCGGCCCGCAACCGCACCGCGGGGCCGGGTACGGAACCGACGCGTCCGGCACGATCTGCACGGCGCGAGCGGCACCGTACGTCCGCCCCACCCTCCGCCCGACGCAGCACGCACGACGATCCGCCGCCACCAACGGCCGCACCGACACCCTGAATCACGCACCACCCCGACCCCGCAAGGCCCTGACCCGCCCTGCTCCAACAGCAGAACCGAAGGCCAACCAACGGCGCTTCCCCGGCGCCGCCCCACAGCACCGGCGCTGCCCTGACGCCGCGTGCTGACGGCCGAGGGCCCCACGCCGGAGGTGCACTTCCGGCGTGGGGCCCTTTGCTTGGTCCCCGGGGCGCGGGGCTCAGTCGACGGGGCCGGCCGGCCGGGTCAGCCGCAACGCGGCGAACGCGCCGTCCGGGACGACCGGGTTCTTCGGCACCACGGGTTCCAGCCGGCGGTACCCCTCCCCCTGGGCGGGACGCGGGTCGTGCTCCCCGTTGTTCGGCCACAGCGACATGGCCCGCTCGGCCTGGGCGGTGATGGTCAGCGAGGGGTTGACCCCGAGGTTCGCCGACACCGCGGACCCGTCCACCACGTGGACCCCGGGGTGCCCGTGCACCCTGTGGTACGGGTCGATCACCCCGTGCTCGGCGTCGGTGCCGATCGGGCAGCCCCCCAGGAAGTGGGCGGTCATCGGGATGTTGAACACGTCCCCCACGGTGCCGCCGGCGAAGCCGCCGATGTCCTCGGCGATGATCTCCGCGGTGCGCTGGCCCTCGGGAATCCAGTTCGGGTTGGGCTGGCCGTGGCCCTGGCGGGAGCTGAGCTTGCCCTTGCCGAGCCCCTTGGGTTTGCGGAACGTCGTGAGGGAGTTGTCGTGGGTCTGCATCACCAGGGCGATGATGGTCCGCTCCGACCAGCGGCGTTTGGACAACGACCGGGCGAAGACCGCCGGGTGCGCCGCGGCCAGCGCCAGGAAGCGCAGCCAGCGCGGGGCCCGGCCGCCCCCGGGGACCTGGATGGTGGACATGAGCCCCATGGCGTTGGAGCCCTTGCCGTAGCGGACCGGCTCGATGTGCGTGGTGGCGTCGGGGTGGATCGACGAGGTGATCGCCACGCCCTGGGTGAAGTCGGCGCGCCGGGCGGGACCGCCGGCCCGGCTGCCGTGCCTGCGGTAACGACGGTCGGTGGTCTGCGCCCCGACCAGCGCCTCGGAGTTGGTGCGGGTCAGCTCCCCCAGCCGCGGGGAGAGCCGGGGCAGCCGGCCGGAGTCGCGCAGCGCGTGCAGCAGGGTCTGGGTGCCGTAGGTCCCGGCGGCGACCACCACCTGACGTGCCCGCCACTGCCGGGTGGGGCCCTTGGGCTTGTCGGTGCTGACCGAGGTGACGGTGTACCCGCCGTCGGGGTGCTCCACCAGGTCGGTGACCGTGGTCATCGGGTGCACCTGCGCCCCGGCGCGCTCGGCGAGGTGGAGGTAGTTCTCGTTGAGGGTGTTCTTCGCGCCGTGCCGGCAGCCGGTCATGCACGCGCCGCACTCGATGCAGGCCCTGCGCCGCGGGCCCACCCCGCCGAAGTAGGGGTCGGCCACCTCCCCGCCGGGCTCCGCGGTGGCCGAGCCGTCGGCGTCCTTCCCGTCCCCGAAGAACACCCCGACCGGCGCCAGGTGGAACGTGTCGCCGACGCCCATCCGCTCCGCCGCGCTGCGCAGGTGCTCGTCCGCGGGCGTGACCGTGGGGTTGATCCGTACCCCCAGCATCCGCTTGGCCTGGGCGTAGTAGGGGGCCAGCTCGTCCTTCCAGTCGGTGATGTGCGCCCACTGCGGGTCCTGGTAGAAGGGCTCCAGGGGCTCGTAGAGGGTGTTGGCGTAGTTGAGCGAACCGCCGCCCACGCCGGCACCGGCCAGGACCAGCACGTTGCGCAGCAGGTGGATGCGCTGGATGCCGTAGAGGCCCAGCGCCGGGGCCCACAGGTAGTTGCGGATGTCCCACGAGGTCCTGGGCAGGGTGTCGGCGGTGAACCGGCGGCCGGCCTCGAGGACGGCGACCCGGTAGCCCTTCTCCGACAGCCGCAGCGCGGAGACCGAGCCGCCGAACCCGGAGCCGATGACGACGACGTCGTGGTCGTCCGAGGGGTGCGAGGAGTGCAACGGATCTCCCGTCAGATCCAGGTTCAGCGGAGTCGGAGGGTCTTCATGGCCCGCAGGCCCTTGTTCATCAGCGCGGCGTACCCGGCGTCGGTCATCCCCGACGACGGCGCCAGCGGCAACAACCGCTGGGTGGCCACGGTCTGGGCCTCGGTGTACTTCCAGATGCCCTCGGCCCCGTGGCGGCGGCCGAGCCCGGACTGGCCCATGCCGCCCATGGGCGCGGCGACGCTGGCGTAGGCCGCAGCGTAGCCCTCGTTGACGTTGACGGTCCCGGTGCGCAGCCGAGCGGCGACTGCCCGGCCACGGCGGGTGTTCCGCGTCCACACCGACGAGTTGAGCCCGTAGGGGGTGCCGTTGGCCCGGTCCACGGCCTCCTCGACGTCCCCGAACCTGTAGACGGAGACCACGGGGCCGAAGGTCTCCTCGGTGCACACGGCCATCGGGGGCTCCACGCCGTCCAGGATGGTCGGCTCGTAGAACAGCGGGCCGACGTCCGGCCGGGGGCGTCCGCCGGTCAGTACGGTGGCCCCCTTGGCCCGGGCCTCGTCCACGTGCCGGGTGACCACCTCGAGCTGCCGGGCGGAGACCAGGGAACCGAGGTCGGCGCCGTAGGCGAGCCCGGTGCCCAGGCGCATCGCCCTGGTCCGCTCGGTGAACTTGCCCAGGAACTCCTCGGCGACGGCCGCGTGCACGTAGAGCCGCTCGATGGAGATGCACAACTGGCCCGCGGAGGAGAAGCAGGACCGCACGGCGCCGTCCACGGCCTTGTCGATGTCCGCGTCGTCCAGCACCAGCATGGCGTTCTTGCCGCCGAGTTCCAGGGTGGAGCCGACCAGCCGGGCGGCGGCCCGCTGGGCGACGTCGCGGCCGGTGCGGGTGGAACCGGTGAACGAGACGTAGTCGCCCTGCTCCACCACGGCGGGCCCGACCACCGGGCCCTCGCCCAGCACGATCTGCCACACGTCCTCGGGCAGCCCCGCCTCGATCAGCTTCCGGCGCCCCCACAGCGCGGTCAGCGCGGTCTGCGAGTCGGGCTTCATCACCACGGCGTTGCCGGCGACGAAGGCCGGCAGGGCGTCACCGGCGGACAGCTCGAACGGGTAGTTCCACGGCGAGATGTGCCCGACCACGCCCTTGGGGTGGCGCAGCACCAGGGCCTGGGTGAGCAGCGGCACCGCGCCGAGGTGGCGGCGGGGGCGCAGGTAGGACGGGGCCTTGCGGCCGTAGTGGCGGGCGACCACGAGGACCGCCTGCATCTCCTCGTGGGCCTGGAGCCTGGTCTTGCCCGTCTCGAGCTGTATCAGGTCGAGCAGTTCGTCCTGGTCCCGCAGCACCAGGTCGTGGAAGCGCAGCAGCACCGCGGCGCGGGCCCGCACCGAGCGTTCCGCCCAGGCGCGCTGGGCGGCGCGGGCGTCCTCGTAGGCGGCGGCGACGTCGTCGGTGGAGCAGGTGGGGAACTCCGCGAGCACCTCACCGGTGAACGGGCAGTGGTTGGTGTCGGTGCCGCTGCCGCGGATGCCCGCGGTGAGCCGGGCGACGAGCTCGGGCGTCACCACGTCGCTGGCTCTGCGCTCGCCCGCCGGAGCGACCGGGTTGCCGTCAGAGGGAGCCACAACCACTGAGTCCGTCATAACCTTCAGGGTATGCCTGCCGGCTCGGCTGTGTGTACCCGTCGGTAATGCTTTTTGGCGTCCCCCGGTGACGGCCCCGGAGCGGAGCGTTCGCGTGTGCGCCCGACCGGTCAGCCGGCGTCCCGCAGTGCGTCCCCGATCGCCCGGTGGAAGGTGGGGAACGCCCAGATCGTCCGGTGCAGTTCGTCCACCGGCACCCGGGCGTGCACCGCGACCGTCAGCGCGCCCAGCACCTCGCCACCCCACGGGCCCACCGAGGTGGCGCCCACCAGCACCCCCTCCCGGTCGTCCACCACGACCTTGACCAGCCCCTGGTTGCCGGCGCGGTGGATGTAGCCGCGGGAGCTGCGGGCCACGTCGGCCAGGCCCACCCGCACCGCGAGGCCCCGCTCCCGCGCCTGCTCCTCGGTGAGGCCGACCGCGCCCACCTCCGGGTCGGTGAAGGTCACCCGGGGCACCGCGTGGTACGCCGCCACGGCGCCGCCGTGCCGCAGGATGCCGTTGACCACGATGCCCGCCTGGTACACGGCCATGTGGGTGAACGCGCCCTTCCCGGTGATGTCGCCGAGCGCCCACACCCCCGGCGCGCTGTCGGAGGCGGTGAGCACCCGCATCCGCTCGTCCACGGGGAGTGCCCTGGCGTCGGGGTCCACCCCGATGTTCACCACGCCGAGCCCGGCGAGGTCGGTCCGGCGCCCCGTGGCGACCAGCAGGCGTTCGGCGTCGAGCCGCTCGCCCCGCTCCCCACTGAGGGTGAAGCCGTTCCCGTCGTGCACCACCAGGGCCGCCCGGGCCCCGGTGCGCACCTGCACGCCCTCGTCACTGAGGACGCGGGCCAGCAGCTCCCCGGCCTCGGGCTCCTCCTGGGGCAGCAGGCGCGGGGCGGACTCGACGACCGTCACATCGGTGCCGAACCGGGCGAACGCCTGGCCGAGCTCCAGGCCGATGGCGCCACCACCGAGCACGATCAGGGAACGCGGGAGGCGTTCGGCGGCCACCGCGTCACGGTTGGTCCAGTAGGGGGTGCCGTCCAGCCCGGGGATCGGGGGCGGCGCCGGCTCGGTGCCGGTGGCCAGCACGATGGCCCGCCCGGCCTGGAGCACCGTCTCCTGGCCGTCGGGGGCGCGCACGGTGACCTCGTCGCGGCCGGTGAGCCGGGCGGTGCCGCGCAGCACCCGGCAGCCGCGGGAGGTGAGCCGGTCCACCGCGGCGGTGTCGTCCCAGTCCGCGGTGGCCTCCCGCACGTTCCTGGCGACCGGGTGCCACTCGGCGCGGACCATCGCGGTGCCGGCCATCCCGGGGATGCGGTGCCCCTCGGCGACCAGGTCGGCGGCGCGCACCATGATCTTCGACGGGATGCAGCCCCAGTACGGGCACTCCCCGCCCACCAGGTGCCGGTCCACGCCGACCACGTCCACACCGGCGTCGGCCAGCCGGCCGGCCACCTCCTCACCACCCGGGCCGAGCCCCACGACGACCGCGTCCACGTGCACTGGCATGGAATGGTGCTCCCTCCAGCGGGACAGCCAGGAGTCACCTCCCACGGTACCCGCGAGGGGCGCCGCCAGCCCTCGGACAGCGATGCGTCACACGTGGCCGCGGGCCGTCACGGTGTGTGCGCCCGCAGGGCTGTCAGCCGCCGTTGACCTCCAGGTTCTGCACGGCCTCGGTGAAGATCTCGTCGCCCCTGGCGACCTGCTCGCCCTCGCCGGGCATCCACACCACCAGTCGCCATTCGACGCTGGTGTCCTTGTCCACGAAGATCAGCTCCCGGCTGCGGTACAGCTTCGTGTCGTCGCTGTTCGACGACCGGTAGGTGGTGACCACCTCCGCGGCCGGCTCGCCCTGGAACTTCCGCTCCGTGACCTGGCCCTTGACGTCCGACTTGGTGTAGTCCTCGCGGTAGGACTTCAGCCAGTCGTTGGCCTCGGTGAGTGAGGTCTTGTCCACGCCGGGCCGCCGCTCGACCTGCATCGTGTGCACCCCCGCGGGGTCGCTGTAGGTCACCGCTTGCTCGTTGGCGCTGCGCTTGAAGCTCTCCGGGGCGGCCACCTGGGCCTTGACCCGCTCGTTCTCGTCGTACTGCTTCCAGCCCTCGGGCAGCCCCGAGTCACCGCCGAACGGGTCGGCCACCACCACGCCCACCCCCGCCACCACGGCGAGGACCAGCGCGGCCAGGCCGATCCGCACGCCGCGCCGGCCCCGCACCGCGGCTCCCACGCCGGCCAGCGGACCCCTCCCACCGTTCGTGGGGCCCACGGCCTGCGGCGTCGGGTCGAGCACCGTGGGAGCCGGTGCCGGCGGGGTCGTCGGCTGGGAACGCGGCCGGATCACCGCCTCGAGCGCGGAGGCTGCCGCCCGCGCCGTCGGCCGGGCGTCCGGGTCCTTGCTCAGGCACCGCAGGATCAGCTCCCCGAGCTGGCCGGCGCGGACCGGCGGCGCCGGCTCGCCGGAGACCACGGCCTGGAGCGTGGCGGGGGTGGTCGAGCGCCGGAACGGGGACCAGCCCTCCACCGCCGTGTACAGCAGCACCCCGAGGGAGAAGATGTCGGACGCCGGGCCGGGGCGCTGGCCCAGCACGCGTTCCGGCGCGATGTACTCGGGGGACCCCACGAACAGGCCCGTCTCGGTGAGCGGGGCCTCGCCCTCGACCTGGGCGATGCCGAAGTCGGTGAGCACCACCCGGTCGTACGGGCCGAGCAGCACGTTGGCCGGCTTGACGTCCCGGTGCAGCACCCCGGCCTCGTGCGCCGCCCCCAGCGCCCCCAGCACCGGAAGCGCGATCCGTGCCGCCTCCTGCGGGTCGAGGATTCCCTCGTCCATCAGGTCGGCCAGCGAACGCCCGCGGACCAGCTCCATCACGATCCACGGCTGCTCGTCCTCCATCACCACGTCGTGGATGGTGACCACGGAGGGGTGGTCGATCCTGGCCGCGACCCGGGCCTCCCGGCGCATCCGGGAGAAGGCCGTGGCCCGCTGCCGCTCGGGGAGGTGGTCGGGGACCCGGGGCTCCTTGACCGCGACGTCCCGGTCCACGACCTCGTCGTGGGCCTTCCACACGGTGCCCATGCCGCCGTAGCCGAGGCGCTCCCGCAGCCGGTACCGGCCGCCGAGCAGCCGCCCGGCCGGGGCCGCGGGCGACGGCCGCGGCGGGGTCGCGGCGGACGGCTGCGGCGGAGCGGCTCCGATGGCCGTCTGGGTCACGGCGCGGTGCGTGTCCTGGGCCGATGGCTCGGCCGGCGGCTCGGCCGGCGGCTGACTGGGGACCGGCGGCCCGTCCACGGACCGCCGGCCGGGCGGCTGGAGGCTGTAGCTGGTGGGCGTGCGGTCCTGTCCCCCGTCGTGCGTCATGCCCCACATCATGGCGCAACCGCACCCCCGGGCTCATCCTGACGCCGAGAAGTGGTCAGCCAGCGACGCGAGTTGGTCACCGTGGTGGCGTCGGCGGCGTCCCGCGGGCCAGTCCGGACCACTCCGCCGGGCCATGCCGCGGGGCCCGAACCGGCCAGGCCCGCCCCGGTACGGCGGGTGGGCACGCGTGTGGACTACCGGTGCGGGTCGGGCGCGGGGAGGGCGGCGGCGCCTGCGGGGTCGGAGGCGGGGGCGTTGGTGGGCCGGGCGGCGCCCGCGGGGACCCGCGTCTCCTCCCGGACCCGCGCGGTCAGCGCGGCGAACTCCTCCAGGTCGATCGAGTCGGGGGACGCCTCGATGCTCGCCGAGGACGACTCGGTGACCACGCCCAAGGTGTCGTCGTCAACCCACACGCAGTACGGGACGACGTACGGCGTGCTGCCCTGCGAGTTACCGACGACCTCACAGGTCACCGGCTCGCCGTAGCCGGCGGGGATGATCTCCCGGCCCCGGACGAGCACGACCTCGTCGCGGTCCGCCAGGCCGGCCCGGAACCCGGCCAGGGTCGCCTGGGGGTCGTCGAACCGCCCGTAGCCGCCCAGGAAGACCAGGGAACGCGCCTCGGCTCCGGAGCCACTGGTGTACTGGCCGCCCACCATCGTCGTGTCCGGCACACCCCGGAGGCGGTCGCTGACGTCCTCGCTGAGCGTGTACTCGCCGTCGAGCAGCGTCCCGGGCAGCCGGAGCGCGTGGGCCGGCGGGGTGCCGTCCCGGGACCCGTCGGTGGCCACGCCGAACCCGACGGCAGCGACGGAGGCGAACGTCAACGCCGCGAAGAGGATGACGACCGCGGCCCGGGACACCCGCTGGGGCGGCGGCGGACCCCACCCGGGCGGGGTCAGGTACCGGGCGGGAGCCGGGTGGTGAGGTGTCGTCAGGTACGGGTTGGGCTGGTGGGGGGCCTGCGTCCAGCCGGGCGGGGCCGGGTACGGCTGGTGCTGTGGCGGGGGGCCGGGTGGGCCCGGGTGGGATGGGGGCAGCGGGGTGCTCATGGTGGCCGTGTTCCCTGTCCTGCCGCGCGTCGTCGGTGTCGCGCCGTCGTCTCGGTGGTGGTTGTGGTGGGGCACCGGTGGGGCCGCGGCATGGGCGGTGCGTACCGGGCCGTGAGCCCACGGTGACGACCACACCCTACCGGCGTCGGCCGGGTGTTCGATCCCGAACGGGTGGGCCGGGGCCGCCCCCGGCCCGCCGTCGGACTACTTGGTGTAGTGGTAGGTCTCCGCTGCCTTCTCGAAGAAGCGGGAGACGTCCTCCCGGTCCCGGTCGGGTCCGTAGACGAACACCACGTGGTAGCGACCGTCCTGGAGCATCACGAAGTTGCGGCCGAAGTACTCCCGGTGCCCCTCCATCCAGGAGAACTCACCCTGGATCGCGGGGTTCCCCCCGACCTCGAACGCCGTCAGCCCGTTCGAGGCGGACCAGTCCGCCTCCCGGAACCTCTTGAGCTCCGGCTCTCCGGTCTTCTGGTAGGCGGCGACGTCACTGCCGAAGTCGGCCGTGGTGTCACGGCCGGGCACCACCACCATCTCCACGTCGTCGCCGTCGTCGAACCACATCTGCCCCTGCCCCGTCTCGCCCTTGGCCCGGAGGTCCTGGTGCAGGGCGAGGGAGAACCCCATGGGGTCCTCGTGGACGGCGAAGTCCGAGCTGAGGTCCGGCCGGGAGGACGGGGAACGGGCGGGACGGGACGGGGACTGGGCCGGAGTGGACGCCTTGGCGGAGCGGGACGGTTCACCAGCCGTGCCCGGCGGTTTGCCGACCCGGTTCTCCCGCTGGGTGGGCCCGCCCTTCTCCGGCATGAACAGGGCGGCGAACGCCAGTATCCCCACCACCAACAGCACCACCAGACCCACCAGCACCTTGGGGAGGTTCCGGGAGCCGCCGCTGTCCCGGTTGCGGGCGTGCCGCCCGTGCGGAACCACTGCCTTCTCGGAACGGCGGCGACGGGTCACCTCCCCCTTGCGCCGCAGCTCGACGATCTTGTGCGGGTCCGCCGGGACGGCGACCGTCTCCTGGCCGAGGTCCGGTTCGGGCGCCGTCCTGATCAGCGAGCGCAGCCAACCGCGCACCTCTTCCGCGCCCGGGCGGTCCTGCGGGTTCTTGCGCAGCAGCGACTCCACCACCGGGCGCAGCGGCCCGCAGTCCTCGGCGTAGGCCGGGGGCTCGTTCCGGACGATGTCCACCAGCTCCACGGCGCTGGTCTCCGGGAACGGCGGGTGGCCCTGCACCGCGCGGTAGAGCAGCGCGCCCAGGGCCCACAGGTCGCTGGGCGGCCCCACGGGGTGTCGCCGTGCCGCGCCGCCGCCGTCGGCGGGCACGGGGCCGGCCTGCTCGGGGGACCAGCGCTCGGTGCAGGGGCCGATCAGCCCCATCCGGGCCTGGCGGGCACGCTCCTGCGCCACCTGCTGGCGGGTTCCGCGCAGGGGTTCCTGCGGTGCGGAACCACCGGACCAGGCGTCGAGGCTGACCGGGAACCCGCGACCGCCCGTGGGGCCGTCGTGGCCCAGGACGCCGTCGTGGCCGGCGTGCGGGTCGTGGCCCAGGGGTGCCCCGGCCCGGTACCCGTGGCCGGGGTGGCCGTCCCGGTACTCCGCGTCCGGGTACTCGTCGTCCGCGTACCCGTCGTCCGCGTACTCATCGTCCACGTACCCGTCGTCGGGGTGCCCCCCGGTGCCGTACTCGCCGTCCGGTCGGTCCCCGGCCCCCGCGGCGGCCTCGTCGAACAGCGGCTGCCGCGGCCCGGGAACCGCACCCCGCCCGGGGGCGGCCGTCCGGTCCGGAACGGGATCGCTGCCGCACAGCGCCTCCTCGGCGGCGGCGGCGCACATGCCGGTGAGCATGGCCTTGCCGTCGTCACAGAGCAGCACCGTGTCCGCGGTGACGTTGCGGTGGGTCCACCCCTCGGCGTGCACGGCGCGCAGTGCAGCGAGGATGTCGGCGCCGATCTCCGCCGCCCGGTAGGGACTGATCGGCCTCTCGTCGATCTCTTCGGCGAGCGACCGGGCCGGCACCCACTCCGAGACGATCCACAGGCCGCCGTCCTCCAGGAAGAGGTCGTAGACCTGCACCAGACCCGGGTGGTCCGGTATTCGCGAGGCGGCCGTCGCGGCACGCAACGCCCGTTGCCCGGGGTCGTCGCCGGGGGCGAGCACGTCCGGCGGTTCCTCACCGGGCGCGAAGACCATCTCCGCGCTGACCACCTCGGGCAGTGGCACCTGACGGACGATCACTTCCTGGCCGCTGTACGTGTCGAACGCGGGCAGCTCCAGAGGTTCCTCGCCCTCGGGCACCAGCGGTAACCGGTACCTGTCCGCGAGCACTCGCCCGGCATACTCCTCCACAGCACCTCCTCGCCGACCGACCGGTCCGAACCATCCGACCGGTCCAGCTTGCCACCGAGAGCGGTCTCTTCGGCGCTGTCCGTGCCGGGTTGCTTTCAGTTGAGCGGTTGGAACGTGGTGAAGAACACCTTTCGTGCCTGTCTGTTCTTCGGGCTGTCCCACTCGTCAGCGGGGGCGGTGAACATGATGGCGTACCCGTGCGAGCCGTCAACCACGAAGCCGCGGTTGAGTACCCGTTCGGTGCTGCCGTCCGACGCCTTGCGGGTGAACTGCCAGTCGGCGACGGTCGGGTAGCCGCGCCACCGGGTGCTCTCCATCGACAGCTGGTGGTAGCCGGTGGAGTACCTGATCACCGAGGGCTCCTGCTGGCGCCACGCCGCCAGCGCGTCGGTGCCGGGCTCCGCGGTGAAGTCCACCTGCACCTTGCTGGCCGAGCCGGGCGCGCCGAGCTTGACCCCGGAGCCCTGGCCGGCGATCCCGGTGCTCTTCCAGCCGTCGGGGACGGCCATGGAGAAGTGGAACCGCCCACTCCGGTACTGGTGGTAGCCGGACGGGACCTGCGCTCCGCCGGGGCTGTCCTCCGCCTTCTCCTCGTCCTTCCCCTTCTGCCTGTCCTTGTTCTTGTCCTTGTCCTTGCCGTCGTCGCCGCCCTTGTCGTCACCGGCACCGGACGCCTCGGTCGGGCTCTCGCCCCCGGACTGCGCCTTCTCGTCCGCGGGGTCCCCGGCCTGGTGCTGGGTGCCGCCGCTGGCCGTTCCCGACGTGTCCTTGGACTGGCCGCCCTCGTCGTCACCGCCTCGGGTGGTCAGCGCGACCGCCACGATCACTCCGGCGGCCACCACCAGGGCGACGATGATGGCGAGGGCGCGGCGGGAGAGCTTGTTGAGCCCCGCGCGCCGTGCCGTCGCGGGACCGTACGGCGTCGAAACGGAGGTGGGCTGGGCTGCGGCCCCGGCCGTGGCGGGGTGTGGGGACGCGGGCCGGGGTTCCGGGCGCGGGGGCGCGGCGTCCTGGCGGGCGGCNCCCTGGCCGGCCGCCGGGCCCCGGGCCGCTGCCGGCCCGGCACCGGGTCTGCGCCCGGGAGGTGGTGCCGCGTCAGCGGTGCGGACACCGTCCCGCGGGGTGGGCAGTGCCGTGGTGGCGGTGGCGTCCGCCCCGCGGGGGCCGGGCTCCGGCTCGGCGTCCGGCCCGGCGTGCGCCACCGCCAGCAGCAGTTGCCGGACCTCCGGCTCCTTCAGCCGCCGCATCGGGTCCTTGCGCAGCAGGCCGTAGATGGAGTCGGTGAGCGGGCCGGCGTTCAGCGGCGGCTCCAGCGGCTCGGTCATGACCGCGGTGAGGGTGGCCAGCGCCGACCCCCGGTCGTACGGCGGCCTGCCCTCGACCGCCGCGTAGAGCAGCGCCCCCAGTGACCACAGGTCGGCGGCCGGGCCGGGCTTCTGACCACGGGCCCGCTCCGGTGAGATGTACGACGGCGCGCCCACCAGCATGCCGGTGGAGGTGACCGACGGGTCGCCCTCGACCTGGGCGATCCCGAAGTCGGTGAGCACCACGCGGCCGTCGTCGGCGATCAGCACGTTGGACGGCTTCACGTCGCGGTGCAGGATGCCCTCGCGGTGCGCCGCGCGGAGCACGTCGAGGACGGCGAGGCCCACTTCGGCCGCGCGAACGGGCGTCAGCGCGCCGTCGTCCCGGATCACGTCGGACAACGAGCGGCTCTCGACCAGCTCCATCACGATCCAGGGCCGGTCGTCCTCCTCGACCACGTCGAAGACGGTGACCGCGCCGGTGGACCTGATCCGCGCGGTGGCCTTGGCCTCCCGCAGGGTGCGGGTGATCAGGCGGCGCTTCTCCTCCTCGTCGACGTTCCCCGGGAAGCGCAGCTCCTTGACCGCGACCACCCGGCCCAGTGTCTCGTCCGAAGCCCGCCACACGGTGCCCATCCCGCCACGGCCGAGTACTTCGCCCAACCGGTAGCGGTTCGCCAGGAGGCGGCCGGTGGTGCCCTGCGCCTGGGTCATCGACGTCCTATCCCTCAGAGCCTGCGGGCTTGCGGCGCACCCGGAGTGAGGGTGCGTCGGCCCGACCCCCGCCCGGTCGCGACCGCCCGCCCTATCATCTCTTGACTCACGGGGTGCCCGTGCGCGGGCCCGTGCCTTCGCGGGTGGCGAACTCCTCGCTCCGCGCTCCCGTTGGACATCGTGCCGGGCCGTCAGCGACGGCGCCAGTCCCATCGCCGCTCGTCCCTGCGGTGTCGTCGGACCGCTCCCCCGGGTGGGCGCGTCCGTTCCGATCCGGGGGGTGCGGTCCGCGGGCTCCGGTGCGGCGGGAACGGTACGGCGGGTCGGCTCCCGGGCCACGGCGGCGGTCGGGCGCTGGGACGGCGACGGGCGCGCGGTCAGCCGGAGACGATGTCGGGGGCGCCCAGCCGGGCCGCGTCGGCGGTGAGGTCGTCCGGCTGCCGCTGCGACTCCCGTTCGGCCTCGACGCGCTTGTGGTAGTGGTCCACCTCACGCTCGATCCGCTCGGCGTCCCAGTCCAGTACCGGGGCCATCAGCTCGGCAACCTCCCGGGCGCAGCGGGTGCCCCGGTCGAACGTCTCGATGGAGATCCGCGTGCGGCGGACCAGCACGTCGTCGAGGTGCCGGGCGCCCTCGTGGGAGGCGGCGTAGACGGCCTCGGCCCGCAGGTAGTCGTCGGCGCCGGTGAGCGGCTCACCCAGCCGGGGATCGGCGGCGATCAACTCGAGCACCTCGTCGGCCAGCGAGCCGAACCGATTCAGCAGGTGCTCCACCCTTGCCACGTGCAGCCCGGTGCGCGCCGCGACGCGCCCCCGGGCGTTCCACAGCGCCGCGTACCCCTCCGCACCCACCAGCGGAACGTCCTCGGTGATCGACGGGTGCACCCGGGTGTTCAGGCCGTGCACCGCCTCGTCCACCGCGTCCTTGGCCATCACCCGGTAGGTGGTGAACTTCCCCCCGGCCACGACCACCAGGCCGGGCACCGGGTGCCCCACGGTGTGCTCCCGGGACAGCTTGCTCGTGGCCTCGGACTCCCCGGCCAGCAGCGGGCGCAGCCCGGCGTACACGCCCTCGACGTCGTCCCGGGTGAGCGGTACCGCGAGCACCGAGTTGACGTGCTCCAGGAGGTAGTCGATGTCCGCGCTGGACGCGGCCGGGTGCGCCTTGTCCAGTTCCCAGTCGGTGTCGGTGGTGCCCACGATCCAGTGCCGGCCCCACGGGATCACGAAGAGCACGCTCTTCTCGGTGCGCAGGATCAGCCCGGTGCTGGAGTGGATGCGGTCCCGGGGGACCACCAGGTGGACGCCCTTGGACGCCCGGACGTGGAAGAGGCCGCGTTCCCCGACGAGCGCCTGGGTGTCGTCGGTCCACACCCCGGTGGCGTTGACCACCTGCTGGGCGCGCACCTCGAACTCACCGCCGTGCTCCAGGTCGTGGACCCGGGCACCGACGACCCGCTCCCCCTCCCGCAGGAACCCCACCACCTTGGCGCGGTTGGCCACGTGCGCCCCGTACGACGCGGCGGTGCGGACCACGGTGGCCACGAAACGGGCGTCGTCCACCTCGGCGTCGTGGTACTGGACGGCGCCGACCAGCGCGTCCCTGCGCAGGCACGGCGCCACCCGCAGGGCCCGACGGCGGCTGAGGTGCCGGTGGCGCGGCAGCCCCCGGCTGTACCCGTGGGACAGGCCCAGGGTGTCGTAGAGCAGCACCCCGGTGCCGACGTAGCCGCGTTCCCAGGCCCGGTGCTCCAGCGGGTACAGGAAGGGGACGGGCCTGACCAGGTGGGGTGCGATCCGGTGGAGCAGCAGCCCCCGCTCCCGCAACGCCTCCCGGACCAGCGCGAAGTCCAGCATCTCCAGGTAGCGCAGGCCCCCGTGCACCAGTTTGCTGGAGCGGCTCGACGTCCCGGCCGCCCAGTCCCGCGCCTCCACCAGGCCGGTGTGGAGCCCCCGGGTGGCCGCGTCGAGGGCCGTTCCCGCTCCGACCACACCACCGCCGACGACGAGTACGTCGAGTTCCTGTTCGGACATGCGGGCGAGCGCCGCCGAGCGCGCCGCCGGTTCGAGTTTCGCGGTCCTCAACACGGCCTCCCGTGAGTCGCGGTGCCTTCGCTACTCCGATACCCCGTCCGTCACCCCGTTCTCGCACTGTTCCGTTCGGGGGAATCAGCGAATACCTTCCCGAAAAGCCGCGCACTACCGAATATCAGGTGAATCGCTCTTTATTCTATCCATCCGGCCTGTCTGCGCAGGAAGGACCGCCCATGGCCGCTGACCTCGTCGTCATCGGACTCGGCTTCGCCGGCCTTCCCCTCGCCCAGGCCGCGGTGGCCGCCGGCATGGACGTCATCGGCTACGACCGGGACGAACAGCGGGTCGCCGAGGTCGGCTCCGGCCGCTCCCCGGTGCACGACCTCAGCGCCGCCGACATCCGCCGCATGCTCGCCTGCGGATTCCGCGCCACCACCGACCCGGACGCCCTCGGCCGGGCCCGGATCGCCGTCATCTGCGAACCCACCCCGCTCACCGAGGAGGGCACCCCCGACCTCACCGCGGTGCGGGCCTCCGCCGCGGCGCTGGCCCGCAGGCTCCGTCCGCACTCCACCGTGATCGTGGGATCGACCGTGCACCCGGGCACCACCGAGGACGTCCTCAGACCGCTGCTCGAGGGCTCGGGGCTGCGCTGCGGCGTCGACTTCCACCTCGCCGTCTCCCCCACCCGCACCGACCCGGGCAACCGCGGTCACCGCCTCTCCAGCACGCCCGCGGTGGTCGGTGGCGCCACCCCGGCGTGCGCGGACGCCGCCGCGGCGTTCCTCAGCAGGCTCACCGAACGGGTGGTGCGCGCCCGCGGGACCCGCGAGGCGGAGACCGTCAAACTGCTGGAGAACAACTACCGCGTGGTCAACATCGCGCTGGTCAACGAGATGGCCGTGTTCTGCCACGACGCCGGGATCGACCTGTGGGACGTCATCCGCTGCGCCGAGACCAAGCCCTACGGCTTCCAGGCGTTCCGGC
The DNA here is from genome assembly GCF_000380165.1 of Wenjunlia vitaminophila DSM 41686. Lineage (GTDB taxonomy): Bacteria > Actinomycetota > Actinomycetes > Streptomycetales > Streptomycetaceae > Wenjunlia > Wenjunlia vitaminophila. The sequence goes on from NZ_KB904651.1 coordinate 74,280, forward strand.
CGGGCCCGGGGATGGGCGGCTACTGCACCGCGCTCGACCCCGCCTACCTGCCGCGCCGCGGCCGGACCATCGGCTACCCCCTGCGGATGGTGGAACTGGCGCAGGAGGTCAACCAACGGATGCCCCGTTACCTGGTGCACCGGGCCTCGGCCCTGCTCAACGAGGACGGCAAGGCGGTGCGCGGGGCCCGGGTGCTGCTGCTCGGCGTCACCTACAAGCCCGACGTCGCCGACACCAGCGCCTCCCCCGCGCACCAGGTCGCCGCCCGGCTCCTGGAACTCGGCGCCCAGCTCAGCTACCACGACCCGTGGGTGCCGCAGTGGCGGGTGCTCGACCGTCCGGTGCCCCGCGCCGACTCGCCCTACGACGCCGCGGCCGGCGCGGACCTGACGCTGCTGCTCCAGCCGCACCGCCTCTACGACCTCCAGGGGCTCACCGCGAAGGCCCGGCGGCTGCTCGACGCGAGGGGCGTCACCCCGGCCGGTGCCGCCCACCGCCTGTAGCGGGGCCGGCCGGGGCAGCGGCCTCAGACCTTCTGCACCGGGGCGACGGTGACCTCGACCCGCTGGAACTCCTTCAGCTCCGAGTACCCCGTGGTGGCCATGGCCCGGCGCAGCGCGCCGAAGAAGTTCATCGAGCCGTCGGGGGTGTGCGAGGGGCCGAGCAGCACCTCCTCGGTGGTGCCCACCACGCCCAGGTTCACCCTCTTGCCCCGGGGCAGCTCCTCGTGGACCGCCTCCATGCCCCAGTGCCGGCCCCTGCCCGGCGAGTCCGTGGCCCTGGCCAACGGAGAGCCCATCATCACCGCGTCGGCACCGCACGCGATGGCCTTGGGCAGGTCCCCGCTGTGCCCGACCCCGCCGTCCGCGATCACGTGCACGTAGCGGCCGCCGGACTCGTCCATGTAGTCCCGGCGGGCCGCCGCCACGTCGGCGACCGCGGTGGCCATGGGCACCTGGATGCCCAGCACGTTCCGGGTGGTGTGCGCGGCGCCGCCGCCGAAGCCCACCAGCACCCCTGCGGCACCCGTCCGCATCAGGTGCAGCGCGGCGGTGTAGGTGGCGCAGCCGCCGACGATCACCGGGACGTCCAGCTCGTAGATGAACTGCTTGAGGTTGAGCGGCTCGCTGTGCCCCGAGACGTGCTCGGCGGACACCGTGGTGCCGCGGATCACGAAGAGGTCCACGCCGGCGTCCACCACGGCCTTGGAGAACTGGGCGGTGCGCTGCGGGGACAGGGCCGCGGCGGTCACCACCCCCGCCTCGCGCACCTGCCTGATCCGCTCTCCGATCAGCTCCTCGCGGATCGGCGCGGCGTAGATCTCCTGGAGCCGGCGGGTGGCCACGGCCTCGTCCGGCAGTTCGGCGATCTCCCCGAGCAGCGGCTCGGGGTCCTCGTAGCGGGTCCACAGGCCCTCGAGGTTGAGCACGCCGAGGCCGCCGAGGTTGCCTATCGCGATGGCGGTCGCCGGTGAGACGACCGAGTCCATGGGGGCGGCGAGGAACGGCAGCTCGAACCGGTAGGCGTCGATCTGCCAGGCGATGGAGACGTCCTCCGGGTCCCTGGTCCGCCGGCTCGGCACCACGGCGATGTCGTCGAACGCGTAGGCCCTGCGCCCGCGCTTGCCCCGACCAATCTCGATCTCGGTCAACGTCTCTGACTCTCTTTCCTGTGTCGCCCGCCCCACGGCTGCGGCTCGGAGCGGCTCGTCCGTCGGTAGGGCCCGGGTCACCGGCTTGCGCCAAGGGGTGACCGGTGTCCGTTCGGGGGGAGCCCGGCCGGCCGGGACCGGCCGGGCGTCACCGGAACGGTGCGGGGCTCAGCGGCTGTGGTAGTTGGGTGCCTCGACGGTCATCTGGATGTCGTGCGGGTGGCTCTCCTTCAGGCCCGCCGCGGTGATCCGGACGAACCGGCCCTTCTCCTTCAGCTCGGGGACCGTCCCCGCGCCGACGTAGCCCATCGAGGCGCGCAGTCCGCCGATGAGCTGGTGGGCGACCGACGCCAACGGCCCCCGGTAGGGCACCTGGCCCTCGATCCCCTCCGGGACCAGCTTGTCCTCGGAGAGCACGTCGTCCTGGAAGTACCGGTCCTTGGAGTAGGAGCGGCCCTGCCCCCGGGACTGCATGGCGCCCAGCGAGCCCATCCCGCGGTACGCCTTGAACTGCTTGCCGTTGATGAAGATGAGGTCTCCGGGGCTCTCCTCGCAGCCGGCGAGGAGGCTGCCCACCATCACCGCGTCGGCGCCCGCCGCGATGGCCTTGGCGATGTCCCCCGAGTACTGCAGGCCGCCGTCGCCGATCACCGGCACCCCGGCCGGGCCCGCGGCCTGCGCGGCCTGGTAGATCGCGGTGACCTGGGGGGCGCCCACACCGGCCACCACCCGGGTGGTGCAGATGGAGCCGGGGCCGACGCCCACCTTGATCCCGTCGGCTCCCGCGTCGATCAACGCCTGGGCGCCGTCCCGGGTGGCCACGTTGCCACCGATGACGTCGAGCTTGAAGTTGGCCTTGAGCTTGGAGATCATCTCCAGGATCCCCCGGCTGTGGCCGTGTGCGCTGTCCACGACCAGGAAGTCGACGCCCGCGTCCACCAGGGCCTGGGCCCGGGCGTACGCCTCGTCGCCGACTCCCACCGCGGCGCCGACCACCAGGCGTCCGTTGGAGTCCTTGGTGGCGTTCGGGTACTGCTCGGTCTTGACGAAGTCCTTGACCGTGATCAGGCCGCGCAGCTTGCCCTCGCCGTCCACCAGCGGCAACTTCTCGATCTTGTGCTTGCGCAGCAGGTCCATGGCGTCCGGGCCGGAGATCCCGACGGCCCCGGTCACCAGCGGCATCGGCGTCATCACCTCGCGGACCGCGCGCTGCCGGTCCGACTCGAACGCCATGTCGCGGTTGGTGACGATGCCCAGGAGCCGCCCGTTGGGGTCGGTGACCGGCACGCCGCTGATCCGGTACTGGGCGCACAGCCGGTCGGCCTCACCGAGGGTGGCGTCCGGGGTGATGGTGATCGGGTTGATGACCATCCCGGCCTCGGACCGCTTGACCAGGTCAACCTGCTCGGCCTGCGCCTCGACCGACAGGTTCCGGTGCAGCACGCCGACGCCGCCCTGGCGGGCCACGGCGATGGCCATCCGGGCCTCGGTGACGGTGTCCATGGCCGACGACAGCAGCGGGATGTTCACCCGGACGTTGCGCGAGATCCGGGAGGCGGTGTTGACCTCGTTGGGCACCACGTCCGACGCGCCCGGCAGCAGCAGGACGTCGTCGTAGGTGAGTCCCAGCATCGCGAACTTCTCCGGAACGCCATCGGTGACGTTGAGTGTCATGGCACCTTCCCCAGCGGTCTTGCCCAACCCGAGCCTCAATGCTACTGGCGGTGGACCCCGACGCCGCGCCCGCGGCCCGGCCCCCGGTCGCCCCGCCAGGGCACCGCGCACCGTGTTCCCCACGGGCCCGCCGCGGGGAACACGGTGGGTGGTGGAACGGGCACCAGGCGCAACCTAGGCGCTGAGGTTCTGGGCCGCGTCGGTCTCCTCGGCCAGCGCCCTGAGCCGGCTCAGGGCGCGGTGCTGCGCCACCCGGACCGCGCCGGGGGACATGCCCAGGACCTGCCCGGTCTCCTCGGCGGTGAGCCCCACGGCGACCCGCAGCACGATCAGCTCGCGCTGGGTGGCCGGCAGACAGGCCAGCAGTTCCCTGGCCCAGGCCGCGTCGTAGCTGAGCAGCGCGCGCTCCTCGGGCCCCAGGGCGTCGTCGGGCTTCTCCGGCAGGGCGTCGGCGGGCACGGCGGTGCTCCCCGGGCCCCGCATCGCCGCCCGTTGCAGGTCGGCGACCTTGTGGGAGGCGATGGCGAAGACGAACGCCTCGAACGGCCGCCCCTGGTCGCGGTAGCGCGGCAGGGCGCAGAGGACCGCGAGGCAGACCTCCTGGGCGAGGTCGTCCACGAAGTGGCGGGCGTCCCCCGGCAGCCGGGCGAGCCGGGTGCGGCAGTAGCGCAACGCCAGCGGGTGCACCTGGGCCAGCAGGTCGTGAGTGGCCTGGGCGTCCCCGGCGACCGCACGACGCACGAGGGCACCGATGGCCGCGGCCGGGGTCTCGTCGTCGCGCATCGGTCCATGGTGCCTCGCCACCGCCTGATCCGCCGCACCGCGTCCGTACTTGTGCACCGAAGCGTTATGCGACGCCACGGTCCGTGCAGTGGTTGGCGCGGTCATCATCTGGTGCCCCCTGCCTGCTTGTCCTTGCCTCCTCGCCCGTCCCCGGGCGGAAGAGTCCCTCGCGCCCACCCGGTCACGGGCGAGGATTCGCGGCAGGGTGCCTTCCGGTTCCTGGTCCCCGTGTTCCTGGTCCCCGTGTTGGTCCCCGTGGTCGCCCATACCTCAAGGATGCGTCCTCCGGGCAGAAACCGGCAGCGGGGCGGGGAGAACGCCGTATGCAGGGCGGCGGCGATCCCCCGTCCCGGTACGGAACCGGGTCGGGGGTTTGCTGGTCGCCCCGCCACGGCCTAGCGGACCAGACCCCAACGGAAGCCGAGCGCCACCGCGTGCGCGCGGTCGGAAGCACCGAGCTTCTTGAACAGCCGTCTGGCATGGGTCTTGACGGTGTCCTCGGAGAGGAACAGCTCCCGGCCGATCTCCGCGTTGCTGCGGCCGTGGCTCATCCCCTCGAGGACCTGGATCTCGCGGGCGGTCAGGGTGGGCGCCGCGCCCATCTCGGCCGAGCGCAGCCGGCGCGGGGCCAGCCGCCAGGTGGGGTCGGCGAGGGCCTGGGTCACGGTCGCCCGCAACTCGGCGCGCGAGGCGTCCTTGTGCAGGTAGCCCCGCGCCCCGGCGGCGACGGCGAGCGCGACGCCGTCCAGGTCCTCGGCGACGGTGAGCATGATGATGCGCGCCCCCGGGTCGGCCGAGAGCAGTCGCCGGACCGTCTCCACCCCGCCGAGGCCGGGCATGCGGACGTCCATCAGAATCAGGTCGGAGCGGTCGGCGCCCCAGCGGCGAAGGACTTCCTCACCGTTGGTGGCGGTCGTCACCCGCTCGACGCCGGGCACGGTCGCGACCGCGCGGCGGAGCGCTTCTCGGGCAAGCGGAGAGTCGTCGCAGACGAGGACGGATGTCATGGCCGTCCTCCGCAGATCCGCGTCACGTTGGGCCTCCAGGCTGGTACGAATCGTCTCGATACGGTCGGCGACGCCAGGCATCTGCCTCATGCCCGACACCCGTTGACCGCCTCCGCACTCTCAACGACGGTCACTCGAAAGAGTTACGGAGTTTGGCAGCCATCGCCGACACTCTACGTGATTGACCAGCTACGGATCAGCCACACCGCACCGGTCGGGCGTGAACGCCCGGCTCGCGGGTACTCCGTGAAGCCCCGGCGGGCTCGCCCTGATGCCAACGAGGGCACCCGCTCGCAGGACACGCGACGTCCCGGCGAGCCACCCGCCCCAACGAGTCGAGCGGCTGTTGTGCACTGTTCGGGCGCTTTTGCGGGCTAATACTCATGCTCGCGGGTACATGCGAAAAGAGTCATATTTACAGCTCTTGGACAGTGGCTCCTGATGGACGCAACGACCCTCGCCCTGTCCGTCACCGCACTCCCAAGGGGAATGAGCAATGGCAGACTTCTCCCGCCTCCCCGGCCCCAACGCAGACCTGTGGGACTGGCAACTGCTGGCCGCTTGCCGCGGAGTGGACAGCGCCCTGTTCTTCCACCCGGAAGGTGAGCGGGGGGCAGCGCGCACCGCCCGTGAGTCGGCGGCCAAGGAGGTGTGCATGCGCTGCCCGGTCCGCGCCGAGTGCGCGGCGCACGCGCTGACCGTCCGTGAGCCCTACGGGGTGTGGGGCGGACTCACCGAGGACGAACGCGAAGAGATCCAGGGCCGCGCCCGGCGCCGGCTCGTCGGCACCCAGTAGCGACCGCGCTCGCCGCGCAGCGTCCGCGCGCCCTCACGCCCCGGTGTGGGGAAGCCCCAGGCTGGCCCCGGTGTCGCGTAAGGCGCTGATCCGCAGGGCGGCCCGGGACAGCCGGCCGAGCGTCACGTCCACCGCCGGGACGTTGACCAGGTCGGGGAGGGTGAGCGCGACGACCTCCCGGCACGCCTCGGGACCCAGCGGGAGCACGGCGACGCCCGCGAGCCGGACCGCCTCAAGCGCGAGCAGCGGCAGCACGGCGACCCCGAGGCCGGCGGCGACCAGGCCCACCACCGCCGGATAGTCGTCGGTGGCGAACTCGATCAGCGGCGTGAAGCCGGCGCTCTCGCACAGGTCCACCAGATGGCTGCGGCACTGCGGGCAACCCGCGATCCAGTGCTCGTCGGCCAGCTCGGCGACGTTCACCGGACCCACTCGACCGGCCGCCGCCAACGGGTGCCCGGCCGGCACCAGGCCGACCAGTCGGTCGTCGAGCAGCGACCGGACCACCAGGTCGGACCAGTCGTCCCCGGCCGGGCCCAGCCGCGCCCCGGACGGCGACGGGTACCGGAACGCCAGGGCGATCTCCACGTCCCCCGCGCGCAGCATGGCCGCAGCCTCCGGCGGCTCCGCCTCCACCAGCGAGACCCGGACCCCCGGGTGCGCGGCGCGGACCTCGGCCACGGCGTGCGGCACCAGGGAGGAGCTGCCGCTGGGGAAGGCGACCAGCCGGACCCGCCCGGCCCGCAGCCCCGCCATCGCGGCGACCTCCTCCTCCGCGGCGGTGAGCCCGGCGAGGATTCCGGCGGCGTGCCGGTGCAGCGCCTCGCCCGCCTCGGTCAGCCGCGTGGTGCGCCCCGAGCGCACCACCACCGGGACGCCGACCGCCTGCTCGAGCGCCTTGATCTGCTGGCTCACCGCGGGCTGGGTACAGCCGAGCTCCCGCGCCGCGGCGGAGAAGGAACCGGACTGGGCGACGGCGCGGAGCACTCGGAGGTAGCGCGCTTCGATCACGTTCGCATTATAAGGATTGCTTTGGGTTTCACCTGCTTTCTCTGGCTGTACTTTGAGGAGGAAAGGTTCCAGGCTGGGGGTCATGGACCTCATCAAGCAGCAGTTCGCCCCGGAGACGACCTACCTGAACACGGCTTCCATGGGCCTGACCCCCGCCAGGACGGTCTCCGCGGTGCGGCGCGGCGCGGAGACCATGGCGGCGGGCCTGATGACGGTGCCCACGCTGGTGGGCGCCGAGGAGTCTGCGCGGGCCTCGTTCGCCAGGCTGGTCGGCACCGAGACGGACCGGGTGGCGTTGGGCTCCGTGGTCTCCCCGATGGTGGGGGCTGTCGCCGCGGGACTGCCTCCGGGGGCGGAGGTGCTGCTCGCGGAGAGAGAGTTCACCTCGCTCGTGCAGCCGTTCGTGGTCCGCGACGACCTGTCGCTGCGGTTCGTCCCGCTGGACCGGATCGCCGAGGAGGTGGGGCCCCGCACCGAGCTGGTCGCGGTCAGCGCGGTGCAGTCCGTGGACGGCGGGGTGCCCGACCTGCCCGCGCTGCGCGCCGCGGCGCGGACCCACGGGGCCAGGACCCTGCTGGACATCACCCAGGCCGCCGGCTGGTTCCCCATCGTCGCGGACGACTGGGACTACACGGTGTGCGGTGCCTACAAGTGGCTGCTCTGTCCCCGCGGGGTGTCGTTCCTCACGGTGCGTCCCGAGGCCGCGGACCGGGTGGTGCCGGTGGCCGCGGGCTGGTACGCCGGGGCGGAGGACCCGTGGTCCAACTGCTACGGACCGGTCACCCTGGCGTCGTCGGCCCGCCGCTTCGACGTGTCCACCGCCTGGCTCCCCTACCTCGGTGCCGCCGCCTCGCTGCGGCTGGTCGAGGAGATCGGGGTGGACTGGATCGGGGCGCACGACGTGGCGCTCGCCGCCCGGTTCCGCGCCGGTCTGCGGGAGTTGGGCCACGAGGTGCCCGACGCGCCTTCGGCGATCGTGAGCGTGCCTGGCCTCGGCCGTCTGGAGGCGGACCTGGCCAGCGCCGGAATCCGGGCCTCCATGCGCGCGGACGGCCTTCGGTTCGCGTTCCACCTGTACAACACCGACGAGGACGTGGACCGGGTGCTCGACGTGCTCTCCACGGCCACCGCGGCGGCCCGCTGACCCGGCGGCCGGTGAGGGCGCGACGACCCGACCGGCCCCGCGGCGGCCCGAAAGCCCTTCGTGTCCCGGCCCGGTGCCGCCTTACTGTTCCGCCATGGGTTCTCTTCTCTCGGTGAACATAGGCAGGCCCCGCCCCGACCCCGGGAAGCGCCACGCGCTCACCGGCATCGACAAGCGTCCCGTCGCCGGCCTGGTGGCGGTCCGGGCACCCGGGCCCAAGGGGACCGGCGCCGTCGGGCTCGCCGGCGACCGGGCCTATGACGTGGACCACCACGGCGGGGACGACCAGGCGGTCTACGCCTACGCCCGGGAGGACCTCGACGGCTGGGCGCGGGAGCTGGGCCGGGAGCTGGCCGACGGCACCTTCGGGGAGAACCTCACCACCTCGGGGCTCGACGTCAACGGCGCGCTGATCGGCGAGCGTTGGCGCGTGGGCGGCCAGGTGCTGCTCGAGGTGAGCTGCCCGCGCATCCCGTGCCGGACCTTCCAGGACTGGATGGACAGGGCCGGCTGGGTCCGGCTGTTCACCGAACGCGCCCTGCCGGGCGCCTACCTGCGGGTGCTGGAACCGGGCGAGATCACGGCCGGCGACGAGGTCGTGGTGGAACACCGTCCGGACCACGAGGTGACGGTGGCGTTCGCCTTCCGGGCGCTTACCAGGGAACGCCACCTGCTCCCCGCGCTGCTGGCCGCGGACGCGCTGCCCGAGGAGGAGAAGGACACGGCCCGCGCCTACCGGCCGGCGGCGACGCTGGAGGCCTGACCCCTCCCTCCCCCGGGGCCCGGCCCGGCCTCGATCAGACGGGGACAGCCCGTTTCCACGCGTCGGGCCCGGTTCCCCCGCCGGTCGGCGGGGGAACCGGGCCCTTCGGGCGCGCTCGCGTCAGTGGGAGTGGCCGTGGCCGTGACCGGCCTCGTTCTCCTCCTCCGCCGGCTTGTCCACCACCAGGGTCTCGGTGGTGAGCAGCAGCGACGCGATGGAGGCGGCGTTCTCCAGGGCGGACCTGGTCACCTTCACCGGGTCGATGACGCCGGCCTTGACCAGGTCGCCGTACTCACCGGTGGCGGCGTTGAAGCCCTGCCCCGCCTCGAGCTCCGCGACCTTGGAGGTGATCACGTAACCCTCGAGGCCGGCGTTCTCGGCGATCCAGCGCAGCGGCTCGACCACGGCCCGGCGGACCACCGCCACACCGGTGGCCTCGTCGCCCTTCTTGTCCAGGCCGTCGGCGAGGACCTTGGAGGCGTGCACCAGGGCGGAGCCACCACCGGCGACGATGCCCTCCTCGACCGCGGCGCGGGTCGCGGAGATGGCGTCCTCCAGGCGGTGCTTCTTCTCCTTCAGCTCCACCTCGGTGGCGGCACCGACGCGGATCACGCAGACCCCGCCGGCCAGCTTGGCCAGGCGCTCCTGGAGCTTCTCCCGGTCCCAGTCGGAGTCGGTGCTGGCGATCTCGGCCTTGATCTGGGCGATCCGGCCCTCGAGGTCCGCCTTGTCGCCGGCGCCGTCCACGATGGTGGTGTCGTCCTTGGTGACGGTCACCCGGCGGGCGGTGCCCAGCACGTCCAGGTCGGCCTGGTCGAGCTTGAGGCCGACCTCCTCGGCGATGACCGTGGCGCCGGTGAGCGTGGCGATGTCACCGAGCATGGCCTTGCGGCGGTCACCGAAGCCGGGGGCCTTCACCGCGACCGCGTTGAAGGTGCCACGGATCTTGTTGACGACCAGGGTGGACAGGGCCTCGCCCTCGACGTCCTCGGCGATGATCAGCAGCGGCTTGCTCGCGCCCCGCTGGATGATCTTCTCCAGCAGCGGCAGCAGCTCCTGGATGGAGGAGATCTTGCCCTGGTTGATCAGGATGTACGGGTCCTCGAGGACGGCCTCCATCCGCTCCTGGTCGGAGACCATGTACGGGGAGAGGTAGCCCTTGTCGAAGGACATGCCCTCGGTGAAGTCGAGCTCCAGGCCGAAGGTGTTGGACTCCTCGACGGAGATGACGCCGTCCTTGCCGACCTTGTCCATCGCCTCGGCGATCAGTTCGCCGACCTGCTTGTCCTGGGCGGAGAGACCGGCGACCGCCGCGATGTCCTCCTTGCCCTCCACCGGGCGGGCGGTGGCGAGCAGCTCACCGGAGACCGCGGCCACGGCGGCGTCGATGCCCTTCTTCAGGGCGGCCGGGGAGGCACCGGCGGCGACGTTCCGCAGGCCTTCCCTGACCAGCGCCTGGGCCAGCACGGTGGCGGTGGTGGTGCCGTCACCCGCGATGTCGTTGGTCTTGGTCGCCACCTCCTTCACGAGCTGGGCGCCCAGGTTCTCGTACGGGTCCTCGATCTCCACCTCGCGGGCGATGGTCACGCCGTCGTTGGTGATGGTCGGGGCGCCGAACTTCTTGTCGATGACGACGTTGCGGCCCCGCGGGCCGATCGTCACCTTCACGGTGTCGGCAAGCTTGTTGACGCCACGCTCGAGCGCGCGACGGGCGTCCTCGTCGAACTTCAGGATCTTCGCCATGGCTGGTCTTCTTCGTCCTCTCGGGCGCTGACTGTCGCCCACATGCGTCCGCCCCGGGCCCCGGTCCAGGTGACACGGGATTCCCGGGGCGGAGGTGCAGGCTCGGGTCCCTCCTGGCTCGTGGCCGTCCGGTCCGGCCGGACCGGGCCGGACGAGGAGCTATGGAGGCAACGGGCTGCGGGTGCTTACTTCTCGACGATCGCGAGGACGTCGCGGGCCGAGAGGACGAGGTACTCCTCGCCGTTGTACTTCACCTCGGTGCCGCCGTACTTGCTGTAGAGGACGACGTCGCCGACGTTCACGTCGAGCGGCAGGCGCTGCCCGTCCTCGAAGCGGCCCGGACCGATCGCGAGGACCCGCCCCTCCTGGGGCTTCTCCTTCGCGGTGTCCGGGATGACCAGGCCCGAGGCCGTGGTCTGCTCGGCCTCGAGCGGCTGGACCACGATGCGGTCCTCGAGCGGCTTGATGGCAACCTTGGTGCTGGCGGTCGTCACGATCCGACCTCCCCCTTCGGAGATCTCACGGGAGTGTGTCTGTGGTGGCGACCTGGTAGGCCCGTCGTCGCGGGTGCCGGACCTGCCCGTCGCGGTTGGCACCCTCGGGGTGAGAGTGCCAACGCTGACATTAGGACGGCGATTAGCACTCAGTCAACTAGAGTGCCAATGAGCGGCTGATCATGTCGTCCTCCCACTCGCGGCGGATCCGGCGAACCCGCAGGTCGGAAGGCCATCACCCGGCCGAGGGAGCAGCGGGCAACTCGACCGGATCGTGCCCCGGATGGCCGATTCCCCGGGTCGGACGCCTACAGGTAGTCCTCCAGTCGAGCTACGGTGAAGCCCTGCTCGCGTGCCTCGCGCAGCACCCGCCGGGTCATGTCGTTCATGGTGCCGCCCCACTCGGCCGGCCCCCGGAAGTGGGACAGGATGATGTCACCCGGACGCAGTTGGCGGTCCCTGTTCTGGTAGTCGATGCGCCCCGCCCACGCCTCGAGCGTCCACAGCACCACGGCCTGGAGCCCGCAGTCCCTGGCGGCCCGCAGGGTGTCCTGGTTGTAGCTGCCGTACGGCGGGCGGAAGAACCGCGGCGCCACCCCCATCTGCCGCGTCAGGACCCGCTGCTGGCCGCAGATCTCGGCGCGCTGCTGCGCGTAGGACAGGGTGCGCAGGTCGGGGTGTTCCAGCGTGTGGTTGTGGATCCCGGCACCCAGGGTCCGCAGCCGTCGGAAGTAGCCGTACTCCTCTCCCACCGACTGGTCGGTGAGGAAGGCGCTGACCGGCAGGTCGCGCTGGCCCACCAGGCGGAGGAACGCGGGGTCCTTCTCCCCGCCGTCGTCGATGGTCAGGAACACCACGCGCTCCTCGACGGGCACCCGGGAGACGACCGGCACCCCGGCACCGGTGGGCGCTCCACCGCCGGGCGGTCGCGCCGGGCCGCCACCGGAACCCCGTTCGGGCCGCGGCGGGCTGCCCGACGCCCGTCCGACGAGGGACTCGACGTCCGGCTCCACCACGGCCGGGGGCGGGACCATGCCGTTCTCGGCGGCGAGCGACGGGAACAGCGGGGGGAGGGGGCGGGGGAACGGGCGCGGTACCCACCGTGGGGAGGCCGTCCGCGCCAGGCGGCCCGCCGTGGCGCGCGGCTTGCCGTCCGGCTCCGGGCTGGGGTGCGGCGCGGGGCCCGCACGGGACCCGGCGGGTGTGGGGCGGTCGGGAACGGCCGCGGCGCCGCAGGTGGCGGCGAGGGACAGGGTGAGGGAGGCAGCCAGGACACGGCGGGTGCGCCGCAGGCGGGGCCCCCATGCTCCCCCCTTTTGTAGAAATACTTCCATATTTTCGGATGGTGCCAGGGGGGTCCCGGTCTCCCGGGACGGCTCGCGGCACCTCGTCAGCGCTTCGGCACAATGGCGCAGTGGATCTCGAGACGTTCTCCCCGCTGATGTCCGACGAAGGGCAACGGCTGCTCGACGAGGTGGCCGAGTTCGGCGACTACGCCCCGGAGCGGGAGCTGGCGCTCGCCACCAGGCTGCGCCGGGACCATCCGGCCCCGCTGGTGTCCGCGGCGATGGCCCAGACCAGACTGCGGCAGCGGGCCGGCGCCAAGTTCGGGGCGGACGCCCAACGGATGTACTTCACCCCCGACGGGGTCGAACAGGCCACCCGGGCGACGGTCGCCGCACACCGGGCCGATCGCTTCGCCGCCCGCGGGGTGCGCCGGGTCGCCGACCTCTGCTGTGGGATCGGCGGTGACGCGCTGGCGCTGGCACGGGCCGGGATCGAGGTGCTCGCGGTGGACCGCTCCCCCCTCGCCTGCGCGGTGACCGCGGCCAACGCCCGGGCCCTGGGGCTCGCCGACCGGATCGAGGTGCGGTGCGCGGACGTCACCGACGTCGACGTGGCCGGCTTCGACGCGGTGTTCGTGGACCCCGCGCGACGGGGCGGGCGGGGGCGCGTCTTCAACCCCGAGGCGTACTCACCTCCGCTGTCCTGGGCGGTGCGCGCCGCCCGCCGGGTCCCGCACGCGGCGGTGAAGGTCGCCCCCGGCATCCCGCACGAGGTGGTGCCCGAGGAGGCGGACGCCGAGTGGGTCTCCGACCGGGGCGAGGTCAAGGAGGCCACCCTGTGGTTCGGCGGCGGACCGGGCCGCCGGGCCACCCTGCTGCCGGGGCCGCACGTGCTGACCGGGGCAGCGCCCGGTGCCGCGCCGCGGGACGGTGCCTCGGGCACCTCGGGGGCGCCCCGGCCCGGTGGCCCACGGGGGCCGCACGGGGAGGGAACGGCGCCGGTCGGCCCGGTGGCCCGCTACCTCTACGAGCCCGACGGGGCGGTGATCCGGGCGCACCTGGTGGCCCGGGTGGCGGAGCTGGTCGGGGGCACGTTGATCGACCCGGCCATCGCCTACGTCACCTCCCCCGACCTGGTCGCCACGCCCTTCGCGACGGCCTACCAGGTCACCGATGTGCTGCCCTTCCACCTCAAGCGGCTCAGGGCGCTGCTGCGGGAACGCGGCGTCGGCACCGCCGTGATCAAGAAGCGGGGGTCGGCGGTGGAACCGGAGGAACTCCGCAGACGGCTGGCCCTGTCCGGCCCCCGCTCCTGCGTGGTGATCCTGACCAGGGTGTCCGGCGCCCCCAGCATGCTCCTCGCCCAGCCGGCACCCGGGGCCGGTGGGACCGGGGAAGCCGGTGAGGTCGGGGCCGGCTGACCACCGGTCCTGCTGGTCGGTCGGCTGGGCGGCTCAGTCCCGCCCGGGGGCGCCGTGGTCCCGTTCCGGGGATGCGGTGTCCACCTGTTCGAACCGCCACCGGTGCGGCGGGCGGGCCACCAGTTCGGCGGGCGGCTCCGGCAGCTCCGGGAGCACCGCGGTGTAGGGGGCGTCCCACCAGGTGACCACCAGCACCCGGTCCTGGGGCGCGCGGAAGGTCTCCCGGCGCAGCGGCGCCCCGTCCAGCCGTTGTCCGAGGGCCCAGGCCAGCAGCTCCGCGCCACGGCCGGCGGCGGCCCGGGCCTCCCACATCAGGGCGACGGTCACGAGTAGAGGTTCTCCCCGCTCACCTCGTGGACGTGGTCGTGTCCCGGGCCGTGCCGGTGCCCACCGCCCACCTGACGGTCATGGCTGTTCTCCGGCCCCTGGGACAGCCCGTGGGCCCGGCCCAACCCCGTCCCAGGGCCCGGGCCCGGCACGGAGATCTCGGTGACCGGCAGCGAGGAGTCCGCGGACAGGTCGAGCGCGGACGGCGCGCGGTTCCTGGCCACCATCTCCGCGCCGAGGGCGGCGACCATGGCGCCGTTGTCGGTGCACAGCTTGGGCCGGGGCACCCGCAGCACGATCCCGGCCGCGGCACAGCGCTCCTCGGCGAGCGCGCGCAGCCGGGAGTTGGCGGCCACCCCCCCACCGATCATCAGGTGGTCCACGCCGTTGTCCCGGCAGGCCCGGACCGCCTTGCGGGTGAGGACGTCCACCACGGCCTCCTGGAACGACGCCGACACGTCCGCCACCGGCACCGGCTCGCCCGCCCGCTTCCTGGCCTCGACCCACCGTGCCACCGCGGTCTTCAGACCGGAGAACGAGAAGTCGTACACCGGGTCGCGGGGCCCGGTGAGCCCACGGGGGAAGCCGATGGCGGTGGGGTCGCCCTCCCGGGCGTGCCGGTCGATCGCCGGGCCGCCGGGGAAGCCGAGCCCGAGCAGCCGCGCCACCTTGTCGAACGCCTCCCCGGCCGCGTCGTCGATGGTGGCTCCCAGGGGCCGCACGTCGCTGGTGATGTCGGGGGCGAGAAGCAGTGAGGAGTGGCCGCCGGAGACCAGCAGCGCCATGGTCGGCTCGGGCAGCGCGCCGTGTTCCAGTTGGTCCACGCAGATGTGTGAGGCGAGGTGGTTCACCCCGTACAGCGGCTTGCCCAGGGCGTAGGCGTACGCCTTCGCGGCGGCGACGCCCACCAGCAGCGCCCCGGCCAGTCCCGGGCCCGAGGTGACCGCGATGCCGTCGAGGTCCGAGGCCTTCACCCCGGCCTGCTCAAGCGCCCGCTGGATGGTGGGCACCATCGCCTCCAGGTGGGCGCGGCTCGCCACCTCCGGCACCACACCGCCGAACCTGGCGTGCTCGTCCACGCTGGAGGCGACGGCGTCCGCCAGCAGGGTGTGGCCGCGGACGATGCCGACTCCGGTCTCGTCACAGGAGGTCTCGATCCCGAGGACCAGGGGTTCGGATGTCATGGGGTCTCCCCAGTCTCCGTGGTGGCGTTGGCTTCCGTGGTGCTGCCGGTACCGATGGCGGTGGCCCCCGGGGCGGTGGCCCCGCCGGCCGGCTTCCTGGCGCCCGCGGTGGGCCCCGATCCGCCGGGGTCGGCGAGCCGCATCACCAGGGCGTCCACGTTGTCGGGCTGGTAGTAGCCGCGGCGGATGCCGACCGGCTCGAAGCCGAAGCGCTCGTAGAGACGCTGTGCCCGGTCGTTGTCCACCCGCACCTCGAGCAGCACGTCGCCGCACTCGAACGCGGTGGCCGCGCGGAGCAGGTCGGTCAGCAACCTTGCCCCGAGCCCCGTACCCCAGTGGTCCCGGGCGACACCGATGGTCTGCACGTCGCCCTCGCCGGCCACCGCCATCAGGCCCGCGTACCCGACGATCCGTTCGCCCTCCTCGGCGACGACGTAGTAGCGCGTCGCCCCGGGGTGGCCCGCCTGGGCCAACTCGGACCACAACATCCCCGACGACCAGGCGTCCTGTGGGAAGAGCTCATGTTCGAGGTGGACGATGGCCGGGATGTCCCACCACCGCATCGGGCGAAGACGGGCGGTCACGTCGGCAGGACCGCCTTGTACCCGGCCGGGACCTGGGCGTCAGGACGACGCAGGTACAGCGGCCGGGGCGGCAGCAGCGGCACGCCCCCGGCCAGCCGGGCGGCGGCCAGCGAGGCCAGGGCGGCGGCCGAGACGTGCTCGGGCCCCGCGGCGCCCGGGAACGCCTCCGGGTACAGCAGCGCGCCCGCGCCCACCGCGGGCAGCCCGGCGACCCGGGCGGCGACCTCGGCCGGTCGGTCCACCGCCGGTTCCCCCTCACGGGTGAACGGGTCCTGGTACCTGGCCCAGTACACCTCCTTGCGCCGGGCGTCCGTGGCCACCACGAACGGCCCGTCAAGACCGGACGCGGCGGCGATCCCGTCCAGGGTGCAGACGCCGTGCGTCGGCACGCCGAGGGCGTCACCGAGCGCCGCGGCGGTGACCAGGCCGACCCGCAGTCCCGTGTAGGGGCCCGGTCCCACGCCCACCACCAGGTCGGTGACGTCGCCGATCCGGGCCCCGGCCGTCGCCAGCACCCGGTCCACGGCGGGCAACAGCAACTCGCCGTGGCGGCGCGCGTCCACCTCGGTCGATTCCGCGAGCACCCGGACGCCGTCGTGCAGGGCGACGGTGATCGCCGGGGTGGCCGTGTCAAACGCGAGGAGCAGCACGCCACCACCCTAACGGCCTCCGTGGCGACCTCCTGGCACGATGAGCAAAGCGGCAAAACCCTATAAAAGTGAGAGAAAGGGGCGAGTCGTGCCAGGAGTTGCCTCAGCCACCGCCGTTGCGGCGCTCACCACGGCGGCCTTCGCCGGGGTCGCCTTCCTGGGCGTCCAGGCGCTGGACAGCCTGCGGGAGGGCGGCTCCGTCGCCCTCCCTCCCGACGCCACCGAGACCCGACGGCACTCCCCCGGGCGCCACGAGCCCACGGTGGTCCCGCCCCGTTCGGGGCACGGGAAGCGGGTGGTGTACTCGGTGTCCGCACAACGGGTGTGGCTGGTCCGCCCCGACGGTGGGCTGCTGCGCACCTTCACGGTGACGCCCGGCGCGGTCCAACCCGTTCCCGGCCACTACCAGGTGCGGAGCAGGACCGGGCGCGCCACGGGTTCGGACGGCGTGCCGGTGGAGCACGTGGTGCGGTTCTCCGACGCCGACGGGACGCCCATCGGGTTCAGCGCCACGGTGGACGAGGACGCCCGCCCGGGGACGTCGGGCGTGGGCGGCGGGGCGATCCGGGAGGGCCGTGCGGACGGCGAGGCGATGTGGCGGTTCGCGGTGATCGACGTCCCGGTGGTGGTGGTCAGGTGACGGCGGCCCGGGACGGCGGGCCGGGACGGCGGGCCGGGTCAGGCGGCGTCGCGGCTGGCCGGGCCGGTGACACCGGGGCCCTCGTCCAGCGGCTCCGGGGGCCTCGGCGGGGTGGAGACGGCGGTGGCCGCGACGCCCGCAGCCAACAGGTCCCGCACGCAGGGCGCCGGCCGGGCAGCCGTCGGCGGTCGCGCGGCACGCGCCGCGTCGGGGGTGTCGTGGGCGGACATGACGCCTCCTGGGGGACGTGGTGAGGCAGCCCTAACCAGCTCCATGTGACCACGCGCCGGGTGTGCTGCGCAACATCTTGCCGACAGCGCGTCGGAACGTGTGCGACAGCGGGGCCCGAGCGGTCCTCACCCCGGGTGGGTGGGCTCGGCAGGGGGGAGGACGGCGCCCCGGCCGACGGCCGGGCGACCTCGGCAGGTGGAGGAGGCCCGATGGCGGGTGATCCGGTGACCGGTCCCGGGTGGCTTCCCGGGCGCACGCCCCCGGTGTGCGGCGCCGTCCGCGGGCCGGCCAGGACGCGGGGATGAGCCGGCGCGACAAAAGGGAGACGTTCGCGGCGCTGCGGGTGCCGAACTTCCGGCTGTACTTCGCCGGGCAGTCCGTCAGCCTGGTCGGCACCTGGATGCAGGTCGTGGCCCAGTCCTGGCTGGTGCTCCAGCTCACCGGCTCGGGCACGGTCCTCGGCCTGGTGGTGGCCGCGCAGTTCCTGCCGGTGCTGCTGGTCGGCCCCTACGGAGGGCTCGTCGCCGACCGCGCCGACAAGCGCCGGCTGCTGATGGCCACGCAGACCACCCTCGCGGCCCTGGCCCTGCTGCTGGGCCTGCTGACGGCCACCCGGGTCGTGGCCGTGGATGGTCGTGCTCCTCGCCGTCGCGTTAGGCACCGTCAACGCCGTCGACAGTCCCACCCGGCAGACGTTCGTGCCCGAGGTGGTCGGGCCGCGGCTCCTGCGCAACGCCGTCAGCCTCAACAGCGTGATGACCAACGCCGCCAGGGCCGTCGGCCCGGCGCTCGCCGGCATCCTCATCGCCTCCGTCGGAGTGGGCGTGTGCTTCCTGGCCAACGCCGCCAGCTTCGCCGCGGTGCTGCTCGCCCTGCGCGTCATGCGCACCGACCGGCTCCAGCGGAGCCCGGCACTGGAGAAGGAACGGGGGCAGGTCGCCGCTGGTCTGCGCTACGTGCGGGGCACCGCGGGGCTGTGGGCGCCGCTGGCCATGATGGCCCTGATCGGCACGCTCGCCTACGAGTTCCAGGTGGTGCTTCCCCTGCTGGCCCGCGCCGGTGCGCACGGCGACGCGCGCACCTACGGCTTCGTGGCCTCCGCCATGGGCCTCGGCGCCGTGGTGGGCGGCCTCGCCGTGGCCGCCCACGGCCGGGCCGGGGTCATCCCGCTGATCGGCGCCGCCGCCGGCTTCGCCGCCGCGCTGGCGGCGGCGGTCATCCCCTGGCTCCCCGCGCAACTGGCGGCCCTGGCCTGCGTGGGCGTTGGGGAGCACCGCGTTCCTCGCGACCGGGAACACCACCTTGCAACTGGTCGCCGCCCCGGCGTTCCGCGGCCGGGTCATGGCGCTGTGGTCGGTCACCTTCCTGGGCAGCACGCCCGTCGGCGGGCCCGTCGTCGGCGCTGTCGCCCAGCACCTCGGCCCCGTGCCGGGCTCGGCCTCGGCGCCGCCGCCTGCCTGGCCGCGGCCGTCCTCGGTCTGCTCGCCCTGCCCCGCGTCCCCCAGCGGCACCGTTTCCTGGAGCCCCGGGGCGCACCAGGGCCCCCGCCGCCGCTCCCCGACACCGGCCGCACCTGACCCCCGCGGAGCCGGCACCCGTGTGTCGCTGACGGCCGCGGCCGGGCCGTCGCACTGCGGCACGGCCACCCGAGCGGCCGGCCCGAACGAGTAGGCGACCCATCACCCATCCACACTGTCCGTGGCGGATCGGTTACCTTGTGCACGTGGGCGTCAGTGATCCGGTCGGGCGGCGGACAGCCGCGCGGGCACCGTGGGGGGTGCTCGTCCTGATCGTGCTGCTGCACGTCGTGGGCTGCGCGCACGGCCCGTTGCCGACCGGTGCGTCCCGGATCGACACCCTGGGGTTCGTGGCGTCCGCGCCCGTGTCCGTGGCGGAGACCGCCACGGCCCGTTCGGACGGGTGCGGATCGCACGACCAGGACCGCCGGACGTGTACCGGCACCGACGGTCCGGCGCTCCCCCAGGCCGAGCGGGGCCCGGGTCTGCTGCCGGCCCCGGCGGTCCTCGACGCGGTGGCGGCGCCGGGCCCCGCTCCCCTGCGCGGGCCCACGGTCCGGCGCGTGCCCAGGTCGGTCAGCGGCACGGATGCCCTCGCGGTGTTGCAGGCCTGGCGGAACTGACGGAGCCACCCCCGGCCATGGCAGGGCCACGCGTCCTTCCGCGGCCGGGGCGGCGCCCGTCACGTACCGACCGTCACCCGATGCACACCGCCGCGGCCGACACGCTGTCGTGCCCGTGCGGTGGGAGAGCCGTCATGATGCACCCCCAGCCTTCCCTCCTCGCCCCCGCCCCTTCCTCACCCGCGCAACTGCTGCCCCTCGCGGCCCGGTCGGCGCACACACCGGCCGCCCTGGTCGGCGACACGCCCGTGCTGTGGGTGGGTGAGCCGTTCACCGCCGCCGGACGCGGATTCTGGGCCAAGCTGGAGGGCCACAACCCCGGCGGACTCAAGGACCGCACCGCGCTGTACATGGTGGCTGCCGCCCGCGAGCGCGGGCAGCTCAGGCCCGGCGCCCGGATCGTGGAGTCCACCTCGGGCACCCTCGGGCTGGGCCTGGCCCTGGCCGGCGTCACCTACGGCCACCCCGTCTCGGTGGTCACGGACCCCGACATGGAACCCCAGGTCGCTGGCCTGTTGCGGGCCTACGGCGCGGAGGTGCACACCGTCACCACCGCGCACCCCGTCGGGGGCTGGCAGCAGGCCCGCCGCGACCGCGTCGCCGAGCTGCTGGCCGCCCACCCCGGCGCCTGGTGCCCCGACCAGTACCACAACCCGGACAACGTCGCCGCCTACCGGCCCCTGGCCCACGAACTCGTCGCCCAACTGGGCCGCGTGGACACCCTCGTCGTCTCCGTCGGCACCGGCGGCCACTCCGGCGGGGTGGGCCGTGTCCTGCGGTCCTTCTTCCCCTCGCTGCGGGTGGTCGGCGTGGACACCTGCCACTCAACGATCTTCGGTCAGCCGGCCGGCCCCCGCCTGATGCGCGGGCTGGGGTCGTCCATCTACCCGGGCAACGTCGCCTACGACCTGTTCGACGAGGTCCACTGGGTCGCCGCCGGCGAGGCGGTGTGGGCGGCCCGGCAACTGGCGCGCACCCGGTACGCCACCGGCGGGTGGAGCGTGGGCGCGGTCGCCCTGGTCGCCCGGTGGACCGCGCGCACCGGCCCGGCGGAGCAGCGGGTCGCCGCGGTGTTCCCCGACGGGCCGCACCGCTACGTCGGAACGGTCTTCGACGACGACTGGTGCCGTCGGCACGACGTCCTCGGGCACGTACCGGCCGACGACCCGGCCGAGATCACCCAGTGCGCCGAAGTGGTCGTGACGCACTGGACCCGCTGCCGCACGGTCCGGCCCCCGCGCTCCGCCGCGCGTCCCGACGGAACGGGGCTGACGGGAGCCGCCCGGTGAGGAGCCTGATCGCGCAGACGCGTTCGTTCCCGTTCCCGGTCCGACTGCTCATGGCGAACCAGTTCGGCATCAACCTCGGCTTCTACATGCTCATGCCCTACCTGGCCGGGCACCTCTCCGGAGACCTGGGGCTGGCGGCGTGGACGGTCGGCCTGGTCCTGGGCGTGCGCAACCTCTCCCAACAGGGCCTGTTCCTCATCGGCGGCACCCTGGCCGACCGCTTCGGCTACAAGTCACCCATCCTGGCCGGGTGCCTGCTGCGCACCGGGGGGTTCGCCCTGCTGGGCTGGGTGGACTCGTTGCCCGCGCTGGTCACCGCGTCGGCGGCGACCGGCTTCGCGGGCGCGCTGTTCAACCCGGCTGTGCGTGCCTACCTCGCCGCCGAGGCGGGCGAGGAGCGGCGGGTGGACGCGTTCGCGGCGTTCAACGTCCACTACCAGGCGGGGATGCTGTTGGGTCCGCTGGTGGGGCTGGCCCTGCTGGCCGCTGACTTCCGGGCGGTGTGCACGGCCGCGGCCACCGTCTTCGCGGCCCTGACGCTCCTACAGGCGCGGGCCCTGCCGCGGCGGCGGGGCGCCGGGGAGGGCTCCGGCGGCCGGGGCGGGGTGTGGGACCAGTGGCGGCGGGTGGTCGGCAACCGGTCCTTCCTGCTGTTCTCGGCCGCGATGACCGGCTCGTACGTACTGGCCTTCCAGGTCTACCTCGCGCTGCCGCTGGCCGCCGACGCCGCGCTGGGCCGCCAGGGCGCGAAGGCCACCAGCGGACTGTTCGTGGTCTCCGCGGCGGTCGCGGTGGCCGGACAACTGAGGCTGACCGGCTGGGCCAAGCGTCGCCTCACCCCGCACCAGGCGCTGGTGCGGGGACTGACCGCCATGGGAACCGCCTTCCTCCCCCTCGCCCTGGTCCCAGCCTCGGTGCCGGTGGCGGAGCTGGGGGCGCTGG
This sequence comes from Wenjunlia vitaminophila DSM 41686, assembly GCF_000380165.1. Lineage (GTDB taxonomy): Bacteria > Actinomycetota > Actinomycetes > Streptomycetales > Streptomycetaceae > Wenjunlia > Wenjunlia vitaminophila. The sequence goes on from NZ_KB904651.1 coordinate 96,040, forward strand.
TGGTCGCGGTCACGGTGCTGGCCGCGGGCAGCGCCATCGTGTACCCGTTCGAGATGGACACCGTCGTCACCCTGTCCGGCAACACCCTGGTGGCCACCCACTACGGCCTGTACAACACGGTCTCCGGCCTCGGCATCACGCTGGGCAACCTGGGTTGCGGGGCCCTGTGGGACTTCGCCCACGCCCGCGACGCCCCCTGGCTGGTGTGGGCCGTCCTCGCCGGCACCGGCGGCGGGTGCGCGGTGGCCGTGGCCGCGCTGGCCCGCACCGGCCGGCTCAACGCCGCCGCCACCGCCCGCCCCGCCACCGCCTGATCACCTGACTGTCTGACTGCCTTTGGGCTCAGCGGGCGAGCAGCCCCGCCAGATCCAGGGGCGCCCCCGGTTCGACCAGGCCGTGGCGGAGGCCCGGTGGGCCGGACTGACGACCGGCGGCCCCGCCCGTTCCCCTACTCCCCGCCCTCCGCGGCGCCGTCCCCGTCGTCCTCCTCGTCCTCGTCGTCCTCCTCGTCATGGTCGTACTCGTAGGCGGTTTCCAGGAGCTCGCGAAGCTCCTTGTCCCCGGCCGGGTCCTGCTCGACCCACCAGGCCGCCCCGGGTCCCCCGTCGGACTCCCGCCCCAGGGCGCGTTCCGCCGCGGCTATCCAGGGCACGGCCTCGGCCGCGGGGACCGACGAGTCCCAGTCGTCGGGGTCGAAGTCCATGTCGTCGTAGTCGCGGATCATCGGGACGGGAACCCGGACCTGCCGGTGCTTCGCCATCCAGGTGTTCCGGAAGAAGTCGAACCGCAGGTGGTAACAGTCGTCCGTCTCGGTGAAGAAGATCGGGGGGACCAGGAAGTGCGCCGCGTCCACGGTGGCCGCCACGTCGATGTAGTTCGCCGGTGTGCCACCGGCGTTCCAGCAGGCCGCGAAGTTCACCGGGGCCAGCGACTCCCGGCCGAGGACGTGGATCTGGTTCCCCCGGACCTGGAACCTCGCCGGGTCCAGGACCACGTCCTGGCCGAGCATCAGGATGGGCGCCGGCATGATGTGCGCCCTGGCGAACGTCTGCGCCGTCTCGTTGAGGTCGACGATCTCGTCGAACCGCGTGGCGACGAACTCGGGGAAGGAGTGGAACGGGCAACAGGCGTCGTTCGTCTCCTCCGACTCGGGGAAGAGCAGGGACTTGTCGAAGGCGGCGACGGCGTCCGCGGCCCGCTCGCCGCCCCCGCCGCGCTCGTCCCGCCGCGCGGTGAGGAAACCGGGAATCCAGTCCGTGCCCGCGGCCTCGATCACGGACGACTCGCACACGTCCCGGAACGCTGAGTCGCCGAGCTTGCAGTTGAAGTAGTCGAGCAGCGTGATCGCGGCGCACTCGGCGAGCGAGATCCCCTCCTGCCTGGCGAACCAGAAGTCGTAGCCGTTGGCGACGAAGTCGACGCCGCGGAACCGCTTGTGGACGAACGGCTCGCTCGCGGCGGCGCCGTCGGACGGGCCGTTCCAGTGGGCGGCCGCGACCTGGTTGTAGTAGGCGTCGGCGTGCGCGGCCAGCTCCGGGGCGAAGACGCTCTCCCCGGTCAGGTAGCACGCCTTGCTGAACAGCGCGCCGATCTCCGGGGCGTGCGCCACCTCCGACCCGGCCTGCTCGAAGACCAGCTCGGTGCGGAGGAAGACCTTGCGGCCGTCCCGGTAGGGCGCGCCCTCGTGCTCGTACCGCTGGTCGAAGACGACGCAGGTGAAGGGCGCGATGTCGGTGAGGGCGACACCGTCGGAGAGGTCGAGCGCGGGCTCGCCCGAACCACCGGTGAGGTAGAGCAGCAGCGTGTGACGGGAGACGTGGCCGCGGGCGGCGTCGTAGTACGGGGTGTCCAGGTGGTGGTGGAAGTTGGCGTCGCCCGGCTCGAAGCGGTTGCACCGGAACACCGGGTTGACGTGCAGGAAGCCGTCGAGCACCGCCTCGGGCAGCGCCGCGGACACCGCCTTGGTGAGCGCGTCGGCCAGCAGCGCCGAGTGGAAGATGAAACGCTCGCCACCCCGGGAGCCCGAGTTGAGCGGCGGGACGTACAGGCCCAGTCCGTCCAGGCCCTCGACGCGGGCCCGGCCGGCGTCCGGCAGCCGCAGCCGCGCCGAGTACACCCCCCGCGCCAGCTCCTCGGGCTCGGCCAGCGTGAGGTCCAGGGGGACGTCCGCGAAGAGCCGGTCCAGCGGCACGATGTTCTCGAAGGTGCGGAACGACAGCTCCCGCGGGTCCACGAACACGGCGGCCAGATGCGGCGCGCCCTCGCTGGGCCGGGCGAACAGCTCGCGGGTGGGGGCGTCGATGCGGTCCGCGTCGACGAAACGCACCGCCTTGAAGCGGGCCGTCGGGTGCCAGGAGACGGCCAGCCCGTCGACGAACGCGGCGGGCTCGGCGTCGGTGGCATCGACCTCGGCGCGGTAACGGGCCACCTCGTCCGCGCTGGCGGTGCCGGTGGACAGGGCAAAGAAGCGGTCGCGGAGATCGGTGCTCACACGCTCCTCCAGAAGCTGCGCAGCGCGGACGGGAGCTGAGGGGCGGACGCCAGGACCGCCACACCCGCGTCGGAGACGTCGCGCCGGTAGAGCAGGAGACGGGTGAGGGAGCCGACGAACGGCGCCGCCAGCAGCGCCCGCGCGCCGTCCGCGCCGATCCGGTTGTACCGCAGGTCGAGCTCGCGGAGCCGCTCGAAGCCGGCCAGGGCGCGCACCCCCTCGGCGGTCAGCGCGTTGGACTGGAGGTGCAGCCGCCGCACGCCGCGGAACGTCGCAGAGCGGGCCAGGGCCGCCACCCCGTCGTCGCCGATGCCGCAGTAGCGCAGGTCGAGCGTCTCGATCCGCCCGTCCGAGGAGGCGGCGGCCAGGCTCGTGGCACCCGGGTCGCCGAACCGGAAGTGCGCGAGGTCCAGCTCGCCGATCCCGCCGAGATCCAGCCCAGCGAGGCCGCCCGCCTCGTGCGGCGGCAGGAGCGGCTTGCCGTCCTCGTCGAAGTCCGGCTCGTCGCTCCAGTACTCGTCGTCCGCCTCCGCGGCCTCCGCCCCGGGCCTGATCCGCAGCCCGGTCACCCCCGGGGCGCGCACCAACTCGGCTATGCGCGCGGGCGCCTCGGACGACCACTCGACGACCACCGTGTGGCCGCCGTCGGCCTCCGGGACGCCAGGAGGCAGTAATGACACGTGTTCTGACGGCATCGCGGTCATGTCCAGCACCCTAGACGCGACCACTGACAGTCGACCGGCCCGCGCCCCGGCGCACACGGCGACCCCCGACGGGGCCTTGCCGTCACGCACCGGGACGACGCCCGGGAGTCCGACGCCTCCGCGCCGGTGGCTGCCGAATCACCCGCACCCCTCGACAACGGCGAGCTGATCGTGGGGGTCCGCGTCGGTCACCGGTCCCGGGTCCGCAACCGGTGGTCCGCCCGGCAGCGACGCTCACACTGCGGCCACCGCGGCCAGGTCCACCCCGGCCCAGCGGGCGCCCACCCCCCGCAGGGTGACCGCGCGGTCCTCGTCCGGTTCGGCGTCCGGCGCCTCCGTCCCGGCTCCACCGGTGGTGCGCTCGATGACCACCTGGAGGTAGTCCTGGGAGAGCTCCTCGACCCTGCCCTCGCCCCACTCGACCACCACCACCGACTCCGGCAGCGACACGTCGAGGTCGAGGTCCTCCATCTCATCGAGGCCACCACCGAGCCGGTAGGCGTCCACGTGGACCAGCGGCGGGCCGCCGACCGTGGAGGGGTGGACCCGGGCGATCACGAACGTGGGGGAGGTGACGGCCCCCCTGACCCCGAGGCCCTCACCGACCCCCCTGGTCAGCGTGGTCTTGCCGGCGCCCAGGGCACCGGTGAGCAGCACCAGGTCCCCGGGGCGCAGCGCGGCGGCGAGGCGGCGGCCCAGCTCCCGCATCCGTTCCGCGGAGTCGATCGTGGCCCTGGCCACCGTCAGCGGCACGGGGGCGTGTGGTGCTTCCCCGTTCTGTGTCTGGCTGATGGGTGCGTCCATGTCCGCGGACTCTACGCGTCGGGCGGCCGGGCTCCCGCGCTCACCGTCGCCGCCAGGGCCCTGATCGGCTCGGGCAGCGCCGCCCCCGCCCGGTCGGCGGCCCGTACCAACAGCCCGGCCAGGTGCGCGTTGACCAGCTCGGGCCGCTCCAGGAGCGCCATGTGCGCCGCGTCCTTGACGGGCACCAGTTCGGCACCCGGGAGCTGAGCGGCGATCGCGGCGCTGTGGTCCAGTGGGGTGATCAGGTCCCGCTCCCCGGCCAGGATCAGCACGGGTATCCCGTCCAGGTGGGCGAGCGCCTCGGTCTTCTCGTGGGCGGCGAACGCCGGGTAGAACTCCGCCACGACGTCGATGGGGGTGGACTCCAGCATGCGCTGGGCGAACCGCACCACGGCGGGGTCCACGTCGCGGCTGCCGAACGAGTACCGCTTGACCAGCGAGGTCAGCACCTCCGATGCGGCGCGGCGGCCCCGTTCCACCAGGTCCACCTGGTTGCCGAGGGCCCGCAGGACCCCGGGGGCGACCCGGTGCAGCGTCCGTGCGCCGGCGGCCGGAAGTCCGAACGTGACCGTGCCGAGACCGCCAGCAGTGGTGCCGAGGAACGCCACCCCGGCCACCCGCTCCCGCACGAACTCGGGGAACTGGTCGGCGAACGCCATGATCGTCATCCCGCCCATGGAGTGCCCCACCAGCACCACCGGCCCCTCGGGAACGGCGGCGTCAAGCACCGCCTTGAGGTCCCGGCCCAGCTCGTCGATGGTGGCGGGGGTGCCGTCGCCCTGGGTCACCCCGCGCTGGGACCGCCCGTGGCTGCGCTGGTCCCAATAGATCGAGCGGACCCGGCCGCGCAGTGCCTGGCGCTGGAAGTGGAACGAGTCCTGGTTGAGCGCGTAGCCGTGGCAGAAGACCGCGGTCAGCGGCGGGCGGGACGGTGCCTGACCGGTGCCCGTGTCCACCCGGGGGTGGCCGAGTCCCAGCGCGCCCAGCACCCGCTGCCCGGGTCCGACCTGAGCGGCCCCGGCCCCGTCGGCCCCGGCCCCGTATGCCTCCGCCGGGTCGGTCTCGTAGGACAGCACCGTGCCGTCCTCGGCCACCACGGTCCCCGGAGTGCCGCGCAGCGAGCCGTAGGGGCCCGCCACGTCCAGGGCGAGCTGCGCCCTGCGGCGGATGGACCTGCCCACGGTCAGCCGCTCCGCCGCGACCCCGGCCACCGCGCCCGCGGCGACCACGCCGACCGCGACGCCCAGGACCCCGGCCTGTTTGCCGGCCTTGGCCCAGCGGCCCCGCACCGCTTCGGACAGCGCCTCTCCCGCGGCTGCCGCCACCCCCGGCCGATCAGCCATCGCCCTCACCGGTGCCGGCGAGCGGGGCCTCAAGGCCGGGGCTCGGGGCGCCGCCGCCCCGCTCGGGCGGTGCGGTGCGGTACACCCGGGGAACCCGGACCCCGATCCGGGTGACGATCTCGTAGGCGATGGTCCCGCAGGCCCGCGCCCAGTCCTCCGCCGTCGGCTCCCCGGCGTCCCCCGGACCGAACAGCACCACCTCGTCCCCGACCTCCGCCGCGTCGCCGCCGAGGTCCACCACGAACTGGTCCATCGCCACCCGCCCGGCGACGGTGCGCCACTTGCCGGCGATCCACACCGGCCCGGTGCCCGAGGCGTGCCGGGGCACGCCGTCCGCGTAGCCGACCGGGACCAGGCCCAGCGTCGTGGACCCGGGCGTGGTGTAGGTGTGCCCGTAGGAGACGCCGTGCCCGGCGGGGACCCGTTTGACGTTCGCCAGCCACGCCCGCAGCGTCATCGCCGGGCGCAGCCCGAACTCGGCGGGCCCACCGAGCTGCGGCACCGGGGACAGGCCGTAGACCGCGAGGCCCGGGCGGACCAGGTCGAAGTGCGCGGCGGGCAGGGTGAGGGTGGCCGGGGAGTTGGCCATGTGCCGCACCTCGGGATCGATCCCCGCGGCGCCGGCCACCGCGAGGGCCTGCCGGAACGCGGTGAGCTGCGCCTCGATGGAGGGGTGCCCGGGCTCGTCGGCGCAGGCGAAGTGCGACCACAGGCCGGTGACCTTCAGCACGCCGGCGGCCTCGGCGGCCCGGGCGTCGGCCACCAGGTCGGGCCAGTCCGCGGGCTGGCAGCCGTTGCGCCCCAGGCCGGTGTCTGCCTTGAGGTGCACCCTGGCCGGCCGCCCCGTCTCCTCGACCGCGGCGACGACCTCGCGCAGCGCCCACCGGCCGCTGACCGAGACGTCCACGTCGGCGCGGATCGCCTCCGCCCAGGGGCCGCCGGGCGTCCACAGCCAGCACAGGATGCGCCCGTCGAGCCCGGCGGCGCGCAGCTCCAACGCCTCGTGCGGGGTCGCGGTGCCCAACCACTCCGCCCCGGCCGCCCGGGCCGCGCGGGCGACCCGCACCGCGCCGTGCCCGTACCCGTCGGCCTTGATCACAGCCATCACGCCGGCCCCGCGGACCCGGTCGCGCAGGGCCCGGACATTGGCCCCGATCGCGGCCAGATCAACGGTCGCCTGGGCTCGCATCGCAGTATCCATCCAGGTCAGTGTCTCAGGCGGACCGATCGGCGGAAAACGGTAATCCGCCCTCACCGGTCCCGCTGGCGCACCGCGAGGGCGTCAGTCACCGCGGGGCGGCTCCTACCGGAAGGCCGCCAGGTTCCGCGCGACCCACGCGCCGAAGGGTCTGGCGGGGCGGTGGAGGACGTCCTCCACGGCGGGGCTGACCTCCTGTTCGGCCGGCCGTGGGACGCCGAGGACGTCCAGGGTGCCGCCGACGACGTCCTCGGGCATGAACTGCGCCATGTGGGCGTGGGCGTCCGCGCGGGACAGCTCCACGAAGGTCACCTCCTCGCCGAGGGCCTGGGAGATCACCGCGGTCTGCCGGCGCGGGCTGATGACCTCCGGGCCGGTCAGTTCGTACGTCCGGCCGGTGTGGTCGTCCCCGCACAGCGCCGCCGCGGCGACCTCGGCGATGTCCGCCGGGTCGATGACGGGCAGGGCCACGTCGCCGAACGGGGCGAGGACCGTGCGCCGGGTGCGGACCGACTCGGCCCAGGCGAGGGCGTTGGAGGCGAAACCGCTGGGGCGCAGGACCGCGAAGTCAAGGCCGGACGCGCGCACGGCGGTTTCGAACTGGCGCAGGCGGGCGTGGGATCGGGCCTCTGGGCGGGTGGAGTTGACCTGCGAGGAGAGCAGGACGACCCGCTTGACCCCGCTGTCCGCGGCCACGCCCAGCAGGGCGTCGGGGCCCTCTCCGCGGATGTTGAGCTCGCCGCCCAGCAGGACGAACAGGGCGTCGGCGCCCTCGAGGGCCGGCCGCATGCTGGCGGAGTCCCCGACGTCGGCCTGGACGTGCCGGACACCCGCGGGATGCCCCACGGGCCGCGGTCGCCTCGAGACGGCCACGGTCTCCTCGCCCGCCTCGGCCAGCAGCCCCACCAGGGTCCGCCCGATGTTGCCCGTCGCACCGGTCACCACGATCACTGCCACTCCCACAAGTTAGTTAGCTCACTGACTAACTCGAAAGGTAGCACAGGTCCCCGCGGGGACCTACCTACAGTTGGTCGGGTGACTGACTCACCGAAGCCCCGGGCGCGGGGGGCCGACAAACGCCGACGGCTGGCCACCGCGGCGGCCCGGGTCCTGCACGAGCAGGGCGTCGAACGCACCACCCTCGGCGACATCGCGCGCGCCGCCGACGTCCCGGTCGGCAACGTCTACTACTACTTCAAGACCAAGGACGAGCTGATCCAGGCCGCGTTGTCCGAGCACAGCGCGCGCCTGGACGAACTCACCCGTCGGCTGGAGGAGTTGCCCGACCCGCGCGACCGCCTGCGGGCCCTGGTCGAGGTCTGGGTCAACCAGCGTGTCGTCGCCGCCCGCTACGGCTGTCCCACCGGCACGCTCGCCGTCGAGCTGGACAAACGCGACGACGGGGCCCTCGACATGGCTGCCGGCGGCGTGATCCGGCAACTGCTGGACTGGACGGGACAGCAGTTCCGCTCCCTGGGCCTGCCCGACCCGGACGACCTCGCCGTCACCCTGGTCTCCGGCTACCAGGGCATGTCGCTGCTGGCCAACGCCCTGCGCGACCCGGACATCATGAGCCGCGAGGGCGCCCGCCTGATCGGCTGGATCGACTCCCTCGCGGCACCCGACCAGGCCCCCGACCGGACTCCCTGACCCCACAGGCGACCAGCGGCGGCGCACACGGGAACGACACGGGGCCCGTCCCGGCAGAACTCCCGGGGCGGGCCCCCGTCAAGAAGGGGGCTCAGCCCTCGGGGAACTCCCCGAGCCGCACCGCGGCCACGAACGACGCCCAGCCGCGCGCGGAGAACACCAACGCCGGCCCCTGCGGGTCCTTGCTGTCACGCACTGGCACCACCCCGTGGAGGCCGTCGGCCACCTCCACGCAGTTGCCGCCCTCCTTGTTGCTGTAGCTGGACCTTCGCCAGACGACGACGCTCGGATCGGGACGGGACACGTTCGACACGGTATTCGTCCTCCAGAACCGCTCGGATGCGGCAGCGGCAAGCTCAGCCCTCAGGGAACTCCCCGAGCCGCACCGCGGCCACGAACGACGCCCAGCCGCGCGCGGAGAACACCAACACCGGCCCCAGCGGGTCCTTGCTGTCACGCACCGGCACCACCCCGTGGAGGCCGTCGGCCACCTCCACGCAGTCGCCGCCCTCCTTGTTGCTGTAGCTGGACCTTCGCCAGACGACGACGCTTCGATCGGGACGGGACACGTTCGACACGGTATTCGTCCTCCAGAACCGCTCGGATGCGGGCGAGCGACGCTCGCGGGGGCAGGGCGAGCACCCTCAGCCGATCGTACGCCCATGTACAGGACATGACATCCTCTAGCTCCTCGAGCAGCCGCCCGTCCTCGGCCCCCTCCCGGTAGCCCACCCTGGAGCCGTCCGGCATGGTCAGCACGGTGAGCGACCCACCGAGCGACGGGTGCTCCCCACTGCGGAACGGCAGCACCTGGAGCGTCACGTGGCCTGCGCCCGCCGAGCGCAACAGGTGCTGGAGCTGGCTCCGCATCACCTCCGCCTCGCCGACGTGCCGCAGCAGCACCGACTCGTCGAGGACCACCTCGTACTCCGGGCGGTCCGGTCCGTCCAGGCGCTGCTGACGGGTCATCCGCGCGGCCACCCGCTCCTCGAGGTGCGCCGGGTCACGGAGGGTGCACCCCACGCCCAGCACGGCCCGCGCGTAGTCCTCGGTCTGGAGCAGGCCGGGCACCTCGTGCGCCAGGTACTGGCGGATGCCGGTGGCCCGGTGCGACAGCTCCATGAACCGCCGGGACCAGTCCGGGAACGCCTCCCGCCACACGTGCGGCAAGAGCTCCACCAGCAGGCCGTCGGCGTCCAGGACCGCGTCGAGGGCGCGGGTGAGCGCCAGGGTGGGCCGGTGCCCCGTGCCGCCCTCGAGCTGGGCGATGCGGGAGCCGACCACGTGGACCCGACGGCCCGTCTCGGCCTGGGTCCACCCGGCACGCAGGCGGAGCCGGCGCAGGTGCGAGCCGAACAACTCCGCCATGGACGCGGTGGGGTCGGTGTCCTTGGCCATGAGCCGCTCCCCTCCGATAACGACGACTCCGTTAACGCCGAACGCGTAACGCCGTCACGCCTGGTGAACATAGCTGCACGGACCGATGCTGATGGCTGGCAACCCGACAGCGCACGGGCCACCGCCCCGGCGCGCGGAGGCCCGACGGCGCGCGGCGCCGGGGCGTGACCCAGGACGAACAGGGAGCACAGCGTGGTGCGGACGACGAACGGGGCCGACGTGCCCCCACCCCCCTTCCGGCTCGGTGACCGGGTCCGCGGCGTGTCGTACGTGCCGCCGGAACGACGGCGGTGGGAGCGGCCGGAGCCCTTCGAGGGCGTCGTGGTGCAGGTCGGCAGCGGGTACGCGGGCGTGGACGCCCGGCACGCGTACCTGTGGACCCGCCTGGCGGACCACACCGAACGGCAGTCCCTGGTCTCCGAGACCGTCCTGGTCGAGCCGGCCGGGGAAGACCCGGCCGACGGCCCCACCGGGGCGGGCGTCCCCGGTCCGGCCCCGGTCAGCCCGGGGTGACCGCGTCCCGCCAGGCCCCGGGGAGGGCCGCCGCCACGTCCATCGCGGTGATCGGCGCACCGGGCACCCCGGTGGCGCGGCGGGCGGCCAGCCCGTGCAGGTACGCCGCGACCGAGCCCGCGTCCCGGGCGGTGAGCCCCGCCGCGAGCAGCGAGCCGGCCAGCCCGGACAGCACGTCCCCGCTGCCGGCGGTGGCCAGCCAGCCCGTGCCGGTGGGGTTCACCCGGACCGGGGCTGGCACGGGGTCGGCCACCAGGGTGGTGGAGCCCTTGAGCAGCACCGTCGCCCGGCGCGCCCGCGCCAGTTCGCGGACGTGGGCGAGCCGGGCGGCCTCCACGGCGGCCCGGTCGGTGCCGAGCAGCGCCGCCGCCTCCCCGGCGTGCGGGGTGAGCAGCAGCTCCGCGGACGGCTCCACAGTGGTGTCCCGGAGCAGGGCCAGGCCGTCGGCGTCCACCAGCACCGGCACCCCGGAGCCGAGCACCTGGGCGATCGCCTCCCTGGCGCCTGAGCCGTCGCCGATCCCGGGGCCGATCACCCACGCCTGCACCCGGCCCGCGTCCGCCGGCGGCCCGGCGTGCACCAGGACCTCGGGGAACCGTCGCACCACCGCGTCGGCGGCGGGCCCGACGTAGCGCACCGCACCGGCCGCGCCGGCCAGCGCACCGGCCACCGCGAGCACCGCCGCCCCCGGGTAGCGGGCCGAGCCGGCCACCACGCCGACCACGCCGCGCCGGTACTTGTCGCTGAGTTCGCCGGGCACCGGCAGCAGCCCGGCCAGGTCGGAATGGTGCAACGCCTCCAGCACCGGCGGCCCCGGGTCGATCCCGATGGGGACCAGCCGGACGGCGCCGGCGTACCGGGCCCCGGGGTCCACCAGCAGCCCGGGCTTGTGGGTGCCGAAGGTGACGGTGACGTCGGCCCGCACCGCCGCGCCGGGAACCTCCCCGGTGTCCGGGTCGATGCCGCTGGGCAGGTCCACGGCGACGGTGAGGCCCGCCGACCGGTCGGCGGCGGCGGCCAGCGGCGCGGCGTCGTCGCGGAGCCCGCCCTTGCCGCCGATGCCCACGATGCCGTCGAGCACCACGTCGGCCCGGTCGATCAGCCGCGTCGCCGCGGCCAGGTCGGTGACGGCCAGCCCACCGGCGGCGCGCAACGCGTCGAGGCCGCCGGGGTGGGCCCGTTCCGGCGCGAGCAACGCCGCGGTGACGCCGGCACCGCGGCGGGCCAGCAGCGCGCCCGCGTACAGCGCGTCACCCCCGTTGTCGCCGCTGCCCACCAGCAGCACCACCCGGCTGCCGTACACCCGCCCGAGGAGCCCGGCGCAGGTCGCCGCGAGCCCCGCCGCCGCCCTGCGCATCAGGGTGCCCTCCGGCAGCCGCCGCATCAGGGCGGCCTCGGCGTCCCGGACGTCGGCGACCGCGTGTGCCCTACGCATGTCCCGGTTCTCCTTCCGCGATGACCACCGCGGTGGCGATCCCCGCGTCGTGGCTGAGCGAGACGTGCCAGTGCCGGACGCCCAGGGCCGCGGCGCGGGCGGCCACGGTGCCGGTGACCACCAGACGGGGGCGGCCGTCGGGGTCACTCGTCACCGTGGCGTCGGTCCAGGACAGGCCGCCCGGCGCGCCCAGGGCCTTGGCCACGGCCTCCTTGGCGGCGAAGCGGGCCGCCAGGGAGGCCGTGCCGCGGGGGGTGCCGTCCCGGCCGAACCGTTCCGGCTCGGTGAACAGCCGTTCCGCGAGCTGCGGGGTCCGCTGCAACGCCCGCGCGAAACGGTCGATCGACGCCACGTCGATGCCGACTCCGATGATCACCTGCTCCCCCGGGGCCGGCTACTCGACGGTGACCGACTTCGCCAGGTTCCGCGGCTGGTCCACCTCGTTGCCCCGGGCGGTGGCCAGCTCGCAGGCGAACACCTGGAGGGGAACGGTGGCCACCAGCGGCTGGAGCAGGGTGGGCGTCTGGGGGATGGAGATCAGGTGGTCGGCGTAGGGCAGGACGGTGGTGTCCCCCTCCTCGGCGATCACGATGGTGCGGGCGCCGCGGGCCCGGATCTCCTGGATGTTGGACACTATCTTGTCGTGCAGGACCGAGCGGCCCCGCGGCGACGGCACCACGACCACCACCGGCAGGTCCTCCTCGATCAGCGCGATCGGGCCGTGCTTGAGCTCGCCCGCCGCGAACCCCTCGGCGTGCATGTAGGCGAGCTCCTTGAGCTTGAGCGCGCCCTCGAGGGCCACCGGGTAGCCCACGTGCCGGCCGAGGAACAGCACGGTGTTCTTGTCCTTCAGGGAGCGGGCGAGCTCCCGCACCGGCTCCATGGTGCCGAGCACCTGCTCGACCTGGCGGCCGATGTCCGACAGCTCGTGGATCACCGTGTCGATCTCGTCGCCCCACTTGGTGCCGCGCACCTGGCCCAGGTACAGCGCCACCAGGTAGCAGGCCACCAACTGGGTGAGGAACGCCTTGGTGGAGGCGACCGCGACCTCGGGACCGGCGTGGGTGTAGAGCACCGCGTCGGACTCGCGGGGGATCGTCGAGCCGTTGGTGTTGCAGATGGCGAGCACCTTGGAGCCCTGCTCGCGGGCGTGCCGCAGGGCCATCAGGGTGTCCATGGTCTCCCCGGACTGGGAGATGGCCACCACCAGCGTCCGCGGGTCCAGGATCGGGTCCCGGTAGCGGAACTCGCTGGCCAGCTCCACCTCACAGGGCACCCTGGTCCAGTGCTCGATGGCGTACTTGGCGATCAGCCCGGAGTGGAACGCGGTGCCGCAGGCCACGATCACTATTTTGTTGATCTCCCGGAGCACCGGCTCGGGGATGCGCACCTCGTCGAGGGTGAGCCGGCCGGAGGCGTCGATCCGCCCCAGCAGCGTGTCGGCGACCGCCTTGGGCTGTTCGGCGATCTCCTTGAGCATGAAGTAGTCGTAGCCGCCCTTCTCGGCGGCCGAGGCGTCCCAGTCCACGTGGTACTCACGGACGTCGGCGGGGTTGCCGTCGAAGTCGGTGACGGTCACCGTGTCCCGGCGCAGCTCCACGACCTGGTCCTGGCCGAGTTCGACGGCCTCCCGGGTGTACGCGATGAACGCGGCCACGTCCGAGGCGAGGAAGTTCTCACCGTCACCGCGGCCCACCACCAGCGGCGAGTTGCGGCGGGCGCCCACGACCACGCCCGGCTCGTCGGCGTGCACCGCGACCAGAGTGAAGGCGCCCTTGAGCCGGTGGCACACCCGGCGCATCGCGTCGGCGAGGCCGGTGTCGGCGTGGAACTCCTCCGCCAGCAGGTGCGCCACCACCTCGGTGTCGGTCTCCGAGACCAGGGTGTGGCCCCGTTCGGCCAGCTCGTCGCGGAGCGCCGCGAAGTTCTCGATGATCCCGTTGTGGATGACGCTGACCCGGCCCGCGTTGTCCAGGTGCGGGTGGGCGTTGGCGTCGTTGGGCACGCCGTGGGTGGCCCACCGGGTGTGTCCCAGGCCCGTTCCCCCGTCCGGCAGCGGCGCCTCGGCCAGTGCCTTCTCCAGGTTGGCGAGCTTGCCCGCCCGCTTCGCCGAGGCGAGCTGGCCGTCGGCGAGCACGGCCACCCCGGCCGAGTCGTACCCCCGGTACTCGAGTCGCCGGAGACCGGCAATGACAATGTCCAGGGCGGACCTGCCGCCCACGTACCCAACGATTCCGCACATGCGGCCCAGCTTAAGGCGGGGACCGGCCGGCCCCGGACCACGGGGCCGTCGCCCGCGGGTCCGTGGCGGCCGTACGGGTCAGGCGCGGGCCCGGTAGGCACGCATCGCCAGGGGGAAGAAGACCGCCGCGAACCCCGCGGCCCACACCAGCGACCACAGCACGGGCGAGGCCACCTCGCCGCCGGTCAGCAGTCCCCGGCAGGCGTCGGACAACTGGGTGGCCGGGTTGATGTCCGACCAGGCCCGCAGCCCGTCCGGCATGGTCTCCGGGCGGACGAACGCGCTGCTGGTGAACGTGATCGGCATGATCAGGGTGAACACGAGGATCTGGACCTTCTCCGGGTCACCGGCCACCATGCCGACCAGCACCGAAAGCCACGACACGGCCAGCGCGAACACGAGGATCAGCAGGGCCGTGCCGAGCACCCCGGCCACCCCCCGGTCGGCCCGGAAGCCGAGCGCGAAGCCCAGCGTCAGCATCAGCGCCAGCGACCAGAGCTGTTTGCCGAGGTCGGCGAGGATACGGCCGAGCAGGGGAGCGAACCTGGCGATCGGCAGGCTGCGCAGCCGGTCGAAGACGCCCTTGGTGAGGTCGGTGTTCAGCCCGATCGCCGTGGACATGGTGGCGAACAGCGCGTTCTGCACGATGATGCCGGGCAGCGCGTACTGCAGGTACCGCTCGGTCGAGCCCTCCATCTGGCCGCCGAAGACGTAGGTGAACAGCAGGACGAACATCACCGGTTGGACGCTCAGGTCCATGAGCTCCATCGGGTTGTGCTTGATCTGCACCAGGTTCCGCCAGGCCATGGTGGCGGTCTGCTGGATCGCGGCCCACGGCCGGGCGTGTCCGCTCCCGGTCGGCCGCTCGGCGGTCAGGCCCACGGCGGTCACGCGGGGACCTCCGTCCTCGCGGCGTGCGCCCGGGCGCCGGGGTGCCCGGGCCCCGGCCCCGGTGGTGCGGCGCCAGGACCCGCGTGTGACGGGTCCGCCTCGGCGCGGTGCCCGGTCAGGGCGAGGAACACCTCGTCCAGGCTGGAGCGGCGCAGCTCGAGCTCGGCCACGGCGACGCCGGCCTCGGCCAGGTGCCGCACCACGGTGGGCAGCAGCCCCGGGTCGCGGACCGGGGCGGTCACCGCCTGGCCGTCCAGCGCGGTGGCCGGGCCCGCGGCCACCGCCACCAGGGCGTGGACGGTGTCCAGGTCGGCCGGGTCCGCCGGGCGCACCCGCAGCACCTGCCCGCCCACCTGGTCCTTGAGCTCGTCGGGGGTGCCGCCGGCGATGACCCGGCCGTGGTCGATGACCACGACGTGGTCGGCGAGCTGGTCCGCCTCCTCCAGGTATTGCGTGGTGAGCAGCACGGTGGTGCCGTCGGAGACCAGGCCCCGCACGATCTCCCAGAGCTCGCCGCGGCTGTGCGGGTCCAGCCCGGTGGTGGGCTCGTCGAGGAACAGCACCTCGGGGCGGCCGACCAGGCTCGCCGCCAGGTCCAGCCGCCGCCGCATCCCGCCGGAGAAGGTCTTGGCCGCCCTGCCCGCGGCGTCGGCGAGCCGGAACCGCTCCAGCAGCTCGGTGGCGCGGTGGCGGGCCGCGGGGCGGGGAACCCCCAGCAGCCGACCGATCATCAGCAGGTTCTCGTACCCGGTGAGCATCTCGTCCACCGCGGCGTACTGCCCGGTCAACCCGATCGAGGCGCGGACCAGGCCGGGTCGGCGCAGCACGTCGTGCCCGGCCACCCGGGCCCGTCCCCCGTCCGGGCGGAGCAGGGTGCACAGGACGCGCACCGTGGTGGTCTTCCCGGCGCCGTTGGGGCCCAGCACCCCCAGCACGGTGCCGGTGCGCGCCGCGAGGTCCACCCCGGCCAGCGCCTGGGTCTGTTTGAAGCGTTTGGTCAGGCCTTCGGCCTCGATCGCGTAGGTCATGGGAAGCCCTTCGTGCGCTGTGCTCGTGGGTTCCACGCTGGACCGCCGCGCTGACAGAACGGGTGCAGGACGCTGACAGCGCTCCCGGGGCGGGCCGTACGGCTGTCAGGGCACCGTCAGCGGCCCCGGACGAGCGGCCAACCGGGCGGCGCACAACCCCCGCGCATCGGGGGCGCACCGGTGTGGTGACATGGGTGCGTGGTCTCCCCCAGTCCCTATGTGGACCTCTCCCGCGCCGAGTGGAGCGCCCTGCGGGACGTCACCCCGCTGCCGCTCACCGCCGACGAGGTCGAACAGCTCCGCGGCCTCGGTGACGTGGTGGACCTCACCGAGGTCATCGAGGTGTACCTGCCGCTGTCACGGCTGCTCAACCTCCACGTCGCCGCCACCCACGGGCTGCGCGGAGCGATCAACACGTTCCTCGCGGGCGCCGAGACCCACCGGCCCCCGCAGTCCGGCACCCCGTTCGTCATCGGGGTGGCCGGCAGCGTCGCGGTGGGCAAGTCCACCGCCGCCCGGCTGCTGCGGGCCCTGCTCGCCCGCTGGCCCGAACACCCCCGGGTGGAGCTGGTCACCACGGACGGCTTCCTGCTGCCCCGGGCGGAACTGGAACGGCGCGGGCTGATGTCCCGCAAGGGCTTCCCCGAGTCCTACGACCGGCGGGCACTGACCCGGTTCGTCGCGGCGGTGAAGGCCGGGCAGGAGGAGGTCGGCGCGCCCGTCTACTCCCACCTCACCTACGACATCGTCCCCGGCGCGGTACAGACCGTGCGCCGCCCGGACATCCTCATCGTCGAGGGCCTCAACGTGCTCCAGCCGGCCCTGCCCGGCAGCGACGGCCTGATGCGGGTGGCCCTCGCCGACTACTTCGACTTCAGCGTGTACGTGGACGCCCGCACCGAGGACGTCGAACGCTGGTACCTCAGCCGGTTCCGGCAACTGCGGCAGACCGCGTTCCAGAACCCCTCCTCGTACTTCCACCGCTACACCAAGGTCAGCGAGGAGGAGGCGCTGGAGTACGGCGCCATGATCTGGCGCACCGTCAACCGACCGAACCTCGAGCGCAACATCCTGCCCACCCGCGGCCGGGCCACCCTGGTGCTGCGCAAGGGCAGCGACCACACCGTCCAACGGCTGAGCCTGCGCAAGCTCTGACCCGCCTATTCTCGGCTCGTGCTCCATCTACGACTGATCGTCCCCACCGACCGCACCGAGAAGATCGTCGCCATGCTGGACCGGGCGGTCGGCACCACCCACCTGACGGTGCTGCCCGGAGCCGCCCGGCGCCCACCCGGCGACGTGGTCACCTGCGACGTCGCCAGGGAGGCCGCCCACGAGGTGCTGACCGCCCTGCGCGAACGCGGCCTCGGCGACGAGGGCGCGATCACCATGGAGGACCTCGACCTGACCCTGTCCCGGTACGCGGAACAGGCGGACCGGGAAGCCCCCGGCGAACCGGCCGACGCCGTGGTGTGGGAGTCCATGACCGAGGCCACCAGCGAGGAGTCCACCCTCTCCGGCACCTTCCTGGCGTTCCTCACCGTCGCGGTGATGCTCGCCGCCTGCGGCGTGGTGGTGGACAGCTCCATCCTGGTGGTCGGCGCCATGGTCGTGGGACCCGAGTTCGGCCCGCTGGCGGGGGTGTCCGTCGCCCTGGTGCAGTGGCGGTTGCGGCTCGCGTTGCGCTCGGTGCTGGCGCTGCTCGTGGGGTTCCCCGTGGCGATGCTCACGACGTTCGCGTTCAGCAGGCTGATGAACGGCATCGACCTGTTCCACCGGTCACAGTTCGAGGGACCGCGCCCGGTCACCTCGTTCATCTTCTCCCCCGACCCGCTGTCGTTCGTGGTGGCGCTGCTCGCCGGGATCGCCGGCGTGCTCTCCCTGACCTCGCAGAAGTCCGGGGCGCTGGTCGGGGTGGCGATCTCCGTCACCACCGTCCCGGCCGCCGCCAACACCGCGGTGGCGCTCTCCTACGACGACCGGGACCAGGCGTTCGGCTCGGCCGAGCAGCTCGGGGTGAACCTGTCCGGCATCCTGCTCGCCGGCACGCTCACCCTGCTGGTCCAGAAGGGGTACTGGCGGTGGAGGCTGCGGCGCACCCCCGGGCTGTGAGCCGGCGGGGGCACGCCGGGCGGGTGCCGCGGGTCAGTTCCCCAACGTCCGCTTCACCACGTCGGCGAGTCCCGCCGCGACCCTCTGCGCCTGGTCGCTGTCCGCCGCCTCCACCATCACCCGGACCAGCGGCTCGGTCCCGGAAGGACGCAGCAGGACCCGACCGGTCTCACCCAACGCCCGCTCGGCCTCGGTCACCGCGGAGGCCAGCTCCGAGGAGCTCGACACCCGGCCGCGGTCCACGTTGGGAACGTTGATCAGCACCTGCGGCAGCCGCTGCATCACCGCGGCCAGCTCCGCCAGCGGACGCCCCGCGGCGGCCACCCTCGCCGCGAGCAGCAGACCGGTCAGCGTCCCGTCGCCGGTCGTGGCGTGGTCCAGCAGGATCACGTGACCCGACTGTTCCCCGCCGAGCGCGTAGTCGCCGGCCTTCATCGCCTCCAGCACGTAGCGGTCACCGACCGCCGTCTGCACCAGCTCGATGCCCTCCCGTTCCAGCGCCAGCTTGAACCCGAGGTTGGACATCACCGTGGCCACCACCGTGTCGCGCCGCAGCACGCCCTGCTCCCGCAGCGCCAGCGCCAGGATCGCCAGGATCTGGTCGCCGTCCACGACCTCGCCGTCCGCGTCCACCGCCAGGCAGCGGTCCGCGTCGCCGTCGTGCGCCACACCGAGGTCGGCACCGTGCTCGACCACCGCGGCGCGCAGCTCGTCCAGGTGGGTGGAGCCGTAGCCGTCGTTGATGTTGAGGCCGTCCGGGTCCCCACCGATGGTCACCACCTCGGCCCCGGCCCGGGCGAACGCCTCCGGGGAGACCCTCGCCGCCGCGCCGTGGGCACCGTCCACGACGACCTTCAGGCCGTCGAGCCGGTTCGGCAGGGCCCCGACCAGGTGCGTCACGTACTGGTCGAAGCCCTCGGTGTAGTCACGGACCCGGCCCACCGCGGCGCCGGTCGGCCGGTCCCAGTCGGCGTCGCCCGCCCCGCCGTAGCGGTCGTAGTGCGCCTCGATCGCGTCCTCCATCTCGTCGGCCAGCTTGTGGCCGCCGCGGGCGAGGAACTTGATCCCGTTGTCCGGCATCGGGTTGTGGCTGGCCGAGAGCATCACGCCCAGGTCCACCCCGAGCGCCGCGGTGAGGTGGGCCACCGCGGGGGTCGGCAGCACCCCCACCCGCAGCACGTCCACCCCGGCGCTGGCCAGCCCGGCGACGACCGCCGCCTCGAGGAACTCCCCGGACGCCCGCGGGTCGCGCCCCACCACCGCCACCGGCCGATGTCCCTCGAACGCACCCGCGTCCGCCAGCACATGCGCCGCGGCGACCGAGAGCCCCAGTGCCAGTTCGGCCGTCAGGTCCTGGTTGGCGAGACCGCGCACACCGTCGGTTCCGAAGAGTCGTCCCATGTGTTCGTTCCTCCGAGGTCCAAGTGGTGAGGTCGTCCCCCGGCGGCACCGCGGGGGCCGGGGCGTGTCATCGAGGGGGCAGTCCTGGCCGCACCCCTCGACGGGCCCTGCGGCCCGGGGGGCACCCGTCGAGGGCGCCGCCCCACGGGTGCACGGCGTCGGTAACGACCGTACCCACCGACCCGGCGAAGGCCAGGACCACGACCCGCCCGGGGAACAGCGGCGCCCCGGAGGCACCACGTGCCTCCGGGGCGTGAAACCCTGCGCGGCCGGCTCCGACACCCTGCCGGCCACCCGCCCGCCGAACGGGCCAACACCGCGACGCCCGGCACCGGGGACGAACCCCGCCGCACCGAACGCCGCGGCCACCCGCCGCGGGCTCCGGGTCAGCGCTTGCTGTACTGGGGAGCCTTACGGGCCTTCTTCAGACCCGCCTTCTTCCGCTCCACGGTGCGGGCGTCCCGCGTCAGGAACCCGGCCTTCTTCAGCGGGCCGCGGTTGTTGTCGGTGTCCGCCTCGTTCAGCGCGCGGGCCACCCCGAGGCGCAGCGCGTACGCCTGGCCGGAGATGCCGCCACCGCTGATCCGGACGAAGACGTCGTACTTGCCGTCCAGCTCGAGGATCTTGAACGGCTCGTTGACGGCCTGCTGGTGCACCTTGTTGGGGAAGTACTCCTCCAGGGTGCGGCCGTTGATCTTCCACTGCCCGGTACCGGGGACGATGCGCACCCGGGCGATGGCCTCCTTGCGGCGGCCCGTCCCGGCACCCGGGATGGCCTCGCCGAAGCGGCCGGCCAGCGACTCGGACGTGTAGTTCTCCTGGACCTCGATGGTCTCCTCGACCTCGAGGGGGGTCTCAGCGGTGGTCTCGGCCACGATGCTCCTCGTTGTTTCTTTCGCTTCTGGGTGGCCGGACTACTGCGCGACCTGGGTGATCTCGAACGGCACGGGCTGCTGGGCGGTGTGCGGGTGCTCGGCACCCGCGTACACCTTGAGCTTCGACAGCATCTGCCGGCCCAGGGTGTTCTTCGGGAGCATGCCCTTGACGGCCTTCTCCACGGCCCGCTCCGGGTACTTCGTCAGCAGCTCGTCGTAACGGACGGAGCGCAGACCGCCGGGGTAGCCGGAGTGGCGGTACGCCAGCTTCTGGGTCCGCTTGTTACCGGAGAGGTGCACCTTGTCGGCGTTGATGATGATGACGAAGTCGCCGGTGTCGACGTGTGGCGCGTACACCGGCTTGTGCTTGCCCCGGAGCAGGGTTGCGGCCTGTGAGGCCAGCCGGCCGAGCACGACGTCGGTCGCGTCGATGACGTGCCACTGACGCTGGACATCGCCGGGCTTAGGGCTGTACGTGCGCACGGTCGTAGCCTTCGCTTCTTCAGTGAGTGGGTCCTGACAGGACCGCCCGAACTCGAACACCGGCCAAAAGGACGTTGCCGCCGGTCAGTGCACGGGTGGTCCGGCGTACCGACTTCTTCACCGACTTCTCCGCAGGCGAGTCAAGCCAATACGCACAACGAACTGGCAGAATACCGGTCTGTGGCAGCCAGGGTCAAAACGTGCCGTGGCCCCGGCCAGTGCACGGCATTCTACGTCGCCCGCCGCACCGATCCGAAACCCCGAGGCCAAGCCCCCACGGACCCCCTCCTGGCGGCCGACACCGACCCCCTAGCGCTCCCGAACCACCCGGCCCTCGTCCCACACCGGCTCCGGCACCTCCCGGAGCCGCCCGTCGCTCCCGAACACCACGAAGCGGTCGAAGGACCGCGCGAACCAACGGTCGTGGGTCACCGCGAGCACCGTCCCCTGGTACGCCTCGAGCCCCTCCTGGAGCGCCTCCGCGCTCTCCAGGTCGAGGTTGTCCGTGGGCTCGTCGAGCAGCAGCAGCGTCGCCCCGCCCAGCTCGAGCAGCAGGATCTGGAAGCGTGCCTGCTGCCCCCCGGAGAGCCGGTCGAGCGGCTGGTCCCCCTGCCGGTCCAGCTCGTACCGGCGCAGCGCGCTCATCGCCGCACCCCGGTCCCTGGCGTGCTCGGTCCACAGGATCTCCACCAGGGTCGCGCCGGGCGCAACGGACCCGCCGGCGGCCACGGCACCACCCTGCCCCGGCACGGCCCCGGCCGGCCGCCGGTGGCCCTGCGCGAAGTACCCGGGGACCACCCTCGCCCCCAGCCGCCACCCCCCGGTGTGCGCCACCTCCTCCCCCGCGAGCAGCCTCAGGAAGTGCGACTTGCCCGAGCCGTTCGAACCCAGCACCGCGACCCGCTCCCCGTACCTGACCTCCAGGTCGAACGGCTGCATGAGCCCGGTCAGCCCCAGGCCCTCGCACACCACCGCCCTGACCCCGGTGCGCCCGCCCCGCAGCCGCATCGTGATCTGCTGCTCACGCGGCGGCTCCTGCGGCGGCCCCGCCTCCTCGAACCGGCGCAGCCGGGTGCGGGCCGCCTGGTAGCGGGAGGCCATGTCCGCGTTGTACGACGCCTTCTGCTTGAGGTTCCGCACCAGCACCCGGAGCTTGGCGTGCTGCTCGTCCCAGCGGCGGCGCAGCTCCTCGAACCGCGCGAACCGCTCCCCGCGGGCCTCGTGGTACGTGGCGAACCCCCCGCCGTGCACCCACACGTCAGAGCCCGCGGGTCCCGGCTCCACACTGATGATCTTCTGGGCGGCCCGGGCCAGCAGCTCCCGGTCGTGCGAGACGAACAGCACCGTCTTCGACGTCTGCCGGAGCTCCTCCTCCAGCCAGCGCTTGGCCGGGACGTCCAGGTAGTTGTCCGGCTCGTCCAGCACCAGCACCTCGTCGGGGCCGCGCAGCAGCGCCTCGAGCACCAGACGCTTCTGCTCCCCGCCGGACAGCGAATCCAGTCCCCGCCACTGGGCCCGCTCGTACGGCACCCCGAGCGCCGCGGTGGTGCAGATGTCCCACATCGTCTCGGCCTCGTAGCCGCCGGCCTCGGC
The DNA here is from genome assembly GCF_000380165.1 of Wenjunlia vitaminophila DSM 41686. Classification (GTDB taxonomy): domain Bacteria; phylum Actinomycetota; class Actinomycetes; order Streptomycetales; family Streptomycetaceae; genus Wenjunlia; species Wenjunlia vitaminophila. The sequence continues at coordinate 118,201 of NZ_KB904651.1, forward strand.
CCAGTCGCTCAGCGCCTGCGCATAGGCCATCTGGGCCGGCTCGTCGTCCTGGACCATGATCGCCAACTCCGCCTCGTCCACCGCCCGCGCCGCCTGGCGGATCCGCGGCTGCGCCACCGACACCAGCAGGTCCCGGACCGTGGCGTCATCCGGGGCGGGACCGGCGCCGACCCCCTGCGCGTCCTCCCCGGGCACCGCCCCCCGCACGCCCACGAACTGCGACATCACCCCGAGCCCACCACTGACCACCACCGAGCCGCCGTGCGGGCGCAGCTCCCCGGCCAGCAGCCGGAGCAGGGTCGTCTTCCCCGCCCCGTTCGCCCCCACCAGCGCGACCGCGGCCCCCTCACCGACCCGGAACGAGGCGTCGGTGAACAACGCCCTGCCGTCGGGCAGGTAGTACTCCACGTGCGCCACTTCCAGATGTCCCATGACCTGGGATTGTCACCAGGTCCCGGGCGGCGCCCAACCGGTTTTCCGTTGCGTAGGATGCGCGGCATGAGCAACGGGTGGGGAACAGGGCCCCAGTCAGGCCCGAACGGACACCAGGACCCAGGTCAGGGCTGGCAACCGCACCAGGCACCACCACCGGCGGGCCACCAACCCGGGGACGACCGCCAGGTCCTCGAGGGCACGGTGATCCCCTCACGGCCCGACCCCACACCACCGCTGACCCAGCAGGCACACCAGAACCCGCCCGGCGGTCCCCAGCAGGACCCGTACGGACAGGCCCCCTACGGGCAGGGACACAGCGGGCAGGGACACAGCGGGCAGGGCCCGTACCCGGGGCAGCCGCAGCCCGGCGCCCCGGGCCAGCCCGGGGCGTGGCAGCAGGGCCAGCCCCAGCCCGACCAGCAGCCAGGAGCGGCACCACCCCCGGCGCAGCCACCGGGACAGGACTCCAACCAGACCTACGCCGCCGGCTGGACCGCCCCACAGGACCCCCTGGGCAGGGCCGCCCGCGACGAACCCGACTGGGACGCCCTCGCTGCCCGGAACGACGCCCGCGCCCGCAGGCGCCGCCTGCTCGTCATCGGCGGCGGAGTCCTCGCCGCGGCGGCCCTCGCCGGCCTCGTCGCCGTGGCCATCACCCGCAGCAGCGACGACACCACCCAGGCCGAACCCACCCCCGCCCCCACCGCCCCGGCCACCGAGGACGACCTGCCGGAACCGGAGTTCCCCGAGGTCACCCAGCCGCCGCCGCCCAACCCCCTGTCCTACATATCCAGCGCCGAGAAGGACACGGCCCCGCTCACCCTGCGCACGCTCTTCCCGGGCAAGGGCATGAGCATCGGCGACCGCAGCTACGACAAGGCGGGCACCGCCGACACCACCGACTGCGCCGCCCCCACCCAGGGCGGTCTCGGGGCCGTGCTCGACTCCAACGGCTGCACCCGGCTGCTGCGCGCCACCTACCTCCGCGGGGACGTCGCGGTCACGGTGGGGGTCGCCGTGTTCGACACCAAGGCCGACGCGGACAAGGCGCGCAAGCAGGCCAAGGGCAACATCGCGGCGCTCTCCGGCCACGGCGTCGACACCTTCTGCCGCCCGGTGGCCTGCTGGCGCACCAGCAACGCCGTCGGCCGTTACGCGTACTTCACCATCGCCGGCCCCTCGGACGGCACCGCGGCCAGCAGCGACGACGGCACCCAGCGGGCCGGCCGGGACGCCGGCCGGCTCGCCTTCAACCAACTCGTCCAACGCGGCAAGGACGCCGCGACCAAGGCCGCGCAGTAGCCACCCGGGGCCCGTCGGAACCCCTGGCGCCCCGGGCGGGACGGGTCAGACCGCCCCCAGCACCCGCCTGTTCCTCGCCTCGACGGAACGCGCGGCCAACTGGTCGTCCGCCGGGTACCCGACCTCCTCGAGGGTCAGGCCGTGCGGACGGACCACGTTGACCGCCGAGTGCCTCACCCGGCCGGCCAGCACCTGACCGGGGAACGCCACCGGCCGCCGCCCGTCCCCGACCAGCAGCAGCGCCCCGACCAGCGCCCGCACCATGTTGTGGCAGAACGCGTCCGCCCGGACTGTGGCCACCACGAGGCCGGCGTCCCTGGCCCCGGGCGCCGCGCGGTGCCAGGCCAGTTCCCGCAGCGCCCTGATGGTGGTCGCCCCGTCCCGCCGCTTGCAGTAGGCGGCGAAGTCGTGCTCACCGAGCAGCCGCTCGGCGGCCTCGTTCATCGCGTCCACGTCCAGGGGCCGCTCGTACCACAGCACGTGCCCCCGGTGCAGCGGGTCCACCCCGCCCGGATGGTCACAGACCCGGTAGGCGTAGCGGCGCCAGATCGCCGAGAACCGGGCGTCGAACCCCGCGGGGGCCTCGGAGACCCGCCACACCCGCACGTCCCTGGGCAGCCGCCCCGCGAGCCGCCGCAGCAGCTTGTCCCGGTGCGCCGTCCACGTCTCCAGGTCCAGGTCCAGGTGCGCCACCTGACCCCGGGCGTGCACCCCCGCGTCGGTGCGGCCGGCGACGGTCAGCTCCACCGGCTCGTCCCGCCGCAGCACCGTGCGCAGCGCCTCCTCCAGTTCGCCCTGGACGGTGCGCCGGCCGTGCTGCCGCGCCCAGCCGGAGAACTCCCGACCGTCATACCCCAGGTCCAGCCGGACTCGTACCTCAGCCACCTCTACCCCTGATGCCGCCGGTGCCTCTTCCGCACCGATGTCTCTTCTCCCGCCGGTGCCACTCCTGCCACCGGGACCGTCGCCGAGCCGGGGGTCACCCGCCCCGGTCGTCGTGGCTCCCGGCGCCACGCACGTTCCGTGCGAACAAGCATCCCCGACGCCGCAGCGGTCGCCGACGCCGCCCGCCGTTCCCGCCCGGTCACCGTTGCACCGGTGCCCCCGCTCGGTGAGCCACGGCACGGACGGGCGCCACAACAGCAGTGGGCCCGCTCCCCCGGACGGGGAAGCGGGCCCACGGGCCGACCGGCCGCCGGCGCGGCGCCGGACGCCTCAGCCCTTGTCGCTGTTCTCGCCGTTGTCGCCCTCGGCCTGGGACTCACTCGTGGCCGCCGCGGTCTGCTCCGAGGTGTGGTCCTCCTCGGCGGACTCCGGCTTCTCCAGGCCCTTCAGGGCCTCCTCGCCGGCTGCCTCCTTGGCGGACTTCTTCGTGGCGTCCTCCTTGACCGCGCGCTTGGTCGCGGCCTCGGCCTCACCCACCGCCTCCTGCTGCACGGTCAGCGCCTCGACCAGCTCGATCACGGCCATCGGGGCGTTGTCGCCACGACGGGGACCGATCTTGGTGATGCGCGTGTAGCCACCCGGACGGTTCTCGAACCGGGGACCGATCTCGGTGAACAGGGTGTGCACCACACCCTTGTCCCGGATGACCGCGAGCACCTGGCGACGGGCGTGCAGGTCGCCGCGCCTGGCCTTGGTGATCAGGCGCTCGGCCACCGGGCGCAGCCGACGGGCCTTCGCCTCGGTGGTGGTGATGCGGCCGTGCTCGAACAGCGACGTGGCCAGGTTGGCCAGCATCAGCCGCTCGTGCGCCGGGCTGCCGCCCAGACGGGGACCCTTGGTGGGCTTCGGCATGGTTGTGTCTCTCCTCCAGGTCTGCACCGGCCGTGTCAGGTACCGGTGTCAGTTCGGCGGGGCGGGGTTGCCCCGCCGATATTCAGCGGGTCGCCTCAGTACTGCTCGGTCTCGACGAACCCGGCGTCCGCGTCGTCCTCGGTGCCGAAGGCGTCCGCGGCGGTGGTCGGGTCGAATCCGGGCGGGCTGTCCTTGAGGGCCAGGCCCATGCCGGCCAGCTTCGCCTTCACCTCGTCGATCGACTTGGCGCCGAAGTTGCGGATGTCCAGCAGGTCCGCCTCGGACCGGGCCACCAGCTCGCCCACCGAGTGGATGCCCTCGCGCTTGAGGCAGTTGTAGGAGCGGACCGTCAGCTCCAGCTCCTCGATCGGCAGGGCGAGGTCCGCGGCCAGGGCGGCGTCCGTGGGGGACGGGCCCATGTCGATGCCCTCGGCGTCCACGTTGAGCTCGCGGGCCAGGCCGAACAGCTCGACCAGCGTCTTGCCCGCGGACGCCATGGCGTCACGGGGGCGCATCGCCTGCTTGGTCTCGACGTCCACCACCAGCTTGTCGAAGTCCGTGCGCTGCTCCACACGGGTGGCCTCGACCTTGTAGGTGACCTTGAGCACCGGGCTGTAGATCGAGTCGACCGGGATGCGGCCGATCTCCTGGCCCGACTGCTTGTTCTGCACGGCGGAGACGTAACCGCGACCGCGCTCGACGGTCAGCTCCATCTCCAGCTTGCCCTTGCCGTTCAGGGTGGCCAGGACGAGGTCCGGGTTGTGCACCTCGACGCCGGCCGGCGGGGTGATGTCCGACGCGGTGACCAGGCCGGGGCCCTGCTTGCGCAGGTACATCACCACCGGCTCGTCGTGCTCGGAGGACACGACGAGCTGCTTGATGTTGAGGATGAGGTCGGTGACGTCCTCCTTGACCCCCGGCACGGTGGTGAACTCGTGCAGCACGCCGTCGATCCGGATGCTGGTGACGGCGGCACCCGGGATCGAGGAGAGCAGGGTGCGGCGCAGGGAGTTGCCGAGGGTGTAGCCGAAGCCGGGCTCCAGCGGCTCGATCACGAACCGGGAGCGGTACTCGTCAACGACTTCTTCGGTCAGCGTGGGCCGCTGAGCGATGAGCATGGGTGTTCCTCCAGTCTTCGGCGCCCGCCATATGACGCCGAGCCCTGGGCCGTCAGTCGGAACCCGACGGTCATCCGCCGTCCGGTCCGTCCGAGGTGCCCGTGGTGGACACGACCGCGAACCCGTCCGGGCACGGTCGTGAGCCCGTGTGGTTACTGCAAGGGTACGGCGGCCCGGCGGAAACCCGCCGGGCCGCGCGCTACACCTGGTCGCGGCGCGGGGTCACCACCCCCGCCGCTGGGTCCGACACCGGTCGGACCCGACGCCGGTCAGACCCGGCGACGCTTGGGCGGCCGGCAGCCGTTGTGCGGGGTCGGGGTGACGTCCTGGATCGAGCCCACCTCGAGGCCGGTGGCCTGGAGGGAACGGATCGCGGTCTCCCGGCCCGAGCCGGGGCCCTTGACGAACACGTCAACCTTGCGCATGCCGTGCTCCTGCGCCCGGCGGGCGGCGGACTCCGCGGCCATCTGCGCGGCGAACGGGGTCGACTTGCGCGAACCCTTGAAGCCGACATGGCCGGCGGAGGCCCAGGAGATCACGTTGCCGGACGGGTCGGTGATCGAAACGATGGTGTTGTTGAACGTGCTCTTGATGTGAGCGTGCCCGTGGGCGACGTTCTTCTTCTCCTTGCGGCGCACCTTCTTGGCGCCGGCCTGGCGGCTCTTCGGAGGCATGAGCGGCAGAACTCCTGTGAGGTGGTCGGTCCTTCAGCGGGACACCCCGGGCGGCGGGGGCACTTCGGACCATGCGGTCGTGACTGCTGAGGACTACTTCTTGCCCGGCTTCTTCTTGCCGGCGATCGCGCGACGCGGGCCCTTGCGGGTGCGGGCGTTGGTGTGCGTGCGCTGGCCGCGGACCGGCAGGCCGCGGCGGTGACGCAGCCCCTGGTAGCAGCCGATCTCGACCTTGCGGCGAATGTCCGCCTGGATCTCGCGGCGGAGGTCACCCTCGAGCTTGTAGTTGGCGTCCACCCACTCACGGAGTTTGACGAGGTCCTCTTCGACCAGGTCGCGGACGCGGGTGTCCGGGCTCACCCCGGTGTTCTCCAGGGTCTCCTGGGCACGGGTGCGCCCGATGCCGAAGACATAGGTCAAAGCGACCTCGACGCGCTTGTCGCGCGGAAGGTCAACGCCTGCGAGGCGTGCCATGGGCCTGGCTCCAGTTGCGATGCGGAGGTCTTCCGCAGCACCGCTCCCGGTGGCTGTACCGCCGGGTCCCCGGCCTCCGACCGGGGGTGTCGCCCCTCGCGGGGCGGGTGACTGCGTATGTACGTGGTGTTACCTGCTGCGTCGCGCGAAGGTGCGACGAGTGCGGTGGTGCGTCAGCCCTGGCGCTGCTTGTGGCGCAGGTTGTCGCAGATCACCATGACCCGGCCGTGGCGGCGGATCACCTTGCACTTGTCGCAGATCTTCTTGACGCTCGGCTTGACCTTCATGGATGTGAGGTTCTCCGGGTCGTGCCGACACCCCGCAGCGGGGCGACGGCGAGATCTACTTGTAGCGGTAGACGATCCGTCCGCGCGTGAGGTCGTAGGGAGACAGCTCCACCACGACCCGGTCGTCGGGAAGGATACGGATGTAGTGCATCCGCATCTTGCCGCTGATGTGCGCGAGGACCTTGTGCCCGTTCTGGAGCTCTACTCGAAACATCGCGTTCGGCAGAGACTCGATCACGGTGCCCTCGATTTCGATGGCCCCTTGCTTCTTGGGCACGCTTCGCCTTCCGAGATCGGCTACCTTGGTCGGCACACGCTCTCCCGCACGTGGGCGTGCGGGCACGCGTGAGCCGACGCATCAGTCTACGTCACGCCACTCGGAAACACGAATCCGGGATAGGCTGCCCGGTCCGGGTGATCCTTACACCGGACGTCACCCGGGTCGGTGATGGCCCGGGGCCACCTGAGCGACGAGCCCCGCTCGTCGGCCGGCGCGCGTCAGGCCACCGGGTCCGGTGCCGCCTCGATGCCCAGCTCCGCCAGCTTGGCCCGTCCCCCGTCGAACGCGGTCAGCACCAGCGGGCCCTGCTCGGTCAGCGCCACCGAGTGCTCCCAGTGACAGGCCCAGGTGCCGTCGTTGGTCTTGACCGTCCACTCGTCGTCCAGCACGTGGGTGCGCGGGGTGCCGAGACCGACCATCGGCTCGATGGCGATGCAGAACCCGGGGACCAGCCGGGGACCCCGGCCGCGCCGCCGGTCCACGTAGTTCAGCAGGTGCGGGTCCATGTGCATGGCCGACCCGATGCCGTGGCCGCCGTAGTCCTCGATGATCCCGTACTTCCCCGCGGGACCGGCCGTGGGACGCGGCTGGCGGCGGATGTAGTTCTCGATGGCCCGGGAGATGTCCACCAGCCGGTTGCCCCTGCGGACCGCGGCGATCCCGGCCCACATCGACTCCTCGGTGACCCGGCTCAGCTCGGTGATCTCCGGAGGCACCGCACCCACGGGGACGGTGATCGCGGCGTCGGCGTGCCAGCCGTCCACGATCGCCCCGCAGTCGATGGAGATGACGTCGCCCTCGCGCAGGGTCAACCCGTCGGGGATGCCGTGGACCACGACGTCGTTCACCGAGGCGCAGATCGTCGCGGGGAAGCCGCCGTAGCCGAGGAAGTTCGACTTGGCCCCGTGCTCCCTGATCACCCTGGCCGCGATCTCGTCCAGCTCCTTGGTGGTCACTCCGGGAGCCACGGCCTCGCGGCAGGCCCGATGGGCCTCCGCCACAACAAGACCCGCCTCGCGCATCTTCGCGATCTGGTCCGGGGTCTTGATCTCCACCATGCGTCTCGCCTTCTCCAGCCAGTCCGGTCGCCGTCCCGGCAACCGCGCGCGGCCGACGGGTGCTCCGTCCACACTACGACCGCCGGCCCCCGGAGGGCACCGCGGCCGTCGGCCACCAGTTCCCCCCCCCCCGCTCCTCCCGGGCGAGCGGCACGCGTCCGCGTCCGCGTCCGGAAGATACCCGGTGGTCCGGCGGGGGCCACCGGACCAGGGAGTCGGAGGGGCCTCGGGCGGCGTGCGAACCGGGCGGGGACAGCGTCGCCGAGGTGGGCCAGTTACCTGAGCGGCCCGGACGACCGGCCACCATGTCGGTCCCGGGACGGGCCCGACGGCCGACGACGAGTCAGGCGGCCCCTGACTCGTCCGTCGCCTTCTCCCGCAGCGCGAGCAGCGCCCGCTCGGTCACCTCGGAGACCTTGCCGAGGGCCGAGATGGTGGAGACCAGCCCCTGCGCCCGGTAGTAGCCGATGATCGGCTCGGTCAGGTTGTAGTACTCCTCGAGCCTGGTCCTGACCGTGTCCTCCCGGTCGTCCTCCCGCTGGTACAGCTCGCCGCCGCACTCGTCGCAGACGCCCTCCTGACGGGGGGCGCTGTAGTCGACGTGGAAGACGTGGCTGCTGTCGCGCCGGCAGATCCGCCGGCCGGCGATGCGCTTGACCACTTCCTCCTCGGGAACCTCGAGGTCGAGCACCGCGTCCAGGGCGATCCCCTCAGCGGCGAGGACCTCGTCCAGGACCTTCGCCTGGTGCAGGTTCCGCGGGAACCCGTCCAGCAGGAAACCGGCGGCGGCGTCCGGCTGGCCCAGCCGGTCCCTCGCCATCCCTATGGTCACCTCGTCGGGCACCAACCGGCCGGCCTTCATGTACTTCTGTGCCTCGAGGCCGAGCGGGGTGCCCTGACTGATGTTGGCGCGGAAGAGGTCACCCGTGGAGATGTGGGGAATGGACAGCTCCTTGGCCAGGAACTGCGCCTGGGTGCCCTTCCCCGCCCCGGGCGGTCCAACAAGGACGATTCGCATCAGCGGAGGAACCCTTCGTAGTTGCGCTGCTGGAGCTGGCTCTCGATCTGCTTCACGGTCTCCAGGCCGACGCCTACGATGATCAGGATGCTGGTTCCACCGAACGGGAAGTTCTGGTCCGCGTTGAACAGCACCAGGGCCACCGTCGGGACGAGGGCGATCAGACCCAGGTACAGCGAACCCGGCCAGGTGATGCGGTTCAGTACGTAGGCCAGGTACTCCGCAGTGGGACGACCAGCCCGGATGCCCGGGATGAAACCACCATACTTCTTCATGTTGTCAGCCACTTCTTCGGCGTCGAACGTGATCGCGACGTAGAAGAAGGCAAAGAACACGATGAGGAGGAAGTACGAGCTGATGTAGATCGGATCGTCACCGGCCACCAGGTGTTCCTGGATCCACAGCGCCCAGCCCGAGGTCTTGTCTTCCGTGAACTGCACCAGCAGGGCCGGGATGTAGAGCAGCGACGAGGCGAAGATGACAGGAATCACACCTGCCTGGTTCACCTTCAACGGGATGTATGTGGACGTTCCTCCATAGGACCTTCGCCCGATCATGCGCTTTGCGTACTGCACCGGGATGCGTCGCTGCGCCTGTTCGACGAAGACCACCAGGCCGACCATGGCCAGACCGATCGCACACACCGCGATGAACTCGCCCCAGCCACCAGCGATCTCACCCTGCTGCTTGATCGCCCACAGCGCCCCCGGGAAGCCGGCGGCGATCGAGACGAACATCAGGATGGACATGCCGTTGCCGATGCCGCGGTCGGTGACCAACTCACCGAGCCACATGATCACGGCGGTGCCGGCGGTCATGGTGATCACCATCATGGTGATCCGGAACAGCGATCCGTCCGGAACGATCTCGTTGGCCCGACGGCAGCTCTGGAAGAGACTGCCGTTGCGGGCGGTCGCCACAAGTCCGGTCGCTTGCAGTACACCGAGCGCGATCGTCAGATAACGTGTGTACTGCGTGATCTTTGCCTGACCGGCCTGCCCCTCCTTCTTCAGCGCCTCGAGCCGGGGGATCACCACGGTGAGCAGTTGGAGGATGATGCTGGCCGTGATGTACGGCATGATGCCGAGCGCGAAGATGGTCAGTTGCAGCAGCGCGCCGCCGCTGAAGAGGTTCACCAGGGCGAACAGCCCCGTCGAACTCTTCGTCTCGTCGACGCAGAACATGACGGCCTCGAAGTCCACCCCGGGCACCGGGATGTGCGCTCCGAGCCGGAACAGCACCATGATGCCCAGCGTGAACAGCAGCTTCTTGCGCAGGTCGGGCGTCTTGAACGCCCGGGCGAACGCGGTGAGCACGGTGCCTCCTGCGTCCCCCTGCCCTTTGCGACAGGGTGAGACGGTCCTTAGGTGCGACTGGAGTGCCGCACCTGACGGCGATTACCTTGAGTCGGGCCCGGGCGGCACTGGGGCCGCCCGGAAAATAACAGCGCACGCCACCTTACCGGCGACGACGCCCCCCTAGGAACGACAAGCCGGGGATGCTCCTCGACGAAGGAGCATCCCCGGCCAGGTCAGCGAGCTCGCCCAAGACGTCAGCTCAGCTCGGTGACGGTGCCGCCAGCGGCGGTGATCTTCTCCCTGGCGGAGCCGGAGACCGCGTTCACGGCCACCTGGAGCGCCACGGAGATCTCGCCGGTGCCGAGCACCTTGACGAGCTCGTTCTTGCGGACCGCGCCCTTGGCGACCAGGTCCTCGACAGTGACCTCGCCACCCTCGGGGTAGAGGGATGCGAGCTTGTCGAGGTTGACGACCTGGTACTCGGTGCGGAACCGGTTCCGGAAGCCCTTGAGCTTGGGCAGCCGCATGTGCAGCGGCATCTGCCCACCCTCGAAGCGCTCCGGCACCTGGTAGCGGGCCTTGGTGCCCTTGGTGCCACGACCGGCGGTCTTGCCCTTGGACGCCTCACCACGACCCACCCGGGTCTTGGCGGTCTTGGCGCCGGGAGCCGGCCGCAGGTTGTGGATCTTGAGCGGCTTGGTCTCCGCCATCTCAGTCGACCTCCTCGACCGTGACGAGGTGCCGCACGGTGTGGACCATGCCCCGGACCTCCGGACGGTCCTCCCTGATCACGGTGTCGTTCAGGCGGCGGAGCCCGAGCGTCCGCAGGGTGTCACGGTGGTTCTGCTTGCTGCCGATGTAGGACTTCGTCTGGGTGATCTTCAGTTGGGCCATCTCAGGCACCTGCTCCCGCGCGAGCCCGCAGCAGCGCCGCCGGGGCCACGTCCTCCAGGGGCAGACCGCGGCGGGCCGCGATCTCCTCGGGACGCTGGAGGCCACGCAGGGCCGCCACGGTGGCGTGCACGATGTTGATCGGGTTCGACGAGCCGAGCGACTTGCTGAGCACGTCGTGGATGCCGGCGCACTCGAGCACGGCGCGCACCGGGCCACCGGCGATCACACCGGTACCGGGGGAGGCCGGCTTCAGCAGCACGACACCGGCCGCCTCCTCACCCTGGATCGGGTGCGGGATGGTGCCCTGGATACGGGGGACCTTGAAGAAGTGCTTCTTGGCCTCCTCCACGCCCTTGGCGATGGCGGCCGGCACCTCCTTGGCCTTGCCGTAGCCGACACCCACGGTGCCGTCGCCGTCGCCCACCACGACCAGCGCGGTGAAGCTGAAGCGACGCCCACCCTTGACAACCTTGGCGACGCGGTTGATCGCGACGACCCGCTCGACATAAGCGGTCTTCTCAGCAGCAGAGCCGCCGTCCCGCCGGTCCTTCCGGTCCCGCCGCTCGCCGCCACCGGCGCCGCCTCCGCGGCGCTGGGGTCCAGCCATGGGAAATTACCTCTCTTCGAATGACGCTAGCTACGGAACCGGCTCAGAAGACGAGCCCGCCCTCACGGGCAGCGTCCGCCAGCGCGGCCACCCGCCCGGCGTACTGGTTGCCACCGCGGTCGAACACCACGGTCTCGATGCCGGCGGCCTTGGCCCGCTCGGCGACGAGCTGCCCGACCTTCTTGGCCAGGTCGGTCTTGGCGCCCTCGGTACCCCGGATCGACGGGTCCATGGTGGACGCGGAGGCCAGGGTGTGCCCGGCCACGTCGTCGATCACCTGGGCCACCATGTGGCGGTTGGAACGGGTCACCACGAGACGGGGACGCTCCGGCGTACCGGAGATCCGCTTGCGGACCCGGATGTGGCGACGCTTGAGCGCCGCGCCCTTGCGGGCGTCGCCCTTGGCGATCTTCACACCGTATGCCATGGCTTACTTACCCGCCTTTCCGACCTTGCGGCGGATGACCTCGCCCGCGTACTTCACGCCCTTGGCCTTGTACGGGTCGGGCTTGCGCAGCTTGCGGATGTTCGCGGCGACCTCGCCGACCTTCTGCTTGTCGATGCCGTCCACGTGGAGCTTGGTCGGCGACTCGACCTGGAAGGAGATGCCCTCCGGGGCCTTGACGACGACGGGGTGGCTGAACCCCAGCGAGAACTCCAGGTCGGAGCCCTTCGCCTGCACGCGGTAACCGACACCGCTGATTTCGAGTGACTTGCGGTACCCCGCGGTCACACCGGTGATCATGTTCGCCACCAGCGTCCGCGACAGGCCGTGCAGGGCCCGGGACTGACGCTCGTCGTTGGGCCGGGTGACGACCAGGGAGCCGTCCTCGCCCTTGGCGATCTCGATCGGCGCGACGACGGTGTGGCTGAGGGAGCCCTTGGGGCCCTTCACCTGGACCGTCCGGCCATCGATGGTGACGTCCACGCCGGCGGGAACCGGGATGGGCAGCCGTCCGATGCGCGACATGGCTTTACCTCCGTTTCCCGGATTACCAGACGTAGGCGAGGACTTCCCCGCCCACGCCCTTCTTGGCGGCCTGCTTGTCGGTCAGCAGCCCCTGGGACGTGGAGATGATCGCCACGCCCAGGCCACCGAGGACCTTCGGCAGGTTGGTGGACTTTGCGTAGACCCGCAGACCCGGCTTGGAGATCCGCTTGATGCCGGCGATCGAGCGCTCGCGGTTCGGTCCGAACTTCAGGTCGACGACGAGGTGCTTGCCGACCTCGGCCTCCTCGACCTTCCAGCCCAGGATGTAGCCCTCCTGCTGGAGGATCTCCGCGATGTGCGACTTGATCTTGCTGAACGGCATCACGACGGAGTCGTGGTACGCCGAGTTCGCGTTCCGCAGACGCGTGAGCATGTCTGCGATGGGGTCGGTCATGGTCATGATGGCCTTCGGGCCTCTCTCGCCGGGGTTTCCTGTCTGCTCCGTCCCTCTCCCCGGGCTGTGCCGGGACGGGTGCGGTGCGGGGACCTACGGCGTAGTAAGCGTTCTGTGCGGGCACCGCCCGCCGGGCCCGGTGGAGTTCACCGGGCTGGTCCGGCGGGCGTCGCCGCGTCAGTTCAACGGGCGGCCCCGGGCCCCGTCGGCCCCGGTGGTCGAGGACCACCACGGCCGACCGCGGACCCGGAACCGCGGGCGGTAACGGCCGACGGACCTCCGACAACTCTACGCGAGCGCCGGGGCGGGTTCGCCGGCCAGGGTGTCACCAGGAGCTCTTGGTCACACCCGGCAGCTCGCCGCGGTGTGCCATCTCCCTCAGGCACACCCGGCAGAGGCCGAACTTGCGGTACACCGAGTGCGGGCGGCCACACCGCTGGCAGCGGGTGTACCCGCGCACTCCGAACTTGGGCTTGCGGGCGGCCTTCGCGATCAGGGCCTTCTTCGCCACGAGTACTCCTTACGCTTCCTTGAACGGGAAGCCGAGGTGCCGCAGCAGGGCCCGGCCCTCATCGTCGTTGGTCGCCGTGGTGACCACGGTGATGTCCATGCCCCGGACCCGGTCGATCTTGTCCTGGTCGATCTCGTGGAACATCGCCTGCTCCGTGAGACCGAAGGTGTAGTTGCCCCGTCCGTCGAACTGCTTCGGGGACAGACCGCGGAAGTCACGGATGCGCGGCAGGGCCAGCGAGAGCAGCCGGTCCAGGAACTCCCACATGCGGTCGCCACGCAGGGTGGCGTGGGCACCGATCGGCTGGCCCTCGCGCAGCTTGAACTGCGCGATCGACTTCCGGGCCCGGGTCACCGCGGGCTTCTGGCCGGTGATGGTGGCCAGGTCGCGGATGGCGCCCTCGATCAGCTTGGAGTCACGGGCGGCGTCACCGACACCCATGTTGACCACGATCTTGGTCAGGCCGGGCACCTGCATGACGTTCTCGTACTTGAACTCGTCGCGCAGCTTGCCGACGATCTCTTCGCGGTAGCGCGCCTTCAGGCGCGGCTGCTGCGTCGCGGTAGCAGTCATCAGATGTCCTCACCGGTCCGCTTGGCAACGCGGATCTTGTTGCCCTCGTCGTCGAAGCGGTACCCGACGCGGGTGACGACCTTCTTGCCGTCCTTCTCCACCACGAGCTGGACGTTGCTCACGTGGATCGGGGCCTCGGTCGTGATGATCCCGCCGGTCTTGGAGCCACGGGCGGTCTGACCAGCCTTGGTGTGCTTCTTGACCCGGTTCACACCCTCGACCAGGACCCGGTCCTCGCGCGGGAAGGCCTGGATGACCTTGCCCTGCTTGCCCTTGTCCTTGCCGGTGATGACCTGGACCAGGTCACCCTTCTTGATCTTCATCGGTTACAGCACCTCCGGCGCGAGGGAGATGATCTTCATGAACTTCTTCTCGCGCAGTTCGCGCCCCACGGGGCCGAAGATGCGGGTACCGCGGGGGTCACCGTCGTTCTTGAGGATGACGGCGGCGTTCTCGTCGAAGCGGATGTAGGAGCCGTCGACGCGGCGGCGCTCCTTCACGGTCCGCACGACGACAGCCTTGACGACGTCGCCCTTCTTCACGTTGCCACCGGGGATCGCGTCCTTGACGGTGGCCACGATGACGTCACCGATGCCCGCGTAGCGCCGACCGGAGCCGCCGAGCACCCGGATGCACAGGATCTCCTTGGCACCCGTGTTGTCGGCGACACGCAGCCGCGACTCCTGCTGGATCACATCTATCTCCTGATTGTCGCGCCGGTTCCCGGCCGGGTCCCCCGCGGTGGGGGAACCTCGGCCGAGCCTGGCGGAACGGTCCTGAGACGGGGCTCAGGGCGGACACTCCCCGGTCGGGGAGGGCCCGGTGGGGATTACTTGGCCTTCTCGAGGATCTCGACGACGCGCCAGCGCTTGGTCGCGGACAGCGGCCGGGTCTCCATCAACAGGACCCGGTCGCCGACACCCGCGGCGTTCTGCTCGTCGTGCGCCTTGAGCTTGCTGGTACGGCGGATGACCTTGCCGTACAGCGCGTGCTTCACCCGGTCCTCGACCGCGACCACGACGGTCTTGTCCATCTTGTCGCTGACCACCAGGCCCTCGCGGGTCTTGCGGAAGCCGCGCGTCTCGTTCTCGGCGGGGGCGGTGTTTGCTGCCTCAGTCACATTCTTCTCGCTCATCAGGCGCTCTCCACCGTCTCGATACCGAGCTCGCGCTCCCGCATCAGGGTGTAGATCCGGGCGATGTCCTTGCGGACGGCCTTCAGCCGGCCGTGGTTCTCGAGCTGTCCGGTCGCCGCCTGGAAGCGGAGGTTGAACAGCTCCTCCTTGGCCTCACGCAGCTTGACCAGCAGGTCCTCGTTGGTCAGCTCACGCAGCTCGCTCGCCGTGGTTCCGGCCGCCATCACGACTCACCTGCCTCGCGCCGGACGATCCGGCACTTCATCGGAAGCTTGTGCGCGGCGCGCAGCAGCGCCTCACGAGCGACCTTCTCGTTCGGGTAGGACAGCTCGAACATCACCCGACCGGGCTTGACGTTCGCGACCCACCACTCCGGAGAGCCCTTGCCGGAGCCCATCCGGGTCTCGGCCGGCTTCTTGGTCAGCGGGCGGTCCGGGTAGATGTTGATCCAGACCTTGCCGCCACGGCGGATGTGCCGGGTGATGGCGATACGAGCGGACTCGATCTGCCGGTTGGTCACGTACGCCGGAGTGACGGCCTGGATGCCGTACTCGCCGAACGCGATCTCCGTGCCGCCCTTGGCCATGCCCGAACGCTTCGGGTGGTGCTGCTTGCGGTGCTTGACCCTACGCGGGATCAGCATGGTGCTCAGGCCTCCGTTCCGGCATTGCTCGAGGTCGTGGCCTCAGCCGCCGGAGCCTCGGCAGCAGTCTCGGCCTTCACGGCCTCGGACTGCGCCTGCTGCGGCTTGCGGCCACGCCCACCGCGCTCGCCACCGCGGCGCGGACGGTCAGTGCCACCGCGCGGCGGGCGGTTGCCGGCGCGTGCGGCGGCGTTCTCCTCCCGGACCTCGCGGAGGTTCTTCACGTCGCCCTTGTAGATCCACACCTTCACGCCGATCCGGCCGAAGGAGGTGCGGGCCTCGAAGAACCCGTAGTCCACGTTGGCCCGCAGCGTGTGCAGCGGCACCCGACCCTCGCGGTAGAACTCCGAGCGGGACATCTCGGCGCCGCCGAGACGGCCACCGCACTGGATCTTGATGCCCTTGGCGCCGGCCTTCATCGAGCCCTGCATGGCCTTGCGCATCGCCCGGCGGAACGACACCCGGGAGGAGAGCTGCTCGGCCACGCCCTGCGCGACGAGCTGCGCGTCCACCTCGGGGTTCTTCACCTCGAGGATGTTGAGCTGGACCTGCTTGCCGGTCAGCTTCTCCAGGTCGCCACGGATGCGGTCGGCCTCCGCGCCACGCCGGCCGATGACGATGCCGGGGCGGGCGGTGTGGATGTCCACGCGGACCCGGTCACGGGTGCGCTCGATCTCGACCTTGGAGATCCCGGCCCGCTCCATGCCGTGCGTCATCATCCGACGGATGGCGACGTCTTCCTTGACGTAGTCCTTGTACAGCTTGTCGGCGTACCACCGGGACTTGAAGTCCGTCGTGACGCCGAGTCGGAACCCGTGCGGGTTAACCTTCTGGCCCATTACCGGGTCCCTTCCCTGGAGGCGACGACCACGGTGATGTGGCTGGTGCGCTTGCGGATCCGGTAGGCCCGACCCTGGGCACGCGGCCGGAACCGCTTCAAGGTCGGCCCCTCGTCGACGTACGCCTCGCTGATGAACAGCGAGTTGACGTCGTTGTGGTTGTAGTTGTGCGCCGCGTTGGCAATGGCGCTGTCCAGCACCTTGCCGACCGGCACGCTCGCGGCCTGCGGGGCGAATCGCAGGACCGCCTGCGCCTCCGTGGCCGGCAGGCCACGGATGAGGTCCACCACACGGCGGGCCTTCATGGGCGTGACGCGGATGTACCGCGCCTGGGCCCTGGCTTCCATCGCTGTCCCCTTGCTCATCTCAGTCGTCTTCCCTCCGGGGCCCGCTCAGCGGCGACGCGACTTGCGGTCGTCCTTCTCGTGGCCACGGAAGGTGCGGGTCGGCGCGAACTCGCCGAGCTTGTGGCCGACCATCGACTCGGTGATGAACACCGGGACGTGCTTGCGACCATCGTGCACCGCGATGGTGTGGCCCAGCATGTCCGGGACGATCATCGAGCGGCGGGACCAGGTCTTGATGACGTTCTTGGTGCCGGCTTCGTTCTGGACGTCCACCTTCTTGATCAGGTGGTCGTCGACGAAGGGCCCCTTCTTCAGGCTGCGCGGCATCGAGACTGCTCCTAGCGCTTCTTGTTCGTCTTGCGGCGGCGGACGATGTACTTGTTGCTCGCCTTCTTCGGCGACCGCGTACGGCCCTCCTTCTTGCCCCACGGCGAGACCGGGTGGCGACCACCGGAGGTCTTGCCCTCACCACCACCGTGCGGGTGGTCAACGGGGTTCATCGCGACGCCACGGACGGACGGGCGAACGCCCTTCCAGCGCATCCGGCCGGCCTTGCCCCAGTTGATGTTCGACTGCTCGGCGTTGCCGACCTCGCCCACGGTGGCGCGGCAGCGGATGTCGACCAGGCGGACCTCACCGGACGGCATGCGCAGGTGCGCGTAGGTGCCCTCCTTGGCGAGGAGCTGGACCGACGAGCCCGCGGAACGGGCGATCTTCGCGCCGCCACCGGGACGCAGCTCGATGGCGTGGATCACGGTACCCACCGGGATGTTCCGCAGTGGGAGGTTGTTGCCCGGCTTGATGTCGGCGCCGGGGCCGTTCTCGACCCTGTCACCCTGGCCGAGCCTGGCCGGGGCCAGGATGTAGCGCTTCTCGCCGTCCGCGTAGTGCAGCAGCGCGATCCGCGCGGTGCGGTTCGGGTCGTACTCGATGTGAGCGACCTTCGCCGGAACGCCGTCCTTGTCGTGCCGCCGGAAGTCGATGACGCGGTAGGCGCGCTTGTGACCGCCGCCCTGGTGGCGCACGGTGACGCGGCCCGCGTTGTTCCGACCGCCCTTGCTGTGCAGCGGGCGGACCAGCGACTTCTCCGGCGTGGACCGCGTGATCTCGACGAAGTCGGCGACGCTGGCGCCACGACGGCCCGGGGTCGTCGGCTTGTACTTGCGGATACCCATTTCTCAGTCCCGTCCGATTCCGGACGACTCGGACTCCGTCAGGAGACCGGGCCGCCGAAGATGTCGATGCGCTCGCCCTCGGCCAGCGTCACGATGGCCCGCTTGGTGTTCTTGCGCCTGCCGAAGCCGGTGCGGGTGCGCTTGCGCTTGCCCTGCCGGTTGATGGTGTTGACGCCCAGGACCTTCACGGAGAAGACCGCCTCGACGGCCTGCCGGATCTGGGTCTTGTTCGCCCGCGGGTCAACGAGGAACGTGTACTTGTTCTCGTCGAGCAGCGCGTAGCTCTTCTCGGAGATCACCGGCTTGAGCAGGATGTCCCGGGGGTCCTGGAACGTCTTGCTGGTGACGCCGCCGCCGGCGGTCGCCGTGATCGTCGCCTCGCTCATCAGGCGTCGCTCCCCTCGAGCTCGCTCTCCCGGGCGACGGCGGTTGCCGACCTGCCGCTGGCGGGACCTGCGACGAACCGCTCGAAGGCGGCCTTGGTGAAGACCACGTCGTCGGAGACGAGCACGTCGTACGTGTTCAACTGGCCCGGCTCCAGGATGTGGACCTGGGGCAGGTTGCGCGCCGAGAGCCATGCGGCCTCGTCGGAACGCTCGGCCACGAGCAGCAGGTTCTTGCGCTCGCTCAGCTTGCCGAAGAGGGTCCGGGCGGACCTGGTGGACGGGTTGTCGCCGTCAACCACGCCGGTGACCACGTGCACGCGGTCGTGCCGGGCCCGGTCGGACAGGGCCCCGCGCAGCGCGGCGGCCTTCATCTTCTTCGGGGTGCGCTGCGAGTAGTCCCGCGGCACCGGGCCGTGCACCACGCCACCGCCGGCGAACTGCGGGGCCCTGGTCGAGCCCTGGCGGGCGCGGCCGGTGCCCTTCTGGCGGTACGGCTTCTTGCCACCGCCGCGGACCTCGCCACGGGTCTTGGTCTTGTGGGTGCCCTGGCGGGCGGCGGCCAACTGGGCGACGACGACCTGGTGGATCAGCGGGACGCTGACCTGGGCGTCGAAGATCTCCGCGGGGAGTTCGACGCTACCGGTCTTCTCGCCGGCCGGCGAAAGGATGTCAATGGTGCTCATTACCTCAAGCCCCCTTGGCCGCGGTGCGGACCAGGACGAGGCCGCCGTTCGGACCCGGGACGGCGCCCTTGATCAGGAGCAGCCCCTTCTCCGCGTCAACGGCGTGGACGGTCAGGTTCTGGGTGGTGACCCGCGCGTTGCCCATGCGGCCGGCCATCCTGGTGCCCTTGAACACGCGGCCCGGGGTGGCGCAACCGCCGATGGAGCCCGGCGAACGGTGCTTGCGCTGGGTACCGTGCGCGGCGCCGAGGCCACGGAAGTTGTGGCGCTTCATGACGCCCGCGAAGCCCTTGCCCTTGCTGGTGCCGGTCACGTCCACCTTGGTGCCGGACTCGAACACCTCGGCGGTGATCTCCTGGCCCAGGGTGTACTCCGCCGCGTCCGAGGTCCGCAGCTCCACCAGGTGGCGGCGCGGGGTCACCCCGGACTTCGCGAAGTGGCCCTTGAGTGGCTTGTTCACCTTGCGCGGGTCGATCTCGCCGAAGGCGATCTGGACGGACTCGTAGCCGTCCCGGTCAGCGGTGCGCACCTGGGTCACGACGCACGGCCCGGCCTTGACGACGGTCACCGGGACCACCCGGTTGTTCTCGTCCCAGACCTGGGTCATGCCGAGCTTCTCGCCCAGGACGCCCTTAATCTGCTTAGCCATTTCCGGTGCGTCCCTCAGAGCTTGATCTCGATGTCGACACCGGCCGGCAGGTCGAGTCGCATCAGCGAGTCGACGGTCTTCGGCGTGGGGTCGAGGATGTCGATGAGGCGCTTGTGCGTGCGCATCTCGAAGTGCTCGCGCGAGTCCTTGTACTTGTGCGGCGACTTGATGACGCAGTACACGTTCTTCTCAGTGGGCAGCGGCACCGGGCCCGCGACCTGCGCACCAGTCCGGGTCACCGTCTCGACGATCTTCTTCGCCGAGGAGTCGATGACCTCGTGGTCATAGGCCTTGAGCCGGATGCGGATCTTCTGTCCCGCCATGGCTGCTTCGTAGTCCTGTCTCTTCGAAAACGCTCTGGAACCCAGGTGGGCGACTACCCGCTCTCCGACCCACGCGGTCGGGCGTGTCGCGCTTCTTCCCGTAGTTCACCGCGGGCAGGAAGATCCCGCAGTGGGAAGAGCAACGACGCGGCCGTGACCGCGGACCGGGGGCGGACACCCACCGGGTGCCTGGCCAGCACCCCGCTGACGCTTCCCGGAAGATTCCCGTACTTCCGCCCGCACAAGGGGCGACGAGTACTGTGGGACTCGCTTCCGGTCCTCCCGGCGAGAGGCGCGCAGCATCGGCACTCAACCGAGCAACTTGGCTAGTGTGCCATACGGGACATGGCGGCGGCCAATCGGGGCCCGAAAGGTGGTTTTACCCCCTCCGGAGCCCGCCGAACCCTGGGACAGGTCGAACCCTCGAGTGGCCCACGCCCACCCCCCCGCGTGCCCGGGCCACCCGGGCTTCTGGGCCACGCGTGCTTCTGAGCCACCTGCCCTTCCGGGCCACCTGCCCTTCCGGGCCATCTGCCCTTCTGGGCCATCCGCCGGGGCACAGCCACCACCGAGCGCCTGGGCTCCGGAGCGTCGGGGCCCCCGCCGGGCATGGCGCCGGCCCGGCGATCCCGGGTCCGGCGCCCCCGCTGTCCCCGCTCCGGGGTGGGGCACCCGGAGGAGCGCCCCACCGGCCAGCTCGCTCCCGCGCCCGTTCACCCCATGGGCACGGTGCCCGGACAGGGACGCGCGGGGCCGCCCCCCGTTGACAGGCGCCCCGGCGTTCACTCCCCGGCGGCGTCCAGCAGGGTCCGTGCCAGCTCCCGCGGCTGGGAGAACATCGGCCAGTGCCCGGTGTCCATCTCGACCAGCCGCCAGTGCTCGCTGGTCAGCAGCTTGACCACGTCCGGGTTCGGCTCGGCCCCGTCAAGCAGGCACTTGATGTACGTCGCGGGGAGCTCGCCCAGCGGGCGCGCCAGCACCGCGGGTTCGGTCAGCGACGCCCCCGGGTGTGGCGTCGAGCCGCCCACGAGCCGCGCCACCTGCTCGTCGGTGAGCCCCTGTCCCGCGCAGTCGGCCGCGGTCAGGGGCACCCAGAACCCCCCGGCGTCGGCCACCGACGCCTCCACGTCCCGGCCACCTGGCCAGCTTGAGACGAACGACTCCCCGTCGGTCGGGACGTTGGAGTCAACGAAGACCACACGCGCCAGCCGGTCACCGATCCGCTCGGCGGCCTGACCGACCGGGATGCCGGAGTAGCTGTGCCCCACCAGCACCACGTCCCGCAGGTCGAGGCGCTCGACCTCGCCGACGACGTCCTGCACGTGGGTCTGCTGCCCCGCCGGCACCCCCTTCTTCTCCGCGAGCCCGGACAGCGTCACCGGATGGGCCCCGTGGCCGGCCGCGCGCAGCTCCGGCACCACCTCGTCCCAGGCCCACGCCCCGAGCCACGCCCCCGCAACCAGCACAAAGTTCGCCATGCCCGCACCATAACGGCGCGGTCCGACAGTTCCCCCGTCTGACGGGCGGGGGGCGTCGGGAGGGACGCCTGCTGGATCGGAACCAGGCCCGGCCCCGATCCAGAGCACCCTGCCGCAGATCCGGTAGGCCCCGCGCCCAGGCACCTCAATGGCTCAAGAGGGCGGCAGATGAACAGTGGCCTTCATCAACGGTCAGATGACTGGGTCTGACGTTCGTGGTGGTCGAAGGCGACAAGAGACCGGCCTCGGGCCAATTATCCAGTTGCGCCAGATACCGACTTCCAGGGCAAGGACCGACACGGTGTGACGTCTGTGCCGAACAGCTTCATTCGCCGTAGTACTCCGGCGCCGAGCGACGGGCTAGCACCCCTTCGACAAAATCCTCAGGCGGCAGGTATCCATGCTCCACAATGTAGTGAAGCACCATATCTGGTGCGACCAGCCAACGACCATCACGACAGATCACTCGAACTTCTGCGCCACCCAGGCGGTGGCGGTTTCCATCACTCGTACACAGTGCCGGGGATTTTGATCGTTCTTCGGAGTGCTCGAAATTGCATGTATGCCATCCCCGCGTGACCGCTCGCCGGTTCCACAGACAGAGATCGGCGAGAGCATCGAGGAAACCCTCCGGGACAACCCCTCTTGCGAAATCTCGATGACTACTCAGCCAGCCGACATTTAAGGCCACGATCCCGACAGGAACGGTATTCGAGAGAAATACGTAGGGCGAGAGGTCGGCGAAGTGAACCAAACTACTTCCCTCCTCGGCGCCACCCAGGCCACCCATACCATTCATCACAGAAGGAGTTGACTCGCGAAATGAGCACATCTCTGCGGGGGTCCTGTGGCACATCCCTGAGCTGACACTGGAGCCTTTCCAGGTCATGAAGAATCTTTGGGTCGCCCTCTTGCATTGCGTCAATGTTTGGCTCCACAAAAAGGGATAGATAGTTACGCAACGCTCTGTGCAGTCCCGGGGGCGAGGGTTCATCCTCTGGCATTTCCTGTCGATGAACAAGGTATCGAGCCGGATTGTGGAGAGCCCATGCACAAAGCTCTCCGTCCCCGAAAATAAAATCCACATCCCGTGCCACTCGTAGGCGCCGGTAACTACTCATTCGCGACAGGTGGTCCTGACGCACACAGACGAGGTGCTTGCCATCATCGCTCACCCATCGGGCATCCATCGGTTCGAACCCGAAGTTATCTGCGCAATGCGCTTTCAGTCCGCTGGCACGGCAGGGAGCAAGCAACAAAGGGTGAGGGTCACAAGAAGTACCGGTGGCCACTTCTGGAGCCGTGAGAACAAAGCTCTCTAGCTGGCCCGTCGCGCTTAGGAAACGAACTTCGTCATCGCCAGACCAGAGCCAGTCGACACTTCCGAAGGTTCTCGAGAGTAGCCGCTCACGGCCCTTGCCATCCCTGTGCGGGGAGACAGTAATCCCGTTCAACCAGAACCTTGGAAGATATCTCACCATCAGCCCCGATGCTTCAACAGCGCATTCTTCGGCAATTTTGAACATGCTCGCCTTATCCATCACACCGATGTCATCTACAGAGGGCTCCTTTCACGGGTTGGAATTACGACCCGTGAAGCATCTCGTTCTGAACCATTGCATTAGCAGCAGCTTTGCGAAGGGTTGCTGCCGACGACTCCTATCAAGTTTTCTGCGCTGGTACGCGGCGACAGCGCTCGACATTGGGACACAACTTGGCCTTGCGCCGCTGCGAGAAAGCGGCCGAGTTACCACGGAATGAGGTTCAGAGAATCCTTCAACTCAGCCACCATGCTCGATGAGGTCTTCAATCGCTTGACGCAACCAGGTACGGAAATCGGGAAAACGCACACCTCGATCTTCCCATCCCGGACTTGCAAAGTCATGGATAATTGAAATATCTGGGCCGGTCCTGGTGTGGGGCCTCCTATCCTGTAGCTCTGATAACGTGGACCACACGTTGTCTCAGCCGGTGCTCGCAATCATGATCGGCCGATTCCGCTGTCTCACAGATGATCTTAGAGTCAGGCTTCGTGCAGCATCTCGTTTTCGTCGAATCCGAGTTTATCCTCGATGCCCAACTCAATAGCCGCATACCAGCGCAGGGGACTCGGGTAGGAATCATTGACTGCAATCCTTCGCGCAGCCGCAAATGACTCCTCGGTACCAATGGCCCCTAGCGCTTCAATACACTTCCGACTCAGCGAGGGGAAGGACATCTCCCCAGGCCATGAATGGTCGAAAACTCTGACTAGTACTGATACAGCACAAGAATCCTGGATCTCGCCGAGGATCTCCACCAAATCCTCACGGTTGACCGGGCCCAGGTCGGAGTCGAGTACCTCCCGGATAAGTTCTCCGAGCCCATTCGGGCGAATATATGCCGCCAGGTTGACGAACCGACCAAATCTAATCCAGTCCCCAGTGGAAATAAATTCACGCAGCCAGCTGACCACTACCTCACGGATCTCTGGTTCGCTGGCGGTAACCCGGCTTACTGTCGCTTCATCGACGGGACCTCCCTCTAGAAGTACGTCCACTTTGCCGATCGCAGCTCGGCCCGCGGGGGGCAAATCTGCGCGCCACTCGTCATAGTAAGACACAATCACTACATGCAAAAGTCTATGACTAATCATGTTTGAATTAAAAACATCAGCAGAGCCAGCCCGGAGGTCAAAGTTCAGCCCTCCCCGTTCTAGTTTCACATGAACATACTCGACGCTTTCCCCGATTTCATCAGCGAAATTGAGCGGGATTCCAGGGAACTGACTCCGGATCTCGGCAAGGTTTCCGCCCGAGCCACGACCCGCACGGATCAGCGCATCCAGGGTGCCGTGCTGCATCTGATATTCCACCATCTGGATGTACGCTTGTCCCTTGCGCCCGGCCATGGCCAAAGCCTTGTCCCGTAACCTTTCTGCATAGCCGAGGTACTGAGTTACAAAGTTCTCCCCTCTCGGGGTGATTTCCCCGTTTGGCCCCAGCTGCTGATATTCTTTCTTGAACATAGCTCGATAAAAAGTTTCTGGGCATGCGGGTGCGTCCGGCAGTCCTCCCGGTCAGCGCCGCAGGATCAGCGGGGACCAGCTCCGGGCCTCAGCGCAGGGAGAGACGCAACTAGCCCATAACCTGGAGGCACCAGCCGCACCTATCACATAACACCGTCGCGACCTAAAGAGACCTTGGCTTAAACCTAATTGATTTATAAAATCTCAACACAGCGTCCCGCTGCTCGGAAATAGTTACGACTTCACCCATGGCGGCTGGAGCAAATATATCCACCATTTCGTCGCCTGAATTGCCAGATTCTCCATGCCTCAAGCGATAAGCAAATCTCCCATCCCCCATCTGACGCGCCATACCCGATGGGAATACATCCGGCATGGCACCTTGGGCACACAACAAGAGACCCTCCTCTTCGAGGATCTTCCTGACGCCGATCATAGCTTCAAAAAGATCTTCCGCGCGAACCTCCCTACGTTCGTAACCGTCCCTAACCAAATAGATGACACACGGAGGCCCAGTAGGCACTTCCAGCTTGACGGGCAGGCGAACACCAGAGCCGTCAACGGCATCGAGGGTAATAACTTCGGTCACAGCTAACCTTCCTTATAGTTCGGGTTCGGCACCCACGTTCCATCAGGAAGCCAACATCCGACGATCTTTTTGGCATCAACTCGCCCGGGTATCGCAACTTCACGCTCGTGAGAAAATGGATTTCCCGGAAATTCGCGATTTACATCAATCCCTTCAACTCCTCGTATGATGTATGTATTTCCACTGCGACTAGTCGCGTAAACCTGAGAAGTAGTCGTCGAGATAAACCCGGAGTCCTTAGACCAGCCGGATACATGCTCCCACAAGTCCATATTCGCACCCCTCGGTTCAAACCCTACTTCAAATATCTCACTCGGTTCTCGGGTATCGCTCCGATAAAGGTCATCCCCGCAGTCTGGTGCGAGTCCGAGGTGGTCGGTCCGGGTGTGGGGGTTGTGGGGGTAGGTGGTGGGGTTGGGTGCGGGGGTGAGTCCGAGGGGGTCGGGGGTGAGGTAGTGGGCGGTGGTGGGGTTGTAGTAGCGGTGGTGGTTGTAGTGGAGGCCGGTTTCGGGGTCGTGGTATTGGCCGGGGAAGCGGAGGGGTGTGTGGGCGGTGGCGTTGCGGGGCCATGTGGTGGTGCCCCACAGGGTGGTGCGGGTGCGCCAGGTGATGGTGCCGTT